>JADJCX010000009.1 GCA_016703005.1 Flavobacteriales bacterium
TGCTCTTCTGCTTCGGCATGTTGCTGCGCGTGGATCGCCGCAGCTTCCCCGATCCGGAGGAGTTCTTCGGCTGGATGATCGTACCAGCGATCCTCTACTTCGCCTTCTGGATCTACAAGGTGGTGCTCTTCACCGTCGAGCGTCGCAACGGGTTGCGCCATCCCTTCGCTGAAGTGGGTGAGTTCCTCGTCCACATGGTGAGCATCGCGCTCATCTTCTCCTTGCCGTTCACCATCGGCCTCACGTTGGCGTGGCGCATCGATCGCATCGTGGGCGATGAGCAGTTCGTTGCGGAAGTGGACGCGTTGAACAAGGAAGCCTTCCTGTTCATTGATGGCAATGGCCGTGCTTACGAGGGGTGGGAGATGGACTACAGCGGGGGTTATTCCTCCTCGTCGCACCAGTACTTCAGGGATCTGGCCGAATACAAGGACCGACGCAACAGTGACCCGGAGAAACCGAAGGCGCTGGACCAGATCTACTCCGAGTACGTCACCGCGTTCAATGAAGCCGCATTCGGGTCGTCGGAAACGCTGGACCCGCACAAGGCGAACTACTACAAACCCAAGATCGATTCCATCCAGAACAACTTCCCGTTCTATTTCGTGGAGCACGGTCCGTTCACGCCGGGGGACCAGTACTACAATTTCGACATGTGGTCCGGGTCAGAGAACATCGAGACCCCTTTCCTCAACGACAGCTTGCTGGAAGTGCATTACGTGGCATCGCTGGGGACACCGAACGAGATCGATCGCGACCGCATCGCCAATGCACTGGCGATCGCCGACACCTATTACCGCGGCACGAGCGGCTGCACCGTTGACAGCGTGATCGCGCAGTTCAAGGACCGAGTCCGCAGCACCTCCATGGTACATCGAGCGAACCGCCAACTGGAGGACATCTGGGACGCGAAGACCCTGGACTACGAATTCGCTCATTTCTGGTTGATGTTCTACATAGTGGTGATCAGCAGCTTCTGCCTCGCCCTGCTCATCGGCATCTTCAAGAACATCTACTGGCAGCCCTTCCTCATCAGCATCGTGGTGTGCATCCTGGTGCCCATCATCATCCTCTGCCTGTCGTTCCTGTTCACCTACAACAGCGAGTATGGCACCGGACCCAACCCCGGCGACATCATGCTATACAGCCACTACTGGATCGGTGTGGCGTTGATCGTGCAGGCGCCGTTCATTTTCCGGTTGAAGGCGTACCGGACCAGTCGCGCCGTGATGACGATCATCGGCAACTGCGTCGTGCCGTTCATCGCGGTGATCACGTTGCAGATCCTGCACGAGGAGTTCGACATCTTCGGCGAGGATGCGCTGTACATGTATATCGAGCGCCTGCGCGCCATCAACCATTTGGACATACGGTTGCCCGCGCTGAATGCCGAGCTGGACCTCCTGCGCGAGAAGATCGCGACCATTACCCAGATCTTCCTGTGGGGCGGCATGGCCCTGTACCTCTTCGTGCTGCACGGCTTCTTCCGCACGCTGCTCGCGCGACTGGTGTCGATGCCGGAGCGGAAGTAGTCTTGGCCATTGCGATCGTGGACAACGCACCACTATCCAACCCGCGCACCGCCGCTACTTTCGCCGATGTGACGAACTATTTGCAGGGCCTCAACGAGGCACAATACAATGCGGTGACCAATACCGACGGCCCCATGATGGTGATCGCGGGCGCGGGGTCCGGCAAGACGAAAGTGCTCACCGTGCGCATTGCGCATTTGATGGCATCGAAGGGCGTGGATCCGTTCCGCATCCTGGCGCTCACCTTCACCAACAAGGCGGCGAAGGAGATGAAGGAGCGCATCACGCACCTGCTCGCCGATGTGCCGGGCGTGGGCACCGAAGCGCGCAACTTGTGGATGGGCACCTTCCACAGCGTGTTCGCCCGCATCCTGCGCAGCGAAGCGGAGAAGCTCGGCTACCCGAGCAACTTCACCATTTACGACACCGACGATAGTCGCAGCCTGATCCGCAGCATCGTGAAAGAGATGCAGTTGGACGACAAGATCTACAAGGCGAGCCAGGTGCACGGCCGCATCAGCATCTGCAAGAACAACCTCATCGGGCCGGTGGAATACGCCAACGATGGCGAACTGGTGAACGCCGACAACAGCACCGGCCGTCCGCAGATGAGCGCGATCTACAAGGCCTACGCGGAACGCTGCTTCCGCGCCGGCGCGATGGATTTCGACGACTTGCTCTTCAACACCAATTTGCTCTTCCGCGACCATCCGGAGACGATGGTGAAGTACCAAGGGCGCTTCCAGTACATCCTCGTGGACGAGTACCAGGACACGAACCTGGTGCAGTACAACATCGTGAAGACGCTGGCCGCACGGCACGAGAACCTCACGGTGGTGGGCGACGACAGCCAGAGCATCTATGCGTTCCGCGGCGCCAACATCCAGAACATCCTCAACTTCCGGAAGGACTACCCGGACCACAAGCTCTTCAAGCTGGAGCAGAACTACCGCAGCACCGGCACCATCGTGGGCGCGGCCAACAGCGTCATCGACCACAACAAGGAACAGATCAAGAAAACGATCTGGACGCAGAACGAAGTGGGCGAACCGATCCACGTGCACCGCGCGCCCAGCGACAACGAGGAAGGCAGTTTCGTGGCGCACGACATCTTCGAGAACAAGATGCAGAAGCAGATGCCCAACCGCAGCTTCGCCATCCTGTACCGCACCAACGCCCAGAGCCGCAGCATGGAGGAAGGGCTGCGCAAGCTCAATATCCCCTACCGCATTTTCGGCGGCCTCAGCTTCTACCAGCGTAAGGAGATCAAGGACCTCCTCGCCTATTTCCGCCTCACGTGCAACCCGCAGGATGAAGAAGCACTGAAGCGCATCATCAACTATCCCGCTCGTGGCATCGGACAGACCACGATCGAGAAATTGACGGTGCAGAGCAGCGAGCTGAAGACGAGCATCTGGGATCTGCTCACAGCCTTCCCCGAACGCGGCGACGCAACGATGTTGGCGCAAGCCGCAACCGGTATCCACGGCGGCACACGCAAGAGCCTCGGCGATTTCGTGACGATGATCCAGAGCTACCGCACGATGCTGGAAAGTCACAGCGCGTATGCACTGGCCGAACACATCGCGCGCACCAGCGGGATCCTGAAAGAGTTCTACACCGACCGCACACCGGAGGGCATCAGCCGCTACGAGAACATCCAGGAATTGCTGAACGGTATCAAGGAATTCAGCGATAACCCGGAAGCCGATGTGCCGCGCACGTTGCCCGACTTCCTCATCGACGTTGCGCTGCTCACCGACGCCGACAAGAGCGACGACCCGAACGACAACGACCGCGTGAGCCTGATGACGATCCACAGCGCGAAGGGCTTGGAGTTCCCCTTCGTGTATGTGGTGGGTTTGGAGGAAGACCTCTTCCCGAACCAGATGAGCATGAACAGCCGCCAAGAGCTGGAAGAAGAGCGGCGCTTGTTCTATGTGGCCATCACACGTGCCCGCACGCGCGCCACGCTCACATACGCCGTAAGCCGCTACCGCTGGGGCAACCTCAGCGCCTGCGAACCCAGCCGGTTCATCGAGGAGATCGATGCGAAGTACCTGAAGATGCCGAGCCTCAGCGAACGCACCTTCAGCACCGAACGCGCTGCTCCGTGGGCGAGCAAGTCGAAGATCTTCGGGCGCAGTGCAAGTGCACCGGCCGAGCGCGAACCCGGTGAAGCACCGCGTCGTGTCGCACCGAAACAACTCGTTGCCTCACCGAGCACACCCACGCCAGCGATGGTGGCCAAACGTGGACTGAAGCGCGTGGATGCCGACAAGACACCCGCAGCCGAAGGCTTCACCACGGTGGAAGGATTGGAAGTGGGCGCACAAGTGGAGCACGAGCGCTTCGGCAAGGGCAAGGTGCTCAGCATCGAAGGGCGCCACCCCGATCTGAAAGCCACGATCTTCTTCCCGACTTCCGGGCAGAAACAATTGCTGTTGCGGTTCGCGAAGTTGAAGGTGGTGGTGGGGTAACGCGCAGGGATCACATGCACGCTGCGATGAGATACACCCTTTGCATCGGCCTTGCCCACATCATGTCAGTTTCGGCGCTGGCACAAGCCAGTGCGAACGATACGATCCTCAAGGATCTCCATGGCATGCTCGACACGAAGGGGCATACCTACATCCAAGGGAACGGATACGTGATCAAGGTGGAGTACCACGACTGGCCCGCGAGCCAGTCGGCGTATGCGAAGACGAAAAAGAAACAACAGCCGTCAGTGGTATTGCTTGCGCAGGATGATCCCGAACTCCCTGTTCCGAACGCGATCTTCGAAGAGCGACCCGACTCAGGCAACCAAGTCCAGACCACGTACTGCATTCCGGACCGTAGCAAAGGCTATTGGTATATCGCGTTCGCTACAGTGCGCCCGGAAGAGCGGGCGTTCGAGCGGTCACTTGTCCTCAGTATCCACGCGAATTCCGGTTACAAGGGCATGATGACGGCGAGAGAAGCACAGGAGATCGACTTCTGTGGGCGCAAGATCCCATTGGGACCGGCCTGTCATTGGATGGGACCGTACAACTGCCAATGCTCTGGTTTGGGCCAGATGAACTGGAGCATCACAAACGACCGCGCGCGGGCATCCCGTTTGATCGACGTGCAACTGGACGCGACCAAATTGAAGAACAAGATCCTTCAGCGCGATTCCGTTGCTGTGGTTTTCGAGGGCGCCGAGGCAAAAGCGCTCCGTGTGATCTACAAAATGCCGAAAGTGGTCAAGTTCCTTGGCCAGACCAGTGATCACCTCGTTGCCTACTACGTGGTAGCGCCCGTCCGCGATCGGTATGTGACCTGCGTGCTGAGCCACTACGGCGACCCGGCAGCTGATCGCTCCTTGCCACCACTTCTTTCGGAGGTGATGGTTTTGAAGGAGTGAGCGGTTGTCTTCTTGGTAAGTTCCGGAATGGCGGTAGCCGTTGCATGCGACCGACGCGTACTTCACCTGACCTCGCATCTTCGCCCCAACATGTTCGCCGATCCGTTCACTCCTGAGCAACGTGGCCTCATAGCGGCTACGGTCCTTCTGGCCATTGTAGCTGCGGTGCAGCAGTGGAAGTCGCGACCAAGGTTCGCGATCCTGCTTCTTAGTGGCGCTGCTTTCCTGCTTCGCCTCCTCGCCGCCTTCCTCGACCCCTTCCTCAACGATTGGGACGAGGTCTTCCACGCCGTAGTGGCGAAGAACATGATGACGGATCCGCTGACACCGATGCTCTACAAGGAGACCGCCATGCCGCTGACCACGTCGTGGAGCCAACAACATTTCTGGCTGCACAAGCCGCCGTTCTTTCTCTGGCAGATCGCCCTTTCGTTGAAGCTCTTCGGGTTGCACGTATGGGCGGTGCGCATACCCAGCGTGCTGTGGATGACCGTGTTGGTGCCGGTGATCTGGCGCTTGGGCACGTTGTTGCGCGATGAGCGCACAGGCTTTGTGGCCGCCTTTCTTGCCGCGTTCGCATTCCTGCCGCAAGAGCTTACGTCCGGCGCCCTCAACACCGATCACAACGATGCCGTGTTCATCGCCGTGGTTGCGTGCAGTTGGTGGGCATGGCTGGAGTTCGTGCGATCACCACTCTGGAAATGGGCGTTGCTCACCGGCCTGTTCGCCGCATGCGCGGTGCTTACGAAGTGGTACATCGGCGCTTGTGTGTTCTTGCCGTGGGGCTTGTGGGTACTGCAAGGAAAGTTCGCTTGGGACAGGCTCAAAGGGCTCCTGCTCGCAGCAAGCGCGATGCTGCTACCGGTCTTGGCGTGGGTGCTGCACATTACCAATTGGTTCCCCGCTGAAGCCGCCTACGAATGGACGTTCAAGGCGCGCCACTTCGCCGAGCCGATCGATGGCCACAGGGGATCGTGGACCTATCACTTCGATATCATCGGGAAGGTGATCCCGCCACTGACGCTGTGGGTCCTGCTGCCGGCGTTGGCTTGGCTGTTCTGGCGCAGCGGGCGCGCGGCGGAACGCATATTCATCGCATCGCTGGTCATCGCGGTGCACGCCTTCTTCATGGTCGCGCAAACCAAGATGCTGTGTTACACCATGGTGCTGTTCCCACTGTACGTCATCGCCATGGGCCACGCGATCGTCTCCATCGCCGAGCAACTTCCTTGGAAGAACGTGCGGGTGCCTGCGACCATGGCAGCATCAATTGTGCTCGCGAGCTTCATGTTCGGGTACGACAGAGTCAGTGCACGTCATTCGACCGAGGTCACGGAAAAGGGCGACCCGAAGTGGCGCAGGCAGAACATCGAGGTGATGCGCGACCTTCCGCGGTTGCAGCGGTTCGTCTCGCAGGAAGCGAAGGCCGTTCTGTTCAACATGCACCAGAACCACCACCTGCGGTTCATGTTCTCCACCGGCATTGAGACTTGGGCGTGGCCGCCATCGCCGGAGGATGTGGCGCGGCTGAATGCGAAGGGCTACACCGTGTTCGTTCTTCAGGACGGTGCGGATCCGAGCACCATGCCGGTCAACACGCGCATGGTCCCTGACAGCGTGTTCGCGATATCCCGGGAAGTGAGGCTTTGAAGCGTGGACGGGCCCGAACGTTTGAACGTGTGCCACAAAAAAAGAGTGCCGCATCATGCGATACGGCACTCCGAGGATCCATTACGGAACGCTCTTATCCTTTCTTCATCGGGCACATGCTCTTATCGAGCTTCAGGTAGATGCCCATTTGCATACCCAGTGTGAAGCGATCGCTCAAGTTGTTGTTCTGCTCAGGCAGGTTCAACAGTCCCGCGTAGTCCTGGTGGTCTAGCACCAGTTTGTAGCCGATCTCCGGCGATATGAAGAAGCCCATGTGCGCACACATCGATTTCTTCATCATCAGTCCGGCACGCAGGCCGTAACCGGTCCGGTTCTCGAGGCGCACCATTTGAGCAGGCTCGCTGGTAGCGCTGGCCATGTACTGCACGTCCTTGCTGTAGGGCAACGACAGATCCGCACCGAGCAACGCACTGAACTCACCACCGCATGTGCTCTTGCACTCGCCCAGCTTGTAGATGCCCAGCACCTGGAACTGGAACGCACGGCGGCTCACGTCAGCATACAGGTTTTGCTCGCCGACCTTCCCGTAGTCCAAGCGTGTGTTGCGCCACTCGTGCTGTGCACCGAGGGCCATGGTGAAGTTGCCTTGGCTCTTAAAAGTGTAGCGCAAGCCCGCACCTAGTGAATAGTTGTGGATGGCGTCGCCGGCGTGTTCCATGTTCAGCGGCATGGGCACGGCCATGGGGCCGGTCTTGGCGATCTCCTGCGCGGTAGCAGGCACTGCTAACAAAGAGCAACCGACGATGATGGCGGAGAGCGTACGTTTCATGATCATGTGATTTGGGCGGAACGAATGTAGGTACGGCGGAAGTTGAGCCGATGGATCACCGTTGGTATCGGATGCTGCAATTCGAGGACGCCTGACCGGTCGCCGCATCAATGCTCCACCCATATAGTCCTCCTCTGGTGCAATGAATCGAGCACTACGGCTTGGCACTGGTCCTCGTACACGAACATGTCGGTGCCATTGCACACCAGCGATGCGCCTACCGTGTACAGTTCGTCGGTGCCGTTCTCCTCGCGGAAATAGTACCACGTCGCCCCTAGACCTTGGAACTCCTTAACCGAAAGTCCGTGGCAATCGCGGAACGGCTCCTTGCACCGCTTGATCCGGTCTTTCACCCAGCCAGGGATATCGTTGGGGTAGTCTTTGGTGCAGGCGCACATGTTGATGCAGCCTAGCAACAAAACGACCTTCATCAGCAACCATCGCATGGAACGAAGGTATCGGAGGGACAAAAGTGCGGTTGTTGAAGAAGGATCGCAACGACCAACGCCGTGCATCCTTCCAGGTATTCCTTTGCACTATCGAACACATGACGAACCCCGCTACCACCGCACTCGACGTGACCAGCGTCCGGATCATCAACAAGAGCCACCACCAACTACCCGCCTATGCGACGCCCCATAGCGCTGGTATGGACCTGCGTGCCAACCTCGGAACGCCGATCGCCCTAGCGCCCGGTCAGCGTGCGCCTGATCCCCACAGGCCTCTTTTTGGAACTTCCCGAAGGAACCGAAGCCCAGGTGCGCCCAAGGAGCGGACTGGCGCTGAAGCACGGCGTAACAGTGCTCAATGCCCCGGGCACCATCGACGCCGACTACCGCGGGGAAGTAGGTGTACTGCTGATCAACCACGGCGCGGAACCCTTCGAGGTGAAGGATGGGGAGCGTATTGCACAGTTGGTTGTTGCCAATTACACACGCGTCGTATTCGCTGAAGTTGATGACATTCGCGCCACCGAACGCGGGGCCGGAGGTTTCGGACACAGCGGTACGCGTTGAACAAGTGAAGCAGACAGAATGAAGATCATCGTCCCGATGGCGGGCATGGGTAAACGGATGCGTCCGCACACCCATACTACCGCTAAGCCCTTGTTGCCCATCGCCGGCAAACCCATTGTTCAACGTCTGGTGGAGGATCTGGCCGCAGTGGCGGGCGAACCCGTGGAGGAAGTGGCCTACATCGTTCACCCGTCGTTCGGGAAGAAGGTGGAGGACGAACTGCTCGCGATCGCGAAGGCGATCGGCTCCAAAGGCACCATCCACTACCAGAAGGAAGCCTTGGGCACCGCGCATGCGATCCTCTGCGCCCAGCCCGCATTGAACGGCCGCGTGATCGTAGCCTTTGCCGATACGCTCTTCCGCGCCCAGCTGAAACTGGACAAGGACTGCGACGGCGTGATCTGGGTGAACAAAGTGGAGGATCCCAAGCCTTTCGGCGTGGTGAAACTGGACGACAACGGCATCATCACGGAGTTCGTGGAGAAGCCGCAAACGTTCGTGAGCGACCTGGCCATCATCGGCATCTACTACTTCGCCGATGGCGAATACCTACGCAAGGAGATGCAGTTCCTCATCGACAACGACATCCGCGACAAGGGCGAGTACCAGTTGACCAATGCCATGGAGAACATGAAGCGCAAAGGCGCGCGCTTCAAGGCCGGCAGTGTGGATGTGTGGATGGACTGCGGCAACAAGAACGCCATGGTGGACACCAACACCAAGGTGCTCGGCTTCCTGAAGGACAGCAAGGACCTGGTGAGCGCGAAAGTGAAAGCAGAGAACAGCGTGATCATTCACCCCTGCTTCATCGGCGATGACGTTACCATCACCAACAGCATCGTGGGCCCGAACGTGAGCGTTGAGAAGGGCGCGACCATCACCGGCAGTGTGGTACGGAATTCGATCCTGCGGGGAGCCACCCGTGTACAGGATTGCGTGATGGACAACAGCATGATCGGCGAACGCGCTATTGTGACCGGTCGTGCGTTGGATATCAGCATGAGCGACGACAGCACGATCGGCTGACCTTTGTACCCATGATGCGACCGCCGTTGTTCCTGTCCTTGTCCGCGCCCGCGCTCGGACTGACAGCGTTGCTATTGCTCGCTGGCTGCGGCGGAAGCAAGTCCACGACAACCGTTCGCGGCGAGCACCCAACGGAGATCAGCGACAACGCACAAGCCAACACCAACCGAGCGAAGGTCACGGCGGCGTTCATGGCTGCCACACGTGCGCGCTTGATCGGCGACCTGCCCAACGCGGCCAAATTGTTCGAGGAGTGCTTGAAAATGGATCCGCAGAACGCTGCGGCCATGTTCGAACTGAGCAAGATCTACCACGGGGCGCAACAGTTCGATCGGGCGATGGAGCTGGCGAAAGGGGCTGTGGCGATCGACAAGGAGAACGTGTGGTACCAGTTCCTGCTCGCGGACCTTCTCCAGCAAAACAACCAGCCGGAAGAGGCGGTGAAGATCTACCGCACTATTACCCAGAAATGGCCGGAGAACTACGAGACCTGGTTCGACCTGGCGCATACGCTGGCCTTCCTGGGAAAGGTGGACGAAGCGCAGCAGGTGTTCCGCGATCTCGAAAAGCGCATCGGCAGCAGCGACGAATTGGTGATGGAGGAATATGGCATGCTGGCGCAGGCCGGCAAGACCGCCGAGGCGAAGACCTTGCTCGAGAACCAGCTCGCCAAGAACCCCGATAACCCGCAGTACCACGGCATGCTCGGCGAACTGCTGGAGCAGATGGGCGACAACGAGGGCGCGGTGATGCACTTCAACAAAGTGCTGGAGCTGGACCCGAGCAACAGCATGGCGCGCTTAGCGTTGGCGGAGCACTACACGTCATCGGGGGATTTCGAGAAAGCATATGAGCAACTCTCACTGGTGTTCGGCGATGCCGATCTGGAGATCGACCCCAAGATGGGCGTGCTGCTAGGCTTCTATGAGAACACCCGCGCAACAGGCAGCGGCAACAGCGATCAGGAGACGATGCTTAAGAAGGCGTACGATCTGATCGATGTGCTGCAGCGTACCCATCCGGAAAGCGGTAAGCCCTACACGATCCGTGGCGACTTCTACCTGCGCGATGGAAAGCTGCTCGAAGCCCGCGACGAGTTCCGCAAGGCCGTGAATTACGAGCAGGACAAGTTCCCGATCTGGCAACAATTGGTGCAACTCGATTTCCAGTTGCGCGACTACCCCGGCACGCACGACGATGCCTCGAAAGCCATCGAACTTTTCCCCACCGTACCCTACTTCTTCCTGCTCAATGGCCTTGCCTTGAACAATCTGAAACGCAGTGATGAAGCGGTGGAAACCCTCATCGCCGGCCGCGACCTCGTAGTGGACGACAAACCCACGCTCGCTCAATTCTGGAGCAGCATCGGCGAAGCGCACAACGATGCCAAACGCTACCCGCAAAGCGATGAAGCCTTCGACCAAGCGTTGAAGCTTCAACCCGACGACGCCAACGCGCTGAACAACTGGGCGTACTACTTGAGCGTGCGCAACGAGCAACTCGACAAGGCGGAGCGTATGAGCAAGCGCAGCAACGAACTGCAACCCGGGCAGGCCAGCTACGAGGACACTTATGCCTGGATCCTGTACCAGATGGGCCGCTACGGTGATGCCCGTGTTTGGATCGAAAAGGCAATGGCCAATGGCGGCGCTGCCGATGGCGTCGTGGTGGAGCACTACGGCGACATCCTCTTCAAGCTGGGCGAACCCACCGCCGCGCTCGATCAATGGAAAAAGGCACAAGGCCTCGCCGGCGCGAGCGATGAACTCGGAAGAAAAGTGAGCGAGGGCCGCTTGCCGGAATAACTTCGGGCGTGTTGCGCGCGCTATCCATCATCCTCCTGTTATCCGTTGCGGCTTGTAAAACGCCGCTGCGGATCGTCAACCGCGATCTGCCACCTCGTGGCGCCGATAAGTTGACCGAGCTGGTGGCCGCCAACATCGCTGACATCCGGTGGTACACGGCCAAAGCTGATATCACCGTAAGTGTTGACACGGGCGCAACAGGTAACTCAGAACAGAACTTCAACGCACAAGTGCGCTCGGTGCGCGACAGCGCGTTGTGGACATCCATTACCGCCGTGCTGGGCATCGAAGCAGCGCGCGTGCTCCTCACCAACGATAGCTTGAAGATCCTGGACCGCCTGCACGACACCTACTTCATCGGCGACTCGGCACAGGCGAAGGCACGATTCGGGTTGCAGCCCAGTCTTGGCTTATTGCAACAAGCATTGCTCGGCATGCCCATCGGATTCGATCCTTCGGAGAAATACAAGGCGGATCGCGACGACGGGCAGTACGTGCTCACGAGCAAGGAGAAACGACGTTTCCGCCGCGCAGCGGAGGATATCACCGAAACCCCGGACAGCGCGGCCAGGCGCGATCGCGACATCAGCGAGCGACGCATGGAACGCACGCTGGAGAAGGCTGACGAACGGGGTGCCGTGGTGTACCGCTACTGGTTGGAACCCGATAGCTTCAGAGTGACCCGCGTACAGATCACCGACCTGGCACGCGACCAGCAAGCTGATGTGCGTTATACGGAGCGTAGCACCGATGCCCACCACCTCCCTGTTGAGATCACCATCACCTTGGCCGAACCGGGCCGTACTGCGCGCGGTACACTTGCCCTCAGTAAGATCCAGGTCGGTGAACCCCCGAACATTTCCTTCAAAGTCCCTGAGAAGTTCGGGCCCATGCCGTAGGCTGCTCTTGGTCCTGCTCCTGCTATTGCCCCTTTGGACTCTCGCCCAGAGTAAGAAGGACCTGGAGAAGAAACGCGACGGCCTCGACAAGCAGATCAAGACCACCGAGGCACTGATCTCGCAAGCGCGCAAGGAGCAGCGGCTAACCCAGGAACAACTTCAACTATTGGAGGCCCAGATCGGCCAGCGCAACGAGTTGATCGCCACCATGCACGGTGAGCTGAGCAAGGTGGAAGAACAGATCCGGGACGATGAAGCCGTGATCCGTTCGTTGGAACGTGACATGGTGGAATTGAAAGAGCGTTACGCACGAATGGTGCAGTTCGCCTACCGCAACCGCAATGCCTACGACCGGCTTTCGTACCTCTTTGCGGCCGAGAGCTTCACGCAGGCCTTCCGCCGCAGCCGCTACCTGAACCAGATCGCCGATCACCGCACCGATCAGGCGCGCCTCATCCTTGAAACCCAAACCTCGCTCACCACCAAGGTGGCCGCGTTGAAGGGTCAGAAACAGCAAAAGGCCGAGTTGCTCGGGGCCGAACTGAACGAGAAGAAGAAGCTCACGGCCGACAAGAGCGAACAGCAGAGCGCCCTAGCCGGATTGAAGAAGGAAGAAGGCAGGCTGAAGGAGCAGATGCGCAAACAGGAGAAGCAGCGTATCGATCTCGCCGAACGGATCAAGCGGATCATTGAGGACGAGATCCGTGGATCGAAACCGAAGGACAAGAACAGCTCGGTGAAGACCACCTACACCTTGACACCGGAAGCCAAACTGATCGGCGCCGACTTCGAGAAGAACCGTGGCAAACTGCCATGGCCGGTGGAGAAGGGTGTGATCTGCAGCGGCTTCGGAAAGCAGCCGCATCCCGTACTTAAGGGCATCATCATCGAGAACAACGGTATCGACGTGTGCACGGAAAAAGGTGCGGCGGTGCGCGCCATCTTCAAGGGCGAGGTGAGCAGCATCATCGTGATACCCGGCGCGGGCAAAGCCGTGGTGGTGAACCATGGCGTGTACCGCACCGTTTACAGCAATCTGCGCGAGGCCAACGTGAACAAAGGCGACAAGTTGGAGACCAAAGGCAGTATTGGCACGGTGCTGACGGAGGACGGCCGCAGCGTGGCCCACATCGAGATCTGGAAGATCACCAGCGAAGGCTTGGTGAAGGTGGACCCGGCACCTTGGCTCTTCAAGTAAGCCAGCACCCGCACCGGACAAGTCAGCGGAGCCAGACAACCGCAGCCCCGCCCTACCTTCACCGCCGCAATTCCGGCACTACCAACTACCGGAAGGAACACCACCATGGGAATCGGATTCAAGGAGATCCTCGTCATCGCGCTGATCGTTGTTATTCTCTTCGGCGCCAAGCGCATCCCCGAACTGATGAAAGGCTTGGGCCGCGGGATCAAGGATTTCAAGGACGCCAGCAAAGGCGAAGAACCTTCCAAGGAGACTTCCAAGGAAGAAGTGAAGTGAGCTTCAGCTGAGCGCCTCTGCCCCTCTCCATTGGTGAGGGGGCGCCAGAGGCAACCTATACCATGAGCATCGTTCATCCACGCACACACGGCGAGGCGAAACAAGCCTTGGCCAATGGTGCATCCGTTGCCGACATCGTGCAGTCATCGCTCGATGCAGCAACGCACAACGCCAGTCTCAACGCGTTCCGCGAGCTCTTCCCGGAAAGCGCTTTGCGCAAGGCCGCCGAAGTGGATGCGAAACTGAAAGCCGGCACCGCTGGCCCATTGGCCGGTATGACCGTAAGCCTGAAGGACAACTTGTGCTACAAGGATCACAAGGCCGGAGCCTCATCGAAGATCCTCGAAGGTTTTACCAGTCCATATAGCGCCACGGTCGTTGAACGGTTGCTCGCCGCCGATGCGGTGGTGATCGGCCGCACCAACTGCGACGAGTTCGCCATGGGCAGCAGCAACGAGAACAGCGCGTACGGCAGCGTGAACCATCCCCTGGATCATAAGAAAGTCCCGGGTGGAAGCAGTGGCGGTGCAGCCGTGAGCGTGGCCGCCAACATCTGTCATGTGGCCTTGGGCAGTGATACCGGTGGAAGCATCCGCCAACCGGCGGCGTTCACCGGAACGGTCGGCTTCAAACCAACGTACGGTCGGGTGAGCCGATATGGCTTGATCGCCTTCGCTTCATCGTTCGACCAGATCGGGCCGTTCGCGCACAACGTGGAGGATACCACAACCATCTATCAGGCCATTGCCGGAGCGGATGAGCGCGATAGCACCAGCAGTCGCAAACCGCAGGGACCGATAGCGCTTGCGCATCCCGGGAAACTGCGCATCGCCTATTACCGTGAAGGATTGGAACGCCCGGGCATGGACCCCGAAGTGGTCAAGCATCTGCAACAGACCATCGACCGGTTGAAAGCCGATGGCCACACCTTGGTGCCTGCGGAATTGCCAATGCTCGACCACTTGGTGCCGACGTACTACATCCTCGCAACGGCCGAAGCCAGCAGCAACCTCGCGCGCTTCGATGGGATCCGCTACGGACATCGCAGCAAGGCGGCCGTTGGCATCGACGATACCTACAAAAAGAGCCGAACCGAAGGCTTTGGGCCTGAAGTGAAACGCCGGATCCTGCTGGGCACCTTCGTCCTGAGCGCCGGCTACTACGATGCGTACTATGCGAAGGCCATGCGTGTGCGAAGGCTGATCCGCGACAACACGTTGAAGCTGTTCAACGATGTGGATCTGGTGCTGATGCCCACCACGCCGATCACTGCGTTCGACCAAGGTGCGCTGAGCAACGATCCCATCGCGATGTATCTGCAGGACATCTTCACGGTACAAGCGAACCTCGCGGGCACACCGGCCATCAGTTTGCCGACAGCCATGCACAACAACGGTCTTCCCATCGGCGTGCAACTGATGGCCAAGCCGTTCGATGAGGCGCTATTGCTCGGGGCGGCAAAGCACTTGTTCTGAATTGTGCGCCGCAGCCGCGTTTCCCGTACGAGCATGCAGCAAACGCACTCGGGCACTGGACACGCACGGGCAGTTTGCCGCAGGCCCCTAGTCCAGAATGATCCGCTCCCCGGCTGATCGCCCTCCATGGCCGACGATCACATCGTACGTACCAGGCCCGGCGGCGCTGAGCGTTACCGTGAAGGTGCCTGGCCGTAGTCGGTGCTTTGGCGTGAAAATGCGACCGCCTTGCTGGATGATCAAAAAGGCAGACTTGGGGACTTGGCCAGTGATCTCCAATCTCAAAACACCCTTTGCGACATCAGGGAACACTTTCGCTTTGAACCCCTTTTTCACCCTCCCCCGTTTGCCACCGCGAACCGTTATCTGTTCCGCCGGTCGATCGTATCGAACCACATCCGAGCTATCCACGGTCTGTACTTCATCCATTGCTGAACTAAAGCGCGGTTCGATGACCGCACCGGATCTCTCAACCACATCCTTCGCCGCAAGTTCGCGCCAGATCCGCACATGATCCACCACCATGTCGGTGATCGGCTCCATAGGATCCTCGGGACCTGGCCCGAACGGGCAGCCCTTGCACGTATTGGCCAAAGCATTCTGAAGAATGATCCGCTCCGGAACAAGCAGCGCACCTTCCCATTCAGCGCATTGCTCCCCGTTCAGGTACCAGCGTAGCGCATCCGGCCGCCACTCTCCCATGTAGTCATTGAAACCTTCCGCGAGATCGCCACTGGCGCGTTTCCAAAGGCCGAAGGCCTTCCAGTTCACCCCCAACCACAGGCCGAACTTCCCCAAGGGATTGCGGTAATCCACACATGCCCTGCCCGGGCAGTGTACATCCACATGGAATTGGTCGGTTTTCTCGCCCTTCGCCTCCAGGATATCGAACTCTTCGTTTGGCTGTCCGCCGAACAGCCAGAAGGACGGCCATGCGCCTTGCCCTTTCGGGAGCCGTATGCGCGCCTCAAAGAGACCGAATTGATAAGGCTCCCTGCTCACGAGCATGCCGCTCGTGTACTTCCAAGTCCGCAGATTCGGGCCGCCATCACCCAAGCGCGCTGAATCTCCTTCGTACTCGATCCCGCGCGCGGTGACATCCTCCCTTCGCAACTGGATCCGCAGGGTTCCATCACCAAGCACGAAGTTCCGCCCATCGGTGTTGTAATCCTGCATGTGGGTACCGTGGTGGTTGCGTCGGCCATCACTGCTATTCGTCCACACTCGGCCATCCACCTCGCCGCCACTGAACTCATCACCGCCGGCATAGACATAGCGCTCCAGCGTATCCTCCATGAACCACCACCACTGGCTGGGCGCTTGGGCGCGACAGGTCGTGGAAAGAGCAAGGATGATGAGCAGGTGGCCGAAGCGTTCCATGGTTCGATGACAACGGCCTGAAAGTAGTTGGGCAGCTCTTCCAACGGTCCTTCTACATTTGGCCTAGCATCCAACGGAGCATTTGCCCCGCACTTCCGCCAACCGGCGGATCCGCCTCCTTACCGTACCGATCCCGTCAGCATGTCACCGAAAGCGACCGAACAAGTTCTACCGTTCGACTACAACCCCCAGCGCCCGCGCCTCATCATTCCCGAATACGGCCGCCACGTGCAGCGTATGGTGGAGCACTGCATGACGGTGGAGGACCGTGCCGAGCGCACGCGCTTGGCCAAAGCGATCATCCATGTGATCGGCTTCCTCAGTCCCCAGTTGCGCAACAATGAGGATGGCGACCGTACACTATGGGACCACCTCTACATCATGAGCGAATTCAAGCTCGATGTGGACGGACCGTTCCCGAAGCCTTCACCGGAGGAACTGGAGAGCAAACCTTCGCCGGTGCCGTATCCGAAGACGAAGATCAAGTACGGCCACTACGGCAAAATGGTGGAGCGTTTCATTGCGAAGTGCGATGAGATGGAGGCCGGGCCCGTGAAGGACCACTTCACAACGGTGATCGCCAACATTATGAAGAAGCACTTCGTGGTGTGGAACCGCGATAGCATCAGCGATGGCACCATCATCAAGGACCTGCACGAGTTGAGCGGCGGAAAGCTGCGCTTGGCACCAGATGCCCAATTAGTAAGCGCACAGGACATCCAGCGCCTGCAGCAGAGCGGCCCCCGCAACGTGGAGCAGCCACAACGCCGAGGAGGTGGCGGAGGTGGCAAGAAGCGTTACCGCAACAAGCGGAAGAACAGGTACTGAGGCCATGTGCAGATGTGGGAGATGCGGAAATGAATTCCGCCTCTCCGATAACATCGCTCCGTTCATAGCCGTGTGCCGTTGCAGTGCGCAGGCCCTGCGCTGCGTTGTTGCTTCGCGCCATGGGAAGTTTCAAGATCGAAGGCGGCCGCAGGCTGAAGGGTGAGGTGGTGCCACAGGGCGCCAAGAACGAGGCGTTGCAGATCCTCTGCGCAGTGCTGCTCACGGCAGAGCCGATGACGATACACAACGTGCCGGACATCGTTGACGTGAACAAGCTGATCGACCTGTTGAAGGCAATGGGCGTGAGCGTTGAGAAGTTGGGAGTAGGCTCCTATCGCTTCATGGCGAAGTCGGTGAACCTCGAGTTCTTCCTGGATCCCGAATACAAAGCACTTGGTGGAAGCCTGCGCGGAAGCGTGATGGTGGCAGGCCCCGCGTTGGCCCGTTTCGGTCGCGGATACATCCCCAGCCCGGGTGGCGACAAGATCGGGCGGCGGCGTATGGACACGCACTTCACGGGCTTCGAGCGGCTCGGCGCCGAGATCAAGTACGACGCGAAGGATGGTTTCTACCGTGCTGAAGGGAAGAACCTCAAGGGCGCCTACATGCTCTTGGACGAAGCCAGCGTTACCGGTACCGCCAACATTGTCATGGCCGCCGTGATGGCCGAAGGGCGCACCACCATCTTCAATGCGGCGTGCGAGCCCTACCTGCAACAGCTCTGCAACATGCTGGTGCGCATGGGCGCGAAGATCCAAGGCATCGGCAGCAATATGCTGCACATCGATGGTGTGAAGGAACTCGGTGGCACCGAGCACCGCATGCTACCGGACATGATCGAGATCGGCTCCTTCATCGGCCTGGCTGCGATGACGCGCAGCGAGATCACGATCAAGGATACGGGCTATGACCACTTGGGCGTGATCCCGGAAGTATTCAGGAAACTCGGCATCGCGGTGGTGCGCAACGGCGACGACATTTTCATCCCGGCGCAGGAGCATTACACCATCACCAAGTTCATCGATGGCAGCAACATGATCGTGGCCGATGCGCCCTGGCCGGGTTTCACGCCCGATCTCTTGAGTATTGTATTGGTAACGGCGGTGCAGGCGAAAGGCAGCGTGCTCATTCACCAGAAGATGTTCGAGAGCCGCCTGTTCTTCACCGACAAACTGATCGAGATGGGCGCGCAGATCACATTGTGCGATCCGCACCGCGCGCTGGTGATCGGCCACGATTTCCAGATGCCGCTGCGCGCCATCCGCATGACCAGTCCTGACATCCGCGCTGGTGTATCGCTGCTCATTGCCGCGCTCAGCGCGGAAGGCACAAGCACCATCGACAACATCGAGCAGATCCGCCGTGGCTACCAGAACATCGAAGGGCGGTTGAACGCGCTGGGTGCGCGGATCACGGTCATGGACTGAGTTCCGCTGCGATCGTATTCATGCAGTGCTACTTTCGCCCCCGACTCACAATGGGGTGTCCGCCGAAAGGCGGACTGAGATCATACCCAATGAACCTGGGCGGGTAATGCCGCCAAGGGAACAGGGATCGTAATCAACGATCGCCGCAGTGCACGGACCCCTGTGCATGCGGGGGGAGGCAGAAGAGGATCACATGATGAAGTTCGTTTGGATGGCCTTGGCCATCGGCTGCTGTGCAAGTGTTTTTGCGCAGGGATCGATCACGGGTGTGGTGCTTAGCTCCGAAGGCGAAGCGCTCACCGGAGCAGTAGTTTCATCCGGGGCGTTGACCAGCATGGCGGACATCGGTGGGTCTTTCACCATCGGTCCGCTGAAGGGCGGTCCTCACCCGGTGCATGTCGCCTACTTCGGTTTCGTTCCGTTCGACACGATCGTGGTTGTGCCTTCCTCGGGAAGCGCTGAGGCGCGCATCCGGTTATCGCCACTCTCCTACTTGTTGCCGCAAGCCGAAGTGCGCGCCCTGCGCGCCGGTGATCGCGCGCCGTTCGCGAAGAGCAGTATTGACCGCGATCGGTTGCAGAAGACCAACACCGGTGTTGACCTTCCGTTGCTGCTGGACCATTTGCCGAGCGTGGTCACCACTACCGATGCCGGCACGGGCTTCGGCTATACCGGCTTGCGCATCCGTGGCAGCGACGCAACGCGGATCAACGTGACGGTGAACGGTGTGCCGATCAACGATGCCGAAAGCCAAGGCATGTATTGGGTGGACATGCCCGACCTCGCCACCAGCACGCAGGATATCGAAGTGCAGCGCGGCGTGGGCAGCAGTACGAACGGTCCGGGAGCATTCGGTGCAAGCGTGAGCCTCAGAACCACAACGGTGAGCGACTCCGCGTTCGGCGAATTGAGCGCGTTCGGTGGCTCGTACAACACCCAGCGTTATGCGGCCCGCTTCGGCACGGGCGTAGTACGCGGCTTCAGCCTCGATGGTCGCTTGAGCACCATACACAGTGATGGCTTCATCGACCGCGCATCCGCTGATCTGAGCAGCTACTTCGTGCAAGGGGCTTGGCTCGGCAAGTCGCGTTCGTTGCGGTTCATCACGTTCGGTGGAAAAGAAGTGACCTACCAAGCATGGGGCGGCGTGCCGCGTGAAGTGATCGATACGAACCGCACGTACAATCCGTACACCTACGACAACGAGGTGGATGATTACAAACAGACCTACTACCAGTTGCTCTTCGACCAGAAAGTGGGCACCAGCGGCAGCTTCAACCTTACGCTCTTCCGCACGCTTGGCGAAGGTTACTACGAGCAGTACAAAGAGGACGATGCCCTGGCCGACTACGGGATCGCACCGGTGATCATCGGCAGCGATACGATCATGACGAGTGACATCATCCGCCGGCGATGGTTGGACAATGTGATCAGCGGGGTGAACGCCAGTTTCGAGCAACAGTTCAACCGCGTACGCGCGGTGCTCGGCGGCAGCTACAGCCAGTACAATGGCGACCACTTCGGCGAGGTGATCTGGGCCCGCTACGCAAGCAACAGTGATATCCGCGAGCACTACTACTTCAACGACGCGTCGAAGACCGATATGAACGCGTTCCTGAAGTTGAATTGGATGTTGCACCCACGGTTCGAAGTGTACGCCGACGCCCAAGTGCGCAGCGTATCGCACGATTTTCTCGGCTTCGACAATGAATTGCGGAACGTGACGCAGCAAGCTGCCTTCACGTTCTTCAACCCTAAAGCCGGGGTGCTCGCACACCTGCGTAAGAACGACCGTCTTTATGCTTCGTTAGCCCTTGCCAACCGCGAGCCCAACCGCGACGACCTGACCGAGACCAGTCCGCAGAGCCGACCGGAACCGGAGCAGTTGCAGGACATTGAACTCGGCTATGACCTGCACAACACACGTTGGTCGGCAGGCATCAACGGCTACTACATGAGCTACAAGGATCAACTGGTGCTAACCGGTGAACTGAACGATGTGGGCGCGGCCCTGCGCACGAACGTCGCCAGCAGTTACCGCGCAGGTGTCGAACTCCAATGCACCGCGCGACTGCATCCGCATTGGTCCATCAGCGCGAACGCAACCCTGAGCCGGAACCGCATCAACGACTACGTGGAATACGTTGACGACTGGGACAACGGCGGGCAGGTGCGGGTGGAACATGCCGGAACCGACATCGCCTTCTCACCCAGCGTGATCGCTGGCGGCGAACTCACCACCTTTGTATGGAACTCACCGCGCTTCGGCAATGCCAGCATTACTTGGGCGAGCAAGTACGTGGGCAAGCAGTTCCTCGACAACACAAGCAGCGATGATCGGGCACTCGACGCTTACCTCGTGAACGACGTGCGGGCCAACCTCTCCTTCACGGGCATCAAGGACCTGGATGAAGTCGTGATCCATTTGAGCGTACGCAACATCTTCAGCGAAGAGTACGAGAGCAACGGTTGGGTGTATTCCTATTTCTCTGAAATGCGTCGGCAGGAAATGGTGGGGCTCTTCCCGCAGGCACCGCTGAATTTCCTCGGAGGGGTTAATGTGCGGTTCTGAGCACCCCGGGGCAATCGGCTAACGAAAGTTCTATTGCTCCATTGCTGTCGGATCGCTCAACTTTGGTGCGACCCAACCGTATCCCCATGCGCTACCTGACCGCCTCCACTGCCGCACTGCTCGCGCTCTTCGCCAGCGCCCAGACCATTTACGATGCACGCAGTGATGATTACCGCGGTTTGAAGTACGCCTGCGATGGCAGCGTGACGCCCGTGCTGCGCATTCAGAACGTGGGTTCGGCCACCATGAGCACCTGTGTGGTGGAGACGTGGAAGAACGGCGTGGTGGACAACACCTTCAACTGGATATTGGGCGTGCCCGCCGCTACCGGAGAATTCCGGCAGCCTTCGTTCCCTCCTATTCCTGTCGTTCCCGGCGACGAGATCGAACTGCGCATCATCAGTGTGAACACGAATCCGGATGAAGACGCCCTCGATAACATCCACAGCGAGATCATAGAGGCCGAGCCCACGCCCGGTGCTTCGTTCACCATGAACGTGGAGGTGAAGACCGATGACAACCCTGGTGAAACCACATGGTCGGTGCGCAACGATCTGGGCGCTGTGGTAGCGCAAGGCGGACCGTACAGTGAGCCGAACGGTACGGAGCAAGCGACCATTGGTTTGTCATCTTCTGATTGCTACACCTTCGAAGTGCTGGACAGCGGCGGCGACGGCATGAGCGCCGGCGTGCGCAGCCCGGGCTATGTGAGCGTGAGCAGTCTTGGTAATGCGTTGATCGAGATCGATGGCGGCGACTTCACCGATCGCGCCGATGAAGGATTGCGCTCGGGAACTGATGCCTGCGCACTGACCCAGTTGACAACTTCCGGTGCTCCGGAGATCTCATGCGGCGCTGATGTGTGGATCGGGGGTGGTAGCTCCATTTACGCTACACCAGTGCCCACCGCGAACAGGTACCAATGGCGTTTCACACGTGGTGCCTACGTACGCACCATCGCGAAACCCACCAATGCCTTGCCGATAACGCAGTGGGCCACGCTACCGCTGAAGGCTGGCCGCACCTACAACGTTGAAGTGCGCTGCAGCTACGACAATGGTGCAACGTGGTGCCCGTTCGGACCGGTGTGCACGATCCGCACACGTTCCGGTGTTCAGCAGAATGTGCGTTCGTTCGGCAGCGCGGAGGAAGTCGCGGTGCAGAATGAACTATTGCTCTATCCTGTTCCCTCCGATGGCTCCGGCTTCCACCTGCTCTTCGACGCCGTTGAAGGCACGGAAGGACAGGCGCTGCTCTCAGTGATCGACATGGCGGGGCGCGAGGTCGCCACCGCTGGGTTCACGGTCGCCGAAGGTGAAGTGCGCCATGAAGTAGAGTTCACGAATGCGCTGACGACCGGTATGTACCTGGTACGCGTGAACGTGAACGGCGCCATGCTGCACAGCCGTTTGGTGGTGCGCTGATCGCGCAACGCTCAAGCGCGCGACACGAAGTACATCTCCATGTCGCCTTTGTTCTTGGCACCCACCATGCCACGCGGTTCGAAACGGAAACCCGCGAACTCCTTCACTTGTGCATAGGTGGTTGCTGAAATATTGATGCGACCGATCTCGCCGCTGCTCTCCATGCGCGCTGCCGTGTTCACGGTATCGCCCCAGATATCGTAAGCGAATTTCTTCACGCCGACAATGCCCGCTATTACCGGACCGGAGTGGATCCCAACGCGCATCTCGAACGCGGGCAGCCCGGCACTGAGCCGATCGGTGCGACGACGTTGAATGAACTCCTGCATCTCCAGTGCAGCGAACACCATGTCCTTTGCCGATGAGGCATTCGGATCGGGCAATCCCGCAGCGGCCATGTATGCATCGCCGATCGTTTTGATCTTCTCGATGCGGTGGTGCTCCACGATCGCATCGAGGCCTTTGAAGCAGTGATCGATCTCTGCGACCAGGTCAGCGGCGCTGAGTTGCTCGGCCAACTGGGTGAAGCCCTTGAAGTCTGTAAAGAGAACGGTCGCGTTCGCGAACGCTCGGGCCTCTGCCGAGCCTTTCGCCTTCAATTCAGCCGCGACTTCTTTCGGCAGGATGTTGTGCAGCAGATCATCGCTGCGGTCCTTCTCCTTCTGTATGAGCGCGCGCGAACGACGGATGTAGCGCAACCGGCCGAACAAGCCACCGGCGAGCAGCAGCACACCCAATGCGGAGAACAGGATCCAGTTGCGCTGCTCCTTTCCGCGTGATAGCTCCTGCTGGTAAGAAAGGTCTTTGGCGAACTGCTCGCGGGCCTGCACCAAGCTGTCGGCGATCTGCTGCTGTTGGAATGCATGTTGGAGTTCCAGCCGCATCACCTCCTTGTTGTTGTTCATGTTCTCCAGCGAGTCGCTGATGGACACGAACGCCTTCTGTGCGCGGAAGGCGCTGGCCAGGTCACCCGATGCTTCGAACGCCAGCATCAAACACTCGCTGCACTCCTTCTGCTGTTGCAGCAGATCGGATGTCTTGGCAATGGACAAGCCCTCGTTGCAAGCCGCGATCGCTTCACGCATGCGGCCTTGGTCGCGTAACAGCTCGCCCGTGTAGTAGTGCGTGCGCGCCAATTGTCGCTTACTACCGAGCACCGTGAAAATGGCGCGCGCTGAATCAAGACTTGCGTGCGCTTCCAGCGGCCGTCCCATCTGACTGTATGCGCGGCCGAGATTGTTGTATGCCATTCCCGTTTCCAATCGACGTCCAAGTGTGCGGTAGAGGTCAAGGCTCTGGAGGAATTCCTCCACTGCTTTGGTGCGCTCGCCCATTTCCAAATGCGTAGCGCCTAGGTTCTGCGTGGCTTGGGCCTTTCCTTTTTGGTCGTTCAATTCCTCATACAACGCCCGACTGCGTTCATAGTTCTCCAGCGCCTTGCCCCATTCGTCCTGCTCGGTGTACAGGTTGCCGATGGTGTTGTAGGTATCCGCAAGTCCAGTTTTGTTGCCAAGCTGTTCGTTGATCACCAAAGCCTTCTGGCACATGGCCAACGCCTGCGGAAGGTCGCCGGTGTTCTTGTGCACGTTGCTCATGTTGCGGTAGGCGTTGGCCACCCGCTTCGGGTCATCAAGCTCTTGCGCCACGGCCAAGCACTGCTCCAAGTATTCGAGCGATGCCTTGTAATCGCTCTTCATGCTGCTACCCACGGCCATGGTGGTGTACGCCTCGTACCGTGCGCGGCCATCCTTCACCTTCAATGCAAAGGCCAGCTGAGCGTCGGCCAACTTCATACCGCTATCGGGCTTCTCGAAGACCGTTTTCCAAGCCAGCGTTTGGATGGCCTGCAACCGTGAGCTATCCGGAAGCGCGGTGTTGTTCCATGCTTTCCACAGCGAGTCGCCCTGGGCCAACAGCGTATTCGCCACTAACATGACCAACAGCGGGAACAACTGGCGCTTACACACCGGGGGAAGGTAGTTGGAGGACACGCGCAGGCAGCGGAACACATCGGTGGTTCGTCTGACCGCTACAAAGGAGCCTAATTTCCGAACCCATGAGAACACAGCTACGCAATGCCATTGCCTTCACGTCCCTGTTCGCTTCACTACCCGGGGTAGCACAGTTCAATGCGCTGCCTGATTCCAACGCGACGTGGATGACCTCTTTTTGGATAGGGCCGGGCTATCCATACGAGGGCTATTTCCATGAGTACGACCCGATCAACACCGATACCATCATTGGTGGCGAAGTGTACCAGCGCATATTGCTGACCGACAACTTCGGCGGATCATATTATGCAGGAGCGCTTCGCGACAACGAGTTAGGGCAGGTCTATTTCTGCGCACCGAGCGACACCCCGAAGCTGCTCTATGACTTCGATGTCTTGCCTGGCGATACGGTGCAGGACGTGATGGGTATCTGGCTGGATGATATCGGTGTTTATTCGGTTGATACGATCCTAGTTAACGGAACGCCACGCAAACGCATTGGCATCGAGTGTCTGAGTTCGCCGGGTTTCGCGTCCGGATATTGGATACAAGGTATCGGGGGCACCGGCGGCTTGCTCCTTACCAGCGCATGTGCTAGCGTTTCCGGCAGCGGGACACTGGTCTGCATGACGGAGAACGATACGATCCAGTACGGGACGAATGTTGGCGCGATCGGAGCCTGCGACATATATCTGGGAATGGTCGAAGAAAATGAGACACCAAGCGTCTCCCTCCGACCGAACCCTTCGCAGGGCCAGTTCCTCATTGGCGTTGACAAAGAGCTGATCCTTCAGTGCTCGGTATTCGATCCACAAGGACGAACGGTGCTGCGTGTCCGAGAAAACACCATTGACCTGAGCGGCCATGCGCCCGGGGTGTACACGGTACTGGTGCAGACTGACCACAGCATGCTTCGCGCTCCGCTGGTTTTGGAGCGCTAGTGGTGGTTCACCCATGCACCGCCTCGCTCAACGCGAAAACGGTCTCAGGGTCTTCTTCCACCGCAGTACCGACAACGATAACATCGGCTCCGGCATCACAGAGCAGGCGTGCAGTTGCTGCATCGCGGATGCCGCCGCCAACGATGATGGGGCATGATACGCTGGCGCGCACTGCCGCGGTCATCTCGGCGCTCACGGTCTTCTTTGCGCCGCTGCCCGTATCCATGTACATGGTGCGCATACCCAACATTTCGCCGGCCAAGGCGGTACAAGCCGCAATGCCGGGTTTGTCATGCGGTATGGGTGACGTCTGGCTGACGTAGTGTGCGGTGGTTGCCCGGCCTCCATCCACCAACATGTAACCAGTGGGGATGGCTTCGATACCCAACGCCTTCACGCGCGGCGCTGCCGTTACGTGGTGGCCAATGAGCAGTTCAGCATTGCGCCCGCTGATGAGACTGAGGAACAACACCGCATCGGCATGGGCGCTCAGTTGCGCTGGGCTACCGGGGAATAGCACCACGGGCCGGTCACTGAGTTCCTTCACCCGCTTCACGCAAGCGTCGAAGGCATCGGTCATTAGCAGGCTACCGCCTACGAACATCAGATCAGCCTTGGCCATACATGCGTTCTGGATGGTGCGCTCCAAGCGTTCGGCATCCTGGGCTTGGTCGGGGTCGATGAGCACGGCCAAGAGCTTCCGCCCTTCGGCCCTTGACCTGTCAAGCATTTGCAGCACGGTGCTCATGTCGCGAACATACCATTCCCCATTCCCTTGCCCCTTTCCGACGCAAGAAAATCCGGGGGAAGCGGCTACTTTCGCGCCCCCGTTGCGTCCATGCACGGAACACCGACGATAGCCATGACAACCAAGACCGCTGAACAGTTGAAGTACAAAGTGAAGGACCTCTCCCAAGCCGACTGGGGCCGCAAGGAGATCGAATTGGCCGAGGCCGAGATGCCCGGATTGATGGCACTGCGCGAACAGCACGGCAAGCAGAAGCCTTTGAAAGGTGCCCGCATCGCAGGCTGCCTCCACATGACCATCCAAACCGCTGTGCTGATCGAGACCTTGAAGGAACTCGGCGCGGAAGTGAGTTGGAGCAGCTGCAACATCTTCAGTACCCAGGACCACGCTGCCGCCGCTATCGCGAAAGCCGGTATTCCCGTGTTCGCTTGGAAGGGCATGAACAACGAAGAGTTCGATTGGTGCATCGAGCAGACATTGTTCGCGTTCGAAGGAGGCAAACCCTTGAACATGATCCTGGACGATGGTGGTGACCTCACCAACATGGTCTTCGATAAGTTCCCTGAACTGGTGAATGGTATCAAGGGCCTCAGCGAAGAAACCACAACTGGCGTGCACCGTTTGCTGGAGCGTGAGAAGAACGGCACGCTGGTGATGCCGGCGATCAACGTGAACGACAGCGTTACCAAAAGCAAGTTCGACAACAAGTACGGCTGCAAGGAGAGCGCTGTTGACGCGATCCGCCGCGCCACCGATATCATGATGGCCGGAAAGGTCGCCGTGGTCGCCGGTTACGGCGACGTGGGTAAGGGCACCGCCGCTTCTTTGAAAGGTGCAGGTGCGCGCGTGATCGTTACCGAGATCGATCCCATCTGCGCGTTACAAGCAGCAATGGACGGCTTCGAAGTGAAGGCGATGGCGAATGCTGCACCACGTGCGGACATCATCATCACCACCACGGGCAACTGCGACATCATCCGCGCGGAGCATTTCGAAGCGATGAAGGACAAAACCATCGTTTGCAACATCGGCCACTTCGATAACGAGATCGACATGGCTTGGCTGAACGGCACGCATGGCAAGAGCAAAGTGGAGATCAAGCCACAGGTTGACAAGTACACCATCAATGGCAAAGACATCCTCATTCTCGCCGAGGGCCGACTGGTGAACTTGGGTTGTGCCACGGGCCACCCCAGCTTCGTGATGAGCAACAGTTTCACGAACCAGACACTTGCTCAGTTGGAACTATGGCAGAATACCGACAAGTACGAGAACAAAGTGTATGTGCTGCCCAAGCACCTCGATGAGATGGTGGCCAAGCTGCACCTCGCCAAGATCGGTGTGGAACTGGAGGAACTGAACGACAAACAGGCCAACTACATCGGCGTGGCCAAGAACGGACCGTTCAAGAGCGACGCTTACCGCTACTGATCAGCCGCAACTTCAAAAGAAAGGCCCACCGATGGTGGGCCTTTCTCATTTCAAGAACGCCGGAATTCAATTGTAGATCCGCAGTGTCGTTCCGTTGAACGTTGTATTGTACAACTGTAAGCCGAGCGCGGCCGGACCTTGGGTGACGCTTCCGTCGATGATCAGGAAGCCCGAGCCGCAGCACGTAGTATCGCGCGCGGTCACTTGGGTATCATCAACATGCACCTGGCAGTCGTTCTCAGGTTGATAGGTGCAGTGACGGTCCATGGCGGTGAACTCATCCATGGTCTTACGGTATACGATGATCCCGCGACTTCCACCGGTGATATAGATCCAGCCGCCAGGCACTTGCAGGTCCACATACGCCGGATTATTCACGTTGAACTGTATATCCACCTGCGTGTATGGAACGCCGCCCCGCTCCTCCTTCTTACAGGAAGGTGAAAGGACGATGACGACCGCCAAGGCGATCAATAAAATGGTCGACGGACGTATGAACATGCTGACGTAGAACGTTGAGGGGCTAAAGTAGGTATGCACGGCCCCGGACGACCTTAATCTTGTGCCCATGAAACGCCGCATTCTCCGGTTCCTGCTCCTCGCATTCTTGACCAGCGCCTCACCGGCGGTCATGCATGCGCAAGAGGGCATTGGCAAAAAAGAGGCGGAACGTATACAGGCCAAGAAGGAGAAAGAGGACAAGAAGGCGGTTAAGGTCAAGGAGAAATAGGATCGCAAACGGCACTTGGGCATACAGGACAAGGCCACGCGTAAACGGATCAAGCAGAACACCAAGCGCGCCAACAAACACGGAACCAACACGCATCGGGATCCGTTCTTCGTGCGCCTGTTCGGAAGGCGGCATTGATCGGACGTGTATACCGGGCACTGATGTTCGCGAAGCAGTTGTGACGGGCCTCGCTTGAGTTGCCGATATATTTCGCCATCATGATGTGTATGATGAGCGGCAAAACTGTCGTGCGGCCGGGGCGCGGATCTCGGGCAACCTTCGGAAACCAGCCACTGGCGCGGGTTTCAGAAGATTTGCTCATATCGGGATCTTTCTATCTTTACCGCCCCTCGTTGCAACCCTTCACTGATCGTAAAATCTCAAGTTGATGGTGAGAAGGCTACTCTCCCTGACTGCCCTTTGCATTCTTTCGGCCACCGCCTTCGCCCAAGTGGGGGCGGGTAGCCTCAAGGGCACAATAACCGATGCGAAGTCGGGTGAACCACTGCCGTTCGTGAACGTGCTGGTGGAGAACAAAGGCACACAAGTAGCAGGCGGCGCCACCGATTTTGATGGTGTATACCTGATCAAGCCCATTGAACCGGGCACCTACGATGTGAGCTTCAATTACGTCGGATATCAACCCGTGAAGCAGACCGGGGTGGGGTGATCAACGGTAACAAGATCACCTTCTTGGACATCAAAATGGAGAGCGGCCTTGAACTGAAGGAGTTCAAAGTGGTGAAGTATCAAGTACCGCTGATCGAGCGTGATGGTGGGGCGAGCGGTGGAACGGTTACCCGTGACCAGATCAGCAAGATGCCCGGCCGTACAGCCAACAGTATCGCCTCGACCGTTGCTGGTGCCAGCACGGCAGGTACCGGCGGCGGAATCAGCATCCGCGGTTCCCGTACCGAGAACACGTACTACTACATTGATGGCGTGAAGGTGCCCGCAGGCGCGGGAACAGGCCTTCCCAAGAGCGCAATTGAAGAGGTGCAGGTGATCACAGGTGGTGTACCGGCCAACTACGGCGACGTTACTGGCGGGGTGATCAGCATCACCACCCGGGGTCCCAGCCGCACGTTCTTCGGCGGACTGGAATACTTGACCTCTGGCTGGAAGGTTGGAGAGGATATCACGGATATCGTTGGTTTGGATGCGTATGCGTTCAACCAACTCGAGGGTAGCATAAGTGGTCCGGTGTTCTTCAAGAAGGACAGCGTCGGCAATAAGACCAAACCTCTGTTGGGCTTCTTCCTCAGTGGTCAGTACACGAACGTGGTGGATGAGGGCCCGCAGTACATCCACGATCCGCGGGTCAAAAAAGAAGTGCGCGATCGACTCCTTGCGGAACCACTGACCGTGCGCGATGTTGCTGGACAGCCAACTGCGTTCTACAACGCGAACGACCTCACCAGCGCCGATATGGAAGAATTGCGCACACGCCAGAACGCGGGGCGCACCAGCTATTTGGCAACGGCCAAGGTGGATATCACCACCACCCCGACGGTGAACCTCACGGTCGGTGGTTCGTTCGAGTACAGTAAACAACAGGATTACAGCCGCAACAACAGCCTGTTGAACGCGGAGAACAACAACCGCTCACGGGACCTGACCTGGCGCGGTTTCGTGCGGTTCACCCAGCGCTTCAATCAACGACAAGAAGACGATGTCGAAGGTTCTACCGCCAAGAAGGGGGGTATCAAGAACGCTTTCTATAGTGTGCAGATCGACTACTCGCGGTTCGATAGCCGGGATGAGGATCCCGTCCATGGTGATCGCTTATTCGATTACGGACACATTGGCAAGTTCGAGACTTACCGTCGGAACAACTACACTTTCAACGCGGAGCAGGAAGCCTTCGTACAAGATGGATGGCGCGACACCTTGGTAACCTTCGAAGCGAGCGATCTCAACCCGGATGTTGCCGCGGTCACTTCCCAGTATTTCAACCTGTTCGAGCAAGAGCCCAGCAACATCTTCGATCCGACCCAAGAAGATGGACCGTACACCAACTTCGATGCTATCCAGAGCGGACAAGGCATCCTGAACGGTGGTGGACCCGATCGCGTGTACGCATTGTACAACAACATCGGTAGCCTTGCGAATACCTATCGCAAGCGCCAAACGGATCAGCTCCGCCTTTCGGCCACTGGCAGCGCTGATATCGGACAACATGCGGTGAGCGTTGGTATTGAATATGAGCAGGTAACATCCCGCGATTACAACTTGGCACCCGTTGGTCTTTGGGGGCTGGCGCGCGGCTTGGCGAATAACCACATCAGGGAGATCGACGAAAGCATCTCCACCTACAACTACATCTTCGGGCAGTACCCCTTCATTGACCACCCGCGCTTGATCGGCGATGACCAATCTTACTTCGACTCCCAATTGCGCGATGTGCTCGGTCTTGATGTCAACGGATCGGATTTCATCAATCTCGATGCGATCGACCCCTCACTCCTGTCGATCGACATGTTCAGCGCCGATGAATTGATCAATAGCGGCGAGAACATCTTCACCGCTAGCGGCGGCTTGGTCAACTCTTACCATGGTTATGACCACACCGGTAACAAGATCGTTGGTCGCCCTTCATTGGATGATTTCTTCAACGATGTGGATGCCAACGGCAACCACACACGGTTGCAGGCGCCCTTCCAGCCGATCTACATCGCCGGTTACATCATGGACAAGTTCGCCTTCGACGACATCATCTTCAACGTGGGTGTGCGCGTTGACCGCTACGATGCGAACCAAAGCGTGCTGAAGGACCCTTACCTGCAACAACTCGCATATACCGCAGGAAGCAGCGTGCCGCTGGGCGATGGGCAGATCAGCCAGCAACTGGCCAACCGTCCCGGCAACATCGGCGATGACTTCGTGGTGTATGTGAACGACTTCACCAATCCAAGCGCGGTTGTTGGATATCGTGATGGTGATGACTGGTACAATGCACTCGGTGAGCGCGTTACCGACCCCTCGGTGCTGCGCTCCGCGAGCGGCATTCAGCCATATCTGATCAACAAAGGCAACGATGGCCAATTGGCCGGTAGCCGGTTGAACCAGAACGCATTCAAGGATTACGACCCCGTGGTGAATTTCATGCCGCGCGTGGCCTTCAGTTTCCCGATCAGCGATGAGGCGGTATTCTTCGCACACTACGATGTATTGACCCAGCGCCCGACCAACGCGAGCCGCTTGGACTTGCTGAACTATGCCTACGTGCAGACCACGGGCAACACCATCAACAACCCCAATCTGAGGCCAACGAAGACCATCGACTACGAACTCGGCTTCCAACAGGTGCTTACTAAGAGCAGTTCGTTGAAGATCTCGGCGTTCTATCGCGAATTGCGCGACATGATCCAAGTGCGGAACATGACCGAGGCTTGGCCAGTGAGTTACAAGACCTTCGACAACATCGACTTCGGGACGGTCAAGGGCTTCACGCTGACGTATGACCTGCGCCGCACCGGCAACGTGTGGATGCGCGCCTCCTACACCCTTCAGTTCGCGGATGGTACTGGTAGCGATGTGAACACCAGCTTGGCGTTGGTGAACAGCGGCCAACCAAACCTGCGCACCATCGCACCGCTGAACTTCGACCAGCGTCATAAGTTCCAAGTGACCACGGACTTCCGTTATGGATCTGGTAAGGACTACAATGGCCCCATGCTATTCGGCAAGCCCATACTCCAGAGCACCGGTGTCAACGTGGTGACTCTCCTCGGCAGCGGTACACCGTACAGCCCCAGCAGCCGCATCATCAACGAGGGCGAGGGTGTCGGAAGCCACAGCCTCAACGGCAGCATCAATGGCAGCCGTTTGCCGTGGCAATTCACCATGGACCTGCAATTGGACCGCGACATTCCGCTGAGCTTCGGCAAAGGCGAGGACAAGGCCAAGAGCGCCAACTTGAACATCTATCTGCTGGTTACCAACGTGCTGAACACACGCAACGTAACGGGCGTATGGCGCGGAACCGGTGCACCGGATGACGACGGCTACTTGGCCGCTGCACAGTACCAGAACGAGATCAACGGCAAGGACAATCCCGACGCCTACCGCGACCTATACGCATTGAAAGTTGACGATCCAGGCAATTATGGCGCTCCTCGCACGGCACGCTTGGGTATCCGATTCGATTTCTGATCAACCCCATTCCAGGGACATGAACCACACGAACCTTATGCGCACGTCGGCCGCTGTATTGACCATGGCTTTTGCCATTGGCCAGTCGACCGCTCGCGAGAACGAAACCGGCCGCAGTGTAAGCCGGACGAACGGCCAAGCAAAAGCTGCCGGGTGTTCACCTTCCACCCATCGGGTTGAACTTGACTTGAACAACGTTCGCGCCCTGATCGAAACGGGTGGCAACATGTGGCAAGATCGTTCCAGCCCCGGGGGTGCGGCGTACGAAGTACCTAAAACAGATGACCGATCCGGACCCCATGCTTTGTTTGCGGGATCGCTTTGGATGGGTGGCCTTTCACCGGATAACCAACTGAAACTGGCCGCCGTTCGCTTTCGCCAAGTAGGCAATGATTTTTGGCCCGGCCCGCTCACGAATACGGGAGATGCTTCGATCGAGCCCGAGGTGTGCACGTTCTATGACAAGTCGTGGAAGACCGCCCGTAAGGATGTTGCTGCACACAATGCCTATTACATCTGCTTGGGGGACCCGAACTGCAACGTGAGCGTTGAGTACCCGGGCTACTTCGCGCCGCCCGTGTTCTACGAGTGGCCCGCTATCGGTGATGTAGCCGCTGGTCAGGATCTCTACATCGCCCCATTCAACGACTTCAACAACGACGGTGATTATAACGTTGACGATGGTGACTCGCCCGGATACGATCTGGACGGCTCCATCGATTGCAAGGCTCGGTTCCGGGAGGATGCGATCCCCCTTTTCGGTGACGAGAACATCTGGTGGGTGTTCAATGACAAGGGGAATGCCCACACCGAGACAAGTGGACAGCCCATCGGCATGGAGATCCGTGCACAGGCTTTTGCGTTCGCGACGAACGACGAGGTGAACAACATGACCTTTTACAACTACGTGGTCATCAACCAAGGCACCCAAACCCTCACGAATACCTACTTCGGACAGTGGGTCGACCCGGATCTGGGTTGCGCGAACGATGATTACGTGGGTTGCGATGTGCAACGCGGCTTGGGATACGCCTACAACGGTGCCGATAACGACGCAGGTGCTGCCTGTGCAGGTGGAGCAGCAGGATATGGGCTCCAGCCTCCTGCTATCGGGATGGATTTCTTTGAAGGTCCGTTCCAGGATTACGACGGGGTCGACAATCCATTGAGCACCACTGATTGTGCCTTGGCCCGCGCCGGTGACGGGATCCCATATGCCGGCATCGGCATTGGATACGGAGATACCGTAGTGGACAACGAGCGCTATGGCATGCGTGCTTTCCTCTATCACAACAATGCAACGGGAAATCAGGCTACCCAAGATCCAGCTATCGCCGTTGACTATTACAACTTCCTACGTGCGATCTGGAAAGACAACTCCCCGAACCTCTATGGAGGTACCGGTCACGTCAGTTCGGCCGGAGCCGATCCGAATACGCCCGCTCAGTACATGTTCCCCGGCGAAAGTGATCCGTTGGGCTGGGGCACGAACTGCGTACCTCAAGCGCCATGGTCAGAGGAAACGGAAGGGAACGCCGCTGGCGACCGCCGCTTCATTCAAGCAGCTGGGCCTTTTACGCTTGAGCCGGGTGCGTACAACAACATCACCGTAGGTGCAGTTTGGGCTCGCGCCAACGCAGGTGGCCCGATCGCAAGCGTAGAGGAAGTAAGGAAGGCCGACGATAAGGCGCAATCACTTTTCGATAACTGCTTCAAGATCCTCAACGGCCCGGACGCTCCTGATCTGAATCTTGTGGAATTGGACCGCGAGTTGATCCTGCAGATCGAAAACCTCAGTACGAGCAACAACAACATAAATACTCCTGAGGATTACTTGGAACTCGACCCCGCGATCCCGACCAGTGCGAACGATCGTTTCTACCGCTTTCAGGGCTACATGGTCTACCAGCTCGCCAATGCGGAAGTATCGGCGAACGAATTGACCGACCTGAACAAGGCGCGCTTGATCTACCAAGGTGATATCGAAGATGGTGTCGGGCAATTAGTGAACTACACGTATGACCCTCAGATCGAATTGCCGGTGCCGGTTGAAATGGTGAATGGCGCGGACGAGGGAATTGCCCACTCGATCCGTGTCACCGAGGACAAGTTCGCCCAAGGCGATGCGCGCTTGATCAACTTCAAGACTTACTACTTCATGGCCATCTCATACGGATACAACGAGTGGCAGGCGTACAATCCCGTTGCGTTCACCGGCCAGCCCTTCCCATTCAAGTCGAGCCGCAAACGTGGTGATGGCAGCGAGATCGGAGTGTTCTCCGGTATACCGCACAAGCCCGCTCCCGCCAATGGCGGCACCATACAACAATCCCCTTACGGACAAGGCTTCCCCTTGACCCGCGTGGAAGGCGATGGCAATGCGGAGAACAGGGTTGAACTGGATGAGAGCACCATTGATGCGATCATGTCCAGCAACATCTGGCGAAAGGACGAACTTCTGTTCAAGGCTGGACTTGCACCCGTAAATGTGAAAGTGATCGACCCATTGAACGTTCCCAAGAGCCGATTCGAATTGTGGATGACAGACTCCACCCAGAACGATCTCGAGGATGCGCAATGGAAGCTCGTGGCATTGGACATTGATCGCACAGGCGGGCCCAATGGTGAACCGGACGGTGCCCCTGATACGGTGAGGAGCGAACGCTCTATCCTTGTCTTGAACGAACAACTCGTGCCGGACTGGGGGTTGTCTGTAACGATCCAACAGTACAATTTCCCGGATGCCGGTGCTCAGTTCACTGAACCCATCGATGCAGGCACTTGGACATTTGATGGCGCTCCTTGGTGCTACGGCGTCCCTGATCAGGAAGGCGAGACACCGTTCAACTGGATCCGCGCAGGTACTAGTGATGAAGAAGGCAACAGTTACAACGATTACCTCGGCGAGGATGACGAGGAGATCTACGAAGGCATTCTGGAGGGCATGTGGGCGCCATGGGTACTGTGCGGCGATACCGCCTTCCAACCTTGTTCCAAGGACTTGGCGCTATCGCGTAACGTATCCAGGATCTCGGCGTCCAGACCTACGTTGATCGTCATGACGCCTGATAAGAACCGCTGGACGCGCTGCCCTGTTCTGGAGAACGAAGAGAACCCTGATGCGGCCGAAGGTGGAGTGGAGAAGAATCACTTGCGCAGTGGGGCCAGTGTCGATAAGAACGGGATCCGTTCCGGTCAGCCCGGATGTAACGAGAGCGAAGCCCAACTGACATCCGCTACCGGCATGGGCTGGTTCCCCGGCTACGCCATCGACATCACAAGTGGTGAACGCTTGAACATGGCATTCAGCGAGAACAGCTTCTACGGTGGTGCCATCGGTCGCGACTTCTTGTTCAACCCCGACGACCGTCTGACCACCAACTTGGGTGAACCATTGTTCGGCGGCTGCCACTGGATCTATGTGTTCAACAACATGGATCGCACCAATGCGACAGGTCCCGGCAATTTCATGCCTCACTACGACCAAGGCCAATACTCCATCACACAATTGAACACTAACACCACCACGAGCCGCCGGAACATGTTCCGCTCTACTAGCTGGGTGGGCAGTGTGATGATGGCACCCGGACTCTCGATGCTCTCTCCGCAGAATGGGTTGATCCCGAATGAGAGCCGCATTCTGTTGCAGACCAAGCAGCCGTACACGGAGTACGTTGATCCCTATGCAGGCTACAACCCGCACATCCCCGAGAACCCGAACGGGCTCAGGAACAACGGCCGTCCGTTGTACACCTTCAAGAGCGATGGTCAAGCAACACTTACCGAGCTGAACGACGTAGCGGTGGATGCCTTGGACATCATCGGTATTGTACCCAACCCGTACTACGCATTCAGCGGTTATGAGACCAGCCGTTTGGACAACAGGGTCAAGTTCATCAACCTGCCTCAGACCTGTAAGATCCGCATCTTCAATGTGAGCGGTACGCTGATCCGTCAGTACGATAAAGACAACGATCTGACTTTCTTGGATTGGGACCTGCGTAACGGTAACACCGTACCGATCGCCGGTGGCACATACATCTGCCACATCGATGTGCCGGGCGTAGGCGAGAAGGTGATCAAGTGGTTCGGCGTGATACGACCGGTGGACCTCCAGAATTTCTGATGCGGACGGAAACGACAACGAAGCGATCGACATGAAAACGAACAACATGACCCGGACCTTGACCTTGCTGACGATCAGCGCGGTACTTGGTGCTCCCGCATATGCAGGTAATCCGGATCGCGCCGGGCAGGCCGGTGGCTCTCAGTTGCTCATCAATCCTTGGGCACGCAGCAGCGGTTGGGGATTGGCCAATACGGCTGCGTTGCGTGGCGTGGAAGGCATGTTCGGGAATGTGGCCGGCTTGGCCCACACGAACAAGACCGAGATCCTGTTCACCAATACCCGTTGGCTGGAAGGCGCGGGCGTCAGTGTGAACTCGATCGGCCTTGGCCAGAAGATGGGTGAGAGCGGTGTCCTCGGCATCAGCGCTACCGTGATGTCGTTCGGCGACCTGCCCGTTACCACGGATGCGCAACCCGAAGGTGGCTTGGGTACCTACCGCCCAACAATGAGCAACATCGGGCTTGCCTACGCCAAGACATTCAGCAACAGCATCTATGGTGGATTGCTGGTGCGCGTGGCCAGCGAGAGCATAGCCAATGTGCGTGCAACAGGCGTATGCTTCGATGCGGGCATCAACTATGTAACCGGTGAACGGGACAATGTGAAATTCGGTATCGCACTGAAGAACGTCGGTCCTGCCATGCGCTTTGCCGGTGACGGCTTGGGGGTTCAAGGTCTCGTGACTTCCGGAAGCGATGAGTTGACCCTGCAGCAGCGCAGCGAGCGGTTCGAGTTGCCCAGCATGCTCACCATCGGGGGTGCGTACGACATCCAGTTGGCTGAAATGCACCGCCTTACCCTGGCGGGTACTTATGTAAGCAACTCGTTCACACTGGATCAAGGCCTTTTTGGTGTGGAGTATGCCTTCAAGAAGATCTTCCACCTGCGTGGCGGATACCTCTGGGAGAAGGATATCACCGACGCCGAGGCCCGTTCAACCGTGTTCACCGGTCCAAGCGCTGGTCTTAGCGTCGACTTCCCTTTCGGCGCCGAGAAGAAAAGTGCCATCGCCATCGACTACGCTTACCGGACCACTAACCCCTTTGCCGGGGTGCACTGCATCGGATTGCGCGTGAGTCTCTGACCCATACCGACCTACATTCGCGAAGAGGATCCGCCGGGCGGCGGATCCTCTTCCTTTCTTTCAACCGAGCCCTGAAACGTGGGGACCCAGAATACCATCGGCGATGAGTACCGCATACTACACCGAGGAAGGCCTGCGCAAACTGCAGGAAGACCTGCACCGCATGAAAACGGTGGATCGCCGGCACCTGAGCCAGCAGATCGCTGACGCCCGTGATAAGGGCGACTTGAGCGAGAATGCCGAATACCACGCGGCCAAGGAAGACCAAGGGTTGCTGGAGGCGCGCATAGCGAAGCTGGAGAACGTGGTCGCCAATGCGCGCATTATTGAAGCCGGGCAGTTGGAAGAAGGCCGAGTGTACATCCACAGCAAGGTGATGGTGCGGATCATGGACAACAACACCAACCGCGAATTCACCTTGGTGGCCGAAAGCGAAGCGGACATCAAGATGGGCAAGATCAGCGTGGGCTCCCCCATCGGGAAGGGGCTGCTCGGGAAAAGCAAGGGCGATGTGGCGGAAGTGGCCACCCCCACCGGCAGCACCATGCGGCTGGAGATCATCGAGATCAGTCGCTGATGCCGAGCATCTTCACACGGATCGTTCTGGGCGTGATCCCTTGTCACAAGGTGGCGGAGGATGATCGGTTCCTTGCGTTCCTGGACATCGATCCGCTGCGCGAAGGGCACACGTTGGTGATACCGAAGATCGAGGTGGACAAGTTCTTCGACCTGCCGGCCGATGTGCTTGCCGACATAATGCCGTTCGCCCAAGGTGTGGCCAGCAAGATCAAAAGGACCATTGCCTGCGATCGTGTGGGCGTTTGCGTGATCGGACTTGAAGTACCGCATGCACATGTGCATTTGATACCCATCAGCAGCATGCGGGACATGGACTTCAACCGGCCTAAGCTCAAATTGTCACAAGAAGAGCTCGCGGGCATCGCAGAGCGGATCCGCACAGCCTAAGGGTCCTTCAACCGCGTCGGGTTGTTGCGTACGAATGCGCCCCAGTCGCTGCTTCCACGGGCTACGCCCCCACCCTTTTGCACGGCATTGTTCCGAGAAAAGTGGTGGCACACGGCCACAGCTATCGCATCGGTTGCATCGGTGCTGGGGGGTAAGCCGGCGACCCGAAGGATCCCCAGCAACATGGCCGCCACTTGTTCCTTGGTAGCGTTGCCATTTCCGGTCACAGCCTGCTTCACCCGTTTGGGGGCGTACTCCACAACGGCAATATCCCGGTGCAGCGCAGCGGCTATCGCCACACCTTGAGCACGTCCCAATTTCAACATGCTCTGTACGTTCTTCCCGAAGAATTGCGCCTCGATCGCGAGTTCATCGGGTTTGTGTTGCTCGATGATCGCCAACGTCCTGTTGAAGATCTCCCGGAGTTTCAAGGTGTGATCGTCCGCCGATGGGAACCGGATGGCCCCGGCATCCAACAGCGTGATCGCGCGTCCTTGTTCCAACAGTACCCCGAAACCCATTACCGTAGTCCCCGGGTCGATGCCCAGGATCACACGCTCCGTAGGCCTACTTTCGGCCGCAGCCATGGACCGCACGCTCATCTTCTTCTTCCGGTTGGCTGTGTTCGCCGCGTCATGCGCATTCCTCTACACCCAAGCACTGGCGAAAGATAGCTGGCTGTGGAGGGAGGCTTTCGCCGCGTCGTTGTCATGGCCGTTGGCGATCGTCATGCTGCTCGCTCTGTTGAACTGGGGCATTGAGGCGTTCAAATGGAAACTGTTGATGCGGCCAGTGGAAGTCATGCCGTACGGCAATGCCGTTCGCGCAACGTTGGCGGGGACGAGCATCGGCCTGTTCACGCCGAACCGCAGTGGCGAGTTCGTTGGCCGGCTTTGGTTCGTGAAGCCGGGTGGGCGTATGCGTGCGGGTTTTGCCACCGTGCTCGGGAGCATGGCTCAATTCACCAGTACGATGCTCGCCGGAGCAGTGGCCGTTGGCGTCGTTTTCTGGACAGGTGCTATCGTTCCTTGGCAAGGAACGTGGATCGCTGATGTCATGGTGGTGGCTGCCGTTTTCATTGCCGCGGCATCACTCCTTCTTTTACTTCTTCCCACGCTTGCTGCAAATCGGGTTCGGCGCCTTACCGCTATTGCGGCGCTTTCGGGCATCCGCAACAATATTGAGCGAGTTCAGCACCAGGGAACAAACCCATGTGCTCGGCCTGAGCCTGCTGCGATATGTCGTCTTTGCAGCACAATTCGTTGTACTGCTGACACTTTGCTGTGGGCCTGCGTTATGGAAGGAAGCTGCCCTGGCCGTTCCGCTCATCTACTTGGCCACCACGCTCATACCCACCATGCTCCTCACCGAACTGGGCGTGCGCGGTGGCGCCGCCGTAGCCATCCTTTCGCCGTGGGGTTTGAACGAACCCGGTATACTCACCGCGTGCTTCACGCTGTGGATCATCAACCTCATGTTGCCTGCGGCCATTGGCAGTTTGCTATTGCTCTTGCACCGGCGTCGTTGAACCGATCGCATGATCGAGCAACTGCCTTGGGTGTTGATTCGTCGGGACCGCCTTGCTGCTTGCATTGCAATTGTTCGTGCTGCTCAATGCGCTAAAGCATCTCCTCGGCCATGATGAATTGCCGACCGCCGCACTTTCTCATGCACCGTTCATCAGCGTTATCGTTCCGGCGCGCAATGAAGCGGACCACATTAGAGCCCTCCTCGATGACCTCAGGGCACAGGACTACCCAACAGACCGCTTTGAGGTGATCGTGGTGGACGATGGATCCGAGGATAGCACTCAAGCACAAGTGCACCCTTCTGCCCAGCCCAGTGTGCGCTTGCTTGAACTGATGGGTGCAGCGGGGAAGAAGGCAGCGATCGAATTGGGTGTGTCGAACGCGAACGGCGACATCATTGTGATCACCGATGCCGACGGACGATGTGGCCCTTTGCGGTTGAAGTCCGTGGCCCAAGCGTGGCGATCCGCCACTTTTGATCTGTTGTTGATGCCAATAGCTGTGCGCAGCGACAACTCGTTCCTGCAGGAATTACAAGCGAACGAGCAAGCGGGCTTCATGGCCGTGGCCATTGCATCCGCCCGCGCAGGCAACGCCCTGATCGGCAACGGTGCCAACATGGCCTTCAGACGGTCCACCTTCCAACTACTTGATGGATATGATGGCAACCGGCAATTCGTCAGCGGTGATGACATGTTCCTGTTGCGGAAAATGCAGATGGCCAACAAGACCGTGATCTGTCTGGCGGTGCCTGAGGTGGTGGTTCACGTTCCTGCGGCATCGTCTTGGAAGTCATTCCTTGATCAGCGCTTGCGGTGGGCCGGGAAAATGAAAGCTACCGGTTCTGGTGGCATGAAACTACTTCCTGCGATAGCACTTTCCCTCCCGGTGATGCTCTGGGCTTGCACGGTCGTGCACCTCAGCCAGCCGATCCTGGTGATGGCGCTTTGGGGTGCATGGCTTGTGCCCATCGTGGTGATCACCACCTCGATCAACGAGACGATCAACAGGAAGCCATCGCCCTTTGCAGTCGCGCTGGACTTGGTGCTGTTCTCTTTGTATGCACCAACGATCGCGATACTATCGCTGGTGCACAAGCCAATTTGGAAAGGGCGCAGAACCTGATGGGATCGAGCAATGCGGTGACCCGGCCAGAGTAGTAAGTGCGCTTGTTCAGAACGGCAGATCGTCCTCGTCGCCAGCAGGCGGTGCGTCGGCAGCCGTGGGTGGCGGCGGTGCTTGGTAAGAACCGTTGCCGCTGGTGCCGCCACCTGATGCGCTTCCACTGCGCTCAATGCGGTTGCCAGCCAAGCTGAGGAAGTACTTCGTCACACCGTCCTTACCGGTCCATTCCCGCCCGTTCACGAAACAGGTGACGGTCACTTCATCACCCGGTTTGAAACCGTCCAGAAGGCCGGTCTTGTCCTGTTTGAATTCGACGGGAATGAGCTGCGGGTATTGCCCCCCCTGCTCGGTAACGACCAGTTCGCGCTTGCTGAACTTCTCGCTGACCTGTTGGGTTTTGCCGACGACCTTGATGCTGCCGGTGATGGTGACTTGTGCCATGTTATCGATCGTTGAAGGTGAGGAGGGTCAGCCAGGCTTCTTCGGCCTTTCCCTGATGAAGTAATTGTTGAGCGCGAAGGTGCAAAGCGGAAACGAGTTCCGCAGGTTTTCCTTGCAAAGCGATGAAAGTATCGGTCAGTTCGGTCAGCTTGTATTCATTGACGCTCGTCTCATCGGGTAAGGCCGGGCAGTTGGCCAACTGCCCAAGGTCGTTGCCCGTGAGCACACGACTATTGCGCACATCTGCCGGCAAGGCATCGAATCCGACACCAATGTGCGTGGCCGGTTGGGGCAGTTCGAAGAGGGCATCCCCATTCGCGCGGCAATACCAGTGACCGCCCATGCGCCCCACCAGATCGATCTTCCGAGGATCTATCGTACCGCGCTCATTCAATACGTTATCGTCGACGTGCATCACCAACACCTCACAGATGATGAGGTTCCCCGCAGCGCCCTGGTCGCCGGTTTCGATCACTTGCTTCACGACGCACTCCATCTGCACCGGGCTTTCCTTCACCCGGAAGGGCCTTATGCGTTCGCTCGCGATCGGCGTAAACCCGGCCTTCCCGAACTCGCTGACGCCTTCCGGATATTCCGCACTGGCCACATTGGCCTGTTGCACCATACCATAGTTCACCACGTTGATCACTACTTCCGGCACTGCCTTCACATTGTGATAGGTGTGTTTGGTGGTGTTGTCGCGCCCGCGCCGAGCCGGTGAAAAAATAACCGTAGGGGGATTGCTGCCGAAACAATTGAAGAAGCTGAAAGGGGCAAGGTTCGGCCGGCCTTGTGCATCAATAGTACTGGCGAACGCAATGGGCCGTGGCCCGATGGCGCCCAGCAGCAAGCCATGCCGTTGTGGCACCGGCATCTCGCTCAGCACGTGGCTTTTCATCATGACTTCCACCGCTGTCAGCGCGATGGACGGCGAATGTATCCACGCCACTACACCGGTCTATCTTCGCCGTCCTTTTCAGGAATACGGACGTGGCGGAATTGGTAGACGCGCTGGTCTTAGGAGCCAGTACCGTAAGGTGTGGGGGTTCGAGTCCCCCCGTCCGTACTAACCAACCATCAGGGTTGCTGCTGGCAGTTGTCAGGCCATATCGGCCGACATACGGCAGCGGCTTTCTACTTGCAGAACGGAATTGTCCAATGGCGCTGGATCTTGCGCCCAACGATCAATGACATGAACATCGAACGCGAACAGACCGGCCCCCTCACGGCCACCTTGAAATTGAAATTGACACCGGAGGACTACTCGCCGGGGGTGGAAACGCAGTTGAAGGAACAGCGCAAGAATGCAGTCTTCCCGGGTTTCAGGCCAGGCCAAGCGCCCATGCCGTTGATCAAGAAGCGCGTTGGTAAAGCCGTCCTCGTGAACGAGGTGGAGCGGCTTATCGGCCAAGGCATTCAGCAGCATATTGAAGGCAACAAGCTGCGAGTGCTGGGCCAACCGTTGCCGAACCGCGACAGTATGTCCGCCAACAATTTCGATGAACCCGGTGAATTCAACTTCGCTTATGAAATGGGCATGGCACCGTCCATCGATGTGGATCTGAGCGGCCAACTCAACGTTACCATGCCGATGGTGGATGTTGACAATGCCACCTTGGACAAGGAGATCACTGACATGCGCCGCCGCTTCGGGAAAGTGGAGGATGCCGAAGTGAGCGAAGCCAACGATATGGTGATCGGCGACATGATCGAACTGAATGCCGACGGCTCCACCAAGGAGGGCGGCATCATGAACCGTACAACGATCAGTCTCGAATTCCTGAAGAACGACACGGCCCGTGCTTTGCTCACTGGAAAGGCAGTTGGTGCGGAGGTGGTCGTTGACCCCCGCACTGTCAGCGACGGCCACGACGACCTTGCGCGCATGTTAGGTGTTGACCACGATCGCGTGCATCATTTGGAAGGCAACTTCCTGTTCCGTGTGGAGAGCATCAAGCGCATGGCGCCGGCCGCACTGGACAACACATTCTTCGATCGCGTGTTCGGCCAAGGGGCGGTTGCCGATGAACCCGCATTCAGGGCGAAGGTGAAAGAGGGGTTGGAAAGCGCTTTTGCGCGCGACAGCGACCGGGTATTCACCAAGTTGGTGATGAAGGCATTGTATGACCGCACCAACGTGGAACTGCCGGACAGCTTCCTGAAGCGATGGATCCTGGAAACCAGCGAACAACCGACCAACGCCGAAGAAGTGGAAGCCAACTACAACAGCTACGCCGAGGGAATGAAGCGTCAGTTGTTGCAGGACCGGATCGTTGAGAAGTACGGCTTGGAGGCCAAGGGCGAGGAACTCAACGCCTTCGCCCAGCGCTATGTCAGCGACCAATTCATACAGTACGGTATGCCCGCGCCTGAAGGTGAGGAATTACAGAAGATGGCCGGTCGATTACTTGGCGACCGCGAGCAGATCAAGCGCATGCGCGACAGCATCGTGGAGCGCAAGCTGATCACGCATTTCAAGGCCATGCTCAGCCCGAAGACCGAGCGCATGAGCCTCGATGCGTTCATAACCTTGGCGCGTACCGCCTGAGAGCCCGTTACGACACACTTTTCTTTACCGGACAACACAACCAACCGATGTTCCCTCCAGACGAGTTCCGCCGCTATGCCATCAAGCACCGCGGCATCAGCAGTAACACATTCGACAGTTACGCCGGCTCCTTGCGTGCCGATTACATCTCCCCGACGATCATCGAGGAACGCCAGCTCAACGTTGCACAGATGGATGTGTTCAGCCGATTGATGATGGACCGCATCATCTTCCTCGGCACTGGCATTAACGATCACGTCAGCAATATCATCCAAGCTCAGTTGCTCTTTCTGGAAAGCGCGGACGCCAAGAAGGATATCCAGATCTACATGAACAGCCCCGGTGGTGGTGTGTACGCGGGCTTGGGTATTTATGACACCATGCAATACATCGCGCCTGACGTTGCCACGATCTGTACGGGCATGGCGGCGAGCATGGGTGCCGTGTTGTTGTGCGCGGGGGCAAAAGGCAAGCGTAGTGCGCTGAAGCACAGCCGGGTGATGATCCATCAACCAATGGGCGGGGCCGAAGGCCAAGCCACTGACATGGAGATCACCGTGCGCGAAGTCCTGAAGTTGAAAAAGAGCTCTACGAGATCATCAGCAGCCACAGTGGACAGCCCTTCGAGCGCGTTGAAAAGGATGGTGACCGGGACTTCTGGATGACCAGCGAAGAGGCGAAAGCGTATGGCATGATCGACGAGATGCTGGTGCGAAACCCAAAGTGATAGTGTAAAGACAAGAGCTACCGTATTCCCGTGGTTATTGGTATCCAACCACCCGAAGCACACGTATGAGGCGAGGCCCGACTGGACTACCGGTCGGGCCTCGATGTATCTTGCACCGCCTTTCAGAAAGGAGGCCCGTAAGCCCACCCCACCACATGGACAAAAAGGAAGTGAAGTGTTCGTTCTGCGGTAGAGACAAGCAGGACACCAACGTGTTGATCGCCGGCATAACGGGTCACATCTGCGATAGCTGCATCAGCCAAGCGCAGAACATCATCACCGAGGAGCTGAGCCAGCGCAAGCGGGCTGATATCGCAGGCAATATGATCCTGCAGAAACCCTCGGACATCAAGAAATTCCTTGATGAGTATGTGATCGGTCAGGATGACGCGAAGAAGGTGTTGAGCGTGGCTGTGTACAACCACTACAAGCGCTTGGTCCAAAAACCCCTCTCCACCACCGATGATGTGGAGATCGAAAAGAGCAATATCATCTTGGTCGGTGAAACCGGTTCCGGGAAAACGCTGTTGGCCAAGACGATCGCGCGCATGCTCAATGTGCCGTTCGCCATTGCCGATGCTACTGTGCTCACGGAGGCCGGCTATGTAGGCGAGGATGTCGAAAGCATTCTCAGCCGCTTGCTCCAGGCCGCTGACTATGATGTGAGCAAGGCCGAGCGCGGTATCGTTTTCATTGACGAGATCGATAAGATCAGCCGCAAGAGCGACACACCGAGCATCACCCGCGATGTGAGCGGCGAAGGTGTTCAGCAAGCGTTGCTGAAACTGCTCGAGGGCAGCACTGTCAGCGTTCCTCCACAAGGCGGGCGCAAACACCCGGAGCAGAAATTGATCCAGGTGGACACCAAGAACATCCTCTTCATCTGTGGCGGAGCATTCGATGGTATCCAGAAGATGATCGCCCGCCGCGTTAAGAGCAGTGCCGTCGGGTACCAAGCCAGCAAGGAAAGTGTTCGTATCGATGACGACCACTTGCTGCAATACGTGGGCCCACAAGACCTTCGCTCGTATGGCCTTATCCCCGAACTAATCGGTCGTTTCCCGGTGCTCACCTACCTCGACCCGCTCGATCGTGAAACGCTGCGCCGCATCCTCACCGAGCCCAAGAACGCGTTGGTGAAGCAGTACGTGAAGCTGTTCGACATGGACAAGGTGAAGTTGACCTTCGACAAGAAGGTGCTTGATTTCATCGTGGAACGTGCCTTGGACTACAAGCTTGGTGCACGCGGGCTTCGTTCCATCTGCGAGGCCATCATGACCGATGCCATGTACGAGATGCCGGGCACTGCTGAACGCCCTGCCGATCTGCGCATAACGCTGAGCTACGCACGAGAGAAGTTCGATCGTAGTCGCATGAGCCAGCTGAAAGTGGCCTGACCCATCTGCACGCTGCACTAAATGTGCGGAGCGGGTATACCTTCACGGCCCTTTCACAAACGACCATGAAACGTATCCTCCTCTCTTCGTTGATCATCAGCGCTTCGGTTCTTGTTTCAGCACAGGATCTTCCTGCACCCAGCCCGTTGGGCAAGGTGGAACAGGTCGTGGGCTTAACAACGGTGAAAGTCGAGTATAGCCGACCCAGTGCAAAAGGGCGCGTTGTATTCGGCAGCCTCGTTCCATACGATAAGATGTGGCGTACTGGTGCCAACGCATGCACCAAGGTCAGTTTCAGCGGTCCGGTCATGATCGGTGGCGCGGAAGTGCCCGCGGGCAAGTATGCATTGGTGACCATCCCCAACGAGAAGGTATGGCAGGTGATGTTGAACAGCGACACCACCATCAGCGGAACGGAGGGTTATGATGAAGGGAAGAACGTGGCAATGCTGAAAGCCGACGTTAAGCATATGACGAACCCGACCGAAACCTTCACGATCGGTTTCGATGCTGTGAAGGACGATCGCGCCCAGCTGGAGCTGCGCTGGGAGAAAACAATGGTGAGCATCGAGATCCATGCGGATGCCATGGATCAGGCCATGGGCAACATCAAGGAAGCCATGAACGGCACTGATGTAAAAGCGGGAACGTACCACCGCTCCGCCCGCTTCTACTTGGACCGGGGCATTGATAACGCGCAAGCGTTGGCTTGGGCCAAGCAGGCCGATTCGATGGAGAAGAAATACTGGATGAAGCACACCCTAGCGCTTTGCTACGCTGCGAACGGCCAAAGGCAAGAAGCGATCGCCGCTGCAAAGGAGAGTATGGCCATGGCCGAAACCGAGAAGGACAACCAGTACGTGAAGTTGAACCAGGAAAAGATCGCCGAGTGGTCGAAGTAGTGCTCTATTGAAATCCTCGCGAAGCCCTTGCAGCAATGCAGGGGCTTCATGTTTCACGACCTTTCTTTGGCCCATGGACCGCCGACTTGTCCTGATCGCCTGGTCAGCACTCCTTCTCGCCTATGCATTGGGTGCTTGCGTGCCGGTGATGGACGTGGACGCCGCACAGTACGCGAGCATGAGCGCGCAAATGGTGCGCGAAGGCAACTGGCTCCAGGTCTTCGATCGGGATGCTTCGTATCTCGACAAGCCGCCGCTGTTATTCTGGCTCAGCGCGCTTTCGCTGAAGGTTTTCGGCTTGGAGCCTTGGGCCTATAAGCTTCCTAGCATCCTGTTCGCCTTGGCCGGCTGCTGGGGCGTATTCAAGTTCGCTCGTTTGCACCGTGATGCTCGCACCGCGCACACTGCTGCGCTGGTCTTTGGCAGCTCAGTGGCCATGCTTCAAATGACGAACGACGTGCGGTGCGATACGCTGCTCACGAGCAATGTCATTTTGGGCCTCTGGGCTGGCATGGCATGGCTCAACGGTCGGCGCACGCACCACTTGCTGCTGGCTGCCCTGTTCATTGGACTGGCCATGCTTGCAAAAGGACCCATCGGCTTGGTAGTACCAGCGCTCGCCCTCGGCGGCCATGTCGCGATCACAGGGCAGTGGCGGGCGCTGCGCGATCCGCGGTTGCTGTTCGTTCCGGTCATCCTTGCGGTGTTCTTGCTACCCATGTGCATTGGTCTATACCAACAGCATGGGGCCGATGGATTGCGTTTTTATTTCTGGGACCAGAGTTTCGGGCGGATCACCGGCAGTAACCGATGGCAAGACGACAGCACGGGGTTCTTTTTCCTGCACACCTTCCTTTGGGTGGCTTTGCCGTGGACACTTTTCGCACTGACCGGACTGTTCAGTGTCATCCTGCGCCGAGGGCGATCGCTTCCGGAATACGCTTCCATCAGCGGTGTAGTGCTCACCGTGATCGCGTTGAGCTTTTCGCACTACAAATTGCCACACTATCTGTTCGTGGTCATGCCTCTGGCTTCCGTGATCGCGGCCCACGCCCTGGGCAATACCCACGCGCGTGTGCTCGACTTTTTCCAATTCGCGATCGTGCTTTGCATTGGTGGTGGTGCCCTGTGGTTGTCGCTGAAGAGCTTCCCCATCGACAACCCCATCTGGCCTTATGCGCTTATCGCGTGCTTTCTACTGGCCATCGTTGTCTATGCCAGAAGCACTAGCGCCTCACGTGCACTATGGCCATCGCTGATCGTTAGCATCGGTACCGCTCTGGTGATCAACGGCCACTTCTACCCTGCCCTACTGAAGTTCCAAGCCGGTAGCCAAGTGGGCATTAAAGTGCGTGAACTGAAGATCCCTGAAGGACGACCTGGCGAACCTCGCAACGATGAGCCGTGCCCTCGACTTCCATGCAGGGTACAGCGTCCACTGGCTGCGCGACATCGGCGAAGCGCACGCAGCCATGCACCCGGGGCTTTACATTTATTGCAACGAGGAAGGTCGAGCAGCGCTGTTGAACGATGGACATGCTCCAACGGAAACGTGGATCTTCCCTGCATACCCGGTGCAGGTGCTCACGACTGATTTCCTCGTGCCCGAAAGGCGCGGCGCGTTGGTACGAACACACTACCTGCTGAAGTTCTGAGCCCGGAGCGTTCAACACGATGCCGTCCCGCCCATAAAGGCGCATACATCGCACTCTGCCGTGCGGCTACATTCGTCCGCGCCGGGAAAAACCATTAGCGCAACCGCCAGCAGAATGCTCGAACTGGAGAATATCGTAAAACGTTTCGGCGATCATGTGGCCCTGAGCGGTGTCAGCATGGTAGTGCCCGAGGGCAAGGTCTTCGGTCTGCTCGGACCCAATGGGGCCGGGAAAACCACGCTCATCCGCATCATCACGCGCATTACCGGCCCGGACGAGGGCATCGTGCGCTTGAACGGCCAGCCGATGACCGACGAAAGCGTTGCGCAACTCGGTTATCTGCCCGAGGAACGTGGGCTCTACAAGAAGATGAAGGTGGGTGAGCAGGCGCTCTACCTCGCCCAGTTGAAAGGCATGCCGAAGAAGGAGGCCATGAATCGCTTGAAGGAGTGGTTCGAGCGATGGGAGATCACCGGTTGGTGGAACAAGAAGGTGGAAGAGCTGAGCAAGGGCATGGCGCAGAAGGTGCAATTCATCACCACTGTCCTTCACGAACCGAAGTTGTTGATCCTGGATGAACCCTTCAGTGGCTTCGACCCGATCAATGCCGAACTGATCCGCACGGAGATCCTCCGTTTACGCGATGAAGGTGCGACCGTGATGCTCAGCACCCACAACATGGGCAGTGTGGAGCAATTGTGCGATCACATTGCCCTCATCGACAAGAGCCGTAAGGTGCTCGATGGCGAGGTGCGGGCCATCCGCAGGCAGTACGCCACCAACACGTACCGTATCGAATACGAAGGCACACGCGTTGCCTTCGCCAATGCCATGGCTTTCGTTGGCACCTTGGTCGATACCACTGAAAAGGATGGCATGACAACCAGCCGGGTTCAATTGGGCAAAGGCGACAACCTGAACGATGTGCTGCGCCAAGTGCTGCCGGCGGTGAAGATCCACGGGGTGCACGAAGAAGTACCCAGCATGAACGAGGTCTTCATCCGCGCGGTGGGTGGCGATAACGCCGCTCCGGTGCCAAAGGACATGACCGAATGAACAAGATCCTCCTCATCATCAAGCGCGAGTTCTGGACGCGCGTGCGGAAGCCCAGCTTCCTGATCATGACGATCCTCGGTCCGCTGCTGCTGGCGGGCGGGGTGTCGTTGATCGTGTTCTTGGGCATGCAGGAAAGCGGCGAGCAAAAGGTCCTTGTCGTTGATCCAGCCGGACACGTCACGGACCGACTGCGAGGTTCGGCGGATGTGAAGTACCAATACTCCCCATTGCAACTGGATGATAGCCTTTTCGTCCAAAGCAACTTCACGCTGAGGCTTACGGTGGATTCCAACGTCCACAAGCTGCAGGCGGTGACCCTGCACTACAAGCAGCCACCGAGCATCAATGTTCAAACCACCATCAGCAAGGATGTAGAGCGGGTGATCGAAGCGGACCTGGCCGCATTCAATCACTTGGACAGTGCTGCTTATCAGCAGATCAAGAATCCGATCACCATGAAGGTGGCGGACATCAAGCAGGCGGACAAGGATTCATTCATAGAGGTGAAAGCGCTATTGGGGTTCGGCTTCGGGTATGTGATGTTTTTCTTCATTTTTCTGTACGGGGTGCAAGTGATGCGCGGTGTGATGGAGGAGAAGCAGAACCGTGTGGTGGAAGTGCTCATCAGTAGTGTGAAGCCCTTCCAACTGATGATGGGCAAGATCGTCGGTGTTGCCTTGGTGGGTCTCGTGCAATTCCTCTTGTGGATGCTGCTTTCGTTCATACTCATCATGGTCGGATTGGCGATCGCCGGTCTGAGCATCGACGGCGATGCGTTGGCGAACGTTCAAATGACGACGGAGCTACAGCAGCAAATGGGGGAAGCATGCAATTGGATGCGGCGAAAGCGGATGGGTCGGAGAAGATGACGGAGATGTTCACCGTGATGCGCGCCATGCCATGGGCGGCTATCATCGGGCTGTTCGTATTCTACTTCTTGGGCGGCTATCTGTTGTACAGTTCATTGTTCGCCGCCGTTGGCAGTGCCGTGGACAGTGAGACCGACAGCCAGCAATTCATGATGCCCATCACCATACCGCTGATGATCGCGGTGTTCATTGCGCAGATGGCCGTTTACAATCCCGGTAGTCCGGCGGTGTTCTGGTGCAGCATCATTCCGTTCACCAGCCCGATCGTCATGATGATCCGCATCGCCACCGGCAACGCGTTCGAGCATCCTTGGGAACTCCTGCTGAGCATGGTGATGCTCGTGGCCACGTTCATCTTCACCACGTGGTTGGCCGGACGCATCTATCGCACCGGCATCCTCATGTACGGTAAGAAGGTGACGTGGAAGGAATTGGGCAAGTGGTTGTTCTATCGGGGTTGAGCGCGTCGCGATCATGCGTACGGCGATCATCGATCTGGGTACGAATACGTTCAACTTATTGGTGACCTCACCCCTTGGCCCCCTTCTCCCAAGGAGATGGGGAACGTCCGCGCTTTGAGATCATCCACAGCAGCGAACTGCCTGTCTTCCTTGGGCGCGGTGGCATCGAGCAAGGCGTGATAGCGCCCGATGCCTTTGAGCGTGGTATCACGGCATTGAGTACGCACGTGTCCACCGCTCGTATGCACGGTGCAGAGCGCTTCGTCGGCTTCGGCACCAGCATGCTGCGCAACTCCCGGAATGCGGCTGACTTCATTGCGGCCGCGCACGGGCAATGTGGCGTGGAGATCACCGTGATCAAAGGCGATGAGGAAGCCGAGTTGATCCTGGAAGGTGTGCGCCTTGCGGCTCCATTTACCGCCAAGCCCGCTCTTGTGATGGACATTGGCGGAGGGAGCATCGAGTTCATCCTGGCCACGAGCAAGGCATTGATGTGGAAGCGCAGTTTCGAATTGGGGGTTACGCGCGTGCGGGAGCGGTTCACCTTCAGCGATCCGATGACAACACAGGAACAGTTCCGGTTGGCCGAACACCTGGACGCTCAATTGGAACCGCTCTGGTCGATCATTGAGCGCCATGAACCGCACGAGCTCATCGGCAGCGCCGGTTCATTCGATTCCCTTGCTGCCATGGTGAGCGCTTCAATGGATGCCGACATAGAACCAACTGCGACAAGTCTTGGCTTCAGCGCGCTGGAGTTCGATGCCCTCAAGGACCGGTTGATGAACATGACCCGCGAGGAACGTCTCCTTGTTCCGGGACTTCCGGAACATCGCGTGGATACGATCGCCATTGCGCTGATCGCGATCGAGCGCGTGCTTATCGCTGGCGCGATCCGTGACGTGCGCTGGAGCAAGTACGCGCTGAAGGAGGGTGCGGCTGTGCGGTTGACCTCACCCCCTGCCCCTCTCCAAGGGAAAGGAAGGAGATCCCGCTAAGGCAACTGCTGCGTCCGTGTATTCGTGGGCGTGGTGCCGCCGATGTTGCTCAAGATCGGATCACGGTCGTTGTTGGCTCCTACGTACTTCACTGCGTCCAGGTTCATCCTCTGGCGGTACTGGCCAGTAGGGTCGCGGTGGGTACGTTACCACCAGCGTCGGCGTGTACGCGGTGCCGTGCCGGTGACATCGCCGGACCATTGGCACAAGACCGCTCCGGTCCATGCCCGTGCATTGGAACCATAGGTGGACAACGCACTGTTCTTGAAATCAACAAGCACCGGGTTCGCGTTGGCTTGCACGCTAAAGCCCGTCATGAGGCCTAAGTGGTTGCGGTGCCGTAGCGCTATCCGGTAGCTGCCGTTCGGTTGCGGAAAGGAGACGTGCCCATCGCCGTCAGTATCGGTGATGTCGCCATCACGTTGCAGCAGGGCGGGCTTGGAATGAAGCACGGCGTATGGCGCAGCCGGGGAGCGCAGTTCGACAACCACCCAATCAACAATGGCATCGTTTCCGGTGGTGTGAGGGAGGTTGCCCGGGATGAGCGGTGTAGGTATATCCCAAAGGGAGTACGGCTCAGTGAGCGGCAACAAGCCCGCGCAACCCATCGTTCATCACTGTCGATCCGCTCGGAAGCGCACCTTGCAAGGCGGTCCTCAAGTTGAGGGCGATACAATCACCGGGTCCGGGGACAGAGAACGACATGACGGTGAAGGACGGGCAGTAGGCAGTGTTCGGGTTGCACACCCCGGTTTGTAGCATCTCAAGAGAATAGCTGCCATTGGTGAGACCGGGGAAGAACAAGCGCGCCGGGTTGGTGAACTGCACCGCATTCAACGTCCCGGTCTGGAGCACCGAACCGTTCTTCCTCAAGGTGTACGAGATGCAACTGAGGTCGGCGCTCAGCACCTGGTAAATGGCACCGGGTGCATCGACGAACGTGGCGGCGAACACGCCCCCCGCACAATCAGGCGCCACAACGCCTGAGGAGCGTCACCGCGCGGATAGGGATGGACACTTGGCATTGCGGCCGGTTACGACCACGGGACCGGTCCGCGGTGCCAAGGCCAGAAGAATGAAGTGGTGGCCGAGTTGGTGAAGACCGTTTGAGGTTGCGACCCCAACCACTGCACCGTGAAGGGTGGCGTGCCGCCGGACCAGGACGTCGATTCGTTCAAGTAGTCTGAGGTGCCATTGGTACCGCAAGTGAACCACCAACTACCGCCATTGGAAGTCATGTTGCATTGCGCACAAGCCTCAATCGTTTGGAAGGTCAGCAGAAAGGACACACCCAAGATGCGGAACAGGTTCATGGAACTGCTGTGTTCGTGTGTTCGTGGGCGCGGTGCCACCAATGTTCGTCAGGCGATCGCGGTCGTTCCTGATGGGGAACCCCCGGGCGCGACCAAGACGTCGCAAGCTATCAAGGTTGCCAACGCTGCCCAACGTGGAAGGAGGTCCCAAAAGGCTTTGCCATCTTCAGCCCCGAAAGGCTTGACTTCCACCGCTTCATCGACCACACTATTCAGCTACTTCACTGCACCCATGGCCAAGATCCTCATCATCGACGACGAGAAAGCGATCCGCAACGCACTCAAGGACATCCTTGAGCACGAGAAGCACACCGTGGATGAAGCCGAGGATGGTCCTTCGGGCTTGGACAAGGCTAAAAAAGCCAACTACGATGTGATCCTGTGTGACATCAAAATGCCCAAGATGGACGGGCTTGAAGTCTTGGGAAAATTGATGGCCCACAACGACGAACTTCCGGTAGTGATGATCAGCGGCCACGGCACGATCGATACGGCCGTCGATGCACTGAAGAAAGGCGCTTTCGACTACATCCAGAAACCACCGGACATCAGCCGGATCCTTGTAACAGTGCGGAACGCCCTGGACCGGAAGAACCTGGTGCAGGAGACGAAGACCCTGCGCCAAAAAGTGCAGAGGGAGAAGGGCGGAACCAACCGTATGGTAGGCGAGAGCAAAGCCTTGAACGAGATCCGCGCGATGATCGAGAAGGTGGCGCCAAGCGATGCCCGAGTAATGATCACCGGAGGCAACGGCGCCGGTAAGGAAGGTGTGGCCCGCATGATCCACGAGAAGAGCGCTCGGAAAGAAGGGCCTTTCATTGAAGTGAATTGCGCAGCGATACCGGGTGAGTTGATCGAGAGCGAATTGTTCGGGCATGAGAAGGGCAGTTTCACCAGCGCGATCGCCCAGCGCAAAGGCAAGTTCGAACTGGCCGATGGCGGCACCCTCTTCCTGGACGAGATCGGCGATATGAGCGCCAACGCGCAGGCCAAGGTGCTGCGTGCGCTTCAGGAAAGTCGCATCACTCGTGTTGGCGGCGACAAAGACATCAAAGTGAACGTTCGCGTAGTGGCCGCTACCAACAAGGACTTACGCAAGGAGATAGCCGCTGGCAATTTCCGGGAGGACCTCTATCACCGGCTGAGCGTGATACCGATCCACGTTCCTGCACTGAAGGACCGACTGGAGGACATCCCGTTGCTCTCAGAGCATTTTGTTTCCATGGTGTGCAATGAGCAGGGTATTCCCGCCAAGAAGATCACCGACAAGGCGATCAAGGAATTGCAGAAGCTGCCGTGGACCGGGAATGTCAGGGAACTGCGCAACGTGATCGAGCGCTTGGTGATCCTGAGCGATAAGGAGATCACCGAGACCGAGGTGAAGGCGTACGCGGTTCCGCGCGGTTAACCCGGATGGCCGTGCCTGTGCACGGTTACCCTTTCGGTACGTTGGTCGCCCCCGGTCTTCCCACCATCCATCGGTGCAGAACTCCTTTCTGTCGGATCGCACAGACGAAGGAGGCAACCCTAACGTTGCACAGGCAACCCGGTTTTGAGCCGCTCGTCTTCCCCATACCTGACTTGGAGAACGTGTGCGTTAAACCAACAAATACCACAGCGCGATGGACACTGTTTGGAATTGGATCATGAGCGTCCATGATGCCATCTATGCCGTGATGGGCAGTACGATGTACTATGCCATCATCTTTTTGGCCGTGATCGGTCTTATTGCTCAGTGGAAGCTTTATGAGAAGGCTGGTCAACCAGGGTTGGCGGCACTTGTGCCGGGCTGGAACTTCATCGTTTTCTTGAAGATCGTTGGCCGGCCGGCCAGCCACTTCTGGCTGTTCTTCATCCCCATCTACGGCCAATTCTACATGTTGCCGAAAGTGTGGATCGAAGTGGTTCAGAGTTTCGGGAAGCGCGATACTATCGACTATGTGCTGGTGATCCTGCTCAACGGCCTCTACATCCTGAACATGGGCCTGAACTACGATACCCGCTACCGTGGCCCAGTGTACAATCAAGCTGCGTTGCCGCCACCCCATAAGTTGGCGCCGCGCCCTCAGTTGGCGTGAAGCCGAAACCATAGGTAGAGCTTCACGCCTCCTCGAAGCCTTCTCCCGACATGTCGCGAGGGGGCTTCGTTGCGTTCGGCAGGCTCAGTTCAGCAACGATCCGGCTGCCACAATAGCCGCTTTCAGGCCGCTTGGATCCTTTCCACCGGCAGTAGCGAAAAACGCTTGGCCACCGCCGCCACCCTTGATGTGTGGACTGAGCTGCTTGATAATATCGGTCGCCTTGAGCCCTTTGCCTGCAACCAAACCATCGCCGACCATGACGGCGAGCAAGGCTTTTCCGTCTTGCGAACTGCCCAACACCATCAAGAGATCGGTGTGCTGTTCGCGCATGCGGAAGGCAAGATCCTTCATGCCTGCAGCGTCCAGATCCACCTCCATGGCGATCAGCTTGGCACCGTTCACGTCGCGGGCCTGTTGCATGATGCTGCCTTGCAGCGCCGCTACTTTCTCCCGTCCGGCCTTCTCCAACTCTTTCTCCAAGGCAGCGTTGCGATCGAGGAGCTGCTGAACAGCAGCCACAAGATCCGCAGGATGCTTCAGCAACGTATTCACCTCGTCCAGTTTGCTCAAGCGCTCGTTGATGTAGCGCTCGGCCTCCACGCTCGTGATCGCCTCCAGTCGCCGCACACCAGCGGCCAAAGCGCCTTCGCTCACAATGCGGAAGGCACCGATCTCGCCGGTGCGCGGCACATGCGTGCCGCCGCAGAGCTCCACGCTCGGACCGAACTTCACCACACGCACTTCATCGCCATACTTCTCGCCGAAGAGCGCCATGGCACCCATGGCCTTGGCTTCTGCGATCGGAACGCGCCGCTTGTCCTCGAAGGTCAGGTCATCATGGATCATCCCGTTCACCTCCCGTTCTATGGTCGCTATCTCTTCCGCCGTCACCTTGGCGAAGTGGCTGATGTCGAAGCGCAAGCGATCGGGCGCTACCAGTGATCCCTTCTGCTCCACGTGCGTGCCAAGGTGCTTGCGCAGGGCATGGTGCAACAAGTGCGTGGCGGTGTGATTGCGCTGCGTGAGTTTGCGGCGTGAAGCATCCACCTGCGCGGTGAACGTCGCGTTCACATCCGTCGGCACCTGCTTGCAGAAGTGTACGATCAATTGGTTCTCGCGTTTCGTGTCGAGCACTTCCACCTTTTCGCTGCCCGCGATCAACCAGCCCTTGTCCCCGACTTGTCCGCCGCCCTCTGCATAGAACGGCGTGCGATCCAGGACGATCTGGAACTGATCGCCGCCCTTTCCGCTCATAGCACGATAGCGGAGGATGCGGGCTTCACAACTCAACTCATCGTAGCCAACGAATTCGGTCTCGCCCTTGGCCACTTCCACCCAATCGCCGGTAGTGACGGATGTTGCGGCGCGAGAGCGGTCCTTCTGCTTCTTCAATTCCACTTCAAAGCCCTTCATGTCCACATCCCGGCCTTGTTCACGGGCCATGAGCTGTGTCAGATCGATCGGAAAGCCGAACGTGTCCAAGAGTTCGAAGGCGCGATGGCCGGGAATCGTTCCTTCCGTCTCTTTCAACGCCAACTCCAGTCGGCGTGTGCCTTGTTCGAGCGTGCGGAGAAAAGCCTTCTCCTCCTCCATCACCACTGCTTCGATGGTGCCTTGCTGCTTGCACAGTTCGGGGAATTGCTCACCCATCTGGTCGGCAAGCGTTTTCACCAACTTGTGGATGAAGGGCTCGTTCAGGTCAAGGAAACTGTAGCCATAGCGCACGGCGCGACGCAGGATGCGACGGATGACATAGCCAGCACCCGTGTTGCTCGGTAACTGACCGTCGGCAATGGCGAAGCTGATAGCGCGCAAGTGATCGGCGATGACGCGCATGGCGATGTCGCTCTTCTCGTAGTGCCCATACTGCTGCTTGCACAGCTTGGCGATCGCCTGGATCAACGGCTGGAAGACATCGGTGTCGTAGTTGCTGCGCTTGCCTTGCAGCACCATGCACAAGCGCTCGAAGCCCATGCCGGTGTCCACATGTTGCGCGGGCAAGGTGTGCAGCGAGCCATCGCTTTTACGCTCGAACTGCATGAACACATTGTTCCAGATCTCGATCACCTGTGGGTGGTCGTTGTTCACCAAATCGCGGCCGGGCTTCTGCTTCTTCTCTTCCGCGGTGCGCACATCCACATGGATCTCGGTGCACGGTCCGCATGGGCCAGTATCGCCCATCTCCCAGAAGTTGTCCTTGCGGCTGAAGGGCAGGATGCGCTCCTCCGGCATGAACTGCTTCCACAGGTCGCGCGTCTCGGTGTCAGCAGGCAGCTTGTCCTTGTCGTCCCCACCGAAGTAAGTGACGTAGATGTTCGACTTGTCGATGCCGTACACATCGGTGAGCAGTTCCCACGCCCAATCGATCGCGTCCTTCTTGAAGTAGTCGCCGAAGCTCCAGTTGCCGAGCATCTCGAACATCGTATGGTGGTACGTGTCGATGCCCACTTCCTCCAGATCGTTGTGCTTGCCGGAAACGCGCAGGCACTTCTGCGTGTCGGCGATGCGCTTGTGCTGTACGGGACGATTGCCGAGGAACAGATCCTTGAACTGGTTCATGCCCGCATTGGTGAACATCAACGTCGGGTCATCCTTCACGACCATCGGCGCGCTCGGCACGATGGTGTGACCGTGTTGTGCGAAGTGATCGAGGAATTTCTGGCGGATCTGTTGGGCGGTGAGCGTCACGGGGCGGTTGAAAAGGTCCGCGAAAATAGGCCGAGGCTTATCTTCACGCCGCTTCATTCCGATGCCCGAGCACAAGTACCGATTCAACCCGAAGACGCTGGCGTATGAGCGCATCAAGCTCACGCCGTGGCAGCGCGTAAGGCGCGTGCTCTTCGTGCTGTTGCCGGGCTTGCTGGTGGGCGCCATCGCCTTCGCCACGCTTTATTCGTTGGTCGATTCGCCGAAGGAGGCCAGCCTACGCCGCGAGAATGAGCAATTGCTCGCCCAATACGTGTTGCTGAACCGCCAGATGGAGGAGATCGAGGGTGTGCTGTACGATGTGCGCCGCCGCGATGACAACATCTATCGCGTCATCTTCGAGGCCGATCCGATCCCGGCGGAAGTCAGGCAAGCGGGATCAGGGGGTATTGATCGGTATCAGGGACTGAAGGGCTATGCCAGCAGCGATCGCGTGATCGAAACGCGGCGTCGACTGGACAAGATCGCCAAGCAGATGGTGGTGCAGAGCGTGAGCTTCGATGAAGTGGCCGCGCTCGCTATGCGCAAACAGGAGATGCTTGCCAGCATCCCGGCGATACAGCCGATCAGCAACGAAGACCTCACCATGATCAGCAGCGGCTTCGGTGAACGTGTTCATCCCATCCACAAAATCGTGAAGTTCCATGCCGGCATGGACTTCACCGCACCGGTGGGTAAGGAGATCTACGCGACCGGCGATGGAGTTGTCGACTATGCCGACTACGGTACGAATGGCTATGGCATCCATGTGATCATCGACCATGGCTTCGACTATCAAACACTATATGGCCACCTCAGTGCGCTGAAGGTGCGCCGGGGCCAACGTGTAAAACGCGGCGATGTGATCGGCGTGGTGGGCAACACGGGCCTCAGCGCCGGCCCGCACCTGCATTACGAAGTGCACAAGAACGGCGAACCCATCGACCCAGCGAATTACTTCTTCAACGACCTCACGGCCGAGGAGTACGCTCGCATGTTGGAGATCTCGCGCAATGCGAGCCAGTCGCTGGATTGATGAACTGCACGATGAGGATTGTCACACGCCGGATACTTTCGCGCGCATGCCGCTGAAGCCGAAAACGATCGGAAAGTTCTATTGGACGATCGGCGAAGTATCGAGCGAGCTGGGCGTTACCGCCACGCAGATCCGTTTCTGGGAACGCCAATTCGGCAAGCCCAACCCGAAGCGCGATGCCAAAGGCGACCGCCTCTACACCGCTGAAGAAAAGGCCGTGGTGCGCGAGGTGCGCGATCTATTGAAAACCAAGGGCCACACTATCGAAGGTGCGAAGACTGCGTTGCGCGGGAAGTCGCGCGTGCAGGAGGCCTCGCCCGATCTACGCGACAAGCTCCTCGATATCCGCAACCAACTCGTTGCACTGAAAGTTCTGCTGGAGCGCAATCAGCAGTAAGCGGCCTTCAGCAGATAGTTGCCGACGTAGTCGGCCACACCTTCCTCCAACGTGTGGAAGGGCTTGTCGTAACCGGCGGCGCGCAGTTTTTCCATCCGTGCTTCGGTGAAGTACTGGTATTTGTCACGGATGTCGATCGGTGTGTCGATGAAGGTGATGTGCTCCTCCTTCCCCATCGCCTTGAAGGTGGCGCGTGTGAGGTCGAGGAAGGTGCGCGCTTTGCCGCTGCCGAGGTTGTAGATCGCGGGGTGCTTGCGCGTTTCCATCAGCCAGATGCACACGTTGCACAGGTCCTTCACGTACACGAAGTCGCGCAGTTGCTCGCCGTCCTTGTACTCAGGCTTATGGCTACGGAAGAGCTTCACTTCCCCCTTCTCGCGCACTTGGTTGAAGGCGTGGTAGATGACGCTGGCCATGCGTGCCTTGTGGTACTCGTTCGGGCCATACACATTGAAAAACTTCAGGCCGGCCCAGAAGAACGGCGTGCGTTCCTGCTTCAGCACCCACTGATCGAATTCGTTCTTGCTGGCACCGTACGGATTGAGCGGCTTCAGCTTCGGGATCAATGCGTGGTCGTCGTCGTACCCGAATTCACCTTCACCGTATGTGGCTGCGCTGCTGGCGTACACCAAGGGGATCTGGTACTTCGTGCACCGCTCCCACACCGCCTTGCTGTAGTTCACGTTCAGTTCATCGAACACCGCCTTGTCGAACTCCGTGGTGTCAGTGCGTGCTCCCAAATGGAAGATGAATTGCACCAGCTTCTGGTTCGCGTCCAGCCATTTCGGAAAGTCGCGGCGTTCCACCCGTGCCGTCAACTTCTTCCCCAGCAGGTTCGGGGCCTTATCGATGCGCGAGAAATCGTCCACCGCCACCAGATCCTGCCAGCCTTGGCGTTGTAATTCGCCCAACAAGCAACTGCCTATGAAGCCCGCGGCGCCAGTAACGATGATCATGGCGCGAAAGTAGGGGCGACGATATCGTCGCCCCTACCTTCGCCGACCTTCTTACCAAGGCCAGATGCCCACTGTTTTCATCACCCGACGCGAGCGTTTCAGCGCTGCGCACAAACTGACCCGAGCGGACTGGACCGCGGAGAAGAACATGGCCGTGTTCGGCAAGTGCAGCAACCCCAATTGGCACGGCCATAACTACGAACTATGGGTTACGGTGAAGGGCGAACCCAGCGCCGAGACCGGATTCGTTGCTGATCTGTCGTTGATCGGCGGCATCATCAAGGAACGCGTGATCGATCTGGTGGACCACAAGAACATCGATATGGATGTGCCTTTCATGAAGGGCAAGTTCAGCAGCACCGAGAACCTGGCCGTGGCGTTCTGGAACGAACTGGCGACTCCCATCAACGCGCTGGGTTGTACGTTGCATTGTGTGAAGCTGCAAGAGACCGAGAACAACAGCGTGGAGTACTACGGAAACTGATATGGCGAAGCGCTCCTCCCCGACCAAACAACGCGGTACAGCCACGTTGAGCAACGACGCCAATGAGGGATACGAGCGCATTGACATGTACGATGCCAAGCGCATCGCAAGCATTGGCGACCACTACGGCGATATCCTGAAACAGATCGGCGAAGACCCGAAGCGCGAAGGCTTGAAGCAGACGCCGGAGCGTGTGGCCAAAGCGCTGCAATACCTCACGCACGGCTATGACCTGGATCCCGCTGCCATCCTCAAAGGCGCGATCTTCCACGAGAAGTATTCGCAAATGGTGATCGTGAAGGACATCGAGGTGTACAGCCTCTGCGAACACCATATGCTCCCCTTCTTCGGCAAAGCACATGTGGCCTACATCCCCAACGGGCGGATCGTCGGCCTGAGTAAGATCCCCCGGGTGGTGGATGCGTTCGCCCGGCGCTTGCAAGTGCAGGAACGCCTCACCGACCAGATCCGCGACTGCATCCACGATGCCTTGAAGCCGCTCGGCGTGGCCGTGGTGATGGAATGCGACCACCTGTGCATGCGCATGCGTGGGGTGCAGAAACAGAACAGCGTTACCACTACCTCCGCATTCACCGGAGTGTTCCTCAACAGCGACCGCACGCGGAAAGAATTCATCGAACTTATCGGCAGTAAGCTCCATTAGCATGGGCGCGAGATCTCGCGCCCCAACAACAACGATCATGACAGCGTACGTATTCCCCGGACAAGGCAGCCAGTTCCCCGGCATGGGCAAGGACCTTTACGACAGCGACGGCAACGCGCGCATCTGGTTCGAGCACGCCAACGACACGCTCGGCTTCAACATCACCGACATCATGTTCAAGGGTTCCGATGAGGACCTGCGGCAGACGCGCGTGACGCAACCAGCGATCTTCCTGCACAGCGTGATCAAGGCCAAGGTGCTGGGCGACGCGTTCCAACCCACCATGGTCGCCGGGCACTCACTGGGCGAATTCAGCGCGCTCATGGCAACAGGTGCCATGGAATTCACTGGCGGTTTGAAGCTGGTGGCCGCGCGTGCGAACGCCATGCAGCGTGCTTGCGAGATGCAATCAGGCACCATGGCCGCCATCATCGGCATGGAAGACGCCAAGGTGGAAGAGATCTGCGCCACGATCCCCGGTGTGGTACCAGCGAACTACAACTGCCCCGGCCAATTGGTGATCAGCGGAACGCTGGAAGCGGTGACCAAGGCCTGCGAAGTCATCAAGGCAGCCGGCGCCAAGCGTGCGCTCATCCTACAAGTAGGTGGCGCCTTCCACAGTCCGCTGATGGAACCTGCCCGCGCCGAGTTGGAAACAGCCATCGCTTACACGCCGATCGTGAACCCGCGTTGCCCGATCTACCAGAACGTGGACGCACACCCGCGCAAGGACCCCGCCCGCATCAAGGCCAACCTGATCGCGCAACTCACCGCGCCGGTGCGGTGGACACAGACCATGCAGAACATGCTCACAGATGGCGCCACCAAAGTGGTGGAAGTCGGGCCCGGCACCGTGCTGCAAGGTCTATTCAAGAAGGTGAGCAAGGAAGTGGAGGCGGTGGGGGCGTGATGTCTCTGACCGCGCTCCTTTCCGTCAGGGGAGTTTTTTCTCTCGCGGTTATTGCGTTTTCGCTAATGCTGTTGTATTCCTCTTGGGGCAACTATCAAGCTTTTCTTGTCCAGGAACAAGGGGAAGAGGTGACCGTGACGGTCGTGGAAAACGATGCGCTCTTCAGGCGAAGGCCTGCCCCCAGACGTTGGCACCGAGGTGCAGTCACGATCACGGTTTCACTCGATGGGGAAAGACTACCAATGCGGGTAGAAAGGCGCGATAAAGAACAGTATTCCATCGGCGCTCGTGTATTGGTAAAGCACGCCAAAGGAGACAAGAAGCTGATCGCAATGTCGAACGATCATCGAGCGAATGCCTTGGCTGCCCTAGTAAGTGCCATCCTGGTAGTCGTTCTCCTTTGGTTCGGGTTGCGCCGCTGAGGCCGGGACTGTTATCCGCATACCCCTTCAGCATCCTTTAATGACGCGCATTCCAACCGGCGCAAGGACCCGAGAAGGTAAATGGCCGGTAAGATCAAAGCGACACATTCACCAGTTTCCCGCTAGCGATCAACTTGTGCAGATAGGGCTGGTTCAGCGTGTTCTTGATCGCTTCCACGTGGCCCATGCTGTGGCAGTCGCTGCCCAGTAGTTCGTACCAGCCGAGGTCGATGAGCTTCTCGGCGGTCTTCTTTGCGCCGGGTCCGTAAGCGCCCATGAGCGCAATGGTGTTCAATTGCAGCATCACACCGCGGTCCTTCAACTTCTCCATGGTGCTGAAGTCGGTGTGCCAGTATTGGTAGCGCTCGGGATGCGCAAGCACCGGCCGGTAGCCCTGTGTCTGCATCTCGAAGACCAAGCCGAGCAGTACAACCGGCTCGCTGATGAAGGGCAGTTCGAACAACACGTAGTTGTTGCCGAATGTGAGCACCTTCTTCTCCTTCACCAGCCGTTCGAGATCGTGGTCCAAGTAGTACTCGGCTGCGGCGTCCACTTCCATATCGATGCCCTGGCGACGGACTTCGGCGCGCACTTTCTCCAAACCACCGAGGATGATCTCCGGCGTGTTCTTGTAGCCGTCGGCCATCACATGCGGGGTGGTAACCACCTTGCGATAACCAAGCTCGCTCATCGCCTTGATCAGCTCAATGCTCGCCTCCAACGTTGGAGCGCCATCGTCGATGCCCGGGATGAAATGGCTGTGTACGTCGCACTTCAGTACGCTCAGGTCGGCCGGTCCCAGGTCGGGCTGGCGCTCACCGAAGAGTTTGCTGAAGAGGCCCATCAGCGCGCGTAGTGAGCTTCGTAGTACTGCTGATAAGCGCCGGAAGTCACGTGCTCCAACCAGGCTTCGTTGGCGAGGTACCAGTCCACCGTGCGCTCCAAACCTTCCTCGAAGGTGATGCTCGGTTTCCAACCCAGCTCGCGTTCGATCTTGCTCGCATCGATCGCGTAACGCAGGTCGTGACCGGCGCGATCCGTGACGTAGCTGATGAGCTTCGCACTCTCCCCTTCCGCACGGCCGAGCTTCTTGTCCATGATCCGGCAGAGCAGGTGCACCAGATCGATGTTCTTCCACTCGTTGTGGCCACCGATGTTGTACGTCTCACCGTTCACGCCTTTGTGGAAGACGGTATCGATGGCGCTGGCATGGTCCTCCACCCACAACCAGTCGCGCACGTTCTCGCCCTTGCCGTAAACAGGCAAAGACTTGTTGTTACGGATGTTGTTGATCATGAGCGGGATCAACTTCTCCGGGAAGTGATGGCTGCCGTAGTTGTTGCTGCAGTTGCTCACCACGAAGGGGAGCTTGTAGGTGTTGCCATCCGCGCGCGCGAAGTGATCGCTGGCAGCCTTGCTGGCGCTGTATGGGCTCTGCGGATCGTAGGCCGTCTCTTCAGTGAAGAAGCCGCCATCGTGCAGCGAGCCATAGACCTCGTCCGTGCTCACGTGGTAGAAGCGCTTCCCTTCGAAAGCGCCCTTCCACCCTTCACGGGCTGCGTTCAGCAAAGTCACCGTACCCAGCACATTGGTCTCAACGAACGCCAGCGGATCGCTGATGCTGCGATCCACGTGACTTTCTGCGGCGAGATGGATGACGCCAGCGGGCTTGTGCTCCGCGAAGACCTTCTTCAACCCTTCCGCATCGCGGATGTCGCACTTCACGAACGTGTAATTCGGTGCGTTCTCAACATCGCGCAGGTTTTCTAAGTTACCCGCATATGTGAGCGCGTCCAGGTTGATGATGCGGTACTGCGGGTAGCGGGTAACCAAGCGCCGCACCACATGGCTGCCGATGAAGCCGGCGCCGCCGGTGATGAGGATGGTGCGCTCCATGCTCACAAACTCCAGTAGTTCACGTCCTTCACCTTCTTGCGATAGATGCCCTTCAGGTCAACGAGTATCCCTTTCGGAGTGAGCATGCTCTTGAACCAGGCTTCGTCCTTGTTGGCGTACTCCGTGTGGTTCACCGCAACGATGATCGCATCGTACGGGCCCTTCATCTCCTTCACAAGTTCGTAGCCATACTCGTGCTTCACTTCGTCGCTATCGGCGTGCGGGTCGGCCACGTCCACTGCGCAACTGAAGCTGGTGAGCTCGCGCACCACATCAGCCACTTTGCTGTTGCGGATGTCGGTGACGTTCTCCTTGAAGGTGGCACCCATCACGAGCACACGCGCCTCAGCAGGGTTCTTGCCGGCGGCGATCACCTTCTTCACTGTCTGCTTGGCCACATAGCCGCCCATGCTGTCGTTGACGAAGCGGCCGCTGTCGATGATCTGCGCGTGGTAGCCGAGTTCCTTCGCTTTGTAGACCAGGTAGTATGGATCCACACCGATGCAGTGACCGCCGACCAGACCCGGCTGGAACTTGAGGAAGTTCCACTTGGTGCCCGCGGCTTCCAACACGTCGTAGGTGTTGATGCCCATGCGGTTGAAGATGATCGAGAGCTCGTTGGTGAGCGCGATGTTCACGTCGCGCTGCGTGTTCTCGATGATCTTGGCGGCCTCCGCCACCTTAATGCTTGCTGCGCGGTGCACGCCGGCCTTCACCACCAGTTCGTACACCTTGGCGATGATCTCCGCGCTCTCCGGATCGCAACCGCTGCTCACCTTAACGATGCTGCTGAGCGTGTGCTCCTTGTCGCCCGGGTTGATGCGCTCCGGTGAGTAACCCACCTTGAATTCGCTGATGTACTTCAGGTTGCTGAGACTTTCCAAAAGCGGTACACAGTCTTCCTCGGTGCAGCCCGGATAAACGGTGCTCTCGTACACGACGTAGTCGTCCTTCTTCAGCACTTGCCCAACCGTGCGTGTGGCGCCCAGCAATGGTTTCAGGTCGGGAATGTTCTGGTCGTCGATGGGCGTGGGCACGGCAACGATGAAGAATTGCACATCCTTCAAGTCGTTTAGGTCCGCTGTGAAATGGATGTCGCAACCCTTGAAGTCCTCTGCCACCAGTTCATCGCTGGGGTCTTCGCCGCGGCGCATCATGTCCACGCGCTTCTGGTTGATGTCGAAACCCACCACCTTGATCTTGCGGGCAAAGGCCAGCGCGATGGGCAGGCCTACATAGCCAAGGCCGATCACAGCCAGTTTCGCCTCCTTCTTCACCAACCGTTCGTACAGGTTGCTCATGACTTGCTCTTCAGCTTATAGATACGTTCGATGATCTCCACCACCTTCAATCCTTCCAGCGCGTTGGTGGTGAGCGTGGTGCGGCCCTTCAGCGTGTCCACCACGTTCTGGATGATGTAACTGTGATTGTTCGCGCTCCCTTTGTAGGCACCGTAGTCGTTGGCAGGATTCGTGGGGGCGAGCTCGGGCATTGTGTAGTCCTTGATGTGGCACACTTCCACCTGGTCCATGTACTGCCCGCCGATCTTCACACTGCCTTTTGAGCCGATGATGGTCATGCTGCTCTCCAGGTTCTTGTCCCACACGGACGTGCTGTAGTTGATACAGCCCATGCCCCCGTTGACGAAGCGGAACTGCACCAAGCCGCTGTCCTCGAATTCGGTAAGGTCGGCATGGTTGAAGTCGGCGAACTTGGCCTGGATCTCGGTGATGTCGCCGAACAGCCAGTACATAATGTCGATGAAGTGGCTGAACTGCGTGAAGAGCGTTCCGCCGTCAAGATCGGTGCGGCCTTTCCAACCACCCTTCTTGTAATAACGCTCGTCGCGGTTCCAGTAGCAGTTCACCTGCACCATGAAGATGTCGCCGAGCTTGTTGCCGTCGATTACGCTCTTGATCCACTGGCTTGGTGGCGAGTAACGGTTCTGCATCACCCCGAACACGGTACGGTGCACTTGCAGTGCTTTGTACAGCACCTCCTCGCAGTCGCTCTTGCTCAGGCCCATCGGCTTCTCGCATACCACATGCTTGCGTGCCTCAAGAGCTTTCAAGCTCTGTTGCGCGTGAAGTCCGTTCGGCGTGCAGACGTTTACCACATCGATACCGGGCAACTCGCGCAACATCTCATCGATATCGCTGAACACGGGAACACCGAACTGGTCGGCGCCGGTATCAGCGTTCGCACGGATGTCGCAGACAGCCAGCAGCTCCGCTTCCGGATGGCGCTTCACCATCTCCGCGTGCCGCTTGCCGATGTGGCCGCAGCCGACGACCGCGAACTTGATCTTTCCTTGATCTGTCATGCCGGGCCTGACCCGGCATCTCGCCGAGCAACTTTACCGTTCTTCAATACATACACCTGCCCACTTTCCTGACAAGTCGCTTCGCCTTTGGCATCGAACTTCAGCTTGTGGCCGAATTCGCTCATCCATCCGGTCTGGCGAGCTGGATTACCAACTACGAGGGCGTAGTCGGGCACTTCTTTGGTCACCACGGCTCCGGCACCGATGAAGGCGAAGCGGCCGATGTCATGGCCGCAAACGATGGTGGCGTTGGCGCCGATGGAAGCCCCTGTTTTCACGAGCGTGCGAAGGTATTCCCCCCTCCTGACCACGGCGCTGCGCGGGTTGATCACGTTGGTGAAGACCATGCTCGGCCCCAGAAACACGTCATCCTCGCACTCCACACCGGTGTAGATGCTCACGTTGTTCTGCACTTTCACGTTGCGACCGAGCTTCACGTCCGGGCTGATCACCACGTTCTGTCCGATGTTGCAGTTCTCCCGATCGTGCACCCAGGCATGATGTGGCTGAAGTGCCAGATGCGCACGCCTTTGCCAATGGTACAGCCGTCGTCAATGACGGCGGTAGGATGGGCGGTGTAGTCGGCCATTTTTCGCAAAGGGGAGGCGAATGTACCTCAGCCAGCCGCACGCTGCGGGGCATCCATCGCGCCTGGACTTGTCGCAGCCTTCAGCTTGGTTGCAGCACCAACCCAGGCAGATCTTCCGCCTTTACCGGACCATCGAGCAATGCGACCCCATGGAGCGTGTTGCACACCTTGGATAGTGCCTCCGCATCCACCTTCCCATCCACGTTCCACCGCACGCTGTTGAACCACAGCTCCGCGTCGCCTACCTTGAGGCCATAGCGTTGCGCCACCATTGCTGGGGCGTTCTTCTTCTGCATAAGGCCTTGCGCCTGATCGCGCACCACTTTCAAGGTACGTTCCACGGCTTTGGCATGCTCGGCCAGCACTTCGTTGCGCACCACCACCACGAAAGCGGGCCACGTGGTGCTTATCTCGTCCACCCGGCGCAATGCGCCGCTGTGCACGTGTGGCGAGGTGCTCCACTTCTCCCAGAGGAAGGCCAGCGGTTCACCGGTGCTCATCCGCTCCACGGCCCCTTTCAAGTCGTTCACCACAACGAAGTCCTTCTCGGTAAGGGTTCGTCCTTGTTCACGAGCATACAGCATGGCCATCAAATGACTTCCACTGTTGAACCGGCTGATCGCGAAAGGCACTTGGGCCAGATCCGCAGCGGTCTTCATTGCAGTTGATACACCCACGTGTACGCCCCATGTCAGCGGGGAATCCACGAAATGCGATACGATCCGGCTGGGATTACCCCGAATGATGTCGCGCACGGCTCCTTCTGTGACGAGCACCGCCACGTCCACCTTGCCTTTGCGCAGCAGTTCGCACATAGCGCCGGTCCCTTCGGGCACGGTGCGCCATCTCAGGTCAACACCGGCGCGCACAAAGGCACGCCGCTCCAGTCCCAACTGCCACGGCAGGTTGAAGTGTTCCGGGACACCGGCGATACGAAGAAGGGTGAGGGGATTGTCCAATGCTCAATGATCAAGTTCAATATCCAAGAGTGATCCCTACTTGATCATTGGGTGTTGACCATTGGATCTTGAGTCTTCCGCGAAGCGGTCACTTCCTCACATACCCTTCAAAGGTGTTATGGTCCTTCTCGTGCAGTTCTTCAGGGCTCAAGCTCTTGAAGTACTCGTAAGTGATCTTCAAGCCTTCGGCGCGTGCGACTTTCGGTTCCCAACCCAGCAGCTTCCTGGCCAAGGTGATGTCCGGCTGGCGCTGCATGGGATCGTCCTGCGGAAGCGGTTTGTATATCACCTTCTGCTTGGTGCCGGTGAGTTTGATGATCTCCTCGGCGAACTGGCTGATGGTGATCTCGCTCGGGTTGCCGATGTTCACCGGGCTGGCGTAGTCGCTCTTCAGCAAGCGGTAGATGCCTTCGATGAGATCGTCCACGTAGCAGAAGCTGCGCGTTTGATCGCCCTTGCCGAAGACGGTGAGGTCTTCACCGCGTAGAGCTTGGCCGATGAAGGCCGGCAACACCCGACCGTCGTTCAATCGCATGCGCGGGCCGTACGTGTTGAAGATGCGCACCATGCGTGTTTCCACACCGTGGTAGGTGTGGTAGGCCATGGTGATGGCTTCCTGGAAACGTTTCGCTTCGTCGTACACGCCGCGCGGACCAACGGTGTTCACATGGCCCCAATACTCTTCGGTCTGCGGATGCACTTGGGGATCACCATAGACCTCGCTCGTGCTGGCAACGAGGATGCGCGCACCCTTGGCCTTGGCAAGTCCCAGCAGATTGTGCGTGCCCAGCGAGCTCACCTTGAGCGTTTGGATCGGGATCTTCAGGTAGTCGATCGGCGAAGCAGGCGATGCGAAGTGCAGGATGTACTTCAACGGTCCCGGCACATGCACATACTTGCTCACGTCGTGATGGTAGAATTCGAAGCCTTTCTTGCCGAAGAGATGTTCGATGTTCTTCAGCCGGCCCGTGATGAGGTTGTCCATGGCCACCACTTCATAGCCTTCGGCCATGAAACGATCGCACAGGTGCGAACCGAGGAACCCGGCGGCACCGGTAATGAGTACGCGCTCTTTGCTCATGCTGTCACTTTGTTCAGTCCGATGCTCACATATGTGTAGCCCTGCTCTTTCATCGAATCGAGTTCGTACAGGTTGCGACCGTCGAAGATCACCTTGTTCTTCAGCAAACTGCCAACGCGCTTGAAGTCCGGGTTGCGGAACTCGCTCCACTCGGTGCAGATGATGAGCGCATCGGCATCCTTCAGCGCCGCGTACTCATCGATGGCGTAGGTGATATTGTCGCCGTTCATCTTCTTCACGTTCGGCATGCCCTCGGGATCGAAGGCGCTCACGGTCGCTCCTTCTTTCAGCAGCGCCTCGATCATGTATAGCGCCGGTGCTTCGCGGATATCATCCGTGTCGGGCTTGAAGGCCAGACCCCACATGGCGAAGTGTTTGCCCTTCAACGATCCACCGAAGTGCTTCATGATCTTCGGCATGAGCGCCGTCTTCTGGAGCTCGTTCACCTGCATCACACTGTCGATGATGCGGAAGTCGTAACCAGCATCGTTGCCGCTCTTGGCCAGGGCCTGCACATCCTTGGGGAAGCAGCTGCCACCGTAGCCGATGCCCGGGAACAGGAAGCGCTTGCCAATGCGCGTATCGGTACCCATGCCGATGCGCACTTTGTCCACGTCGGCACCCACCATCTCGCAGAAGTTCGCGATCTCGTTCATGAACGTGATCTTGGCCGCGAGGAACGCGTTGGCCGCATACTTCGTCAGCTCGGCGCTGCGCTCATCCATGAAGATGATCGGATTGCCTTGCCGCACGAAGGGCTTGTAGAGGTCCTCCATCAATTTCTTCGCGCGATCGCTGCTCGTTCCCACCACCACGCGATCGGGTTTCAGGAAGTCGTCCACCGCGAATCCCTCGCGCAGGAACTCCGGGTTGCTCACGATGTCGAACTCCACTTTGGCGTGCTTCTTCACCGCTGCGTGCACTTTCTCGGCGGTGCCCACGGGTACCGTGCTCTTGTCCACGATCACTTTGTAATCGGTCATGATCTTGCCGAGGTCGTCGGCCACGCCGAGCACGTATTTCAGGTCGGCACTGCCGTCCTCGCCGGGAGGGGTGGGCAACGCGAGGAAGATGATCTGCGCTTGATCGATGGCGCTCTTCAGGTCGGTGGTGAAGTGCAGGCGGCCTTGACGGATGTTCCGCTCGAAGAGCACGTCCAGGTGCGGTTCATAGATCGGCACTTTGCCGTCCTTCATCTTCTGCACTTTCTCCTTGTCGATGTCGACACAGATCACGTGGTTGCCGGTTTCGGCGAAGCATGTGCCCGTGACGAGTCCTACGTATCCGGTTCCTACTACTGCGATATTCATTCTTGGTGGGGTTGGGGTCGATGATCATCGACCCGTACTACTGTTTATTGAAATAGCTCTTCACCGTTGCGGCGATGTGGTTGAGTTGTTCATTGTCGAGTTCGGTGCTCATGGGCAGGCTCAGCACTTCGTGCGTGAGCTGCTCCGTCACAGGCAGCGATCCGTCAGGGAAGCGAGCGCTCTTGTATGCGTTCTGCAAATGGCAGGGCACCGGGTAGTAGATCATGGCGGGTACGCCGTTCGCTTCCAAGTGCTTCTTCAAAGCATCGCGATGACCGCCCAACACACGCATGGTGTACTGGTGGAACACATGTGTGCTCTGCGTGCTGCGCTCCGGCGTGCGGATGTGCTCCATGCCAGCGAAAGCCTTGTCGTAGAATGAAGCAGCCGCATTGCGTGCAGCGGCGTACTCGTCCAGATGCTTCAGCTTGATGCGCAGGATAGCGGCCTGCAGCGCATCGAGACGACTGTTGACGCCTACGACTTCATGGTAGTAGCGGACCTCGCTCCCATGGTTGCATACACGGCGCAGCTTCTTGGCGATCTCGTCATCGTTGGTGAACAGTGCGCCACCGTCGCCGTAGCAACCGAGGTTTTTGCTGGGGAAAAAGCTTGTGGAAGCGATGTGCCCGATGGATCCGCTCTTACACTTGGTGCCGTTGCTCATGGTGTAGTCCGCACCGATGGCCTGGGCGTTGTCTTCGATCACGAACAGCTTGTGCTTCGCCGCGATGGCCATGATGGCCTCCATGTCGGCTACTTGGCCGAACAAGTGAACGGGAACGATGGCTTTGGTCTTCGGTGTGATCTTCCGCTCAATATCCACAGGGTCCAAGTTGAAGGTGCCCGGCAGTACGTCGGCAAAGACCGGTACGATGCCCAACAGACCTACCACTTCCACCGTGGCCACGAACGTGAACGAAGCCGTGATCACTTCATCGCCGGGCTTCAGGTCCAACGCCATCATGGCGATCTGCAACGCGTCGGTGCCGTTGGCGCACGCAATGGTGTGCTTCACGCCGGTGTAGGCCGCCAATTCCTTCTCCAGTTCCTTGACTTCCGGACCACCGATGAACATGGTGGTCTTGATCACGTTCATCACGGCCGCATCCACATCGCTTTTGATCTTCTCGTACTGGCCCGCGAGGTCGACCATTTGGATCTGCTTCATACCCACTGCGCCCTTTTTTCCGGGCGGCGGCGAAGATAGCCGCACCCCTCGGCGGCTTTTGCCACTTGAGCAACGGCAATATCAACCGTGCGCAGGCCGCTACATTCGCCCCGTTTTGGATCGTTGTTCCGCATTCCTCCTCCTCGCGCTTTCCTGCGCAACGGCGCCCTGCTACGCGCAGAAGAGCCACCGGGATACGTCTGTCGTCATGGTGCCCATTACGGCCTCGTACGCCTACCAGATCCCGAGCGGCGATATGGACATGCGTTTCGGGCCCAACAGCAATATCGGATTGGAGGCCTACCTGAAGACGAAGCGTAACTTCTTCATCGGCGCGCAGGGCGGCTTCATCTTCGGCAACAACGTGGAGGAATACGGACTGTTGCGCAACGTGCTGAACAGCGAAGGCTTCGTGCTGGATGCGGATGGCCAAGCCTCAACGATCCTGATCTACGAACGGGGCTACCATGTCTCAGGGATCCTCGGCAAGATCATCCCTGTGGTGGGGCCCAACCCCAATAGCGGGATCATCGTGAAACTCGGCGTGGGCTACTTGCGCCACAAGATCCGTATCGAGACGCAGAACAACGTGGTGCCACAGTTGGAAGGCGACTACTTGGAGGGATATGATCGACTGAGCGCAGGACCTTCGATCTCGCTGGCGGCGGGCTACCAGCACATCGGCAACCGCAGGCTCATCAATTTCCAGATCACGTTCGAGAGCATGCTCGCGTTCGCCGAGCCGCTGCGGGCCTTCAACTTCGATACGGGCTATGCCGATACCGCCACCCGCTTTGATATGCTCAACGGCATACGCCTGGGCTGGACCTTGCCGATCTTCAAGCGTATGGCCGACGATTTCTACATCTACTGATGCCCCTGCTGTACGACATCGCCACGGGCTTGTACCATGCCGGCGTCCGTGCAGCAGCACCCTTCAAGCCGAAGGCGAAGCAGTGGGTCGATGGTCGCTTGGGCCTGTGGCAACGGCTGGAGGAGAAACGCGGAGCGTTGCGCGGCTGCTTGTGGATGCACTGTGCCAGCGTTGGAGAGTTCGAGCAGGGGCGACCGGTGTTGGAGGCGATCAAGAAGGAACGCCCAGAGCTGCCGGTGCTGCTCACCTTCTTCAGCCCGAGCGGATACGAGGCCCGCAAACATTTCAAGCTGGCCACGCACGTAGAGTACCTGCCCGCCGATAGCGCGAGCAACGCAGCCCGGCTGGTGAAACTTGTTGAACCGAAGGCCGCCATCTTCATCAAGTACGAGTTCTGGTACCACTACTTGCACGCGCTCAAGCGGACCGGGGTACCCACCTATTTGGTGTCGGCCATCTTCCGGCCGTCGCAGCCGTTCTTCAAGTGGTATGGAAAGGCATGGCGCGAAATGCTCGCGTGCTTCGCGGAGATCTTCACGCAGGATAATCCCTCGCGCGATCTGCTCTCGGGGGATCGGCGTGAAGAACGTACTGGTGAGCGGCGATACGCGGTTCGACAGGGTTAATGCTATTGCTTCTTCCGGTGGAACGGAGTGGGGCCTGGTCGTCGCGAAGGCGTTCAAAGGAAACCACCGGACGCTCGTTTGCGGTAGCACCTGGCCGAAGGATGAAGTGCTGTTGCTCGACGCGCTCGCGCGATTCACCAAAAAAACCAAGGTAATCGTGGCGCCTCACGAGATGGATCCCGAACAACTGCGCAACATCGAAGCGCGCTTCCCGAAACCGCTGGTGCGCTTGAGCGAATTGGACGGTACCGATCCGGCGAACATCGCGGCGACCTTGGGACAGGAAGCCACCGGCACCTTGCTGGTGGATCGCATGGGACTGTTGGCCCGCCTCTACGAGCATGGCGACCTCGCTTACATCGGTGGAGGTTTCGGCGACGGTATCCACAGCCTGCTGGAAGCAGCGGCGTGGGGCAAGCCTGTGATCTTCGGTCCGCGCCACACCAAGTTCGCCGAGGCCAAGGGCTTGATCGACTGCGGTGGCGGTTTCGAAGTGCGCGATGCCGACGACCTGCTTGCGGTGCTGGGCCGGTTGCTCAACGACGAGAAAGCCTTGGCCCAAGCGAGTGCGGCGGCGGCGATGTTCGTGCGGCAGCGCACCGGTGCCACGGCGTTGGTGAAGACCTATTTGTTGGGATCGCTCTGATCGACCAGGGTCCTCAGTACAACGAATGGCTGCACCCATCCGTCACGATCGTACCCCTTCCCCAAAACCTGCCCCACCATGATCCGATCCGCTACGCTCCGTTCCTTCTTGTTCGCCTCCGCCACTGCATGCATCGGATCTGCCAGTGCATCGCACTTGTGCGGTGGTGAGATCTACTACACGCTCTCGCCCGGTGGCAATGTGCAGATCGACCTTCACTTGTATGCAGCCAGTACGGCCAACGGGAATACGATCATCCTCGATCCCGGCGATGGAAGCCTTGTGACGATGACGCTCGCGAACATTGATACCCTCCCCGGATTCTGCTGCAACTACCGGCTTGAGTATTCGGGGACGCACGTGTTCTCCGGGGTCGGCACCTATACGCTGACGGCCGAATTGTCGCTCCGATCGGGGGATATCGTCAACATCCCGAACCCGACAATGCAGTCGCTTTGCCTCACGGCGGAGATCTCCGTACCGGACATGAACACCTCGAACACGTCCGTGCGTTTCACCAACGCCCAGCCGAACACTTACTATGTGGGCAACACAATGGTGCACGACGTGAACGCTTACGATGCCGACGGCGACAGCCTCACCTTCAATCTCGGCATTCCGGGCGGTTCGAACTGCCTCCCCATGACTCCTTATTTCCTGCCCTTCCAGGTCGGTGGTGGCAATGACACCTGCTGGTTGGACGTTAATGGCACGTTCAACTTCCAGGACCCGTGGCTGCTGGGGGCACACGCGATCCTGATCCGTTGCAGCGAGTGGCGCAATGGCGCGCTGATGGGCCGGGTACGGCGCGACATGAAGCTCTGTGTCAACATGCTCACCGATGTCGCTGCCGATGCACCCGACGAGCTGCCGCTGCTTTCCTCGACTTCCGTGAACGGCATCTATGCCCTCGTGTTGACGACCAACAGCCCTGTAGCGGTGGAAGTGTGGGACACCGAAGGACGGCAGGTGCGTTCAGCGCAAGCGATGAGCACTGGCGATGAGCTGGATCTGCGCGCAATGAGCGATGGCGCGTATGTGGTGCGTTCCATGGATGCCACCGGCTCAAGCCGCACACAGCGCGTGGTGCTTACGCGCTGATCACTGCTTCACAAAACGCCGCTGCACCGATGTGCCGTCGGTCGCTGTGATGCGCATGTTGTAGACACCGCTTCGCAGATCGCTTGTATCGAAAGTGTGTTGTGCAACGAAGGCTGAAGTAGATAGCACGCGACCCAAGGCATCAGTGCATTCCGCGGTGTACCTGCCTTGAACAGTGCTTGCGTTGCGCAGCGTTACGAGCTCGCCGCACGGATTGGGGTAAAGGCTCCAAGCATCGCTCGCGCCTATCGCTTCCGTAGTGGACATCGGACAAGACAGTGCGTTGATGTGCGCCCATAGCTGGTTGTCGAAGACGATCGGCACCAACGACGTGCTGTCGGCCGGGTTGCCCATGCGCACCACCACCATGTCCTCGCTCGGCACCACGTGGATCTTCTGATCGTTCTTCCCCAACGCCATGAACATGTCGGGCGGTGCGTTAGGGATGATGCTGCCGGGTATCTGCAACTGAAGGCCGGGCACCATGAAACTGTTCTGTCCGTTCAACCACGTGAGGTAGCCGTAGCTCTCGTTCAACGTCTGGCTAGTGGTGGTCATCGCGGTGAAGTAGGCTTGGTCGTGCAGGAGGGTGTCGGTATCCCAAACGCCTTGATTCAACAGCAAGTGGCCGAAGCGGGCCATGCTGCGCGGCGTGCTGAAGAACACATTGTTCCAACCCATATCCAGCCACAGGCCGCTCATGCCGATGCGCGAGCTTACCTGCTGGTAGGTCCACAGGTTGGGACTTTGACCGGTCGCGCTTTGCAGCACATCGCGCAGCAACGTGTACGGCGCGTTGTGGTACGCCCAGCGCGTGCCGGGGTCGGCCAAATACAACAAGCAGTTGGGATCGGTGCAATCGTTATCGGGCTGCACACCATCGTCCAAGCCACTGGTCATGGTGAGTTGATGGCGTACGGTGATGGCTGCTTCCTGCACGGGCGAACAAGCCGTCCAACCGGTGCCGAGGTACTGCGACGTGGGAGCGTTAATGTCGAGGAAGCCTTGCTCCTGCGCCATGCCGACCATGAAGCCGGTGAGCGTTTTGCCGGCGCTGGCCCAGTACCACGAGCTGTCCTGCGTGAAAGTGCCGAAGTACTTCTCCAGAACGATCTTCCCGTTCTTCAACAGCACGAAACCCTTGGTGTTCTTCTGCTCCAAGAAGTCGTAGAGCGAGTCGATGCTGGGCTGGCACCAGCCCAAAGAAGCGGGCTGTATGGTATCCCACGCGCTGCCGGTGATCGGCGGGAAGTAGTAGGACTGTGCGGATGCGGATAGCGCAAGCGCGAGCAAAGCAGCGGTAAGGGTGTAACGCATGTTGCGAAGTTCGGGTGCTGCGTTGACCCCGGGAAAGCGCGAAGGTTTGGATCGGTGCCGCGATGCTGGAACACACATCGTTTTTGCACACAGTTGTCACACCGGGCTTGACCCGGTGTCTCCGGTATGGCGCTCCCGCGCCATTTGGTTCATAGTCGTCCAACTGAAGAGTATGGCGCTGGAGCGCCATACCGGAGATCCCGCATCAAGTGCGGGATGACAAGATGGTGTGGGCTTGGTTGCTACTTCACCGCCGCCTTCACCAGCAGCAACTGCAATGGCACCTGCTTGTTGGTGCCGGGGTTCTCGGCGCCGAAGGCGACGTACTCGCTGTTGTTGATGCGGTAGAGCTTGGTGCCCATGATCGCATCGAAGTACTCGCCGGTGCGCACGGTCTTGGTCTTGAACTTCCCGGCATCGTCGAACGTGGTGAAGGTGGTGATGGCGCTGCGCAGATCGCGCGGTTCCATCGCTTGGTTCTTCTTGCGCAGGTCCAGGTTCACCTCGTGATCGAGCATGAGGATGAACAACTGGTCCTCGTACTGCCCTGCCAAGACATGTCCCGCATCTGTGTCCTCGCCCTTGATATTGCGGTCGAAACGCGTTTGCCAGATCAGCCCTCCATCGCCACCGAGGTTCAGTGCGTAAACGTTGTTGTGCATGCGGATGGGGTCGATGCTCTCGTAGCTCTTCTCCGTAGCGGTGCTCGGCAGTGGCGGCCACTTCAGCCAGAAGTGCTCGGCCACCACGTAGTAACCTTCGCTCTTCGCCACGAAGGCATCGATGTGCAGGTCGGTGGCGTTACCCTCGATGGCGAACTCGTGGCTTGTTCCCTTCGGTGCGGCATCCATGCCCGCGGTGAACGTGGCCAAGTAGATACCCGGCGTCAGGTGCTTCTTCTTGTTCTCGCTCTCGCCGTACACGCCAGCACAGGCGATGCTGCCATCGGCGCGCGAGATCATCATGGCATCCACGGCGTACTGGCCACCGGCAGGTGCCCAGTCCATTTCCTTCACGCCGTCCTCGGTGATCTGCACCACCTTGCTGGTGAAGCTGTTCTCGCCGTTGCGGTATTTGATCTCGCCGAAGGTGCTCTTCACCACGGCCGTGGCGCGACCATCGTTGTCGATGGCGGCGGCCAGCACATCGGTGCGCGTGGCTTCGGTGGGACTCTTCACCAATTCGTACCACAGCAACTGCATGTCCTTGTCCAACGCGATGAACACGTGCTTGGCGTGTACTTCCTCGCCCACCAGTTCGCTGGTCCACGCAAGCAATTTGGTGCTATCGGGGCTCAGCGCGGTCTTCATGCCGTGCGGAATACCGTTCTCTGTCGTGCGGAATTTCTTCGGCGGTTTGCGCATGTGCTCGAAGCGGCAGATCTGTGTGAAGGGCCCGTTCACTTTCGTGAGGTCGGCATCCAACTGCGCCACCAATACCTGCACGGCTCCATCCAAGGTGTCGGTGCTGGTGCCGATCATCATCAGCTTTCCGCCCATGGGCTCCACGGCTTCCAGCGCGATCTTCCATTTGCTGCCCTTCATGTTCGGGTCCAGCGTGCGCAACAGGGTCATCTTGTCGCGCTCGTACTGCTCCAACTTCGGGGGAATGTCGATGAACTTCTCGGGGCCTTTGGATGCGTCGTAGCCGCGGAACACCACCACACCGCGCGGACCGCTCTTGCACATGCTCAGGGGCGTGCGTTCGCCGTCGCCACCGAGGTCGAAGTTCATTTTGGCTTTCACCTTCAGCTCAGGGGCTGTTTGGGCGAAGACGGAGAAGAAGGCGAAGGAAGCGAGGGAAGTAATGAGGGCGCGACGGGTCCGCATGGGGGCGTTTCGTATTGAAGGGGCGGCAAGTTAGCCGATGGGTTCAGCCTGCAATGGGCAGCAGGCCGCGGGCCGTTAGCAAGCCGCGGGCCGCAGTGTGTATGGCATCTGGCGACCGCCCGCTTTCGCGCCACGTTTTCAGTGCGGTCGCACCGGCGCTCTTGCTCAGCCTTTGGCCGTTGGCATCGGTGCTCAGCGGGTGGTGCAGAAAAGCCGCGCCAGTGAAGGCGGTGAGCCCGAGCAAACCGGCCAAGTGCACTTGCAACGTCGTGGATGGCAGCAGGTCCTCGCCGCGCACGATGGTGTCGATACGGAAGTGCACGTCGTCGGCCAAGGACGCGATCTGGTAGGAAGGACGCACGGGCGCGTTGCCAGCGGCTCGCTGGCGCAAAACGGGATCGCCTATGAGCGCACCGAGGTACACGGCCCTCTGCCCCTGCCCGAGTTCCTCGAACACCACCTCAGCGGCCTGCGACACGTCCAGCCGCCAGGCGTGGGCATCGTTATCGAGCACCTTACCCAACCCCTTGCACGTGCCGGGATAGCGCCCGTCGGGCGCAGCATCGGCGATCATCTTGCGCGAACAATCGCAGGCGTACAGCGGTGCGACCGCGCGCAGCCGCTCCAGCAGCGCCCACTGATCGCGCAACCGCGCATGCTGGCTCCAATGCCGGTGGAAGTCATCCGGACCGGTTGGGCCTTCGTGCCATTCGATGCCGAGCCAGTGCAGCGTACGGAAGATGTCGTCGATGTATTCCGGCCGCGTGCGCTCCTCGTCCAAGTCGTCGATGCGCAACAGCACGTGGCCCTTGTGCGCCTGCGCCAGTTGCCACGTGGCGCTGAAGTTGATCCCGTTGCCGAAATGCAAATACCCACTGGGCGTTGGGGCAATGCGCGTGCGCAGGCCGGGCTTGGGCAATGCTGGTTCGGTCATCACTGTAAAGAACGGGCTCGCTCCACGAAGCCTTGCACACTTATGTGGGGTGGATAACGGTTACTATCCAGTTGTCATTGCGCATGCACTCGGCCGCATCTCGCCCACTCACAGCGCAAAAACCACCGTGCCCAGCGCTATGCGCGCACCGTTCGCATCGGTTGCCACGGCAATGGCAGCGCCGGTGTGGCCCACCGGTATGGGCACGCGCAGCACTTCGGTACCGGAGGCCTAGCGTTCAGCAGCAATGGCGCGTCCGGCAGCGTCGAGCACTACAATGTCCCATGCGGTGGCCTGCGCAGGCCGCGTGATCACCAACACATGGCTGGCCTGGTCGGCGCTGATGGTGGTGGCCGTTGTGCCCGGTTCACCCACCACAACGTTGAAGGAGCCGCTATCAAAGCGTGTTACCGGGCGCGTGGTGGTCGTGCCTGTAGCCGTATTGGTGCCCATCGGGTTGTCCTGATAAGCATTGCCATGGCTGAGATCGGGTAGCACGGCCTGCACCCACTTGGTGGCGGTGTAAGACAACCCTTCCTGTAGCTCCACCTTGGGCGAAACGCCGACAACGAAATTGCGCACCCACGACACGTCCACCACCACGTTGCTGGTGCCGTCCCATACGAAGCCGTTCGTAAGCAGCGGGAATTCCACCCAACCCGCCATCACCAGAAAAGGGAGCGTGGCATTGGTGTTCACATTGGGGCTGCTTTCCACCACGGGATCCCAATCCACAGTGAGCGCCGCAACGCTGCTGATCACGGTAGGCCCGAAATCGTTGAGCGTCGTGTGCCCTATGCGCACATCGGTGAGCAAGTGGCATACAAATCCATCATCGCCAGTGCCCGGCACACCGTCTGGACCGACTTGCGCATAGTCGGTGTCGATGGCTTTGAACGCGATATGGGTGATGGGCCCGGCGCAGAGACCCGCCGCCAGCAGCTCGCCTGCCGGATAGATGTACTGAACGCGATGGCCGCGTGCGTTGCTGCTGCCGGTGTTGGTAGCGAAGGGCGTGTGCGGATTGCCCGCTTCGGGTGTGCCATCGTATGTGCCCACGGTGGCAGGACATTGCGCGAAGGCACCTGCCGCAGCGAGTGTGGCCGCGAGAAGTATGGAGGAGCGTTGCATGGCGTTCGGGTTTTGCATACCGAATGTAGACGCGTGTCAGCGCGTGTGGTGCCGTGCTCGTCCGAAATGATGAGAGGGAGAGGAATATCCAATGTCCAATATCCAATACTCAATTCCGAAGAGAACACCTCCCCTACTTGATCATTGGATATTGAGCATTGATCATTGAATATTCCCTTCACGACTTCACCCCCCGCCAACTCCCCCAACTCGGACATGATGCGTTTTGCCAAGGCATCGGCGGCTGTGGGTGTCGCGCTCTCGGCGTAGATGCGGATGATGGGTTCGGTATTGCTGCGGCGCAGGTGTACCCACTCGTTGCCGAACTCTATGCGCAGTCCGTCCACGGTGCTGTGGGGCTGCTGCGCGGAGCGCTGTTGCATGCCATCCACAATGGCTTGCACATCCATGCCCGGCGCCAACTGGATCTTGTTCTTGCTGATGAAATAATCGGGGTAGCTGCGGCGCAGCGCGCTGCACGAGCCGCCGCGTTTCGCCAGCAGCGTGAGAAAGAGCCCAATGCCTGCGAGGGCATCGCGGCCGTAGTGCAGTTCGCTGAGGATGACACCGCCGTTGCCTTCGCCGCCGATCGGCGCGTTCACGCTGCGCATCAATTCCACCACGTTCACTTCGCACACGGCGCTGGCGTGGCGCTTGCGTCCGTGGCGCTCGGCCACGTCGTTCAGTGCGCGTGTACTGCTGAGGTTGCTCACGGTATCGCCGGGGCGCGCGGCGAGCACATGATCGGCACAGGCCACCAGCGTGTATTCCTCGCCGAAAAGACTTCCGTCCTCGCAGACCAGCGCGAGCCGATCGACATCGGGATCCACCGCAATGCCGAGGTGCGCGTTGTGTTTCACCACGGTGGAACACAGGTCCTGCAAAATGCTCCGGCAACGGTTCGGGGTTGTGCGGGAAGCGGCCATCGGGGGTGCAGTGGATCGCGATCACCTCTTCCACGCCGAGCGCCTTCAGCAATTCGGGCACCACCACGCCGCCCACGGAGTTCACAGCATCCACCACCACTTTGAAGCGCGCCTTCTTGATCGCTGCCACATCCACCAGATCCAACGCCAACAGCATGTCGATGTGCTTCCGCGTCCATCCTTCCACGGTGCGCACGCTGCCCAGTTGCTCCACTTCCGCGAACGTGTAGTTGTCAGCTTCGCCCATGCGCAGCACCTCGGCTCCTTCCGCCGCGCTGATGAATTCGCCTTTCGCGTTCAGCAACTTCAGCGCGTTCCATTGCGCGGGGTTGTGGCTTGCGGTAAGGATGATTCCGCCCGCTGCTTTCTCGCCGGGCACGGCCAACTCAACCGTGGGTGTTGTGGCCAAGCCGAGATCGATCACATCGTAGCCGAGGCCGCACAAGGTGCCGCACACCAGGTCGCGCACCATGCCGCCGCTCAAGCGCGCATCGCGGCCCAGCACCATGCGTGGGCGTTCGCCGGTGGTGGTGCGTTTCATGAGCGTGCCGAAGGCGGCCGTGTAGCGCACGATGTCCAACGGCGTGAGGCCTTCGCCCGGCGCACCACCGATGGTGCCGCGGATGCCGGAGATGGAGCGGATGAGGGTCATGGAAGGAGAGAGATGTGGAGATGAGAGGGTGTGCAAATGTGCGGGTAAGGAGGGAAGAGAGGGGTAAGGGGTAAGGGTCAAGGGTCAAGGGGTAAGGGCAATTTGGTGGGGACGCGATATCTGGAACACCTGCTCATGAGACCAGTGTCTTGGCTTCAACTCGTTCACTTTCCACTTTCTCACTGCTCCCCTCTCTCCTCACTTACCCCTTGCCCCCTTATCCCTACCCCCTGTTCTTTCCACCCCCCCCGGTTCATTACATACACAGAAAGTAGTGCGCCCCGACACATCGTACCTCGGTACATTGGCCTGTCCGCAAGAGCCACCTCCCCTACTTTCGCCCCCACATGAACGACGGCAAGAGCCCACGCAACGAGCGCAGCAGCCATGCCATTCAATGCGTGCAGCGCTACGAAGCGATGTTGCACCGCAACGAGAAACTGTTCTTCGATGTGGAGGAGTTCGAGATCATCATCAGCCACTACCTGGAGCAGAACGAATGGCGCCGCGCCAAGCAGGTGCTCGATCTGGCCGTTGAACAGCACCCCGGCAGCAACGACCTGCTCTTCTGCGAAGCACAGGTGCTCATGGGCATGGGCAAGTTGAATCCGGCTTTGGCGGTGCTGGACCGGTTAGAGAAGATCGAACCGTTCAATGAGGACATCCCGATGAACAAGGCGGCGATCTTCAGCCAGTTGCGCGATCACCGCCGGTCCATCGAACAGTACAAGAAGGCCTTGAAGCTGGCCGAGGAAGGTCACGATGAGATCCTCCTCGATCTCGCGTTCGAATACAGAACACGGAAGCGTTCGATGACGCGATCCAATGCCTCCTGCGCGCGGCCGACATCAATCCGGAGAACGATGCGGTGCTTTACGAGCTGGCCTACTGCTACGACTTGGCGGGACGCAACGATCAGTGCATCGTGTACTTCCGGCAGTTCACCGATAAGTATCCGTACGCCTTCGTGGCCTGGTACAATCTGGGCAATGCATTGGCCATCGCCGACCGCCTCGACGACAGCAACGACGCCCTGGACCTGAGCATCGCCATCGATGAACGCTTCACCAGTGCGTACTTCAGCAAGGCCCGCAACCTGCTGATGATGGGACGCTTCGAGGAAGCCGTGCAGTGCTACCGAGAGACGCAGGAATTCGACGGACCGCAGGCGGTGACGTTCAGTTATATCGGCGAGTGTTTCGAGAAGATGGAACGCTACCACGAAGCGTTGATCCACTACGATCAATCGCTTGCGCTAGATCCCAACTGGACCGATGCGTGGATCGGGCGTGGCGTTGTGAAGGACCTGCAAGGCCGCACAGCGGAAGCGATCAAGGACCTGGAGATCGCCACGCGCATACAGCCGGATCATCCGGATGCGTGGTACTACTTGGCCAACACCTTGGGCCGCGCTGCGCAGTACGAGCGCTCGCTGGCCGCCTACACCAAGTTGAACACGCTCGATGCAGGGCACCTCGAAGGCTGGCTGGATCATGCGGATATGCTCTTGCACTTGAAAGGCCCCGATGCGGCCATGAAGAAGTTGAAGGAAGGTGAGATGGTGCACAAGCTCACCAGCGCATATCGCTTCCGCATGGTAAGCTACCTGCTGCGTTGCGGCCGCGAACAACAAGCTTTGCTGGAACTGGAGGATGCGCTCATGAGCGACCCGAAAGGCCACTCCGCGCTGACGGAGCATTACCCCGATGCGGCGAAGATCCCGCAAGTGGTGCATATCATCGCGCTCTATAATAAATGAACTACAGTCTTTCGCACATCCCTGCGCGCCCCAAGAAACCGCGCGAGGAAGGGTTGACCATGGTGATGGACAAGGGCCTGAGCTTCCGCCAGGCCGAGGACTTCATCGACGGTTGCGGCCACCTCACCGATCTGTTGAAGCTGGGCTTTGGTAGCAGCTACGTAATGCCGCGGCTGAAGGAGAAGATCGCCTTGTACCACAAGGCCGACATGCGCGTGTACCTCGGCGGTACGCTGTTCGAAGCATTCGTGGCGCGCGGCCAGTTCAAAGACTACATGAAGCTGGTGGACGACCTGGGCCTCCAGTTCGCTGAAGTGAGCGATGGCAGCATCAGCATTCCGCACAAGGAGAAGTGCGAGTACATCAACAAACTGGCGCGCAAAGTCACCGTGCTCAGCGAAGTGGGCAGCAAGGAGGAAGGCATATTGATCAGCCCCACGCGTTGGGTGCGCATGATGCAGGATGAACTGAAGGCCGGCAGTTGGAAGGTGATCGCCGAAGCGCGAGAGAGCGGCACAGTGGGCATCTACCGTCCCAGCGGCCATGCGCACACGGCCTTGGTGAACAAGATCATCGCGAAAGTGCCCATGAAGGACATCATTTGGGAAGCGCCGCGCAAACCGCAACAGGTTTGGTTCATCCAACAGATGGGCCCCAATGTGAACCTCGGCAACATCGCACCGGACGAAGTGATCGCGCTTGAAACGCTGCGCCTCGGCCTGCGCGGCGATACCTTCTTCGATCATCTGCCCGAGAGCATGAGCGAGAAGCTGCGGCAGACGAAAGATCAGTGAAGCAGTAGCGCGGTTTGGCGGTTTAGCAGTGAACGTCACCGCAACGCCTTTTCGCATCCGTTCGCTATGCGGTCCTCTCCCCAGGTCTGTCATCCGCCATACGGCGGAGTCCGCGACGAAGGATCTCTCGGGGCAATTGCGGCAACAGTTGAACAACGATCTTCGCCGCGCCATGAAAGAGATAACCCCGAAAGAACTGGAGGCGATGAAGAAGGAGGGCACCGCCTTCCAGCTCATCGACGTGCGGGAACCGTACGAACTGGAACTGTGCAACATCGGTGGGCAGTCCATACCGATGGGCGATATCGTGGACCGCATCGGGGAAGTGCGCAAGGATGTACCTGTGGTGATCCACTGCCGCAGTGGCGCGCGCAGCGGGGCAGTGATCAATGCGCTCGCCTCGCGCTACGGCTTCGACAATCTCATCAACCTCAAAGGAGGCATCCTGGCATACGGCCGCGATGTGGACCCCACACTGAAGTGCGAGTGACCCGCCCATGATGGACCTCATCCAACCCCTGCTCGATCTTCTGAGCGACCCGAAGACCGTGATCGATGCGTTCATCGTCGCGCACGGCAACCTCGTATACGCCCTGCTCTTCGCCATCATCTTCGTGGAGACCGGTCTGGTCGTCATGCCGTTCCTGCCCGGCGATTCGCTGCTGTTCGTTGCCGGCTCGTTGGCGGCGGGCGTAGCGCCCACGCTCAACATCTGGTTCCTCTTCTTCCTGCTCTTTGCCGCAGCGGTGCTGGGCGATAACCTCAACTACTGGGTGGGCCGCTTCTTCGGTCCGCGCGTGGTGAAGTGGAAGACCTTCGGGCGCGACCTGGTGCAACAGAAACACCTGGACAAGACACACTCCTACTTCGAGAAGTACGGCGTGAAGACGATCATCATCGCGCGCTTCGTTCCCATCGTCCGCACCATCACACCTTTTGTCGCGGGCATCGGTGCCATGGACTACCGTAAGAAGTTCCTGCCGTTCGATATCGCGGGCGGGGCGCTGTGGATCGGCACCATGTTGGCCGCCGGTTACCTTATCGGCAACTCGGAGATCGTCCAGCGCAACTTCAAACTCGTGGTGATCGGCATCGTGTTCCTCAGCGTGCTGCCCATGATCGTGGAGTTCATGCGTGCGCGTTCGCGCAAGGGGGATGGCAATACATCGCGGTCCTGAGCGTTGAAGGCCGCGTGGATCATTACGGGCTCATCGGTCATCCTGTATCGCACAGCTTCAGCCAGCGCTACTTCACGGAGAAGTTCGAGCGTGAAGGGATCCACGCTCGGTACGACCTGTACGATCTACCCGACTGCTCGGCATTGACGGCGTTGATCGCGGATCGGCCGGAACTTCGCGGGCTCAACGTCACCATACCGCACAAGCAAGCCGTGCTCCCCTTGCTACAAGGGCTCGATGAAACGGCCCGTACCGTCGGCGCGGTGAACACCATCAGCATCCGCGATGGCGCGCTCACGGGCCACAACACCGATGTCGAAGGTTTCCGTGCAATGCTGGAACCCCTGCTCGATGGCGAACGGCCGCGCGCCCTTGTGTTGGGCAGCGGTGGTGCCAGCCGCGCCGTGGCCTTCGTGCTGCGTTCACTGGGCATCAAGTTCAGGATCGTAAGCCGCGATCGCGATCGCGGCGATCTCACTTACGACCTCGTGGATCCGATCGTCCTCAAGGTATGTCCGCTCATCATCAACACCACGCCCCTCGGCCAACATCCGTTGATCGATGTGGCCCCGCGCCTACCGTACGAAGCGCTGACGCCGAAACACCTGCTGATCGACCTGGTGTACAACCCGGAGCGAACGCTCTTCCTGAAACTCGGCAACGAAAGAGGCGCACACACCTGCAACGGACTGGCCATGCTGCACGCGCAAGCCGAAGCCGCGTGGCGGATCTGGAACAGTTGACCTCCTCTATCCGCACGCCCGAACCGCCATCACGATGAGGCAGATCAGGAACACGAAAATGCTGATGCGATTGATGCCGTGCATGAAACGCAGATTCACGTTCTCGTTGCTCTTCCCGAACAGCGTAGCCGGGTTGAGGTAGTGCAGGAGCCGCTTCAGGAACATCGGGTTGCGTGTTGGTGCCCAGGGCGGGACTTGAACCCGCACGGCCCTTGCGGACCAAGGGATTTTAAGTCCCTCGTGTATACCATTTCACCACCTGGGCAGGGAGGTCCGAAAATACCGATGCCCCCTTGTGGGAGGCATCGTGCTGAGCGAGAAACGGGACTCGAACCCGCGACCCCGACCTTGGCAAGGTCGTGCTCTACCAACTGAGCTACTCTCGCTTGGAATCGGCCGCAAATATAGAAGCCGATGCATTGCAACCGAACGATCCACGAACTCTTGCTGAAAGTCATGTTGGGTCCGGCCTTCACGCCTTGCGCAACTTGGCCTTCGGCGATACCAGACGCTTGATCTCGTTGAGCTTCAACAGCGCCTCCACGGGAGTCAGGGTGTCGATGTCCAAGGCATTGATCTCGTCCCGGATACGCTCCAGCGCGGGATCGTCCAATTGGAAGATGCTAAGCTGAAGCTCTTTACCGAGCCCGGTTACATCGGAGCGGAGCGCTGTGAGCGATGGTCCGTCACTGTTGGGCTGCACCGCCTCCCCCAGATCACCAGCATGGCTCTTCTCCAAATGCTTCAGCACTTTTTCCGCGCGCGCCACAACGCTCTTAGGCATGCCGGCCATCTGCGCTACATGTATCCCGAAACTCCTGTCGGTGCCGCCCGGCAGCAATTTGCGCAGGAAGAGCACCCTGCCCTCCGCCTCGCGCACGGCCACATGCCCGTTGCGGATACGCGGGAACACGGCGGCCATCTCGTTCAACTCGTGGTAGTGCGTCGCGAACAGCGTGAGCGGCCGACCGTCGTGTCCATGCAAGTGCTCGGCAATGGCCCACGCGATGCTGATCCCGTCGTAGGTGCTCGTGCCACGCCCGATCTCGTCCAGCAACACAAGGCTGCGCGTGCTCAGGTTATTGAGGATGCTGGCGGTTTCGTTCATCTCCACCATGAACGTGCTTTCGCCGGTACTGAGGTTATCGCTCGCGCCAACACGCGTGAACACACGGTCCACAATGCCCAAGCGTGCCGACTTCGCGGGAACGTAACTGCCCATCTGCGCCATCAGCACCGTTAGCGCAGTTTGCCGCAGTAGCGCCGACTTACCGCTCATGTTCGGGCCGGTGATCATCAATAATTGACGTTCCACTGCATCCAACTGCATGTCGTTCGGCACATACACTTCGCCCGGTGGAAGCTGTTGTTCGATCACCGGATGACGCCCGGCCTCAACAGCTACCACGCGATCATCCACGAACTGCGGACGGCAGTAGCCCCATGCAACTGCGTTCCGCGCGAACGCCATCAACACATCAAGTTCGCTGATGGCCAACGACACCGAGCGGATGGCCGACATCTCAGCACACACCGCTTCCACCAACGCTTGGAACAAGCCTGCTTCCAACGCCAGCGTGCGTTCCTCAGCGCTCAGGATGCGGTCCTCCAGCACTTTCAATTCCTCCGTGACATAGCGCTCGGCCCCGGTAAGGGTCTGCTTGCGCGTCCACTCGGAGGGCACCTTGGCCTTGTGCGTGTTGCGCACTTCCAGGTAGTATCCGAAGACGTTGTTGTAGCCGACTTTCAAGGATGTGATACCGGTGCGCTCGCTCTCGCGGGCTTGTATGTCGAGCAATAACTCCTTGGCGTGCGTGGCCACATGCCGCAGTTCATCAAGTTCAGTGTTGATCCCGTTCTTGATCACGCCGCCTTTCTGCACGTTCACCGGTGCTTGTGGCTCCAACGTCGCCGCTATGCGTTCTGCCAACACCAAGGGAACTTGCAGCCGCGCCACAAGAGGTGCCCAGCCGCTCGGCCCATCAGCGAGTTTCACATGCGCAGCTTCCGAGGCCACCAACGCCCGTTGCAACTGCAGCACTTCACGCGGGTGAATGCGGCCCACGGCGGCACGCCCCACAAGTCGTTCCATATCGCCAATGGACCGTAGTTCGATCTCCAGTGCCTCAACGACCGACCGCTCCGCGATCAATCCTTGCACCATGTCCAACCGCGCATTGATGGCCGTTGCATCCAACAGCGGAAAAAGCAACCAACGCCGGAGCATGCGCGCGCCCATCGGCGTAATGCACTTGTCCATGGCGCCGAGCAACGTGTGCCCTTCCTCGTTCGCCGAATGAACCAACTCCAGATTGCGCACCGTGAAGCGGTCCAGCCACACGTGACTGTTCACCTCGATGCGTGCCATGCTGCTGAGGTGCGCGAGTTTGTCGTGTTTGGTTTCCGAGAGATAGTGCAACACGGCACCAGCAGCGCACTGCGCAACCTGCAACTCTTCCGTACCGAATCCTTTCAAGGAGTTGGTGCCGAACTGGCGCAGCAAGCGCTCCCGGGCGAAGTCGTGCGCAAAGGCCCAATCATCCATGCCGAACGAATGGATATCGCGCGTCCACTTTCCCATCTCCAGATCGCCACTTCCCTTCGGAAAGAGGAGTTCGCTGGGCGCGTGCGCTTCAAGGAATTTGCCTGTGGCGATGGCATCGCCTTCGCCGAGCAGGAACTCCCCCGTGGTAACATCGAGAAAGGCGGATCCATAGAGGGTGGCTCCTTTGCCCTTGCCAGGCTTGCGCACCGCCACCGCCGCCAGCCAGTTGTTGCGGCGTTGATCCACTACCCGGTCGTTGAAGACCACGCCGGGTGTTACCACCTCCGTAACGCCCCGCTTTACGATGGTCTTGGTGAGCTTCGGGTCCTCCAGTTGATCGCAAATGGCCACCCGATGACCAGCACGGACCAACCGGGGTAGATAGGTCTCGATGCTATGGTGAGGGAAGCCGGCAAGATCCATGGAAGCCGCTGCCCCATTGTTGCGCTTCGTGAGCGTAATACCCAATACACGCGATGCCACGCGGGCATCCTCATCGAAGGTCTCGTAGAAATCCCCGATCCGGAACAAAAGCACCGCGTCGGGGAACTGCGCTTTGATGCGGCCGTATTGCTGCATCAACGGCGTTTCGGTCCCTGATCCCGACTTGGCGGCGCGGTTCTTCATGATACCTGTCGTTCTTTGCCGCCCTGTTCCGGTGAGCCCGGAAAAGTACCGCCGGTGCAGGTTCCGGCTTTCATTTTACACCTCCCGCTTGCCAACAACTTACCCACATGCCCGCCACTGACCGCAAGCTCACGATGGATCAATTGGGACGCGTGGCACCGGAAGCCTACCCACACCAGAACTTGACCCGTATTCGGCTGGTGCTCGACGATGTGCGCAGCAGGCACAACGTGGGCAGCATGTTCCGCACGGCCGATGCCTTCGGCATAGAAGGGCTGGTGCTCTGCGGGTTCACGCCCCTACCACCGCACCGCGAGATCGACAAAACGGCTTTGGGGGCGACCGCCTCCGTGCCGTGGGAACATGAACCGGACGTGCTTGTTGCAGTGCGACGATTGAAGGCCGAGGGCTATTTCATCGTGGCCGTGGAACAGACCGTTGAAGCAAAGCCCCTTCCTGAATTCCGTTCGGCCGGAAACGGGCCGATCGCGTTGGTGATGGGCAACGAGCTCAATGGTGTGAGCGACGCCGTGGTGCTCGAAGCGGATGTATGCGTGTCCGTACCCCAACATGGCAGCAAACATTCGCTGAACGTATCGGTATGCGCGGGCGTGGTGTTGTGGCACTTGACTTCCGTGGAACCCGGGCTGTATCAAACTGTTGCCAACGCACGTTGAAAGGCAACCTTTCCGTGGGTCGCAGGTCTAGGGAACGCTGGCAAAAACGACCTAAGAGCACTGAAAACCGGTCTACGCCGGGTACGACTTCTATATTTGAACGCTACCGGACCCCTTGATGAACCGTCACTACCGCCGAACCATCCTGCTTTCCTTATTGATCTGCTTGGTGGCCGCGCCTTCGTGGGCGCAGTATTTCCGGAGCAGCAGTTACTGGAAAACCCATCGGAACGAATGGGGATCGGTATGGGTGTGAGCAACTTCTTGGGTGAACTTGGCGGTCGCAACCAGATCGGCAGCCCCTTCGTGTGGGATCTTGAGTTCAGCCAGACGAAACCTGCGCTGAGCATCGGTCATAAGTATTTCCTGCGCGAACGGATCAGCTGGAGCAATTCGCTCACCTACGGGGTGCTCAGCGGTAACGACAACCTCACGACCGAGCCTTTCCGTCACAACCGCAACTTGCAGTTCCGCAGCGACGTGTTCGAGTTTTCCAGCGTTCTCCAGTACCACTTCTACAAAGAGCAGTTGGGGCACATCTATGATCTGCGCGGGGTGAAGGGCGTGAAGAGCAAGCGCATCGGCCTCTACATCTTCGCCGGTATCGGTGGCTTCTCCTTCAACCCGAAGGCACAGGTGAACAACGGTTACGTTGCGCTGAAACCCTTGCGTACCGAAGGCCAAGGTTTGCCCGGCGGACCGGAGGAATACGATCTCTACGGCTTCTGTGTACCTATGGGCTTCGGTCTGCGGAAAGCGCTCAGCAAGCAGTGGAGCACGGGTCTCGAACTCCAGTACACCATGACCTTCACCGATTACATCGACGATGTGAGCGGGGTGTATTATGACAAGCAGGACATTCAAGCGAGCACCGGCGATCTGGCCGCTTATCTATCCGACCCAAGCTTGGGAGAGATCCCCGGTCAAACCGGCACCAACGCACAACGCGGCGATAGCAAGGACAACGACGCCTACCTTTTCCTGAAGGTGCAGTTCCACTACAAAGTTTACAAGTACCGCACGAGCAGCAAGAAGTACCGCACCCGCATCCGCCGTCAGAAGATCGTGTTCTAGACACGGTGGTCATCAACTTTCGAGAGGGTCCTGCGGGACCCTCTCCTTTTTATATCAATGCATGTGACATATAGTGGCCAGGTCAGTGCGACGGTTGACCCGTAAGCGGAGCCCAGACCCCTGTGATGCTCTGACGCCTCTAACCTTCTATAGAAGCAAGCCCGTGCTTCGCATTCACGGTAACGGTTTCCAACGTCCACGGCACACGTTGCTTGAACGGTGCCTTCCGTTCCGGACAATCCGCTAGCGAGCAGATGGCGCATGAGGACGGCAGGCAAGGATCCATATGGATGAAGAGTTCCACTTCGCGCCCAATACGTTCGTTCACCAGATGCTCCATCGCACTGATCTCGTCGTGCGCCTTTTCCAGCGAGTAGTACCAAGGCAATGTCACATGGCAATCAATGTGCAATAGCGCCCCGTATTTGATCATGCGGAAATTGTGCAGATCCACCCACTGCGGATGCCGGTTGGCCTCCATCAGCGCGATAACGGACGACGCCAATCCCATGTCAGCCTCGTCCATGATACCGGCCACGGAGCGACGAAAGACCCGGAAACCAGTGAACATGATGTAGCACGCAAAGACGATAGCGAACAGCTGGTCGAGCCACAACAGGCCGGTGAAGTGGATCAGCACCAACCCGACGATCATGGCCACCGTGCTCCAGGCATCGCTCAAGAGGTGCGCACCGCTGGCCTCCATGGTGATGGAGTGGGCTTGTTTCCCACGACGCCTCAGTATGAGGCCCATGGCCAGATTAAGGCCACCGGCGACCGAAGCCAAGAGGATCCCGATATCGAGATCGTGCAACTCTTGATGCGACAAGAGTGCTTGAACTGCGCGCCAGATGATCACCAGCCCAGCAAGAACGACCAGCCCTCCCTCAATGCCCGCAGAAATGAACTCCACCTTGCCATGCCCGTAAGGGTGGTCACGATCCCGTGGCTTTGCGGCCAGCACCAAGCTGTATAGCGCGAACGAGCCCGCCACGACATTCACGATGCTTTCAAGGGCATCGCTCAGGATCGTATTACTGTGCGTAAGCCGCCACGCAAGGAACTTTACGACCATGAGCACAACACCTGCCAAGAGCACCAAGGCTTGCAAACGGATGTTTCCTTTAAGCGCCGTCATGTGCCAAGATTAAGTCGGCCGGATCAAGCGCTACATGAAAAGAGAAACCCCCGGTGTTGGCCGGGGGTTTCGTAAGTGCTCCTTCCGAAAGTTCAGATACCCAAGTTGTCCTTGAAGGCGCGGAACTCAAGATCCTTCTTCGCTTTAGCAGCGTAGTCAGGGTTCTTGGCCACGGCTTGGGCAAGGTGGTTGCGCACCATGTCGCCGTTGTTCTGGCGGGCACCGAGGATGGCCATGAGGTAGTGGCTGGTCGCGCTGTCCTTGTCAGGAGCGGCCTCGAGGATGCGTTGTGCACCTGCGGCGTCGCCACCGAGCACTTTGGCCAAAGCGGCGTTCATGCTGTTGGTGCTGCCGAAGTTGGTGCTGGCACTGCCGTAGTTGCCGTTCTGGATGTCTATGAGGCCCATGTTGTACTTCACATCAGGACCAGCAGCACCCGACTTCTTCAGCATTTCCATCGCCTTCTTGCGATCACCTTTTTGGCGAGCGATCACAGCGAGGTTATTCGTGCTGACCGGGTTGTCCGTGGTGCTGTTCGCCTTCTGGAAGCTGGCTTCCGCTTCGGCCATACGGTTCTGCATGAAGTGTATGGTACCCACGTTGTTGGCACCGCGCCAGTCGCTGGGGTGAACGCGCTCGCACTCTTTGTAGATGCGCAGCTTCTCATTCATATCGCTGGTGAGGGTGGCGGCGTACAGCAGCTCCTCCACATTCAAGCTGTCCGGCATGGTACGGCTCATGGTCGTGAGCTCCTCATCGCTGTATCCCACCTTATCATAGTTCACTACGATCTCCGTACGGCGCAGCCCCGGCAGGATGTCCTCGGCGATCTCCTTGTAGGTAGCAGCCATATCCTTGATCTGGCTCTCGCGCTTCTGCACATCGGGTTCCATCTGCATTACGCGCAGCACCAGGTCCTTGTCAGCGAAGTTGCTGGCCTCGGTGGCCTTCTTGAACCCTTCCCAGTCCTCGCCATTGGCATTGAGAACGTACAGCGAATCGTTCTTGCCGGCAGCGATCTTGTTCGCATTGAGCGTTTGCTTCACCCAGGCTTTGCCCGAAGCAGCGCGATCATCCGCCAAGTTCGCGTTCATGTCCAGTTCACCCTCGGGGCTCGCCCATGCATCCATCACCGCGCTCTTGATCACGATACGCTCGTTCTTGGCGATGCTCTTGACCCAAGCGCTCATTGCCTTGATGTCCGCATCGCTCAGTTCGCCCGGACGCACATTGCTGGACGCTACCAGATAGTTCAACTGCGCGCTGGTGCTGTGGCTGGTGGTGCGTTGGAACGCATCCGCGCCGGTGATCACTTTATCATCGTTCACCATCAGGTACGGCGTGGTGATGACACCGTCGGCGATCTTCACGTCATCGAAGGCTTTTTCCTTCTTGCCTTGTTTGCCAAGGATGCGCACCTTCAATTCGCTCACCTCCATAGCGGGCTGATAGGCGATCTTGTTGCTGTACGTAAAGTCCTTGCCGGTCTCGTAGGGGATCACCGTGCAGTTGCTAGCGGCTTTCTCCCCTTGGAAGCAGACCATTTTGTAAGGCGTTTCGCCACCGGCGTACACCAAGGTCGGGGTTAGATCAACACTGGCCTTCTTGTAGAAATACTTGCCCGGGAAATTGCCCCGGAGGTTCAGGTCAACACTGTCGCCCTGTACGATCAGTGGATTCGGGTCCACCGTGTACTTCACGTTCTCGACGTACTTGTTCATTTTGCCGATACCACCGCAGCCGATCAACAGGATGGCGGTGAAGGCGGTAGCGACTGTGGCTTGCAGGTGCCGTTGTTCCATTGTGAGTGGGAAAAGTGCTTGAATTCGGCTGCAAGTATAACCGCGTGCCCTCCGGCATCCCGCCATTTCCGACGAACACTTGTCCACACCCCATGGGGAATTCAGGGTTCGAGCACCACGTGACGCTCCATTCCACTACTGTCCATGGCCTCCAGCACATGCTGGAACGCGGCGGCATCACGTAACAGGTCGGTTTTCGACAAGTCGACGATCAGCACGCGGGGCCCGTTGAGTTTTTGCAGGTGGTCCAGGTACCGGTGCTGCAAGCGGGCCAGATAGTCAGGGGGGATCCTCTGTTCGTAGCTGCGACCACGCTGTTGGATGCGCTGTTGCACACGGTCCATGGGCAGGTGCAGGTACACGATGAGTTCCGGCTGCGGCAGATCAGCGTACATGATATTGTACAAGTCCCGGAACAGCGCATACTCATCGGCGGGTAACGTAACGCTCGCGAACACCAATGACTTGCCTATGCTATAATCCGCGACGGTTACCGGGGTAAAGAGCTCACGCTCCGTAACGCGTTTCAGCTGGTGATAACGCTGGGCCAAAAATCCCAGCTCCACAGCGAACGCATAGCGCTCCGGGTCATCGTAGAACCTTGGCAGAAAGGGGTTGTCATCGAATTCCTCCAATACCAGCCGTCCGTTGTACAACTCGCACAAGCGCTTCGCAAGCGTGGTCTTGCCGGCGCCGATGAGCCCTTCAATGGCTATGTAGCTGTGCAGCATCCGGGGAGCCCGACGCATCGGGGCTGCAATGCTAACTGCGGCGACCGTTCAGGACGAAGTGAAGAACCGGAAGTGGAAGATCCCGAAGAGCAACCACATGGCGCTGTTCACCAGCAATATGGTGAGCACAGGCCCCAACAGCGCCCGCACGATTCCCGACACACCCCGCGTGCGGAAGAAGCCCATGTACGTGAAAGTGAAGTAGCCGATCCACAACACGAAAGTAGATGCCGATCCAGGTGAACCAGAGGTCGCCATACCAACGCAGCAATGGCGTGAACGCGCAGAACAAGAGCAGCGATGCACCGCGTAGTAGCCCGTTGAGCATAAGATGCTCAGCGTAGTTGTACCCGTGCCGTTCGTACAACCAGTAACTCAACAGGGCATTCACCGGAATGCTGCAGAAGAGGATGAGGTTGAACCACTGGTTCATGAACCCGATGAACTGCCACTGATAGGCATCGATGGTCGCCGGTGCTTCTGCCGCCAAGCGTTCCACCGCGCGCAGGCCCAGTAATTCAAGGCGCGGCTCAAGCCTGCGGTCACCAAGACGAAGCTCAATGGATTGCTGTAGCGCTTGCGCCTGCCTTCCACCATATGGCGGCATACGCGCGCCGGATGCCTGTATAACTCGCGCAACAAATGCGGCAGACCTTCCTCGGTGTTGGTGAATTTCAACCAGACCTCGCGCATCAAACCTCCGATGGTAAGCCGTTGTGTGGATGCGACTTGTCCGCAGTAGGAGCAGAAGCGCCCGTTCAACGGTTCGTCACAATTCAGGCAATGGGGAGGCACGAGGTCATGGGGATCGCCAAGGTGCGGTTTCCGGTTCAACCTCCGAAATCCCATACGTATTCCATATTTCCAACAATATGTAGCGCCTCTGACAGCTGAGGAAACCGCTGAGTCATCATTTTGTTCACTCTTTTTTGGATATTTATTGAACATTATTCATGATTTGTGTTCATGTTTGTCGCCGTAATCCATAAACACAACCTAACAAACATGCAACCACTTTTATCCACTACCCATCTCTAGGGACGTCTGCCTTGGGGAAGTTTCGCTCATTGCGACGGCGGCCCCCAAGCCCGCGTGCAAGTGATCCACAATTCTGCCGACCTGGCCGCAACCCAGGTCGACGTGTGGCTCGACAACACCCTATTGCTGGACAATTTCGCTTTACGCACTGCTTCGCCCTTCATCGACGCACCCGCAGGGGTGCGTTCAACGTCGGTATCGCGCTGCCGAACAGCACGATGGCGAGCGATGCGATCTTCAACCAGACGTTCATACTTGACCCCAACGAGACCTATCTAGTCGTTGCGAGCGGGATCGTGAGTGGCTCGGGCTATGCCCCAGCAACGCCATTCACCTTGGAGGTGTTCGCGCAAGGCCGCGAATCAGCTGTGGGCGGTGCTTTAACCACTGACGTGCTCGTTATGCACGGTGCCACCGATGCCCCCACAGTAGATGTCTACGAAAGCGCCGTGACCAGTTCGACCGTGGTGGATGACCTCTCCTACCCAGCCTTCGCTGGATACCTCGAACTGCCCAACTTGGACTTCACCCTGCAAGTGCGCACGGGGGACAACTCCACCATCGTTGCAGCCTATGCGGCCCCGCTTTCATCACTCGGCCTGGGTGGTGCTGCAATAACAGTGCTCGCTAGCGGATTCCTCAACCCTGCTGTGAAACAGCAACGGCCAGCTTTCGGACTTTGGGTGGCTTTGGCGGCGGTGCATTGGTGGAACTGCCCAGTGCCAGCATTCCAACAGCCCGCGCCAGGTAATCACAACTGCGCCGATCTGGGTGCCAGCGTGGTGGACATTTGGCTGAACAATACGCTGCTCATCGACAACTTCAACTTCCGCACGGCCTCGCCTTTCGTGGACCTGCAAGCTGGTGTTGACCTTACCGTTGGTGTTGCCCCGCCTACCAGCACCCAAGCGAGCGATGCGCTGGTGCAAGTGAACTACAACCTCACCGAAGGCTCCACTTATGTGCTGGTGGCCAGCGGCACTCTTGGTGGTCCTGGCTACGCGCCAGCAACACCATTCAGCATCGAAGTGTTCGACCAAGGGGTGGAAGCCGAACGGCGGCGCCATGATGACGGATGTACTGGTGTTGCACGGTGCCACCGATGCCCCAACAGTTGATGTGTATGAGAGCGGCGCGGTAAACGCGACCATTGTGGACAACATCTCCTACCCCGCTTTCGCTGGTTATTTGGAACTTCCCACGGCCAACTATTCGCTTCAAGTGCGCACGGCCGACAATTCAACGATCGTGGCTGCATACAGCGCTCCTCTTGCCGCGCTCAATCTTGGCGGCACCGCATTGACGGTACTGGCGAGCGGATTCCTGAACCCTGCGGTGAACAGCAACGGCCCTGCCTTCGGCCTTTGGGTAGCGTTGCCCAGTGGTGGTGCATTGGTGGAGCTGCCAAGCGCCAGCATACCGACGGCCCGGTTGCAAGTGATCCACAATAGCTCCGATCTGGCTGCGAGCACGGTTGATGTCTGGGTGAACAATGCACTCCTGCTCGATGACTTCGACTTCCGCACCGCATCGCCCTTTGTGGACGCACAGGCCGGCGTGGACCTCACCGTGGGCATCGCGTTGCCGAACAGCACGCAGGCGAGCGACGCCATCTATCAGCAGAACTTCAACTTGGCCGATGGGGAGACATACATCGTTGTCGCCAACGGTATCGTGAGCGCAGCCGGTTACAACCCCATTCAGCCCTTCAACCTGTATGCGTTCGGTGGCGCGCGCGAAACAGCTACCAGCGGGGCAGCCAATACCGACCTGCTCGTATTCCACGGAGCAACGGATGCACCGGTGGTGGATGTGGCAGAGACCGCCTTGTTGGGCGGCGCTACGATCGTTGACGACCTGGCATACGGTGAATTCGATGGCTATTTGGAAGTGCCTACGGCTGATTACTCGCTGCAGGTGCAGGATGCACAAGGCAATGAACTGGTGAACTACCTGGCACCGTTGAGCTTGCTCAGCTTGGACGGTGCGGCGTTGACCGTACTGGCAAGCGGCTTCCTGTCGCCGGCACAGAACAGCAACGGCCCGGCCTTCGGACTGTGGGTGGCGTTGGCCGCAGGTGGTGCACTGGTGGAGTTGCCGCTGATCACGGGTGTGTCGGAGGCCGATGCCTTTGCGGGCAGCGCTCTCTGGCCTACCCCGGTGAGCGATGTGCTCAATGTGGATGTCGCAGTGAAGAATGCCCAAAACGTGCAACTGCGCGTGGTGGATGTGACCGGTCGCGTTGTGATGACAGTGGGGAACAACGCTTTCGAGAACGGCACCACGCGCCTGCAGGTCCCCGTCCAGCAATTGGCTCCTGCACAATATGCCTTGCAGTTGATCGCCAACAACGGCGTGAAGAGCATGCCGTTCCATGTCGTACGCTGATCGCGACGACGTTAACAAAGAAAGGGGGGCCGAGGGATCGGCCCCCTTTTCCGGGTTTTTCTCCGAGGCCGGTAACGGGCAAGAAGCCACATTTGCGGCCGTGCCCACCAGTCCCTTTGCCACCCGCTTCAGCATCAGCGATCTGGAGAATCTCTCCGGCGTAAAGGCGCACACCATCAGGGTGTGGGAGCGGCGCTACGGACTGATACGCCCTGCGCGCACCGGCACCAACATCCGCCATTACAATGTGGAGGACCTGCGCGACTTGCTCAACATCGCGTACCTCAACACACACGGCGTGAAGATCTCGAAGATCGCCGCCATGACCAACGAAGTGCGCGAGATCAGCGTGCGCGAGATCGGCAGCAAAGCACCGGGACCTTCGGCATTGATCAACGAACTGGTGATGAGCATGTTGCACTTCGACGAGGTGCGGTTCGAGGGGAGGTGCAACACGTTCGCGCAGCAACATGGCTTCCGCGCGCTGGCCGAACAAGTGTTCCTGCCGTTGATGATGCAAGTAGGGCTGCTGTGGCAATCGAAGAACATACGCCCGGCACACGAACACTTCGTGAGCAATCTGGTCAGGCGGCGCATTGAAGCCGAAACGCACGCGCAACCGGTGGCCTCTTTGTGCCATACCACCTACGTGCTGTATTTGCGCGAAATGGAAGTGCACGAACTGGGCATCCTCTACGCCAACTTCCTGCTGCGTTCAGCGGGCAAAGCGGCGATCTATTTGGGGCAGAGCGTACCCGTGAGCGACCTCGCACAATTGGTGGCTTCCACCAGTGGACCGTTGGTGATGGTGACCGTGCTCACCACGAATTACGATGGTGGCACCGCACCCTTCCTGAAAGAGCTTCACCGCGTAACAACACACCAGCGGGTAACACACTGGATCACCGGACCGCAAGCGCAGCTGCGGAGCGAGGATGTAGTGCCTGATGGCATCCGCCTCTTCCGTCACTTCAACGAGATGGTGCCGCTGCTGTTGGGCTGAAGCGATCAGCCCTGCGGACGGTATACCGTGAGCTTCCCCTTCTTCTTCCGCGCCAAAACAAGATCGCTGGTGCCCACCTTTCGACCATTGGGACCGAAGTTTTGATGCGCTATCACGAATACACCGGGCGCTTTCACCTCTACGATCACCGCCGTATGATGCCCCATCGCTTCACGGTTCACCGAATTGCCTTCCTCCCACTCCAAGATCACGTTCTCGAACTGCACCACATCGCCAGGTAGCACGCTATCCTTCAGCGGGTCGATGGCCAAACCCCACGTGTATCGGCCGTCCCAAGTGGCTCCGGCAGTAGTGAGCGCTTCAGCAGCAAGGTCCCAGCATTCGCCGTGGCCTACCTTCTTGCCTTGTTTGCTATTCACGAATTCCACGATGCGTGCATTGACGGTTCCGTTGGTGACGCGCAGATCGTTGTTGGTGACCTGTGCCCGCAACACCGCCGGGATCACCAGCAGCAATACTGCAACGACGGCCATACGTGATCGTTCCATGTTCATGTCAACGTGGCCCCATGCACGATCCGTGCGCTAGCGCATAGCCCATTTGCGGCTGATCCGTTGGCCCGAGGCCGTGGTGACCGTTACCAAAGTGCAGACCGCTGGACATGTCGTTGCGCGGCAGTTCAACCCTGCGGGCACCCGATACCGTGGAGCGGCGCAACAACTTCCCACTGGATGAATGGACCTCCACCTCGCGGATGTTCGCCGTGCAGGAGAGTACCAATCCACCGTTGTCGGCGGGCAGCAAATGCAACTGCAGCACACCCGTGTCGTTCTGCTCCGCAACGCTGGCTGCAATGCCCAAGTAGTTAAGGGTCTGCGTAAGGAAGAGCACTCGGTTCGGATACGTATCGATGAGCGCAGGATCAAAGAAGGTGCTCATAACGCTGGTGCCGACCGGGTGGTAGTGGATCATGGCCTTTGCGCCGAACAGCACATACGAGGAGGGCCCCATGCTATAAATGGCCTCGGCATCGAGCGCGGGCGTGCAACCATCGGCCCACCAAATGGTGGGAAAGCTCCACAACAGCGTAGGCGCGAACTGGCCGGCAACACCCGGGACCACGTCCATCTGCGAGCAACCCGCGTTCGCATCGTCGCCATAGCTCTGCACATCATACGACGCGAGGCCCATGGCATCCAACGCGAAATCGCCGGAGGAGAACGATACCGGTGCACCACCGTATTGTGCATACAGCACATCGGTGCCGATCACCCACAGCGTGTTGCCCGCAAGGATGTGATCCACCAGATCGGCCTGTACACCGGTTTCCCAGAAACCGAGGCCCGCGCCATCGCCGGAGCAATACCAAATGATCACCGGATAGTTGCCCAGTACCGAAGCATCGGGCGGCACACCCATGGCCGGTATATCGTACTTATCGAACGCTATACCGGTGCCGGCAAGATCGTTCAGCACCGTATCGGTGTTGAAGGTGATGTTGTCGTTGTCGTTCACGAACAGCACTTGGCCGTGCAGGCCACCGAACGGCAGTACAAGTGCCGCAGCGAACAGGGGGAGGAGAAGTGTACCACGCATGGAATGTTCATTGATCCAGCGATACTAAGCACGCTTCGCCGAAGGCGGTATTACCCAGGGTCAAGCGGTGTCCAAGTATTCACCACGGAAGTCATGGGCCCCACGAACCTATCGCCTTGCCTTCCGTTGAAACCACGCCATATCTTGACTCATGCGTATCGCAGCACCCATCACACTCGTCCTCCTCGACCTGGGCGCCAGCGCCCAGATCGGGCCGGGCGGCGTGGGCAATGCCGCGAACAACCGGCTTTGGCTCAGTGGCGATAACAGCGTTGTAGTGGTCGGTGCGGCCGTAACCAACTGGAACGACCACAGCGGCAACAACAACAACGCCACCAGTCCGTCGGTACCTGCTCGCCCAACGCTGGTGGGCGGCGCGCTGAACGGCTACCCGGTGCTGGCCTTCAACGGCACCACCAATGAGCTGCGCATACCCGATGCGGGCTCGCTGGATCTTACCCAGTGGGACATCTTCATGGTAACTGCCGAGGGCGCACCGAAGAACAACAACGCTTGGCTTTCGAAGGGCACCAACACACAGCCCAACTACGCCCTGTGGAGCCCTGCCACCGATGCCCTGCAGCTGCCCATTTATGACATCTTCGGCCTGCTCTCTTCGCCGCTGACGCCTGCGGGCACCACCGGTGCGGCCTACAGCGTGCTCGAGTACAACAACACCGTGTTCCTCGGCTTGTTCCCCTCGCGCACGGTGTACAAAAACGGCGCTACCGTCTACAACGATGTGAACCTCTTGCAGTTGCCGAACACCAACAACAACCAACTCTACATCGGCAACGTGCAGGGTGCCGTGGGCTGGAACTTGAACGGTACGCTTGGCGAGATCATCATGTATTCCACACCGGTCAATTCGGCGCAACGCATCATCATCAACAACTATCTCGCTGCCAAGTACGGCCTCGCGCTCACCACCAGCGATATCTACTTGCAGGACCTGTTGGCCAACGGCAACTATGATCACGAAGTGGCCGGTATAGGCCGTATCACCGGCAGCAACCAGCAAACCGACTCGCGCGGTACGGCCGTGGTGCAGATCAACAACGCCACCGGATTGGGCAACAACGAATTCCTCATTTGGGGCCACGACAACGGCATCCTGGGCGCGTGGGGAAGCACCGATATCCCGCCCGGCGTGCAGGGCCGCTGGTTCCGCGTGTGGCGCGTGAACGAAGTGAGCCCAACAGGCGTGGCGGTGGATGTGGGCAACGTGGACATCACCTTCGACCTCACCAACCAAGGGCCCGTAGTAGCCACCGATCTGCGATTGCTCGTGGACGTGAACAACAACGGCGTTTTCGCCGACGATGCGCCCATAGGTGGAGCAACAGCCGTTGGCGGCAACCTCTATCGCTTTGCAGCCGTGAATGCTTTGGTGAACAACCGCCGTTTCACGCTCGCCACCATCAACATCAGCACCACGCCGCTGCCCATCGAACTGTTGTCGTTCGCGGCGCAGGTGCAACACGATCGTACCGTGCTGCTGGAATGGGCCACCGCTAACGAGCACAACAACGAGTACTTCGTGGTGGAGCGCAGCGCCAATGCCGAGGCATGGCAATCCGTGGTGCAACTACAGAGCGCGGGCAACAGCAGCACGCGCACCGATTACAGCACGGTGGACGAACATCCGCTGGAGCACCTGAGCTACTATCGCCTGAAACAAGTGGACTTCGGCGGCAGTTACACGCACAGCAACACGGTCGCGGTGAACATCGGGTCCACGCCGAGCAACTTGCTCCTGTACCCGAACCCCGCGCATGATGTCGTTGACCTGGTGTTCACCACCACCACCGACCAACGCGAGGTGCGCCTCTACAACAGCCTCGGCGAACTGGTGGCCGCTCCTACGCACACCACCGATCAAGGTGCGCGCATGGAGGTGGGCGCACTGCCCGAAGGCGGCTATATAGTGGTGGTTGTAACCGACCGGGCCGTGCTGACACAGCGCTTGGTGCTGGCGCGGTGAGGCATCGCATCACTGCGGCGTAACGCCAGTCCTATCGTTTCACGAACCGGGTGCGTGCAACTGTTGCACCGCTTGCATCGCTGAGCACCAGCACGTAGCTGGCGGGCACCAGTGCTTGCACAGCCAGCAGGCGTGACATGTTCTCCACGAGCACCCGACGGCCCATAGCATCGAACACTTCCGCGTTCAACACCTGCGTGTCGGGGTAGCGCACGTTCAGCACATCGTTCACCGGGTTCGGGAAGATGTGTACGCGGTTGTCGGTGGTTCCGCCAAGGCCCAACGTGCTCGGCCTGAAGGTGACGCTGACGCTGTCCAGCGCCCACCACCAATCCCAGCCCGCACTGAATTGGAAACGCACCAGTGCGTTCGCCGATGCGCCGGTGGCCACCGTGATGTCCACACTATCGATAACGGCCGGGTTCGGGTAGCCGACGTCCGTACCGAAGTAGTAACCCACCTCGGTCCATGCGATGCCATCTGGCGACGCTTCAATGCGGCAGAAGGATGCCACCCGCGCGCGGAACTGGTGTGTGTAGTGCAGCACATATACGCCTACATCGCTCGCATCGAACGGTGCACTGGTAACGTAGCTGTTCACCACCACGCTGGTGCTACCACACGCATCGCTATCGAGGAAAACGAAACTGCTGTCGAAGCCCGGACCGGCGGGCCACGCGCCGGCGAAGTCCTGATTAAAATCGAAGGCGCTCACCGAATCGGGAGCGTACTCCCAACGGCAATCGGTCACATTGGTGGAATCGACCCAGAAGCCGGTGGTGCTGGCACCGCCATCGAATTCTTCCAGCCAAAGTGTTTGTTGCTGGGCGTTGCCGATAACAGCAGCCAAGACAGCAGCTGTAAGCAATAGGCCGCGTGGAATAGACAATCGTGTAGAGGTATGTTTCATGAGCGACAGTTCTGGTTGAACGAAAGCTATGCCCACCAACCATCGTTGCGCAGAAGCGATGGCACAGTTATCAACCCGGATCGACGGACTATTCGAACGCCTATGCGAACCCTAGCTCCCGAACACGCGCTTCAGCAGATCCGTGGTACGGGCCAATGGATCCTTGCGTATGCGGGCCTCTTCTTCGGCGATCAGCACGAACAAGCCTGCGATGGCCTTCTGCGTTACGTACGCATCGAGGTCCGGGTCAACGGCTTTGGCGCCGGTGAGCATGCCTGCCTTGTTGTAGCCGTTGGCCAAGGGCGTCCAGTAACTCGCCAGAGCGACCTTCTGTGTGGCCTTCGCCACGATGGGACGGAACCGCTCGGTGAGCGTGGCCGTGGTCTTGTCGGTCAAGTAGTTCGTGGCGGCATTGTCGCCGCCTTTCAGAATGGCGAAGCCGTCGCCCACGCTCATGCCGGTAACGGCATCCTTCAGCACGGCCAGCGCTTCTTTGGCCGCTTCCTCCGCCGCGCGGTTCATCGTCATCTCGAATTCCGCGACTTGCGCCGACATACCGATGTTGTTCAGCGTGGTCTTCATCTTCTCGGCCTCGGCCAGGAAGGGAATGCGGATGCGGTCGTTCTTCCAGAAACCATCCAGTGCCGAACCCTTCAGCACCGACTGCTCAGCGCCCTTACCCAAGGCTTCCTTCAAGCCCGCGATCACATCTTCATTGGTCAAACCGCTGCTCCCGCCGCTGCCGCCGGTCACCTTATCGGCCGCGTCCTTCAACACCTTAGGGAATTGAGCGCTGCACGATGCAGAGAGAGCAAGCAGGGAGATGAGGAGGAGGTTCTTCATGATGGGTGGATGAAAGTAAGTGTGGGCAGATGCCAAGGATCATGCCGGAACACGGCTTGTCGACACTACCAGACTTGCTTCGGCCTTATCACCTCGATGCACTTGCGAAGAACGCAGGTCCAGTCATCCTTGCCCGTTTGCGCGTACGTGACCCGATAGTCAAGGTAGTTGTCCTCCCACGCGGACGGAGGGAAGGCGACGAGTTCCGGATGGGTGTTCAAGAAGCTCTTCAGCGTATCGCTGATGAGGATTGAGTATTTCCATTCACCCGAGACGAAGCCGCCCTTCATCTCCCCTTCGGATTTCATCCGCCCATCGCGATAGAATGCTCTGTGCTTCCCTTCATATTCGCCGTTCACCATGTCGTACTCAAGGAGGAGATCACCATTATCGTGGTACACGCGCTGCTGTCCGTGCAATCGCCCGTCCACATAAATGCGGCGCGACTTTATGTTGGCGTTCTCGAACCAACTGACCCACGCTCCCGTGCGCAGCCCGTGGTCGAATTGCCCCTGCTGTGCCAGGCCACCCTTGGGGTGGAATTCACGGAAAGGCCCGTGCGGCTCACCATCCAAGTAATTGGCGGTTAGGAGCGTGATCTTCCCCTTCTTCACCTCGATGCGTTCCACGGCTCCAGCGGGTGTGAAATGCACAATGGCCGCACGCGAGTCAGGCATATAACCGGTCAGGCGCAGCGAACGCTTGCCCCGGAGAATAACACCCCGGCTCGTGATCTCGTGCTCCAATATGTACAGCGTCGTAAGCGCGTCGAACTCCGATTGCTGCTCATAAAAAGCACCTCCGAACCAACGGGGACGCCGGCCATTGTCCGATGGGGGTTCCAGGGCGTGGGAGACGAACATCCATTCATCGAAATACCTGCTGAGCGGGATACTGCCCGAAGCGGTTTTCACATCGTACCGTTTCAACATCCAGCGCAGTTCAGGGAAGTACATGTACGCTTGGCGTCCGTCCACCTGCACAATGCCGAAGCCGATGATGTGCTGCTCCAGCTTTCCCAAGGTGTCGTTGTATGCGAAATCCACCTTGATCGTAATGGGACCCGGGCCCATGTGTTTGCGTCCACGGCCAATGGTTGTACAAAGTCCATGTCGGTGTACATAAGCGCCCCCCGAGTCGATGGCGGCATCGATCACTTGGGCCAGCGATGAATTGACATCACCAGCGCCTATCGAGGCGAGATCAGGGTTCTCGCTAGGTTCAATACGGTGGTATACCCGCTTTACCCATTGGTAAGGTTCATCCAGCGCGTAATCGCGCACGGGCTCGCAATGGTCCATGACCATCCCCATATCATCAATGCTCACAGGATCCACCGCCGCGTTCACCAACCAGCGTTCAGCAATGAAGTGACCATCCAGCACAACTTGTCCGCCGCCCAATGCAGCAGCCCGAACCAGGACCAACAGGAAGAGGAGCCGGTTGCGCATTTGCTTCCGATCAGAACACAAAATAGAGTTGCGCGCTGCTACACGGACCCTACAACCCCAACAACACCTGCCCCGGCTCCTTGTTGCCAAAGACCATCTTGCTGGGATCCTCGATCATCTGCTTCACGGCCATAAGGAAGCTCACGCTCTCCTTGCCATCGATGATGCGGTGGTCGTAGCTCAGCGCCACGTACATGATGGGGCGTATCTCCACTTTGCCATGCACCGCAACAGGCCGCTCCACGATGTTGTGCATGCCGAGGATGGCGCTCTGCGGTGGGTTGAGGATCGGTGTGCTGAGCATGCTGCCGAACACGCCGCCGTTGGTGATGGTGAAGGTGCCGCCGGTCATCTCGTCGATGCTCAGTTTGCCATCGCGCGCTTTCACCGCGAGTTCCTTGATCTTGCCTTCGATCTCGGCCAACGTCATCTTCTCGGCATTGCGCAGCACGGGCACCATCAGCCCCTTCGGTGAGCTGACGGCAATGCCGATGTCGGCGTAGTCGTGCATGATGATCTCCTCGCCGTCGATCTGCCCGTTCACCTGTGGGAAGAGGCGCAGGGCCTCCGTCACCGCCTTGGTGAAGAAGCTCATGAAACCGAGGCCCACGCCATGTTGCTCCTTGAACTTGTCCTTGTTCTTGTCGCGCACCGCCATCACCGCGCTCATGTCCACCTCGTTGAAGGTGGTGAGCATGGCGGTCTGGTTCTTCACCGCGACAAGTCGCTCGGCCACCTTCTTGCGCAGCGTGGTCATTTTCACACGGCTCTGGTCGCGGTTGCCGCCCCAGCCATTGAGCGCGACCGCATTGGCATCCACGCCACCAGCCACGTACGCCGCCACATCGCTCTTGGTGATGCGGCCATTGGGGCCGCTGCCTTTCACCTTATCCGCGCTCACACCTTTCTCGTCCAGCATCGCCTTGGCCACGGGTGTTGCATGCGCTGCTGAAACGGTTGCAGGTGCCGTTGCTGCAACGGCCTTCGGTGCGGCAGCGGCGGCCACGGCAGGAGCGGCCGCAGGTGCAGCGGCTTTCTTCTCAGCCTTGAAACTCGTGTCGATCTTCACCACGACATCACCGACGTTCACCGTCTGGTCCTCCTTGGCGAGCAGTTGCACCCTGCCCTCGGCTTCGGCGCTCAGTTCCAATGTGGCCTTGTCGCTGTCGATCTCGGCGAGCACTTGGTCCTTGCTTACCACGTCGCCATCCTTCACGAGCCATTTCGCAATGCGGACTTCACTGATGCTCTCTCCGGGACTGGGAACCTTTATGTCTACTGTGGCCATTGTGAGAGGGTGAGATAGTGCGAGGGTAAGAAAGGTGATGGAGGTAAAGGATGCTAGGCCTTCACCTTGGTGTTGGTCGTTGACTTGCTGAACGCTTTCTCAATGATCGCGATCTGCTGGTTGGCGCTGCGCTTGCTGCTTCCGGTAGCAGGTGCTCCACTGGCAGGGCGTGCGATCACCTCCCACTTCACATCGGTGAAGTTCATGGCCATGTAGCTCCATGCGCCCATGTTCAGTGGCTCCTCCTGCACCCAGATGCAACGCTCAGCCTTCGCGTACTTCTTGATCACGGCGCGCATCTGGTCAGCGGGCAGCGGGTGCAATTGCTCGATGCGCACCAGCGCCGAATCCGTGATTCCGTTCTTCTCGCGGTGCTCGGCCAGATCGTAGTGGATCTTGCCTTGCGTGAAGATCACGGTCTTTACGCTCTTGGCGTCGACACGGGCATCGTCGATGAGTTCTTGGAAACCACCTGTGGTCAGGTCGTCCAGCTTGCTCACGCACTTCGCATGGCGCAGCAGGCTCTTCGGGCTGAACACCACCATCGGCTTGCGGAAGTTCCACGCCAGCTGCCGGCGCAACGCGTGGAAGAAGTTGGCGGGCGTGGTGCAGTTCACCAAGATCATATTGCCGTCGGCAGCGCTTTGGAGGAAGCGCTCCATGCGCGCGCTGCTGTGCTCGGCACCTTGACCTTCGTAGCCGTGAGGAAGGAGTAGCACAATGCCGTTCTGGGTGTTCCACTTCTCCTCGGCGCAGCACAAATACTGGTCGAGCACGATCTGCGCGCCGTTGACGAAATCACCGAACTGTGCTTCCCAAATGGTGAGCGTGTTGGGATCCGTGAGCGCGTAACCGTACTCGAAGCCGAGCACCGCGTACTCGCTCAGCAGTGAATTGTAGATCTGCAACAACGCCTGCCCTTCCTGGATGTGTTTCAGATGGATGAACTCTTCCTCGCTGTCCTCCATGCGCACCACCGCGTGGCGATGGCTGAAGGTGCCGCGTTCCACATCCTGACCGGTGAACCGCACAGGATGTCCTTCAACGAGCAGTGAGCCGTAGGCCAGCAGTTCGCCCATGCTCCAGTCCAGCGTTTCCTCGGCCATCATCCGCTTGCGGTCGCCGAGGATCTTTTCCAGTTTGCTGAAGAACTTCTTCCCCTCAGGGATCGCGCTCAACTTCTCGCCGATCAACTTCAGCGTCTCCTTCTTCACGCCGGTCATCGGCGACTTCGCAAAGTCTTTCTCGTCCGCGCGCTTGAAGCCTTTCCAACGCTCCTCGAGGAAGTTGGTGATCTTGCCCACACGCTGTTGCTTGGCTTCCGTGAGGCGCGCATCCAGCATCTCGGTGAACGAGCGCTCCATCTCTTCGGCCATCTCCCGTGCGCCTTCCACGCCGCTATCGATGAGCTTCTGCGTATAGATCTCGCGCGGATCGGCATGCGCGGCGATAGCCTTGTACAGCAATGGCTGCGTGAACTTCGGGTCGTCGCCCTCGTTGTGGCCGTGCTTGCGGTAGCACAGAATGTCAACCCACACATCCTGCCCGAACTGCTGGCGATAATCCATGGCCAGCTTCACGGTGTACGCCACCGCTTCGGCATCGTCGCCGTTCACATGGAACACCGGGCACAGCGTGGTCTTGGCGACATCGGTGCAATACGTACTCGTGCGCGCATCGATGTAGTTGGTGGTGAAACCGACCTGGTTGTTCACCACGATGTGGATGGTGCCACCTACTTCGTAGGCCTTCAGTCCAGCCATCTGCACCACTTCGTACACGACGCCTTGTCCGGCGACCGCTGCATCGCCATGGATGAGGATGGGCGCGGTAATGCCCTTGGCGAAGTTGTCGTCGTGCTCGATGATAGCGCGTGAGATGCCTTGCATCACCGGACCCACCGTTTCCAAATGGCTCGGGTTGGGGGCCAGTGTCAGGCGCACCTCCTTCCCCGTGTTCGTCTTCACAAGGCTGCTGTAACCCATGTGGTACTTCACATCGCCTTCCACCAGCGAATCGTCGTAGTCCTTTCCGTCGAACTCGCTGAAGATCTGGTCGTAGCTCTTGCGCAGGGTGTTGGCCAACACGTTCAACCGGCCGCGGTGCGCCATGCCGATCACGTATTCCGTGATGCCCAGTTCGGCGCCGTGCTCGATAACAGTGTCCAGCGCGGGGATCAAGGCCTCGGCGCCTTCAATGCTGAAACGCTTGGCACCGATGAACTTCTTGCCGAGGAACTTCTCGAAGACCACCGCTTCGTTCAACTTCTCCAGGATCTCCTTCTTCTGGTCGATGCTGAAGGACGGCTCGTTGCGCGTGCCCTCCATGCGGTCCAGCAACCAACGGCGCTTCTCGGGGAAACGGATGTTCATGAACTCCACACCAATGCTGCGGCAGTACGTCTGTTGAAGAAGGGCGATGATGTCGCGCAACTTGCTGGGACCGATACCCACTTCGTTGCCTGCGCTGAACAACGTATCCAGATCGGCCTCGGCCAGCCCGAAGTTCTCGATGTCGAGCGTCGGCTGGTACTTGCGCCGATCGCGCACCGGGTTGGTGTTGGTGAAGAGGTGGCCGCGCTGGCGATAGGCGTTGATCAGGTCGATCACGCGGAACTCCTTCTCGAATCGGTCGTTGCCGGCGGGGGGCTGTGGGCGCTTCTCCACCGCGCTCGAAGTGACAGCCCCGGGTGCGTCCGCATCGATCGACTTGGCGAACTCGAAGCCTTCAAAGAACCGCGCCCAGCCGGTTTCCACGCTGGCCGGATCCTTCAGGTATTGTTGGTACAGGTCGTCGAGCCAAACGCTATCGACGTTGCTCAGGTAGGAGAACTTATCCATGCGAGGCGACGAAGGTAGAAGCGGGGTGTTTCAAGGCGGCGACGCCAAGGCTTGGCTTATACCGAGAAATGCACAATGGAATGTCGGCATGGATTCACCCCAGCCCGGCGAACCGCTTCCGCAGCAGCACCTTCTGCAAAGAACGCAGCACCATGGACCCGGCCAGTTCGTGCAAGCCTCCACGCGTCATGGCATCCTCCACCATCCGCTCGGTCAGGTCCACACGGTTGATGGCGCGGGAGAGCTGGATCGAGCCCCTGCGTTGCCAGTCGTCCAATTGGCGTTTCACATCGGTGCGCAGGCACTCAAAAGCCGCATCGCCCACCGGTGGAAGTCCGATCGTTTCCTCACCTAGGTCCTTACGCAACTGGTGAACGGTCTCGAGCAACACCTCTGCTTCGTCCAGCCGCTTGCGCAGGCCTTCACCAGTTCTTGACACTTCGTCGTTCGCCATGTGGAAAAGTGGGACGAAGGTCGGTAGGCGGTGGCACTATGTTTGGCCGGTAGCATCAACACACCAGTTCACCGTAGATCATGCGCACACTTCTGCTTCCATTCTCCATCCTCCTCGCCTTCACCGCCACCGCCCAATACGGCAGCTTCGACAAGAAGGCCATCGCCACGGCAAAAGCCAGCAGCACCGTGTTGGTGCTCGACGCCGGCGACTCGCCGTATAACCGCGCGATCATGGATGCCATGAAGTCGCATTGGAAATTCACCAGTGGCTACGATGTGATCAACGTGAACGACATGGCGCTGCAGCCCATGGACCCCACGAAGACCTACTTGATGAAGACGTGGAAAGTCGATCCGGCCAAGTTCGGCGCCTTCTTCCTCACGCTGGTGCAAGGCTGGAAACAGAAGAAGGGTGAAACGCTCCAAACGCAGGAGAACGCCTTCACCACCATACCGGTAGCGCAGGAGATCGCGTTCATAATGATCGACCCCAATGCGATGGCGGCCGACAATACCTCGCTCCTGTTGAACGTCTACGTGAAGAACATCCAGGACTACTTGGCGCAGGTGGAGGCGGGCAAGTTCACCGACAAGAGCACGGCCGATAGGTTCTATGCATCGCGCAATCGCTTGGTGCGCGACAACCACGAACTGTGGCTGGCGAAAGAGCACATGGATAAGAGTGTTCCCGATGCCGCCACCGTGAAGACGAGCTACGCGAAAGGCACCGCGCAACTGATGGCCAAGAGCCAACTGATGACCGCTGTTGAAGCGCAGAACAAAGGGGTGTGCATCACCGATGTGGTGATGACCGGCGAACACAAGACCCGCCATTGCTTCAAGCGCGTTTTCAACTCCGGCAGCGGCGAGTTGATGTACATCGCGGACGACGCCGCGATCTTCGGCAAGAAGGAAGGCTTCATTGCCGAGGATCTGTTGGCGATCGAGCGGTCGAGGTAGTATGCGCGGAACTTGGCTCATATTCCTATTGACGATTGGGGCCAGGTGTGTGGCACAGCAAGAGTCGAAGTCCGGACACTCGGTAAGGGGTGGTGGTTTTGGATTCAACTACGTGTACCAGCATTCTCATGGCTTGGAACTACATGGGGATTACCTCTACACGTATCAACCGTATTGGGCGGATCACATGTACGTGATCGGCCCCGAAGCCCAAGCGGGCGGTCACTATGGCTCGACATTCTTCGTGGGTAACAGCATCGGCTTGCGCCAGATGCTGCTATTCCAGGGCATCGCAGGGATCACCGCGAAGGTTGCCTTGGAGAACTATGCCGAAAAATGGGGTGAACAGGACACTCGGGTCTCGCTCCGCGCCGGACTGACACTCTTGGGCTACGTTTCAGTCGAGTACGGGAGGTCGCAACCGATCAGCGCTGGCCCGCTGTTGGTGGGTAACGAAGTGCTCACCGTCCGCTTGGCGTTCAGTTCTTCCATACTCGAGCGCGTATTCCAGAACGTTCCGATCAGCTAGTGGTTACTTCCTGAGAACAGGCTTCAGCAGGCATATCTACCTTTCCGATCCGACAAACTCCACCACTCCATGGATCGTCATTTATGTGCCTGCGCATTTGTACTCACATGGGGAACCTTATTCGCGTCAACTCTTGCCTACGCTGAAGGTGGCAATGCAGGCATCGACAACGCCATCGCTGTTTGCCAGAATGCGCCTCCCTTCCTGATGATCGACTCGCTGCTCGGCTCACCACAACCGGGTGGTACATGGAATGATCCCGGTGGGTCACCGCACTCCCCTGGCTTTCGTTCCGGGTGTTGACGCTGCAGGTACCTACTGCTATGTCGTTGGCAACGACACGGCCTGTTTGACGATCACGACCGTAGTGCAGGCGAACGCCGGAACGAACGGCTATGCGGTCCTCTGCAGTACCGGCCCAGCCACATCCTACTTCCCCTACCTCGGCGGCAATCCACAGACCGGTGGTTCTTGGTACCAGTGCGGCCCGAACACGATGTGCTATGTAGTGCCCGGCATTGCGCCATGCCCCAACGACACAGCCTCGGTTACCGTAGTCGTGAACCAAGCGCCCGATGCCGGGATCGATGCCATCATCGAGATCTGCGCGAACGCCGGTCCCGTCGTCCTGTTCGATTCGATAGCGGGAACACCACAACCCGGTGGCACATGGACGTTCGGTGGAGGTCCGCAGAACGGGATCTTCGTTCCGGGTGTGAACACGCCCGGCATTTATTGCTACATAGTGGCGGGTCTTGCACCCTGCCCCAACGCGGTCTCCTGTCATACGGTCATCGTGGTGCCCTCGACGGATCCCGAATATCTCAACACCGGGATCGGAACCACGGTTGCTTCAAGCCCACGCCTCTCACCCGAACCGAACTCAGGAGTGCTGCACCTTGTCGGCATGAGCGATGGCGAGGCACCTGCCGACGTGTACGACCAACTTGGCCGGATCCAATGGCAAGGCACGCTTGTTCCCATTGGCGGCAGATCGGAGCTTCAATTGCCGGGCCATATCCGCAACGGCCGCTACACGCTGATACTGCGCAACGCGCATGGAGCCGATGTGCGACTGCCTTTCACGGTGGCGCGTTGATCATCGATCCAATGATGTGTCAATGACCGATGGTCGTGATCCAGGCCATTGTTCCTTGCAGCCATGTCCACCATCCTTATCACCGGCGGTAGCGGCCTGATCGGTTCCGCATTGACCAAGGCGCTGCTCGCACAAGGCCGCACGGTGCGCCACCTGAGCCGCACCCCACGTGATCACAATGGCGTGCGGGCCTTCGCTTGGGATCCTCAACGTGGCACGCTGGACAAGTCAGCGCTAGAGGGTGTGGATCACATCGTTCATCTCGCTGGCGAGAACATCATTACCAAGCGGTGGAGCCCTGAAAGGCTGAGGCTCTGCCAAGAAAGTCGCACGGAGTCGGCGCGCTTGGTGTTGAGCGTTGCGCGCGAAATGGGTTTGCATCCGAAGAGCTTCATCAGTGCGAGCGGCGTTGGCTACTATGGTGCGGTCACCACGGACAAGGTGTTCTCCGAAAGCGATCCGAACGCCCAAGATGTCATCGGCCGTTTGACGCGTGCTTGGGAGGATGCAGTGGAGGAATGGGCGGACATCACCCGCGTGGTGAAGCTGCGCACCCCGATGGTACTCGCTCGAGAGGGCGGTGGACTACCACAGTTCCTACGATTGGCGCAATGGTGCGTCCTCGCGCCACTCGGGTCGGGAAAACAATGGATGCCCTGGGTACACATGGGCGACCTCGTGCAACTGTACATCCATGCGATGGAGCATGGCACGATGAGCGGCGCCTACAACGCGTGCGCCGGTGAGCAACTTCATCAACGCGATGTCATGCGCGCGGTAGCGAAGGCGGTGCGCCGCCCGTTGTTCCCCATCGCGGTGCCCGCCTTCGCGCTTCGCTTGGCCATGGGCGAACGGAGCGCCCTGCTCATCGAGGGAAGTCGAGCGAGCAGCCAACGGCGGAAGGACGCGGGGTTAACGTTCGAATACGACACGCTGGAAAGCGCACTTCGGGATCTGATCGGCCAGAATTGAGATCCCGGATATCTTGCCTTCGACCTGGCGTCCATGCGCTGTACCCTATCCGTCCTTTCGTTGCTGTTCGCGCACCTGATGGCGTACAGCCAGAATACGTACGACATCCGAGATGCTGGCGATCAATTCGATGGCAAATGCGGCGAGTGCCTTGCCCTGTTCGAACGGAAACCAAAGGAGGTCCATTTCGGTTTCATCACCGATGCTGACGGAGGCATCTGGTTCGTGACGAACGATACCCGGTTCTTCGAGGCGCTAATCACCAAACCCAGTGATGGACTGGCGGTGGATATCGTACCCCGCAACCGCTACACATGCGGGGTGGAAACGCCGGAACAGACGACCATGAGCCGAGGAACCCTGCTGAAGCCCGCATACCAGTTCGAACTGAAACGATCCAAGCAGGCATGGGGCAATGGCGTTGCCGTGAAAGTCGGGGTGCTGCCGAAGGAGGTGCTGGGCACCGAGTACGAGCTGAACCTGATCGTGCTGAAGGACCGGTTCCTCTGCTACTACAACTGGTTCTACGACCTGCAGGTGTACCGCTGGGATCTCCTGAACATGGGTCTTTACATGGACACCCTTACGTATGGTGAGCAGTACGACACGACGCGCACAGCAGCACGCACGAGTACGCTCCGGCGTAAGGCGCTGCATTTCACTATTCCATTCGAGCGCAACAAGGCCGAGTATTCACCGGCCGATCTGCAGCCGATGCGCGACTCGCTGCGCCTCACCGATTTCACGATCAAGCGCATCGTCATCGAAGCATACAGCAGCGTTGAAGGACCAGAGGACCGCAATTTGGAACTGCAACAGAAACGTGCGCAAAGCATTGTCGACGCTATGCAGACCTACCAGTCGCAGGGGATAGCGACGGAAGTACACGCCAGCGAGAACTGGGTGGAATTCCTCAGCGATGTGCTGCTGACCCCGCATGCCGCATTGGCCGGCATGTCCAAAGCCGCGATCAAGGAGAAGCTGACGGACAAGCGCTTGGCCGATGCGCTGGAACCGATGCTTGCGCACCACCGCAAGGCCGTGATCACGTTGGAGCTGGCCCGCAAAGACGGACTGGATGGCGTGAACGCGGCCGAACTGATCGAGGTGTTCGAGAAGGCCATTGCCGACAACAATCTGGAGCGTGCGATCCAAGTGCAGAACGCAGTGTTCGACCGGATACTCGATAACCAGTTGCCAAGCTCCTACATCGATCAACTGGAGGTCCCGTCGCGCACGGAGTTCGCACAGATGATGCACTCGCGTGTGGCCTTCCGGCAGTTCATGGACCCCACCGATGCTTGGGAGACCTACCTAGCACTGGAGGAACTCGATCGCTTGTTGCCCGAGGACGGGCATATCAAGTACAACATGTGCGCGGTGAAATTCAGGCTCTGGTTGTTGGGCGGGCATACGATAGACCCAGCGGCGTTCAAGAAGGAGATAGAGCACCTGCGCATTTACCACATCGAGGAACCACTGATCAAACGCATGCTCATCAATTGGAACATCATGATGGCCGAAGGGCACATGGCCAAGGGTGAGTACACGCAGAAGGATGAATGCTTGAAGTACATCCAGCGCAACTACAAGAGCATCCCCATGAGCGAGCAAGACCACCTGAGCCTTGCGCAGTACTTCGCCGGTTATGCCAACTACAACCTCGCCCTCAATGTGGTGGAGCCTCGCTTGTTCGACATCCAAGTGGACGAGGACCTGCTGTTCTACTACCTGAATCTCACGATCGCCGATCCGGAGCGCACCAAGGAACAGGCCTACAGGACGATCATGCTCAATGCGATCAACAAAGACAAGCCACGGTTCTGCTCGCTCTTCAAACCGTTCGGCATGGGCGGTGTCACCTTCCAGTTGCTGGACGACACCTACCTTATGAAGACGTATTGCGAAACGTGCGAGTGAAGCCGCTCAGTTGGCCCGGTCCAACAACATCGCAGCCAGCGCGCGCAGGGGCGCCTTGAGGTACTCCGGCACGTTGATAGCAGCCAACGCTTCTTGGGCGGCACGGTCATTCTTCAGCACTTCGGCCTCAGCTTCGGAACGAACACCGAGCTGCTCGATCACGTCGCGCATACGCGACACGTCGCGCTGTGCGCTAGGCTTCGTCAGTTCTTCGTCCAGAACGGTTGAGCGCTTCTGGGCAGCGCACTCCGCCCCACGGATGAGCAGAAAGGTCTTCTTGCCTGCCCGCAGATCCCCGCCTTGTTGCTTGCCGGTGACCGCGGGATCGCCGAACGCATCCAGCAGGTCGTCGCGCAACTGGAACGCAAGACCCAGATGTTCGCCGAATTCACCAACGAGCTGGCGATCGCCCACGGAAGCACCAGCAACGATGGCCCCTGTTTGCAGCGCGCACGAGAGCAGGACAGCGGTCTTCAGCCGGATCATCTCCAGGTATTCCGCAACGCTCACATTCAAGCGCGTCTCGAATTCCATGTCGCGCTGCTGCCCCTCACACACGCCCAGCGCGTACCGGCTGAACAAGTCGAGCACCTCGCTCCTCTTCGCCATCAACTGGTAGGCCTTCACGAGCATGGCATCGCCACTGAGGATACCCGCGTTCACATTCCACTTTGCGTGCACGGTGGGCTGCCCGCGCCGCAACGGCGCAGCGTCCATGATGTCATCATGCATCAAGGTGAAATTGTGGAAGAGCTCAATACCCAGCGCTTCATCGAGCGCGTCCGCCGCCTTGCCACCGAAGAGTTCGCAGCCCATGAGCACCAGCGCTGGACGCACACGTTTCGCAGGCAAACGCATCAAGTAGGCCATCGGCGGAAACAGTCCGTCGTTCGGCAATGCCGCGCACCATTCGGCGATACGGGCCTCGATCAGTTGGCGATGATCGGTCATCACACGCTGCCTTCGGCCACCTTCAAGAGGTACTCGCCATACCCGCTCTTGCGCAACGGTTCGGCCAGCTTCCGCAGTTGGTCGGCGCTGATGAAGTTGCGGCGGAACGCCACTTCTTCGATGCAGCCGATGCGGCGACCCTGGCGTTCCTCGATCACCTGCACGTACTGGCCAGCCTGCATCAACGATGTAAAGGTCCCGGTATCGAGCCAAGCCGTGCCGCGGTCCAACACGTTCACCTTCAATGTGCCCCGCCGCAGGTATTCCTTGTTCACGTCGGTGATCTCGTACTCACCGCGCACACCCGGCTTCAGGTCCCGTGCGATGTCGAGCACACTGTTGTCGTAGAAATACAGACCCGGTACGGCATAGTTGCTCTTTGGCTTTGTTGGTTTCTCCTCGATGCTCAATGCGTTGAAGTGCGCATCGAACTCCACCACGCCGTAACGCTCGGGGTCGCTCACGCGGTAGGCGAACACGAGCCCGCCGTTCACGGTACTGTGCTCCATGAGCCGTGTCCCCAACCCGGAACCATGGAAAATGTTGTCGCCAAGGATCAATGCCACGCTATCGTTGCCAACGAAGTCACGACCGATGACGAACGCTTGTGCAAGCCCGTTGGGCACCGGTTGATCGGCATAGGTGAACGAGCACCCGAGACTTCCACCATCACCCAACAGCTTGCGGAAATGCGGCAGATCGTGCGGTGTGCTGATGATGAGCACCTCGCGGATACCCGCTGCCATGAGCGTGCTCAGCGGGTAATAGATCATCGGCTTGTCATACACCGGCATCAGTTGCTTGCTAACGGCAAGCGTCAATGGATGCAGACGTGTGCCGGAGCCTCCGGCGAGGATGATGCCCTTCATTTCAATTGTTCTTGCTCGTCGCTGTTCTCCAGTTTCAGTTCGCCAAGATCGACATCGTCGTCCTCATCCAGGATCACCAGCAACGGTTCGCGGAAGGCTTGCGTGATGAGGTTCCTATGGAAACTGAGCAACAGCGCCGGCAATACGAGCAGGTTCGTGAACATGGCCACCAACAAGGTGATACTCGTGAGTATTCCCAGCGCCTGTATACCGCCGAACTCGCTGAATGCGAAAATGGTAAAGCCGAAGAAGAGCACCGCGCTCGTATAGATGATACCCACGCTCACTTCGCGTGTGGCCAAGTCAACCGATCGCTTGATGTCGTTGTTGGTGAGCTTCAACTCCAACCGGTATCGGGCCAAGAAGTGGATGGCATTGTCCACGGCGATGCCCAGAGCGATCCCGAACACAAGGATGGTGCTCGGCTTGATCGGTATGTGGAAGATCCCCATCAACCCAGCGGTGACGACCAGCGGGATCAGGTTGGGGATGAGTGACACGACCAGTATGCGCAACGATCCGAACAACAGCGCCATCAAAACAACGATCAGCGCGATCGCCCAACCCAAGCTGGTGATCAGATTGTCGACGAGATAGCTGTTGCCCTTCAGGAAGACGACGCTATTGCCGGTGAACCGCACATCGTACTTCGTCGGATCGAAGATGCTGTCCACCTGAGGGCGCAGGCGTTCCATCAACGCGTCCATACGCGTGGTGCCGATATCGGCCATCTGCACGGTGAGCCGTGTAACCTGTCTGGCGGTATCCAGGAAGGCTTTGCCCATGCTCTTCTTCTCCCCAGCCCCTTGCAGGTATGGGAGGATGAAACTCTTCTCCGGGCCGGTGAGCAGCGCGTACTTCTCCGGGTTGCCACCGTAGAACGCCTGCTTGGTGAACTTCACAGCATCGACAATACTGATGGGCCGACTGAACTCCGGATAAGTGGCCAGCGTGTCGCAGAAACGTTCGATGCGCTTGAGTGTCGCATCCTTCAGCGCACCACCGTTCTTCTTTGAATCGATGATCACTTCCAAGGGGATCACCCCGTGGTAGTTCTTCTCGAACCAGCGCATGTGCACCAGCACCGGATTATGCTCGGGCAGGTCATCGACCACGCGGCTTTCGTCCTTCAACCGGGTCATACCCAGAAGCGCGATGCTGAACACAAGCACGGTCAGCGCATACACCAAGGCCCGCCGCCGGTGACTGATGCGCACAATGCGATCCACCACGACATCCATCCACCTGCGATCCAAATGCCGCAAGTGCTTGGCGGTAGGCGGCGGCATGAAGCTGAACAGGATGGGTATCAATACCATGCTCAATGCCCACAACACCATGATACCCGCTGTGGCCACCAAACCGAACTCGCGCAGCGAATCGCTGTATGTGAGCATGAACGTGGTGAAGCCCACGGCCGTGGTCGCATTGGTCATGAACGCGGCTGCGCCGACACGTGTGATCACGCGCTGCAATGCCTTCATCTTATTCCCGTGCCGCACGAACTCGATCTGGTAACTGTTGATGAGGAAAACACAATTGGGCACACCCGTAACGATCACCAACGGCGAGATGACTGACATGATCAAGGTGATGCGGTAATCGAGCAGGCCGAGGATCCCGAAACTCCACACCACGCTGATCGCCACCACCAGCACGCAGATCCACATCACGCGCCAACTCCGGAAGAAGATGAGCAGCAAAATGGCACAGACCAACAGGCTTAAGCCCATGAACAAGGGCATCTCCCCCTTCACGAGCGACGTGAGCATCACACGCACGTATGGCAAACCGCTGTAGTGCACTTCGCTTCCGCCTGCGGCGAACTCCTCGCCGCGTGCGACGATCCGCTCGATCATGTCGCCGCGCTGCTCGCTGTTGAACATCGCGGCATCGAGGAAGAGCATCATCAGGCTGGCTCCTGTGCTGTCGTTGAAGAGCAGTTTGTCGTAGAAGGGCAGCGATCGGATCCTTGCTTTCAAGGAGTCCATTTCTGCCTGCGTGGTCGGCGGCGACACAACAACAGAGCGGAGCTTGAAGGTGGTCAGGGAGTCATCGCGCACCAGGTCGAACAAGTGGGCTTCGCTGAAGACCGAGTCCACACCCGGGATCTCTTTCAGGTCGTTGCCCAGCTGCCACCAAGCCTTGAACCGTTCAGGTGTGTACAGCTTGGGGTCGCCGGTGCCCAGCACCATAACGTTACCGTCCTCGCTGAACTGCTCGGTGAATTCGTGGTACGCCAAGTACACGCTGTCCGTTTTGGGCAGCAGGCCACCATGGCGGTAGCTCATCTTCACCTTGGTGGCCTGATAGCCCATGAGCACGGTAAGGACCCCCGTGATCACCAATACAGTGATGCGATTCCGGAGGATCTTACCAGCGAGCCAGGTCCACATGATTCAGGTAGTAGCTGTTCGCCGCAGGGCAAACAGCCTTCGGTCAAAGGAAACGAAAACGGAGTTGGCCTCAGAGACCGATCCCGATGGTGAGCTTCAGGTAGAGGTTGTCGGCGGCATCCGGCAGGGCATAGTCGCCATAGCGGTAGTAGACACCCACGCCCAGAGCACTGAGGTCGTTCTTGAACAATACTTCCACACCGCTCTCGAAAAAGCCCTTCTCCATGCTGTGGAAGTCGTATCCGGAATGGTTTTCCGGATGCCCCAACGCTCCAACCCCTGCGCTGCTCAAGATACTTGGGATCGGTTGCCATTTCCTGGTCTTCAGCAAGAGCCTGCCGAAGCTGTGGCGATAGTGCACCGCAACGAACCGATCGGCCAAAAACTCTCCCGGCACCATGGTCTCGAATGCGTACGGGGTATTCACCCAGAAAGCTTTGCCCCGCGTGCCTCGGATGTTGAACAAGAAGGGGTAGGGCGCATCCGCATCGGCCATTCCTGCCATGATGCGAACGCTCGGCGTGCCCAAGCGCCTCGTGCGGAAGGTCTTCTCGGTCATCGCACTGATCCGCCACCACTGCTGTTCGCCACCCCATAACCCTGCGATCCCCGTTGCTGAGGAGATATGAAGGATCGGCCATTTTGTACCGAGATTGACCTGCCGGTCGGGCAGCTGAGCCACCTGTTCACGGAACGCGTAACGCAGATCCACGCTCACTTCGCCACTGCGGAAGTCACTGATGTATTGCTGCACATTCTCAGCACGCGGCTGCACGTACCGGTATCCGAGGTCGTTGATGCGCAGTTCGCTGGCGGTGCCTACCCATGCTTTCAGCGCACTACCGATCCTGAAATGGACTTCACCGCCGATGCGTTCAACCCGATCCATGCGATCCAAGTAGAGCAAACGGATATCATCGTTCAGCAGCAGCGAGCGCGGACCGCGATAAGCAATGCCCGCGCTTTCCACAAGATCGTTGGCGTAGTATCCACGCAGTTCAAGCGCGCGCGAAGGCATCGGTTTGATCCGCAGATCACCACCGTACTTCCACCCCCCATCGCCGAACCCGTATCCGAACCAACCACCGGCACGCGCCACTCTGGAAACACGGTCGTTTGTGCTGAGGCCGACGCCTAGCCGAACATCCTCGTATGCGTTCGCTGAGATCAGCCGCTTCAGCTCGATGTCCACCGGCCCCCATGGAATGCGCCCGGTGAGAAGGGCGTCGAGGCCTTTCAGCGTTTTACCAAGGTTCTCGGCTTTGCTCAGACTGTCTATCACGTGATAGGTCTTGAGGTCTTTGGCCGTTAGGCTGTCGGTACGCAGGCTTCGCCAGTAGGCCTCGTCGCGCTTGAGTGCCATGGGATCCAAGTCGAGTTCAGCACCGCGTACTTCCTTCCGTGATACGTCGATGCCCGTTTCGATGTCGCGTAGCTGCACCCGTCCGATGCCGATCGGATGGAAGCCATCCAGCGATATGCCATCGAAGAAGTAAGTCGTATTCAACTGCACGGGGAACCAAGTGCCATTCACCTTCCGGTGTACCTGCTGCACCTTCACGCCTTGGCCGTCCCCCCGATCCACCGGTCCAGCGATCACGTTCTGCAACGCATACCCATCGCTGTTCACCCATAGTGTGCCGGCCAACCCGTCGAAGTTCTTTCCGGTGCGTGGCCTGTAGGTGATCACGAACACGGTGTCGACGTCCTGATAGAGCGTGTCCTCCAATACGAAGAGATAACTGCTCGCAGTGCCGGCACCGACGGGGCTCATGTAGCTCTTCTCGCCCAATGGGATCAGCGGCTCATAGATGCTGAAGGTGCGCGTGGTAGCGGCCAATGCGAGCAGCCCTGGATCCTCGAACCCGCTTACGCGCATGGCCAACACTTCCTCGTGATCCCCGTTCGGCGGGCGGAAGCTGCGCTCGGTGGCGCTTTCAATGATGAGGATGTGCTGTTGGGAGGTGAAGTCCAAGATCTCCTGTTGGCTGGTGTCGAACGCAGTTGTTCGCGTGCTATCGCTGATCAGGGTGCTATCGGCTTCGATCGTGAAGATGGTCTTCGCATAGCTCTTGTACCGGAAACTGCCCGCGTTGAGCCCGTCGTTCTGCTTCCGGTTCCGGTACACGGCCTCCATGATGCGGTGGGCGGGGTTCACGCCCGGGCGCACGACGGCTTCACGCAGGTCGCGGCTCAACGAGCGCATGCGGACAATGACCGGTTGGGCCGTGGCCACTTCAACTTCCACGGTCGGATAGCCGACGTACGAAACCGACACCATGGCGGGCAAGGCAGGAACACGCAACGCGAAGCGGCCTTCGGAATCGGCGAGGACACCTTGTTGTGAACCGCTCAGGGAAACATGCACGAACGGCAACGCTTCATTGGTGCGCTCGTCAATGACCTGTCCGGTCACAACAACCTGTGCCACGACGTGCGTGACATGGCAAAACAGTAGCGTGACGAACGTCGTTCGCAACAACGGGAGCATCGGGCGTGAACCTATGACGGCGGCGGCCCGAAGAAAGTAACTGACCGACGACCACCGGCACCGCCGCTACCTTGCCCCCACATGTTCTTGGCCCCCATCAGCGATGCCCGCGAATGGACGCGGAAACTCTCCGCAAGCCGCGCTGTGAACGCATGGCATATCTGGAGCAGCTATCAGCGGGCCAAGCGCACCAAGGAACCGTTCATCAAGGGCCTACCGATCAACATCAGCATCGAGCCTACAACAGCGTGCAACCTGCGCTGCCCGGAATGTCCCAGCGGACTGCGTTCTTTCACCCGACCCACAGGCAACCTCAAGCAACCGCTCTTCACTCGTGTGATCGATGAGTTGGCCAACGACCTGTTGAGCCTGACGTTCTACTTCCAGGGCGAACCGTACATCAACCCGTCGTTCCTGGACATGGTGCAACATGCGAGTGGACGCGGCATCTACACCGCCACCAGCACCAATGCACATTTCCTCACCGATGAAGCAGCAGAACGCACCGTGCGCAGTGGCCTATCACGGCTCATCATTTCACTCGACGGCACTGAGCAAGAGACATACAAAGCCTACCGCAAGGAGGGCACGCTGAGCAAAGTGATAGAAGGTGCCGAGCGCGTTGTAAAGTGGAAGCGGTTGTTGAAGAGCCGCACTCCGCATGTGGTCTTCCAATTCCTTGTGGTGAAGCCGAATGAACACCAGATACCTGCCGCCAGAGCACTGGCCAAACGGATCGGTGTGGACGACCTGTGGCTGAAGACGGCGCAGGTGTACGATCCGCATGAGAACCATCCGCTGATACCGACGCAGGACAAGTATGCGCGCTACCGACGCGCTACCGACGGCTCTTGGCAATTGAAGAACGCGCTGCACGACCATTGCTGGAAGATGTGGCACAGTTGCGTGATCACATGGGACGGCCGCGTGGTGCCTTGCTGTTTCGACAAGGATGCGCACCATGTGCTCGGCGATCTGAGCAAACAGACGTTCACGGAAGTGTGGAATGGCGATGCTTACCGCGACTTCCGCGGAGCGTTGTTACAGAGCCGCAGCAACCTGGAGATGTGCAGGAATTGTAGTGAGGGAAGCCCGGTGTGGGCTTAGACCTTCATGATATCCTTTTCCTTGAGCGCGATGTGCTCGTCCACCTTCTTGTTGTGGATACCGGTGAGCTTCTCCACCTGCTCTTCAGCGTCTTTCGCGGTGTCCTCGGGCAGGCCATCCTTCTTCCCACCCTTGATCGCTTCCATGGCCTTCTGGCGGAAGCCACGGATGCTGACACGCGCGTGCTCGCCTTCCGCGTGGGCTGACTTCACCAAAGCCTTTCGGCGCTCCTCTGTGAGCATGGGTACGTTGATGATCACGCTCTCGCCATTGTTGCTCGGGTTGAAACCGAGGTTGGCGCCGATGATGGCTTTCTCGATCGCATCGATCATCTTCTTCTCCCAAGGCTTCACGAAGAGGGTACGCGCGTCGCCGCTGTTCACCGTGGCCACTTGGCTCAAGGGGACCATGCTGCCGTAGTAATCCACCTTCACGCTATCGAGCATGCTGGGGTTGGCCGCACCGGCCCTGACTTTCGTGAGTTCCTGTTCGAGGTGCGCAACGGCTTTGCGCATTTGGTCCTCGGTCTGGCTGATGATGGCGCGTGTGTCGATCATGTGTTTCATCCCGATGCTATCGGGGTCGTTGAATAGGAGGGCGAAAATAGCAGGGCTTAGCCCGCAGTTCAGAACTCCACGAGGGTGCCCACTTGCTCACCCTTCATCAAGCGGCCCAGGTTGCCGGGCTTGTTCATATCGAAGATGATGATGGGCAGCTTGTTCTCGTTGCAGAGCGTAAAGGCGGTAAGGTCCATCACGTTGAGGCCCTTCTCATACACCTCCGTGAAGCTGATGCGGTCATACTTCGTTGCTGTCTTGTCCTTCTCAGGGTCGGCGGTATAGATACCGTCCACGCGGGTGCCTTTCAGGATCACATCGGCTTCGATCTCGATGGCGCGCAGGCTCGCGGCCGTGTCCGTGGTGAAATACGGGTTGCCTGTCCCCGCACCGAAGATCACAATGCGGCCCTTCTCCAAGTGACGCACTGCGCGCCGGCGGATGAACGGCTCGGCGACCTGCTCCATCTTGATCGCGCTCATCAACCGGGTCTTGTAGCCCTTGGCTTCCATGGCGCTCTGCAGTGCCAAGCTGTTGATCATTGTGGCCAACATGCCCATGTGATCACCTTGCACACGGTCGATTCCATTACCTGCGGCCTGCATGCCCCTATAGATGTTGCCCCCACCGATCACGACGGCCACCTGTATCCCGCTCTTCGCAACGGCAATGATCTCGTCGGCATATTGGTTCACGCGCAGGCTATCGATACCGTAGTCCTGCGAGCCCATGAGGCTTTCGCCGGAGAGCTTCAGGAGGATGCGCTTGTAAGTGTGGGGCTGCGTGTTCGTAGGCATGGTGATCTGGCGGTAAAAGTCAAAAAAAGAGGGAGGCCTCAGCCTCCCTCTCACTATTTGGTCATCAACAGCATCACTGCATCAACGAGTGACGCTTGAAGCCCGTTGCGGTCAGGTCCTTGTCTTGGCTCTTCAGGTATTGCTCCACGCTCAGTTTGTTGTCCTTGATGAACTCCTGCGCGAGCAGGGTGTTCTCCTTGAAGAACTTGTTGAGGCGACCGGCAGCGATCTTCTCGGCCATCTCGGCGGGCTTGCCCTCTTGGATGGCGAGTTCTTTACCGATCTCCAATTCCTTGGCGATCGTTTCGGCGCTCACGCTGTCCTTGTTGAGCGCCACAGGGGCCATGGCGGCGATCCGCATCGCTACATCCTTGGCAGCACCTTCGAAACCAGCTTTGTTGAGGCCGACAATGCTCACCACTTTGTTGCCGGGGTGGTTGTATGCGTATACGAACTCGGCGTCCACCGTTTCGCAAACGCTCACATCGATCTTCTCGCCGATCACGCCGGTCTGCTCGATCACCTTGTCGGCGACGGTCAAGCCCTTGCTGTCATAGGCTGCGGCCTTCAGCGCCTCAACACTGGTGGCGCCACTTTCGAGTGCCACCGCCGCCATGCGTTCTGCCACTGCGGCGAAATCGGCGTTCTTGGCAACGAAATCGGTTTCGCAGTTCAAACAGATCATCACACCGTGCTTGCCATCGGCGCTGACCTTTCCGATCACGAGACCTTCAGTAGCATCACGATCGGCACGCTTGGCGGCCACTTTCTGGCCTTGCTTGCGCAGCAGGTCGATCGCAGCTTCAAAATCCCCATTGGCCTCGGTAAGGGCCTTCTTGCAATCCATCATGCCCGCGCCGGTGATCTGGCGCAGCTTGTTCACATCGGCGGCTGTAATGGCCATGGTCGTGCTCACTTCTTGGTCGGTTGTTGGTTCGAAAAACTGCTATCGGCGTAAAGTCCAGGACGGGGTTTGCCAGCGCATGCGCACGGGCTCGTTCGCCCTTACTGCTTCTCCTCGGTGCCTTCTTCAACCTCGGCGCCCTCCTCCTTCTCCTCTCCTTCGGCACCTTCGGCATCAGCGAGGCTCTTATCGCCCTTGCGCTCCTCGAGGCCTTCGTTCACAGCCGCCAGCATGATACCTACGATCTTCTCGATGCTCTTGGTGGCGTCGTCGTTCGCTGGGATCGGAAAATCAACCAGATCGGGGTTGCTGTTGGTATCCACCATGGCGAAGGTGGGGATGCCCAGTTTGCGGGCTTCCGCCAATGCGATGTGCTCCTTTACGATGTCCACGATGAACACAGCAGCGGGCAAACGGGTGAGGTCGGCGATGGAGCCGAGGTTCTTCTCCATTTTCTCGCGCTGACGCATCACTTGCAGGCGCTCGCGCTTGCTCATGTTCGAGAAGGTGCCGTCCACTTGCATACGATCGATGGTGGCCATCTTCTTGATCGCACGACGGATCGTACCGAAATTGGTGAGCATACCGCCGCTCCAACGCTCCGTTACGTAAGGCATGCCGCTCTCCTTCACCTTTGTGGCGACAAGCTCCTTGGCCTGCTTTTTCGTCGCAACGAAAAGGATCTTTTTTCCGCTGCGCGCGATGCTTTTCATCGCGTTGGCCGCTTCATCCAACTTCACCACGGTCTTGTTCAGATCGATGATGTGGATGCCTTTCTTCTCAGCGAAGATGTAAGGCGCCATGTTGGGGTTCCACTTGCGGCGCAGGTGTCCGAAGTGTACTCCGCTCTCGAGCAATTCTTGGAAATTCGTACGTGCCATGTCTCTTTAGTTCACTTTCCTTGTTCCCGTTATCACAGGCATCCTGAGGGTAGCCAGCCACCAGGGCAGCTGAGTCCGCCAGGATTGGATCCTGAACAAGCGTGGGACCTTAACGCTTGCTGAATTGGAAGCTCTTACGAGCTTTCTTCTTGCCGAACTTCTTACGCTCCACGGCGCGTGGGTCGCGGGTCATCAGGCCTTCTTTTTTCAGGGCTGGCTTCAACTCGGCGTTGTGCTTCACCAATGCGCGGGCAATGCCCAACCGCACAGCGTCCACTTGGCCAGTGGTTCCGCCACCTTCAACGCTGACGGCAACATCGAATTGGCCCTCCGTACTGGTGAGTTTGAACGGTTGCGCCAGTTTGAACTGCTGGATGACCAGAGGGAAATACTCCTTGGCCTCTTTCCCGTTCACGGTGATGACACCCTTGCCAGCCGACAAGTGTACCCGGGCTGTGCTGGCCTTGCGACGGCCGAGACTATTGATGATCTCCATCTTACTTAATGGTATTCAGGTCGATGGCGCGGGGCTTCTGCGCTTCGTGTTTGTGGGTGGTACCCGCCACAACGTGCAGGTTGCTGAACTGCGCACGGCCGAGCTTGGTCTTCGGCAGCATGCCCTTAATGGCGATCTCCACCATGGCGATCGGCTTGCGGCGCATGAGGTTCTTGGCCGTTTCCACATGGCGACCACCGGGGTAACCGCTGTACCGGTCGTACTCCTTGTCCTCCCACTTGGTGCCGGTAAGGCGAACCTTCTCGGAGTTGATCACCACCACATGATCGCCACAATCGGCGTGCGGGGTGAAGGTGGGCTTGTGCTTGCCGCGTACGAGCATGGCAACTGCGCTGGCCAAACGGCCTACGGGCAGGTTCTCGGCGTCCACCAACAGCCATTCCTTCTGGATGGTAGCGCTGTTGGCCATGGACGTGGTATGGGTGGTAGATGCCACTGGTCCTGTGTGTTGTATCGTTCCTTGGCCCGTCCACCGTGGCTTTCCCGATAAATCGAGGCACGCGCTTCCGCTGGAAAGGGGCGGCGAAGATAGGCCTATCAACCTAACCGCCAAACATTAACAACAGGGGGTTGTCAACGGCAGGACCTGTCGGCCCTGCCAGTCCTGCCCGTAATGAAGCCCTGACGTGGGCCGGTCTACATCTTCACTATGATGAACTCCGTCCGCCGGTTCATCTGGTGCTCGGTATCGGAGCATTTCGTGCCGTTGCCACAGCTGTTCAGGAGCTTCGATTCCCCATAACCCTTGCCTGCGATGCGATCCTTGGCGATGCCCTTGCTGACGATATAGGCTGCTGAGCTCTTCGCTCGTTTGTCGCTCAGGGCCAAATTGCTCTTATCGCTACCCCGGGCGTCGGTATGGCTGCCCAGTTCGATCACCATGGTGGGATTATCGGTCATCACTTGCACGATCTTGTCCAATTCGGCGGCCGCATCCTTACGGATCGCATGCTTGCCCAGGTCGAAGTAGATAGGCTTTATGTCGATGGCCTTGCCGATGTCCTTGCCGATGTCGATGGCCTCCAACGAACAGTCCATATGGTCGTTCAGCACCACCTTCCCGGTCTTGTCTATCCGCTTAACAACAACGCCCGTCTTGGGGAAGTACCCCGGCTTGCTCAACACCACGCGCAACACCAAAGAGTCGCCCACGCTCATGGACTTGAGGTTGGTGAAGATCTCCCCGCTCGCTTCAGTAGCGCCTTGCATCATGGTGCCGCCGATACCGCGCTCGTCCGTGATGCGGACATCCGCTCCTTGCAATGGCGCACTGGTCTTGGCATCGCTCACCTTCATCCATAGGTACACGTTGCTGAGTTTGGCCAGCTCCAGATCACGCACGAACGTGGTGTCGACCAGCGCATTGGTAACCAAGGACTGACTGCTTGCGCGGTAGTCGCCTTCCTCCGTGACAAGTGCATAGCGCTTGCTTTCCTCCAGTTCAATTCATACTCACCGTTCGCACTGGTGGTCACTTGTTTCACCAACACGCCTTGGCCATCCTTCAAAAGGATAATCAAGTTCGCAGCCGGTTGGCTCGAGTGCTTGTCGCGCACCGTGCCGCGCACTTTCATTGTTGCGCCCAACGGTTTGGCAAGGGTGAAGCTGTACAGGTCATCACCGCCCATGCCGCCGCTACGGTCGCTGGTGAAATAGCCCTTCAAGCCGGACCCGTCCAGCAGGATCGCGAAATCGTCGCTGGGGCTGTTGATGGGCACGCCGGCGTTGATCGCGTTGCCGAAACCACCAGCCGAGGCCTTACACACGAAGATGTCCAAGCCACCCGATCCCGGACGACCATCGCTCGAGAAGAACAAGGTGCCATCTCGTTGAACGAAGGGGAACATCTCATCACCCTCGGTGTTCACCACAGGACCGAGGTTCACCGGCTTGAGCCATTCACTTTCGCTCTTGCGTTTGCACATCCAAATGTCCGTGCCGCCCAAACCACCGGGCATGTCGCTGGTGAAGTACATGGTCTTACCATCGTCGCTCAAAGCCGGATGACCGGTTGAATAGTCGGCACCGTTGTGCTGGAAGGAACGCTCCACCATCCAGTGACCCTCGCTCATGATGCAGCTATAGATCTTCAGGTTCATAACGCCTTGTGCGGTCTTTCCCTTTTTACCGTCGCTGTAGTTGTTCCTGGTGAACCACACTTCCTGACCGTTGGTGTTGAATGCGGCGTTGCTTTCGTGGAAGTGCGTGTTGAGGTCTTCCAACGGCTGTATGTCGCTGAGCTCGGCATCGGGACCGATCTTGCCGCTATACAGATCCAAGAAGGGATCGCCGTTCCATGCATGCCGGTAATGCGAGATCGCATCGGGCTTGCGCGCGGAAGCGAACACCAACCTATCGCCCCAATACGCTGCACCCATGTCACTGTGCGTGCAGTTCTCGTTCACGTTCTTCAACGTGAATCCCGCGATGGGTTTAGCCAAGAGCGCCTTCGCGTAGACCACCGATCCCTGTTGCGTGATCGCGCGGCTATCGTTGGCCGCCATCGCGCGGTACTTCGCCATCCAGCGATCGGCTTCTTCGTATTGGCCGGTGGCCAATAAGCATTGAGAGTAGTTGTAGAGATCTTCCTGCCGGGCGTGGGCACCCTCGGTCACCTTGGCGTACCACTTCGCCGCGTTGTGGAAGTCCCGCACGTTGCGATAGCTCTCGGCCAAACGCACGACGAAGACGCCCGTGTCGGCACCACACTTCACCGCCTGCTCGTAGTGGTTGATGGCGTCGTGGTAGGCCAGCCCGAAGTAGGCCTTGTCGCCTTTGCTCAGCGAATAGCCTTGAGCGACGGCAACATTGGCCGCCAGTGCGCAGAGCGCGATGAAGAAGATCTTGTTGAGCATGGCGTGCATCAGAAATAGCGCGGCGAAAGTGTCTTCTCCTTGTTGAAGCGGAAGTCGTATTGCAGCATCAATTCGTGCGACCCGCTCTGCTGCGTCTTCAGCGGACTGAGCGTGAAGTCGTAGGAATAACCGGCCCGGAACTGCTGCGTGATGTTGTACGCCAGGATACCTGCCATGCTGTCTTCGTTGCGGTAGGCCGCACCGATCCAAAGGCGTTCGGCAAGCAGGAAATTGGCAGTGAGGTCGATACCCAATGGCGCACCGTCCACTGCCTTCACCAAAAAGCTTGGTCGGAATTTCACCGCTGGCGAAAGGGTGAACACGTAGCCGCCGGTGACGAAGTAGTGCCGCTTCTGCGTGATCGCGTTCACGGTTACGGTCCCATCGTCCACGCCTAGGAGATCGTGCTGCATGAGCTTCGGCGCACTGATACCCAAGTAGCCCTTGTGGCTCCAGTAGTACACGCCGAATCCGAAGTTCGGTTTGGCGTTGCTCCCGATGTTCTGTTGGAACAACGGATCGTTCGCATCGGTACCGGGCACACTGGCGAGGTCGGCGTGGAAGAGGTCCACTCCGGCTTTCAACCCGAAGGCCAATCGTGCATTCTGTGTTACACGGATGCGATAGGCGAAGTCGGCGAAGAGCAGTGTGTTGTTGATCGGCCCAACTTCATCATGGACCACACTTAGGCCAACACCAAGCGAGTTGTTCCGCAGTGGCGAGTGCAGTGTCAATGTCTGGGTGCTGGGTGCACCATCAAGACCCGCCCATTGCTGCCGGGCCAGTCCCGTAATGGTGAGCAGGTCACTGCTGCCCGCGTAGCCGGGGTTCACGCTCAACGTGTTCCACATGTACATGGTGTACATGGGATCCTGCTGCGCTCGCGCAATGGCACCCGCGATCAGCAAGGAGAAAATGACGGCCAGATTTCGTGATGCTCTCATGGTGAATCGGATGGAGGATGATGATTGCATCGCCCTTACTTGTTGAGATAGATATAACCGCTACGCACTTCTTCACCTTCCACGCCCAGATCGAGCAGATACCAGTACGTGCCAGCGGGCAAAACATCGCCAACGGTGAGCGCATGCTGGCTGACACCGGTCCAGTCGTTCAGGTATGGGTCGGCGTTGAAGACCTCATTGCCCCAACGGTTGAAGATGATCACGCTTGCTCCGGGATAGAGGTCGAGGTTCTGGATCACCCAAGTGTCCGCAATGCCGTCGCCGTTCGGACTGAAGCCTTGCGGGATCAATAGGGTGTTGTCCGGGCACACAACCTCCAACACCACGACGCCTTCATCACAAAGTGGTTGAGGATCACAGATGATATAGGTGATGGTATCCCAGCCGCAGAATCCCGGGTCCGGCGAGTAGTTGACGGTGCCATCACCATTGATGCTCACCGTGCCGTTGAGCGCACTGGCCGAGGTCACCTCGATGGGATCACCGTCCGGGTCGCTGTCATTGCCAAGCACATAGATCACAGCCTGATCACCATCGATGACCACGTAGTCATCCACCGCGATCGGCGGTTCATTCGGGCACGGCACGTCGATGATCACAATGGCGGTATCCGTCCCGCCATTGCCATCGCTGATGGTGTAAGTGAGCGTGTCCGTTCCGCAGAAGCCGACATTGGGCGTGTAGGTGATGGAGCCATCGCCGTTCACCAACACGGAGCCATTGGCCGCCGATGCATTGATGACCGTGATCGGGTCGCCATCCGGATCGCTGTCATTGTCCAGCACAGCGATGGTGATCACCACGCCGGGTGTTGTGGCCGCGTTGTCGTCCACTGCGATCGGCGGAGCGTTCACGCAGGCTACGTCCACGATCACGATCGCATCATCGCACAAGCCGAATGGGTCGCACACGGTGTATGTGATCGTATCGGTGCCGCACCAACCCGGGTCGGGCACATAGGTGATCGAGCCGTTGCCATTGATCGTTACCGTGCCATTGCCGGCGACCGCACCTGTGGTCGTCAACGGATCACCGTCCGGATCGCTGTCATTGTCCTGGATGTCGATCGCCACGCTGGTGTCTTCCAACGTTGCGGCCGTATCGTCAACGGCGATCGGCGGTTGGTTCGGGATCACCTCGGTTACCGTGATGACGACCACGACCGTATCGCACGAACCGGTGCCGTCGCAAACAACGGCCGTAAGCGTATCCGGCCCGAAGTATCCCGCGTTGGGTGTGTAGGTGAAGCATGTGTCGCCATCAAGCACGCCGGTCACCACCCCGCTGTCCGGTCCGTCGATGATCTCCACCACATCCAGCGTGTCGCCGTCCGCATCGATCGCGTCCAAACAGCTGGTCACGGGAATGTCCTGCGGCGTGGTGACGTTGATCGTATCCACCGGAGCGCCGCCATCGGTGATCACCGGAGCATCATCCACGGGGATCACACCGATGGTCACCGTCATCGTATCGCAACCTCCGTTGTCATCGCACACCACCACGCTCACTATCTCGCTGCCATTCCAATCCGCGTTCGGGATATAAGTGAAGCAGGTATCGCCGTTCAGCGTACCGACTACTTGCCCGTTCAGCGGGCCGTTGACGACGCTGACCACGTCAAGGGTATCGCCGTCCGCGTCGATCGCATTCAGGCAGATCACGATCGGCGTGTCCTCGGGTGTAACAATGTTCAGCGAGTCGATCGGCAGACCACCATCCGTGATCACGGGCACATCATTCACCGGTGTGACCGTTACGATCACGGTCACTTCATCGCAATCGTTGAACTGATCGCACACGGTCACGACGACAGTATCAACTCCGGACCAGTCGAGTGCGGGCACGTACGTGAAACAGGTGTCGCCGTCCAGCAGACCGATCACGGCACCATTCGTCGGACCGTTCAATACGGCAGTCACATCCAACGGGTCGCCATCGGGATCCGTTGCGCTGATACAGATCAAGATCGGCGTGTCTTCCGGAGTGATGACGTTCACGGTGTCGCTATCGGCAACCGGCGGTTGGTTCGGTGTCACGTTCACGATCACCACTACCGTGTCAGCACCTCCGATGCCATCCTCTACAACAACGGTCATGGTATCCGTCCCTTCGAAGGCGGCGTTCGGGGTGTAGGTGAAACAGGTATCCCCATCCAAGACGCCACTGACCGAACCACTGTCGGGACCGTTGAAGATGGTCACTGCATCCAGCGTGTCGCCATCGACATCGATCGCATCGAGGCAGATCGTCACAGGTTGATCAACGGCCGTGAAGATGTCCAACGTATCGATCGGCGACCCACCATTGTCGACGATCACCGGGTCGTCGTTCACTGGCGTTACGTAGATGACGACCGTTATGGAATCGCAACCGTTGTTGTTGTCGCATACCACTACGGTCATGGTGTCTGTGCCGCTCCAATCGACAGCGGTAGAGTACGTGAAACAGGTATCGCCTGCGAGCAGGCCTGTTACCAGTCCGTTACCCGGTCCATTCAGGATGTCGACGATATCCAGCGTGTCGCCGTCCGCATCGATCGCATCAAGGCAGATCGTGATCGGCGTGTCTTCCGCGGTTGTGGTTGTGACCGTATCGATCGGAATTCCACCTCCATCAACGATCACCGGAACATCGTTCACCGGAAGCACGTCAATGATCACCACCAACGTGTCGTTGCCGCCATTGCCATCGCTTACCACTACCGACACGGTGTCGGGGCCGTTATAGTTGGCATCGGGCGCATAGGTGAAACAAGGGTTGCCATCGAGGATGTTGAAGATGCTGCCGCTGACAGGGCCATTGAAATAGGTGGTGACATCCACCGGGTCACCTTCCGCATCGGATACCGGCAGGCACAAGTTGATCGGCGTGTCCTCGGGTGTGGTTACCAGAAGCGTATCCATCGGGCCACCGTTCCCATCCTCTATCACCGGGGCATCGTTCACCGGCGTCACGTCGATCACAACCGCCACCGTATCACAGCCACCAAAGCCATCACACACCACGATGCTCACCGTGTCGCCGCCATTGTAGTTCACGTTCGGCGTGTATGTGAAGCAGGTGTCACCATCAGCGAATCCACTCACGAAACCATTGAACGGACCGTTGAAGAAATCCGTGACTTGCACGGGGTCGCCATCGATATCAAGCGCATCAAGGCAGATCGTCACCGGCGTTTCCTCCGCAGTGCTCGCCAGGACGGTGTCGGCCGGTAGCCCGATGCCGTCAATGATCACGGCTGGATCGTTCGCTGGAAGAATTGAGATCACGATCACCGCTTGATCGCACGCGCCATCCGGATCGCACACGTTCACGATCAACGTGTCGTTTCCGAAGAAGTCGGGATCCGGTGTGTAAAGGACACAGGTGTCACCATCGGCCACGCCCGACACAGCGCCGCTGAACGGACCGCTCACCACGCTCGTGATATCCAGCGTATCGCCATCCACATCGGAAGTCGGCACACAGATGAGCAGCGCGAGATCCTCGTTACCAACGAATTGCAAGGTGTCCCCGGCAATGACCGGGTGGTCGTTCACTGGAGTCACTTGGAATACCACAAGCGCGGTGTCACACGCACCTGGCAATGGGAAACCATCATCGCAAACCGTATAGGTGACCGTGTCCGTTCCATTGAAATCGATCGCTGGTGTGTAGTCGATCGTGCCACCAAGGCCCACAGTGGCGACACCGTTCGCTGGACCGACTGTGATCACAACACTGCCAGCAACAACGTCCCCGGGGTTGTCGATCGGCTCGGAATCATTGATCAATACATCAACAACAACACTTGTTTCCTCCGGGGTAGTGGCTGCATCAGGTTGGGCCAGCGGCGGGTCGTTCACCGCTGTCACAACTACGATTACCGTAGCGTTGGAGCAGTAGCCGAGGTCGTTGCACACTTGGTAGTTGAAGTCATCCACACCATTGTAGTCCGCATTCGGCGAGTAAGTGATAGTGCCATCGGCATTCACTGTCGCGCTGCCGTTCGTCGGGGGTCGAGAACGATGACGGTGCTTGGCACCAACACACCTGTGGGAGCAAGATCGTTCGAGAGTACGACCATGCTGCTGTCCGTGTCCTCTTCGATCATGTAGCTATCGTCCACGGCTTGCGGATAGGTATTGTCCACCAGGATCACCAGCCACGCCGTATCACAACTCACCGGTACCGCATCGCCCAGATCGCAAACCGTGTATTGCAGACTGTCCAGCCCTGAGTAGCCAGGACCTGGCTCGTAGGTGATGGTGCCATTGGCATTCGCCGTGGCCAGCCCGTTGAACGGACCGGCAATGATGACAACGCTTTGCGCGTTCACCCCGCCCGCCGGATCGTTCGGGTCGGAATCGTTGGCGATCACATTGTTGGTCACCGGAAGGTCCACGGCGGTGTTCTCCTGATCATCGAGCACGATGATCGGATCGTTCACCGGCAGTATGAACAGCAGCACCGAGGCCAGGTCGCACAACCCACCGGGATCGCACACTTGGTAGATGAAGCTGACATTGCCGTTGAAATCGTCCGCTGGGTCGTATGCGATTGTGCCATCCGCGTCGACGGTCAGCGAACCGGGCAGCGCAGCATCCAAACAATCGAACAAGGTGTATGTGCGTTGGCCCGCCGCGTTGTCCGTGTCAAAGTCGTTCACGCCCACATTGCTGGTGATGCTGAAGCCGTCCTCATCGGTGAAGTACGCTTCGCCAGTGGCGATCGGAGCATCGTTCACATTCAGCACTTCGATGGTAACCGTGGCATTGTCGCAAGCATTCGGCAGTGGTGTACCATCGTCGCACACTTGGTAGGTGAATTGATCCATGCCGACAAAGTCGAGGTTCGGGTTGTAGCTGACCACACCTCCGATACCGATGCTCACGGTCCCATTCCCCGGCGGGAAAAGAATGGACACGGTCCCGACGTCAACGTTCCCATCGCTGTCGGTATCGTTACCTGTTACGGCAATGTCAACGGATGTTTCTTCACCGGTACTGGTATTGTCATCGGCCGCCACCGGTGCGTCGTTCACGCCGGTAACATCGATGGAAACGGTGGCATCCGCGCAAGCCCCGCTCGGATCGCAAACGCGGTAACTGAACGCGACAGGTCCAACATGATCCAGATCGGGAATAAAGGTGAAACCACCGTTGGGGTTGAAGAAGAGTTGGCCGTTGGCAGCAGCCGTGCCACCGTTCAAGAGGCTCCACAGCAGTTGGCTGTTCGCATTGTCCACGTCGCCATCGTTGCCGCTCACGTTGTCGCTCAGCCCACCGTCTTCAAGCATGCTGAATACGTCGTTGCCGGCTGTTGGCGATCGTTCACTGGATCCACTTCGATCGTCACCGTAGCAGTTGCGCACGAGCCCTCGGGATCGCACACGTCATAGGTGAATTGTACACTGCCGTTCACATCCGAGCCGGGTCCGTAGGTGAAGGTCCCGTTCGCATTGAGGATGAGACTTCCATTGGCCGCCGCTGTCCCACCATCCGTCAACGACCACGTGAGGTCATTGTCGGGCGATTCGGCATCCGTGTCGTTGGCACCAACGGTACCGTTCAACGTGGCCTCTTCCAGCATACCGAAGTTGTCGGGCCCCGCGACAGGAGGAGTGTTGATACCGACTACCACTTCGGCAAGCGGGCTCAACGCGATCACACTTGGAATGAGCAGAGAGCCGCCAAGAGCGGTAAGGAAACGTTTTGCCATGCTGGGATCTCTATCTGTACACCGTTGGAACAGTGTTATGCACGTGGACAATGGCGCTGTGACCGAGGTTCGGAGCGCAGGAACGACAGCGCAAAACTGCTGCCCCGTTCAGGGACATCGGCCCATCACCACCGCTCGCTGTCCACATTCTTTTGCACACAGCAAAAACGCAGAAGCCCCGTGCGCGATGAGCGGACGGGGCTTCCAAAAGCGTCGCGATCGTTATGGCATTTGTTCGGTGCGCGTGTTCGTGGGAACACTGCCTCCAACGTTCACCAATATGGGGTCGCGATCGTTGGCGGTGCCCGTGTATTTCGCGGTCCCGTCGAGGTTCACGTCTTCCTCGTTGTATCCGGCCAACGTGCTGGTCGGCACCGTGCCGCCGATGCTCACAAGGATCGGATCGCGATCGTTCAACGTGCCCGCGTATTTGATCACGCCATCGCCGTTCACGTCGCCGCTCCACAACACGGCGAAAGCACCCATGATCTTCCGCGCGTCGGTACCCCAGGTCACCGTTGCGGGCGAAGCGAAGTCCACCATCGTGCTAGGTGCCTGCAACAGAAGCGGGGCGAACGTCATTGCGCCAAGGTGATTGCGGTGACGAACGGCAACATGATAGTTACCGGCCGGTATCCCGGTGAACGTGATCGTTTGTTCGCCAGTGGCCATCATCAAATTGCCACCGCGTTGCACCAACACCGCCTTCGTGGCCACCACCAATGCAGGGTTGACGTTGCTGCGCAATTCAACTTGCGCCCAGTCCACCGGCATGGCAAGGCCGGTGTAATCCATGACGAAAGGACTTGCGGTAACACCCATGCCGTACGGATCGGTGCTCGGGAGGTGGTTGCCCGCGCGCAGATCACCGTTCATAGTTGTTCCGTTGAACGGCCCTTCCAGTATGGCACGTGCATTCAACTGTGCCACTTGGTCATCGTGATCGAATGTTCCATCCGCATCTGCGTCAACACCTGCGCGCACTTTGGTGGTCGGTTGAACGAGTGTCCAACTCAATGGCCCGCCAGTGCCTTGTGCGGAGTTGACCAGTTGCGTGTGCGTTACCGTTTGCCCACTGATGTCCGATTGGTAGTTGTCGCCGCTCACGTAATAGAAGCCACGCAACTCGCCGGCGTACTTACCCTTCACGATCATACCGTATTCCGTTGGCCGTGTCTGCGCCAAGTCTTTCATGACGTTCAACTGGGTGATGCTCCCAATGGTAGCGCCGTTCAACGTCTGGCGAAGGCCAACGCCTGGCAGGGCATCCTGCACGACGGATGAAGAGAACGGGAACGTGAAGCACTGCGTACAATTCGTTGGTGGAATTCCGCCGGACCAAGACAACAGCTCGGGCTCGTAGTCGCCCAAGTAATTGCCCGTACCGCTTCCATTGAACCAAGTTTCCATAACCCCGTCGCCCATCATGCCGAAGCCGGATGTACACTCAGTGGTGTTGTAGAAGAATCCGTTCTTGCGATACGTGCTGCGCAGGTCGGCGGCCATGTTCTTGTTCAACGCGAAGTTCACGCTGCCGCCGTTGCCCGCAACCGCGCCGTTGCCAGCTAGATCCCCTCGACCGGTCTGCGCGTTGTGGCAATGGACGCAGTTGACATTGCTCGCGACGAACAAGTTCACGGCGGGCGGGATCACTTGGAAAGTGGTGCCCGTTCCCCGGACACGCCCCGGGGTCATGCGCCCTGTGGAGGATGTGGTCTCCGGCTTGTAGGTGCGGTACGGATTCGGCACATACCAGCAGGCCGCAATGAAATCCTGGAATTCCTGCATCTCCCCTGCTGGCTTCGGAGCATCCAAGCCTTGCAGATGCTGGAACGCCCCGTCGAAATCGGCGAAGCTGTGCTTGTCCCCGCGCCAGTGAAGATTGCCGCGACCGCGGCCGATAATGTCGATTAGGAACTGCGTCACCTTCACTCCTTTCAGCGGGTGGAAGACCTTGCCGTCCACCGTATCCATGTCACCGGCAGGGTTCCCGAGGTCCCAACCCAAGCGGTCCCAGCGTGCATCCACGTGACAGCTTCCGCAGGAGATGTGACCTGTGCCCGAACCGATGTGCGTGTTGTACATGTGCTTGCGACCGGCTTTGATCACCATGGGGGTGGGATCGAAGAAGTTGGCGCGCGCCACTTCCATGTTGCTGTTCAGGTCCACCGTGCTGATGGTGCCTTCGAATTTGTTCAGCACGTACGCCATGGTACCAACGCCGTTGAGCACAATGCCCGTTGGGCCCTCACCGACCGGGATCGGATCCACGAGGTTGCGCGTTCCGTTGCTGTTGAGCACCAACACGTTGTTGGAACCCATACCGGTGACATACGCCTTCGAGCCATCGGCCTTGAAGGCGATCCCCCGCGGATCACCAATGGACTGTTTGCGCAACGCCGGGGCCACCGAAGGCGTGGCGTAGGTGAGGTGCGGGTTCATGTCGGTGATGGTATTCGCGCCACCCACCGATGTGAACTGTGAGATGTTCACCCGTAGGAACTTGCCGTTCAAATTGGGTTCGAAGCGGATCTCGTTGGTGGCATCGGTGCCCACTACGTTCACTTGGCCCGTAGCCGGGTTCACGCCCATTGCCATCAGAATGTTCCCCAGTCTTGCTTGGTAGCTGAGCGCCAAGGTCCCGGCGTTCAAAACGGCAATGTCGCGATCGGGCATATCCCAACCGGCTTGGCGAATACCTGCACCACCGGTGACGATGTTCGTCCAGTTCTGCCCGTTGCCGTCCAACCATTGTCCGGCGGCGTTCTTGCGCACGATCAAACTGTTCGTCTCCGTGGTGGCCGGGTTGTTGGGGTTCAATGGAGGATCGAAACCTGCACCGGCATTCGGCACGGGCACCACCCCACCGTAGGGTCCAGCAGGCTTGGTAACGTCGTTGGCGATCGTGGTGCAGCCGCCCTGTGGCGAACAGACACCGGAAGCCATGAACTGGTTACCGCTGATGACCGTTGTGGCGTTGCCGCTTTCGAAGAAGGCGCAATACACTGTGTTGCCATCGATGCTCACGGCCAACGCGCGGGGTTGCTCACCCTTCAGCAACACTTCCGTAGGTGCGGCATTCAGGTTAGAGAGGTCGAATACCTGTATGCTCTCACGTTGTGCACACGAAACGAATGCCTTGGTGGGAACTACGCCTCCGGCGAACACCACATCGGCCGGTTCATCCTCGGTGGTCAGGCTGCGGATCACCACTTTCTGCGTAAGGTCCACGATGCTCACTTCATCCGAGACCTGGTTCACTACCCACGCTTCGTTGTTCGTTCGTACGCGCACTGTCACGGGGTCGATGCCGACCGGAATGCTGGCGATGTTGAGCAGACTGTAGTTGGTGATACTGAAGACCTCCAAGGTGTTGTTGGCCGTGTTCACTGCAAGCAACTTGGTGCCGTCCGGGGTGATGTCGATAGGATGCACATGCGCGCTCTCGAAGTTCACGAACTGCGTGGCCGGTGTCGCCGAACCAACGTTCGGCAATTCGAGGGCGTTGAAGGCGCTCACAACCACCACAGTGGTAACAAGCGTGCAGCCTAATACGGGCTTCGCGCTAACCGATCAAGCCCATCTCCTTACCCACCTTCCCGAACGCGGCAAGCGCCTTGTCGATATGGGCCTCGCTGTGCCCGGCGCTCAATTGCACGCGGATGCGGGCCGTGTCCTTCGGCACCACCGGGAAGAAGAACCCGATGACGTAGATCCCTTCCTCCAGAAGCTTGTCGGCCATTACTTGGCTCACCTTGGCATCGCCCAACATCACCGGCACGATCGCGCTGCGATCACCGCGTGTCTTGAAGCCGAGGGCTTCGATGCCGGTCTTGAACCGTTTTACGTTCTCTTCCAACTTGTCGCGCAGGGCTGTGCTCTTGCTCAGCAGGTCGAGCACGGCAATGGACGCACCCACGATATTCGGCGCGAGCGAGTTGCTGAAGAGATAAGGCCGTGATCGCTGACGCAGCATTTCGATGATCTCCTTGCGGCCGGTCGTGTAACCGCCCATGGCACCACCAAGCGCCTTGCCCAAGGTGCCCGTGATGATGTCCACGCGTCCGGTGACGCCGCACGCCTCCACGGCACCTCGTCCGGTCTTGCCGATGAAACCTGCGGCGTGGCATTCGTCCACCATCACCAATGCATCATACTTGTCGGCCAGGTCGCACACGCCTTTCAGGTCAGCAACGATCCCATCCATGCTGAACACGCCATCGGTGACGATCATCTTGAAGCGATGACCAGCGGCTTGCGCGGCCTTCAGTTGCACTTCCAGATGCGCCATGTCGTTATTGGCGTAGCGGAAGCGGGCAGCCTTGCACAGACGCACACCATCGATGATGCTCGCGTGGTTGAGCGAGTCGCTGATCACGCAATCGAGTTCGCCGAGCAGAGGTTCGAAGACGCCACCGTTAGCATCGAAACAAGCCGCGTAGAGGATCGTGTCCTCGCTTCCGTGGAAGCGCGCCAGCTTCTCCTCCAGTTCCTTATGGATGTCCTGAGTGCCGCAGATGAAACGCACGCTGCTCATACCGTAACCGTGGGAGTCGAGCGTCTTGTGAGCGGCGGCGATCACATCAGGATGCGACGACAGCCCGAGGTAATTGTTCGCACAGAAGTTGAGCACTTGCTTACCGTTGACGGTGATCTCAGCGCCTTGCTCACTGGTAATGATGCGTTCGCGTTTGTAGAGGCCCGCTTCGCGGATGCCGTCGAGTTCCTTCCGGAGGTGCTGCTGAAGTGCGCCGTACATGATGCTGATCAATTGGGCCGATCGGTTGTTCAGGGGATCGGCACGGGTGATGATCGGCGAATATATCCGGCACTGTGCAGGGGTTCTACTTTCGCCGCTCATGTCACTCGTCAACAACGCGAAACACGCGCTCAGTAAGCTGAAGCACCGGGTGTTGAACACACCGAACGCTTGGCGACAGCGCTCGAACTTCTTCCTGATCTATACGCTCGGCAAAGTGGGCAGCAGCACCCTCTACGCTACGCTGAAGAAGAAACTGCCCGGTGTTCCGGTGCATCATGTGCACTACCTGAGCGAGAAGTTCCTCGGCGACCTGCTGCCGAAGAGCGACGTCTACTTCCGGAAACACATCGGCTTGGGCCGGCGGATACTCGCCGACCTCGACAAGCACAAGGACAAGCGCATCAAGATCATCACGCTCGTGCGGGAACCGGTGGCGCGCGATGTGAGCGCGCTGTTCCAAACATGGCGCGGCCGCTTCGGCGATGTGCCGTTCGATTCCAAGAGCAACACCGAGTTGATCGCCCATTTGAAGGAGCGCAAGTTCCAGCATACGCTCACGTGGTTCGATGAGGAATTCAAGGAGTGGACGGGCGTTGACATCTACTCCTTGCCGTTCGACATGCACCAGGGCTACAGCATTCACCACACGGAGCGCTTCGACATCCTCGTGGTGAAGCTCGAACAGCTCAACGAGTGCTTTGCTTCCGCCATGCATGAATTCATCGGCCTCGACCTGTCACGTTTGGAACTGGCCAACATCGGCGAGGAGAAGCTGAGCCGCGAGAAGTACAAGTCGTTGGCGGCGGAGAATCCGTTTCACGCACGAAGAACTGGACCACGTCTACGGCTCCAGTATATGCGGCACTTCTTCAGCGACGAGGAGATCGCTACGGCGCGAGAGCGATGGTCGTCTGACCAGTGACCTGGTTAACGCCCGCAGCCGGAGAGGCAGAACCCGTAGGCCACGCCCATCCCGATGTACCATTCGGGAGAGCGCACCGCGTCAAGGCGCATGGTGGGTGGTCAGCGTCGGTAGCTCATCATATAGATGTCTTCCACCACCGATCTCATAGGTCATCCGCATGCACAGATCAAAGTACCCGTTGGGCATTTCATCGCGCAGCCCAAGCTTCAGCCCTACTGGGAACAACATGTAGTTGTGTCTCAAACGGGTGGGCAGATCCTGTGTGCCTTCCTCCGGATGAGGTACTTTCACAAGATCGATCTCTTCCTGCCGATAACGCACACCCAGTATAGGACCTGCATACCAGGAAGCACGCGAATTCCCGGTGAAGAGGTAGACCGCCCGCAACCAGCCCGTGACCTCCCGCCCACTCCTTTCATATCTGGTGGATGAATTCGATGAAAGACCATCGTCCGCGACATAGGCTGTGGTTACCCGGCTATCCACAAGACCTGAGGGAGTAGCGAACATCGACCCCTTCCATGCAATATCCCACGAGTGAGAGACATCGGCCCCGATAGAGATCTTCGACGTGAGGTCGCGATCGAACCCCAGCCCTACGTTGTGGTTCAAATAGTTCTCACTCTTGTTCCAACCGAAGTCGGTATCCAGGAAGTTCACCTTAAGTCCCCACTGACCGTAAAGCGCAGTTGAGCAGAGCATGAAAAGCGTTCCGAAGGCATGGGTCCAGAGTCTCATGTTCATGGATGTTCGTGAATACGATGAACCCGCACCGATCGTCCCTACAAACAAAGAAACCAAAAACGCGTCGATTGCAAGAACGGCTCCACTGGATGATCATTGCGGGTTCTTTACTTGCCATGGAGAGCACTTGATGTGAACCAGTTCTCTGAGGCATGCCGTCCAGGTATTTTCCCTGAGGCACTTTAGCGTTGGTCGCAATTGATCCACAGCACTCCAAGGTTCGGAGGTTGAAGTAGCACTGCCTACCGCCTTCCCGGATACTTTGCCCCGTGAAACCCATGACCCCATGAAGAAAACCCTTACCCTACTTGCCATGAGCCCCGCGCTGGCCCTGGCCCAAAGCCTTGTGAGCACCAGCCCGCAGCTGCGCACCGTACTGCTCGAGGATTTCACCGGCATCCATTGCGGCTACTGCCCTGAAGGACACGTCATCGGCGACAACTTGGAAGACATGCACAAGGACCAGTTCGTGTTCGTGGGCGTGCATGCCGGGGGCTTCGCCGTTCCCAACCAAGGCGAACCCGACTTCCGTACTCCGGAAGGCACCGCCATCGATGCGCACTTCGCACCCAGTGGTTATCCGAACGGCGTGATCGATCGCCACACCTTCGCCGCAGGCACCTCGTTGGGCCGCGGCGCTTGGGATGCCGCTACCACCGAAGCGTTGGGCTTCACCAGTCCGGTGAACGTGGGCGTGGAAAGTTCCTTCGACAGCAACACCCGCGACCTTACTGTGAACGTTGTGCTCTACTACACGGCCAACAGCCCCGGCGGAAGCGACTACATCGGCGTGTTCCTGAAGGAGAGCAACATCATCGGTTGGCAAACGGATTACGGACCGAACGGCAACAACGCCAACTACAACCACACCGACGTGCTACGCCACTACCTCACCGATGTGTGGGGCGATGAAGTGACCACCACCACGCAAGGCACCACTGTTACCCGCACATACACGTGGAACGTGCCCATCGACTTCAACATCGCGAACTGCGAAGTGGTGGCCCATGCCGGCGAGTACCAGACGGAGGTGTACCAAGCCCGCGAAGTACCTGCGGATGGCGGCACCACCCTCATCATCGGCGACATGGCCTTGACCTCCGCGAACGACCACGCCGCCGGGACCAATGGCAGCGGTACGCTGTTCGAGACCGAGTTCACCAATGCACTAGGTGCGAACGGCGACTTCATCGTTGAACTCACCACCATCAACGCACCTGCGGGTTGGAACGAGTACTTCACCATTCAAGGCACGGACTATCTGGTGCCCGCTACCGTGCCGTTCGCCAATGGCACGGCCGAAGCCATCGCCGTGAATATCACGCCCGACGGCACACCGGGCATTGGCGATTACCTGTTGAGCATCCGCAGCGCGAGCAACTTGCTGGCACCCGCCATCGAGCAGGAGTTCCATGTGATCAGCGGTGTTACCGATCTCATCATCAACAACCCCACTGCTGAGACGTGGGTAACGCGTTATGAAGCAGGGCTCGTTGGTGCGAACCAGCCGAACCGCGCCACCACCAGCCGCAACACCTTCATCAACTTCGGTGCTGCGAATGCGCTCAGCGGCGTGAACAACGTGTACTACAACGTGAGCTGGACCTTCCCGAGCATCACGGATGCCGTGGTCGCGCAACTGGAGACCTTCATGGACGCCGGTGGCAACTTGATGATCTGCGGACAGGACATAGGTTGGGACAATAGCGGCGCTGCGGGCAGCAACGGCACCCCGATCACGGAGGCGTTCTATGAGGACTACATGTTGGCCACTTACGTTGCTGACGACAGCACGACCGACAACCAAGCCAACTTCGAGGATGCGGACGGCGTGTTCGGTGGATTGCCCTCCACCACCATCAGCGATGTGTTCGGCGGTAGCAACATGTACCCCGAGCAGATCACGCCGATCGCTCCTGCTGTGCCGATCATGAAGTACAACGCTACCGCCAAGGTCGGTGGTTTGCGTGCGCAGACCACCAACTATAAGCTTGTGTATTTCGGTATCGGGCCCGAGCAATTGGCCGATGCCGCCGTGGGCGAACAGATGGTGAAGCTGAGCCACGATTGGTTCTATGGGCTGGTAGGCGTTGAAGAGTTCGACGCAGCATTGGCTGCTGCGCTCGGCAGCGCGTATCCCGTACCCGCCGATGCACAAGCGACCGTTCCATTGAACGGCCTTACGGAAGGTGCCGTGCTACGCGTACACGATGCACGCGGTGCATTGGTGAGCGAACAACGCATCGCGGCGAACAGCACCCAGGCAGTGATCACCACCGCCGGATTGCCCAGCGGCATGTACAGCTACCAGTTGCTCGGCAACAGCGGTGCAAGTGCTGCGCGCACGTTGGTGGTGACGCATTGATCGATCTACTTAAGAAACAAGAAAGCCCCTCGACATGTCGAGGGGCTTTCTTGTTCTCGTACCGCGCGATCACGGCAATTGTTCCGAGCGTGTCGCCGTGGGTATCGTACCTCCAACATTCACCAGTATCGGATCGCGGTCGTTGCTGATGCCGGTGTACTTCACCACACCATCCAGTGTATGGTCCTCGGGCCAATAGCCGTTGGTGGTTGCCGTGGGTACCGTGCCGCCCACGCGGGTAAGGATCGGATCGCGATCGTTGGTGGTGCCGGTATACTTCAGCAGGCCATCGCGCACGGCGTTGCCGGTCCAGAGCAATCGCTTGGCGCCGTTGATCTTCTGCGCGTCGGTACCGTAGGTGGCCACACTTCCGTTGGTGAAGTCGAGCGTGAGGGCAGTTCCGGTCAACGCCACTGGCGTGGAGGTCATAGCACCCAAGTGGTTGCGGTGACGGATCGCGACGTGGTAGTTGCCAACGGCAGCGAGCAAGCTGATCGGTGAGAGACCGTCCTCGGCCACCACATCGCCATCGCGTTGCACCAGCGCCGTGCGCGTAGCAACGATGGTGGTCGGCGTGATCGCGCTGCGCAGTTCCACAAGCACCCAATCCACCGCCGCGTTGTCGCCGGCGGTGGAAGTAGCGCCGGGTTGCAGCACTTCGCCCCCACCGTCGCTGGCTTGCGTGAAACCGAAACCGGTGTACGGCTCATTGTTCGGGATGATGCCCGCAACGCGCAGGTCGTCGCGCATCTTCAACGTGCCCGCGTCGTAGGGGCCTTCAAGCATAAGCTTCAGTGCGAGGCGCACGCCGTTGTTCAGCATGGTTATGTTGTCCAAGAAGAGGTCGTTCCCGAAATGGCACTCGCCAACGAAGCGCACTTGAATGCGCTGGCCGTCATAAGCGCTGAGATCGATATCGTGCAACAACCAATGGTTGCAAGCGGTGGGCACCCATTGATTGGTGGTTTGTGGTGCGGTACCCAACGCAGCGCCAAAAGCGGAGAACAACGTTGTCCAGTTCGAGCCGCAGTCCGCACTGACTTGGACGATAAGCCCATCATCCAACGCAGAACCGTATGGCGCATAAGCGTGATTGAAGAGCAAGTGGGTGCCGGCGCTACCCGCAAGGTTGATCAGGGGCGAGACCAGTCGATCCTCTTGTCCTGTTGCGTTATAGGTGCGGTAGTTCATCCGGAAGGCGCGCGTGGCAGCGCAGTTCGATCCCATCGTCAGCGCCACATTGCTCCAGGTGTAGAGTCCATCATCATTCTCCACCACCCATCCCGTTGGCGGAAGCAGCGCGTCCTCCGCGTTGGCGGTGACCGTCGGCTGCGCGTTCGCCTGCCAGTTCACCGTGAAGGTGAGCGTATCGTCGGTGGTGGTGATTGATCCGCAAGACTGGTCCAGGCCTTGATCGTGTGTGCACCATTGCCCCCAAGGGCGAGTACGCCGGGGAACGCGATCGGCCGTGGTAAAGCCAGGAAGGAGCGTGCCATTGAACAATTGCGTGGAAACGACACCACCATCCACTCGATAGCTCACGTTGAAGTTGCCTTGTTGCGAAAGCCCGTTGTTGCGCACCTTCAGCGTAACGGGCAGGCCGTTAACATTGTTGTTCGTCGGCAGGTCGAAGGCTTCCACTTGGTCGAACCGCCAATACGGGTTGCCTTGGCTGGCGCTGAAGCCCAGCCCGCGCGCAGCGAAGGCCGCCCAAATGAGGTTCTGGTGCGCACCACCGTACGTGATCTGGTCGGCTAGCAGGATCCCATTGCGCGCATCCACGAAGCCTGGACTGCTTGGCGTGTACTTCATGCCGTCGATCACCAATTGCAATGCGATGTTGTTGCCGCCATTGCCGTTATAGAGATCGGCATTGAAGCCGTACAGCGCGATCGGGTCCCAGGTCATGTCCCAAAGCACCGTGCACCACATGGTGCCCACGCCATGAGAATTCGGCAGCAACGCGCTGTTGTTGGTGTCATCGAATGTCAGGCTGTTGACAGCGATGTCCGTGCTGTACGGCACTGGCCTTATGCCCGGTCCGTTCACCGGCTGACCGAGGAGGTAGGATCCGTTGCCATGGTTCGTGCCGTCGTCGCCGGCCTTCATCGTCATCATCAACGCGATCCAGTCGCTCCAGCCTTCTCCCATCTGATCCTGATTATTCAGGCTGTTCACGTTCGAGGCCCCCCCAACGAGCCGACGGCTGATGCCATGCCCGTACTCGTGCGTGATGAAATTGCGATCCATGCAGCCATCGCGGTTCGGCGTGGTGAACGTGTACACGAACAATTGCTCACGCGGGCTGCTTCCATCTGGTGGTGTGCCGAAGTTGCCGTTGTTGGTGCCACTTCCATCCTGACCATCGGCGTAGAGGAAGTCGCCCTCGGCACCACCACGACCGTAGTTGTTGCTCTGGAAGTTGCCGCTCACCTCATCGAAGCCGTATCGGTAGAACACATCGTGCATGAGGTTGTTCCAGTAGAAAGAGATTCGTGATGGCCGCGCTCTGGTATGTGCTCGGGGCGTTCGCCAAGTTCAATGGATAGTCGAAATCGAGCGTGGCACTGTTCGGGCTGAAGCCGGGCAGGTTGTCGGCGTTCACATCCTCTGAAGCATACACGTTGTTGCCGCGTGTTATGGTGTACTCCGCTCCGGCAGCGCCATTGGTATCGTGCCAGCCGAAAGGCGATGCTATCGGTGCCAGCGTCCAAGGTGCGTTGCGCAATGCGCGGGCTCCGCGATCGGGATTGAAGACCGGTTGAGGATATACGCCCCGGAAATCGTTCGGTGCAGCGGGGGCGGGCGGTGCCATCGGTGAGGGGCTACGGGCAGCTTCGTCCGCGTATCGAAGCCACAGGAAGCAACCCAATCATTGCGTTCCAGTTCTGTGCCCGTGCTGGCGTCGATGCGCACGTTCCACCAGTGCGATCCGTCGGCACTGTAGTAGTTCAAGTTCCACGCTAGCGTTAGGGCATCGCCGATGGGCAACCATACCAGTTCAGCAAAAGGTTGTTCACCGCTTAAATCAGCACCCGCAAAACGCCACGTGTTCGCCGACGGCTCATGCCCCACGAGTGGGGGCAAGGGTGCGCGCACGCCATCGCGCGAAAGCACACTCCGCAACGCATCGGTCGGCGACATACCCGGTTCGGGTGATCCCGCCTTATCGGCAAGTCCTTGCATTACCTGCGGCAGCAGCGCCCACGACGTCGCCATTCGCCCGCTGATGAACCGCCACTTCACTATTGAAGATATCGATGCCCTGCCATTGCTGCCGCAACCACGTATGACGGATACCGGTGTGCGCATCCACATAGCTGTCGGCCATGCGTAGCTGCACCAGGTCCTCGGCGTTGATGCCATTCGCAATGAGCGCCGCACGAGCTACCGTGATCGGATCGGTGGAACTTGTTTGTGCATGCACGAACAAGTTGCAACCTAGAAAGGCGATCAGAAGGGCAATGCTCCGGTCCATGGTGGGTATGACTACCCACAAAGACGCGGAAACACGCCATGGTTGCCGGTTGGCCGCTACGGCAACTGTTCCGTACGCGTTGCCGTCGGTATCGTACCGCCCACGTTCACCAATATTGGATCGCGATCGTTGCTGATGCCGGTGTACTTCACCACACCATCCAGCGTGTGGTCTTCGGGCCAATAGCCGTTGGCGGTTGCGGTGGGTACCGTGCCACCCACGCGGGTGAGGATCGGATCGCGGTCGTTGGTGGTGCCGGTGTACTTGAGCAGGCCGTCGCGCACGGCGTTGCCGGTCCAGAGCAATCGCTTGGTGCCGTTGATCTTCTGCGCATCGGTGCCGTAGGTGGCCACGCTTCCGTTGGTGAAGTCGAGCGAGAGTGCCGTGCCGTTCAACGCGACCGGTGTGGAGGTCATGGCGCCAAGTGGTTGCGGTGACGGATGGCAACATGGTAGTTGCCAGCAGCAGCGAGCAGGCTGATCGGCGAGAGGCCGTCCTCAGCCACCACATCGCCATCGCGTTGCACCAGTGCGGTACGTGTGGCAACGATGGTGGTGGGTGTGATCGCGTTGCGCAATTCCACCAGCACCCAGTCTACTACTGCATTATCGCCCGTTGTGGACGTCGCGCCGGGCTGCAGCACTTCGCCACCGCCATCGCTGGCTTGCGCAAAGCCGAAGCCCGTGTACGGCTCATTGTTGGGGATGATGCCCGCAACACGTAGGTCATCGCGCATCTTCAAGGTGCCAGCGTCGTACGCACCCTCGAGCATCAGCTTCAGTGCGAGGCGCACGCCGTTGTTCACCACTTCCACGTTGTCCAAGTAGAAGCGATTTCCATAGTCGTTGATCGCGACGAAACGCAGCAACACGTTCTGCCCATCGTACGCGCTCAGGTTGATGTCGTGCGCCTGCCACTCGTTGCACGCTAATGGTTCCCATGGATTCCCGTTCTGCGGCGCTGTACCCAACGCAGCGCCTTGGGCGAAGTAGAGCTGTGTCCAGTTGGCGCCACAGTTGGTGCTGATCTCCACCCGGAAGCCGTCGTCGTATCCACCGCCATAGGGCGCATAGGCGTGATCGAACTTCAACCGTGTGCCTGCGCTACCGGCGAGGTTGATGAAGGGTGTGACCAACCGATCCTCCTGGCCCGAAGCATCATAGTAAAAGTGATCCAAGCGCCATGCGGTGGTGGGTGCGCAATCGGCTCCCATGGTCAGTGCCACGGTGCCCCATGTGCTGCTGGCATCGGGGTTCTGCAGATTCCAACCGGTGGGCGTTGCGGCACCGCTTTCCACATCCTCCACGAATGGAGTACCAGCACCAGCAATGCCTGAGTTGATGAACGTGGCGATGGTCTTGGTGCTCGACCCGTTCACATCGGTAACGGTGAGCGACACACTGTACACCCCAGCCGTGGCATACGTTACTATGGGGTTGCGGATGTTGCTCGTGGCCGGACTTCCACCGGCGAAGGTCCATGCCCATGTGGCGCCGTTCGCGTTCAGCGCGCTGTTGTCCCAGAACTGCACCGCGGGTGTAAGGCAATTCGGGTTGGTGCGATCAGCACTGAAGTTCGCCAGCGGTGCGCTCGGTGCTTCCACCGCGCTCTCCCACACGCTGCGGTCGGTGCCGTTGCGGATCTTGCCTTCTTTGTAGTTGATGAGCAACCGCGTGCTGTAGATGCGCGCGGGCAGCCCTGCGTTCCACAGCGCCCATGCGGGTGCGGCATCGCTGCGGTAGTACACCCCACGCCGTGTGCCGATGTACAACGCGCCGTTGCTGCCGAGCTGGTGGGTGATGTTGCTCGGCCATTCGTTGTTGAGGTTCGCATCCGTGATGTTCGTCCAAGTGCTTCCACCAGTGGTGCTCTTGTACACCACATAGCCGTTGATGTTCGGATAGTCGCCGTACTGGCTGGTGCGGCACAACCAGATGGTTTGCGGATCTGCACCGCTCACGGTGATGTCGTACGGCACCCACTCGTTGCCGTTCAGTTGCCCCACGGAAGGTGTGATGTTCGTCCACGTGTCGCCAGCATCGGTGCTGCGCCACACGCGCTTCGTATCCCACCAACCCAAGTAGGTGCACGCGTAGATCGTGTTCGGATCGCTGAATGCCACCTCGAGGCTCGTCACCTTCTCGCCGAAGTTGTGGACTTCCGTGAACGAGCCACCGTTGTCGTCGGTGCGCCATAGGCTGTTACCGTTGCCGAGGTAAGCGGTGTTCACCAAGTTGGGGTGCCACACCAGATCGCTGCTTTCGCCGGTGATGTAGCTGCCGTTCGGTTGCTTGTCCCAACTGCTGTTGCCGTTCGCCACCAAGCGGTCGCCGCTCAAGGTCTTGTAGCCATAGTCGCTGAGTGCGCGGCGATCGTACTGCGGGTGCACGAAACCGCGGATGCCATCGCCACCGTCGGTGCATACCCAGCCATTGGTGTACACGTTGGCGTCCTTCAGCATGGTGCCGTTGTGGTAGGTGCCGCCGAGCATCACCTGGCTGCCCGTCCAACCGCCCGCGCCGAAGCCCCAGAAGTCGGTGCCCGCAATGCCGAACATGCGCCGGTTGAAGGTGGCGCCCGCATCGTTGCTGTAGAAGATGCCGCCGTCGCACGCCGCCCAGATCTCGGTGCCGTAGTAACGGAAGTCGTGGATGTCGGCGTGGATGTAATCCACTTTGTTGCTGTGGCTCCACTTGGCCGGGCAGGTGAAGGTGACGCCGCCATCGGTGCTTACCCAACGCTGCACACCGCACACTTGCAACTTGTTCGCGTTGGCGGGATCCACGTTGAAGGCGAGGTCGTAGTAGTACTGCCCACCATCATCCTGTCCGCCATCGTCCCAACCCATCAGGTTGAAGTTGGTGGCGGATGGCACGCCGCCCGGACCCGTGCCGCAGCACTGGAACGTCCAGCTGGCACCTTGGTCGATGCTCTTGTACACGCCGTACAGACCACTGCCGCCGTTGGCCGCGCCGGTACACAGGGCATACACGGTGTTGGGCGCAGCGGCCGTTACCGCAATCTCGGTACGCTCCTGCTCATCGGGGGCCACGGGCAGCGGCCAGTTGGTACCGAGCTGCGTGAACGAGACACCGCCGTTGATGCTGCGCCAGAACTCCGTGCGGTTGCTTACTTGCTTCACCGCGTACACGATGGTGGGATCCGTGGGCTTCAGCTCCAGCTCCTGCCAGCTGCCGGTCTGCACCTGCGTGAAGGCGGTGCCGGCATTGGTGCTACGCCACAAGCCTTGGTTGCTCAGCACGTACAGGATCTGGTTGTTGGTTGGGTGCAGCACAATGTCCTTGATGCTGTGGTTGAGCGCTTGGAACGCCGCATCGCCGATCGCATTCCACGTGGTGCCGCCGTCGGTGGTCTTCCACAGATCGCCCTCGGCGCCGAAGTAGGCCGTGTTCTGTACGCTGTGGTCCAACTCCACGCTCAGCACCGATCCCACCATCATCGTCTTGGTAACGTTCGTCCAGTTGAGGCCTTTGTCGGTGCTCTTCCAAAGACCGCTGTTGGCGGTGCCCGCGTAGATGAGGTTGGTGTTGACGGCGCTCTGCTCCACGGTGTACACGTGCGCAGCACCGGCGGCATAGCTCTTCACCACGGAACCTGGTCCCAATCGATGGGGCCGATGCAGCTCCAGTTGGCGGCGCGTTGTTGCAAGAGGTCCTCGGTGGCATCGAGGTAATCGCGCGTGGTCTGCGTGTAGGCCGCCAGTTGCGCGGGATCCTGCGGGACCAGGTCGTGGCCCATCTCGCGCTTCCAGCGCTTGAAGTATTGCGTGTGGCTGTTCTTAACGAACGGGTTGTTCGCGTAGTAGGCATCATACGCCGCGATCACCGCGCCGGGATCGGGGTTGGCGCTGTACATCAGTTGCACCCACTGCGGTTGGGCGCTCAGGTTGGCATCGTAGCGCAACGCTTCCAGTTGTGCGTTGGCGGTGAAGCAGTGGAGCAGTGAGGCAGTGAAGCAGAGGCGCAGCGTTAGGCGGTTCAGCATGGTAGGGGAAGTTGCCGCGAATGTGATGGAGGAACCACCAGCACGCAACCGCTATGTGCACGTTGGGTGGGAAGGCTGAGACTTGACGGGGGGAATACTTGGGAGCATGCGCGCAGGTATCGGCGCAGCGGAACGACGCTGCATTGTCAAGATGACAGCTTTGGGTTTCAAATTCGTGATCCGGACGTTCGAGATGGTGATCTGCGACTGACAGATGGCACTTTCGTGTTTCAACATGGTACTTTGAAAGTTCCAGATGGCACTTTCGGTTTTCATAATGGTACTTGTGAAGTTGCTGATGACACTTTCGAGTTCCGAAATGGTACTTGAAGAGATCCGATGGTACTTGCGCGTTCTGAAATGGTCGCTGGGCGAATCAGATGGTACTTGTGCGTTCTGAAATGGCAGTTTGGAAGTTGCGGATGGCACTTTCGAGTTCTGAAATGGTACTTGTGGTGAACCCGAGGGGGTGCTGACCTACAGGGGCTGAACCTGCACGGTATGTATTGTATAGTACGCTGCCGAAACAGTCGTTGCGGAATGCGCCGTGCCCGTGGTAGGGGGCCAACGGCAATAACGGCAAATGCACGATGGTCCATAGTCGAACTAAATTCTTTGTACCTACCGTAACTCTGGGGAGTATTGTACCGTTAGAACCTCCCGTCCACCACAAAAGGGGACCCTGCCGCCGGGGAACGGGCGAACGACAAAAAAGCAAAAGCGATGAACAACACACAAGAAAATATCCTGACGATGTGCTACGCCGCGGATAAAGCATTGGACAAGCACACGGCCGCGTGGACGCCCCACGTACCCTTTGCCGCCGCAGTGGCAGAATTCAAGGCGAACCTTGATGCATGGGAGAACGCTGCGGAACGCCAAGCGATCAACCTGAAGGGTTTCGCGATGCGCAAGCGGACGAAGAAGAAGGAGATGGTGGAGGTGGCTTATGGTATTGCATGGGTGGTTTTTGCTTACGCCGAGGATACCAGCAACCCACCGTTGCAAGAGACAGTGAACTACAGCGTGGCGGAACTGAGCACCGGGCGCGATGCGTTCGTGGGCCAACGCTGCCAAGGCATACACACGGCAGCCAATGGTGTGATCGCGAGCCTTGCGCCGTATGGCATACTGCCTGCTGACCTGACGGCATTGCAAGCGGCCATTGATGCATACCTGGCTACAGTGGCGGAGCCGCGCCATGCGGTGACCGAGCGCAAGGGCGCGACGGCTGAGATCGATGTACTGACGCGCAATACGAGCAAGTTGCTGGAGCGCCGACTGGACCCGTTGATGGAGGAATACCGCAGCACGGACCCGACGTTCTACCAAGAGTACTTTGATGCACGCATCATCATTGACCTTGGCACCGGTGACAAGGATGTAGCTGAGGCTGCTTAAGCCACATACGACGCGAAGCGAAAAGCCCTGGGCGAGAGCCCGGGGCTTTTGCGTTGGGGAAAGGCTACGGACAGATGGATGGGTTCAGGGCTTGGTGGTATGGGAGGACATGGTGGACAGCGGTGGGGGTTTGGGGGAATTGCACCAACTCCAAGGAGTGCATCACACTGCCTCACTTTCGCTGGAAGCACTGCCGCCATTACCATGCCAGCACCACAAATAGTTCGCAATTGGTAAGAACTATAGTTTACTTATAGCCTTCGCAACTAGGTACGTTCAACCCATCTCCCCCTATGAAACCTGCTCTTCCATCCGCGCTGTGGCTCTTTGTGGCATTTGTGCCGTCGTATGCAACATGCCAAAACCTGGTGCCGAACGCGAGTTTTGAGGACTACACGACCTGTCCAGATTCACTTGGCCTTATTCATCGGGCGGACGGTTGGAGCGCATGGAGAGGCTCAGTTGACTATTTCAATTCATGTGGCGATCCGAACATGGCAGGTGCACCCCAGAACTGGGTTGGTACTCAGGATCCCGCCACAGGCAACGCGTACGTCGGAGTGATGTGTTTCTCAACCAATGGCGGAGCTGACAATTCGATCCGGGAATATCCAGGCATCGCACTATCCGCTCCGCTTGTACCAGGGCAGACCTACCATGCTGCTGTGAAGGCTGCACTGACCACAGGAGGGGTGGGTACGAATGGCTCTTTCCGATATGCAGTGAATCGACTTGGGCTCCTTTTCACGATGCAGCCTTTCGTGATCACCGACTGGGATTCTGTTCCGAATCGTGCCCATGTCCAAGCCGTAAATGTGATTACCGATTCCATCGATTGGGTTAGCATAGAGGGAAGCTTTATTGCGGACTCGGCATATGCTTATGTGGTAGTGGGAAACTTCTTTCCTGACATAACCACGGCTTGGAGCGAAGTGGTACCGAATGGCATCTACGGTTACGCGTATTACTACTTCGACGATGTGTGCGTATCCCTCGACCCGGCAGACTGCATGGGCACATCCTATGTACAACAAACCGACCGTGCGACACCGGTGGTCTTTCCTGCTCCATTCGCAGAGAACCTGACAGTGGCCGGGATTGTGGATGGGCGCTGGGCTATTCGACTGTATGACCTGAGCGGACGCGTTGTGCGGTCACAGACCCACCATGCGGTGAACGGATCGCTGCACTGTTCGTTCAGAGACCTCGCCAACGGCACCTTCTTGCTGGAAGGAATCGGACCCAAGGATCACCGATTGGTCAAGACTGTTCAGTCGTTGCGAACAAACTAACCCTTCAATCAAGCCCAGCACAAGTTCGGCTGCAAGCGCGGGTAAACGCACGAATTTTCCGCATGCCTCAGTACCAAGGGCTTCGCCCCTCCCAAGTCGCAGCGCGCAACCACCACCCTACTTTGCGCTCATGCCCGAACTCCTGAACGATCCCGCATTCGTAGTTGCTAAGCAAGGCGCCATTGATCTGGCCAAGTACCCGACGCGACTTCCGGGGAAGGCGAAGAAGGAGGAGCTGAAGGAGAAGGTGGCGGAGGAGCGCGAGAAGATCATCAAGCTACAGGAGAAGTTGTATGCCGACGACCGGCATGCCTTGCTCATCCTCTTCCAAGCCATGGATGCCAGCGGCAAGGACAGCTGCGCTAAGCATGTGCTCAGCGGCGTTAACCCCGTCGGGATGCGCACATGGAGCTTCAAGGCGCCGAACAATGAGGAGCTCGCACACGATTTCCTGTGGCGCCATGTGTGCGCGTTACCGGAGCGCGGCGTCATCGGCATACACAACCGCAGCCACTACGAGGAGGTGCTGGCCGTGCGCGTGCACCCGGAGTATTTGATGGGCCAGAAGATCCCCGGTATCGAAAGCGTGAAGGATGTGGATGCTGCCTTCTGGAAGCGGCGCTTCGAGAGCATCCGCAACTTCGAGGAGCACCTTACCGCGCAGGGCATCGTGCTGATGAAGTTCCACTTGCGCATGGGCCGAGACGCGCAGAAGGAACGCCTGATGGAGCGCCTCGATGATCCTTCGAAGAACTGGAAATTCAGCGTGGACGACATACACGAACGCGCGCGTTGGGATGACTACATGAAGGCGTACGAGGAAGCGATCGGCGCCACCGCTGCACCGCACGCGCCGTGGTACATGGTACCCGCCGATGAGCAATGGGAAACGCGCGCAACGGTGGCGCAACTGGTGCGCGAGCGCATGGAAGCCATGGATCTGCAACCGCCGCAATTGACCGACAAGCAGAAGGCCGGGTTGGTGGAAGCGAGGAAGTTGTTGGCGGCGGAGTGAGTGACAGTTGCAGCGGTGTAGCTACCCCTCGGCACAGTCTGTCATGCTGAGGAGCACAACCGCATATTGTCATCCCGACGAGTCCGGCCCGCATACTGTCATCCCGACGAGTCTTCGAGGAGGGATCTCTCGTCCCTCACTGCCCGTGTTCCTGATAGATGCTTCGTCGAAGACTCCTCTGCATGACAGTACACCACACGGACCCGATCCGTTCGTTCAACTTCTACCTTGTCGCCCGATGCTCCCTACCAAACGCTGGCGCCTGACAGCCGCTGCCGATCAACAGGCGGTGGATGCGCTGTTGCACGATCGCTGCCCGCTGGTGGTGGCGAAACTGCTGGCGCAGCGGGGCATCACGTCGCCTGAACAGGCCAGCGCTTTCTTTCGTCCGGGACACGAGCAGTTGCACGATCCGTTCCTGATGAAGGACATGCAAGTTGCCGTGGAACGCATTGAGCGCGCGCTCGGCGATGGCGAACGCATGATGGTGTACGGCGACTACGATGTGGACGGCACTACGGCCGTTGCGCTCACGTACAGCTTCCTGAAGAAGTTCACCGGCGATGTGCAGTTCTATATCCCCGATCGCTACGCCGAGGGCTACGGCATCTCGTTCAAAGGCATCGACCGCGCGGAGCAGGATGGCGTAACGCTCATCATCGCATTGGACTGCGGTATCAAGTCGATCGACAAGGTGGAGTACGCGGCCAAGAAGGGCATCGACTTCATCATCTGCGATCACCACTTGCCGGGCGATGAACTGCCTGCGGCCGTGGCGGTGCTCGACCCCAAACGCAGCGATTGCCCCTACCCGTGCAAGGAGTTGAGCGGTTGCGGCATCGGTTTCAAACTGATGCAGGCGCTGGCCTTGCGCAACGAACTTCCGTGGACCGATCTGGAACCGCTGCTCGATCTCGTTGCCGTGAGCACCGCGTGCGACATCGTACCGGTGACCGGCGAGAACCGCGTGCTCGCGCATCTCGGGTTGAAACGCATCAACACCGATCCGCGACCGGGCTTCAAAGCCATGTTGCGCATGGCGAATGTGAAACGTGCGCTCAACATTACCGACCTGGTATTCCTCATCGGCCCGCGCATCAACGCCGCTGGCAGGGGTGGAACACGGGGCCATGGCCGTGGAGCTGTTGCTGGCCCACGACGAACAGAACGCCGAACAGAGCGGTTTGCGCATCGACAAGAACAACTCGCACCGGCAAGGATTGGACAAGGACATCACGCGGCAGGTGATGGAACGCATCAGCCTGCAACCCGATGTGGATGAGCGCTGGAGCACGGTGCTCTTCGACAAGTCGTGGCACAAGGGCGTGATCGGTATCGTTGCCAGCCGCGTGATCGAACACTACTACCGCCCCACCATCATCCTCACGGAAAGCAACGGCAAGGCAGCGGGCAGCGCGCGCAGTGTGAAGGACTTCGACCTCTACGAGGCCATCGGTGCTTGCAGCGACCTGCTGGAACAGTACGGCGGGCACATGTACGCTGCCGGCCTCACCATGCCGATCGAGAACGTGGAGAAGTTCGCCGAACGCTTCGAGCAAGTGGTGCGCGAACGCATGCGGCCCGAGCAACGCATACCCGTTGAAGAAGTGGATCTGGAACTCAGCTTCGAGGACGTGAACCCGAAACTCATGAGCACCCTGAACCACATGGGGCCCTTCGGTCCGGGCAATATGAAGCCGGTGTTCCTTACGCGCGGCGTGGTGGATAGCGGCGGTGCGCGGGTGGTGGGCGAAGCGCATTTGAAGATGTCACTCTTCCACCCGAGCGATCCCAGCAAACGGTTCGAGGCCATCGCGTTCCGGCAAGCGCACCACGATGAACTGATCCACAGCGGCGAACCGTTCAGCGTGCTCTATACCATTGAGGAGAACGAGTGGCAGGGACGCACATCGTTGCAACTGAATGTGAAGGATATCAAGGCCGGCACGGACGGACTGCTCGTTAGTGAAGAGTCCAAGGCGTTCACACAGGCTTGACGCCGATCAAACCAACGACCGGGGCGGACATCCTACTTTCGTTCCAACAGCTTCCGCATGCGCCACCCCCTCCTCGTCGCTTCCGCATTCCTGCTCACATCCTCGCTACGGGCGCAAGTCCCTACGTGGGCCGATGATGTTTCGTGCATCGTGTACAGCCATTGCACCACCTGCCACCACGATGGCGGCGCCGGGCACTTCAGCCTGATGACCTATGTGGATGCCTACAACAAGCGCAGCGATATGCAACTGCTCACATCGGCGCGCATCATGCCACCGTGGCCACCCGATGAGGACTACCGCAGCTTGGCCCATGAGCGCTCGCTGACGCAGGACGAGATCGATATCATCGGTGCATGGGTACAGGGAAGCGCCCCCGAAGGCATCCCCGGCAACGCACCCGCACCACCCGTGTACTTGAACGAAGTGGTGATCGACCAGCCCGATATCTCGGTGATCATGGACGACTACGTGATCCCACCGAGCACCGCCGACCTCTACCGTTGTTTCGTGATGCCGAGCAACACCAGCGTCGACCAGTTCATCACCGGTTTGGAAGTGATACCCGGGAATACGTCGATGGTGCACCATGCCTTGGTGTTCCAGGACACCAGCGGCGTAGCGCAGCAACTGGACAATGCCGACCCCGCTCCCGGCTACACCAACTTCGGCGGCATCGGCGTGGACGATGCAAAGCTCATCGGCATTTGGGTGCCCGGTTCCTCGCCCTACTTCACGCCACCGGGTTTCGGTATCAACCTCGCCGCTGGTGCCGATATCGTGATCCAGATCCACTATCCCGCCACGAGCAGTGCGGAACTGGATAGTACACGCATCAACATCCAATTGGATCCGGGGCCGTTGCGGGGCTTGGCGATCGACCCGCTGCTCGAACATTTCTACACGCTCACCGATGGGCCGCTGATCATCCCGCCGGACCAGATCAAGACTTTCCACAGCGAGTTCACTGTGCCGTTACAGGGGATCATCACGGCCATCGGGCCGCATGCGCACAAGGTGTGCACGAGCATGAAAGCCTTTGCCACGCTGCCCAACAACGACACCATTCCGCTCATCGACATCCCGTACTGGGACTTCGAGTGGCAAGGGCTGTACGAATTCCGCAAGCCGATCTTCCTGCCGCTGAACAGTGTGCTGCACGGTGAAGCCACGTACAATAACACCATCACCAATCCGAACAATCCGCAGGACACGGCCACGCAATGGGTGTTCCTCGGCGAAGCCACCAGCGATGAGATGATGCTGTTCTACTTCGCTTGGGCGTTCGGCTTCCCGTTCGATACACTCACCGTCATCGACAACAGCACGCACGCCGATCACCACCTCAACTGCACCACCGACTTCAACATCGGCATGCAGGAAACGCTGACGAACGCTGACGTGGACGTATGGCCGACGCTCGTCACAGACCGCATCAACGTGCAAGCAACCGCTGGGCGGGAGGTACGCCTGCTGGACGCGAACGGAAGAACAGCGAAGAGCCATCGCTACGCCGGAGGCCTCACCGCCCTCGGTGTTGAAGGGCTTGCACGCGGCACATACATAGCGGAGGTGCGCGATGCGCACGGACAAGTCATGACGCGAATACCCGTGGTGCTCCAATGATCGGGGCACGCACGTCATCGCGAGGAGGCTTTGCGACGAAGCGATCCATGCTACCATCTGGTCCTGTGATGTCCTTCTTGGTGTCCAGCGCACCTCATGGATCGCTTCAACCATCTGAATGGTTTCGCGATGACGCGGGGTCCTCGATATTCCTGTTGGAGCCATGATCGAACCACCCGGCGACGAGCACTACATGCGCCATGCGCTGCGCGAAGCGGAGCAGGCGTTCAGCGCGGATGAAGTGCCGATCGGTGCGGTGATCGTGAGCCGCGATCGCATCATTGCCCGTGGGCACAACCTGGTGGAGCGCCTCAACGATGTGACGGCCCACGCCGAGATGCAGTCGATCACCGCAGCCGCGGAATTCATCGGCGGCAAGTACCTGACCGACTGCACGCTGTACGTTACTGTGGAACCCTGCGTCATGTGTGCGGGCGCGCTCAACTGGAGCCACATCAGCCGCATCGTCTTCGGCGCGTTCGACGAGAAGGGCGGCTACCGCCGCATCGGCAATACGCTGCTGCATCCCAAGACACAAGTCACAGGTGGCATACTCGAAGCCGAGTGCGCCGACCTGATGAAGGCGTTCTTCAAGAAGAAACGGTCGTTGTAGGCAGCGGGGCGTAGGTTCGGGTGGTCTTGATGGAAACCCTTGGCCCATGAGAACATCTGCTACACTTTTCGTTGTGCTGGTCACCGCGTTCACGGTTGCGCAAACACCGGGGGATACGCTCACCATGTATTTCGATACACCGGGTGAGCCATTGCAGTTGGACAGCGTATATCCTGCTGGCTGCTGGCAGGTGGGCACGCCTACGAAGCCGGTCTTCACAAGCGCCTTTTCACCTGGCAAGGCCTTGGTGACCGATACACTTCTGCCGCACCCGGCCAACACTATGTGCTATGCCGAATTCACCCTGCCACCGACCGGGACTACCTGGCGCGCTCAGGGGACGGCGTGGGCAGGGGCGCTTGGGGCGACGCAAATGGTTGGCGTCCGGAGATGGGCTGGCTGGGGACAGCTAGGCTGGGAGGATGTTGCCGGTGGGGACTCTTGGAGTGAGGGCGAGAGGACGCGAACGTGGTCCGCTTCGTTTCGAGTTCCAAGCTGATGGTGGATGACACGTGCGAGCCAGCACCTGCGCTGGCAGCGTGGGGAGAGGTTGGACAAAGTACCACCATCCTCCCCCGCCCAGCAACGGGCGACCCGGAGGCAGCAAGACCCTCTGGTCGGTCCTCTCCAGCGATGGCAGGGCAACCAACATGGGGTTAAGGGGGCAGGCGGCCACCATCCTCTGGAGGACGGTTCCGCATCAGCAAGAAGGCCATACATTCGCGCATCTGTCCAACACTAACGCTTTCGCTTCGCGCTCTTCTTCTGCTTACGCTCCTCCGCGATCAACTCATTCACACGCACGGCCTCTTCCAGCAACCGGCGCAGCGCGGGTTCGTTCATGCGTTGTTGCGGCAGTGGTACCAAGTAGTGTTGGATCAGCGTGTGCTCCGTTGCAGCGAACAACCCTTCGGGATCGTCCATGTGTACACCCGCGCAAAAGCCCAGGATCAACTGGCCTTCGGGCCCGTACTTCTTCTTGTCGGTGCTGAAACCGAGATAGCACATCCAGCCGCAATGCAGGTAGAAGGGCGCGCTCTTGAACATCCACTTCTCCTCCATCGCCGGTGCTGCTTCCAGCAACAACTCGCGGACGCGTTGTGCCCTCGGCTGCCACACGTCGGGCAGCTTCTCGAACCACACTTCGATGCGTTGTGTGTCGGTCATGCCGCAAGATGGTAACGGTCGTGCCAACGAACACCCTTTCATCACGCGCTACATTTGTCCCCGTTCGAAGGCCAATAGGAACCGCCTTCATCTCCACATCTTCCACATTTCCACAATCATCTACCCATGTATCCCGCAGAACTAACCGCTCCCATGGCCGCCGACCTTACCAGTGCTGGCTTTGAGGAACTGAAGACCCCCGATCAAGTTGACAAGGCCCTCGCCACCCCCGGCACCGTATTGTGCGTGGTGAACAGTGTTTGCGGTTGCGCCGCAGGTGCTGCACGCCCAGGCGTGAAGGCTTCGCTGAGCGGTGCCAAGCGCCCGGCAAAACTCGTTACCGTCTTCGCCGGTGTCGATACCGACGCTGTGCATCAGGCCCGCCAGCACTTCCTGCCTTACCCACCAAGCAGCCCGGCCATCGCCCTCTTCAAGGATGGTAAGCTCGTGCACTTCGTTGAGCGCCATCACATCGAAGGCCGCAACGCGCAGATGATCGCCGAGCACCTCGAGATGGCCTACGCGGAGTATTGCTGAGGTGCAACAAGTTTTGACTGGGAACACCCGCCACGTGGCGGGTGTTCTTCGTTCGGGCCACAACCGCAAAGGGCGTTTTCCCCGTAGGTCAACTAGGCCAACGTCGCCACGGCGACTGCGACAGGCCGGGCCACTGTTGTTGCTTCGCACCATAACACGTTCATCATGCGCTTGATCGCCTTTTCCACACTGCTGTTCCCATTCGCCCTTGTTGCACAGACCATGGTCGGGACGTCACCGGAAAACCGCACGGCGTTGATGGAAGAATTCACCGCCGTGAACTGTGGTAATTGCCCAGCAGGGCATGTGATCGCCGAAAGCCTTCAGAGTACGCACGGCAACAACTTGGTGGTGGTGGGCATCAACGCGGGCGGCCTTGCCGTGCCGGGTGCCGGGCAACCGGACTTACGCACCATCGAGGGCACTGCGTTGCTGAACCATTTCGGCGTGAACGCAACGCCCAAAGCCGTGGTTGGTCGTTCCGCATACATGGGCAGCACAACGCTTTCTTCCGGTGCGTGGGGTGCAGCGGTCAGTGCTGTAGTGCAGGGATCATCCCCGGTGAACATCGGTTTCTCCAGCACGTTCGATCCCGGCCCGCGCCTGCTCACCGTGAACGTGGAGCTCTACTACACGGACAATAGCCCGGGCGGTAGCGACTACATCACCGTGCTGCTGAAAGAGGATCACATTGTTGCCTACCAAAGCGACTATGGCCCCAACGGCCCGCAAGCCAACTACGATCATTTGAACGTGCTGCGCGCATACCTCACACCACTGTGGGGTGATGAAGTGACTACCCCGACGCAGGGCACATTGGTGACACGCACTTACACCTACACGGTCCCGGCGAACTTCGACATTGCGAACTGCAGCACCGTGGCCTTCGTGGGCGAGTACCAAGGCACTGTATACCAAGCGCGAGAGGTGATGGCTGACGGTGGCATCACAACAGCCATTGAGGCGATGACGGCCAACCCGATCGGCATCCCCTTCCCCGTTCCAGCGAACGACCTGTTGAGCATCCCCATGCAGATGGACCAAGGCGGCATAGTTGAACTGCTCGACCTTACAGGCAAAGTGCTGGCACAGCAGCGCACGCTGGCCGGGCAAGAAGTGACGCAGTTCAACTTGTCCAGTATCGCCAGCGGAACCTACCTGGTGCAACTGGCGGGCGCCCAGCGCAGCCGGTTGGTCGTAGTGCAACATTGAGCCCGGCCCAAGCAGTCCTCTTTTCCTGACCTGTCCCGCTGGTCGGTGGCTGCCATCTGCCGATCTGTCCCCACATTCGCGCCTCTTTGTCCCCAACCCTATTGAGGCAAGGATGTTGATCTGTGCGGAATCCCTTCAGAAAGTCAGACAAAACCATGTCCGAAAAACCGGAAACCAACGGCCGAGCAACGGCCGGTGAGAACGTGATCGTGAACGAAGCTGCACGACAAGCGGCGGCGGCAGCCGAAGAATTGGGCCACGCCAGCGAGGCCGCTGCTGAGCACACGATGGCCGATCAAGAGAATGCCTTGGTGGCCGAGAACGAAAAGCTGAAAGCCGAGGTCGCCGCACTGAACGACAAGTACCTCCGCCTGAACGCCGAATTCGACAACGCGCGCAAGCGCAACGCCAAGGAGCGCATCGAACTGCTGCAGTTCGCCGGCGAGAACGTGCTGAAGAACGTGATCCCCGTGGTGGACGATATGGAACGCGCCATTGCCCACAATGAGGGGGTGGACGATATCAAGGCCGTGAAGGAGGGCTTCAACCTGATCCACGGAAAGCTGCTGCACATCCTCGGTGCCCAAGGGCTGAAACCCATGACCGATGTGAAGGGCAAGCCCTTCGATACCGACAGGCACGAAGCCATCACCAAGGCGCCAGCGCCGGTGGACCGGCTGAAAGGTTGTGTTCTGGAGGTAGCGGAAAGCGGTTACACGTTGCACGATAAAGTGGTCCGCTACGCCAAGGTGGTGGTGGGCGAATGACGTAGGGGCGACGCTCTCGTCGCCCAATAGACATGAGCAAGAAGGACCCCTACGATCTGCTGGGCATTGGCCGTAACGCCACCCCGGAGGAGATCAAGAAAGCATACCGCCAGCAGGCCATCAAGTGGCACCCGGACAAGAACCCGGGCGACAAGGCGGCTGAAGAACGCTTCAAGGAAGCCGCGAACGCTTACGAGATCCTGAGCGATCCCGACAAGAAAGCCAAGTTCGATCGGTTCGGGCACAACGCCCCCGGCGGTTTCGGCGGCGGCAGCTACCAAGGTGGCAGCATGAACATGGAGGACATCTTCTCCCAGTTCGGCGACATTTTCGGTGGGGGCTTCGGTGGCGGTGGCGGGTTCCAAGGCTTCGGCCGCGGCGGTGGCCAACGCGTGGTGAAGGGCAGCAACCTGCGCGTGCGCATGAAACTCACCCTGGACGAGATCGCTCACGGCGTGGAGAAGCAGTTGAAGCTGCAAAAGCTGGTGCGCGCCAAAGGCAGCGAGTTCGGCACCTGCCCCACCTGCAAAGGCAACGGACAAGTGACGCGTGTGCAGAGCACCTTCCTCGGCCACATGCAAACGGTCACAACGTGTCCGGCTTGCGGCGGCATGGGTCAAACGATCAAGAAACGCGCGGCCGGTAGCGACGAACACGGCATGGTGCGCGAGGAAACCACGGTGAGCGTGCGCATCCCCGCCGGTGTGGAAGAGGGCATGCAGCTCAACATCAGCGGCATGGGCAACGAAGCGCCCATGAGTGGCGTGGCCGGAGACCTATTGGTGGTGATCGAAGAAGAAGCACACGCTGATCTAAAGCGCGATGGCCAGCACCTGCATCACGAAACCTTCATCAGCGTGGTGGATGCAGCACTGGGCAGCACCATTGAAGTACCGTTGATCGAAGGCAAAGCCAAGGTGAAAGTGGAACCCGGCACCCAGAGCAACCACACGTTGCGCCTTCGCGGCAAGGGCCTGCCCAGTGTGAATGGCCACGGCAACGGGGACATCCTAGTGCATCTTATGGTGTGGACACCAAGCCATTTGAGCAAGGAAGAAAAAGCCGCGCTCGAGAAACTGCGCGACAGCCCGGGCATCAAACCGCAACCCACGGCCAAGGACAAAGGGTTCTTCGATAAGGTGAAGGAGATGTTCGGGAACTGAGGCGCAGCATTGAACAGGTAGTTCAATAGCTCCACCGCGACTTCCGTCGGCAGGACCGCCGGGCGAACACCCTGTCCGCAATGATGGGCTCGAAGCGGTCGGATCTCCAAAGGCCAAGACGTCCATCCCTTTGGCTGAAGGCGACAGCCTTGAGCGGCATGGTTTCCCATACCCATCGGCCCCGATCGGTGTCTTGTCGGAACGCCAACCTTTGACGCCTCGGAAAAGGTCCGCGTTGGAACCCAATAGTTCGGCCTTCCCCGGAATGAGGGTGTAACTTTCGGGTTAACGATACGCCTATTTTCGGCGGCCTTTCACGGAACACCACATGCTGAACCTTCGGACCCTTGTTAGCCTGCTCGTTGGAGCAACTGTTGCAACCGCTTCCACCGCGCAACATGTGCCACACATTTATTGCACCACCCATGATCATGAGCGGATCGCAGCACTGAACGACAACGACCCGGTGAAGTTGGCCCAGATCGCCGCTGCTGAAGCGGAGCTGGAAGCGTTCACTGAACAGTTCGCTGCAGTAGCGGACTTGCGCAAGGGCGGTGGCGCCTATGTGATCCCGGTGGTGTTCCACATCATCCACAACAACGGTCCCGAGAACATCAGCAACGAACAGGTGATCGATGCTGTGCGTGTGCTGAACAACGACTTCAACCGCTTGAATGACGACTGGGACGATGTGCGCCCTGAGTTCCTCGGCATCGTCGCTGATGTCGGTGTGACCTTCAAGCTGGCCCAGAAGGACCCGAACGGCGATTGCACCAACGGTATTACCCGCACCATCAGCCCGCTCACTAACGCCGGCGATCAGGACATGAAGGACCTGATCCAGTGGCCGCGCAACAAGTACCTGAACATTTGGGTGGCCGCCAGTGCCGATGGCGCTGCTGGTTACACATACACGCCCGGCTCCGTGGCCAACCAGCCCACCCTCGACGGTATCGTTCTGCTGCACGATTACACGGGCAGCATCGGCACCAGCCAGCCCAGCCATAGCCGCACCCTCACGCATGAAGTGGGGCACTGGATCAACCTGCGCCATGTATGGGGGCCCACCAACGAGCCCGGTCTTGATGACAACTGCAATGAAACGGACAACGTGAGCGACACGCCGCCGACGGAAGGATGGACGAGCTGCAACCTGAACGGCAACACGTGCACAGCACCGCTGGACAACGTGGAGAATTACATGGAGTACAGCTACTGCAGCAAAATGTTCACCGCAGGCCAGAAGACGCGCATGATCGCGGCACTGAACAGCAATACCGCGCAGCGTAACCAGCTATGGACCCCGGCCAACCTGATCTCAACTGGTGTGGATGTTCCGGGCGAACTATGCGCTGCCGTATTCACTAGCAACGTGCAGGTGGTATGCGCCGGCGACCCTGTCGCCTTCACCGACATGAGCTTCAACAACGTGAGCGCATGGGATTGGGCTTTCCCCGGCGCGGTGCCAACGGTGTCAACCGACACCAACCCTACGGTCGTGTATAGCACACCCGGTATGTACGATGTGACGCTGACCGCAGGTGACGGGAACAGTACGGTGAGCAACACCGAAGGCGGATACATCCTCGTACTGCCTGCAACAGGGAGCAGCGTTCCCGTGGTGGAAGGTTTCGAGAACGTGGTAGCGATACCCGGCAACGAGTGGACGGTGTACAACCCCAACAGCGACGAGGCATTCGAGCTGACCACTGCTGCGGCGCACAGCGGAAGCAAGAGCACGCGCCTGAGGAACTACACCAGCCAAGCCACGAACATCGACGAGCTCCACAGTGGCACGTATGACATGAGCAACGCCACCGACATCACGATCAGCTGGCGCTACTCGTTCGCCCGTCGCAACAGCGACAACGACGACCTTCTGCGCTTGTATGTGAGCAACGATTGCGGGGCAACGTGGAACATGCGCCGGCAATTGCGCGGCGCCACCGACCTGCCTACGGTGCCTGACCAGAACAGCCAGTTCATCCCCACCAACCAATCGCAATGGGAGTGGGAGGAAGTGAGCAACATCCTCACCAGCTACCACGTGGCCGATTTCCGCTTCAAGTTCTGGTTCCAGAGCGATGGTGGCAACAACATCTATTTGGACGACATCAACATCACCAGCGGACCGGTCGGCATCAACGAACTGTCAGGTGGTTCGCACGATATGCTCGTCGTTCCCGATCCAGTCGTCGATGCCGCCGACCTCATGTTCACCATGGATAAGGGTGGACCCGTTGAGATCGATGTCCTCGATGCGCTCGGTCGTGTTGTTGCGCATGTGCACAGCGGTAACCTCGCGGTGGGCGATCAGCGGATCACGCTGCCAGTGACCGCCCTTGGTGCAGGACTTTACTTCGCCCGTGTGCAGGGGAACGGAACGGCCCGCGCCGTGCGGTTCGCGGTGCGCTGAGCAATGAACAAGTACGGTTCATTGCTGTTGGCTCTGTGCCTCGTCGCTTGCGATCGCGCGGGCGAGGCGGCCAAGAACACCATCAATAAAGGCGGCGAGGTCGCAGGCCAAGCAGCCAGCGAATTTCTGAAAGGAGCCAAGGAAGGTGTTGAGGAAACACTGGCCCTGCCAGTCGTGCTCGATGCATCACTGGACGGAAAAGGCCTTGGTGTTGGCAAGACCGAAGCCTCCGGTGGCGAGGGCTACCACACGCTCGACGTCTATCTCATCTTCGATCGCGACCTGTCCGATTCACTCGTTGCCAAGGCGTACGATGCCGATGGCCTCGAAATGGGACGCGCTCGTTTCAGTGTGAATGGAAAGGCCGGTGATGCCTCGTGGCACACCATCGAATTCCCTGAGCAGACCGATCTGGAAGCGAAAGGGAAAGTGGTGATCGGGAAATGAGGCAGGCATAGGGACCGGCACGGGCAAGCCCGTTGAACGATCCCGCTACTGACCGTCCTCTATTTCTTATACCCCACCAGGATCGTCACGCAGCCCACGGGCACCAGATCATTGGCGCTCTTCTTATCAGGTACATACACCAGCACTTTCAACTGGGTGGTGCTTTCCACTTTCAGGTCGAAGGTGTTCTTCGGCTCGTCGGCGAGGCTCTCAAAAACCGTCTTGTTACCGGCGTCAACGAGTTTCCAGTTCACATCGCCCAAGGAGGGATGCACACACACGAGCAAGCGGTACTCCTGTCCGCTATAGAAGGTCATGTTCACCTCTGCTTCCTCGCCGGGCGATAGCTGCGCAGCGTTGAAGGTTTCGTTGAACGTATAAGGCTCCAGTTGCGGAATGCACTTGTTCTTGGCGAAGCTGCGGCATTGCGCCTCGGCACTGCTGGGCAACAGGCAGGCGGCAAATACTGCGGCACAGGCCGCGATCGAGCGTAGGGTCGTCATGGCCATGTTCAGTTGATGTAGCTGTTACGTACGGACGCCGCTTTTTCGCTCAGCGTCTTCAGTTGCTCGTCGGTGATGGTCGCGGCGGATCCACCACCGATGGTCGTTACTCCGCTCGCATCGGTGCTCGTGGTGGTGGCACCGCCAACGTTGATGCCTTCGAAAATGGCGCTCAGGGCCTGCATGTCGCCCAACACGCTGGTGAGCGTGGGTTCCTGCGGATACTCGCCCAATAGCGAGATGATGTCCTTCAGCGAGAGCTTCTGTTCCGCGATGCGCTGGCGCAATTGATCGTTGGGCTTGGTGATCGCCACTTGCGTTGCGATGTACAGACCCTCTGTCCACCCGGCCGCGATCATCAACGCGCTCAAGTGGCTTCGGCCCTCTTCCTTCAAGTAGCCGTCCATGTTCCAGTACGTGTCCGTAACGATATCGAGCAAGGCCTCCCGATCGCCCTTGGCTTCTTCCATGGCTTGCATGGTACTGTCGCTGAACACACTGTTGATGCCCAGCTGCTTGGCCATGCTTTGCGCCGCTGCCGTAAAGAGCATACTCTCCTGCGTTTGGTTGAACACGCTCGCATAACTGAGGTCGGCACCGTACACGCCAAGGTTGATCGCTTGCTTGCTGGGGCTGGTGTAGTTGGTGCGGTTGTTCGGGTCGTTGAGGATGTCCTTGTCGTACTCCGCGCCGGCCTTGCGGAGCAGTTCGGCCGTTTCCATGGGGCTGGGGATGCTGTAGAAGATCTTCTTGGTCTTCTGCTTCATGGCATCCTGGGCAGCGGCGGTACTATCGCTACCGTCTGTGAGCAGTTCATCGCCCTGCTGGTGCCCACCTCCGCAAGCGGCGAGAAGCAATGCAACAGGCAGCAGGCGTATCAGGTTCTGTATGGTCATGGAGGACACGTTGACGTGGTGCCCAAAGATCCCCTCGGCGACGGTGCGGCTCAGTGCGCCTCCAGCCAGTTTTTCCCCAAATGGATGTCAACAAGAAGTGGGGCGTCCAGTTGCATGGCACCTTCCATGAGATCCTTCACCAGCGGTAGCAACTCATCGGCCTCATCGTTGTGCGCATCGAAGACCAATTCATCATGCACCTGCAGCAAGAGCTTGCTGCGCATGCGCTTCCGCTTCAGTTCATCGTGAATGCGCACCATGGCGACTTTGATGATGTCCGCAGCGGTCCCTTGCATCGGTGCGTTGATCGCGATCCGCTCGGCCTGCGCGCGCACGGTGTTATTGCCACTGGTGATATCGGGCAGGTAACGGCGACGGCCCATTAGGGTCTTGATGTAACCGTTCGCCCGGCAGAAGCCGATCATCTCGTCCATGTACGTGCGCACACCGGGGAATTGCGCGAAATAATCGTCGATGATGGCCTTTGCTTCCGCGCGCGGTATGCCCAGGTTCTGTGAAAGTCCGAAGGCTCCCTGACCATAGGCGATACCGAAGTTCACTGCCTTGGCCCGACTGCGTTGGTCGCGGGTTACCGTGGCAATGTCCACGTTGAACACCTTGGCAGCCGTGGCCGCGTGGATATCAAGGCCTTGCCGAAAAGCTTCCTGCATGTTCTTGTCGCCGCTCATGTGCGCGATGATGCGCAACTCGATCTGGCTGTAGTCGGCACTGAGCAATTGGTAGTTCTCATCGCGTGGTACGAATGCCTTGCGGATCTCGCGCCCCTTCTCGGTGCGTATGGGGATGTTCTGCAAATTGGGATCGTTGCTGGCCAATCGCCCGGTGGCAGCAACGGTCTGCAAGTAGTTGGTATGCACGCGACCTGTGACTTTGTCCGCGGCTTCGGGCAGCGTGTCAACGTAGGTGCCCTTGAGCTTGCGCAGACTACGGTAGTCGAGCATGAGCGGGATCACCGGGTGCGCGTTGCTCATCTCCTGCAGGATGTCCTCGCTCGTTTGGTACTGGCCCGTCTTGGTCTTTTTGATCTTGTCGCCACCCAACTTCAGCGTTTCGAAGAGCACATCGCCCAACTGCTTGGGGCTGTCAATGTTGAACGTTACGCCGCATGCTTTGTGGATCTCTTCCTGAAGCCGCAGGATGTCCACACCGAGTTCCTCACTGAACGCTTTGAGCGCAGGGATGTCGATGCGAATGCCTTCCGTTTCCATGTCGGCGAGCACGCTCACCAAGGGCATCTCCACGTCGTTGAAGAGTTGAGTGATCCCGTCTTCCTCCAACAGCGGCTGGAATTTTTCGTGAAGCTGCCATGTCACGTCCGCATCCTCCGCACTGTACTCCTTCACCGCGTTCACGTCCGCATCGCGCATGCTCTTCTGCGTCTTCCCCTTCGGGCCGATCAACGTTTCGATGCTCACGGGACGATAGCCCAAGTAGGTCTCGCTCAGATAGTCCATGCCGTGCCGTTGGTCCGGCTTCAGCATGTAGTGCGCAACCATGGTATCGAAGAGCTGCCCCTTCACCTCCACCCCGTAGTTGGCGAGGATCCGTATGTCGTACTTGGCGTTCTGCGCCACCTTGCCGATGCTCTCGTTCTCCAGGATCGGCCTGAAGATGTCAACGATACGCTGGGCTTCGGTGCGATCAGCGGGCACCGGCACGTAATGCCCCTCATGCGCCTTCCAACTGAACGCTAGCCCGACCAATTCGGCAGTGCGCTCATCGGTACCGGTGGTCTCCGTATCGAAACAAAAGCGTGGTTGTTTCTTCAGTTGCGCGGCCAGCATATACATGGCCTCGTTCGAATCGGCGAGGAAGTAGCGGTGATCCACCGTATCGATCGTGCTCATTTCCGATAGCTCCACGGTGCCATCCTCGTTCACACTGCTGCCAAAGAGATCCACCTGCGCGGATGCGGGCTGCGACTTTCCCTTCTTCTCGGGCTGAGCCTCCGTATTCCCATTGACATCGCCACCGAGAACACGGCCCGTCAGATTCCGGAACTCCAACTCGCTGAAGACCTCCAACACTTTGTCCTTGTCCGGTGGGTCGAGGTGCAACGCGTCATGATCAAGTTCCACCGGGGCATTAATGTTGATCGTCGCGAGCATCTTGCTCATGCGCCCTTGCTCGGCGAACGCGATCACGTTCTCCTGT
>JADJCX010000010.1 GCA_016703005.1 Flavobacteriales bacterium
CTTGAACTTGCCGACGACGTGCACCAAGCCATTTTGGCCAACGGCCAAGTCAGTTCCCCCGGTGGTGTGGTGGGGGCCCGTGGAGGTGCCTTTGTTCACCCACACGAATTGACCGGTGACTCTTTCGATGCGGCCGAGGTAGAAGAAGTCGTGGGTTGTGGAACTCACCGATCCCACACCGGCGAAAGTCGCGGGTCCGTGTGTCAATCCCTGTGAGGTAGAGCCGCGCCGCAGCCCAATGCCAGTTTCGACGGTGCCTGTTCAATGGCATCGCCCAATCGCTCACCGTAGCGGTCCAAGCGTGTGCACCCACTGTTGTGAAAGAGGTTACGCGCTGATCCCATTCATCGATCGCTAGAGCGTTCCCGAGAAGTATACCGGTTGGCCCGTACCAGCGGAGATCGTTGCCCTTGGTCCGGCAGGCCACGTAAACCCCAGCATCATCCGCCACAACGCTGTTGGCCAGTTCGTCCTCGCCGCTACCACCGGATATCAGCGACTGCCCAACACCGAGCAAGCTGTAATTCACAAGGACCAGATTTTCCCGGTTGTTCGGCAGGCTTGCTGGAATACTTCCGAAAGGAGTGGTGATGTTGCCCTTGACGGTACCGAACGCGTATGCGCCGTTACTGGAAGCAGCTATCCCTACCGGCCTTTCATCGCTCGTGCCGCCAAGTTTCGTGCACCAGCGAAGGAGGCCAGCAGGAGTATAGGAGGCTACGAACCAGTCTTCACCACCGGAACTGATCAAGATACCTGCGCCCAAAGCGGATAGCCCGTGCAGGTCGATGGTATTCTTGAACCAACCGGTGATGTAGATGTTTCCGGCTGCATCTAACGCTACACCCGTGGCTTGGCTTTCACCGGCGCCACTGGGTGTGAAGCCCCACACCACGGCCCCGGCTGCACTGTACTTCACCACGAAGGCATCCTGGTTCCCTGCAACCGTGCCCCAAGAGCCGGAGATCGCGTTATTGCTTTTCGTGTAACCAACGGCATAGACCGCCCCGGAGGCATTGTCGGTCACCAGGTCGGCGACTTCCTCATCGTCGGTGCCGGTGATCCCTTGTGCCCAAGCCCAGGTGTATGATTGCGCAAATGCGCACTCATCCGCGCATAGGCCGACCAACAATGGCAAGAGAAGCAGTGCGCGCCTGTGAGTTGTGGGCATCCGTCGATCGTTTTCCGTTCTTCATGGGCGGTTCAAGCCCAATTCGACAAACGCTTCAACGGGCGCCGAGCCGAACGGTTACCTCATGCCCTGATACATGGAGATGCCAGATGACCGTTACTTCAACCGCGCCCCGCATTCTGCCCGTGTTGCTCCCTGCCGAAATCGCCCAAGAGGAAAGTTGGATCGCTGCTGCCCGGCGCGATCCGCAGGCGTTCGCACCCCTGTATGAGCGGTATCACAAGCCCATCTTCCTGTTCGTGCTCAAGAGGGTGCAGGACCGCGACCTGTGCGGGGACCTCACGGCACAGGTCTTCCTGAAATCGATGGCTGCATTGCCCAAGTACGAGGGTAGGGGACTGCCCTTCAAAGCATGGCTCTACCGGATCGCGCTCAACGAAGTGCTCATGCACTTCCGCAGGAACAAGGGCAAGCAGTTCATGGATGTGGCCGAGCCGCAAGCCGCTGCGCTCATCACCTATGCGGCCGAACGAGATGAAGATGATGACCGATCAATTGACAAGGAACTGATGGAACGATTGGCCAGGGCGCTGGGCAAGTTGCTTCCGGCCCAAACCATGCTCATCGAACTGCGGTTCTTCGATGGCCTCAGCTTCCTGGAAGTGGGGCAGGTGCTGGGCATTGCCGAGGCCGCGGCCAAGATGCGCACCCACCGGGTGCTGGGCACATTGCGGGAATACCTTGCACCCGGTGCGGGGTCCCGGAAATCCATGGGTACCGAATGAGCAAGCACTACCGCATAGTTGATCACGTGGCGGCACCATCCGATGCCGAGATCGCCCGTTACCGCGATTTCGGCAAGCTCGTGTACAACTACGAGCGCATGACGAAACCGCTGTACAAGCGGCCGTTGTACAAAGACCCCAAGGCCTTCATCGCGATCCTCGTCATCGTATTGGTAGCCATCCTTATTGCTGAGATGAAGGAGAAGGAACCGCCGCCGGACAAGGTGCCGGTGGAGAATACGAAGTGAGCGAACGCAGAACCGCGTTGTTACCGGTGCTTGCTGTGTACCACCCGCATCCGCGGTGCGTGGTGCGCCGCCATCAGGCGCCGTCGCTCATGCGTTCCATGAACTCGATGGCCGCAATGCCCCAATGATGCGGGTCGTCTATGCGGGTGTGCAGGTCGATCAGCACCTCGCCCTGCGCACCGAACGCCACGTTCCATTCGCCGCCGTCGCCGCTATGGCCCCGGCAACGCACCCGAACTCGATCGTGTAGCGACCGTCGCGCAGCTTCTTCGCCGCTAAGGTGTGGCCCAAACCGCGCGACTCTCTGGCACCTGCTCGGGTGTACCCAAGCACGCGCTCGAGTTAAGTACGCATACAACCGCGCGTGTGGCCCAAGTACGTGCTCGGGTGTGCACTTTGTTGCCGCTTGCCTTAGGCGAGTGGCTTTCGGTCTAGGGCGTTCCGCCCGACTTCCTCTGCAGTGTTCCCGAGCAACCCTTACGGCAGCCCCCCGCTGCGCACCAGCGTTGGCACAGTGCCACCGATGTTGACAAGTATGGGATCGCGGTCGTTGCTGCCTCCGGTGTATTTCACGGTGCCGTCAAGGTTCACGTCCTCATTGTAGTACCCCACCACCGTTGCCGTGGGCACCGTGCCTCCGATACGGGTGAGGATGGGGTCGCGGTCGTTGGCCACACCGGTGTATTTGAGTTCGTCGTTCGGTACCACATCGCCCATCCACAGCACGGTTGTGCCCAGCACGTTCTTCTGCGCTTCCACGCCATAGGTGGCCGTTGCCGGCAACCGGAAGTCGATGCTGGGTACGGTACCATTCCGTTGACCGTTGATGGTGAGCATGGATGCAGCCGTCATCACCCCCAGGTGGTTGCGGTGGCGGATGGCCACGAACACCGGTACTTGGTGCGCATGGTTGAATGCGATCGGTCCTTGGCCATCCATATCCACGATGTCGCCATCGCGTTGCAACAGGCACGCACGGGTGGACAGCACCAGCGAGGGGTCCGTAGGGTCGCGCAATTCAACCACCACCCAATCAACGATGGCATTGTCCCCGAGAACAGAAAGCACCCCGGGCGCCACGGCTTCACCGCCGCCCAAGCCGTGGTGGGTGTATCCCAGCGCGGTGTAGGGTTCGGTGGTGGGTAGCATACTGCCGGTGCGCAGGTCGTCGCGCATGGTGCCCGTGGCCGCCACATAGGGGCCTTCCAGCAGCACCTTCAAATTGAACCACGCGGCTTGGCCAGTACAGTTGCAATCAGGGTCTATTTGATCGTTCAGCGTGTGCACGTAACCATCGTCGCACGGGGCATGCTCGTAGAGCAACGGGTCCAGGGGGGCACAATCTCCGGGAGAGTCGATATAGCCGACAGGAGGGGTGCATGTCAAGATCATTGTGGACGCATCGCCGTAGCCATCATCATCCACATCAGCAAACCACTCCATTGGTGAATTTTCATCCGAATCGTCACAGTCAGTGTTGTCGGCCACATAGCCCATCACCGATGAGCAGGAAACGACCGGTGCCGCAGGGTCGCCCAACCCATCGCCGTCACTGTCGGCATACCATGTGGGCGGTGCGCCCACGTTCGCGTTCGCATCATCACAGTCCGTGGCATTCGGCACACGCCCCATGGGTGCGGTGCAGGCCATTTGCATATCGCTGGCATTGCCAAAGCCATCGCCATCGCCATCGGCATACCAGCTCGTGGGCGTGCAGTTCTGTATGCGCGCAACACCATTTCTTGGTTGCCCACCTACCGAGTTGAAATTCCCACCGACGAGCACCGCCCCATCCTGTTGCTGTCCAACGAATTGCACCAGCGCGTTGGCGCCGCTGCCGGGGTCGAAGGACAGATCCAAGGCACCGCTGGGTCCCACACGGCACAGCCGGATCCGCGGGGTGCCGTCATATCCGCTGAAGCTTCCCCCGCAGAGCAGGTTGCCATCGGCCTGCAGGTGGAGCGAATGCACCGTGCCACCGGAGAAGCCGGCGCCCATAGTGAACGAGTTGTCGACGGTGCCGTCAGGATGCAACCGCAACAGGCGGTTCGCCGGTGCACCATCATAGGTGGAGAAACCACCTCCTATGTAGATGCGGCCATCGGTTGCGACTTGCAAAGCCGAAATGGGCTGATCGGTACCGGCGCCGGGATCGAACGACGTATCCAGCGCGCCATTGGCATGCACCATACAGATACCCGCACGTGGTACCCCTTGGTACTGGGTGAACTGGCCTGCCGCCAGTATGCGGCCATCGGGCATCATGGCCAAGTGGTTCACGGCACTGTTGAAGCCGAGCAGACCCGTGGTGAACGACGCATCGGGACTGCCGTCCGGTTGCAGGCGGCATAGCCGTACCTGCGTCGGCGCCACCACGCCCATGTTCCCGCCGATCAGGATCATCCCGTCCGGTTGCAAGCAGATGGTGTTGATGCTCGACAGAGCGAACAACGGAGGGCCGAAGCCCAGGTCCTTGGTACCATCCGCATTCAACCGCACCAACTTCCCGGTCAGCGAAAGGCCGTTGAGGAGCGTGAAGGCGCCCGACACCAGGAGGTTGCCGTCGGGTTGCAGTTCCATATCGGAGATGTTCCCATCGAAGCCGGTGCCCGGTTGGAACGATGGATCAACGGAACCATCGGCCAGCAACCGAACGATGCGTCCAGCGGAAAGTCCGGCGAAGCCTGTGAAGGAGCCGCCGACAAGGATCTTGCTGTCGGGCTGAGCGATGATCCGGGTAACAATGTCATTCGCACCCGCACCCGGATGAAAGGTGGTATCCAGCGAACCGGGCTGGCCGAACAGGCCGAAGGGCAACAACAATGCGATGATCGGCATCACTGTACCGACACCGGGCAGGGATCGTGCGTACATGACGGGGGAGGTTTTTCGCGAACAATGTAGTCAACGATCGAACGCGGAAAACCTCCGGTCGGGGTCGTCCTGGCAAGAGCGGGTCCCATTCCGATCGTTCGGCACGGTTGGTACCGGGGCGTGCGGTCGGCGACCAAGGTGGCGGTCTACATTAGCCCCGAATGATCGAGCGATGAGCGTACATCCGATAGTGAAGGGCCTTTTCGTTTTCCTGTTCGCGTTTTCGCGATCCATGGTTGCATATGCCCACGAAGGCATGTGGTTGCCAACGGTGCTGGCCAGCGTGCACGACCACATGGCCGGCGAGGGGTTGAAGCTGAGCGCCGAGGACATCTACAGTGCGAACCGCAGCAGCCTGAAGGATGCGATCGTGCTGTTCGGTGGCGGGTGCACCGCTGAAGTGATCAGTGATCAAGGTCTCATCCTTACCAATCATCATTGCGGGTTCAGCGCGATCCAGGAGCACAGTTCATTGGAGCACGATTACTTGAAGAACGGGTTCTGGGCGGCCACCCTGAAGGATGAATTGATGAACCCGGGCACTACGGCAACGTTCATCGTGCGCATGGAGGATGTCACACAACGCATCATAGCCGCGTTGCCGCAGGGGTACACCGAAGCGCAGCGGAAAGAAGCGATCGCGAAGGAGAGCGCCTTGATCGCCAATGAAGCCATGGAAGGAGGGCGGTACGGCGCGGTGGTCCGTGCGTTCAATTATGGCAACCAGTATCTGGTGATCGTTTCCGAGACGTTCCGCGATGTGCGGTTGGTGGGTGCCCCGCATGGCAGCATCGGCAACTTCGGTGGCGATACGGACAATTGGATGTGGCCGCGACATACGGGCGACTTCAGCATTTTCAGGATCTACACGGCTGCTGACGGAAAGCCGGCCGACCCCTCGCCGGACAACGTGCCGCTGCGTCCGCGGCACGTGCTACCGATCTGCATGGACGGCGTGAAAGAAGGCGACTTCGCGATGATCTACGGATTCCCCGGACAGACGCAGCGGTACATCTCCAGCTATGCGGTGGACTACGTCATGAACGTGGGCGATCCACTGAAGATCCGTATGCGCAGGGCAAGCCTCGCCGTGATCGATGAGGCCATGTTGGCCAGTGACGCAACACGGATCCAATATGCCGATAAGCAGAAGGGCATCAGCAACGCATACAAGAAGTGGATAGGGGAGGTGCGCGGATTGAACGAGTTGAAGGCGTTGCAGGTGAAGCGCGATCTGGAGGTGGAGTATCGCAAACGCGCTGCCGAGCAGGGTCGCGTGGAGTTCATCGCCGCGCTCGATTCATTGGCAGGGATCTTCACAACTTATCCTGATCTGGCCGAAGCCCGGGACCTGCACGTTGAGTTCTTCTTTGTTGGCCCTGAGCTTTTCCGGTTCGCCAACAGCTTCGCCGCGCTCGCCACCGAGGCCAGCTACAATGCGTTGAAAGCGGAAGGCAAGTTGGACGCGGAACTGCAACGCATTCGGGCTTCAGCAAAAGCCTTCCACAAGGATTTCGACGCGTCGGTGGACAAGCGCATACTGCTCGCGCAGTTCCCGTTGTACTTGGGCAACATCGACCCCGCACTGGGGCCGGACCTGTCGGCCATACGGACGAAGCACAAGGGCAATTGGGCTGCTTGGGCCGATGCCGTGTACGCGTCATCGGTATTCGCCGACCCGGTCAAGCTGGATGCTGTGTTGGCGGACCTCTCCGGTGGCGCAAGGAAGAAACTGAACAAAGATCCCGCACTGCAATTCGCCAAGCGACTGCAAGAGGCTTACGCCTCTAAAGTGAAGCCAAGGATCGATGTGGACAACGACCGTATTGCCACTAACATGCGCAAGTACGTTGAAGGGCTGATCGCTCTATTCCCCGAGAAGACCTTTTGGCCTGATGCGAACAGCACGTTGCGCTTGAGCTACGGGCACGTGGAGGGAAGCTCTCCGAAGGATGGTGTGATCTATGAAGCATTCACGGACCTGGACGGCTTACTGGAGAAGTACAAACCCGGCGATGCGGAGTTCGATGTACCACAGCGCATGTTGGACCTTCACGCATCGAAGGACTATGCACCTTACAGCAGCACGTCCACAATGCCCGTCTGTTTCACCTCGTCATTGCATACTACGGGTGGCAATAGTGGAAGCCCCGTGCTGAATGCCCGAGGCGAACTGATCGGGATCAACTTCGATCGCAGTTGGGAGAGCACCATGAGCGACATCCAGTTCGATCCGAACAAGTGCCGCAACATCAGCGCCGATATCCGGTACGTGCTTTTTGTGATCGACAAAGTTTGCGGTGCCGGCCACTTGGTGAAGGAGATGAAACTTGTGAAGAGCGAACCGTTGCGTTCCATTTCATTGCCCGTACATCGATAGGGGGATGATCTCCCGCCGGGAAATTCACTTTCATCATGTGGACCGAGCAAGACAATTGCCTGCAATGCACATTCAAGTTCAAGGACTTCAGTGAGGCCTTTGCCTTCATGACGCGCGTGGCGCTCATCGCTGAGAAAATGGACCATCACCCCGACTGGTCGAACGTGTACAATACGGTGCACGTGAAACTGAATACCCACAGTGCTGGTGGTGTGGTAACGGAGAAGGACCGAAAACTCGCAGCGGCGATCGATCGGCTCAAAGCTTGAAAACAAGAAGCCCCTCAGCATGGCCAAGGGGCTTCAGTGAACGGTCCCAACAGGACCTATCCTGATACTCTTTTACTCTTTCACATTGGCCGAGATGCGCAAGGTGGTTTCCTTGGGCTCGGTGTTCGCAACCACCTTCACGGTCTTGGATTGTGCGTCCTTCTGCGTGCCGGGCTTGTACACCACTTTGATCTCGCCCGTAGCACCGGGTGCGATCGGCTCTTTCGGGTAGTCGGGCACGGTGCAACCACAGCTGCCCGTGGCGCTTTGGATGAGCAACGGCTCCGTTCCGGTATTGGTGAAATCGAATACGTACGTGTTCTCCGAATTCTGCTTGATGGTTCCGAAATCGTGGTCGTACTGTGCGAATTTCACAGTGGTCTTCGGGCCCAGGTCAACGGGCTCGGCCTCCTTCGCGATCGGATCGAACGGCTTTTCCGCTTCCGAAATGGAAGCTGCTTTACCTGGCGTTGCAGCAGCAGCGCTGCTCATCGTTGTTCCGGTCTTTTCATCGGCACCGCCGCCGATCATACCGCGTTGGCCCATCGTGTTCACGATAAGGGTAACGGCAATAACGGCCAGCAGGGCGATCTTGATGGTCTCTTTCATCGGTGCTTGTTCTTGGTTGGTTGGTTGTTCCATTGGGGCGGCGAATATAGAGGGGTGGATGGGCAAAGAACTGCCGTTAACCGGGCCTTAACAGACAGTTAGTTCGGTCAATGGGCAGCCATGCCGAGCCTCTGGAAGGTGTCGTCCGCAAGCACCTCGATCGCCTTTCGGAAACTTCCGTCCACGGGGTTGCCCGCATTAATGGTTTCCCAATACGCACTGGTCTCCCAAAGATCCCGGGCGATCAGGGCCTTCAACCGCAAGTCGATGAGCACTTTACTTTGGTTGTACCCCGCCGGGTCGCGCACGATGCCTTCCTTTTCGGCGGTGTCCATCAATTGGTCGCTCAGTGCGCTATCGACAACGAATTCCTCGGCGAACCGGGCCACCGTGGTGTACTTCTGGAGGAGTTGGTTGCGATGCTTGTCCACATGATCCAATGCAACTGAATTGAGAATGCCTTTGCGCACGAGTTGGCCGAGGTAAGCGCTGCTCAGGCTGGTGTCAAGCGGCACGAAAAGGTCGGGCATGATGCCACCACCGCCATACACCACCCGTTTGTTCATGGTGAAGTACTTGAGCGTGTCCATGGCGTGGATGCTATCCGCGGTCGTGAGCTCGCCACGCTCCAAACGGCTGGAGCGTTCTTCGCGATATGCTTCGACGCCATCTTCATAGGGCTTCTGAATGCATCGGCCACTCGGCGTGTAGTATCTGCTTACGGTGAGTCGAACAGCGCTACCATCCGGTAACATCACGGGGCGCTGCACCAGTCCTTTACCGAATGATCTACGCCCAACGACCAGTCCCCGGTCCCAATCTTGAACTGCACCTGCGACGATCTCGCTGGCACTGGCAGAGTTCTCATCCACGAGCAGCACCAAGCGGCCCTTCTCGAACGCCCCTTCGTTGGTCGCATAACTATCCTCACGTGGCGTAGTACGCCCTTCCTGATAGACGATCAGTTTGCGGTCCGCCAGGAATTCATCGGCCATATCAGTTGCCGTACGCAAGTAGCCTCCGCCATTGCCTTGCAGATCCAGCACGAGGTCCTGCATCCCCGCAGCCCGCAGCACGGCCATCTTTTCCCTGAATTCTTTCATGGTGGTTGCGCTGAAGCGGCTCACCTTGATATAGCCAACAGTGGGCGTTGCCATGTAGCTGGCTTCGATACTGAAGATGGGGATCTTGTCCCGCGTGATCGAGAAATCGAGAAGATCAGCTTCGCCTGAGCGCCGAATGGAGACCTCCACCTTGGTTCCCTTCTTACCGCGCAGGCGTTCCATTACGCCTGGGTTCTTGATCCCAATGCCGGCGACATTCTCCTTTTCGATACGGATGATGCGGTCGCCGGCCCTGATGCCAAGGCGTTCGCTGGGACCGCCTGCGATCGCATCCACCACATAGATCGTGTCGCGAACAATGTTGAACTGGATACCTACGCCTTCGAAGTTGCCTTTCAGCGGCTCATTGGTCTGTTCAAGCTCCTCTTTGGGGATGTAGATCGAATGGGGGTCGAGTTCCTCCAACATGGAAACAATGGCCTTCTCGACCAAGGCTTCCTGATCGACGGAATCAACGTACCGCGTCGAAATATGGTAGAGCAGTGCCTCAAGTTTGCCAGCACTTGATGGCTCTGGTGCTTGCGCGAAGAGAAGGAGCGGGGCAACGCTGAGCAGCGTCACGACTTGTCGGAGAATGTTCTTCATGAGATGGCGTCGCACCGAAAGTAACGGGGCCGGAAAGGCTGTGGCCGTTACAATGCGTTAAGTTGGGTTAAGGGGTCAGCGACCGGGAAAGGTGTACGTGCTTCCCTTTAACAAGGTGTCCTCATGGTATTTCTCCGTCTTGTAGATCCGGCCGTTGCGGTAGTATTTCCACTTACCGTGTTTCTTACCCTCCTTATACCGGCCAACGATCCCTTGCGCGCGAAAGGCCCATATACCTTCACGCAGTCCGTTGTGGTACTGTCCTTTGATCGCAATCCTGCCGAACTCATCATACTCGCTCCAGTCGCCATGCAGGAACCCCCAACCGTACACCGCGAAGATCAGCGGTTTCCCATCGGGATAGAATGCCTTGTAAACCCCGCATGGTTTGCCGCGCTGGTAGCGCAGCTCCACAGCCACCCGTGTCGTGTCGTGCGCGAATTTCCCCACTCTCGTGTATAGTGCCGCTGATAGTTCGGGCGAGTACTCCACCGCATAGGTGTAGACCGTATCGCCACTGGGAATGAAGAGCGAATCGGGTTGGGCTGTTCCTATGGAAACGACCGAGGCACAGCCGATCAGAAGCGTATAGCGAAGTACGGTCATTGTGTTTTACCCCGGTTGCCCGATACGATAGTGAACAAGGTCTCAACGATGGCCCCGGAAGCGTCGGTCAAAGTTATCCCGTGCTCGCCCTCGGCAGGGCTCATCGCCATCCTGTGATCACCCGCCGTCAAACCCATATATGTACCATCCAGATGCCAATACAGAACGGCGGTCTGATAGCGATGTGTGGCCTCGAACACCACATTCCCCGGGCTTCCGTCCAGTTCCAACGGAATGAGCAATCGGGAACCGGCGCTGGGGTAGATCAACGCGAACGAGGCGTCGCCATAGGCTCCATCGGTCCTATCGTTCCACAGGGGGAGCGGCAAGTAGAGCGGATCCAGGGGGGCGGTGTAATGCTCCATGGCCGGGGGAAGCACGAACCATGAAACCTGCTGGGTACCGCTCTGTGGGGTTGTCCTGAACCGGCCCGTGGGGTCAAGCGTCAGCCATTGGTGGTATGGACACAAGGAGGTGCGCATACCAACTGCTGGTATCCAAGTCGAATCCACCGGTTCACAAGCCGGCCCTGCGCGATGACCGCTTCTTGTACATGTCGGAACGCGCACCATGTCATCGAACGGGGGGGCGAGGGCAGCGCTCGCAGGCAACAGGCTGAACATCTCGAACATGAGCGGTGCCGCGGCAAGGGTTCCTGTATTTCCGGGCCGGCCTTCGCCGCTCGCATTACCCGTCCAAACCGCAACGCACCAACGATCGGTCACACCAATGGCCCAAGCATCCCGATGGCCGAAGCTCGTGCCGGTTTTCCATGATATGGGCTGGCCTCCGTTGAAATACTGCCAGCCGGTTTGTGCATCGGGCCTGTTAACCGTGCGCAATGCTTCCAATGTGAAATGAATGGAGGACGCGCTGAGGGGAAGCTGGTCCTCCTTTGAATGATCTGCGTCGCGCGCATTGGTGGGATCAACCACAATAGGAGGGTGAACGGTTCCGAGCGTTCGCCCAGTGGAAGTCCGTCCGTATGACGACAGGATCCTGACCATGCTGGAATAAGCGCCAGCCAGTTCCCACATGGAGCATTCGCCACCGCCCACCATCAGCGAAAGGCCGTAATGGTCCGCGCCCTTGTTCAGCGATCCGAGCCCCATGGCCTGTAATGTCCGCAACGTGCGCGCAACCCCATGTGCCCTTAATGCTCGCACGGCGGGGACATTCAGTGATCGGGCCAAAGCTCTTGACGCCGGTACCGCTCCGTTGAACTGGCCGTCGGAATTGCGTGGTACGAAACCGGAATAGTGCGTCGGTATATCGGCAACCAGAGTGTGCGGGAGCAATTCCCCGGACTGCAGCATATCGGCGTACAGGAAGGGCTTTAGCAAGCTTCCCGTGCTGCGTGGCTTTTGGATGATGTCGACCGAACCCGCGTGCGACCGACCGGCGCTGGGGTTGTTGCCCACGTAGGCTAAGACATTGCCGGTGCGCACGTCCATAATGAGCAATGCCGCATTGTGAAGTTCGTTCGCCTCAAGCGCGCTGGCGTAATGCCCGACCGCATTCGTGGCCTTTGCTGCAGATGCGCATCGATCGTGGTGTGGACAATCGTACCGGCCAAGCCATTGGTCGCCAGGGTACTCAGGAGATGTGGTGCCGTTTGCGGCAACGGCTGGGCTTTGTCCGGCAGCGGTTCCTCCTTTGCCAACGCACAACCAAGACTATCGAGGATACAGATCTCCCATAGGCGGTCCAAGAGCCTGTCCCTCTTCCGTTTCAAGGCTGCGTGGCCCTTTCCGGGGTAGATGGTGGACGGTGCATTGGGGAGCACTGCCAAGGTTGCGCATTCCGCCCAACCGAGTTGGTGTGCAGGCCGCGCAAACCACCGCCACGCCGCCGCATCCAGACCGACCACGTTGCCGCCGAACGGTGCATTCGCCGCGAAGAAGTTCAGTATCTCATCCTTGTCGTACTGCATTTCCATGCGAAGGGCGAGTAAGACCTCCTGCGCCTTGTGTTTAACGGACCGGTCCTTCTTTCCAAGGCTCAACCTCGCCACCTGCATGCTGATCGTGCTGCCGCCACTTACAACATGGCCAGCGCGGGTGTTCTGGCGCAACGCCCTTGCCATGGATGGAAGATGTACACCGCAGTGGTCGCGGAAGTGCCGGTCCTCGAACTGGATAAGGCACGAGACGAATCGATAGGGGAGGCTATCGGGAGGAGGAAAACGCCACTGGCCGTCGATGGCAACGGTGGCACAAAGCAAGCGGCCATCCTTATCAAGTAGAACGGTGCTGCTGGGCGCAGCGAATAGCGGGTCGAGCGGCCACCAGCGCGCCCATGCGAGCATAGCCGTGACCAGTACAACACCGCTCACCAACCATTTGCGTCTTCCGGACAACCAAGCTGGAAATGTCACCGTCATGCCCGCGAACATCACTTCTTGGAAGGCGAAGATGGACAGGCAGATCTTCAACGCGCAGACCAGCAAGTGTGTTGTCCGGCAGAAAACTAACTTCGACCGCCATTTGAAAAACCTATGATGAAGCGTACCCTGACGACCTTGTTCGCGGCCGGACTGCTCGGCGCACAGCATGTTTCCGCCTCCCATATCGTTGGCGGCGAGATCCTGTGGGAATGCCTTGGTAACAACCAGTACCAGATCACGATGAATCTCTTCCGGGATTGCTTCGGCATCACCCCGGGCACCCAGGAGACCATTACGTTCGATTCACCCTGTGGAACGGCCTCCCTTCAGGTCACCAATCAAAGTATCACCGAGGTGTCACAATTGTGCCCTGAGGAGATCGCCAACAGTACCTGCAATGGTGGGACGCTCCCTGGTATAGAGCAGTGGACCTATACGGGCATCGTTACGCTGCCCCCATGCGATTTTTGGACTGCTAGTTGGACGAGTTGCTGCCGGAACGTTGCGGTGCTGAACATTGACAATCCCGGGAATGCCGACACGTATCTGGAAGGCACGCTGAACAACGCGGATTTCCCTTGCGACAATTCACCCGTTTTCAACAACCAGCCCATTCCATACGTGTGCTTGGGTCAGCAAGTGTTGTACAGTTTCGGGGTAAGCGATGTGGACGGAGATTCATTGGGCTACGAGTTCATTTCTGCCATGATCGCCGGTGGCGCACCCGTGATCTATTCCCCTGGTTTCTCCTTCCAGCAGCCTATCCCCGGCATCACATTGGATCCGTTTACAGGGCTAATGGTCTTTACGCCGAACCAACAGGGCAACTTTATTGTAACGGTGATGGTAACCGAGTACGATGATCAAGGAAACGTGATCGGCACCGTGATGCGGGATATCCAATTCGTTGTGATCCCATGTACGAACCAAGCACCTGTGCCTACGGATGGATTCATCACGAATTTCTCTGGCACGGCTGTACAAACCGGACCGTACGCTGTTGAACTGTGCGAGACCGACCAGTTCTGCTTCGACTTCGTCATCAACGATCCTGACGTGATCGATACGCTAGGGTTGATCTCGAACGTGAGCATCGCTTTGCCGGGCTCAACGTTCAGTTGGACCGGAGTGAACCCTGTTAGCGGTACGATCTGCTGGACAGCACCTGCTGGTACCGGTGGTTTCCACACGTTCATCATCAATGCCTCCGATGATGCTTGCCCGGTCAATGCTTTCCAGACGTATGTGTATGCGGTTAACGTGCTGACCCGAACGAGCGCAGGACCGGATCAAACGATCTGCGGTCCGCAGACGGCACAGCTCGAAGCTAACGGTGGATCGATCTTCACTTGGAGCGTTCTCGGTGCTGGCGACCCGATCGTGGTGGGTGTGAACTTCAGTTGCAATCCTTGCGAGAGCCCAATTGCTGACCCGAGCATTACGACCACCTATGTCGTTCAGAGCGATCTTCTAGGGTCTTGCATTACAAGCGACACCGTTACAGTGTTCGTAGTACCCGACTTCACCTTCGTTGTCACCCAGAGCGATTCACTGATGTGTTTGGGTGAGCAAGTGCAATTGAATATCGCCACGAACCCGAACGTTCCTGGCTATGTATTCGAATGGACACCGGGCACGGGCCTGGGCAACACGGGCATTGCAAACCCTGTTGGTACGTATGGGAACCCTGGCACGTATGAGTACTTGGTGGAAGTCACCAGCCCGGATGGATGTGTGAAATTGGATACGACCATCCAAGTGATCGTCACCCCCGGATATGTTCCTCAATTCTCCGTTACGCAAGCGGATTCCTTGATATGCCAAGGCGAGAGCACAACCTTCACTGTTGACTTGGATTGCTCGTTCCCAAGCTTCTGCGGTCTTTATGATGGACCATGTTGCGGTCCACTGAGCACCACGGTCATCGGACCCGATTCACTGTTCGGCACAGGCTTCACTTACCCGGCACCATTCGGCCACTTCTACGAAGGCGCCAGGCACCAGATCCTGTATCGCGCTTCCGAACTGCAGGCCATGGGCTTTAGTGGTGGCAAGATCAGCGAGTTGGCATGGAACATTCAAAGTATCCAGGGGACTGCCGTGTACCATGAGTGGAACTTGAGGTTGGGCTGCACCACACAGGATGAACTCGACAATACGAACTGGATCGACGGTCTAACGGATGTGTTCTATGACGACACCTTGGATATCGTAACGGGTTGGAACGTATTCGCCTTCCCGAGTTCGTTCAATTGGGACGGTGTGAGCAACTTGGTACTTGAAGTATGCTTCAACAACGACCCGCACCTTCCGTTCTACACGAACAACTCGCCGACGTACTATTCCACTACGGCGTACAACTCTGTGCATTGGATCCAGCAGGATGCGAACCCTTTGATCTGCGTGAACGATCCGATCTTCATCAACGTGAGCGGCGACCGCCCCAATACCCGGTTCACCTTCTGCGGCGGTGTGGATGCTGGCGACATCACCTACTCATGGACACCGACCGATGGGATCAGCGATCCGAGCAGTGGTAACCCCACGGTTACCCCGACCTCGGCACCTACAACATACACTGTAACCGTAGGTGAGGCCGGCAGCGGATGCACTGCCGAAGCACAAGTAACAGTAGGCTGGTACCCGCCTGCCCAAGTGAGCTTCGTGCCGAACCCTGATGAAGGCGTGCAGCCGCTCTCGGTGTTCTTCGACAATACCTCGGCTTCGGGAAGCACCAACTTCAACTGGGATCTTGGTAACGGCAGCACATCCACCGATGTGAACCCATCCATGGTCTATACCGAACCCGGTTGGTATTACGTGCTGTTGACCGGTTATAGTGAGAACGGTTGCTACGGCAGCTACTTGGACAGCATCCTTGTCCTGGACCAGCCCATCGTCATCATTCCGAACGTTTTCAGCCCTGATGGTGACGGAAACAACGATGCCTTTGCGTTCATTGACTTCCGTGGGTTCGCGAGCTTCCGCATGTCCATCTTCAATCGCTGGGGTCAAGAGATCCACAGTGCCACGAGCACCCAGAATAACTACACTGTGTGGCGCCCCGGAAAGGAGGTGAGCGACGGCACGTATTACTACGAGTTCGTAGGGAACGGGTCCAATGGGGACAATGTCGTTCGTACGGGGCACCTGACGCTGTTGCGAAAGCGGTGATCGCTGTTCCTTGAACAGTATGAGAGGGGCTTCGGCCCCCTCTTTCATTTCCGGAAGTGGTTGCCGTTCCGCCGCCGGGATCGGCGTCCGTTACTTTCGTGATCAACCTTGGTCCTATGAAACGAACCATTTTGATCGCGTTACTGGCTGCTGCTTTGAAGCTTTCGGCACAGGAGAATATCGGTGGAACGCCCTTCAGTTTCGATCATCCTTTCAATCGTGGCTTTGTTCCTACGGTGACCGCGGCTCCATTCGATCAGCAGGTCGTCGATGCCGAAGACCATACACGTGAACTGCTTGGCGAAGTCCCGTTGTACGGCCGAATGCAAGCGGTTGACCGCGGCCTTGATAACGCGGGCAGTTGGTCTGAACTGCCCGGAGGTGATCGTTTCTGGCTCTTAAGAGTTGAGAGTCCCGGGGCGCTTGCCACGGAACTTTATTTCGAGGGATTGGATATCCCGGAAGGGGCGAGGTTATTCGTCCATAGTGATGACCGATCCGTTGTACACGGAGCGTTCACCAGCTACAACAACCATCCGAGCGGGCTCTTCGCCACAGCACAGATCGCTGGTGACGCTCAGGTAATAGAATACTTCGAGCCGGTTCAAGCCAGGGGTCTTGGTCGTTTCAATGTATCGAGTGTTGGCCACGCGTACCGGTTCATGGGTGGTGCAAAGGCTGATGCTTGCGAGGTTGATATGGTATGTACCCCCGAGAGCATTGGTTGGGGGCCAGAAGGGGACGGTGTGGTGCGGATCAGCGTTGTTCTTGGAGGCGGTGGATTGGCGTGGTGCAGTGGGTCGTTGGTGAACAACACCGCACTGGATTGCAAGCCGTACATCCTAACAGCCTTCCACTGTGGCGAGTCGAGCACCGATGCGAACTTCAGTTTGTATAAGTTCTACTTCCGCTACCAACGTTCGGGATGTGGCACCGGCACTGCCCTAGCGAACAAGGTCATGACGGGATGCACTCGTCGGGCGGACAGCAACTGCGGTGGTGGCGATAACGGCAGCGACTTCCTATTGGTTGAAGCGAACAACAATGTGCCAGCGAACTTCTTCCCCTATTTCAACGGTTGGGACGCGAGCGGCACGGGAAGCGGATCAGGCGTTGGTATTCATCACCCCGATGGCGATGAAAAGAAGATCAGCACCTATACCAGCAGCCTTGCTAGTGCAACCTGGATGAATGCTGGGGGAGCGCACTGGCGGGTATTCTGGACGGCCACGACGAACGGATGGGGGGTGACTGAGCCCGGCAGCAGCGGTTCGCCTCTGTTCAATACTGACGGACGCATTGTGGGCACACTTACAGGCGGTGGCTCCTGTTGCACGGTTGGTGGATGTGGGCCGGGAACAGGGCCAACGGTCCAAGACCTCTACGGAAAAATGAGCTATCACTGGGGATCGCAGAACCCGAACCCGGCCAACGAGGAACTGCAGGTTTGGCTGGATCCAACGAATAGCGGTGTATCGGTCCTTGATGGAACCAATAACCCTTGCGGTATCTATTCGGTCGGACAACAGGAAGCGGTTCCTCCGGGCATATTTCCGAACCCAACGGCGGATGCTGTAACGGTCGTGCTTCCGATGGGCGGGCCAATAGCGGAATGGTTGACCATCCGTGACATGTCCGGCCGTTCAGTATTGACCCTGGCGGTTGATATGCTCGAGCAAACGATCGATATAAGCGGCCTTGCTTGTGGAAGCTATCTGCTGACAGTGGGGTCCAAAGAAGGCACCTATGCGGCTGCCAAACTTCAAGTCCTGCGGTGAAGAGGAACATTCAGCGCCCCACCGACCGCGGAACATTCAACTGGAGGCAGCTCGAGGTCAGGGTTCTGAAAGCAAGCGCTCAGCTTCTTCAGCACCAACGATCCTCGTACCCACCGCACCAACAAGGAACGCATCCGTTAGGCCTTTCTCTTTGATCGCGGCCAACGCATCATTCGCTTCAGCACGGCTCTTGAACGAGCCGTAGTAGTACCGCACCGCATCCGGACTTGTCACAGGTTCAACGTTGCCCATCTCGATGAACTTGCCCATGACGTCACTGGGGACGTTGCCAGCGAATGTGCCCAACTGGATGCGGAACCGGATCATTTCCTTGTTGATGGATCCTTTCGGAATGCTGGTCAGATCTTCAGGCTCGGTGAGTTTGGCACCGGCCTCTTTGAGAGAAACACGCTTGCCCCCCTTGAACGCAGTGAGGAACGCACCCTCGAAGCCCTTCATCAACATGTCCACCTTCAAGGCAGCGGCTTGGTTCACATCCGTGAAGGAACCGGTATAATAGCGTGTCAGCCCATCGTCGCCTTTCAGCACTACAAGATCGGGAATACCAGTAAAAATGTCCTTGCTGAGTTTGTCTTTGAAAGCCCCCAATTGCACGCGCACGATCGCTGGACCATCCGCTGGAGCTGCTGGAGCGACCACACTACCGCTAGCGGCCGCAACTTCATCCGCAATGCCTACCAAGGCATCTCCGTCCTGTGCCATCACCGTACCGTTCACACCGGCATCCTTCAACTGCAATTGGCGGCGGATCGCCTCAGGAAGGTCGTTGTACCCACCGACGACGAAGCTGATGGTATCGCCGTGCTCCACCGTGCGCAGGTCAGGTATACTGAGCAACTGCTGCATTTGGGCCTCGGTGATGCCTTCCACTTCGCTGCCAACCTGCACGACGTACACCCGTTTGTTCGGGCGTGTGGTCGAACGACGTGGTCCAACGCTTTCGACCCTGCTGCTAACGATGTTGACGTTACCGCTGTCCTTGAAGTTGAGCCACGACTTCAGCATCATCTCATCGCTAATGGTGCGTCCGTCTGCATCAACTGCAGCACCCAGCGCTGTTCCGGCCTCCAAGTCGAGATGGTCAGGAACGCCGTCCCCGTCTTCATCCAGCGGACAGCCGGTCGAACTCACTTTGGTGCCAGCAGGGGTATTCGGGCAAAGGTCCTTGAAGTCGTCAACGCCATCACCGTCTTCGTCGGCGGCCGTCACGAATTCTTGCATGTCTTCAGGGCTGATATCAATACCATCCTTGATGCTCGTGCGCTTCTTGCGCTCCATCGGGATCGCGTAACCAACACTGAACGAGGAGTACAGTATCCGATCGTTCCGCGCATCACCGGCGCGACCTTCAATGCTCTCATCCGTAACACCATCCACCAGATCGCTCAATGTCCAGTGGTATTGGGCACCGAGACGTAGGTCCAAGCCCGAGCCCAGATCCATACGAACGCCGAACCCCAAAGGGATTCCCCAGGTGCGTTCCGGATAGGCGCCGAATCCATCCAAGTCGAGTTCCCGGATGTCCGTCTCGTAATCATAGTCCCGGCGGATCTGCACGGCATCGGCGGCATTCGGTGCGTTCTGGGCGATGTCGCGGATCGTGCCATCGCTCCAGTAGTGGTACTGCCTGCCTTCGCGGTCGTACAGGTCTGTCTTGCTCAGGAATTCCACGCTCTCGAACCCCAAGCTCAGGTACGGGGCAACTTTGCTCGTTGGTCGCACCAAGTGCTTGAAGTTGTAGGTCAGCATGAAGCCGCCCATGGTCACACGGCTCTCGAAATTCAGGTTGCGCGACAAGCTTCGCTCGTTAGCTCCCAATTGTCCATGGATGGCGAATAAGCTCCCCTCGAGCCAAGGAGTGATGGGTGCACTGGCACGGAGTTCATAGCCCAACCGAGTGACAAGTGGACTGTAGCCGTCATGGTTTCCTCCGATGTCGCCATAAAAGGAGAACATGCCGGCGCCCAGTGAGAACGAAGGGCGCAATTTGAAGGTGCTGGTGCTATCGTCCTGTGCCAATACGGGCAGCAAGCTCACGGCCAAGAGGCCTAGGGACACAACAAGTCGGGGAAGGGAACGTTGCGGCATGCCGGAAAGATAATCGCCGGCTTTTACCGATCACTGCACCCAACGTTGCTGGGTGATCATCAGGGCTTCCTGCACAGTGATCCGCTCCCCATTGTTGTATGCGGTAACAAAAGGACCGGGGAACTGATGGCCGGCTGAAACAAAGGCTTGACGCTGGTCCCGGGCATCTTTGTACGCGGTATACCGGCCGGTGGTGTACTTGATCCAGCCCTCATGCCGCTCGATACCAAAGTCGCCGCCAAAGCGATGACGCGCTTGGAAATATGCCGTGCCCACCTCGCGATGAGCGGCGGTGATCTGCACTTTGTACGATACGCCGGTTTCAGGTGCTGGTATGCGGTTCGGTCGGGGTGCCACCGGATCGGAGTTTTGGGTGGTCGAAACCTCAGAAGCGGATCCGGTAACAGGTTCAACCGAACGCTCAACGGTCACATCCTTCGCGGCGATCGCTGCAACTCTCGCCTCTTCGGCGGCCAAGTATGCCGCGAATGCCTCTGGCCCAATGCTGAAACCTGAACTACCCAGAGCAACCTTTTGTGTCTCATCGTTCAACAAGTAGCCGAACTCGCCGTTCAGGATGTGTTGGCCAGGCTGGGCGTTGTTGCTTCGCAGCTTGTAGGTGACCTTCACTTCGTTGCTGGCAGGAAGGTTCAGCCAAACGAATTTTGCAATACGATCCTGCGCAGTGAATATGGCCTCGGAACTGGACTTTTCCATGGCAGTGAATCCAACAGGAAGCGTTTCCTGCAGCTTTCCGAATCCTCTGATCGCGCCTTTCTTCACAACTACCTCAACGAGCAGTTCCGTTTCGCTCACCATGGTGATCGTTCGCGTGCCGCTCACATTGCCAGCACCCTGACCGGCTGGGATCATCGTGTCGTTTGCCTTCTCTGTCGGCGCAGGAACGAGCACTTCAGCAATTGTGGATGCCGAGGTCGGCTCCACTTCGGGTTGTGCCGCGGTCTCGATCACTTGGGCTGCAGGCTCGGTAACGACGGGCTCCGGTTGCAGAGGTACGGGCGCAACGGCTACCGCGGCACCGCCCAGGTCGATCACCGTAGGAGGCATTTCGTGCGTCTTACGCTCGTTGTCTTCGATATAGCTGAAGCGGCCGGCCAAGGGAAGTTTGCCTCCCACGGTTGCTGACGCGGAAAGCGTATAGCTGACCTTGAATGAGGGAGAAGTGGGCAGGCTCATCCATATGAACTTGGCCTTCTGATCATCAAAGGTGAAGGAGGCGCCTTTGCTGTCCACCACGGTTGCAGTGAGCCCTTCGGGAAGATCGATCTGCAGTTTTGCGAATCCGCCCAAGGATCCTTTCTCGACGGTAACGGTCACCTTGGTCTGACTGCCCGGTGCCATGGAGGCGGGTGCGTCATGCGTAATGCTGATACCGCTTTGGAAAAAGCCTTCGAAAAGGAACAGGCCTATCAAGTTGACGAGTACCAGCACATTGCTCATGGGGCGATCGGATTCGTGTCGCGTTCACGCACGTGAACGATGGCCACGAAACTATCCGCGCCGCAACCCGCGATCGGAGCGGATTGCCGATGTTATGCGAACAGGCATGTGTTGATGGGGAAGGTCCGATCAGAAGTTCGGCCGCAGCATATACTTACTGTAGAACTTATCGATCGCATCCACGGCGTCGGTGGCGGTATCCACCATGCTGATCAATTCCAGATCCGCAGCGTTGATGTTGTGGTGTTTCTCGCCCATGGTTTGCTTGATCCAATCCAGCAAGCCCTGCCAATACTTCGTTCCGACGAGGATGATCGGGAAACGCGCGATCTTCTGGGTTTGGATGAGCGTGAGCGCCTCGAACAATTCGTCGAGGGTGCCAAAGCCGCCGGGCATGACGATGAAACCCTGGCTGTATTTGATGAACATGACCTTGCGAACAAAGAAGTAGTCGAAGTTGATGCTCTTCTCCTTATCGATATAGGCGTTCGGCTGTTGCTCGAAAAGGGAGTTCTATGTTCAGCCCGACACTGGTGCCTCCGCCCGGCGGCACCCTTGTTCGCGGCCTCCATGATCCCCGGCCCACCGCCGGTGATCACACCGTAGCCGCGCTTGGTAAGCAGGAAGCCGATCTCTTCTGCGAGTTTGTACTCCGATCTTTCTGCGGCTGTGCGCGCGCTGCCGAACACGCTTACACAGGGGCGAATGCGTTGCATGGCGGCGAAGCCTTCAACGAACTCGCTCATGATCTTGAAGATCGCCCAGCTATCGTTGGCCTTCACTTCGCTCCATCCTTTCCGCTTGAAGGCTTTCTTGATCCGTTGCTCGGTTTCGTCGCCTGCGGCGGGCGCGGCTTTAAGGTTCTTCGCCATTTGAATGCTTTGTGCGGCCTTGTGCGGTGGCGGCCGTGCGAAAGAAAGCGATGTTCACTTGGCCCGGTGCGGTCTTCTCGACTTTCACTGACAACGGGGAACTAACAATCCCCGGTCTCAGGCCAGTTCTTTTTCCAAGTACGGAGCAGTGTGCCCCTTTCCCATAAGCGCTACCTCTTCAGGTGTGCCCCGAGCAGTGATACGTCCACCACCATCGCCACCTTCCGGGCCCATGTCAATGACGTGATCGGCCGTTTTGATGATGTCCATATTGTGCTCGATCACGAGCACGGTGTTGCCATGATCGGTCAGACGGTCGAGCACGGTGATCAGCTGGCGCACGTCCTCGAAATGCAGACCGGTGGTCGGTTCATCGAGGATATAGAAGGTGTTCCCCGTGTCGCGCTTGCGGAGTTCGGTAGCTAGTTTTATCCGCTGCGCTTCGCCCCCGCTGAGTGTGGTGCTGCTCTGGCCAAGGCGCAAGTAGGAGAGGCCCACATCCAGGAGTGTGCGCAACTTCACCGCTATCTGCGGAACGTCGGCAAAGAGGGCATGGGCATCCTCAACGCTCATATCCAGCACATCGCTGATGCTCTTGCCCTTGAACCGCACTTCAAGCGTTTCGCGATCGTACCGCTTCCCACGACATGCCTCGCACGGTACATGAACGTCCGGCAAGAAGTTCATTTCAATAGTGCGAACACCTGCGCCCTTGCATGTTTCGCAGCGCCCCCCGGGTGTGTTGAAGCTGAAGCGGCCGTTCTTGTAGCCGCGCACCTTGGCCCCGGGTAACCCGGCGAACAACGCGCGGATGTGATCGAAGAGACCGATATAGGTGGCAGGGTTGCTGCGCGGGCTCCGGCCGATGGGGCTCTGGTCCACTTCGATCACCTTATCGATATGCTCGAGGCCTTCGATCTTCTTGTACGGCAGCGGTTTCAGGTCGCTGCGGTAGAAGTGCTTGCTGAGGATGGGGTACAGCGTATCGCCGATCAACGAACTCTTTCCGCTGCCACTGACCCCGGTGATGCAGATGAACTTGCCCAACGGCAGTTCGATCTCCACATTCTTCAAATTGTTGCCACTGGCCCCGCGCAGCAAAAGCCGTTTCCCCGAACCGGCACGACGGGTTGCTGGTACCGCCACGGTTTTGTCGCCGCGGAGATACTGGGCCGTTTCGGAATCCTCCTCTAGCAGTTCCAGTGGGGGCCCCGATGCCACGATGCGGCCCCCATGTTCGCCGGCGCCGGGCCCGATGTCGATCACGTGGTCGCTGTTCAACATCATTTCCTTGTCGTGCTCAACAACGATCACGGTGTTCCCTCCATCGCGTAGCTGCTTCAAGCTGTTGATGAGCCGCAGATTGTCCCGCTGGTGCAGTCCAATGCTGGGCTCGTCCAGGATGTATAGCACGCCGGTGAGTTGTGCGCCGATCTGCGTAGCCAAACGGATACGTTGTGCTTCGCCTCCGCTCAAGGTCCTTGCGCTGCGGTCGAGGGTCAAATAATCGAGCCCGACATCGAGCAGGAAACCGCTGCGCGCGGTCACTTCTTTGAGAATGTCATGTGCGATCACGGCCGCATTTCCTTCCAAGCCGTCCCCCAGTTGCTTGAAGTGTTCGTGCAGCGCCGTGATGCTCAGTTGGGCAACCTCGCTGATGTTCTTTCCGCCGATACGGAAATGCAAAGCCGTCTTCTTCAGTCGTGCCCCTTTGCACTCCGCGCACGCTACCATGTGGGTGAAGCCTTCCGCCCATTTCTGGGCCGATTTCGGTCCTTCCTCCGCTTGCTCCAGTATGTACGGGATGATGCCCTCGAATTGAACGGTGCGATCGCTCAAGCCCACATTGCTGCTCACGCGCAATGGCTCGTCCATGCCGTTCAAGAGTGCCGCGAGCACAGCGTCGTCCATCTCTTCGATGGGCGTATCGAGATCATGGCCGAAGCTGCTCAGAACCGACTCCACTTGTTTGAACACCCAACTTGGCTTGTACGCACCGAGGGCTACGATCGCTCCCTTCTTGATGCTCTTGCGACGATCCGGTACGATCCTGTCGAGGGCGACAGCTGTGACCTGTCCGAGGCCGCTGCACACCGGGCACGCGCCGTATGGACTATTGAAGCTGAAAAGGTTGGGCTCCGGTTCCTCGTAGGCGATACCGCTTGTCGGGCACATCAGGTGGCGGCTCAGGAAGCGGTGGTTGCCGGCCACGGTGTCGAGCACCATCAGATTACCCTTGCCATACTTCAACGCTGTATTGCAGCTATCGGCAACGCGCTTCCGTACATCCTCCTTCACGCGCATGCGGTCCACCACCAGTTCGATGTCGTGCACCTTGTACCGGTCCAGCCGCGGACGGGTAGTGAGGTCCACGATGGCACCATCCACGCGGGCCTTGAGGAAGCCTTGCCGCAAAAGCTGCTCGAACAATTCGCGATAGTGGCCTTTGCGCCCACGTACCAACGGGGCGAGGATCTGCACATCGTGGCCGTTGTGTTCGTTCAATATCAGGTCCACGATGCGTGCATCCGTATACCGCACCATGCGTTCACCGGTAACATAGCTGTAAGCCTCACCAACGCGTGCGTACAGAAGTCGCAACAGGTCATAGATCTCCGTTACCGTTCCCACCGTACTTCGCGGGTTGCGACTGATGGTCTTCTGTTCAATAGCGATCACCGGACTGAGGCCGGTGATCAGATCCACATCGGGTCGTTCAATGCCGCCGAGGAATTGCCGCGCGTAAGCATTGAAGGTCTCGATGTATCGACGTTGTCCTTCCGCATGCAGTGTGTCGAAAGCAAGACTGCTCTTGCCACTTCCGCTGAGGCCGGTGATCACGGTCAGTTTCTCGCGCGGTATGCGTACGTCGATGTTCTTCAGGTTGTGGACGCGCGCACCCAACACCTCGATGTACTCCTGTTCAATAGGTTCGCGCGTTCCGTTCGTGGCCCGTGTTCGCGCAGCGGTCTTCTGTTTGCTCACTATTCCTCCTTCGCTGTATCGAACGCCTCCGTTGGTAGGAGGATCTCATAGGTCTTGCCCTTGGCGTTGGTCAGTTTCACATCGCGCAGCCATGGGTTGAGCAACTTGAGTGTCTTATAGTTGGTGCCTTGCCGGATGGCGAAGTCAGCCAGGTCTTCGATGGGGCCGGTTACTTCAAGCGCGCGTGTCCGGTATGGTGCATAGAGATCCTGTGGACGAAGGTGAAAACCGTAACGCGCAGGGTCGCGGATGATCTCTTTGGCGGCAAGAATTCGGAATATGTAACGCGATGTTTCCTCCGGCAGGAGCAGAGCGAAGTAGTCTTGGGTCTTCTGCCTTTCCACCTGCTTGTTGAGGCCACCTCCCCCGAGATTGTAGCTCGCCACCGCCATGCTCCAAGATCCATATTGCGTGTGGGCTTCCTTGAGGTACTTGCATGCGGCTTCGGTGCTCTTCACGACGTTATACCGCTCGTCCACTTCCGCGCTCACTTCCAGCCCGTATTTGGGTGCGGTTTCCTTCATGAACTGCCAGAAGCCCGTGGCGCCCATGGGCGAAACGGCGTTCGTCAATCCGCTTTCGATCAACGCCAAGTATTTGAGGTCATCAGGAACCCCTTCGCGCGCAAGAATGGGTTCTATCACCGGGAACCAACGCGCCGCGCGCTTGTGCGAGAGAAGGCTGTTGCTCTGCCAGTAGGTGTTCACCAGCAGCTCGCGATCCAGTCGCTCGCGCACATCCAGCAATTGCAAGGGGATGTTCTCGCCGCAGAAGTCGATGTTATCGGGCAGCGTCAACGAGAAGATCTTGTAGTTATCGTTGAAGAGCCTTCGGTGATCATCATCGGTACGGGGTTCGGCGCTGGAGAACGATAGCAGGTGCAAAGTGACCGCTCCGAAAAGTAGGAGGGTAATCCAAGCACCGCTCTTCAGGATTATGCGTGCAGCGCTGTTCATTCAACGGGTGGTTTCGTGCGGCGTGTGGGGATGAACAACGCCAAGAAGACGATCATTGCGTAGGCCGCAAAGATGGCGGTATGCCAAGGCTCCCATGTGCCAATAAAGCGCAACATCACGAAGCCGAGCAGCACGTTCACCGCGGAAAGTCCGGCGAAAACCATTGCGACTTGGGCATCGCTGAGCCCAGCGTAACCCAGGTGATGAGTGGTGTGGTCCTTTCCGCCCACGAACGGAGAAGAGCCCCGGGCAATACGATTGATCGAAACAGCCGTGGTGTCGACGATCGGAAGCAGGAAAATGATCAGGGCCATGAAGGCTTGGCGCAACGCATCGGGGTGAGCGAGATCGGGTGCTCCATTCCAGAAGCACTGGACCCCGATCCATGCGAGAAACACGCCGAGGAACTGGCTTCCCGTATCGCCCATGAACATGCGGCTCGGGTTCCAGTTGAAGAAGAGGAAACCGCACAACGACGCCAGCACACCGACACAAATGACCATGTGTACGCTTTCGTCCTGCACTTGGAAATGAAGGACCAGGATGGCTGCGACAACAATGAACAAGCTCACGGTCGTGGTGATCGCGTCCATGTTGTCGAGCATGTTGATGCTGTTCATCATGCCCACCGTCCAGAGGATCGTGAGCAGCCAGTTGGCCCATTGCGTATCGAACATTTGAATACACGAACCCGAGGCGATCAGTATGACCCCACAAGCGACTTGGACGGTGAACTTCAGCAAAGGCCGAGTGTTGTATGCGTCATCGGCAAGGCCCATCAAAAAACCCAATGCAGTGGCGCCCAGCAATCCCAACAGTTCCGGTTGCAATGGGCCACCATGGCCAGGGAACAACGCGCTGTAAAAGGAGAAGGCGCCAAGGAACACGATGAAGAAGCCGATGCCGCCGAAAGCCGGCTTACTGGCGTTGCTCCATCTCGTCGGTTGCACCTTGGTGTCCCTTAAGCCAAGGGTTTTGGCGAAACGCATAAAAACGGAGTTCACCAAAAGGCTGAACGCGAGCGCGGCGAAGAAAAGGCCCGCGAGAATGATGAAGAGTTGACTGTCGCTGTACATGGGTCAACCCGCGATCAGGGATGGCAGAAGGTCGGCAAGAAGGACGCCCTTTTTGTCCCGGTCGCTCAGAACGGGATCCGCAATGCCCCAGTCGATCCCCAATGCAGGGTCGTTCCAAAGCAACGTGCGGTCCGCGCTCTTTTCGTAGTAGGCCGTGCATTTGTAATTGAACACCGTGCCCTCCTCCAAAGCATGGAATCCATGAGCGAAGCCGGCCGGTATCCACAGCATCTTCTTGTCAACCCCGTCCAGCCGCACGCTGTAATGTTCTCCGAACGTTTTGCTGCCCTTACGGATGTCCACGCATACATCCAGCACGGCTCCGCGCACGACACGCACCAGTTTGCCTTGCGTATGCGGATCCAACTGGAAATGCAATCCGCGCACGACATGAGCACTTGAACAGCTTTCATTGTCCTGAACGAACTCGACCGTGTCGCCGACGGCCTCGGCGAATGCCCTTGCATTGAACGATTCGAGGAACCAACCCCTCGGGTCACTGAATATGTTGGGCTGTAGCACCAGCAGCCCCAGGATCGGCGTGGGCTCAACGATCATCATTTGCTTTTGTTCTTCCCCCCGATATTGAACGGAAGCCGGTTGCCCTTCTCCGCTTTTTCCTCATAGTAACCACCATAGCCATAGCCATAACCGTAACCGTAGCCATAGCCGTAGTTGTAGCCGTATTTATTTCGGTCGATGTCGACGCCATTGAGAATAGCGCTCATCCGGGTGATCTTGTTCTCATTGATCATCCTGTCGACGTTCTGCACGAATTGCTTCTTGCTGTAATCGGAGCGGAAGATGTAGATGGGGTAGTCCGCTTTCTGGATCATCGCCAAGCCATCGGTCACCAAGCCCACCGGTGGATTATCGATGAGAATGATATCGTACAGGCCTTTGAGTTCTTCCAGCAATGAATTCATTGAATCGCTGATGATCAGCTCCGACGGGTTGGGTGGTATCGGGCCGGCCGTGATGAAGTCCAGACCGACGATAGCGCTGTTCTGAACGCAACTGGCCAAGGTGTCCTTTCCGATGAGCAACGTGCTCATGCCACGGACGTTCTCTACACCGAAACCCAAGTGGATCTTCGGCTTGCGCATGTCGAGATCAAGTACGATCACGCGCTTGCCGCTGAAACTGATGATACCAGCAAGGTTGATGGCAACGAAAGTCTTGCCCTCGCCACTGATGGTACTGGTGATGGCAATGACTTTCGGGCCGGGGGTGTTGTCCACGAACTGAAGGTTCGTACGTACCGATCGGAAGCTCTCGGCGATCAGGCTCTTCGGGTTCTTGTCCACGAGCAGTTGGCTGATCGGAATCTCCTTTTTGTATTTGGGTATGATACCCAGGATCCCGATCGATGCGTTGCTCACCTTGGCGATGTCGAAGAGCGATGTGATGTTATCGTGCAGGATGTATCGTATCAGCACGATGAGCAGGCCCAGCACAACCCCGATGGAGAGATACGAAACGTACACCAGCTTCTTGTCCGGTGAAATGGGTGAGCGAGGGATCTCGGCTTCTTCCAAGGTTCGGTTGTCAGGTACGAAACCGGCTCTGCTGATGCGGTATTCAATGTCCTTCTCGAGGAGTTGGGTGTAGTACTTCTCGTTGATGTTGTAGAGGCGCGACAATCGGGCATACTCCAGTTCCTTTTCCGGCAAGGAGATGAACTGGGCTTCGAATTCCGCAAGCTGTTGTTCATACCGCTCCTTTCGGCTGGCGAACCGGCCCCGCATGTTGGAAATGCTCTCCACTATCATGCGTTTCTGTGCGTTGATCCTCATTTCCACGCCGCGAAGTCCCTCATGCGCGGTGGTGGCATCCGTGGCGATCTCATCCCGCTCACGCACCATCGCCTGCAGGTTCCTGATGAGTTCCTGCAACATGTCTTCGTACTCGGTGCCGACCAACAGCGGGATCAAATGATGGACGTCGATCTCACTGGTTTGTTTCAGAGTCGCCTTTTCGATCTCGGAAAGCAGGCTCTCTTCAATGGCCATATCGGCCATCTTGGTTTCGTATTCCGTTTGCCGAAGAAGGTAGGCGGTGGTCAGAGAGCTCTTGTCAGCTACCCTGTCCGTGGTTTGTATCGCTTTGATCTGGCGTTCGCTATCACGGAGCTGGTCGAACACGGTATCCTTCTGCGACGCAATGAACCGCAGGATGCTCTCGGAACTTTCGCGTCGCCGTTCAACATCATATTCCGCGAATTCCTCCGTGATGGCCCGCACCATGTCACGGGCGATGTATTCGTTATGGTCTTTGCAGGTGACCTCAACGGTTTTCGCGTGGGGGTCAACTATCCTCACGCCGACTTGCCCCGCGAATTTCCCGGCCAATGTTTTTTGGTCGTTCACCTTCAAGTAGAACTGCCCATCCTCTTCGGCCATTATTTGCAGCTCCGACAAAGTCATACGGAATGTGAAGGCCAAATGAGGTGTGACCGCTCGTGTACCGTCCACTACCTCGACCGGGAACTCAACACCATCCAACCGGTAACTCAGGGTTGCCTTCCCGTTGCTCGCTGGGGCAAAGAAGATGGGCAGGTCAGTATGCGGGCATCTTGAACTTCAATGTCCTCCAGAATGAACGGGCTGGAGGTGTACAATTCCATGGTGAGGATATTCCCCTTGTTGAAATAGCTCACCTCCATAGGCATGCGCTTCAATGCCCGGAGCAGGAAAAATCGCGAGTGCAGCAATTCCACATCGGCGGTCAGGTTCTGATCTTCCCCGAACTGGGTGACCTTCAGGACTTGTTGTGCGGTATTGCTCTGCTCGAACTGGAGCAGCGCCCGGCTTTCGAACGTGTTGGCGGTATACCGCAGATAGAGGTATGCCGCTGCCACGGCAAGCAGAATGCAGATGGCTATCCAGATCGCCGAACGCCTTACGATGTAAAGGAAAAGACCGAGCTCGAACTCATTGCTGAAGTTCGTAATGCGCTCGCGATAGCTCTCGAAATTGAGGTTACGCTGGCTGATGTCCTCGCTCAGCATCTACGGTCATTTCAGACTGTTGACGACGCCAAGGACCAGGATCACACTGGTCAGCAAACCAATGACCGGCGCGATATCCTGAAGCAGCTCCCGGGCGATCTCCGGATTGGGTTGCACGTACACCACATCGTCGCCTTGCATGACCATGTCAGCGTATTTGAGCCCGTCGATATCGGAGAGGTCGAACTCGAAAACAAGCCTTCCACCGGTTTGCGTCTTTCTGAACACCTTCACCTTGTGCGCATTACCACGATCATCCATGCCACCGGCAAGACCCAGAACCTCGAGCAGCGTGGCATTGTTGTTCTCCATTGGAACCACCTTGGCCGTACCACCACCGCCATTGAAAACCACTACACGCCGGTTCATGACAGCAAGTTGAACGAAGGGTTCCTTATAGAATTCAACGTACTTCTCTTCCAACATCAATTCCGCCTGACGAAGGGTCAATCCGCCGATCTGCGTTCGGCCGATGATCGGGAGCTTCACTTGACCATCGTATTCAACAGGGTAGGTGAATGTCATTCGTTGCACTGCGCGTGCATCACCGGCTTCGGAACTTACCAAGTCGATCATCTTGAATCCACCGTTGGCAAACAGCCTGAATTGGAGGTTGTCGTTGGGTTGGATCTCGAACGTGGTCGAAGAACTGTCAGGCAGCTGGTCGAAGACGTAATCCGTCGGTGTCCTGAACATGATGTTCTTGTTCACCGTGCAACCTGTGCCGAGCAACAGGAGGACGTCGATCCAAATTTCCAAGAGCTTCCTTTCATCCGTCTTCGTCCCATTCTGCTTCTTAGTCCCGATAAAGCGGGGTCAGGGGCGGCCAAAGTAACGATCAAAGACTGCTGCTCAGCGCAGCAGTGAGCGGTACATCGCCGCAGTGTCTTCCACCAACCTGTTGAAGTGGTACCTCGACTTCACATGCTGCCAGCCAGCATTGCTCATGCGCTCCCGCAAGTGGTCATCCTCCACTACGCGCAGGAGGTTGTCGGCGAGCGCCGCTTCGTCCTGACTGGCGCTCAGCAACGCGGTCCGGCCGGAGATCACCACGTTTTCGATGCCCCCAACATCGGTGCTCACCACCGCTCGATTACTGGCCTGCGCTTCGATGAGGCTCACCGGAGTGCCTTCATTCAGGGAGGTGAGTGCGATAACATCAACCCCCGCGTTCACGATATCGATCTCCCGATCCAACTCGTGAAGGTGACCGTGGCCTTCGGTACCACCGGCTTGCCATTCACGCCATGGCCGAAACCGTGCCCGTTGAAGTAGGGGCCACGGGCCATGCTTAAGCCGAGATCGCCAACTTTTTGCTCCAATCGCTCGCGCTCTTCCCCATCGCCGACGATGAAGGCCCGAACGCGTCTGCCGCTGCGCTCGCTCATGTTGTGCAGCGCGTCCAAGAAGAGGCCATGGTTCTTAACCGGAACCAAACGACCTACTATACCAATGGCCACTTCATCATCATCAACACCATACACCTTCCGGAACAGCTTCCGTTTCTCGGCTTGATCGGTCTGGAAGCGTGATAGGTCGAAGCCCAAAGGGATCACCGTCACCTTTTCCGCGGGGCAGATCCTGTGCTCGTTCACCAATTCATCCTTCTGGCGCTCGCTGATGGCCACGATGCGCGTGCTGCGGCGCGCGAGGTATCGTTCAATGCTCTTGTACAACTGCGTGCGCACCTTTCCGAAGTAGCTGTGGAAGATGTGACCATGAAAGGTGTGTACGATAACCGGTACCCCCATGTCCGCAGCGGCCATTCGACCTACTGCCCCCGCCTTGGCAGCATGGGTATGCACGATATCCGGTTTGAATTCCTGTATGAGCTGCTTGATCCGGCGATAGGCAGCCCGATCGCGCCACGGCGCCACCTCGCGCTGCATCTCCGGCAGGAATGTCGGCTCCAATCCGAGGTTGTCGAGAATGTGTTGGCTGCCTTCTTCATTCTCGCCCCATTTGCCGCCCACGAGCATCGTTTCGAACTCAGGTGCCAAGTACTTGCTCAGGTACGCAACATTGTGCGTTGGGCCGCCGAGATTGAACCGGTTGATGATGCGGAGGACGCGGGGCATTGTTGTGCTTCGGGGGGGCGCGAACTTACCGGCTATCGTATGGGCAGAGGAGCACTACGACATCCATCTTTTCCACCATGCAAGGTAGACGAGCAATGCGTGCACGGTTGCCTGCGATTCGCCCGGTGATGTTGACGCTAATTCAGCACGGACGTCTCCCACTGCACGCCAGCTGAGCCCAGCTGCCTCCACCAGCGACCGGTTGAGCAGGGCATTGAGTGTGCCGCTTAGCGGTCCCAGGTACATTCCGCGCAAAGGGACATCGAATCCTTGTTTGCGGCGTGCAAGGGTTGATCCGGGAAGCAGATGGCCGAATGTGTCACGCAGTATGAACTTTCCTTGGCCTTTGCGCAGCTTGGCGTCGGCTGGCATCGCGAATGCGAACTCGACAACGCGCTTATCAAGGAAGGGTGTGCGCACCTCCAGACCATGGGCCATGCTGGTAAGGTCCACCTTATGCAACATGTTGTTGGGCAATACAGTGAGGACGTCGGCGAGCAGGCTTCCATTGAAGTCGGCAAGTTTCCCAACGGCTTCCACCATCCGTAGTTCTCTCCGGGCAACCTCAGCCGGTGGTTGGCCGCCGAGAAGCTTTTCAACAACGTCGGTCTGCTCAAAACCGGCCAATGCCAACCACCGGGCTTGTGCAGCCAGATGAGTGAGACCTGCGAAGCGATGCAGCTGTCGTATCCGATCGCTGAGCGCGTTGTTCCTGGAGCGTGGCAGAGCGCCCCAGAGCGGTGCCAGCGCGGAAACAGCCTTTTCGATCACACCGGGTTTCCGCATCCGCAGTTCTGCCTGGTGCTTGCGGTAGCCTCCGAAAACCTCATCGGCACCATCTCCGCTCAAGGCAACGGTAACATGCTGACGTGTGCGCTGACAGAGAATGTATGAGGGTAAAGCGGAGCTGTCAGCGAACGGCTCATCAATGGCATCCAGCAACGCTTCATAGTTCGAAGCGAGTTCCTCACGCGTCAGTTTGAATGTTGTGTGATCGCTGCCGATATGCTTTGCAACGGCCTCGGCATGATTGGACTCGTCGAAGTAGGGATCATCGGCGAAGCCGATGCTGAACGTGTGCAGGTGAGCGTGGTGCCGCTTGGCCAACGCGCTTATAATGCTGCTATCCAGTCCGCCGCTCAGAAATGTTCCGATGGGTACATCTGCAACCAAACGGGCGCGCACGGCATCGTTGAGCAGCTCGAAGAGAGAGTGAACGGTGGCGGTCGGCTTCTTTGAACCGCTCAGCGCCTTGACCAGGTCATACCACTTGTCCTGCATCACCCCGTCCGATCCGACGTGCATGGAACACCCGGCTTCGAGCTTATGGGCATCTACTAAAATGCTGTGCGGCGCCGCTACGTATTGGTACCGCAGGTATTGGAACAACGATGACCTGTCAGTGTTACATGGCACCCCTAGCGAGATAAGTGCCCGCAGCTCGCTAGCGAAATGGAAGTGCCCGTCAACCTCACACCACCACAGCGGTTTCACACCGAAGCGGTCACGGGCAAGGAATAGCACATCCTTCTCTTTGTCATGGATGGCCAGTGCGAAGAACCCGTTCAGATCATGTAGGAAGTCAGGGCCCTTGATGGCATACATGCGGAGCACGATCTCCGTGTCAGTATGGCTGCGGAAGGTGTGGCCCTGCGATTCCAGTTCCGCTTTCAACTCTCTGTAATTGAAGACCTCGCCGTTGAACACAATGGAGAAACGACCTCCGTCATCGACGAATGGTTGATGACCGGCAGCACTTATATCGATGATGCTCAGGCGTCGTTGGCCAAGCGTCGCACGCCCGATGCTGAGCAGTCCTTCATCGTCGGGGCCACGGTGGGCGATGCACTGCAAAGCCGCGCGCATGCGCTCTTCAGCGATGGGTTGCTGCGCACTGATCCGGAAAGAACCGACTATGCCGCACATCGGGTGTAAAGATGCTTGCTACCGTGCCTCGGATGGAAAAGTCGATCACGTTGCGCAGGACTTGCTTTCTGCGCTTTTGCGTTTTTCAGGGATTCGGAAAGCGTACAGGCTCCGCAGCGCAGCCAAGGAACACCGGGGCATTTACCCTGCTCTTCGGATATTGCTCAGCGGCCGCTGTGCTGGGGAAACGCGCGCGGCTCGGCGATCTGAAGATGGATAGGATCAACTGCCGCAAGCACAATGGAGCCATCGTCATGATCAACGAGCGAGCCAGCGGTATGCTACTGAGGAGTGCGATGCCAAGAAGGGATCGATCCTATTGACACAGGTCGTCCGCACGGCGCTGCGTACAGGGAAGCCGCTGCCGCACTCGGCCACCAGCGACAATAGGAAGGGATCCGCTGATCACCAGCGTATCGCCATCAAGCTCCAAGATGGGCGTCTTTATCACCAAGACCGATCAGGAAGGGACGTGGTTCCAACGAAAACCTCATTGGGTTCGTGCGCCAATGCTGCACCAAACAGACTTAATTCGACATCTTCTCCGATGTGTTCATCCAGCGCGTCCAGTACCGGATCGACAGCAGACCCGTGAACCGCTTCAACGACGACGATCTTTCAGCGAATTCAATAGACTTACCCGATGATCCCGCGATAGCATTCAAGGTTGTTTGCAAGGCACCGCATAGTTCGTTCACGGAAATGCTGACGGGAACGCCTGAGCGCATTGCGGTTTGCGTTTCTGTGAATGAAGGCTTACCGCTGCGGTTGCGTCATGGCCGAAGCGGGGTGGTTGCCGGACGTTCGTTCATCTGTAACAAGCGCGAGAGTTCAGCTTGGTCGAGGCGTTGGTACAATACGTGTGCAAAGCGGCCACCACCTCGCGCACATCATTGGCCTGGGGCTCCGGAAGAAGTGGTGGACATTGTCCTGCACACCCGCCCTGCGAACTGGTTGGAGGCCAGTGAACGATCGGCCGGATCTCTTAGCCTTGTGACATGACTGAAACAGCTACATACCAATTGCTTGATGGCAAGCGCTGCGGAGATGCATTGCGGGAAGGGATAGCGAAAGGTGCGGCAGAAGTGAAGGCAAAGCGTGGACGTGTCCCGCACTTGGCTGCTGTGCTCGTTGGCGATGACGGTGCGAGCAAGACCTACGTGGAGAGCAAAGTGAAAGCATGCGAGAGTGTTGGCTTCCGCAGTTCGCTGATCCGTCTGCCGGGCACCACTGCGGAGGATGATCTTTTGCACCATATCGAGCAGTTGAACAAGGACAAGGATCTCGACGGTTTCATAGTTCAACTTCCGTTGCCGGAACACATCGACGAAGAGAAGGTGACCTTAGCGATCGCACCGGACAAGGACGTAGACGGATTCCACCCGGAGAACATCGGCCGTATGGTACTGGGTTTGGACTGTTTCCTACCTGCTACGCCGAGCGGTATTGTTGAACTGTTGCGTCATTTCAGTATTGAAACCGCAGGCAAGCACGCTGTGGTGGTGGGCCGTAGCCACATTGTCGGCACGCCCATGAGCATACTCCTAAGCCGGAACGTTTATCCGGGCAATTGCACGGTGACGTTGGCGCACAGCCGCACGAAGGATCTGGCCAGCCTTACCCGTCAAGCGGATATCCTCGTCGCGGCTGTTGGCAAACCCGAAATGATAACGGCCGACATGGTGAAGGATGGTGCCGTGGTGGTGGATGTTGGGATTCACCGTATTCCCGATGCGTCCAAAAAGAGCGGGTTCCGATTGGTTGGCGACGTGAAGTTTGATGAGGTGGCACCGAAGTGCTCGTGGATCGCGCCCGTGCCCGGGGGTGTGGGGCCCATGACGATCACAAGTTTGTTGCTCAATACGCTGAAGGCTGCGCGGCGGTAAGGCCAGGCCTTCTGGAAAGCAAAGAACCCCGGCCATTGGCCGGGGTTCTTTGAGCAGTGCATCGACGATCACTGACGGACCGCGCCCTGACAAGCAGGCAATGTCTTTCGCGTATCGTAAATCATCCACTCGAAGCCCACGATCGGGTTCGGCACGGTCCAATCGTATGTAGTTGTCTCATAACGCACAAGAGCGCTGGTGAGTTGGGTGAAGTCGAAGGCGCTGGTGAAGTTGAACCGAAGGAACTTGCGGTTGTTGGAGGTGCCAGGAGGCATTATCCAGTAGTAGGTATTGCGTTGGAAGCACGCGCCGCCAGCCGCGATCTCATTCACCGTAGGACAACCACCGCTTGAGAACATCAGTCTACCTTGAGCGTTCGTTGGGGTAGTGCCGCCACAATGGATCGAGAATGCATAGTTGGGAACAGCCGTTCCGGCGTTTTGCGCATAAACAAAAACATTCGGGATCTTGGCGTTTCCGACTTCCTGCTGGGCAGGTGCGCTGTCTTCGCATTCATGCTTCGAGCATCCGCCGAACGTAAGTAGCGCTGAAGCGGCCAGAATTGTTGTGATCGTTCTCATGGTTGTTTACCATGGATCTTACCATGGGCCGGTAAAGCTAACCGACTGATCTGAATTCCGATCCGCCTTGGATCCAAGATCCGACCGGTCCCGGTTCAATATCGATTCGTGACCGCTTTTTGAGGACAACGCACGACTCCATCAAGCCCGCCAGCGGCCTCATTTGCGCGACCAGCGGCTACATTCGTCGCGAACCCGATGCATCTTTCCTTCCATCCTTGCCGCCACGTGGTGTTGGGCATTGCCCTGTTCGCTCAGCAGCAGTTCACCTTGGGTCAGTGGGTCTTTCAAGGCGATTCAACGCCCACTTGGGAGCAGGTGGTCGGGAGGTACAAGGCACTTGATCAACAACACCGCATGGCGCGGCTACTGGAGATCGGTAAGGACGACAACGGCTCCCCCATTCACCTGTTCGTCATTGCCGATGGCAGCGGCTTCACCCCCGACAGCGTCAGGGCTTCCGGCAAGAACATCCTTTTCATCAACAACGGCATTCATCCTGGTGAGCCCGATGGAGTGGATGCCAGCCTCTTGCTGGCAAAGGCGCTGATGGAGAGCGACCAATACATGGGTTTGCTCGCCCATACCGCCGTGTGCATTGTCCCCATGTACAACGTGGGTGGTTCCCAACAGCGGAGTTGCTGTAGCCGAGCGAACCAGAACGGACCGGCCGAATACGGCTTCAGGGGTAATGCGCGCAACCTCGATCTGAACCGCGATATGGTGAAGATGGATAGCCGCAACGCGGAAGCCTTGGTTGCCGCGCTGCGTTACTGGGATCCGGACCTCTTCATCGATACGCACACAACGGATGGGGCTGATCACCGCTATACGATGAACTTGCTGTTGACCCAGGATGACAAGTTGGAAGAACCCCTGAAGGCATTCGCGCAGCAGGTTTTGGTCCCGGGCTTGTACAACTGGATGGACCGGAAGGAGATCCTGATGGGGCCGTACTACGAGGGCGTGCACGAAGTGCCCGATAGCGGATTGGTGGGATTCAACGACACTCCGAGATACACCACGGGCTATACCGGGTTGTTCCAGTGCATTGGTTTCATGAGCGAGGCACATATGCTGAAGCCCTTCGCCGACCGCGTCAACGCTACGTTCCAACTGCAACTGGCAACACTGTCCGTGATGAACGAGAACACAGAAGCGTTGAAGTCGGCCCGGGCCAAGGCCAAGGCGATGGCCGCAAGTCCAGGCAAGTTCGCTATCGATTGGAAGCTTGATACCGCGTACCACGAGGAGATCCTCTTCCACGGGTACATGGCCGGGTATAAGCCCAGCGCCGTCAGCAAACTGCCGCGCCTCTATTTCGACCGAAGTCGGCCCCGCGATATGATGGTGCCGTGGCAGGACAAGTACGTGCCTGACCTGCGCGTGGTAAAACCCAGTGCGTATGTGATCCCGCAAGCATGGCGACAGGTGATCCAGCGGCTGGAAAAACACTGTGTATCGATCGAGCGATACAGCGCCGACACAGTGTTGACCGTTGAAGCGTATCGCATAGGGAAGTTCGAAACCGTGAAGCAGCCTTTCGAGGGGCACTACTTGCATTATTCCGTTGAAGCGGTTCCGGCGAGCATCCCGGTTCAGCTTCAAGCGGGCGATGCCATCGTGAGGATGGGGAAGGAGACCGATCGTTTCGTCATGGAAACGTTGGAACCACAGGCGCCCGACAGTTGGTTCGCTTGGGGCTTCTTCGACAGTGTGTTGCAGCAGAAGGAATGGTTCAGTCCCTTCGTGTTCGAGGACAAGGCCGCTGAATTGTTGGCAAAGGACCCGGCGTTGCGAGAGGCGTTCGATGCGCGGCGCGCGAATGATCCAGCATTTGCGGAAGATGGTTGGGCGCAACTCTATTTCATCTACCAGCGTTCGCCTTACTTCGAGCCTGGCCATAAAGTGTATCCGGTATACCGTATTCCCGGACTATGATCAAGGCAGAACGCGCGCAAGACCCGGGTATTGGGTCGTCATTCGAGCGACCGCTCGATCGGTTGGTCGACAAGGATGGCAGTTTCCGGGTGCAGCGCACCGGCGGCATCAGTGGTCTGCGTGAAGGTTTCATCGCATTGGCCACAATGCCGATCGCCCGGCTGGTGGTGACCTTCGTGTGCGGCTACCTCGGCATGAACCTCGTTTTTGGTTCGTTGTACATGCTCATCGGTGTGCAACACCTCGGGAACGCCGACCTCACATCCCTTGGAGGCAAATGGATGAGCGCCATCGGTATGAGCGTTCAAACGCTCACTACGGTCGGTTACGGTTCGTTGTACCCGAACAGCCCGTCCACATGGACGCTCGCAGCGGTCGAGGGTGTCTTCGGTATTTTGGGGTTCTCATTGATCAGTGCGGTCATCTACGCGAGGTTCGCAAGGCCGACAACACGCCTCGCATACTGCGAACAAGCGCTCATTGCACCTTTCAAGGATGGCTGGAGCTTGCAAGTTCGTTTGGCCAACAAACGGAGCACGCTGTTGGTGGAAGTGGAGGCCCGTATGCTGATGGTGATGGCCGATGTGGACGAGCACGGTGAGCGGCTCAACTACTACAACCTGAAGTTGCAACTGGACAAGGTCAGTTTCCTTCCGCTGAGTTGGACCGTCGTGCATCCGATCACGGCTGAGAGCCCTTTGGCAGGATTGAGCTACGAGGAACTTGTTGCACGAAGGGCGGAGGTGATCATACTGCTCAAAGGCATCGACGAAGGCTATATGCAGCAGGTGCTCACGCGCCACTCGTTCCGTTACGACGAGATGGTTTGGGGCGGTCGCTTCATTCGCGCGTTCAGTTCATCCAATGGTGCCATGCGCCTTGATCTGGGCAAACTCAGTGACCATACCCTCGTGCAAGCGCCGGAGCGCTTGCCCAAGGATTGACGATCCATAAAACCCAACGACGAACAATGGAGATCGAACACATCAGCCTCGGCGCTCGTGTTAACCACCCCGCATTCGGTGTCGGCGTGGTATACGCCGAAGATCAACGGACCCTGAGCATCTTCTTTCGCGAGCACGGCGAACAGACCATCGCGCGCTCCTTCGAAGGCTTGCACCTGATCGCCCCCGGCCCCGTGGTGGAAGTCCCGGAAGCGCGACTCGACATGGATGCGGTGAAACAGGGACTTGAAGAAGTGCTTTTGGAGATCACCGGACCCCAACGTCCCATTGCACTGGCCCGCAAATGGGAGCGGGGTACCATGGTGATGAAGCCGGCGACGGCCGGTCTTCAGTCAAAGGAAGTGCCCATTGAAACGTTCTTCCACAAGATCACCATGGTGCGCGATCGCTTGCGCGTGATGGAACAGAAGATCAATGCGCATCCCGTCCTCAGCGAGACCGACAAAGCGGAATTGCAGCAGTACATCACCCGTTGTTATGGAAGCTTCACCAGTTTCAACGTTCTCTTCGATGACAAGGACGACGAGTTCGTGGGGCAGAAGGGGGAATAGCACACATGCGCAACACCCAAGAGTTTTCAACCGCTGAGGATCAAGGCGTATTTGCGCATATACATTAGCGCTCGCTCTGTTCTTTGATGCTCCTGTCCCGGAGAGATCCGGGATGCAAACGAGAAGCCCACACGGGCCATCTGTTCATTGGAACCAACAATTTCCATCAGGGATCGCACCCTCGGTGGTCTACGGCGGGCCTCAGCCCGACTTCGGTCGGGATTCACTTCGGTGACAGGAGGATTACGGAAGCCATCATCGCGATCCCGCCCATGTGATTCCATGGGTTTCTTTGAACGTGGCCCTGTGTGGGCTTTTTTTGTTCCGTCGCGTCGTGTATCGGTCTGTAGTTGTCACTTCGCGAACAGCATCAAAGCCCCGATTTTTCAGGGTGGAAAGCAGGCATAGATGTCCACCGTAACGACTTCAACAACCGGTCCCGCCTTGGATGAGCTTACGACCTATCCGGTCATGGAATCTTTCAGTACGGTGCAAGGTGAGGGCGCATACACGGGCTTGGCCGCTCACTTTATCCGGTTGGCCGGTTGCGATGTGGGCTGCACGTGGTGCGATGTAAAAGACAGTTGGGATGCGAGCGAACATCCAAGAAGGGCCGTCCGTGATCTTGTTGATGAAGCTTCGGACCACCCTGCGCGCATTGTGGTGGTAACCGGTGGCGAGCCGCTGATGCACAACCTCGATCCATTGACCGCAGCTTTCCGCACCGCCGGGTTCCGTACGCACATCGAAACCAGTGGTGCTTATCCGCTCAGCGGCCAATGGCATCATATCTGCCTAAGCCCGAAGAAATTCAAGGGTGCCTTGCCCGAAGTCTTTACCGCTGCGCATGAACTGAAGGTGATCGTATTCAACAAACACGACCTGCAATGGGCCGAGGAGCAAGCCGCACGTGTAGGTGCAGGTTGCCGCCTCTTCCTACAACCCGAATGGGACAAGCGCGAAGCGATGATGCCGTTGGTCGTGGACTACGTAAAGCAACATCCCCAGTGGAACATCTCGTTGCAAACGCACAAGTACTTGAACATACCATGATGAAAGCAGTGGGTAGCCGGAGCAGCAGAGAAGCAACTGCGCGAAGTCAATGGCTTGTGCGGTCGCTCGTGGTTATCGCTTGCCACTTCCTAGTGTCCGCGGCATTGGCCCAGCCGGGACGATATTCAACCGAGAACAAGAAGGCGATCAAACTGTATGAGGAAGCCCGCAGTTGCATGCCCATGCGCGACAAGGCGTGTATCGAAGAGAAACTGAAGAAGAGCAGCGAAGCCGATCCGGACTTCATGGAGTCGCATCTATTGCTGGGGGAGTTCTATGAAACGGAGGACCGGGATGCCGATGCCGAACGCGAGTATCAGTGGGCCATGGACAAGAACCCGTTGTTCTTTCCGAACGCTCGATTCCACTTGGCCGAAGTGCAATTCCGTTTGGGCAAGTATGCCGAGGCCGAACGCAACTATCAGTTGTTCCTGGACCTGAAGGAGGCATCCTCATCGTTGCAGGGCCGAGCGCAACTCGGCGTGGAGAGTTGCGCGTTCGCGCGCACCGCAGTGCACCAACCCGTGCCGTTCGACCCTGTGAACCTTGGTCCGAACATCAACGGCTCCGGGCCGGAGTACTATCCCTGCATAACCGCGGATGATGCAACGCTCTTTTTCACACGCGTGGTGAATGATGAGAACGCAGTGCAAGGCATACAAGAGGATTTCTTCATGAGCAAGCGCGGTGATGATGGCGCTTGGGGGCCGCGTTCACGGGTTCCCGTCATCAATACCTCGCTTAACGAAGGTGCTGGAACACTGAGCCCCGATGGTCGCTTCATCATTTTCACGGCTTGCGAACTCTATGGCGATTATGGGCCCGGCCGCCGCGGGCTCGGCAGCTGCGATCTGTTCATCAGCAGGCGCATCGGGGAGAAGTGGAGTTTGCCCGAGAACATGGGCGCGCCGATCAACAGCCGCAGTTGGGAAAGCCAGCCAAGCCTGGGTAGCGATGGTCGAACGCTGTATTTCATACGGGGCCTGAATACCTCCGAGGGCACCCGTGTGCAGGACATCTATGTGTGCACGTTGCAGGACGATGGCAACTGGGGAAAGCCGGAACGCCTGCCCGAACAAGTGAACAGCGAAATGGTGGAGGAAAGCGTGCAGATCCATCCGGACGGGACCACGTTGTATTTCAGTAGTGATGGTCACCCCGGCATGGGTGGATTGGATCTGTACGTAAGCCGTAAACAGCCGGATGGCACATGGAGCGAAGCGCTCAATCTCGGCTACCCTATCAACACCAGCGACGATGAGAACAGTCTGCTGGTGAACGCTCTCGGCGATATCGCATACTTCGGTAGCGATCGTCCCGGCGGACAAGGCGATCTGGATCTGTACAGTTTCGTAGTGCCCGGCCCTTTGCGCCCGAACCCTGTGAGCTACATCCGTGGCAAGGTCACGGACAAGTCGAGCGGGTTGCCCGTTGAAGCGGACATTGAACTCTATGATCTCGCCACGGGTAAGCTCACAACGGGCGCCTACAGCGATCCAAAGACCGGTGAATTCCTCGTGTGCCTGCCCAGCGGCAAGGACTATGCGCTGAACGCAAGTGCCGATGGTTACCTTTTCTTCTCGGAGAATTATTCCATTGCCAAGAGCGGCACGGCGACAAAGCCGATCGAATTGCCCGTTGCGCTGAATGCCATCGGCACCGGACAAACGATCGCGTTGCGGAACATCTTCTTCAACACGGCGAGCGCTGCGCTGCTGCCGGAGAGCAACGCTGAGCTGAGCAAGTTGAAACGCTTGCTCGATACGAACGTCTCACTGAAGGTGGAAGTAGGCGGCCATACCGACAACGCAGGCGATGATGCCAGTAACCAAAAGCTGAGCGAGCAACGCGCCAACGCCGTGCGCGATCACTTGATCACAGCGGGCATTGATGCGGCGCGCATCACCGCGAAGGGCTACGGGGAAACAAAGCCGGTCGCTGACAATGCCAATGAGCAGGGTAGGGCGCAGAACAGAAGGACGGAGGTAACGGTGTTGTGAACCGCTCAGAGCCCAACATCCAGCCCGAACATCAAAGCCGCCCCGTGGCCGGATCCGGAGATCGGTCCGATCACATTGGGTACGCGCAGCTGAAGTTGCACGTTCGGTGCAACAATGTATTGCAGGCCGATGCCCAATCGTGCGCCTCCAAATCCGCCGAACGACAAAGACGCTTCAGGGCGTAATGCCGTTCGCGCCAAGAAGGACTTCGTGATGGACAAGCGGGGCGTGTAACCCGGCAAATTCCGTTGGTCGAGCGCGATCTCCCAGCTGTAAAGTCGTGCTGGAGCAATACAATACTTGCCGTGCCAGCCTATGCGCAAGCGGGCCTCGACCAACGTCGGCAGCAACTGCGCGAAACCGCCTTGCTCGTATTCCAATCCGATCGTGTCCTGCAGTTCGGCTTGGTCCAACACCACGCCATCGAGATCGAAGACATTCTCTACCTCAATACCATCGTAGGTGATGGTCGAATTGTTGTCGATCCGTCTTGAGTTCCCCTTCCAAGCAACGAACCCGAGGTCCGTCACCTTCAACTGGAGTTTGCTGCCCATGCCGAACAATTGAAAGCATTTTTCGATCCCTGCGCTCAATGCCAAACCGGCTCCGCTGCTCGTACCAAAACCGGAACGCCCAGTGTCGCTGCGGGCGTAAGAGCCATCCAGGTCGAGTTGAAGGAACCGCCCATCGGTTGCCGTGAAGAGGTCCGCTTGGCGCAGTTCGGCGCTGTTCATGCGTTGGCCGTTCACCAGCTCCAAGCGCAAAAGCTCTCGCTCTCGGCATGCTGGAAGCCGAAGCCGAATGTTTGATAGGTCATTGACGTGAACGCCGTTCCACCAAGACTGGCTGTTCCGTTCTCGTATGCCGCGTTCCCGAAGAAGGTGAGGCTGTACAGGTCGTCGGCGAACCGCATGCCCATCACATCGTGGTGCGCAACACTGATCATCGGGCATACGCTTCCATCGCCGAAGAGCGAATCGCCCCAGGTGTAGGTGGCTCGGAAGTCCACCGCAAAGCCCGCGCGGTTGTTGCCTTTCAGTTCGTTCTGTGTTGCCGTGCGCAGTTCTTCGCTGAGTACATCGCCACGCCAAAGGCCTTTCACAAGGTTCGTTGCGCAGGCTATTGGAATCGTAGAGGCCGGAGGCTTCGATACGCAGCCAGTTGTTCCCGTGATAACGGTTTTCGCGATGGTCGTACGCCGCCTGAACTTCTTCCGGGGGTCCCAATGGTCGGCACTGCTTCGAGTTGGGCCGTTGTCAGTTGCGCCGCACAGGCAACCGACAGCAACGCGAAACACGAAGTGACCATCGCTCGGTTCAACCGTTGCGATGCACGAACAGCTACCGGCTTCAGCAGTGCCATGGGTACGGAATGCCACCGAGCGCTGTTCTTCCGTCGCTCACTCATCCCCGTTCACCGTGTATGAACCCCGCACGGTCACTTGCAGATCCAACCGGTAACGGTCGAGGATCTTCACCTGCTGCGGTTGGTTGGCCGTGTTGTAGTTGGAGGTGATCCGCAAGCGGCCCCCGGCGTATAGCAGGTCCACTTGGGCTTCGTTGATGTACGCGGTCAACTTGCTCTCCACTGGTGTGTCAACGAAACCGTCGAAGCCCAGCAGACCGCTTGCGATGGTCCCCATCACCGGCACGTTGCTGATCACATTGCCATCCGCATCGATGATGTCCAATTGCATCGTGGCATCGAAGGGGAATCCGTTCTTGGCGAAGAGCATCAGTTCGCCTTCGCGCAGTCCGTGGTTCTCCAATGTGCCCGGGAGGTCGGGAACGGCAACGCTCTGCAATTGCAGCCCATTCACGGCGAGACAAAGCGGCACTTCCACCTCAAGGTCGGCGCTCAACTTGCTGTCGTAGTACAGGAAGTCGTTGCCGTTGCTGATGTCCCCGAGCGGGTTCAGGGTAAGGTCGGCTTCGAAACCGATCGCATTGGGCAGGTTCTCCAGGAAGAGATCCACGTTGCTGTTGGTTTCGTCCAGATAGTAGGTGCTCACTGCCGGAACATGGCCACCCCCGATATCAATTGCCCTGTTGATGCGCACCGTGCCATTGGTGATCGCGTGGTTCAATAGACGTCGTTACCGGTTGTCGAGTTGTGGCTTGTCAGGTAATTCAATTGCACTTGCCCATCCACCCCGATGCCGTTGGTGAGTTTCAGCCGCACATCGATCCTGTCGATGTCCAGCCAGTTCGCAGTTATCGCCAGGTCGCTGGAAATGTCGTTCAACTCAGGACCCAGGTGCACGTTCCGCTGCCCGAAATAGCCGCGGGCGTACTGTGGTATCATCCCCGAATAGGAAACCAATGAGACGACGCTATCGGAACTAGTGACCGTTACGCTTGTGGGGTGAGCCGGATCCACCATGCCACCGAACTCCGTGGCCAGAGTGTTCACATCGTCGAAGGTCGGCCCGCGCAGATCGAATCGGTAACCAGCGAGGTCAGCAACGCCGTCCACTGATGACGTGCCATTTGGTAAGGCTGCTGGCACGTTGCTTACGATCTCGAACGGAACACCGTTCAGCGTGGCCCCCGGCAAGCCGAAAGTCATGATCAGCGGCGCTTCCACCGAACTGATGACGGATATGTTCACTAGCCCCTCCCGAATGTCCAAACGGCTCAATTGAACGTCCTCCAGATCGAACCGGGTGATCTCGTTCTCGGTTGCGAGTGGAGCTCCGGGTGGAATCGAAAGAGACGCAAAGGGGAAGGGGTCGCCATAAGAGAAAACCGTATCCGGAATGTCGAGCACAGTGTCGAGGCTCAGAGCGAACAGTCTTTCGGAGAAGATAACGGAAATGACCCCGTCATCGCCTACCGACACGAGACTATCAGCGAGCGCATCAGATACACTTAATGAGGTGATCACTAAGGGCGCTACGACGTCAATATCCCATTGGGCCTGCGGCCCGTCCTTGCGACAACCGGCAAGCAGCAATGCAGTTGAAAAAAGGCAGGCAACCCACAGGGTTCTTGGTTCGTTCATGGAGCAGTAGCGTGCAATGTAATCCGGCCACGATACCGGCCACACAGCCCGTTGATGCCGGTACATTCGCACCGAACGGTTGAAGGGTATATGACCATGCTGCCAAGACGACGCTTCCTAGTGAGTTGGCTGCCTGCGGCGATCATCATGTTCGCGATGAGTTTCGTATGGCATGGTGTGGCACTTCATGATCTTGAGGAATTGCGCATCCCGCTTCCATTGTATCTGGTGCTCGCAGGGGTTGTGTACTTGATCCTGGCTGCCGCGCTGGCGTTGGGTATCGATCGCGCCATCGTGCATGGCGTGATCGGGTTGCGGATGGGTTTTCCGTTCAAAGCCATGGGCGTAGGGGCCTTGTTGGGCTTTGTGGTGTACCTCGTCGTGTTCATTATGGGTATGAGCTTCGCGAAGCACAACGCAGTGCACGTGGTGGTCGATGTGCTATGGCAAATGCTCGAGCAAGGGGTGGGCGGTTTGGTCGTTAGCCTCGGCATCATATTCGATCTGCACAAAAGCCATTTGGAGTTGGAAGGAGGTAAGTAGGCGCTTCCGCACGAACTCAACTCCGGTACTTCCCCTTCCACACGCGATCGATCATCGCGGCCCATTCCGCCTCGCGTGTATTGTTACCAGGCTTGTACAGGGCCGTTCCGCTGATGGCGGAAGGCAGGAAGTCCTGTTCCTCGGCAGAACCGGTCTGGTCATGGGAGTAGCTGTAGCCCGTTCCATACCCCAAGTCCTTCATCAACTTGGTGGGGGCATTTCGCAATTGCAGCGGAACAGGCAGATCGCCGCTCCTCTTCACTTCAGCTTGCGCCGCAGCAATGGCCATGTAAGCGCTGTTGCTTTTCGGCGAGCAGGCCAGGTACACAGCGCATTGACTGAGGATGATCCTGCTCTCGGGCCAGCCGATCATCTGTGCAGCTTGCATGGTGGTTGTTGCCATCAATAGGGCGTTCGGGTTGGCATTTCCAATGTCCTCACTGCTGAGGATCACCATACGACGTGCAATGAACAGTGGGTCTTCCCCGCCTTCCACCATCCGCGCAAGCCAATACACGGCACCGTTCGGGTCGCTGCCGCGCATGCTTTTGATGAAGGCACTTACGATGTCGTAGTGCTGTTCGCCCTGTTTATCGTAGCGCGCCGCATTGCTCTGTACTACTGCCTGCACCAGTTCGTCGGTCACCTCCACCGTATCCCCGCTTACGGCCTTCACACACAGTTCGAAGGTGTTGAGCAATCGACGCGCATCGCCGCCGCTGGCCCTCATCAGTGCCAGGGTCGATGCCAAGGTGATCCGCTTGCCTTTCAATTCCTCGTCCGTGACGATGGCCCGTTCCAAGAGTTCGAGCAGATGCTCCTCGGCCAACGGTTGAAGTGTGTACACCTGACAGCGGGACAGGAGTGCCCCGATCACCTCGAAGCTCGGATTCTCCGTAGTGGCGCCGATGAGCGTGATCGTTCCTTTCTCCACCGCGCCCAACAAACTGTCCTGTTGTGCCTTGCTGAAGCGATGTATCTCGTCGATGAAAAGCACCGCACTGCGAGAGAACAGCCCTGAACCACCGGCTTTCTCGATCACCTCACGCACGTCCTTCACGCCACTACTGATGGCGCTCAATGTGTGGAACGGCCGACCCAGTTTTTCCGCTATAAGCCGGGCCAGCGTAGTCTTCCCGACACCGGGCGGGCCCCACAGGATCATGCTTGGTAACATGCCACCTGCAAGCGCTTTCCGGAGGATGCCGTTCTCACCCACCAAGTGCGATTGGCCAACGACTTCTTCCAACGTGCGTGGCCGCATACGCTCTGCGAGGGGTCTGTGCTCCATACGGACACAAAGGAACACAAGCGGCCGTACCGCAACCGAAGGCAACGATCACCCGTACCAACGCCGCCATGCCCCAAAAGATCCCCATGCATTGTGCCCTAGTGACTGTTGTCTTGAGCATGCTATGCCCGGCAGCGAGCTTGGCAACGCGCGGCGACGATAGCCTTCAATGGGTACTTAACAGCGTATCGGCTCCTGCCGATCGTGCACGAGCCCTGTTGCAAATGGCGGCGCGCTACCGGGAGGACCGACCCTCGGAGAGCTTACTGTACATCAACTCGGCTTTGGGTTTTGCGCAACAATCGAAGGATCCATTGGTGCTGCATGAGGTGCATTTGGAACAGTGCAAGGTGCATTTCCGATTGGCGGCCTATGATGACCTGCTCCAAGACGCATTGAAGGCCACGGAGCTGAGCCAGCAGATCGGCGATGCACACTTGATCGCCGCGGATCTGCAATGGTTGAGCGTCGCCTACGAACAATTGGGGCAGTTCAACTCTGCCGTGGATATGAGCAAGAAGGCTTTGGTGACGCTGAAAACGACCGGCGACAGCAGCGTGATCGGGAAGGCGATCCTCGAAGTCATGAACACGTTGGTGAAGGCCGGCCGATACGATGAAGTGATACGTCACGGCGAAGAGGCCGATCGGTTCTTTTCGGCCAAAGAGGATACCATTGGCCGGTGCCAAGCCAAGGTGCGCAGTGCTGAAGGCCTTCTGGCCCGTGGGCGTTTCGCTGATGCCGTCCCGTTCTTCCACTTCGCGGTCAGGGGTATGGGTTCGGCCGCCCCCCCTTCCGAACTCGCGCGCATTGCATTGGGACTTTCCGAAGCGTATTGCGGCATTGGTCGCTACGACGTGGCACAAGCGCAATTGGACAGTGCTGAAGGTTACTTCAGGAGCGGACGCATGCATTGGCGCACACCACGCGTATTGGTATTGCGCAGCCGGATCAGTGAAGGCCTCGGCGATCTAGCAGGCGCACTCGCTTTTCAGCGACAACACGCCGCCCTGAAGGACTCGATCATGAACGAGAGGATCGCCGAACGCATGGCAGGTCTGTCGCGTATGTACGACGTTCGCGCCAAGGAGGCGGAGAATGAAGTCCTCCGGCTCCGCAACGACGAACACACCGCGGTGATCGCGAACGCCCGTACACAAGGGATCGTGTGGTTGGTCCTGTTCATTCTGCTCGGTATCACAGTTGCGTTGCTGACCACCATGCTCCTCCGTTACCGCAAAGCCGTTCGGCGCGCGCGCATGCGGAACAAACTGATCAATGTTCAAGCTCAGGAGATCACCAAACAGAACCTCGATCTACAACGGCAGAACTTGCGGTTGGCGGAAACATTGGTGAGCGAGGAGGAAAAGGACATGTTGTTGCGCGAGATCCATCATCGGGTAAAGAACAACCTCCAGATCGTTAACGCCCTTCTGAAGGTACAGGGCGCGCATTTGGGCGATCCCAAGGTGGAACAACTTCTCGCAGAGTGCCAAGGCCGTATACGATCGATCGCCAATGTGCACGAATTGCTCTACCGCGCTGGCGATGTGAAGTGTGTCAGCATCTCTGACCACATTACCGCTATTGCGGACGGCATACTTGGCACGTACGGCCTGCGCGGCCGGGTGACCGTACAGCTACAAATGGCCCATGAACGCTTCCCGATCGATACGCTCACCCCGCTCGGTCTCATCATAACAGAACTGATCACGAATTCCGCGAAATACGCCTTCGCGAACGACAACGGGGGAGTGATCTCAGTGGACTTGCGCGCTGTTGGCGATCACTTCGAACTGCGTTACTCCGACAATGGTCCTGGGCCGTCCAATGAGCGTTTCTTCGATGGTACCACCTTTGGTCTTGAACTGGTACGCACGCTGGCCGACCAGATGAACGGGTCGATACAGTTGGAGCGCGGGGCGGAAGCCGCTATTGTGCTCTTGTTCGTGGATCAAGCACCCCAGGCCTTCCGAATGGCTTCTTGAGCCACTTTGCCATCGGCCTATCTTCGGCCGCGTTTTTTTCAACGCGCTACGTCATTTGGAAGATTTCAGCACGCTCGGCCTACACCGCGACCTCATCGAGGGCATAACGGCCATGGGCATCAAAAAGCCCACTCCCATTCAACAGCAAGCGATCCCGGCCGTGTTGGACGGGCGCGACCTGATAGCGTGTGCGCAAACAGGCACGGGCAAGACCGCGGCATTCCTGCTCCCGCTCATTGATGTGATCACGGCCTATGCTCCGCGCGATCCCAAGAGTATTCGCGCGCTCATAGTTGTTCCCACCCGTGAATTGGCCCTCCAGATCGACCAGCAATTGCAGGCCATTGCCTATTTCATGCCCATTACATCGGTGCCGGTGTATGGTGGGAGCGACGGTGCTTCCTTCGACCAGCAGAAGCTGGCGCTTACCAGCGGTACGGAAGTGATCGTGGCCACGCCTGGCAAATTGTTGAGCCACTTGAACCTTGGCTATGTGCCCACGCAGGGTCTTGAGTTCTTGGTGCTTGATGAGGCCGACCGCATGTTCGACATGGGTTTCATCGACGACATCAAACGCATCATCGGCTTCTTGCCCAAGGAGCGGCAAACGCTCATGTTCAGCGCTACCATGGCTCCCGAGATCCGGGACTTGGCCCGTGTGGTGTTGCACGATCCGGTGGAGATCTCCATCGCTTTGAGCAAGCCGGCCGAAGGCGTTAAGCAGGAAGCCTACGTGATCTATGACGCGCAGAAAGCCGATATCCTTGAGCATATCCTGCGTACTAACGAGGCCACCAGCATCATCGTGTTCGCCGGCAAAAAGGTGGAGGTACGCAACCTCGCACGCCATTTGGCGAAGCGCGGGTTCAATGCGCAGGGAATGCATAGCGACCTTGAGCAGAGTGAACGTGAGGAAGTGATGCTCGCGTTCCGGAATAGGAAACTCCGCATCCTGGTCGCAACGAACGTTGTAAGTCGTGGTATCGATATCGACGACATCGACCTTGTTGTGAACTACGATGTTCCCCGTGATCCGGAGGACTACGTGCACCGAGTAGGCCGCACTGCGCGGGCTGCGAGAAAGGGCCAGGCCATCACTTTCATTAACGAGAAAGAGATGCGCGAGTTCGGGCGCATCGAGAAATTGATCGGGTACGAGGTCGCGAAGCAACCCCTCCCTGAGAATTTTGCACGCGGTCCGGAATACCGCCCGGATAGCAAGCGCGAAGGCGGAAACGTTAGCCGTAACGGACGAGGCCCCCGCAATGGAGGGCCTCGACGAGAAGGAGCTGGAAGGTCAGGCGGCGGCCAGGGCCGCGCGCACCGTCACTAGCGCTGTTTGAACTTGTCTTTGTAGTTGGCGAGCACCTTCACCGCGTCGAACGCTTCGGCTGCTTTACCAACGCGGGTGATCCGAAGGGTTTCGATCTTGTCGCCTTGAGCGATCGCGTTCACAACATCCTGTCCCTCGGTAACATGGCCGAATACAGTGTGCTTGCCGTTCAACCAATCGGTTTTCACATGGGTAATGAAGAACTGGCTGCCATTGGTGCCAGGACCTGCATTGGCCATGCTCAAGATCCCAGGACCGGTGTGTTGCAATGTTGCGTCGATCTCGTCAGGGAACACATAGCCGGGGCCACCCATACCAGTTCCAGTGGGATCCCCGCACTGTACCATGAAGTTCGGAATGACGCGGTGGAAGACGATGCCATCGAAATAGGGCTGTCCACTGGCCTTTGCCGTGTTGGTCACCTTGCCTTCGGCCAGGCCCACGAAGTTGGCCACGGTCATCGGTGTCTTCTCGAATTCCAATTGGCAAACGATCTTGCCTTTGGTGGTCGTGAACGTTGCAAATAGGCCTTCGCCTGCGGTCATGGTCGGTTGGGGTTGGTTGGTTTCTTCGGTGGGTGGTGCTTGCATGGGTGCGTCGGCGCGTGCGCTCTCACCTGCTGGTGTCGAAGAGCACGTGGCGAAGAGCAACGGCAGAAAAGCTGCGAGGGGGGCGATGCGTACGATGTTCATGGTACTTGGTTTTCGGGTCGCGAATATACCGGCAGTGGTTACAGGGGTAGTACTTCTTCTATTGCATCCAACTTGTCGTCCGTAAAATCGCCCTCGGTGCGGTACACGATGCTGCCGCTGGCGTCGAGTACGAAGAGGTAAGGTTTGGACTTATCGGTCATGGCCAGGTCTTTTACGTAGACATCGATATCTCCTTGGAAGAAAAGGATGTGGTCAAGCACCTCCGGAGCCTCGCTCTTCTGAACCTTCTTCATTACCGGCCCATATGCGGCTTTGTCCATACCGGTGAACATGGGAACGAACCAGATGTTCAAGTCGTATTCCGCTGCGAACAGTCCGTGCTTCGAGACGAATCGGAGGTACGCCGGTTCAAACCACGCGGCCAACCGATCGCCGGCGCTTCTATCGAAAGCAAGGCAGAGGATCGTGTATTTGCCCTTGGCATCCTTCGGCAGGTTGATGTTCTTGCCTGTCGGAGTTTCGCCTTTCAACTCGGGGAAGACGGCTTGTTGTGAATTTGCGGCGAAGGCAATGGAACAAACTGACGCGAGCAACAAGGTTCTTCTCATAGGTTCGATCATTTCCGCTTCCCGTTCGATCATCGTGCCGATCAGAGAATACCTTGATCGGGATTGCGCCCTTTGGCCTTCCGGAAAATGGCTTTCATGGCCTCAATGTCTTCTGCAACGTTGCCGCTCAGCGGGAACACATCGCTGAACGTCACTGTCTTGGTCCCGAAGTCGAACGAACAGAGGATGATGGGCACATGGGCCAGGATGGCGATACGATGGAAACCGGTTTTCCACTCAGGTACATATTTGCGCGTGCCTTCGGGTGTTATCGCGATCTTGAAATCCGGGTTGTGATGGAACAGATCCACCACGGCTTCGGTCATGTTCGTGTGCTTCTTGCGATCAACCGGATAACCACCGAGTGCCCTGAACATCCATCCGATCCACGGAGTGAAGAGTTCCTTCTTGGCCAAGTATTTCACATCGGTCATGCCAACAGCACTGCGGACCAGCAAGCCGATCGGGAAGTCCCAGTTGCTGGTATGCGGCGCCACCACCACGATGAACTGGCGTACGTTCGCAGGCTTACCGCCAACTATCCTCCAACCAAGGAGTTTCAGCAGAAAGGCATTGATCGAACGCATGGGCTAGCGGGTCATCGGCTGCCAATGTATCCGGCTACACGCCTGCTGGCGTAACTGTCTCAAGACAAAGAACTGGCTGCTACTTGTGTCTTGAGCCACTCCCGGGCTTCGGCCTCACTACTGAACACTTTGGTAGGGAACGCCTGCGGGAAATAAGCGAAGAACAGCCCGGCCATGCGTTCGTTGATCGGACTTGATGCCGCGATGGCCAACGCTTTGGTACAATTCTCCAAACCCCTGCCGGCGTAGTGATCGGTAGTCACCACATCCAAGCGGAAATCCGGTTCGCCGGGGAAGATGGCCAGAATGGTCCGTGGACCTTCGGGACAGATTCTCTGTCGCTCGTTCAGGACCTCATTGATCCCATCGCAGTCGATGCACTCCTCTGATTTGAAGCGGACCTCGAGCAGGTCATTGCTCTTTTTCTCTATCGTGGCCAAACGGGTTTCGATCAACATGTCGTTCTGAAAAATTGCTTGTGTGAGAACACAGGGTAGGCGAAAGGGGCCTCAAAGGGAGCCTCATTCCCCGAGTTGACGATATGCGAGCTGCCAATATTCTTCAACAGTGAGTATGGGATCGCTGACTTGACGCGGTGCGAACCTTCGGAGGGAAGGTTCGTTGAGACGGCCTCAATGCGATGCAGAGCACCATATGCGGTAGTTGACGTTGAGACCACGATCGGCGACCCGTGCCATGGGCGGATCACGGAGATCGCGGTGTTGTTGACCGACGGTCGGGTCGAATTGGGTCGATGGAGCACGTTAGTGCAGCCTCAGGCGCCCTTGAATGCATTCGTGACCACCCTTACGGGCATTACAGAGGAACTGCTGGCCGACGCACCCACGTTCGCGCAGGTTTTGGACGTGGTGAATGAATTGACCGAGGGCGCCACCATTGTTGCTCACAACGCCCGTTTCGACCTGACCGCACTTCAAGCCTCGTTCGCTCGTTGCGGCAGGGTCTTCGAGCGGGAATCGCTTTGTACCGAACAGTTGAGCCGCCAGTTCTTTCCGCACCTGAGGTTCCACAACCTCAATAGTCTATGTCGGCATATCGGTGTGGCCCATCGTGGTAACCATCGTGCCTTGGGCGATGCGCTGGCATGCAAGCTGGCGTTCGTTGGGCTGGTCGAACGGTTCGGGGAGGAGCGGGTCAACGCCGCATCGATGCCCCACCTCGTGCGCCTTTCTGCGTGAAAGAACAGGGCCTATTATTTGTCGAGCATGATGTTGCTGGCCCACAGCCACCACATCGTTGTAGAGCAGATCGCGCCCACGATGGCGCATAGCAAGCCGATCTTTGATCGCTTCAGGCTTGCTTCCGAATAGCTGCGTTTCCGGGCCAGCAACCGACCAACGACAACCAGGCTGATGGACAACAATGCAAGCACCAAGGACAGCGAAACCAAGTGACGTGCGAACGCCAATGGTATCGAGAGTGCGCCGAATACCAACGTAACGATGGAAAAGGGCAGGGCCTTTTGCGCGCTCATGCCTGCGCCTGTTGAAGCATGTTATGATGAAGCGCGAGCACTTGCGGGATCACCAAGTGCTGATCGTCATTGAGTATCACTGTGTTGGCACCAGCGACCATTTCGTCGTCGTTCAATTGATTTTTCATACGGGCTTCCACTGATGAGCGCGCTGCACAGTCGCGTGCCATCACCCGGGCAATGCGAAGGTCCATCGGTGCCGTGACCACCACAACATGGTCCATCAACTTGCTGCCACCTGTTTTGATCATGATGGCAGCTTCCATGACGACATAGGGCGCTGTGGCCTCCGCTGCCCATTTTGTGAAGAGCGCACGGACCCGTGGATGCACGATATCATTCAGTCGGCCGAGGGCAGCTTCATCGTGAAATACCACATCGGCCAATGCTTTCCGGTCCAACACTCCGCCGACGAATACCCATGAGCCGAACGAGCCGATCAGTTCGGCGCGTAATTCAGGGTCTTCGCTCACCAGACGCATGGCCTCCAGGTGGGCATTGAACAGGGGCACAGCAAATACTTCCAAGATCCGGCAGACTGTGCTCTTCCCGCTGCCGATGCCGCCGGTTACGCCTACGTGGAGCATGTGTCCATTGCCCAATGACGATGTGGCCAACTGGCCATATCGTCATGTTAGTTCTATTTCTTCGTCTCCTCGGTCAATTGCATGCTGCTGTCCATCGCGATCGCGCTCTTTTCAAAACGCAGTTTCACGTTGGTGTCCACATCCAACAACACCGTCTTGTCGTCCACTTCAACCACCTTGCCGTGCATGCCACCGATGGTCACCACGCGCGTTCCTTTCTGCAGGGCTTCGCGGAACTTTTTTGCGGTCTTGGCCTTCTTCTGCTGTGGGCGGATCATAAAGAAATAAAAGACCACCATCAGGAGGCCCATCATGACGAAGGTCGGCCAAGACTCTTGCTGCGGGGCAGCGGCTTGTAGGAGAATGTTCATTGTTCGTATGGAAGGTTGTCAGATGGTATTTCTATCCGGGATCGATAAGGCTTGTGTGCAACACTCTGGTCCACTCAATTGGAGGGTGCCGTCACTTCCGAGCGCAAGATGAGCATGTGTGTGGATGGGACGGCATTCGAAACGATACTCACGCTTTTTGTCTGCACCCCGTTCCGTCCTTCGCTGTCGAAGCTCACGTCGATACTCCCGCGCTCTCCCGGTTTCATAGGGTGTCGGGGCCAATTCTTGCCGATGGTGCATCCGCAGGTGCTCCGCACATCAGCAATGATCAGATCGCTGCCGCCACTGTTCACGAATCCATAGGTCTTGGTAATGACAGTGCCTTGGGCGATCGTGCCGGCATCGATGGTGTCCGCGTCGAATTCCAGCTTGGGCAACTTGGCCGGGTCTGTCTGCTCGTATCCGCTGGTGGGTATGTGGATGTCCGCAGGGGTGATGCCTGCGCCTTCGTCATCATGATCGGTGATCCTGCATCCTACGTTGGAAAGTACCAGCATCGACACCGCGAGGAGAATGCCCTTGCGCATTAATGGATGGCCCCCAAGACTATTCCCGGATGCACGGGTGCTGTGCGTCTTCATCTCAATTCTCGATCAATCCCCGACCCAACTTCACAATGCGGCCATCGTTTTTCATTTCGATGAACAGCGCGTCAAGCACGCCGTTGATGAAGTTCTTGCTCTTCGGCGTGCTGTATGCCTTCGCTATCTCAATGTATTCGTTCAAGGTCACCTTCACCGGGATCTGGCTCAACTCGCGCACCTCCGTCAAGGCCATTTTCATCAGCAACATGTCGGTCACCGCGATCCTTTCGCTCTCCCAGTTACTGGCTTTCTCACTGATGAGCTTTTCGTGCTCGGCGCCAAGGTCGATGGTGCGACGGAACAACGTGCGAACGAATTCTTCCTCGTCGCTGTCCATCCGTTCCAACTCACCTACGCTGTCATTCGACAGGCTGCCTTCACGCAACGTTTCCAACCTTCGTTTTAGCAGTGTGCACGCTAGGTCAAGGTCCTCCATCCAATGAATGGTGCGTCCTTCTAGCATATCATGCAACCCTTCGCTGTTGGCAATGTGCTCCGTGAAAAGTTCCGTGAGGAAAGCCCGTTCCTGTGCGAAGCCGGTTCCGGGTGCCGCCATGTAGTTGCGATAGAGTTCGCTGGTCTCTATCTCACGGTATAGTTTGGTCAACCATTCGCCGTGGCCCATCCAGTTCACCTTGCGTTCTTCGGCCTCCTTTTGAACGCGCGGACTGTTGGCCAATGCAGTCAGTATGGCCCCGTCTATGAACCGCCGATCCGGGTTCAAGTCGCCCGCCGTAGGCAGCCGTTTAAGCTTACGTTCGGCCATGTGGCTCTCAGCTTGATCCCGCAGTTCGCCGAAAAGCAACAGCAGTGAAACGTACAGGTCGAACGTTCTCTCGATACTCAGAAAGAGTTCCTTTTCGAGTTTGGCCGCACTGGCATCATGGCTCTGTTGAAAGGTGTAGAGCACATGGTAGACCTTGATGCGCAGATATCGGCGATTGAGCATGTTTTTTTGTCCTGTCTAAGGGAGCAGAACGGGGTGGTGGGTCAGAAGCGTTTACCGGCTTTGCGCGCCATGGACAAGCGCTGCTCGGCTTGTTCGTTCGCGGCTTTGTATGTCGGGATGTTCTCGGCCGCGCTTCTCTTGAAACAGGCCAGGGCCGTGTCGTAGATGCCCCGTGTTTGTTCGAGTGCTTTTGCGCGATCGTATCCGTTCAGTTCGCTGAAGCAGTTGATGATGCCACCGGCATTGATCAGGAAGTCAGGCGCATAGAGAATGCCCTTTTTCATGACGGCTTCGCCGTGCACATGTTCGTTGGCCAGTTGGTTGTTCGCCGCGCCGGCGATCACCGAACACTTCAGTCGGCTCAGTGTGTCATCATTCACCGTAGCACCCAACGCGCATGGACTGTAGATGTCCATGTCAACGTCGTAGATCGCTTCAGGAGCGATCAGGGTGACGGGGTGCTTGGCCGCGATGGCTTCCAACTTGTCCTGATGGATATCGGTAAGTAGCACTTTGGCTCCATCCTTCACCAATAGTGCAACGAGGTTCTCTCCGACGTGTCCGGCGCCTTGTATTGCAACGGTGCGACCGCTGAGATCGTCCGAGCCATAAGCCTGTTTGGCGGCAGCCTTCATGCCCATGAAAACACCATATGCCGTAACCGGACTTGGATCGCCGCTTCCACCATCGGCCTCGGGCAGGCCCGCAGCGTACTTGGTTGTCTGGCGCACGGTTTTGATGTCCGCTGTGGTGATGCCCACGTCTTCCGCCGTGATGTATCGCCCATTGAGGCTATCAACGAACTGCCCGAACCGGCGGAACAGTGCCTCGCTCTTTTGGGTGCGCGCGTCACCGATGATCACTGCTTTGCCCCCGCCAAGATCCAAACCGGCAAGCGCACTCTTGTACGTCATGCCCCGACTGAGGCGCAGAACGTCAGTGAGTGCATCGCGCTCGCTCGCATAGGGCCACATGCGCGTACCGCCAAGGGAAGGTCCCAAGGTGGTGTTGTGGATCGCGATGATCGCCCGAAGGCCAGTTGGCTTGTCGTAGCAGAAGAGCACTTCCTCGTGGTCGTGTTCCTCCATGCGGCCAATAACGGCCAGATCGGTGGAAGGCTTGGTTGTGGCGAGCGACATGATGTTGTGTGCTGCGGACCGCTGTTGGGATACTTGATCGCGTTCCGTTCGTTTCAATGTGCGGCCCGCGAACGGACCCTGAGCTACTTTCGGCGCTCCCCGGCAAGTCAAGGCATCGAGCCCATCCCATCCTGCGGAAAGCGGGGCCAAAAGTAGAAAGTTCCGTACGCCAGCATGCGCCATCTCATGTCACTCAACAGGTACTTCCTAAAGTACCGTAGGCGCTTGTTCGGCGGAGTGTTCTTCATCGTCCTCAGCAACCTCTTCGCGGTGTACAGCCCGCAAGTAGTGGCCGAAGCATTCGATATTGTTGCGGCTGGTCTCCGTTCCCGCGATGAACCGGGCACCACTGTTCAGATCGGCGTTCCGGGAACGTTGGACCTGTGGGTAGGCTGGACAGGTTTCGATCTCAAGTCCCAGCTTGCCGCCATCGGCCGCGGCACGGAGGTGGTTTCGGCAGTGGCACGGGTGGGGCTGCTGTTGGCTGTGCTCTACATCGTGTTCGCATTGTTGAAGGGGCTCTTCATGTTCTACATGCGGCAAACGATCATTGTCATGAGCCGGTTGATCGAACGCGACATGAAGAATGAGATCTTCGAGCAGTACCAGCGGCTCGATCGGGCGTTCTACAAACGCAACAGCACCGGCGACCTCATGAACCGGATCAGCGAGGATGTGAGCAAGGTGCGGATGTACCTGGGACCGGCCATCATGTACACGTTGAACTTGATCGTGCTGTTCCTGCTGTGCATTGGTGTCATGTTCCGCCAGAATGCTGAATTGGCGCTGTATTCACTTGCCCCGCTTCCCATTATGAGCGTGGTGATCTATTACGTGAGCGATATCATGAACAAGCGCGGTATGGCCGTGCAGCAGCAGCAAAGCCACCTCAGCACCTTGGCCCAAGAGAGTTTTAGCGGTATCAGGGTGCTGAAGGCCTATGTCAAGGAGCGTATGGTGATCGACCGTTTCGGGAAGGCTTCGCGGGAATACCGCAAACGCAGCTTGGCGCAGGCCAAGGTGGACGCGTTGTTCATGCCGGCCATCGGATTGTTGATCGGTCTCAGCACCGTTGTGGTGATCTACATCGGCGGAATGAAACTCGTGAACGGCGATCCAGGTGTGACAGTGGGCACGATCGCCGCATTCGTGCTCTATGTCAACATGCTCACGTGGCCCTTCGCGAGTGTGGGCTGGGTAACGTCACTGGTCCAGCAGGCCGCGGTGAGCCAGGAACGGATAAACGAATTCCTGGCCGTGCGACCGGATATCCGCGATGAACCCGGGCAGGTGACAACGATGGACTTTAAGGGGGCGATCGAATTCCGGAATGTCAGTTTCAGGTATCCGGACACCGGGATCATGGCGCTGGAACACGTGAGCTTCAGCGTGCCCGTTGGGGGTACGCTCGCCTTTGTTGGGCACACGGGTAGTGGCAAATCGACCGTGGCAGACCTGATCGGCAGGCAGTACGATGCCACTACGGGTGAAGTATTGATCGACGGAATGAACATCCGGTCCATACCCCTTCAACTTCTGCGAAAGAACCTCGGCTTCGTTCCCCAGGATGTTTTCCTCTTCAGCGACAGCATTCGCAACAACGTTGCATTCGGATCGTCAGGCGCGGGAGCTACGGACCAAACGGTGCAGCGTGCAGCTGGACAAGCCCAGGTGCACGAGAACATCCAGGGTTTTCCGAAGGGATACGAGACATTGCTCGGAGAACGGGGTATTACCCTCAGTGGTGGGCAAAAGCAACGTGTTTCCATTGCCCGGGCCATTGCCCGCGAGCCACGGATACTCGTCTTCGACGACCCCCTGAGCGCGGTGGATACCGCCACAGAGGAGGCCATCCTGCGCGGCTTGAAGCAAGTGATGAAAGGCAGGACCACTGTGATCATCAGTCACCGCATCAGTGCAGTGCAGGATGCCGACCACATCATTGTATTGGAGCACGGTCGCATTGCCGAACAAGGCCGCCACGGTGAACTATTGGCCAGCAGTGGGCTCTACGCAGCCTTGTATCACGAGCAGCTACTGGAAGAGCAGCGTTCCGCATAACCTCACCCTGATCGTTGCCGGATCGGCGACCGGGAACGTTTTCCATGGATATGAAGTAGGGGCGGTCAAGGGCTTGTGAAACCAATAGAGGCGGGTATATTTGGTTTGCCCAAGCAAAAGGAACAGACCATGTCGGACGAGCGCGAGGATGTGTACAGCAAACCGGTGCGTGCCGGTAAGCGCACTTACTTCTTCGATGTGAAGAGCACCCGTGGGCGCGACCTTTACCTCACCATCACCGAAAGCAAAAAGCACACACACGAGGACGGGTCTGCGAGTTATGAGAAACACAAGATCTTCTTGTACAAAGAGGATTTCGAGAAATTCATCGATGGCCTGCGCGACGTGTATGCTGAGATCGACCGACTGAAAGCAACTGGCGGTTATACGCAGCACGACTCCCCTAAGCCGGAGCGGCACGATAGTCCCCAAGATCCTCCTTTGACCGAAAGTCCGGATGCCGGGAACAAGTTCACCGATGTGAATTTCGAGGACCTGGACAGGAAGGATATCTGACCTTGACTGTCCTTCAGTTGTTAGCCGTTCTGTTTTCCTGCTTGGTTTAGAGGTTCATTGTTTTGAATGAGACGCGGCATTCGAAGCCATGTCTACTTTGTTCGCCGGTTCAGCTGAAGCAACGACGCCGACCGAACAATGGCCAGAACAGTCACGGGTGATTTGATCGCCAAGCGCAGCTGGATCGTTGGCGTGGCCGTGCTTGTCGGCCTTTGCACCGCCGCGTACTACTTGCGCAACCCACCAGCTTACTCTTCCACTGTCAGCTTCTTCGTTGATGGATACGCTGTACAGGCGGAGGACAACGAGGATATCCGACGTGAGCATCGGACCAACATTGTCAACCTCTACCACATGGCCCGCTCAACGGCCATGTTCGACCACCTTAACAGGACATTCGGTCTTGTGTCGCACTTTGGTCTTGATACCACTGACGTTCAATTCAATGATCGTTTGCACGCCGCGTTGTCGGCGAACATCTCCGTGGTGATACAGCAATACGATGCTGTTGAAGTGACCGTAACGGATCGGAGCAGGCCCTTTGCTGCGCGTATGGCGAACGAACTTTTCAGAGAATTGCGAAGGATGAACGAGGCGCTGGTGATGGAAGAATTGGATCGAATGATCTCCACGTACGATCAAGTGATCGCCAATGTCGCAAAGGGTGTGGATGATCGGTCGGCGGAACTGCTCGCACTTGCCGTACGGATCAGGGCGGAGGATCGGACATCGGCAAAACCTGAGAAGGAAGAGGGCCGTTCCGTGGCCATGGACCATCAACTGGTGCAAATGGCGGCCGGGCTCAGTGCCGGGCATGATGACCTTATGCGGACCAAACAAAAGCACGAGATGCTCGCGGTTTTGTTGAGCACCAAGGACTACAGCGATGTGAAGTTGAAGCAAAAGGCAATTGAGGACCTGGAAACCAACATGCTGGGCAAAGCCGTGAAGAACACATTCCTTTTCGCATTCAGTGCTGCGTTGATGGTCATCATCTTCATTCTGGTGATCCAAAGTGAACGATCCAGTGAAGCCGGTGAGACCTTGCACGAGGAGGACCTCATGCGAAAGGAGCCGCGCGTAGTGGTCATGCAGGCTTCGGAGCTGCGATAGGCCTTGGGTGAACGCGCGCTACATTCGCCGCCCTTTCCGCAGCCATTCGTAAGGTTGGGAACGTGAACCGATGAAGATCAATGTGACCCTGCCCGATGGTTCCATTCGGCAGTACGACCAAGGCGCAACCGCCATGGACGTTGCCAAAAGCATCAGCGAAGGCCTTGCCCGCAATGTGCTCAGTGCGAAAGTGAACGGCGAAGTGCGCGATGCCAGCCGGCCGCTGCCCGGCGATTGCTCGCTGGCGCTGCTCACCTGGAACGATGCCGAAGGCAAGAGCACCCTATGGCATAGCAGTGCCCACTTGTTGGCTGAGGCCATCGAGGCGCTCTTCCCGGGAACCAAATTCGGTATCGGGCCACCCATTGAGAACGGGTTCTACTACGACATCGACCCCGGTGAACGCGCCATCAGCGATGCGGATTTCCCGGCGATAGAGGCCAAGATGAAGGAACTGGCTTCCAAGAAGCTCACCTTCTCGCGCACGGAGGTCAGCAAGGCAGACGCCATCAAGTACTTCACGGAAAAAGGCGACGAGTACAAGTTGGAATTGATCGAGGGGTTGCAGGATGGCCAGATCACCTTTTACACCCAAGGCAACTTCACCGACCTGTGCCGTGGGCCGCACATTCCCGACACTTCGTTCATCAAAGCCACCAAAGTCCTCAGCGTTGCTGGTGCCTACTGGCGCGGCGACGAGAAGCGCAAGCAGCTTACCCGGTTGTACGCCATCACCTTCCCCAAACAGAAGGAACTGGATGAGTACTTGGTGATGTTGGAGGAAGCCAAGAAGCGTGACCACCGCAAAGTGGGCAAGGAGCTCGACCTGTTCACCTTCAGTGAGAAAGTGGGTGCGGGGCTTCCGCTGTGGCTGCCCAAAGGCGCAGCATTGCGCGAGCGGCTAATCAACTTCATGAAGACTGCTCAGGAGAAGCAGGGGTATCAGCAGGTGGCCACACCGCATATCGCCCTTAAAGGTCTTTATGTGACCAGCGGGCACTACGAGAAATACGGCAAGGACAGTTTCCAAGCCATCAACACGCCGCAGGAAGGGGAGCAGTTCATGCTGAAACCCATGAACTGTCCGCATCACTGCGAGATCTTCGCCAGCAGACCCCGCAGTTACAAGGACTTGCCGTTGCGGTTCGCTGAGTTCGGCACGGTATACCGCTACGAGCAAAGTGGCGAATTGCATGGCTTGGCCCGCGTCCGTGGCTTCACACAGGACGATGCCCACCTCTTCTGCCGACCCGACCAAGTGAAAGAGGAATTCCTGAAGGTCATTGATCTCGTCCTGCTCGTTTTGCGGGCGCTCAACTTCCAGAATTTCGAGGCCCAAATAAGCCTACGCGATAAAGAGGACCGCAGCAAGTACATCGGTAGCGAAGAGAACTGGGTGAAAGCCGAACAGGCCATCATAGATGCGGCCGCCGAATGCGGTATGAAGACCGTGGTGGAATACGGCGAGGCGGCTTTCTACGGTCCGAAGCTCGATTTCATGGTGAAGGACGCCCTTGGTCGCAAGTGGCAGTTGGGCACCATCCAAGTAGACTACAACCTCCCCGAACGCTTTGAATTGGAATACGTGGGCAGCGACAACGCCCGGCACCGGCCGGTGATGATCCACCGGGCGCCGTTCGGCAGTTTGGAGCGGTTCATCGCTGTGATCATAGAGCACACTGCGGGCAACTTCCCGCTCTGGCTGGCGCCGGAACAGGCGATCCTGTTGCCGATCAGCGATAAGTACCTGGACCATTGCAGAGCTCTCTCGGCGAGCCTGAAAGATTCCGATATTCGCGCCCTCGTTGACGAGCGGAACGAAAAATCGGCAAGAAGATCCGCGATGCGGAACTCGCCAAAACCCCGTTCATGCTCATCATCGGAGAAAAGGAGGCCGGCGACGGCACCGTTAGCGTAAGGGAACATGCACAAGGCGACTTGGGCAGCATGAGCCCCGAAGCCTTCACCGAACTGGTGAAGCAACGCATAGCGGCGCTGTTGGGCGGCCTCTGAAACGAACTGGAACGAACGAACCTTACGTGGCAGGAGCTCCATTCAATAAACCCCGACCGCCTTTCGGCGGTTCCCGTCCCGGCGGTGGTCGTCCCGGTGGTGGCCGTCCCCCTTTCCGTGGTCGCGTCCGGAAAGAAGACCCGCACCGTATCAATAGCCGCATCTTCGGGCTTACCCAAGTGCGCGTGGTCGGCGAGAATGTGGAACAAGGCATCTTCCCGTTCGAGGAAGCCTTGCGCATGGCGCAGGACATCGGGCTGGACCTTGTGGAGATCAGTGCTTCGGCCGATCCACCGGTGTGCCGCATCGTCGATTACAAGAAGTTCCTCTACGACCTCAAGAAGAAGCAGAAGGAGATCAAGGCTAAGCAAAGCGTTGTTGAACTGAAGGAGATCCGCTTCGGTCCGAACACCGACGAGCACGACCTGAACTTCAAACTGGCGCACGCCAAGAAGTTCCTTGCTGAAGGCCACAAGGTGAAAGCGTTCGTGTTCTTCCGAGGACGCAGCATCGTTTTCAAAGAGCGTGGCGAGATCCTCTTGCTGAAGTTCGCCCAGGACCTGGAAGAGCATGGCGTGGTGGAAAGCATGCCCAAGCTGGAAGGCAAGCGCATGATGATGTTCATTATCCCCAAGAAAAAGAAGCAAGGGCGCGAAGTTTCGCACCCCAATCAGACCCCGACCAACACGAGAGGCCATGCCCAAGATGAAGACAAAGTCCGGTGCAAAAAAGCGGTTCAAGCTGACCGGCACTGGCGAGATCAAGCGCAAGCACGCGTTCAAGAACCACATCCTTACCAAGAAGGAGAAGAAGCGCAAGCGTAGCCTGCGCAAGTTCGGCACCGTGCACCCCACAGAGAAGAAGAACATCCTGGCTCTTCTCAATTGAGCGCCGATACCAGGTAACGTTAACCAGGGCCTGCAGCTAAAAGTTCCACCGGAAGGCGGACGCTCAGGACCGAAAACCAAGAAGAAATGCCAAGAGCTACCAACAGCCCCGCGAGCAAGGCCCGAAAGAAGAAGGTTTACAAGCTTGCCAAGGGCAGCTTCGGCAAACGCAAGAACGTTTGGACCGTTGCCAAGAACAGTGTCGAAAAAGGTCTCAGCCACGCCTACGATGGTCGTAAGCTGAAGAAGCGCGACTTCCGTGTGCTGTGGATCCAGCGCATCAATGCGGCAACCCGCATGCATGGCGTCAGCTACAGCGTATTCATGGCCGGCCTCAAAAAGCACAACATCACCTTGGACCGCAAGGCCTTGGCCGAGATCGCCTACACCGATATGGGCGCCTTCAAAGCCATCATGGACAAAGTGAAATAGGGGCGACTATTGCGTCGCCCTGTTCATGGCACCTGCCATGAAGAAGGAAACGAGAGAGGGGGCGGAGACCCCCTCTTTTCATTTGGATCATTTGGTAACCACACAGGCTCCCGCCAATGCCGGGGCGAGGTGGTTGTTTATGTGCTGGGTGCTCGCCACGGATCCAGTGGGTGCGTGAGCGCCATCGTTCAGCACCGTTGGTCCCGTATGCTGCTGTGCAACCGACAGTCTCGATCGGGCGTAGAAGGCCGCGATCAATAGCACCCCTATGCGCCATTCCATCCTCCTTGCCATGCTCCTGGCCCTTTCGAGTGCCCGAGCACAAGATGAATTGGTGGCCTACGAACCGCGCCGCGCACCGGTGCGCACCGCCGATTCGGAGGAAATCGCCATCATCGGATCGGATTCGGCCGGGCTCTACCGCTTTGCGGTGCCTGAGGGTACCTATGCTGTCGATCTGCTCAATGCACAGGGCAAACGACTGGAGCCACAACCTCCTATCAGCAACGGCACCGTGGATGTCCGGAACATGAAGCCAGGCACTTACACCGTGCGTGCCCACACCTTCGAAGGCATCAGCATTCGTCGGTTCTCGCTATTGCGCCGGGGCGCTACTTCCTGGGCGGTCGATCCGTAGTCCCTTCGACGCAAGGCGCTCAAGGCCATACGCAGCTTCGTTAAAGTCCGGTGCCAGTACAAGGGCCCGCTGGAAATCCATGCCGGCGCTGTCAAGCACGCCTAACCGCTCATAGGCCAAGCCCCGGTTGAAATAGGCTTGGTAGTAGTTCGGCAGCCGTTCGATGGCTCCCGTGAATCCTGTGATCGCTCCGCGGGGGTCGTCCAGATGTTCCAAGTGGATAAAACCCGTGTTGAAGTGGGCCATGGGATGCGACGGATCGTTCTCCGCGATGCGCGCGTAGCATGCCAGGGCCGCACTGTCGTTACCGGTTTCTTGCTGGTACATACCCATGTTGTACAGCGCTTCGCTATTGTTGGGTCGTATGCGCAACGCACTGTCGTAGAAATCCTGCGCGAGCGGATCGCCCTTCGCCTGGTGTAGCAGACCAAGTTGGATGAACGCATCGTAGTACTGCGGATCCATCTCCACGGCAGTGTGGTAGCTGCTGATCGCAGTTGAGGTATCGCCGGTCTCTTTGTGCACCCAGCCTTTGATGAAGTATCCTTTTGCCAACCGGCTGTCGATACGCAAGGCTTGGTTCGACAGGTCGAGGCAGCGTTGGTATTGGCGCAACACCAGTTGGATCTCGGCCAGCTTCAGCATGGCGGTCGTGTTCTTCGGTTCGTATTGTAGTGCCTTCTCGAACTGGTATTGGGCTTGGTCCACCGTGCGACTGAACCAGAAGAGGTCCCCCAATTTCACCCGGTACCCGGCGTTGCCGCTATCGAGTGAAACGGCACGTACCATGTCGTTCATCGCAGGCATCATGCTGTCGTGTGTGATGAAGAGGTCCGATCGCTCGGCATACAGCGAAGCATCATTCGGTGCCTTCGTCAGCCGCTCACCGATGTCTGCCAATTGGATCGCAAAACTGTCCGCAGGAAGAACGTTTGCCGCAGGCACTTCCTGCTGAGGTGCGTTGGAACAACCGGCAAGCAGGAATACCAAGGCCGTGAGGCTGAGAAGGATGATGCGTGGAGGCATGGGCATGAAATGGCGAAGCCCCGGACCCTTAAAACCGGGGCTTCGAAAGTAGAAGGCGTCCTCCTTAGGCAACCACCTTTACCTCGGCGGTCTTCACCGCTTCCTTGATCTTGGCTTCCAGTTCATCGCACAGTTCGGTGTTATCCTCAAGCAATTGGCGCACTGCGTCACGACCTTGACCCAGTTTGTTGTCCATGTACGCGAACCAGCTTCCGCTCTTCTTGATGATGTTCATCTCCACACCCATGTCGATGATCTCACCGGTCTTGCTGATCCCCTTGCCGAAGAGGATATCGAACTCGGTCTTGCGGAACGGTGGCGCCACCTTGTTCTTCACGATTTTCACCTTGGTGCGGTTCCCGATCACGTTCTCGCCGTCCTTGATCTGTGTCATACGGCGGATGTCGATGCGGACGCTCGCATAGAATTTCAGCGCGTTGCCACCAGTGGTTGTTTCGGGGTTGCCGAACATCACACCGATCTTCTCCCGTAGTTGGTTGATGAACATGCAGCAGCAGCCCGTTTTGCTGATGGTGCCTGTGAGCTTGCTGAGGGCTTTGCTCATCAAGCGGGCCTGCAGGCCCATGGAACTGTCTCCCATCTCGCCTTCGATCTCAGCGCGCGGCGTAAGGGCCGCAACGCTGTCAACCACCAACAGGTCAATGGCGCCGGAGCGGATCAAATTGTCGGCGATCTCCAACGCTTGTTCGCCGTTGTCGGGCTGGCTGATCAATAGGTTCTCGGTGTCCACGCCGAGGCTTTCGGCATAGAAACGATCGAAGGCATGTTCGGCATCCACGATGGCGGCAATGCCGCCTTTCTTCTGAACTTCGGCTATCGCATGGATCGCCAACGTTGTCTTACCACTGCTCTCAGGACCGTAGATCTCGATCACGCGACCCTTGGGATAGCCCCCGACACCAAGTGCCAGGTCCAAGCCGATACTGCCGCTCGGGATCACGTCCATCTGCTCGATCGCGTTGTCGCCGAGTTTCATGATCGCGCCTTTCCCGAAGGTCTTCTCCATCTTGTCCAGTGTGAGCTGTAGGGCCTTCAGCTTCTCCTTGTTGATCTCCGTTGCCATGCTTATGGTGTGGTTTGTTGTTTCGATCAGAAGAGGACTTGACGGATATTCTGTCAATCTCTTGCCGGACAATTAAGCAACAGGAAATGATCCAACCAAGCCTCGGCCGGAAAAAAGATCTGAACAGTGAATGCACTGTGGACTCCATCTTCGCAACATGCGTGTTGCGGTTGAGGTGTGCGTGACTTCCGTGGAAGAGGCTGTGGTGGCGGAGCAATGCGGGGTCGACACGATCGAGGTGTGCCAGTGGTTGTCCTGCGGCGGTGTTACGCCGAGTTTCGGACTGCTGAACGTGCTGCAGGAACGCGTGCGCGTGCGCAAGCGAGTACTCGTGCGCCCGACCCCCGGCGGGTTCCGCTACAACGCTGATGAACGCCAAACGCTTTTGCGCGACGTGCTCATGAGCGGAGTGGGCGATGAGACGTGCGGGATCGTGACCGGGGCCTTGGACGCCGAGGATTTTCCCGATGCTGAACTGATCCGCGGGGCACTGCTCGGAGCCGGAGAGCGCGAACTGACTTTCCATCGGGCGATCGAATTCGCGGCGGACATCCAGCAGGCTTTCGAACGATGCATTCAACTGGGGGTGCGCCGGGTGCTTACATCCGGCGGAAGCACGCACGCTATGAGCAGTATCGAAGAACTGGCTGCGTTGGTGCGGGTCTCGAACGGTAGCATTTTGGTCGCAGCGGCTGGCGGCATCAACGCAGGCAACGTAGTTGAACTGGTGGAACGGACCGGTGTGCGCGAAGTCCACTTCTCCGCGCAGCGGCCGCGAATGTTCGTGGCACAGGGTCATGCGTTGGGAAGAGGTGGTACCGAAGCCAACTTCAGCACGGAGCCCGATGTGGCCAAGATCGAAGGTGTGCTGGATGCGCTGGTGAAAGCGGGATTGCGATGAATGCGCTTCAGGCTTCAGGCTACAGACCTCAGGCTGGTCGTCACTGTTCAATGGACCGGTGGCTGCATCGGTGCATTTCCATTTTTACACTCTCGCTCTCACACATCTTCTCATTCTCCCAAGAGCAGCTAATTCCCTTACACGACGGCTGGGCCTTCCAGCAAGTAGGCAAGGAGCAGTGGTATCCCGCCCAAGTGCCCGGCACCGTGCACGACGACCTATTGAGGCAGGGGCTTATCCCTGACCCGATGCGTAACAGCAACGTGGATAGTGTGCAGTGGATAGAGCACGAGGACTGGACCTATCGCCGCACGATCACGGTAGCCGATACGCTGTTCAAACATGCTAACATCGATCTTGTGTTCAAGGGCTTGGACACGTTCGCTGAAGTGTATTTGAACGACTCGCTGCTGGGCAAGGCAGACAACATGTTCCGCTCTTGGGAGTGGCCGATCAAGGACCTGCTGAAGCTCGGGAAAAACGAACTGAAGGTCATCTTCCGGAGTGTGATCAAGGAAGGCGCGAAGCTGCGCGATGCCTACGGTATCCAACTCCCGCACGACAACGACCCCAGCGGAGTAAGCCCTTATGTGCGTAAGGCGGCTTACCAGTTCGGTTGGGACTTTGCGCCGAGGTTGGTGGGGTGTGGGATATGGAAGGAGGTGGAATTGCGATGTTGGGAAGAAAGCCTAACGGACGGATTATGGATCACGAGCGCGCGGGCGGGAGAATTGGTCAGTATCAGTCCGCAACTGCTCAAGGCGAGCAAACTGCGTCTTGACGGTGACTTTGAGGTCTGGTTTGACGGGCAGTTGGTCTCAACACAGCCCGCACGAAGAATTTGGAAACACCCCATCGGAGTTGACTTGAAGGGCAGAGCAACCGGAGGCGCATGGTGGCCGCAGGGTTCCGGTGACCAAAAGATCCACCGATTGTCTGTTGTTCATCGCCACAAGGGAAAAATTCTGTCCCGGACCGAGCGCAACCATGCATTCGGTTGGCGCGCATGGAACTATTGGCCGGATGATTCCGGTGCACCTTTCAACTTCTCGATGAACGATGTTCCGGTCTTCATTAAGGGATGCAACATCATCCCCCCCTTGGACAATTCGGACAAGGGCTGGATCGACCTTGTTCGGGTCATGCAGAGTTCTGGAATGAACATGGCCAGGGTATGGGCAGGTGGCGTTTATCCACCGGAGGCCTTCTTTCAAGCATGCGATACCTCCGGCATTCTTGTTTGGCAAGACATGATGCTGGCTAATCTGGTGCCCAGCGATCGTCTTGCTTTACAGTACAACGTTTGGCCGGAAGTCGTCGAGCAGATCTACAGGATCATGCGCCATCCAAGTTTGGCATTGTTCTGTGGCAACAACGAACTCCGCGTTGCCTGGAACAATTGGGGTTGGCAGGATCGATATCAGCTTCATGGGTCGGATTCTGCGTCCGTAATTGATGCGAACGAGCGTCTTTGGTCCACAGATGAGATCGGGCAGATAGCAAATGGCCTTGGGCGGTCTTGGTACACACCCACAAGCCCCCTAAGCAACTGGGGCAACGCCGAAGGCCTGCGTTCGGGCGACCTCCACTACTGGGGCGTGTGGCATGGCGATTCAGCCTTTTCCTCCTTCGCCAACAACGTGGGCCGCTTCGTAAGCGAGTATGGCTTCCAGAGCTATCCTGACAGTATTACACTGGCACATTACATCGACCCGGAGTTCTTGTACTTGGGTTCGCCAATGCTGGCCAAACGACAGAAGAGCTACAAGACCGATAAGCCCATCTGGACGGCCATTGAACGCGAACTAGGGGAGACCCCGACCACCCTCGGCCGATTCATCGACTGTAGCCAGATTGTGCAAGCCGAGGCCTACCGCCAAGCCATTTGGGCGCATCGAACGAACCAGCCGCATTGCATGGGCACGCTCTACTGGCAGCTCAACGATGTGTGGGCTGCGCCGACGTGGAGCACCATCGATGTGGACTTCCGTTGGAAAGCCGCTCACTTCGAGGTGAAGCGTAGCTATGCCGAACGCGTGCTCGCTTTTCTGCCCACCGCGAATGGAACCACAACGTTGGAACTCTGGTCGGATACGGAAGTGCTTGGCGACACGGTGATCGTGGAATTCTGGAGCGTGCAAGGCGAACTGGTGCGGAGGGAAAAGAAGCCGCTGACCGGGAAAGGCCGGCTGGTCGTGGGCTCGTGGCCCAAGGCCGCTTGGGAGGCCGGCATGATGGCTTATGCGTTCGGCGCTGATACCGAGCCGCGCATGTATTCAACCATGAACTCATCGAACGGCAACCAACGGAAGGATGGGCTGAGCATGGCGTCAGTTCCAGGTCAAACGGACGTTTGGGAGGTGCGCACCACTTCACCGATCCGCACGGTGAAACTGGTCGTGGGACCTGACGATCATGTCAGCGACAATTGGTTCCCGCTCGTCCCCGGTCACCCGGTGCGGATCAAGGTGGAACACGGTATGCGCTCGACAGGTCAGGTCCCAACGGCTTCCGTCTTTCGCCGGTGACGGGCAGTTTCGGTCGGTTCCTTGGGCGTGGTTACATTCGGCCGCCTTCTCTTATAAAACGCTAAACACTACGCGCATGCTTTCTCGTTCATTACGCGTTGCACTCCCGGCCATTGTGGTCGGCCTCTTGGCTTCCGCAACTGCTTCGGCCCAAGGTGACTTCTGCACAACCGCGGTGGCCGTTGGTCCAGGTACCTACACCGCTGACGGACCTGCGACTGGCTTCGGTGCCTCGAACCTCTGCTTTGGTGCCGGTGCCAGCAACGCCGATTGGTATTCCTACACACCTGCTGGTAATGGTACGTGGACGGTGGGTTCCTGCCTCGGCGGTACCGATACGCGCCTTAGCGTATACAGCGGCACCTGCGGTGCACAAGTCTGCTTGGGCAGTGGCGATGATGTTTGCCCTATTACCATCGGTGGTGCAGGCTTCGCGAGTGAAGTTGCCGGTCTCGCTGCTGTTGCGGGTACCACTTACTACATCGAGTGGGACGACCGCTGGACCACTGCAGGTTACAACTGGTACATCGAGTTCTTCTGCGCTGACGCACCACAGAGCACCTTCGATGTGGTGCCCGATTGCGCCAACGGTTTCTATTCCGTTGATGTTACGGTTACCACGCTCGGCTCCGCAACCGACGTTACCATCAACAATACCGGTGGTGCCCCGGCTATCACCAACGTGGGCATCGGCACCTACACCGTTGGCCCATTCCCCCTCAACACCAACATGAGCTATAGCGTGGTGAACAACCAGGATCCGGGTTGCGACTCCTACTCACAAACGATTACCAACTTCCCTTGTCCGTTCGTCAGCTGCGGGCCGGACCAATACACTTACTGTTACGACGACAACGAGTCGACCTTCTTTGTTTACCAAAGCGCCACTGCTTTCCCCATGGCCATCATTTTCAATGCGGGCATCATGCAGACCTTCGGGGACGAGATCACCATTTTCGATGGCGACGACGATCAGGCACCCATCCTCTATCAGGGCTTTGGTGATCAATTTGGCGATCTCACGGGTATTATCAGCGTGAGTACGAACCCCCAGAACATTCTTACGCTTCGTATCACCAGCAACGCATTCGGGAGCTGTGGTACCTACGGGCTCACACCGATGGATTACACCGTGGCCTGTTTGGATTGCCTCAACCCGGCTGCTACCTACACGGTTGTTCCCGATTGCCCGCACCGTGAATACAGCATCCAAGTAAACCTCACCGGCACCGGTAATGCCACGGATGCGGACATCATCAACAGCCTCAACACCGATACCATCCAGAATACCGGCGTGGGTACATACACGATCGGGCCCTTCGGCAACGATACCATCGTGCAGATCCAGGTGCAGAACGGCCTCAACAACCTTTGCCGCACAACCAGCCCCGATTTGGTGCAGACCGATTCAGCATGCGTCTACAACACCTGCGGATTGAACACCACGTATTGCTACTCGAACAACGATGAAGCATGGTTCGTTTTCGATGCTGCAGTCCCTGGACCGATCACCATCGAATTCCTGCAGGGCGACATGCTCAACGGCGATAACGTGGTGGTGTACAACGGTTACGACGACCTGAGCGCACTGCTCTTCAATGGCAACAACGGCGGCGATATGACCGGATTGACCGTGAACTCGAACAACCCGGACAATGCGCTGGCCGTGCGTATCCTCGGTGATGCAGCAGGTAGTTGCGTTGGGGGCCAAGCACCGGATGACCTGATCTGGTTCGTGAGTTGCGGCGCGGTGAACGTGGATGAAGAACCCACCGCCGACGACTTCCTGCTCTATCCGAACCCCACGAACGGAACCTTGAACATCGGCCTCAACCACCACTGGACAGGCGAGGTGTACGTGAACGTTGTGGATCTGGCCGGTCGAGTAGTGCTCATGGACCGCATGAACGTAACCGGCGGCGCCGTGAACTCCATCGACCTCACTGGATTGAGCAACGGCCGCTATGCCGTGCAACTCACCACCGACCATTGGAACAAGACCAAGCAGATCGAAGTGATACGCTGAGAACGGTTTAGATCGTATTGGAAGCGCGGCCCCCGGGCCGCGCTTCTTGTTTGCCGCTAGTGCGCTGGTTGCGCAGGCGCACCAAGCAAGAAGTTGATAGGCCGCATCAAACGCTGCATATCGCGCTCGCTGTCCAAGTGGAATTTGTTGCCCGGTCGACGGTTGTTGCGCAACACCAAGCTCGTGCCCACTTCGAAGACTTCCACGATCATCGGCTGTGCTTCGTTGTCCGTGATCGTCAGCCGATAGAAGGGAACAAGGCCATCGAGCTGCGCACTATCAGCATAACGACTGCTGTTGCCCTTGCTCAGGGATCCCAGGAATTGCTGCACGCGCTGTGGGTCGGTTTTTTCTCCGTTCAGCCGCCACAGTGGTGGCGCTTCAGCTGCGGGCAGGGCTGATGTATCCACTGTGATAGTGTCCCGCACGAGCGTGTAGCTGGTAACGCCCCCCAAGGCAACGCCCACGCTTTTCCAGGTCATGGGGTCGCCTCCAATGAGCACGTGATCGCGCCAATTGCTGATGGGCACGTCGATGTGCCGCGTGAGCATGCCCGCCACGGCATGTATTTCTTGTGCATCGTTCAGGCGCACGTACGTAACACCCTCTTGATTGTATTCCGTATTCACCAAGCCGGTATGAAGTGTCAAGGGTTCGCCATCGTTCACAACGAAGGTGATGGGGGTGGATGCCGTGTCGCTCAACTGGTATTTGGCGGCATCCTTTTCCATGGTTCCGGCCAAGCGCAACGTGCGTATGCTCATGAATTTGGAAAGGGTGTTGCGCACAATGCGATGGTCTGCGGGGTGCACGCCGTTGCTGTCCGTGATCGTCCATCCCTGCGGAGTGCGGTTGAAGCGCAGTTCAGCATGCTTCAAACTCTTTGGACGTATGGAGAAGGACCGCACAGCTCCCGTATCGAGTTCCATCACCGAGCCTTGCACCGTGTCACCGCCGGTCTTCCGTTCGCCCCATTTCAATGCTGCCCACACCAGCGCCAAGGCCAGGCCGAAGAGTAACAGCGCACGATTGCTGATCTTATTGAACATGACCGGGTTGCATGCGCCTGCTGCGCTGGCGCCGACGCCATGCAGCGCGCAACATGCCGTAGATGAATGCGGCGAGGATCGGCAGCACCAGGTTCGCCCATTTCAATGTGTTACGCACGCCATCGCTCACCGTGTTCAGCGGTCGGAAGTTCACCTGCTTGGTGCGCAGTTCGATCAATCCCGTTTCGTCCACCAACCAATCCACGGCGTTCACGAACACGTTGATGTTGTCGGGATTGAGCTGCTGTTGCTGGCCTTGTGCACCATTCACGGCGAATCGGCCGTTGCCGAACACCACCATGCGCGCAAGCGTGGGGCCCGCCAGCGGACCTTCCACGGCTGCCGCCATCGCTTGACCGGTCAACGGGAAATCAGCCAGTCCCCATTGGCGCTGCGGGTCGATGACGTGCGGTGGCTGCAACGCCGCGCTATGCTCACTGGATAGCACCAATGGCGTGAACGCTACATCGGACCGCTGGCTCCTCGCCAAGGGGCTGCAGAATTGCATGAGCACCGATTCCAAACCCTTGGTGATGGCGTGATCAGCAAAACTCCGGGACATGGGGAAGTAGGGGAAGGGTATCGAAACAACGAACGGAATATCGCCGCGCTGCTGCCTGATCTGCACCTGCCCGCACAGTTGATCGATGAGGATCGTGGGCTGCACATCCACCCCTTTCGAAGCGAGCCAAGTGGTGAGATTGCTCTGGCGCGCACCCACCAGTGGTGTTGAGCCCAGATCATTGATAAGTCCGCTATACGCGATGAGTATCGGGCGGCCGCGCGCGAGCATTTCGTCCAATACGCGAAGGTGATGCTCCGGGAAACTGTCCACCGGATCCACGATCAGCAGCGCCGCGAACCGGTCGGGCAATGAAAGAGAATCGGGCAGGGGAATGGTGGCGATCTCGTACAGCACATCCAGGCTTTGGTACACTTCGCCCATCTCGCCAATGCTCGGTTCTCCATGGCCTTGCACAAAGCCGATCGTGGGCTTCTTGTCGATGCTCACTTTCTTGACGCTCATGCCAAGCGTGTGCTCCATGCTGCCTCCCTGCACTACTTCCAGCAGGTCACTACGCTCGCCCATTTTCACACTGGCGCTCATGTAGGCGATCATCTGCTCGAACTTGTCCTTCTGTGGAATGTTCACCTGCACCGCCCGCACACCCGCGTTCTTGGCTTCTTCCAGTCGCGTTCCGTCAGTTCCGGGGTCCACGAATTCATATACCAGGTTCCCGTCGGCGGCATCGTGGAACTCCGCCAACAGGTCGCGGAATTCCTCGCGCACTGCTGCGTACTGTGCTGGTAGTTCTTCGCTGTAGTAGGCGGTAACCGTTACGGGTTCGGGCAATGCCTGCAACATGTTTCGCGTTGCGGGGCTCAGCGTGTAGCGCCCATCATCGGTAAGGTCCACGCGGAACTTGAACCGGTCGCCCAGCACGTTCACCATCACCACCGCAATGCAGATCGCGAGGGTGAAGCGCAGCACCCGGCCCCGGTTGCGCACGGCACTGCGCTTGGCCAGGTTCGCTTCCGCTAGCGCCAGTGCCACAAGGATGATGCTGGTGAAGTACAGGAGGTCGCGGCTGTCGATGACGCCACGGCTCATGCTGGCGAAGTGGGCATCGGTGCTGAGGCGTTGCAGCACCAGCGCCAGCATCCCGCTCTCACCTTCCACCACGAAGCCGAACAGGAAGTGGAAGAAGAAGATGACCACTAGCGCGATCAATGCCGACACCACTTGGTTGTTCGTGAGGCTGCTGGCCCAAATGCCGATAGCGATGTACGCCGCGCTCATCAATAACAGCGCGAGGTAGCCGCAGGCGATGGCGCCATGATCCGCAGGACCCAGGTATGCGATGGACGCCCAGTAGGGCAACGTGCAGACCAGTGCGACCGTGATCAATACCACGGATGCGAGGAACTTGCCGAAGACGATCTGCCAATCGGTGACGGCCTTCGTCAGCAACAGATCGAGGGTGCCGCTGCGACGCTCTTCGGCCAGTGCACGCATGGTGAGCAGCGGAACGAAAATGAACAAGGCCCAATAGGCTGCAGCCCAGAAAGCACCCAAGCTGGCCGTGCCCGAAACGAAGACGTTGCCGCTCGGCCACATCCACGTGAGGAAGCCGCAGAAGCCAAGGAACAGCGCGAGCAGCACATACGCGATCAGCGAATCGAAAAAGCCCGCCAATTCCTTGCGTGCGATCGTCCAGGTCTTGCGCATTGCTGGTGCTATTGGCTGCTCACTTGTACCGATCCAGTTTCACATTACCATATCCGCACATCTCGACATCAATTGAGCGTGAGGTCGCGGAAAACCTCCTCCAAGCGCGCTTCCAAGGGGCTTAGTTCCGTAAGCGTCCATCCATGGTGTGCGCACAGGTGGAACACATCGGCCGCGGTGTTCGTGCTGGAGGATTGCACGGTGAAGGCGCCATCGCCCAATGCTTCCACGCTTTCCACCAGCGGAAGGCCGCGCAATGCGGTGCTCATGAATTCGGGCTCCGCCATGGGTATGCGCACGCGCAGCACGGCTTTGCCTTGCGCACTCTGCCGCAATGAGCGCGGGTCGCCGTCGGCAACGATGCGGCCTTTGTTGATGATGAGGATGCGATCACAGGTGGCCTCGACTTCCGGAAGGATGTGCGTGCTGAAGATGACCGTCTTCGCGCGGCCCACCTGTTTGATCAGTTCCCTGATCTCCACGATCTGGTTCGGGTCCAAACCTGTGGTGGGCTCATCGAGGATGAGGACCGACGGATCGTGCACCATGGCCTGGGCCAGCCCTACGCGTTGCCGGTAGCCCTTGCTCAATTCCTCAATTCGCTTGTGTTTCTCGGGGCCGAGGCCGCACGCCTCGATCATTTGCCCTACACGGGTGCTGATGTTGGCCTTGGGCACACCCTGCACTTTCGCGTTGAAGCGCAGCAGGTCGATCACCGCCATCTCCAAGTAGAGCGGATTGTTCTCGGGCAGGTAGCCGATGGTGCGTCGCACTTCCTCCGCATCCTTCACTACATCCCGCCCACCCACTTCAATGGTCCCGCTGTCGGCCGCAACCAGCCCGCAAACCATCTTCATCGTGGTCGTTTTGCCGGCGCCGTTCGGGCCAAGGAAACCGAGCACCTCGCCGGTGCGCACCGTGAAGCTGATATCGTCAACCGCTTTCTGCGGGCCGTAGCTGCGGCTGATGTTCGAGATACGGATATCCATGATGCGACCGACGGACGGCGAATGTATCCGGAGGGTTGCCGCCAGCGACGGCGAGCGCCCGTGAAAAAGTGTTGATCGCACAGTTGCTGGGGCTTCGCCGGTATGCGACCACCTTTGCGCATCCTGCGCGTTACAGGTGCAGCACTTTGGTTGAATGAACATCGTCCTCAACACACTCAGCACGTTGGCTGTGCTGTACGCGCTGGTCTGCTTGTTCTACTGGTTGGTGCAGGAGCGCATGATCTTCATCCGCTTCCGTCTTCCGCCGCACTACCGGTTCCGGTTCAAAGCCGGGCACCCCCCGCACGAAGAGTGGTTCATTGAACAGCCCGATGGTGCCAAACTGCATGCTCTCCTGTTCACCGCACCTGAACCCAAGGGCGTGGTACTCTACTTCCACGGCAACACCGGCAGTTTGCGGCGCTGGGGCAAGCGCGCGCCGCGCTTCACCAAGCTCGGTTGGAACGTGCTGATGCCCGATCCACGGGGCTACGGCAAAAGCCGGGGCCGCCTGAGCGAAGCCGCGTTGCATGCCGACGCAGAAGCGTGGTTCGAACAGGTGTTGAAACAATGGTCTCGAGATCGGATCGTGCTCTTCGGGCGCTCGTTGGGCAGTGGGCTGGCAACGCCGCTCGCCGCGAAGCATGGACCCCGCGCGTTGGTGCTGGAATCGCCGTTCGCCAACCTGATCGAGGTGGCGCGCAGCTACAGCGTGCTATTGCCCTACCGGCTGCTATTGCGATATCCGTTCCGGAACGACCGGGCGATCCGGCGGGTGACTTGCCCCGTCCTGATCTTCCACGGCCAGCGCGATCAAACGGTGCCGTACGCCAGTGCATTGCGCCTGTATGCACTTGTTCCGCCCACCGTGCAGCGCGAAATGGTGTCCTTTCCCCACGGACACCACAACGACTTGCCCCGCTTCGATCTGTACCACCGGAAGTTGAAGGAGTTGCTCGACGGGCATTAGCTGTTTGGCTCTTACAGGGTTGCCCCAGCGCTTCCCAAAGCATGTGAACACCTCCAGCTGATCGGTGCAATCCTACATTCGCCGTCCCAAAACAGAACGCATGACTTTCCGCATCATCATAGCCACAGTGGCTCTCACCATTCTTAGCGCGTGCTCAAACGACGTTACCGGCCAGAAGGGCGGTAAGATCGACCTGAAGACGAACCTCGATTCCGTGAGCTACGGCATTGGCACACAGGTGGGGGAGAATCTAAAGGGCAACTTCCGCCAAAGCGGCATGGATTCCCTGAACAACGCTGCGTTGGCCGCTGGCCTGCGTGATGCATTGGACAGCACCATGCGTTTCAACTCCGAAAAAGTGAACACACTGGTGCAGGCGTACATGATCGCCATGCAGCAAAAGGTCATGGCCATGGAGCAGGCCAAAGGCGAGGCGAACATCCGCGCAGGCGAAGCGTTCTTGAGCGAGAACGGCAAGAAGCCCGGTGTGATCACCACCCAAACGGGCCTGCAGTACGAAGTGCTGCAACAAGGCACCGGACCGAAGCCGACACTGACGGATTCCGTAAGCGTGCACTACAAAGGCACGTTGGTTGACGGTACGGAATTCCAAAGCAGCTACACCTATGGCCAACCCGTGGGTTTCGCCGTGAGCGGTGTTAACGGTGTTATTGCCGGTTGGACCGAAGTGCTGCAGCTGATGCCCGTTGGCTCGCGCTACAAAGTGTACATCCCCAGCAACCTCGCATGGGGAGCGCAAAGCCCCGACCCCAAGATCCCGGCCTACAGCACGGTGATCTTCGAAATGGAGTTGGTGAAGGTGATGGGGAAGTGACCGTAGAACTGAACGGATCGAAAGGCTCCGAAAGGGGCCTTTCGTTTTTTGCTTCAAGGCTCCTCCGGCAACGCCATCCAGTGCGTGACATCGCTAAAGAACTTGTTGCTGCCGCCTTCGCCCAGCCAGAAGTGCGGGCTGCCGGTGTAGCCGGTCTTCGTGGGGTTCTTGATGAAGTGCTCGTGCGCGAACTTCATGATCACGGCGTTGCGTTCTTCGGTGCCTATGCGCCCCGGCAAGTGGATGGTGTTGCTGGGCAACCAGCACAGCACGCGCTGGCCATCGGCCGGTAAGCGATCGGCCGTGCTGATCCAGGTTGCGTTCTTGGTCATCGTCAAGCAAGTTCCGCATGTTTGTCCTTCAGGGCATCTACTCGCGGGTGCATGATACGGAACCAAACCGGCGGCAGCAGGCTCAGGATCATCATTCCCGGATAGCCCGTGGGCAGTTGCGCGCCATCCTCTAGTCCTTCCAGCGCTTGGTACTTTTTGCTGGCTTTGTGGTGGTGGTCGCTATGTCGGGTGAGTTCAAAGAGCATGAGGCGGCCCATGGGGTGATCGTTGTTCCATGAATGCACATGGTGCACTCGGCCAAAGGTGCCATCGGCACGTTGCACCCGTTGCAGCCCATAGTGCTCTATGTAGTTCACCGTTTCCAACAGCAGCACCCCAATGGCCGCTGCGAGCAGGAACGCGACCAAGGTGAACCAGCCGAAGACGAACAGTACTGTAGCGCACAGCGCGGTTTGCAGGAATACGAAGCGCAGCATTTCGTTCTCCATGTTCCACACCGACCGTCCTGCTTTGGCCAAGCGCTCGCGTTCCAAGTGCCAAGCGCTGAACCAACTGTATATGATGGTACGCACCCAGAAGAAGTAAAGCGGTTCGCCGCGACGAGCGCTGGCCGGATCCTGCCGCGTGGCCACGTGCCGGTGGTGTCCCCGATTGTGCTCAATGATGAAGTGCATGTACAACGAGGTAAGCAGCAATGCACGGGACAAGTCGCGCTCCCAGCGCTTGCTGCGGTGCCCCAGTTCGTGGGCCACATTGATGCCGTAAACCCCACATAGCAGGCCCATGGTGGCTATGCGCCCTGCGATCTCCCAATTCGTTAACCCGGTTTCGCCAATAGTGAAGAAGAACAGGACCAGCAAGCCCCACTGAATGGGTACGATGGCATAAACGATCCAGTCGAACAATGGCTCGTTCAGCGCAGCTTCCTCCTCTTCTTTGCTGAAACGATCATGACTTTGGGGTAACAACAGATCCGCGATCGGCACCACCGCGAACCCGTATAACGGGAACAGCCAGCACCACGGTCCGTGGCCCAGCAAACCGACCAGCCCGAAGGCCGGACCTACGAGGGTGAGCAAGTATCGGTAGGAGCGGTTCCGTGCAGCGCGCTGCACGGCAGTTGAGGTAAGGATGCTTGTTGGGGTCGTTGTCATGGCTGTTTGCCCGCAACGAAAGTAGAACCCGGATGTGCGAGCCGTTTGCAACGAGCTCACGCGGGACTTGCGTCTGCGACGCCTCCCGCTCCGCCGCCGTGTTGTTACTACAGGCCTACATTAGCGGCCCTTTGCCAGAAACCGACGACATGAACAGAGCAAGTTTGGCGCCCATAGCGGCGGCGTTGGCCGTTTCCGCCAGTGCGCAGATGCAGCCGATCGCATTCACCGAATTCGACCTCGACAACGGGTTGCATGTGATCCTGCACGAAGACCATAGCACCCCGATCGTCAGCGTCAGCGTGATGTACCACGTAGGCAGCAAGAACGAAACGAGCGACCGTCGCGGCTTCCCCCACTTCTTCGAGCATTTGCTCTTCGAAGGTTCCGCCAACATCGAGCGTGGCGAGTTCAGTAAGCACGTTGAGAAAGCCGGTGGAGTGCTCAATGCCAACACCAACGGCGACCGCACGTACTATTACGAAGTGCTGCCCAGCAATCAGTTGGAACTGGGGCTCTGGCTCGAAAGCGAACGCATGTTGCACGCCAAGGTGGACCAGGTCGGTGTGGACACCCAACGCGAAGTAGTGAAGGAGGAACGCCGCCAGCGGTATGAGAACCAGCCGTACGGGAGCATTCTCATCGAGGTGCTGAAACGGGCGTACACCGTGCATCCTTACCAGTGGCCCACCATCGGCTTCATGGAAGACCTGAACGCAGCGAGCGAAGCGGATTACCGCACGTTCTATAAAACGTACTACGTGCCCAACAACGCCGTGCTGGTTGTCGCTGGCGATATCAAGCAGGATGCGGCCAAGGATCTGGTGAAGAAGTATTTCGCCGGGATCCCGAAGGGCAATGATGTGCCACCGGTGAAAGCGGAGGAGCCACCCATGAACGGTGAGGTGCGCGATGTGGTGAAGGACAACATTCAATTGCCCGCTGTAGTGCAGGCGTACCGTATTCCCGCTATAGGCACCGATGATTTCTATGCGGTGGATATGCTGAACCGCATTCTGAGCAATGGCAATTCGTCGCGTTTGCAGACAAAGCTGAAAGACGAGCAGGAACTGGCCTTGGTAGTCGGTTCGTTCAGCTTGCCCTTCGAGCACCCAGGCCTTGCCATCGCATTTGCGATCGCCGCGGCAGGTATTGATCCCGACACATTGGAGGCGAGCATGAATGCTGAGTTCGCGCGCGTAGGAAAGGAGTCGATCAGCGCACCGGAGCTGGCAAAATTGAAAGCCCAGCTTGAAACAGAATACGTTCAAGCGAACAGCCGCATCACAGGCGTCGCCGAAAACCTCGCCAACGCCTACACCTTCATGGGAGGCACCAAGACAGTGAACGGCGAGTTGGACCGCTATCTCGCCGTTACCGCCGCCGATATCCAACGGGTGGCCAAGGAGTATTTCGTTCCGCAGAACCGCGTAGTGCTGCACTACGTGCCCAACACCACACAGAACTGATGGTCCGCAACACTGCTCTGCTCATCGCGGCCCTGCTCATTCCAGCAATGACCACCGCACAACTCGATCGCTCAAAGGCGCCCACGCCCGGCCCTGCTCCGCAGGTGCGCGTTGGCCAGCATACCTCGTTCGTCCTCGCAAACGGAATGCGGGTGATCGTAGTGGAGAACCACAAACTGCCCACCATCAGCGTGCAAATGCGGTTCGATATCGAGCCCTTCCTGCAAAGCCCCGCCGTGGGCTACACCGACCTTGTAGGCGAACTGCTTACCAGCGGGACACGTCGCAAGACGAAGGCCCAGATCGATGAAGAGGTGGATGCCATGGGCGCGCAGCTGAGCGCCACCGCCGATGGTCTTTTCGCCAGTGGGCTCAAGAAGAATTTCACGCCGTTGATGAATCTGGTGTACGACGTGATCAGTAGCGCGAACTTCCCTCCAGCCGAATTCGAGAAGGCCAAGACACGCATGCTCAGCGCCATGCAAAGCCGGAAGGACGATCCCGATGGAATAGCGGATCAGGTCGGTAGGGCCCTCACGTTCAGTAAGGGCCATCCCTATGGTGAAGTGGCCACGGCAAAAACCGTGGAGGCCATAACACGCAAGCAAGTAGTGGCATACTACGATCGTTTTTTCCGGCCGGCAAAGAGCTACTTGGTGTTCGTTGGTGACATAACCGAATACGAAGCCCGCCAAGCCGCTGAGAAGTACTTTGCCAACTGGGCGCCGAACACGGCAGTGGTGCCGGTTCTGGATGCGGATGGCGCCGAGGTAGTGGATGGGTTGGGGCCGATCAGAACGGCCAAGAAAGTCCCGGTGGCTCCATCCATGCGGCGTGTTGCATTCGTGGATCGTCCCGGCGCTGCGCAGTCGCTCATCCGGGTTGTGTACCCCGTACATCTGCACCCCTGGGATCCCATGCACGTGGATGCCCAAGTGTTGAATACCATCATGGGCGGGGGCGTATTCAACGCACGCCTGATGCAGAACCTCCGCGAGGACAAGGCCTATACGTACGGTGCCTACAGTAGCCTCGATGCGGACCGCTATGCAGGTAGCTTCAGTGCTGGTGCGAGTGTTCGTACCTCGGTTACTGATAGCGCGGTGAGCGAATTCGTATTCGAGTTGGAGCACATCCGTGAAAATCCGGTCACTGAGGAGGAGTTGTCCCTGGCCAAGAGCTACCTCGCTGGAAGCTTCGGTAGGTCCTTGGAGGATCCGCGCACCATTGCCCGTTTCGCGCTCAACACTTATTTGTACGGGCTTCCGGCCAACCACTACAATACCTACTTGCAGCGATTGGATACCGTTACGGCATCAGGCGTGCTGGCGGCGGCAAAACAGTTCATGACGCCCGACCACAGCACGATCCTTGTGGTGGGTGACAAGGATGAGGTAGCCGGCAAACTCGCCCAATTCAGTTTCGAGGGCTCGGTTACCTACTACGATATCAATGGCGACATCTACCGCGAGAATGTGCAACCTCCTCCGGCCGGGATGACCGCCCAGCAAGTGCTCGATGCGTACTTCACCGCGATCGGGGGAAAGAGCAACATTATCGGCGTTGGCAACCTGAAAACGGTGATGTCCGCAACCATGCAGGGTATGACCATCACAGCTACCACCTACAACAAAGGGCAGGACAAGTATGCCATGGAGATGAAGGCCGGTCCGATGACCGTTCAGAAAGTGGTGTACGATGGTGTGCGCGGTATTTCCACCGGACCCGACGGCAAGAAGGAACTCGTGGATCTGGAATTGGAGGAGCTTGCGATGGAGGCACCCGCGTTCCCTGAACTGAACTACCAGCGTATGGGCCGGTTGATCCTCAGCGGCATTGCCGAAGTGGACGGGGAGGAGTGCTACAAGCTGACTTTGATGCTCGATAACGGTGGCAAGATCACCGAATACTACAGCAAGAAGAGTGGCTTGAAACTTCGCAAGGTGCAGGTGAAGCAGACCGGCGAGGGCAACATGTCGGTGACCACCGACCTGAAGGACTATCGTCCGGAAGGCGGAATCCTGTTCCCCCATTTGGTGGAACAGAGCGCGGGTATGAGCATGACCTTTACCGTGACCGAGATCGCCGTGAACAAGGGAGTGCCCGACGGCGTATTCCTGTTGGAGTGAACATCGGTTCCCGGAATGAACAGAAGCGGAGCGGGTAACACCTGCTCCGCTTTTCTTTTCGTCCCGGCATGGCTACTCGTTGAACCCGATGTACCGGTCCAAGAGTACTTGCGTGATGGCTTGGCCGCGCACGAGTAACTCAGCCTTGGCGGGACTTGTCGCGGTATCCCCCAGTTGTTGCAGGAAGCGCCGGCCCACGTTGTCCCAAACGAGCGTTCGATGTGCATCGGCGATCCCGAAGCCGTCGTCGAAACTCCAGTAGGCGAAGTGCTCCTGTGATGGGTTCAACAGGTCTTTGCCCCACGGGTTGGGTTGCTGTAACAGGCCCATTTGAGCCAGTAGAGTGGTGGAAACGTCGCTGTGGCACCCGTAGGTGGTGTTGGTCTTTCCTCTCCACTCATTTCGAAGCGCCGGCCCGCAGAGCAGCAGCGGAATACGATGCCGCTCGGCCACATATTGGGCACGGTATTTCGGTAGAAAGTGTCCGTGATCCGGCACGATCACGAACAAGGTGTTCGCGTACCAAGGCTGCAGCTTAGCCTGTGCCATGAACCATCCCAGCCACTGATCGGTATAGTGCACAGTGTTCCGGTACCGGTCCGGTTCGCTTCTGCCGGTGAACGGGCTGTGTACCGGTGCCACGAACGGCTCATGACTGGTGGCTGTCATCACCACGTTGATGAAGGGTTGTTGCATCCTCTTCAAATCTTCCAACGCGAACGAGAAGAGATCCTCATCGAAGGCACCCCAACGTGTGCGATGCTTGCCGGGTATGCTGCTTTCGTCGTGTATCACGTCGAAGCCCATGGCATGCAGGTAACTGCGTGTGTTCGCGAAGCTCACGTCGCCCGAGTAGGTGTAACGGCTGTTGTAGCCAGCGCTGTCCAATGTGTGCACCAAACTGGGCAACCGATCGAACTTCCCGAACTGCCGAATGATGGTGGTCTTGGGCTGCGAAGGGAAGCCGCTCAACACCGCACACAATCCTTGCTCGGTCCTGAACCCCGTGCTGTAGAAGTTCGTGAAGAGCGATCCTTGTTCGCAAAGCTTGCTGAATTCGGGCGACACGTCCTGTTCACCACCGAGCGGTGCGATCACATCACCGCTCCAACTCTCCAACAGGATAAGCACAATGTTCGGGCGTTCGATGGCGAGAACATGCACGGTGCCTTCTGCGGCCGGGGCGAAGGCTCGGGAAACGATCGCTTCGGCTTTTGCCGGTTCTAAATAGGTGTACGGGTTGAACTCATATTCCGCAGGCACCACCAACACTTCCAAGGCATTCCAGGGCCCGTTCAGCGCTGCGAGATTCAGCACTTGATGCGTGCTGTAATACGCCCAGCTCTTGTCGATCGGATAGTCTTGCACGCCGCCACGCAGTGCGAGGATGCACGACGCGGGCAAAAGCGCTGCCGCGGCTACCCGCGCCGCGACCGCTCCATCGCCCCAAGGCGAGTTGGTCCTGATGCGTTCCAGCATAAAGAACCACAGCACGGTAATGGCCAGCACGGCAAGCGTGGGCCAGAGGACATGCGCTCCACCCGCAGCGGCTATGGCTTCCTCGGGGTATACCAAGTACGAGAGCGCTTTGCGGTTCACCTTGGTGCCCCAACTGGCGAACAGACCGATATCCGCCACGCTCACGAAAGCGCACAACGCAAGCATCGTGATCATCCATCCGTTCATTACCCTTCGCAACCATTTTCGCTCAGCGAAAAACAGAACGGCGGTGATCAAGGATGGCACGAGCAGGAGATAGCCGGCCATGCTGATGTCCATTGCAAAGCCGTATCGAAAGCTCGACAGCACTTCCAGAGTTGCAGCTTGGGAAGTGTAGTGCCAGCCGAAAGCGAGGAACAGTGCCCGCTGAATGGCGAAGAAGAGCAGCCAAAGCACCGCCAACTTCAGGAAGTACACTATACCTGCCCGCATGTGTGATCGTCCCGACGCATCGGGAGCGGCAATGTTAAGCGACCATGACCGTGCTGCTTCCTCGGATTCACTTCACACCCTTGCGCCAGCGGCCCGTGAGGTACTGTAGGAGTGTCGGGTGGTGCCACAACCTGCTGTCCATTTCCCGCCGGTGGCCATTGAACTTGCCGTCCGCATGATCATGCAATGCGGCCGTGAGGAGTTCTATCCCTTTGGCCAGTTGTAGCAATGGGTACGTGGTGAAATTGTCGGCTGGGGCATGGGGCACATGCGCCTGCGCGATGACCCCTCCGGTATCGATGCCCTTATCCACCAAGTGAACGGTAACACCTGCATTCGCTGCATCGTCGTTCATCAACGCCCAATACAAACCATGGATACCGCGGTAACGAGGTGTGATACCGGCGTGGATGTTTAGGAATGGAACATCCACCGCTGAAAGCAATTGATGACGGATCACCCGGGTGCCGCTCACCACGACAACATCGGGCCGCAGGCCCTGCAATGCTGCAATGGTCGACTCATCGTTCACGGACGTCACATGGGTCACCCCTGTCTCCGGCAGTGCACCTTCGTTGAGGCCATGTGAACGCAGGATCTCATTGCGACGCTTGGCCGATGTCCATTTCAGGATGGGCACCACAGCGAGCAGAAAAAAGACCTGGCCGGTTGTTTTCATCCAACCGATGCGTGCCGCGCGCCGCTTCAGCAACTGCCACTTGTCCTGCGGCCCTTCCATGATCACACCAGCGAGTTGAAAGTGCGATCGCAAGCTGTGTACGAGGATGTTCGAAGGTGCGCCCGGCCCGGCCAGGACAACGATCCGTTGTTCAGCCATTGCCCTGCTGGCGTTGGGTCCGTTCGGCTAGTTGGAGCATGGTCTCGTTCCGCATCCCGTAGACTGCTTTCAACTTGGAAAAATGTTGAAGCAGTTTTCGGAGTACGGCCAAATTTTCGGTTTGACGCACTCCGAAGTTGTGTGGATGCCACCACAGATGAAAGACACCGCCGGTAGTGGCAGCATGTGTCATGCTCTTCCTCATGCGCTGAAGCCGCAATGGGTCGAGCAGGCGCAGTGCGGGAGAGTACGGCCGCAGGAAACGACTTGCGGGAACGTTTACCATTGAGCCGGAAGAGTTGTTCACCTGCGGTGTGTGATGTCCCGTGATGTTGATGTAATGATCGGCCAGCCGTACTGCACGCCGCAGCAATGTCAACTCGCTCCCGGGTACAGGTCGGTGCACCCAGTGCGCCTCGTTGCCTCGGTAACAGATGATCCCGTGTTTCCGACATACGGCGAGGTATGCCTCGCTGAACTGGTTGCGCGGGAATACGATGCTCTTCAACGAGATGCCGGACGTGCGTGCGATGGAAACCGCTGCGGCCAGATCCGCATCGAATTCATCAACGCTCTGTCCGGGCTCCAGGCAGTAGTAGTGCGAGAAGGTGTGCGTGCCGATCTCGTGTTGCGGATAGCGTTTCAGTACCTCGATCAATGCAGGGGCGAAGTGGTAAGGGTCATCGGTCTCGTCCTTCCCCACCTGCTTGAAATGACCATTGAAAGGGGAGAGGTGTGCATCGGTGTAAAGCGGCTCTCTTGCCGGTGACGCCGATTTCATCTCCTCCTTGTCCCGCGCGAAGAGCAGACCCACGGTGGCGAATGTGGCGGCAATGTCGAACTCCTCGAAGAGCTCAAGTGTCGCCGGTAAAGCGGTCCGCACCCCAAGAATATTCGGCCCGTAGTCGTCGATCGTCCTATGGTCCCGCACGCCCCACATCAACTCGAAGTCGATGGAAATGACGCGCGTACCGGGAGTGTTCACGTGCTGATATTGAGCGCCGCGCCGAAAGTAGCGCGGGCCTCAGGCTGCCAGCGTCGTGGAGGACGTACATCTTTGCCGCCCATTCCACATGCTCAACCTGCAATTGCCGACCGATCCGCGATGGGTGCAACTCGTCGAAAGCGACCTGCATCAGGTTATGGTGGATCATGCGTGGTGCGAACACAAGGCGGCCAGCAATGCCATGTCCATTATTGTGCGTTTTCCTGAGCACACCACCATGGTGCAGGAATTGACGCGCATCGCCCGCGAGGAAATGGAACATTTTGCCATGGTGGTGGAGCGTATTGAAGCGCGTGGATGGCAGCTATCGCCGGAACGGAAAGACAACTATGTCAACGACCTGCTCACGTTCGTGCGCAAGGATGGAGCTCGTGAGGAACGCTTGGTTGACCGATTGCTCTTCAGTGCGATGATCGAAGCCAGAAGCTGCGAACGCTTCAAGCTTTTGAGTGAGAAAGCCAGCGATCCCGAACTCCGTGGATTTTACCGCGACTTGATGGAAAGTGAAGCGGGTCATTATGCCACCTTCATCGGTCATGCGCGCAGTGTTGCGCCGCGCATGGATGTCGATGCCCGCTGGCGCGAGTTCTTGGCGTTCGAGGCGAAAGTGATCGCCGGCTATGGCCGTAACCCTACGATCCATGGCTGAAAAAACTGAGGTCACAGCTGAGATCATCAGCATCGGCGATGAACTGCTTATCGGGCAGACCATCAATACCAACGCTGCGTGGCTTGGTGAGCAACTTGGCCTGATCGGTATCCGCCCGGTGCGTACACGCGTGATCGGCGATGACAAAGTCGTGATCATGGAAGCGTTGCGCACCTGCGTTGCCGATGTGGTGCTGATCACCGGCGGCCTCGGCCCTACCAAGGACGATATCACCAAACACACTTTGTGCGAGTTTTTCAGTGTTGGGTTGAAGCGCGACCAACAGGTGGAACGACATATCGAAGCACTGTTCGCCAGTATGGGCCGCGATCCGAAGACCCTGCAGGAGGTGAACCGCGCGCAGGCGGATCTGCCGGAGAATTGCACGCCGGTGCCGAACTCACGCGGTACGGCCAGCGGCATGTGGTTCGAGCACAACGGTCGCATCATGCTCAGTATGCCCGGGGTGCCCTATGAAATGAAGGGTATCATGACCGAATTCGCGCTGGCCATGTTACGCGACCACTTCAAACCCCCGGTCATCGTTCACCGTACCATTCTCACGGCCGGGCTCGGTGAAAGCCTTTTGGCCGAGCGCATCGCTGCTTGGGAGGATGGCTTGGGTCCACATGCCATCAAATTGGCCTACCTGCCTTCCCCTGGTGTGGTGAAACTTCGGCTTAGCACCTATGCCAATACCGATGCGCAAGCAGCAAAGGCGCTAGTAGACCGGAAAGCCGATATGCTTTACAAGCAGATCCCAGAACTGATCTTCGGGGAAGGGGAGCAGACGTTGGAGCAGGTGGTCGGGCAGCAATTGAAAACCCGGAACCAGACCTTGGCGCTGGCCGAGAGTTGTACGGGCGGCTTTCTGAGCCATCTGATCACCTCCGTCCCAGGCAGCTCGGCCTATTACATCGGTGGGGTGGTGAGTTATGCCAATGCCGTGAAGATGGAGGAACTCGGTATACCAAGCGATATGCTCGATATGAACGGTGCCGTCAGTCAGCCTGTGGCCGAACGGATGGCGCAGGGGGTACGCACCGCGTTGCGCAGCGACTGGGCCATTGCCACCACCGGTATCGCCGGACCCGACGGGGGCACGCCGGACAAGCCCGTAGGAACGGTTTGGGTGGCGGTTGCCGGACCCAACGGAGTGGTATCGCGCTTGGGGAATTTCCCGGGTACGCGGGACCTCGTGATCGAACGCGCCGCCATGAGCGGATTGAACATGCTCCGGAAGCAACTGGCCTGGGCGCATTGAGCGACTTGTCCAAGGGTTTTGGCCAACCAGTTTGCCAAGACCCAACTTCTCTTACTTTCGCCGCCCAATTCGACGAGCCATGAGCAAAGTGTGCCAGATCACCGGCAAGCATGTGATCACCGGGAACAAGGTGAGCCACTCCAACATCAAGACCCGCCGCACTTGGGCCCCGAACCTGCAGGACCGCCGGTTCTGGAACGAGGAGGAGAAGAGCTGGGTGAACCTGCGTGTCAGCACCAATGGTCTTCGCACCATTACCAAGATCGGCTTGCCCGAGGCCTTGAAACGCGCCCGTGCTAAGGGCTTCTTGAAATAAACCACTAGAACATCCCTGAGCCATGGCCAAGAAGGGCAACCGCGTGCAAGTGATCCTGGAGTGTACCGAGCATAAGAACTCGGGCCAGGCTGGAACGAGCCGTTACATCACCACCAAGAACCGCAAGAACACCACCGAGCGCATGGAGTTGAAGAAATACAACCCCATCCTTCGCAAGATGACCGTTCACAAAGAGATCAAGTAAGCCATGGCAAAGAAGACCGTTGCAACCCTGAAGAAGGCGGACGCCAAGGTGTTCGTTAAAGTGATCCGCATGGTACGGAACGAGAAAACCGGTGGCTACCAGTTCCACGAGCAGATCATGGCCGGCGAAGAAGTCGATAAGGCTATCGCGAAGAAGTGATCTTCACACACCTCATTGGCGAAAAGGCCCCGACCCGTCGGGGCCTTTTCGGGCATTAGGCCATGGCATTGTTCGGTCTTTTCAAGAAGGAACCCTTGGACGTCGAGGGCAAAAAGGTCCTTGACAAGGGGCTCGAGCGCTCGCGCACCGGCTTCTTCGCCAAGCTGAAGCTCGCCGTTGCAGGCAAGAGCAGTGTTGACGACGATGTACTCGATGAACTCGAGGGCATCCTGGTACAGAGCGATGTTGGTGTGGACACCACATTGCGCATCATCAAGCGCATTCAGGCGCGCGTGGCCCGCGACAAGTACGTTGGTACCGATCAGCTCAATAGCCTCCTGCGTGAGGAGATCGCTGCGCTGATGCGCGATCCGGAAGGTCCGGGCTTCAACCTCCCCAAGAGCGACCAGCCCCACGTGATCATGGTGGTGGGGGTGAATGGTGTTGGCAAGACCACTACCATCGGCAAGCTGGCCCATGCCTACAAGAAGGCAGGGCAAAGCGTGCTGCTAGGCGCAGCCGATACGTTCCGGGCAGCAGCCGTGGATCAACTGCGCATTTGGAGCGAACGAGTGGGCGTGCCCATTGTCCAACAAGGCATGGGGGCCGACCCCGCCGCTGTGGCCTTCGATAGCGTAGAGAGCGCGAAAGCGAAGGGTACGAACGTGGTCATCATCGATACTGCCGGTCGCCTCCACAACAAAGTGAACCTGATGGCCGAACTCACCAAAGTGCGCAGCGTCATGCAAAAGGTGGTTCCCGGCGCACCGCACGAGGTACTGTTGGTCTTGGATGCTTCAACAGGCCAGAATGCATTCGAACAGGCCAAGGCGTTCACCGCGGCCACGAACGTCACCGGATTGGTGCTGACGAAGTTGGACGGTACGGCCAAGGGGGGCGTCGCTATCGGGATCAGCGAGCAGTTCCAGGTGCCGATAAAGTACTTGGGTGTTGGGGAGGGCATCGAACACCTTCAGGTGTTCGATAAGAACGCCTTCACGGAGGCGTTATTCAAGTAGATCTGAACCGGTAACTGGTGATCAGCTGGCCATGCGTTCGCCGGGACGCTGGTCTACGGGAACGCGTTCCACTTCGAACTGGGCACCCAGCAGGTCCATGTACATCTCGGCCGATTCGATCATGAACTCGTCGTCCTCTTCCACGCACCAACGGATAACCGCTTTGGGTCCTATGGCACCGTTCTCCACGATGCGTTTGAGCAAGAGGAAGATCGCCTTGAGCGAAGTGGAGTTGAAGTAGGAAAGCTGGAATCTGAACAGTTGTCCATCTGCCATGTGCGGCAAGTTGGCATCCAGCCAATCGTAAACCGGTTGATAGAATTCTGTCGCATTCTCCGGCACGGAGATCCCGGTCATCTCGAATCGGCCAGCTTGCGGCTCGAACCAGATGGAGGGCGTATTACGCGTCGGTGGAAGGATCAGCGAGGTCATGATCGACAGGGTTCAGCTCAATGGGGCAGCAACACGGCTGGTGCATACGAATTCACCGGCTTCTGTAACGTGGCAGCTCGCCTCCAGTTTGCTGCCGGTCTTCTTCGCGATCTGCAGCATGCCGAGACCTGCACCGCCTTTCGCACCGAATTGTTCATTCGTCAGTTGCGCGCGGAACGCGGCAGTGACCTGCTCTGGCGACATGGCATTGATGTCCTTTACGGTCTGTATAAGGCGCTCGGCGTCTTCACGGGCGGCGCGGTTGCGGATCAGTACCACAAGGTCATTGCCTTCTATGCGCCATTCAAAAGACACTTCACCCGCACTGTTATAGCGCTGGGCGTTGTCCAATAGCTCGAGGGCAATTCCGCATAGCTTCTTCAGGTCGTTTCGTTGGCCAAGGTTGGCGAGGCTTACAACCTTCAGAAGGTCCAGCAGTTGAATGCGGACCTCCGAACTGAGTTGGCCTTCGTATTGGACGATGTTGTGTGTCATTGGAGCGGGCGTTGTAACGGAGCTCGGTCGAAAGAGGTTACCGGCCCCGGGATACGTTCCTTTGTGGCCCGCATGAAAGCCAAGACCCTCAAGCCCACCAAAGTCAATGTCGTTACCCTGGGCTGTTCCAAGAACACCTTCGATAGCGAGGTGATGATGGCCCAGCTCAAGGCCAACGGCATCAGCGTGGAGCACGAGAGCGAGAGCGGCGAGCACAACGTGGTGGTGATCAACACCTGCGGCTTCATCGAGAATGCCAAGCAGGAGAGCATCGATACCATTCTCAGTTACGCCAAGGCCAAGGATCAGGGCTTGGTGGAGAAGGTCTATGTAACGGGTTGCCTCAGCCAGCGGTACGGCGATGACCTGAAAGCCGGGATCCCTCAAGTGGACGCTTGGTTCGGCACGCGCGACCTGCCGCGATTACTCAAAACCCTCAAAGCCGACTACAAGCACGAACTGGTAGGGGAGCGGTTGCTCACAACCCCGGTGCACTATGCCTATTTCAAGATCAGCGAAGGCTGCGATCGCAAATGCTCGTTCTGTGCCATACCACTAATGCGCGGTAAGCATGTGAGCACCCCGATGGAGCAGTTGGTGCTCAACGCCAAGAAGCTGGCGGCTGGGGGCACCAAAGAGCTGATCCTGATCGCTCAGGACCTTACCTACTACGGGCTCGACATCTACAAGAAGCGCAACCTCAGCGAGCTGCTCTCCCGGTTGAGCGATGTGGAGGGCATCGAGTGGATACGCTTGCACTACGCCTTCCCGAGCGGTTTCCCCATGGAAGTGCTGGATGTGATCCGCGAACGCAAGAACATCTGCAACTACCTCGACATGCCCTTGCAGCACGGCAGCACCAACATGCTCACGCGTATGCGCCGGGGCATTACACAGGAGAAGACCGAACGCTTGGTCTCCGATATCCGCGATCGTGTGCCGGGCATTGCCATCCGCACCACATTGATCGCCGGCTTCCCGGGCGAAACACAGGAAGACCATGAAGATGGCCTGCGCTGGATCGAACGCATGCGCTTCGACCGGCTCGGCTGCTTCTCTTATAGCCACGAAGAGGATACCCACGCCTTCACCATGGAGGACGATGTGCCCTTCGAGGTGAAGCAGCAGCGCGCCAACGAGATGATGGAACTGCAAGGCGGCATCAGCTTCGATCTCAACCAAGCCAAGATCGGCAGCACCTTCCGCGTGCTCGTGGACAAGGCCGAAGGCGGTTTCTACCACGCCCGCACCGAGCACGATTCACCCGAGGTGGACAACGATGTGCTCATCCCCACGTCCGCCGGGCACCTGCGCATCGGGGATTTCGCCGAGGTGAAGATCACCGCAGCAAGGGAGCATGAGTTGGAGGCTGAAATTGCCTCCGAGTAGACGGTTACCAGCCAAACTCCTCAACCGTCCTCAAGAATTCCGGTGTCAACGGATATCCCGAATAGGATGGTATCACCCCTGGCCATTTGCAGAAGGGACAGCGCGCACGTGCATGTGAACTGTCTACCTCGGTCAAAGACCAACTGGTGATTGAATCAGAAGGGAAAATCCGATAGCATCGCACGCATCCGCAACTGTCGCTCGCGAGGACGAGCGCTTTGTTGTTCCTGGTGGATCGACCAGCAGCATTCGCAAGGCTATCCATTAGGGATAGCGGCAGTTCCTTACAGATGGTGCTGGAGCTTGGATGAACGATCTCCACTTTTCGGATACGATCATCACCACAAGCAATCAGGACACACAACGACAGCGATGCAATCCACCAACCAAATCGCGCCATTAAGTTGCACATGACACGGAGTTCACCCAAGCCCAGCCCTAAGAACCTCAGAACTCGATCACGCTCTTCTTCCGTCCCTTCTTGGGCTTCTTCGGGATCTTGTCGGCGTCGGTGAGGCAATAGTTCTTCTGGATGAAGACTGCCTCTTTGTCGCCTCTGCTCGCGCTAACGCTCCAATCTTCGCAAGCCTTCTCTTTGTTCTTGAGGTTGTAGTAGCAGTCGCCCCGGTAGTAGTAGGCTTCGGCCGCGCCCGTGTCGGAGCGCGCGATCACATCGTCCAGCTTCGTTATCGACTGTTCCCATTCCTCTTGGTCGTACAGCAGCATGGCCAAGGCCATGGTCCCGCCCGGTATGTCCTGCTTCATGGCCAACGCGGCTTCCACCTCCAACAAGCCTTCTTCCGTGCGTTGTTCTTCGCCCTTGATCACCCCGCTCAGGAATAGCGCATCGGCCATTTGCGGGTTCAGCTTCATCGCACGCTGTGCATCGCGCAGGGAGCCGGTGTTATCGCCCGCCATGTACTTCGCGCAGGCACGGTTGTACAGTATGTCCGCGTCGTCGGGGGTCAGCTCAATGGCCTTGTCCAGATCGGTCATTGCCCCGTTGTTGTTGCCCAAGCTGATGCGCGCCGCGCTGCGGCTCACATAGGCCCTCGCGTCCGTCTTGTCCAACTTGATGGCTTGCGAATAGTCCTCGAGTGAGGCTTTCGGGTCCTTCAGTTTCTGCTTGCAATCGCCACGCAGCTTGTAGGCCTTTGCCAGCTCGGGGTCCGCGATCACGGCGCTGTCCGCATAGGCACTTGCCGTTTTCCAATCGTCCTTGGCATACGCCGCTTGGGCGTTCAGCAGGTGGTCTTGCGCGTTGCCTTGGCCCATGGCCAAAAGGGGTGCGCAGAAGATGAGCAGGAGTGGGTTCCGCATGTGGTGCACAAAGATGGTGTCGTTCACACCATGCGATGCGGTCGGTCCATGGTCCAAGCCTCGGCAGGCTCTTCGAACATGGTCTTAACCGTAGGCCACACGCTGGCGAACACGTCCGACTTACGATAGTTACCGAGATCTGTTTCACTTTCCCACTCACTGTATGTCATGAAGACGCGACTATCGTCGGTCGCATGCAGCAATTCGAGATACCTGCACCCAGGGAAGGCCCTGATCTTATGGCGCCATCCCTCGAACAACTCCAGAAATCGCTCGCACTCTTCCGGCCTGAAGGTCATTTTCACAACGCGCACGCATCATCCGGGCCTCAGTTGAATTCGATCCGCACGCTATCGCGCACCCGCAGTCCGAATAAACGCGATGCACCGCCGCCGGTACCGTCAACCCCTTTGTTCACGGCGATCTCCAAGTAGCCCGTGTCCCCGAAGAAGGCCACACGCTCGCCTTCCGGTACATCGCTGTACGTCTCGTGCAACACGCTGATGTCGTTGCCGTGCTTAGCGCAGGTGATGGTGAAGTTCCGCCGTTTGCGTTGCTCCTCGAACAAGGCCTTCGTGATGTTGGTCACCACATTACCGTACCCGTCCACGTGAAGCACGCTCCCACGTATGCTCTTGTCATCGAGCGCCGGCCGGAAGCCCAGTTGCTCCCGAAGTTCGATCGTGCGTCGGCCGATCACTTCGGGTGTTCCGCCGCGTGCGATATGGCAGGCAGCCTTCACGAAAACATTCTTCACCGGGAAGGCCAAATGGTCGGCGTCCAACTTCATCGTCAGTTCGAAGATCTCATGTGGCTTGCCATCGAACAGCAGGCTGAAGATGCCATTGTCGGCACCAACGAAGTAGTGGCCGTCGTGGCGTACGACCAAGTGTGGTGTGCGCCCATCCGCTTCGGGGTTCACACCGATGATATGGATCGTTCCCCGCGGGAATTCCGGGTATGCGTTCCGCAGCACGAACGCCGCTTGCGTGTTGTCGAACGTTGCCACATGGTGGCTGATGTCGACGATCGTTGCTTCCGGGCACTGGGTCAGAATAGCGCCCTTCACGGCCCCCACGTAATGGTCCTTGATGCCCATATCGGTGGTGAGGGTGATGATGGGCATGCTGTTCCGAAGATCAACGAGGTACTCGCGAAGTGAATAGGAAACCGGCAAGGCGGATGGCCCGCGCGCCAAGAGTTGTTCAACCGATGCGGTTAAGATCCGATCGCCGACGGCACGACAATGCGAACAGAATGCACTATTGAGCGTCCCGGTCCGCGACGGGGACATTACTGGCCGGATACCTTCGGCCACTGAAAAACGAGACCATCCTTGAGCGAACGCACGATCATTATTGAAGGCGCCGATCCGATGGCCGTCCTTGGCGCCAACGACAGCAACCTGCGCATCGTCAAGGGATTCTTCCCGAAGCTGGTGATCATTGCCCGTGGAGACACGTTGGTAGTGAAGGGCGACGAGGATGAGATCAACCGGTTCAGCGAACGCTTCGATGAACTGGTGAAACACGCCGAGCGGTACAACGATCTCCCACGCAAGGTGCTCGACGACATCATGGGTGATGGTGATCGTGGGCCGGCGGAGAGCGAAGAGCCCGGAACGCTTGTGCACGGAAACCAGGGGTTGCGCATCAAGGCGCGCACGGCCGGTCAGCAACGATTGGTGGAAGCCGTGTCCATGAACGACATGGTCTTCGCCATTGGCCCTGCGGGTAGTGGTAAAACCTACACGGCCGTTGCGCTGGCAGTAAAAGCGTTGAAGGACCGCAAGGTCCGGCGCATCATCCTGACCCGGCCGGCAGTGGAAGCGGGGAGAACCTCGGTTTTCTACCCGGTGACCTGAAAGACAAGTTGGATCCCTATTTGCAGCCGCTTTATGAAGCACTGCGGGACATGATGCCGGTGCAGAAGCTCGCGGAGAACATCGAGAACGGCATCATCCAGATCGCACCGCTCGCGTTCATGCGCGGCCGCACGTTGGATAATGCATTCGTCATCCTGGACGAGGCCCAGAACGCAACGCTGCCGCAGGTGAAGATGTTCCTTACGCGCATGGGGCGCAGCGCCAAATTCGTGATCACAGGCGATGTGACCCAGGTCGACCTGCCGCGCAACCAGCCCAGCGGATTGTTGCCGACACTGGACATGCTGCGGAACATTGAAGGCATCTCATTGATCGAACTCGATGAGAAGGACATTATTCGCCATGAGCTGGTGACCAAAGTGGTGCAGGCGTTCAGGAAGCGTGATGAGGAACGCGAAAGAGACGAGCAGCGATGAGCATGACGAATACCTTATTGCGCAGCGAACTGCGCCTTCCGGAAGTCACGGATGTTTACCGTGGTAAAGTGCGTGATGTGTATCGCTTGGCCGATGGGCGCATGGTGATGGTGGCCAGTGATCGCATCAGCGCCTTCGACGTGATCCTCCCACGCGGCATTCCGCACAAAGGGCAGGTGTTGAGCCAAGTGAGTTGGAGCATGCTACAAGCCACGCGCGATGTGGCGCCAAACTGGGCAGTTGCCATGCCCGACCCCCAAGTGATCGTTGGCATGGCATGTATTCCGGTGAAGGTGGAGATGGTGGTGCGCGGCTATTTGAGCGGGCACGCTTGGCGCCAATACGAGGCTGGGCATCGGGTCCTCTGTGGTGCCGCAATGCCCGATGGCTTGAAGGAGAGCGATCCATTTCCACAACCCATCATCACCCCGAGCACCAAAGCCGATGAGGGGCACGATGAGGACATCACGCCAGCGGGCATACTGACAGCTGGGTTGTGCACGAAAACCGAATGGGAAACGATGGAGCGTTATGCGCTCGCGCTCTTTGCCCGTGGTTCCGCGATCGCACGTTCACGCGGGCTCATTCTCGTCGACACCAAGTATGAGTTCGGGAAAACCCCGTCAGGTGAGATCATCTTGATCGATGAGATCCATACGCCTGACAGCTCACGGTATTTCCACTTGGAAGGGTACGAACAGCGCCAGCGGAATGGAGAGGCTCAGCAGCAGTTGAGCAAGGAGGTCGTTCGGCAGTGGTTGATCTCTGGCGGCTTCATGGGCAAGGAGGCCAGCAGGTGCCGCACATGGATGACGCATTCGTTCACAGCGTGACCGACCGGTACATCGAACTGCACGATAAGATCACGGGTTCAGCGTTCATGCCCGCCGACACCTCGGATATCTCGGCGCGCATCCAGAGCAACGTGGAAGCCTACTTGAGGGGCTGATCTATTTCCCGAGGCGCCGTTCCAGTTCCGTCACCAAGTCCCCCAACATGGACGCCTTCAGCGTGTCTCCTTGGTTCGTCATCGCGTTGCGCAGACGCACAATGGAAGTGCGGGCTGCTTTGTCCGGCCACACGCTTTGTTCTTGCAGGATGGTGAAGCACTCGAACGACTCCGCCACACTTCCTGAAATGGCTAAACCGATGATCACGTCCAAGTGATCGCGCATATCGATGCCCGCGTTCCAGAAACAGGAGAGCGCGGTTTGGCGCACAGAAAGCAGTTCAGGAATGTCCAGCGCCTCCAGTAGCTGCTCCTTAGCCCCCTTCGCCTTCACGGCGAATAACAAAGTGGTTATGCGCTGCTGTGTGGCTACCTCCTTCGCGTTCACCAATGCGTGAAGGAGGGGAATGATGGCCATGGCATCACCCCGCTGATCCACCATTTCGATGGCCGCCAACACTTGCGCATCATCGTTCGAAAGCAGTTGGGCAAAGAGGGGGTCCATGCTCATGGAAGATCGCGTGTCGTGGTGAAAGGAGTTACGGGTCGGCGAAAATAGAAAGCCGGATCTTGAACGGCCCCGATGGATCGGGGCCGTTCAAGATCCGTTTGAGCGTGGTCAAACGTTCACGAAGATCCGGCGCGATGGACGGCGTTTGAACTTGTAGCTCACTTCCACCATCAAATAGCTGAAATAGTCCGGCAGCCCTGGGTTGCCACGGCGGCTGGTTTTGATGCCGGTGGTGCCGTCGGTCCCGAAACCGCTCGGGTCGCTCACGTAACGTGCAAGGAACTGTTGAGTGCTATCGTTGGGAAACGCACCACCGATCTCGTCATGGGTGGAATAACGGTCGCTTACATCGTCGATCTTGTCGCTGATGAAGTAGATATACGAGAATTCCGCCCCGATGCTCACCTGCTTGGTGACCATGTACCTGAGGCCAAAGCCCAATGGCATACCGAAATGCCAAGGCGAACTACGTTGCACATTGTTGCCTTCGGCATCGCCCCAGCCGCCTTCGGTGTGCCAACTGTAGAGGTCGGTCTCATATTTCCCGTCGCGCTCCACCACGTTCGCTGTCTGGTATCCGGGCGTGTATTGCTCAACATCGCGCATGGTGCCATCATCCCAGTAGAAGTACTGGTTGCCTAGCGCGATATCGCCACGGAACAGGTCGGCTTTCGGGCGGCCGTAGTAGATGCCGGCCCCGATGTAGAAGTACGCGAAGAAGCGCTGTTGGAAGAGTGGCTGATACGGTTCACGGTACGCGTTCAGCACCAAGTGCCCGCTCGCGCCGAAGAGGTCCGTACGGAAGTTCAAACCGCGATTGAAGTTCTGCAGTTCCAGACCGCTCTTGCCACCGGTCGGCTCGGTCTCGTCATATCCGATGCGGTGCCAGCTCAAGCGCCCCTCCACCGTAATGGCGCGGGTAACGTAGCGTTTGGGATTGTTCAAAAAGTCGCGGAACGTAACCGACATAGCAGGGCGTGCACTGTTCCATTGGATGGGGCCGTCCCAGTTCCCCAGGTCGCCGTAGTAGTGTGTAACGCCGCCTGCGAGGCCCACTTCAAGATTGCGCTGGGCGGGGAGAAGCGCAGGAATGGTGAGGCATGCAATGAGTAGAACTCGCTTCATGATCGGTCGGGCTTGGGCGTGAAAATATACGGACAAGACGGCACCTCTCAGGAAGCGTTGCCTTCCTGTGGACAAGTCAAGCCCGCGGTCCGAAGAGGGCTGTTCCGACCCGCACCATCGTGCTGCCGTTGCCGATCGCCGCGTCCAAGTCGCCACTCATGCCCATGCTCAATTCGGTGAAGTCGTCGACCGCGAAGATGCCCATGGTCCTCAATTCATTGAACAATTGTGCAACCGTCTTGAATTCGCGAGCGGCTATCTCCGCATCATCGGTCAAACTGGCCATCGCCATGAGGCCTCTTACCCGGAGGTTAGGCCAGCGACCTGCCCAATGAGGCAACGCAGCTCTCAATTCGTCCGGTGCAAAACCGTGTTTCGTATCTTCTTTGGCAACGTGCACTTGAAGCAGAACGGCGATCGTGCGATCAAGTGTTGCGGCCCGCTTATCTAATTCATCCAAGAGGCGCTCGCTGTCAGCAGCATGGACCAAGTGCACGAATGGCGCGATCAATTTCACCTTGTTGGTCTGAAGGTGGCCGATGAAATGCCACTCGATATCGTCCGGCAACAATGGCTGCTTCTCTTTCAGCTCTTGTGGGTAGTTCTCGCCAAAGGCACGATGCCCGAGTTCGTACAACGCCTTGATCTCCGTCTCCGAACGCGTCTTGCTCACCGCTATCAGCTTCACATGCGCAGGAAGCGCCGACTTGATGCGTTCGTATCGATCTGCCAGCGATGTCATGTCGAGCGGTGAAGTTCTGCGGAACGAAAGAAAGCATGAAGACGAATAGCGATCACATCTTCACATTTCCTCATCTGCTGATCGATCAAGCGGGTAGATCGTCAGCCCACTGCGCATCTTGGGTTCTATGTATGTGCTTTTCGGCGGCATCGTCCCGTTACTGTCGGCCACCGCTTTCAGTTCCTCAAAGCTGATGGGGCGCAGGTGGAACGCAACGGCGGCCTCACCCATCTTCACCATGCGTTCCAATTCAGCTGTGCCTTGTGTGCCTGGCACGAAGCGGATGTGCGGATCGGTTCGCAGATCCTTGATGCCCAGAACAGGCGCCAGTATGCAGGTGCTCAGCAGGGCAGGGTCGAGACCGTCGGCGGGCTTGGACCAAACAGGTGGTGGTGGCAGTTGCAAGCTGTACCATCCGATGCGTGTGCAAATGAACACCTGGCCTTGGTCGGGCGAGGTGGATGGTGCGCCGTTGATCGGATGAAGTGCACCGACCTTTCCTAATTCACCGAGAAATTCGGCGGTATCCATTCCGTTGAGACTGGTCACCGCGCGGTCGAAATTCCAGATGTGCAAATGCGCACGCGGAACGATGAACGCCAAGCACCAGGCTTTCGGGTCTTCGTTCTTCGCATTGCTGCTTTCGGCCAGCCGCGCGCTGCTTGCGGTGCGGTGGTGACCATCGGCGATGTACAGCGCATCCAACGCATTGAAACATGCCTCCACTTCCTCCAGATGCGCTGTATCGTTGATCGCCCATAAGCGGTGGCGCACCCGGTCCGTGGTGCTCAGGTCCAGTTCGGGCCGCGTTAGTGCCACTCGGTCCATGGTGGCTTCCAACAGTGGCATATCTGAACTGGTCAGCAGCACCGGTTCGGCGTTAATGCCGGTCTCGCCCAAGTATTTCTCGAAGAGCGTTTCGCGGGCCGTCAGCGTTTGTTCGTGGACTTTGATGAGCCCATCGCGGTATTCCTGGACGCTCACCGCGCATATGATGCCGCGCGAACTGCGATCTTCTTGGTCCTGCTGGTAGATGTACAAGCTGGGCAAGGCATCTTGTTGAAGGATCTTCTCCTTGCAGAACGATTCGAATTTCTTGCGCACCCGCCGGAAACGTTCGGCCTGTGTCAAGTGCATATCGCGCCCAAGATCCGGGTGAACGATGTGCAGGAAACTGTACGGATTGCTCCGCAGTTTGGCCGTCAGGTCATCCGGCGCATACTCAACGTAGCTGCGGCTCGCGACCAAGTGCGCCTTGTCAGGTGCGGGTCGCCAAGCGCGGAAGGGACGGATCTTCATCCTCCTCAGGCATCCACGCTCTGTTGCGCGTAGTGCTCGATGATGATGTCCGCCAATTCGCTACCGATGCGGCCTTGGGCCTCGGCTGTAGCGGCCCCAATGTGCGGCGTCAAACTGATCTTCGGGTGAGCGAGCACATCGGCACGTGGTGTAGGCTCGTTGGTGAATACATCCAATGCCACGCCGCGCAGTTTTCCATTTTCCAATGCTGCCAGCAGCGCGTCCTCGTCCACGCTGCCACCGCGCGCGGTATTCACCAGCACGGCACCTTGCTTCATGAGTGCAAGTTCACCACGGCCGAGCACTGGGGAACCATCCTTTTGTGCGGGTACGTGCAGGGTGACCGCATCGCTCTTCGCGAGCAGTTCGGTGAGCGGCACCATCTTCACCGCGACCCGCACCGTTTGTCCGCCGATCTCCATTTCAATGGCTTCCGCAGTGGCGTGGTTGTCGGCGTAGATCACGTTCATACCGGCTCCCAAGGCGTAGCGCGCGGTCCATTGGCCAATTCGGCCGAAGCCGATGATGCCCAACGTTTTGCCCCGCAGTTCCAACCCTTTCTCGTAGGTCTTCTTCAGATCCTTGAATTCCCCTTGACCGCGCGCAGGCATGTGCCGGTTGCTCTCGTGCAACCCGCGCATCAACGCAAAGAGGTGGGCCATCACCAGTTCCGCAACGCTGATGCTGCTGCTGGCCGGCGTGTTGAACACACGGATCCGGCGGTTGGTGGCATACTCCCGATCGATGTTGTCCATGCCAACACCACCGCGCCCCACCAGCTTCAAGCCGGGGCATGCATCGATGATGTCCTTGCGGACCTTGGTGGCGCTGCGTACGAGCAGCACTTCCACGTTCTCCTTGTTGATGTATTCGGCCAGCTTGTCCTGGGGGACGAAGTCACTGGTCACTTTGAAGCCCGCTTCCGTGAGGGCCTGTTTGCCGTTCGACGAGATACCGTCGTTGGCGTGTACGCGTTTGCTCATCCGTTCTTCTTTGCGAATTCCTCCATCACATCCACCAATGCCTGCACGCTTTCGATCGGCAGGGCGTTGTACATGCTTGCGCGGTAGCCGCCTACGCTGCGGTGGCCCCGGATGCCACTGATACCCGCTTCCTTCCACATGGCGTCGAAGGTCGGTTCCAGTTTGGCATCGGCCAGCACGAACGTCGGGTTCATGTGGCTGCGGTCTTCAACGGCTGTTGTGCCTTTGAACACCGGCAAACGATCGATCGCGCCATAGAGCAGTTCGGCTTTCGCGGTGTTGCGCTTCTCGATGGCGGCCACACCACCCACGCGCTTCATCCACTCCATCGTAAGCATGCTCACATACACCGCGAACACCGGTGGCGTGTTGTACATGCTCTCTTTGTCGGCGTGGTTTTTCAGGTCCATCATCGGGCTCAGCTTGCGGCCGGTCTTGCCCAAGTGGTTCGGGTCGAAGAGATAAACGGTTGCGCCGGCAGGCCCCATGTTTTTCTGCGCACCGGCATAGATCAACGCGAAGTCCGCAACGTTCACCGGGCGGCTGAAGATGTCGCTGCTCATATCGCACACCACCGGCACCGGGCTCTTCGGGAACTGTTTGTACTGCGTTCCGAAAATGGTGTTGTTGCTGGTGAAGTGGAAGTAATCGGCATCAGCAGGAATGGTGAAGCCTTTTGGGATGTAGCTGAAGTTCTTGTCTTCGCTACTGGCCACCACCACCGTTTCACCGGCCAACTTGCTCTCCTTGATCGCGCGGCTCGCCCACTCACCCGTGTTAGCGTAGGCCGACTTGCCTCCGACCTTCATGTAGTTCTGCGGCACCATGTGGAAGCCCATGCTCGCCCCACCACCAAGGAAGACCACTTGATAGTGATCGGGCGCGCCGAGCAACTCCTTCACCAGAGACTGCGCTTTGGCCATCACAGCCTCGAACGGCTTGCTGCGGTGGCTGATCTCCAGAATGCTGAGGCCGCCGCCTTCGAAATCAAGGACGGCTTGCGCAGCCTGCTCGAACACTTCCCGGGGAAGGATGCAAGGGCCCGCGCTATAGTTGTGGACTTTCACTGCTGTTGCTGTGCTCATGGCTCGGCCACCGATCGGTTATGGTGCGCCAAAAGTATTCGAGCAGGGCAGGGGAGGGTGCCGCGTCAGGTCGGGATGTGAGGGGGATGTTGTTGATCCTTGTCATGTCTTGATCTCCGAAGGCAGTTATGCCCTTTCACATTTCCAACATCTCCACATCATCTTTGCCGCATGTCCCGCATCTACTTCGACAACGCCGCCACTACCCAACTTGACCCCGAGGTCTTCGACGCCATGGTGCCCTACCTGAAGGAGCACTACGGCAACCCCAGCAGCATACACTCCTTCGGGCGGCAAACGCGCGCTGCCATTGAGAAGGCCCGCAGGCAGGTGGCCACCTTGCTCAACTGCGCGCCTGGCGAACTGGTTTTTACCAGCGGCGGCACGGAAGCCGACAACATGGTACTGCATTGCGCCGTGCGCGATCTGGGTGTGAAGCATATCATCACCTCGCCTGTCGAGCACCATGCGATCGAACTGACAGCGCACGAGGTTGGCAAGCTGGGTCAGGCACAGATCCATTGGGTGAAGCTGGATGAGTGCGGCCGACCGGACATGGCGCATTTGGAGGAATTGCTGAAGGCACACAGCAACGCGTTGGTGAGCTTGATGCACGCCAATAACGAACTGGGCACGCGTATCGATCTACAGGCCATCGGCAGTTTGTGTAGAAAGCACGGTGCGCTGTTCCACAGCGACACCGTGCAGACCATGGCGCACTACACGTTCGACCTGAGCGTGCTACCGATCGACTTCCTCAGCGCAAGCGCGCACAAGTTCCATGGACCCAAAGGCATCGGGTTTTTGTACATGCGCAATAGCGCAACCCTGAAACCCATGATCCTCGGTGGAAGCCAAGAGCGCAACATGCGTGCGGGTACCGAGAACCTTGCAGGCATCGTTGGCTTGGCCAAAGCCATGGAGATCGCACACCGCGATATGGCCGAGCACCAGCGCGATATCGGTGCATTGAAAGAGCATATGAAGAAGCGGCTCACTGCTGAGATCCCGGGCGTGAGCTTCAATGGGGACAGTGGGCCGAACAGCCTCTACACAGTACTCAGCGTCAACTTCCCCGATGATGGCAAGAGTGAAATGCTGCTCTACAACTTGGACATCGAGGGCATTGCCTCCAGCGGCGGCAGTGCGTGCAGCAGCGGTAGCAACAAAGGCAGCCACGTAATGGCCGCGCTCTATCCTGATCAGACGGGAGCCAACATCCGGTTTTCGTTCGGTCGCTTCAATACCAAGGAAGAAGTGGAGCACACCGTTGCCGCGCTGAAGCGCATCTTTCAGTTGGTGGCGGCATAGCAAGAGAGCGATGGCCGAGCCTCGCACCTACCTCCGCGACGGCCGCGCACCCGTGCCCACCGATCCGAAGGTGAGCGCGGTGATGAGCCGCATCCGCAGCAAGAACACCGGGCCCGAGAAGGCGATGCGTGTTGCTTTGAGCGTAGCTGGTCTACGTGGCTATCGATTGCACTACGCCAAAGTGCCGGGCCGACCCGACATCGCTTTTGTTGGCAGGAAAGTCGCGGTGTTCGTACACGGCTGCTTCTGGCACCAGTGCCCGCATTGCCAGCCGCAACGACCGAAAGCGAACAAGAGCTTTTGGCGCAAGAAATTGGATCGCAACGTGGAGCGTGATGGCGAGAAAGTGAAGGCCCTTCGGAAGCTGGGCTGGCGCGTGATCACGGTATGGGATTGCCGGCTGAAAAAGAGCGCAGAGCGAGAGACGAAGAGGGTGAAGAAAGCGCTGCTGGTTTGAGGCCCTCTGCTCTACTCCGTGCCACCGGGTCGCTGTGGTGAACTTTTGCTTCCCAGCATCCGCTTGAAGAACTTCTTCTCGAACTCCCAGAAGAACCTGAACTGGCCGAGCAGCGCGCCGTATGCAAGCAGAAGCAGATTGTAGAACGGGAGGATGAGGATGTAGTACAACACCGTGAACAGTACCGGCAGCTCTCCGTTCTCGGTGAACAGGCTTACCAGCGGACGTTTCAGGAACATGACCGTGAACCCGGTGAGCGCAAAGACGAGCAGGATCACCAACACCCGGCTCGGCGATACCCCCCAACGTTTTGCCAGCCGATCCATCCAACCCTTCCCACCGCCGTCTGTTGGTACGCTGTTCATCACGCTGGTTTTCGCCGCGCGAAGATGCGGGTAACTTCAACCGCACAAACACCCACATATGATGAAACGATACGCTTCTTTTTTCATGCTGGCAGTGCTCGTTGGCCAAGGTGTATGGGCGCAATGCCCCGGCACTACCGTAACGGTTTTCTCCAGCGACTTCGAAGCCAACAACGGTGGCCTTGTGAGCGCTGGCTTCGGTGACTGGCAATGGGGCGCAACCCCGAACCTGTTGTTGAACGTAACCTGTACCAGCACGCACACCGATCCGCCGGGACCATACAGTGGCGCCAATGGTTGGGCCACCATCCTCAACGACTGTTATTCGAATAGCGGCGCTACCAGCACGCTCGGTTTGACGGTGGATCTGAGCGACCCGACCTACGTTGCGGCGGAGCTGAACTTGGCGCAGTGGTGGGAGTACTTCACCAACTTCGATTATGGGGACATTTTCGTGAATGGTATCAACGTTTACCACAACGATACGACCGGACTGTCGCCTGCGTGGCAGCAAATGACGATCGACCTTACACCATATGTGGGTCAATCAAGTGTGCTGATCGAGTTCTCGCTCTTCGCCACAGCCGTGGTGAACAAGGCCGGGTGGTACCTCGACGACATATCCGTGACGGCTTGTGCCGTGGGCAACGTTGCTGTTCCGGAAGCCGCAACACCACTGGCCATCACCACATATCCAAATCCGACCAGTGACGTGATCACCGTTGGTACGAAGCTGACCGGTGCCGTCACCTTCATCCTCAGCGATGCTACTGGACGCTCGGTGTTGCTTGTCACCCAGCAAGCGGTCAACGACCAAGTGCAACTCGACCTTTCGGGCATTGCTCCGGGTACCTACACACTCACCGGCATTGGCGACAACGGTCGCGCGGTTTCGCGCATCGTGCGTCGCTGACCGCACTCGTTAAGAACAGAAGGGCCCGTGGTGATCACCACGGGCCCTTCCACATTCAGGTGGCCGGAGCTACTTCCACTCGGCCAGGAACAAGTTCGTTTCGCGGTCCTTGCCACCGCGGTTGCTGCTGAATACCAGGTAGCGGCCATCGGCGCTGAACACCGGGAACGCATCGAAGGTGTCGCTGGTGGTAAGGCGCTCCAATCCGCTGCCGTCGGTGTTGATCATGAACAGGCTGAACGGGAAGCCGCGCTCGGTCATGTGGTTGCTGGCGAAAATGATGCGCTTACTGTCCGGGTGCCAATACGGTGCCCAGTTGGCTTTGCCCAGCGCGGTGATCTGTTTGGCATCGGTGCCATCGGCGTTGGCGACAAAGAGTTCCATCTGGGTGGGTTGCACCAGACCAGCGGCCAGCAAGTCCTTGTACTCTTTCACGTCCTCGGGCTTGGTCGGGCGGCTCGCACGCCACAACAATTTGGTGCCGTCTGGGCTGAAGAACGCTCCTCCGTCGTAGCCGAGCGCCGTGGTAACCTGTTTCACATCGGAGCCGTCGATGTTCATGGTGTACAGGTCGATATCGCCGTTGCGCACGCTCGTGAAAACGATGCGGTCGCCTTTCGCCGAGACCGTTCCCTCGGCATCGTAGCCCTTGGAGGTGGTAAGCTGCTTGCGGATGTTCCCTTTCAGGTCGCTCACGAAAATGTCCATCGTCTCGTACAGCGGCCAGGTGTATTTGCCTCCTGGTTGGCGCTCGGGCACTGGCGGGCATTGTGGCCCGTCCAAGTGCGTGCTCGCGAACAGCACCAAACTATCGCCGGGCAGGAAGTAGCTGCATGTTGTGCGGCCGTTGTTCACGCTGATCTTGTTCGGTGGGCCGTTCTTCAGATCGTCCGTGAACGGGTTGAAGTAGCGGATCTGGTCGCAGGAATCGCCCCATGCCTTGTTGGTGACCTGGAATACCAGCTTGTCGCCGGCGAAACTCCAGTACGCTTCTGCGTTGTCGCCGCCGAACGTCAGCTGCTTCAGGCTTTTGAAGTGGTTCTCGCCAGGCAGGATCAGCGTGTCTTTCGGCAGGGTGTCTTGCGCAACGGGTTGTTGCTCGGTGGTGGTTGCAGGTGTGCCGCAGCCAAAGGCGAAGGCGGCAATAGCGAGAAGGGTAGCGGGCTTTTTCATTCGGGCCGCGAACTTAATCGGCGGGTTCTTGGTCTTCGTCATGCCAGCGCCATGTGTGCGTTGCGAACGGCGCCCGGTCGATACATTACTCGCATGCCGATCGACGGAAAACCGGTCAAGGGGCGCGGCGCGGCCGTGCAAGTGCCCAATCGTTTCCTGAAGAACAGTTACGGCATCGTTCACTGGGAAGCGATCGATGAAGTGGACGACACGGTCGCCCCAACGACTTACCGCATCGAAACACCGAAGACCATCGTCAATGAGGTGAACTCACCCGACCTCGGTTTCCGGTGGAGTTTGAACCCGTACCAAGGGTGCGAGCATGGCTGCTCGTATTGCTATGCGCGACCGACGCACGAATACTGGGGCTATAGCGCGGGCGTCGACTTCGAGCGCATCATCATTGTGAAGCGCAACGCACCGGAACTGTTGGAGCAAAAGCTGCGGTCGCGGTCATGGAATGGCGAGAGCATCATGATCAGTGGCGCCACTGATCCCTATCAACCAGTGGAGCGGAAGGAGGGCATCACGCGGAAGTTGTTGGAGGTGATGCTGCGTTTCCGCAATCCGGTGAGCGTGATCACCAAGAACCATTTGATCCTGCGGGACCTGGAACTGCTTTCCGAACTAGCGTCAATGAACCTTGCAACCGTGGCCATCAGCATCACCACGCTCGACGAGGAACTGCGTCGGGTGATGGAACCGCGCACCAGCAGCGGCCTCAACCGGTTGCGCGCCGTGGAGGCCTTGAGCAACGCCGGTGTGCCGGTAGTGGTGATGGTGGCCCCGATCATCCCCGCGCTCAACGACAAGGACATACCGGCGATCCTGAATTCGGCTGCGGATGCCGGTGCGCGCACCGCGAGCTACACGGTGGTGCGCACGAACGGCGCCGTGAAACCGGTTTTTGAGAATTGGTTGCGGTCGCATTTCCCCGATCGAGCGGATAAGGTGATCGCGCAGATCATGGCCGTGCATGGCGGATCCATGGAAGATACCCGAAGCGGCCTGCGTATGAAAGGGGAGGGCGCCTATGCGCTGAGCATCAACCGGCTATTCACCGTTCTGCGGAAGCGCTACTTCGCCGGGCGATCGATCCCGGCAACGGACAGTTCGTTGTTCCGCTTGCCACCGCAAGGACAGTTGGATCTGTTCGCCTAAAGCTTGCACTGGAAGGCTGGGTAACCTTCCCACTTCCCCAAGGCACTCGTCACCTTCTCCACACGGGCCAACGGCGGGCCGGTGCGGCACCAAGCAATAAAGTCATCGAGATCTTCTCGGGAACCTTCAGCTTCTATGCGGACACTGCCATCGGGCAGGTTCTGTGCGTAGCCCTTCAACCCGAGTTCAACGGCCTTTGCTACAGCAGACTTGCGGTACCAAACACCCTGCACTTTCCCGGTGATCGACAAGTCGAGGTGAAGCTGCTCCATAACTGCCAATGTAGCCTTGTCAAGTCTTGACTTGCGCTCGACGAACCCGGTAGTTTCCCCCGCTCAGTTAACCGATCCCCCCGTCGAATGAAATTGTCCGTCTTCTTCGTGCGCCCACTTTTGGGTCCCTGTCCGTACTCGTTCTATCAGTTCTGAACACCCACAACACCAGCGCGCAAACCATTCCTCCGGTTTCGCCGACCAGCTGGTCATGTCCGGATTCTCGGCCCCGGTCGGATTCACGTTCGATGACAACGGGCGCATGTACGTATGGGAGAAAGCTGGTCGGGTATGGATCGTTCAGAATGGTGTGAAGCTGACCCCGGCATTGCTCGACATCAGTGAAGAAGTGGGAGACTGGCGGGACCACGGCTTCCTTGGCTTCACGCTCGATCCCGACTTCCTGACGAACGGCCGCATGTACATGATGTACGCCGTGGACCGGCACCACTTGATGAACTTTGGTACCGGTACCTACAACGCTGCCACCAACCAATACTTCGCAGCCACCATCATGCGCATTACGCGCTACACCGCTATCGGGCCGAACTTCAACGCGACGGACTACAACAGCAGGGTGGTGTTGTTGGGTGAAACGAGAAAGACCGGTGTGCCCTTGCTGCACGAAAGCCATAGCTTGATGGAACGCTTCTGGCCACTGTGGGCGATGGCGCCAGCTACAACGCCGTGGATGTAGGCAACGACGGTGCAACCTATTTCGCACAAGCACTAGCGGACAGCATCATTCGCCCAGCTGAGAACGTTGGTGCCATGCGCAGCCAACTGCTCAATTGCCACAACGGAAAGCTGCTGCGCATGGATCCGAACACCGGCGATGGTGTTCCGAGCAATCCCTACTACGACCCCGCGCAACCACGGTCACCGAAAAGCAGGGTTTGGGCACTCGGTCTTCGCAACCCGTTCCGCATGACCAAGCGACCTGGAACCGGCAGCACCAACCCCGCAGATGCCAACCCCGGGGCGTTCTACATCGGTGATGTGGGATGGGGCACGTGGGAGGATCTGCAGGTGAGCACCGACCCCGGCCAGAATTTCGGCTGGCCCATCTTCGAAGGGATGGAGAACCATGCCGGTTACACATCGGCCTTGACGGCCAACCTCGATATGCCGAACCCGCTATACGGCATCGGCGCATGCGGTCAGCAGTACTTCAACTTCCAGGATCTGTTGAAGCAGGATACCCCGATCCACCTGAACGGACACCCGAACCCGTGTGACAACAGCGTGCAGGTCCCAGTGAACATCCCGCATTGGTTCCACAGCCGCCCAGCGATCGATTGGCAGCACGGCAACCGCAGTCGTTGTGCGGGCTTCAGCGGCAATACTGCGATCACGTACGACCTCGATGCCGTGGGAAGTCCGGTGCCCGGTCCGCGTTTCGGGGGCAATGCCGCGGTCGGTGGTACCTGGCTCACCGGCACCGGCTGGCCGCTGGGCTACCAGAACGTGTATTTCAATGCCGATTACGCCGGTGCCTGGATCCGTCGGTTCACCTTCAACACGAACAATGCGCCGGTCAGCGTGGCCAACTTCGGGACGTCCATGGGAGCGGTGGTGTTCGTGAACGAAGGACCCGATGGAGGCTTGTGGTATGTGCGTTACGAGACGAACTCCATCCGGAAGATCCTGCCGATCGGCGTTACGAACCTGCCACCCGTGGCCTTGGCGGAACAGGATGTTCAGTTCGGTGCTGGACCGGTCACGGTGCAGTTCACCGGCAGCAATAGCACCGATCCGGAGAACGGGGCGCTGTCCTATAGCTGGAACTTCGGGGATGGAACGCCCAACAGCACGGCCCCGAATCCGGTGCATGTGTTCACACCGCCGAACGGCAACCCGATCACATACAACGTAACGCTCACGGTGATCGATCAAGGCAGCGCGTTCAGCACCGCATCACTGATCGTCAGTGCGAACAACACGCCCCCGGTGGTGAGCATCACCAGCTTCCCTGATGGACACCATTATCCGCTGAACGTGGATACGAACTATGCCTGCATCGGCAGTGCGATCGACGCCGAACATGGACCCGGCCAATTGACGCACCAGTGGCAGACCATCTTCCACCACAACAACCACGTACACCCCGAAAGCCCGGTTACCGCGCTCACGACGAGCAAAGTGATCAGTGGCTTGGGTTGTTACACGGACGAGTTCTGGTATGAAGTGCTCTACACCGTTACCGATGCGCACGGGATGAGTACCACTGTTACACATGATCTGCAACCGCGGTGCAGCGGCATCGCTCCAACGGCGGTGATCACGAGCAACGTGGTCGCGGGTCCTGCGCCCTTGTCGGTGAACTTCAGCGGGGAGACCAGTGTGGACAATGGCAACATCGTGAGCTATGCGTGGGACTTCGGCGATGGCACAACGAGCACTTCCTCTTCACCGAGCAAGTCATTCGCCAATGCCGGCGATCATGTTGTGACGCTAACGGTAACTGACAATGACGGTCTTGTTGGCTATGCGTCGCGGGTGATCAACGTCATCACCTATGATGCACCGCAGTGTGTCGGGGCCACCGGCAGCATACTCCGTGAGTACTGGTTGAACATCGGTGCAGGGGCCAATGTCAGCGACCTCACCAGCAACGTGAACTACCCGAACTCGCCGAGCGGAAGTTCCTTCCCCACGACCATCCAGGGGCCGGTGAACTTCAACAACAACTACGGCACGCGTATGCGTGGCTACATCATAGCGCCCGAGACCGGCCTGTTCTATTTCACGGTGACCAGCGACGACGCCTCGATCCTCTATTTGAGCCCGAACGCTGAGCCCGGACTGAAGCAACAGATCGCCAGTGTGTCCGGCTGGACGAACGAAACAGAGTACACCAAGTATCCGACCCAGCGCAGCGCAGGTATCCAGTTGCAGGCCGGTGTGTATTACTACTTCGAATTCCTGCAAAAGGAAGGTGGCGGTGGCGACCACATGGCGGTGCGTTGGGAGCGCCCGAGCGCCCCGGCCCGTGCGCTCATCGCTTCGCAATACTTGGCGCGTTGGCAGGATTGCTCCCCGAGCGTGAAGCTGCGCACCATACTGCAAGGCGCATTCGATGCGAACACGGGGTTGATGCGCGATGACTTGCGTGTGCAAAGCCTCATACCGGCCATGGAACCGTTCACCGCGCTGGGCTTCACCCATGCTGGTGGGGGCGGTGGGGAGGTGGTCCCGCCTGCGTTGCTCGCTGTAACCGGGCAGAACGCGATCGTTGATTGGGTGTTGGTGGAACTGCGGAACAAGAACAACAGCTCGCAGATCCTTGCCACGCGCAGTGCCCTCTTGCAACGTGACGGCGATATCGTGGGCACCGACGGCTACCGCCGATTGCTCTTCAGCGTGGCCACGGACAACTACTTCGTTGCCGTGCGGCACCGCAACCACTTCGGTACCATGACCAGCACCAGCCAGCTGCTGAACAAGGATGAACGGTCCATCGACTTCACCTTGGCCGCTACACCCACGTACGGTGTGGATGGACGTACGACCCTGGCCAATGGCAAGTGGGCACTCCGGAGCGGCAACGTATTCCTCGACGACGCGGTGAAATACACCGGTACCGACAACGACCGCGACCCCATCCTTGTGCAAGTGGGCGGCCTGATACCAACGAACACCATGGTGGGCTACGTGCAAGCTGACGTCAACTTGGACGGGATGGTGAAGTACACCGGAACGCTGAACGATCGTGATCCCATTCTGATCAACATCGGCGGTACGGTGCCCACGGCAACACGCACGGAGCAACTGCCATAGGCTATTCATGGCAGCTGAGGAAGTCGAAGCAGGCTATCTCGGTTTGGAGCGTCCGATAGCGCGGAGGTATGCGTCCAGCGCAGTGCCGCGTTGCTCCGAAAGCACCGATGTCAGCACCGCTTTGGTACCGGCATCCAACATCTTGTTCATCTGCTTGTCGTGCGTGCGGTCCGCGAATTTTTTCCCGATCGTTGCCATGGTGTGTGGGTGTTGATCCGTTGTTCCTGACCGATGTGCCATGATGACTCTGCTGTTCAGAACCGGAACCTGAATCCGCCCTGCACCGTGCGGGGCAGGCCTGGGCGCCAACCCGCCGGGAGATCGCCTACGGCGTACACGGCATCGAACAGGTTCTGCACGGTGCTGAATACCTCCGCATGGGTGCCCAACCGATAGGTGGCATCGGCGTCGATCGCGGTGTAGGCCGGTAATCCGCTCGATCCGTTCTCCGCTTGCGCTCCGGTTGCCGTTACGGTCCCGCCGACGTACACGACGCGGAAACCGATGCTGAACCGTCGTCCTTCAAGAGTTGCCCCCGCCTGCAGTTGATGCATCGGCGTAAAGGGGATCCGATCGCCTTCCAGCACTTGCCCCCACGGTTCGAACGTGCTGTTGAACGTGGAACTGAAGCGGGCATCGGTGAAGGTGTACGCAACGCGGATCGGCAAACTGAAACCATCACTGCGACCGTGCAACGGATCCTTCGTTGCGAACACTTCAACACCGGCCACCACGGCGGCACCGCCGTTGAACAAGTCGCCGCTGCCGGAGCCACCTGCTGCGGACAGGTCGGCGCCGAGCATTTGCGAATAGTCGTTGTAGAAACCGATCACCTGCACCTCGGTACCCGCCGGGAACCAGCGCACGCCCGCTTCATAGTTGATGCTCTCTTCGGGCAGCGTGCCGGGATCGGCACCAGCAGGTGAGAACCCCTTGTGCACTCCGGCGAAGGCCATCAGCGTCGGGTTCGCCCTCACGTCCACACTGATGCCGGGCAACCACACATCGCGGGTGTTGGAGGTGACCACCAACGCCGCGCTCGTGCGGCCGGGATCCTGCTTTCCGTAGTTCTCGTCGCGCATTTCAATATGCTCCATGCGCAGCCCCGGATGTACACCGATGCGCCCGATCGTGAGGTCGTATACCGCATGCCCTGCGAATGCCGTGGCCGATGCGATCCGATTGCTTTCGGTGCCCGGGGTGCCGGTGTTCGTCAACAGCATGTCGCCATCGCGCATGGCGAATCCGTCCACCCATTGGTAGCGGTCCATGTAGTCGTTGTGCAGTCGACCGCCCAGTTCGATCTTGTGCGTGGCGCGTTCGCGTTTCCAGTCTTGCGTGATCTGCAGTTGCACACCGCTCGTCTGGTAGTTGCGGTTGTTCGCCTTCACCTGTAAGGCATCGTCGGCGGAGGTGGCACCCGTGAGCGTGGCATATTCAACGGCATGTCGAAGAAGGGTCGTCGACGATGGACGAGATCGAGGTCTTGGTTCCGGCACTGTCTTTCACCTGGTCGAGCTTGTACCAGTTGCGGTACGTGTTGGTGCGGTAGGCCGTAACACCGAGCTGCGGACCTTGTGGGATCCGCACCACGTATTGCGCGCTCAACAGGTCGTGTTCCACTTCCATGCGGTCCTTCGCGGAAGCCGCATACCGACGGTACGGTGTAGCGGCGAAGTCCTCGGTCGTCAGCCCGAGGTACGTTTCGTTGCTCTCTTCCTTGGTAAGTCCCGCCTTCACCACGAGGGCCATCGGCAGCGGGGCGTTGTCCGCGTTCTTCCAGCGCAGTTTCACCACGTGGTCCTGCTTGCTGAAGCCCGTGTTGCCGCCATTGTCCAGTTCCTTGAACCCCTCGGCCGATCCCTGCACCGATTCAACGAGCACCGCCACCGGTCCTTGCACCGTGCCCGCGTGCGCATGCATGTTCAGCATGCCGTGACTTCCACCCCACAAGGCCACCTTGCCGGCGGTGCGTTGGGGCAAGGGCGTGCTGATGAAGTTGATGGCACCACCGGTGGAGAGCGGCCCGTAGCGGAGTTGGCTGCTGCCCTTCACCACCTCCACGGCGTGCATGCGCGCGATGGATGGGAACCAATACGCAGCAGGCGAAGCGTAAGGGGCCGGTGCCATCAACACCCCATCCTCCATCATGGTGATCTTGCTGCTGCGCTCCGAGCCGGTGCCGCGCAACCCGATGTTGGGACGAAGGCCGAAGCCATCTTCCTCTTGGATGCTGACGCCCGGTACCGACCGCAGCATGCGGTGCGGATCGGTATAGCCACTACGTTGGATCTCGCGCGGACCGATGTACCATGCGGAGCCGGGCATGCTGCGCGATGGACCGCTACCGCCCGTGATGCTGCTGGTGGTCCGGAATGCCGGGCAGGTCGGTGACGCGCTCTTGCACCGTGAGCCGCACGGCGCCGGTGCCGGGCGTGCGCACCGTTACGGTGGTGAACCCCGGACCGGTGACGGTTAGATCCGTGCTATCGGCCGTTGCGGATGCGATGGTGAAGCCACCGTTCGCGTCGGTGAGCGTGGAGGTGGTTCCGTTGGACACGGTAACGAACGGAACACCAGTGCCATCGATCGCCACCACCGCTCCGCTGATGGTCTGCGATTGGGAACGGGCCTTCTGTGAAAGGACGACAACGAGTACGACGAGGAACGTGCGGAACAACGACATGGATCTTCTTTAGGGTGCGCAAAAGAGGATCGCCCGTCACCCCGGGCCAATACCATGATCGTAGTAATCGGTGGTCCAACGATCAACAAACGGGAGTTGGATCGCCCTTCTACATTTAGCGCGTGACGAACCGCGCGCTGCTTCCGTTCTTGATCGTGCTGCTGGCCTGGTGCGGCGTGGCGGCAGGGCTCATGATGGGCAATTCGCAGTTGGAACTGCACCTGCGCATCAACAGTGCCTTGCCCCAATGGGCCGATCCGATCTTCCGGTACGGTACGCACATCGCCGATGGCTACCTCACAGCCGTTGTAGCGCTTGCGCTGTTGTGGCGCAACTGGCGCAGTATGCTACTGGTGGCCACGGCATCGCTGCTCAGTTCGTTCATGGTGCAAACGCTTAAACGCAATGTTTTCGAGGCCCATCGTCCAGGCTATTACATCGATCGCATGCCCGGGCTGCGCGTGCCGGACGGCGTGGAGCTGATGCACCATTTCAGTTTTCCCAGCGGGCACAGCACGGCGGCGTTCGCATTGTGCTTATCGCTGGCGTTGTTGATCAACCAACGAGGGTGGGCCATTGCGTTGGCGGTATTTGCGGTTTTGTTGGCCGGTAGTCGGGTGTGGCTCAGTCAGCACTTCACCGAGGATGTGGTGGCCGGTGCGCTGCTGGGTGTGTTCTGTGCATGGCTCATGCACGTCTTGCTGTTCGGCACGTGGCGCAACGTCGCTTGGTTGAACAAGTCGCCGTTCAGGAAACGCACCAACCCATTTTAGCCCACGAGCATGGCGGCCGCCATGCCCACCATCAGCAGGTCCTCAACGATAGTGACCGTGCTCATGGGCAGGTTGAACACCGCGCCCAAACATGCGCACCGGATCTTCTGCTTGTTCAGCACGCTTTGGATGGGGCCGATGGCACTGATGCCCATGACCACCACCGTGATCCATGCCGTTGCGATCGGGTACAGCCCGGTAACATAGAGCACACCCAACGCCAGTTCAACGAACGGATAGACCGATCCCCATTGTGGCACGTGGCGCGCGATCGGGTCGTACATGCGATAGCTGCTGGCGAACCCGCGCACATCGAGCAGTTTGAAGAACGAGAAGCAGAGAAAGAAGCCCGCCATGAAGTGGCGCATCCACAGCATGCCGTCGAAGTCGGCAAGTGGCCACTGTGCCAGAATGGCAACCCCGGTGATGAACGCCCCGAGCAGGATCAGTGGGAAGTAGGTGGTGGCCGTTGGTGCTTCGGTTTCCACGGGCGGGGCAGGTGCGGGGTCCGTGACTTCTTCCGCCAGGGAGTACGAACCGGTCTTGGCCACAAGGCCACGCAAGCGTTCCTCGGGCACCGCACGCAAGAGGTCCAGTTCCACGGTCCCCGCTGAGGCGCTGACGAGGGCTTCGCGGATATCCGGCTCCATCATCAACGCTTTGCGCACGGTCTGTTCGCACGCGGCGCAGTGCATGCCGGTCACACGATACGTGCGCGTCATGGCTTCGTGTAGCCGATCCTGTAGATCATGTCGGCTGCATCATCGCTCACCAACAGGCTGCCGTCCTCGAGTTCCAACACATCCACGGGTCGGCCGGTCGCGGTGTTACCGCTCAACCAACCATCGGCGAAGACTTCCTGTGTCCAACCACCGGCTCCGTCGGGCAGGGCCACTTTCACGCGGTAGCCGATAGGCGTGGAGCGGTTCCAACTGCCATGCTCGGCGATGAAGATGGCGTTGCGGTATTTCTCCGGGAACATCTTGCCGCGATAGAACTTCATGCCCAACGGCGCCACGTGCGGGCCGAGCTTCAGCACCGGTGCCGTGTAGTCCGCGCAATTCTTGCCCACCCCGAATTCCGGATCGAGCGTATCGCCTTGATGACAGAACGGAAAGCCGAAGTGTTCGCCCACGGTGGTGAGCGTGTTCAACTCGCAGTCCGGCATGTCGTTGCCCATCATGTCGCGACCGTTCTCGGTGAACCAGAATTGTCCCGTGCGCGATCCCAGTCGAAGCCCACGCTGTTGCGCACGCCGTGCGCTTCGATCCGCAGGTCGGTGCCGTCGAGCTTCATGCTGGTGACCGTTGCGTAGATGCTGTCCTCGCGCAAGCACTCGTTGCAGGGCGCGCCCACAGGCACGTACAACCGGTCGTCAGGGCCGATGGCGATGTACTTCCAACCGTGGTGCTTTTCCGTTGGGAACCGATCGAAGACCACCACGGGCTTGGGTGGCGCGGCCAGCTTGCTCTCAATGCTGTCATACCGCAGGATGCGGTGTACCTCGGCCACATACAGCGAACCGTTCTTGAAGGCCACGCCGTTCGGCATCACCAGGCCTTGCGCAATGAGGTGCTGCGTCTCCGGCTTGCCGTCGAGGTCGTCGTCGCTCAGGGCGTACACGTTCTTGTCGCGGGTGCTCACGAACAAGGTGCCGCGCGTGCCGAAGCACATCTGGCGCGCACCATCCACCTTCTCGGCGTAGGCTTCAATGGTGAAGCCTTCCGGTAATTTGATGTCCTGCAACCGCGGGTCGCCACCGATCAAGGTGGGTTGGCATACGCCTGCAGTGAGCACCGCCGCGCAAAGCGGATAGAAAAGAAGCCGAGCGATCATGGTACGAAGGAACGACGATCGTTATGGTCCTGTGCACCGCCTCATCGCTAGGAGGCTCCGGGACGAAGCGATCCATGTGCTGTTGTGCCGGAACACAGTAGCCGTGCCCACGCTGGCTTGAGTTTGGATCGCCACGGACCTATGAAGGTCCTCGCGATGACGTGCATGCACCTCGTCATCGCGAGGAGGAACGACGAAGCGATCCATGTGCTGTTGTGCCGGAACACAGTAGCCTTGCCCACGCTGGCTTGAGTTTGGATCGCCACGGACCATGAAGGTCCTCGCGATGACGTGCATGCACCTCGTCATCGCGAGGAGGAACGACGAAGCGATCCATGGGCTGTTGTGCCGGAACACAGTAGCCGTGCCCACGCTGGCTTGAGTTTGGATCGCCACGGACCTATGAAGGTCCTCGCGATGACGTGCATGCACCTCGTCATCGCGAGGAGGAACGACGAAGCGATCCATGGGCTGTTGTGCCGGAACACACTAGCCGTGCCCGAGCAAGCTTTCGCTTGGATCGCCACGCGCCTATGAAGGTCCTCGCGATGACGTGCATGCACCTCGTCATCGCGAGGAGGAACGACGAAGCGATCCATGGGCTGTTGTGCCGGAACACATTAGCCGTGCCCGAGCAAACTTCCGCTTGGATCGCCACGCGCCTATGAAGTCGCTCGCGATGACGCGCGTGCGGATCACCGCGCTAAACCACCGTGATCACCGGCCCCTCCGCGCGTGGGAACATTCGCCCGATGACCTGGTGCGGCAGTCCTGCTTGCGCGAGCAGCGCACCGAGCTCACCGGCCTTCACCGGATCCACAGCGATCAGCAGGCCGCCGCTGGTCTCCGGATCCGCCAGCATGAACATGCGCTCCATGGTACTGGCACCCGCAACGTTGTGGCCGTAGCTCTTCCAGTTGCGCAACGCTCCGTCGGGGTAACAGCCTTGTGCGATCAACACCTTGGCGTGGGCGATCATCGGCACCGCGTCGTAGTCCAGTTGGGCGTTGAGGCCCGAACCGTTGCACATCTCCAGCAGGTGCCCGAGCAGCCCGAATCCCGTGACATCCGTAAGGGCATGCACGTGCGGGAGCGTTCCGAGCACATGGCCGATCGTGTTCAACCGTGCCATGCTGTCGAGCATCACGCGCTTGTTCCTCGGGCAGTATCCCCGTTTCTGTCCTGTGCTCAGGATGCCAACCCCCAAGGGTTTGGTGAGGAAGAGCACATCGCCGTGCTGCGCCGTGTCGTTGCGTTTGATGTGGGTCTTCGGCACTTCGCCGGTAACGGCCAAGCCGAAGAACGGTTCGGGCGCGTCGATGCTGTGGCCACCGGCCAAGGGGATGCCCGCATCATGGCATACTTGTCTGCCGCCCTCCACGACCCGTTGCGCCAATTCCGGCCCCAGCTTCTCGATCGGCCAACCGAGTATGGCAACGGCCAGCAGCGGCTTGCCGCCCATGGCGTACACATCGCTCAAGGCGTTGGTGGCGGCAATGCGCCCGAAGTCGTAGGCGTCGTCCACAATGGGGGAGAAGAAGTCGGTGGTGCTGATGATGCACCGGCCATCGGCCAGTTCGTACACAGCGGCATCGTCGCGACTGCCATAGCCCACCAAGAGTTTCGGATCGGGCAAGGTGCCCAAGGCGCTCTTCAGGATCAGCTCCAGCTGCGCGGGTGCGATCTTGCAGCCACAACCGGCGCCATGACTGTATTGCGTGAGCCTGATCGGTTCAGGCGTGGTGGTGCTGTGCATTGTGTTGGATCACGCGTTGCGCGAGGCCGCGAAGGTCGTTGGCGCTGGCCGGTAGGCGCAGCACGCGCGCCGGGTCGCGCTTGGAGGTGCCGTGGCCGTAGGTCTTGTCGTAGTAGGTGAGCGTGATGATGGCCACCGTGTAGAGGTCGCCTACTTCCAAGGCTTGTAGCGCTGCTTTGCAATGCTGTGGACCCAAGCGTTTGCCGATGCGCACGACGGCTTCGGCCAGTTCCTCCTTCGGGTACTTGCCGTAGTCCACCACCAAGCGCGCGGCGCGCTCTTCCATGGGCATCTCGGCGAAGTACAACAGCGCGGCGCGCATGTGCGCGAAGAAGGCATCGGGGATCTTCACCCGGCCGATCAGCATGCTCTCGTCCTCCAGCCACAGCGGCTTGGTGGTGTCGATGCCTTGCACGGCGTGCCACAACAGGTTCTCGAAGTGTTCGGTGCTGGGCTGCGGCCCTTCGCCGATGGCGCCGAAGCTCGATCCCTTGTGGTGCGCCAACGCTTCCAGATCGATCACCTGCTGGCCCAACGAGCGCAGGTGCTTGAGCGTTTCCGTTTTGCCGGTGCCGGTGTATCCGCCGAGCACGCGTAGTTCCAACGGATTGCACAGTTCGGCCTGCACATGTGTGCGGAAGCCTTTGTAGCCGCGCTTCAGGGTGCTCACTTCCGCGAAGCCCGCCTTGTCCAGCAGCCAGGCCACGCTGCCGCTGCGTTCGCCACCACGCCAGCAATGCACGCGGATCTTTCCGTCGGGCGCCAAGGCGCGCGCCTGCTCCACGATGGTGGCCATCTTCGGACCCACGATGCGCAGGCCCTCCAGCACGGCCGCATCGCGTCCCACCTGCTTGTACAAGGTGCCCACCACGGCACGCTCCTCATCGGTAAAGAGCGGCTGACTTGTCGCACCGGGGATATGCCCGCGCGCGAATTCACCGGGCGAACGCACATCGATGATGGGCGTGTGCAACGCAAGGAAATCGGCGATGTGCAAGGCGCGGAGCATGGGCCGCCGAAAGTAGATGGCCCGGCTATCCGGGGGTGTTGCTTCCGCAGATGGCGCAGATGACGCAGATGAATGCGGAGGGGCGGATAACCTCAACTCTTGGATCTTATCGGTGTCATCTGCGTGATCTGTGGACACCAAAGCAGAAGGCCCGGCATGCACAGCACGCCGGGCCTTCGCGGGATCACTGCACCACTACGCCGCTGCCTTGCCGCGGCCCAGCATTAGGCCGATGACCGCGCCCGTGCCGGCCAACCACACGGTGTTCACCAGCACATCCACCACCACCACCATCGGCGTGCTGAAGTAGTTCATCATGGCCAGGAAGCTGAGGTCGACGCTGAGGTAGAACAGCGCGCCGATCACCGCGCCCATCATGGCGCCGCCCATCAGATCGGTGGTGCCCATGCGCTGGAACAGGAAGGCCAACGACAGGCACAATACCAACTGGCCAACGAACATGAGGCCCAAGTTGAACTCCTCCTCCGACTTCATCAACCCTTCGTAGTGGATCATATTGGCTTCGTAGTAGCCCATGAGGAGCATGCCCCAGAGGAGCCAGCCCAAAAGGAATGCGACCACTGCGCCCACCAGGGCGGCAACGAGTACTTTCATGTTCATGGTAATGTGGGGTTTTAGTGCAACCCGAATGTAGCCGGGCACCCCAGGCGGCCGCCCGCTGCACGGCAAAGGATCCAACCGGGGGCGGTTGAAGACGGGGGAGGCGGCATGCAACCACGCACCCAGCGCCCACGTATCAGCGGCGACTTAACAATCGGAACCCATGAAATTCACCCCTTGGAAGAAGAAGCGCGTACAGCTGCACGCCTTGGGACCCAGCGAAACCTGGTACCAACGCTGCGTGGACCTTGTGGCCTACGCCTCGTTGCTGCGCAACGACGTCATGGAACTGAAGGCCAAGAACCAGGAACTGCAACGCATGGTGAACGCCGGAGAGGTCTTCACCAGCGAACAGGACGAACTGCAACTCTTGCGATTGAGGTGAACGCCCTATGGCGCTTCAACGAGAAAATGGGCCGCAAGGCCTATCAGCAAGCACAGCTGAACAAGGTGCTCAGCATGGAACTCGAGGAGGCCTACCGCTTGGCGAGCAAGCCGCCTGAGCGCCACCCGGGAACACCCACGTATCAACCATCGGAACAACCCACGGGCCGCACCGTACGCAGGCTCCTTTCAACAGCACCTCTTCCATGGCCCAACTTTCCGTACTCCACATCAACGCTCTGCATTCGTCCGAGAACGACCATGGGCAGACCTGGAGCCAGATGCTCAAAGAGATCACGCGCTTGAAGAAAAGCCTTGCGGCGGCCCACGAGGAGATCTCCTACCTCACCGCCGAACGCGACGAGCTCGTTACGGCTGTGCGTGCTTGGGCACACGACCCCGAAGGGGATTTCGGCAGCGACCCGGCCTACATGGCCGTGCAGCGCTGAGCGCGGGCTCCATTCTGAAACCTGGGTTCTTCATGGAACCACACCCGGCAATCGAGGTGATATCCGATCGCGTGCTCAGGGTAGCGGCTGAACGTGCGCGTAATGCGTGTGCGGTATCCGGTAGTGACTCAGTTCACGGGTTCCAACGTGAGGCCCTCGAACGGCCGGTGATCGCTCTTTACACCTTTTGCTTCCCTCAGATGATGAAAGGCATGGATCGCTTCGTCGCCGAGCCTCCTCGCGATGACGCGCCAATGATCAAAGCCGCACCCCGACTCGCACAGACCCGCAGCGCAGGTCATCGAGCCGGGCGCAGCCGCTCGCGTCAAACGGAGACTTTGCTCGCCATCCGCACCTAAGTTCGGTCCGTCAATGCACCTTCACCTGTCCACAGGCACATGAACGAACATCAGCTGCTCAGGCAACTGCTTCCCTTGCTCCCCATTCTGCTGCTCACTTCCTGTAATGGTCAGGTCAAAGAGCAGGAGGCCGGTGCCCGATCGAGCACCGATACCGCCGGCCAACCCGTGCAGGTGATCCACGACACCACCGGATCACAGGCTCCAAAAAGCATCACGCGCAATGTGCTACAGGACAGGAACGGCACCTATTGGTTCGCCACGTGGGAAGGCATCATTTCCTACGATGGCAAGCACTTCACGAATGTCACGCTGACCAAAGGACTGGAGAAACATCGTGTCTTTTCCTTGTTGGAAGACGCGGGAGGATCCTCTGGTTCGGCACTATCGGCGGAGGGGTGTACCGGTACGATGGAACATCGTTCGTCCTTTTGACAACTGCCGACGGCCTAGCGGACAACAGCATCCTGTGCATGCTGCAGGACAGGGCGGGCAACATCTGGTTCGGCACCAACGAGGGGGCCAGCCGCTACGATGGAAAGACCTTTACCCATTACCCGATCCAGGATGCCCCGGGGCTCAACGTGAATTCCATTGCACAGGACAGCGCAGGAACGCTCTGGTTCGCTACGCGCTATGGTGTGGCCAGCGATCTCTTCCGTTACGATGGACGATCCTTCGCAACGATCGAACGCACGCCCGGCACACGCTTCTGGAATGTGCGCACGGTGCATGTGGATAGGGCCGGTGCCCTTTGGCTCGGTGGGCAGGACGGGCTCCTGCGCCGCGATGGAGACTCCACCACGCAAGTCTCCACCTATTTCACCGGCTATATTTTCGAGGATAGGGCAGGGAACCTGTGGACGAGCGAAGACCACCCCGCTGTTTGGGTGTTGAACCGATCCGATGGCACAGCCACTGCACAGATCGCCACCGGCCGCATGATCTTCGGTAGCACCGAGGATGCCTCCGGCACCATCTGGTTCGGCACCTCGGATGGGGTGGGGCGGTATGATGGCAAGGCGGTTACGTTTTTTTACTGACCAACCGTTGCCGGGATCAGCCCGCGCATCCGCGGGGCACGACCTATTGCACGTATACATACTTCACGCCCAGTTCGCGCTTACGCCGGGCTACGCTGCGGGCAGCGATGTGTTCAGGAGAAGGGAAGCAGGGGAGGGAGTGGACGCAGTGGATGTGGAACAAGCTTATCTACGGCAGCTGTGCGAGCCGCGTATTGGTAGGCACCACGCCGCCGATGTTCACGAGGATGGGATCACGATCGTTGTTCGTACCGGTGTATTTGACCGTGCCGTCCAGGTTGCTGTCCTCACCGAAATAGCCGACGACCGTGTTGGTCGGTACGATCCCTCCGATCCGCACCAGGATCGGGTCGCGATCGTTCAGGATGCCGGTGTACTTCAGCTTGCCATCGAAGGTGGTATCCCCGGACCACAGCGTCCGGTACGCCCCCGCGCTCTTCCGCGCATCCGTTCCGTATGTGCCCGTGAGCGGCGAAATAAGATCCACCACGGTGGCGATCCCGCTCAGGGCGATCGGTGTTGCCGTCATACAACCCAAGTGGTTGCGGTGCCGAACCACCACGAAGTAATTGCCGGGGGGTATGCTGAAGGACACTGGACTTACACCGTCGGTATCCACGACATCGCCGTCCCGTTGCACCAATGCGCTCCGCGATCGCACCACAGCGGTCATGTTGTTCCCATCGCGCAATTCCAGTAGCACCCAATCGGCGATCGCGTTCTGTCCGGTCAATGACAACACCCCGGCCGTAGTGGGTGCGGTGGCCGGGCCCGTGTGCACGTAGCCCAATGCGGTATACGGTTCGTTCAGGGGTAGGAGACCACCGGCCCGCAGCCCGTCGCCCATGAGGGCGGTGCCGGTATCGAACGAACCGTCGAGATAGACCTTCGGTGCTACCAGCGCAATGCTCGCTGGCAATGGGTCTATGTAGCGCGTCACCGTCATGGACCCCTGCCCCAGCACATACACCGCACTGTCCTTGCCCAGCACGCACGCGACACCGTTGTAACCGTAGTACGGATCGGTATGCGCCCATTGCTGCACACCGTTGCTGTACTTCAAGGTCACGTACTGTTGGTACTGGCCTTGGTAGAGCGGACCGCCCTTGCCGGTCACGTACACATCGCCGTTCTCCCTGGCGGCCACCCAGCCGGGTATCTCATCGTTGGAGAGCATCGCATTGTACGTCGCGTTCCATTGGAGCCCACCGTTCAGGTCCGTTCGGAAGGTCGTCCAGTTCATGTAGCCACCACCCTGCGGAATGGTCCACCCGATCACGGTCAGCTTGCCGTTCACCAAGGTCATGCGCGCGGGCTGGTCCGTGCCGTTGAAGTCGTACACGAACTGCGTGGTGGAATCGCCGGCCGCATCGAATTTCTTGATCACCACATCGCGCCCGCTGAGGGGCGCAACGAGATCGTTGTAGGCGGTGAGCACATAGGTGTTCAACGCATCGTCCACTTCCACATCCTGCGCACCGAAGCCGGTCACCAAGTGGCTCCACAGGAAGTTGCCCGCCGTATCCCATGTTGCAACGGCACCGTGCACCGCACCGATGCCCGTTCCCGACATCACCACCCGGTTACCCTTCAGGCGCATGGAGGTCATATTGGTGGCGATCGGGTTCGCCTCCACGGTGTGGAAGACCTGGTTCCCGCTGGGGTCGTACTTGATCAGGTGCAAGCCGCCCGGTAGCAACCCTACTGCCCCCACATAGAGGTTATCGTTCGCATCCACGGCGCAGCGCACGTACACACCGAAGGTGAAGGTGGGGTCGAGCGTGCGTCGCCATTGCAGGATGCCTTGCGGATCGTACTTCAGCACCACCAACTGGTTGGGAAAGATGGACCCTGTACCGCTGTACCGGTAGCCGGTAACGAAGATGTTGTTCGTAGCGCTCGTGGTCACCCACGTAGGGGCCAGGTAGCTCCCGTTCACGCCGGTGGCGTCCACCTGTTCCCACAGCAGGATCCCGTCCTTGTCGTACTTCTGCGTGTAGATGTTCGCCGCGCCCACCGAGCTGGTGCGCGTGCCCACCACGATCACGTTGTCAGCCGTGTCGCGCGCCGCCATCACGCCGTTCTTGTAGGTATCGGCCGCGGGGTGCGACCAGTCGATGGTGTATTGGGCGTGCAGCGCTTGGGCGACCAGAAGGGCTGGAACGAGAAGGGACGTGTTGCGCATGTGGTACGGGTAAGTGGGCATGAACCTACCGGCCGCGCCGCACCATGGATCGGCCGGGTTGACGTAGCGGGATGAACGGGTGACGAAACCGGTTGATCGATCACCCTCTTCACGCTTCACGTGCGCTTGCGCCGAGAGGGAAGCCTGCAGTGCTACGGCGGGCGACTCGCCCTGGAGCGAAAGCCACTCGCCGAAAAAGGCAAGCGGCTGCATCAGGTGCTTACCCGAGCGCGTGCTTGGGGGCAACAAAGCGCACACCCGACCGCGTGCAAGGTGCCGGCCCTATCCTTCCGTTCCTAGCGTCACCGTGCGCAAGAAGGGCAGCCCACCGAGGAAACAGTTCGGAGACGGGCCAAACTAGAGTACGGCAATGCCGAGGTCCGACGTGCATGTCGCGCATCTTGAGAACGCCAGTGTGAAGTGCGCCAAACAACGCCGCTTTGTGCCACTACTTGAGCAGGAGGGCGCTGATGGACAGGCGAGTACATCAAGCCGCCTACTTCAGTTTCCTCATTGAACTAGCCTATGATAACGGGACGGCGTAGCCGAAAGTGACGGATGGAGGACCGGTATCTTTAGTCAGAGTGAAAGCAAAAACCAAGAACGACGAGCTGTCCACAGCTCGAATTCCGCTCCGGCTCAAGCGCTGTCTGGGCGGTCGCTGGCATACTGTTCCGCAGCACGGGATGACGGCATCATCTATTTCACCGGCAATGAGCGCTGCCTGCAACCGCATACGGCCAGCGCCGCGCTGAAGCAGGAACTGGACGATTGGGCACATCCCGGTGTGGCGGGGCACTTCCACGCGAAGTGCCGGTGGTACAGCGCGTTGAACGTGGCGGTGGTGGTGGTGAGCCCATTCACCATCAACATGCATTTCTCGCTCGTCTCATTCTATCGGCCCATTGGAAAGTGCAGAAAGATCCTCACTGAGCAGCGCCCTTTTCCGAGCGACACATATGCATTCGCGTCACAGATCGCCTTCCACGGCGGTGATCCCGATGAGGACCTGATCGAAGTGGCGCCGCGGTCCGCAGAGTACACGCTCAAGACCGAGGTCGTCCTTTCAAGATCAACGAACTCGGGATTCGCTCGCGCTGGTCTGCTTCGGCGGCGTGAACTTCTTCACGGGCCAGGCCTTCAACACGACCGCGCACGCTCACTTGCCGTGCTGGGGCTACCGACGGCATCCGAACAACGGTGCTGAGCCTAGAGCTTTCTCAAGAACTATCCCTTCTCAACGGTGTGTAGAGTCAGAACACAGCAACACTCGGTAAATTACAACTACCGAAGATGATGTTCACCAGCACTGAAAACGATCTCAGGCCCATGCTGCGCGATCTGTATGAGCCCGAAAGCCAACTGCGGTTGATGGAGCGGGACGAGAACCAGCGCTTCCCTGAGAGGATCCGCTCGTGATATGGCATCGAACGGCATGTACGGCGTGCTGGTACCTGAGGAATATGGCGGTGTGCCGCCATTGATGGCCGTCCCTTTTGATCGAGCAAGGCGTCCCGGGCATGAAGGCCGGCAAGAAGGAGAACAAGCTCGGGATGCCAGAGCTGGTGTTGGCGCCAAGCCAAGAACGAGACTACAAGGGAGATGATTGAACTACTGAACGCCCAGCGTAGAGAAGGGGACTTTCCAAACGTAGGTCACGAGCATGCTGCATGCGTGCTTGCAGCCATGATCGAGAAGGCTTGTAACAGCCTACAGATGTTCGAAAACAGGTTGGATGGCGAGGTCACAGACGGGAGAAACACGACAAACCCAGGGCAATGATGAGCAAGTCGTCAAAAAAACACAAAGGCACGTCGCTTGGATGGGCGCTCCTCATAGTTGGTGTCTTCCTTGCCATGGATCTCATGCACGTTGGGGGCATCAGCCTGGCGTTCATGGATGCGGATGCCCTGATCGCCTTAGTGCAACATGGTCCGATGACCATCGAGCAGCGCGGTGAATTTGTACACGACCTCGTTCTGGTAGTCTCGTTCACAGTAGGGTTCTCCATACAGCTTTCAAGAGCCTGTACTTCGGGACTTGGGGCCAGGGCACTCCACAGCAACGAAGCAGCGCAACTGGGGCCGTGTGGGCCACATGCTCATGCTGTTCCTGATCGCAGCCGTTCTTGTACAGTGCTTCAGGATGGTCGTAAAGCACCCCGACATTGATCGCCTGTTCAGTTGCGTGCAGAAAGGTGGAGCCGCAGCCTTCCTCGTCTTCTTCTATCCCAAGGTCCAGCCCTTCATCTTCGACATCATCAATCACCTTCGCGCTTCTCGTGAGCCCAACGTGGACAAGCCGCGACAAAAACGAGCGCCGCGAGAAGTGACAAAGAGGCGCTCGACCCGAAGCAGAGTTGCCGCTCAGTAATCTCCTGATATACCCATACGCCTTATCAAAAAGCTCCTGGTCCCGATGCAGCTGGTACTTCAGCAGGGTGCGGCGCAGGGCCTGTTGCACTTCGCGTTCGCCGGCGGTGGTGGTCTTCCAGCCGTCGAAGCGGACGGTCTTTACGATGGCGTCGATGTCGCCGACGATGCGTTCCACGATGATGTGGGTGTTGGTGCCTTTGGCCTCGTTGAAGAGTTCGGTGAGGGCCTCCTTGGCGCGGTCGCGGTCCTCTTCGGGGTCGGTGGCGTTCTCGGCCTCCACGGTGTCCTTGGCCAGGTCCAGGATCTCCTTCAGGAACTCGAGGCTGGTCATGAAGCCTTGCTCGTGGCGCTCCTTGATCTTCTCAGGCGCTCGCCCAGCTCGGTGAACTTCGGGTTGCCCTTGTGCTTCTGTAGGCGGGCCACCAGGCGGATCTCCACCTGCTGTGCGCGCTTCTTGGCGTCCAGGTCCTTCAGCACGTCCTCGATCTTGTCGGTGTCCAGCACCAGGGCTTCGAGGTCGTCGCGCACGGTCTCCACGTGCACGTTCTCGTTGATCAGGTCGATGGTCTTCGCGCCGAGCATGTGCCAGAGCAACTTGCCGTTGCCGCTTGGCGGCTTCACGCTCTCGTACACCTTGTGCCAGCCAACGGTAATCCGTGGCGTAGGGGCCAAGGCAGGGGTCGGGGCTCAGGGCTTCCCAGATGCTGCCCAGCACGGTGAACTGGGCGGCGAAGCGGTCGCGCACGGCGTTGTCCGGCAGGCATTGCTGCGCGGCCAGCAGGCCTTCGTAGCCGGCCACCGTGCGGTCCACGTTGGGGAAGAAGTCCAGACAGGCCTTCATCTGGATGGGCAGTGCCTTGCGCAGCTCGTCGATGTTGCTCACCACCTGCTGCATGCTCTTCTCATCGAAGTGCAGGGCCTTGGCCACATCGTCGAAGATGCCGATGAAGTCCACTATGAGGCCGTGCGTCTTCTCCTGCCCATAGACCCGGTTGGTGCGGCAGATGGCCTGCAACAGGTTGTGGTCCTTCAGCGGCTTGTCCAGGTACATGGCCTGTAGGATGGGCGCATCGAAACCGGTGAGCAGCTTGTTGGTGACGATCAGGAACTTCAGCGGGTGGTTGGGGTCGCGGAAGTTGTCCAGCAGCTTCTCCTCGGCGTCCTTGTCGCGCTGTGCGCATCCCATTCTGCGGGTCGTCGGGCTGCTGCTGAACACCACGGCGCTGGCCTCGGGCGGCAGCAGTTCATCGAACACCTGCTTGTACAGCACGCAGCATTCGCGGTCGAAGGTGACCACCTGTGCCTTGAAGTTGTTGGGCTCCACCTTCTGCTGGTAGTGCTGCACGATGTAGCGCACCACGGCCTGCACGCGCTCGGGGTTCTTCACCAGCACGGCCATCTTGGCGGCACCGCGCATCTGGCGGCCCAGGTCGCCCTCCTGCGTGCGGTGCGCTTCGTCCACCATCACAATGATGTTGGGGCGCTCGTTCAGCACGCCGTTGGCCTCGGCGAACTTGTGGATGGTGGTGATCAGCACCTTGCGCACGTCCTGCTTCAGCGCATCGTGCAGCATCTGCCGGTCGGGCACGGCCACCATGTTGGGCACATCGCTGGCGTTGAAGGTGGCGGTGATCTCAGCACCGTGGGGTTGGCCAGCTTGGGGTGCAGGCGCAGCTTCTGCGCGGCGAAGACCATCAGCAGGCTTTTTCCGCTGCCTTGGAAGTGCCAGATCAGGCCCTTCTTCGGGTGACCGGCCACCACGCGCGCCACCATCTTGTTCACGGTGTCGAACTGCTGGTAGCGGCAGATCTGTTTGATGCGCCGGTGCTTTTGGTCGGTGCTGAAGAGGGTGAAGTGCTGCAGGATGTCCAGCACCACCTTCGGGCCGCATCAGGCTTTCCACGGTGGCCTTCACGTGCTTCAGCTCGCCCTCCTGCTGGTTGTCCTCATCGCGCCAGGGGCCCCACAGGTCCAGCGGCATGCGGATGCTGCCGTAGCGCAGGCACTTGCCCTCGGTGGCGAAGCTGAATACGTTGGGCACGAACATGGCCGGCACTTCCTTCTCGTGATGGCTGGTGTACCTGGTAGGCGCCATCGAACCAGGTGACGGCCTTGCGCGTGGGCGTCTTGGCCTCGCCGATCGCCCAGCGGTATGCCGTTCACCAGGAAGACCACGTCGAAGCGCTTGTTCACGCTGCCCGCCACGTAGGTCCATTGGTTGGTGACGGTGAGGCGGTTGTTGGCGGGCTGCTCGCGGTCCAGTAGGCGGATGGGCACGTGCTCGCCGTTGGGGCCGAAGGGCAGGGTCTTCTCCCCGCGCAGCCAGGCGGTGAAGTGCTCGTTGGCGCGCACCAGCCCATCGCTATGCACGCTTAGTAAAATGGCGCGCAGCTGGTAGAACACCTCATCGGCGCGGTCCGGCTGGGCGGCGATCTCGGGGTTCAGTTTCAGCAGGGCCTCGCGCAGCCAGGGCTCCACCAGCACATCGGCGGCTTGGCGCGGCACACTCGGTAGGGGTGGCGAAGGTCCAGCGGCTGGGCTTCAGCTCAGGCCATAGCCCGCCTCCGGCGCCCACCACGCCGCCTAAACCATGCGGCGTGGCCGCATCCAGGGATCAGCTGCTCGACGGTGTTGGATTCGTTGAAGCTCATG
>JADJCX010000011.1 GCA_016703005.1 Flavobacteriales bacterium
TCCCAATGACCACATCGAATCCTCCCTTCGCGAACACCGCCGGGAACTCCTTCTTCCAATCGAAGGCCTTGGCACCCGCCACGGCGGGGTCGTCGATCAGGCTGTTGCCGCACTTGATGTTGCCGCTGAGGTCGTTCAGCTTGCGGCCCTTGGTGGCGGTGCGCAGCCACAGGCTGAGGCGCGCGATCTCCACACTCTCCTCGTTTATGTCCACCCCGTAGATGTTGCGCTCCAGGATGTGGTCGCCAATGTCCTTGAACACGATGCTCTGGCCCAGCAACTTGCTCTCCAGTTCGTTCACATACTGGTGCTCGGCAATGAGGAAGTCCAGCGCCTGGTTCAGGAAGGCGCCGCTGCCGCAGGCCGGGTCGCAGATGGTGAGGCTCAGCAGCCAATCGCGGTACACCTCCAACTTGGTGTCCAGCTCCTGGATGGTCTTCTTCTGCCGGCCCTTGCGGCCCTTGGCATAGTCCTCATCAATGATCGCCAGCTCCTCCTTCTTTTCCGTGCACAATCGACCCACGGTGTTCTCCACGATGTACTTGGTGATGTACTTCGGGGTGTAGAACACGCCGTCCTTCTTCCGCTTGGTCTTCTTGGTATCCAGCGCGCGCCCTTCGATCTGCGCGGTGATGGCCTCGATCTCGTTGAGGCTGTGCTCAAAGATGTGGCCGAGGATGTTCACGTCCACCTCGCTGGCGAAGTCGTACTTGGTCAGCGCGTCCAAGTGCGTTTCCAGCACGGCATCGCTGATGCGCACCGTGTCCAGCAGTTCATCCGGTTTGAAGAGCCCCCCGTTGTAGGCGAAGATGTCTTGCGTGGCGCTTTTGAAGCCGGTGTTGAGGTAGCCGAAGTACTTCTGGCAGCGCTCGTACAGCGGGCGGTGCTCGTCCAGCTCGATCAGCTTCTTCCAGTCGGTAAGGATGCCGCGCAGGGTGTTGGGTGGCAACAGGCCCTTGTCTTCACTGAACAACACGAACAGGAAGCGGTCCAGGAGCTTCTGGCTCTTCTTGTACAGGTAAAGCTTGTCCCGCTCGGGGTGGTTGGCGCAGAGGTCCTGCCAGAGGGCGGTCTTGAAGGCGCTGTAATCCTTGTAGAGCCGCTTGGTCACCTGCTCCTCCTCCTGCACGCTCTCGGCCTTCACCTTCTTGGGGATGCCGCCCAGCAGGTTGTCGCGTTGCAGGCAGAGCCACAGGAGCTGGAACTGCTCGGCGTTCAGCGTGAACAGGTCGAACTCCAGCCACTCCACTGCATTGTCGATGAAGAACCGGAGCTTCTGGTAGTTGCTGGTCACTACGTACACGCACTCCGTGTGGTTGGCCTTGTAGCCGAAGGCCTGCGTGTTGATGGTGGCGAGGTCCGTGGTATCGGTGCCCTTCAGCTCGATCACGGCCAGCGCTTTGCCGTTCACCAGGATGGCGCCGTCCGCCTTCTTGCTGCCCTTCTCATTCTTGAACTCGCTGGTGAGTTCGTAGCCGGCCTGTGGGTTCAACGTGTAGCCCCAGCACGCTCACGAACAGGTCGCGCAGAAAGCCTTCCTGGTACTGCTCCTCCTTCGCATCGCGGATGTTGGCCTGCACCGCCGGATCGTGGAAGTGCTTCGCGTATGCGGCATAGGCCGCTGCCACGCGGGCGCTGTCCTGCTGCTTCAGGTACTTCTTGAGGACGGAACGCTGGTAGAGCGGCATGCGGTGAAACTAAACGGCGGCAGGGAACGGCTTGTACATTCACGCCGCTTCTTCACCCGGCCCCGCTGTGCGTAGGCGCGTGCTATTGGTAAGCCCGGAGGCTTATGATGGCGGGGCCGGTGGAGGAGACAACGATGGTAGTTGGCTCACCTTCCAACCCCCCTGTTCCCATCCTTGTCCCCGCGCCCCTTATAACCCCGCGTGCGCGGCTTCACCTTGGTCTTTTGCTGCACGCCCCGCGTCGCTTCGGTGGCCAACTCCTTTGGCGCATACACCACCGCTTCCACCCAAAGCATACCACCCTCTGTCCATTGCCGTGTGTTGGCATCGGGCACCTGCTGCCAACCGGTGCCTTTTACCGCATACCAATACACCTGCACGGTGCCGGTGTGCCATGTGCGGTGCGGTAGGGGCAGCCCAAAACGAACGTGCAGGCTGCGCTTGCCGCCCACGGTGCAGCGCTCGGCCTGTGCGGGCTTCCAACAGCGGTAGCTGCACAACGGGCGCGGATGGCGCACCACGTTGGCAATGCACTGTAGCCACCAGGCTTCGGGTGCGGGGGCATAGGGGTAGAGCAGTTCGAAGAGCTGGTGCAGCGCAAGCGGCGCAGGGGTGAGGCTGCCGGACGAGGGCTGCGCCAACCGGCGCTTTTCCTGTCCTGTGCGCAACCAACAACGCGCATGTGCCGAGGGTGTAACCATGCCCGGCAACTCCAACAACACACGCGCCACGCGTTGCATGCACCAAAGCAGCGGCGCCCGGTGCAGCGAAAAAATACCTGATCCCGGGTGTTGGGACCGATGGTTAGGTAACCCTTGTCCGCGCCTCTGTTCCCCTGCTTTCCGCAGCAGCACGGACGGCTATTGCGCACTGCCATGCTGTTCGGGCGGGTGTATTCCGCGGGGGAGCCGAGGGGAACGGTGCTCGCGCACATGGTATCGCCCCGGGATCAGGTGTCAATGGCATTGCGGCCGCAGTACACGTCGGTTTCACCGCTGTTAAGTGTATCGGTATGTATGTGATCGGCATTTATGCGGATGTGAACCGTACCGATGCGGAGATGAAATGGTGCAGTGCATCCATGGCCGGTGCTGCGGCGCATGCTTGCTGCACCTACACCCGTGCATGGGTACCGAGCGCATGCGCAACCGTTGGGCAGGCAGCGGCTTCACTGCGCGCCACCTGTGCTGAAGGCGCGCGAACGCATGCTCAATGCCCACAGATATATGCAAGGGTGCGGAATACATCCGCTCCGGGTTCGGGAACAGCGGCAAAAACCTGCGGAACATGCGCACAAATGCCATTTGCGGACCTCAGATGCAAAAACGCAGGCCGCCACTTTGAGCGTGCGCAATGGTCTTCCGAAAATATTTCTTCTCCACGTCCGCACTGCGCTCCAGCGGTTATGAACAGCATGTGTGGCCAACACCGGGTGAACCCCCGGCGTTCAAAGGTCCGGCCAGCGCAGCCAACGCGCCGAGGCCAGAGTGAACCAGAAGTACTCGGAACCGGACGGAAAAACGATCCAACACAAAAAGCAAAATGGCAACTAGAAAGCTCATCAAAGCAGGTCTACGCGGTCTGAGCGCTTCACAAATGGTGGATAAGAGTGCCTTCGTGGAAGGGAAGATGACGGGCAACGTCAACTTCGTTACCCCCACTCCATCCATCGCCAGCATCACTGCTGCACGTACAGCCCTGGTGGCCGCCCTTGAGGCAGCCGTCAGCGGTGCGCACGAGCATATCGTGGTGAAGAACGAAGCGCAACAGACGTTGCACGACCTGTTGACATTGCTCGCCCGCTATATCAATAGCGCGAGCAATAACGATGCGGACGTAGCCGTGAGCAGTGGGTTCGAACTGGTGAAAGCCGCCGACCCCATTGATAAGCTGGATGCCCCTGAACTCGTGAGCGCTCGTGTGAGCACTTACATCGGTGGTGTCGATATGCGTTGGCGATCAGTGCGCGGTGCACGCATGTACAATGTGTACATCACCGCTGGCGATCCTACCCTGTCCACCGGCTGGACAGTGGCAGCGGTCATCAGCGGCACCAAGACAACGATCGTCGACCTGGAGTCGGGCAAATACTACTCTTTCCGGGTAACGGCCTTGGGCCGCATCGGGGAAGGCCCGGCCAGCGAGAACATCGGCAGTCGCGCAGCTTGATACGCAACGCAACCACGCCCCACGGGGCGAAGCGGAAACAGTAACCACTGTCCGCAACCACACTTCAACAGCACCTCCCGGGCAACCGGGGGGTGCTGCTGTGTTGAGTACACTAGAACATCACGAACAGATGGCTACCGACCGAAGTAGGTGCGGATGCGGTGATGCGCTGAAAAGGGGACGACCCGTTACATCGGGTCGCTCCACTTCGCCCTGACCTTGGTAGCAAGGTGCTCCCCACCATAGCGCCATACGATGAGCATGGCCATGGAAAAATTCGCAAGAACAAAGGCGATAACGAAAGTAGGGTCGCCGTCCCACCAGCCCGGCAAAACGGGTAGCATCATGAACGCCGAATTGCTCACGATCTGCATAACGAGCAGCACTACGCCGCTATGGGTCATGTTGTACGTCCAACCAAGCAGGATGGTGAGCGCGAACATGCTCAACATGAAGAAGTACCACGGAATACCATCGGGTACGCCTTCGCCCAAAACCAACATCGGTAAATACCATAAGCCCCAGCACACACCGATAATGGCACAACTTCGAACAGCGCTGTATTTCTCTTGCAACCGCGTTACAGAGAACTTCATCCAACTTGTTTCCTCCACTACGGCAATACCCACAATGAAAGGCATGTTCTTCACCAACGCGATGAAAGCCTCATGCGTACCACCCCAGAAGTTGTCAACGAAGAATCCGGGCCACGCCCGTATGCCCAGCAGGGCAATGGTCCCGATACCGATATAGGTAAAAAGGAACTTCCAGCCGAAGCCGAGCGCGTACCACTGTGGTCCCACCCTCCAACGCAAGAAGCCACTGAAGAGCTTCTTCAACCCACCCTTGCCGTCAAGGTACCAGGTAATGACCATTGAAAAGAGCAACGGGCCGAACACGCGCAACCGGAAAACGGAATGTGCTTCGGGGAAAATCGTGCAAGTGACTCCCTGATGGCATCATGGCCCAAGCCACCAACACAATGGTGACTTGGAAACCCAACGTAAGCGCAACGAAAATGGCGACCGGCCAGCGTGCAACGAATGCCTTCATGCTACAACCCTTCAGTGGGCGGCCGAATATATAAGGACGGTATTACCCGAAAAACCTCCAGCATTATTGGGCCACAACACGCTCCGAAACGGTACCTGTCGCCGTGCGAAAGGCCACGATATAGGTGCCCTTACCCTGCGGCAATTGCACCTCTACGCGGCTGCGGCCTGTGAGCGCCGGTGTGGCTACCAACCTGCCACGTGCGTCAAACACTTCCACGGACAGGACCCGGTCGCTCAAGCCATCGATACGAAGAAGACCGTCCCGCACTGGGTTGGGGAAAATGCGCACGCCGAGTTCGTTCATGTCGTCAATGCCCAAGGAAATATCCGTCAGCGTATCGCTCTGAACCAATATCGGTGACTTGTCCGCATTGTCGTACATCGTACGGAAGGTGTCGATCTCGGCGCTGTTATAGGCGAACATCTCCTGCATCCAGCGCGGCGGGGCCGTTTGGTACCAGAAGCGGGCATGAACATGCGTAGGTCCCGTGTATCCGTTCATGGGAACGTGGTAGTGCACGATATCGGTACCACTACCCTCCACTCCCACACCATCGTAATTGAAGTCGATGTCCGAGGCCGGTACGTTCACCACGAGGGTTGTATCGTAGCTGGGGTGCGAAGTGGAGAAGCCTAACGGTGTGAGGCGATTGTCCTTCAGCAAGCTGGCCGCGCGCTCCAGGACAGTGGTCTTATCGCCGTTCACATCGGCCATTACCTGCTCATAGATCTGGGCTTGGTCCTCGGCTGTGATCACATCGTGGTGCGGTTCCCAATCAGCGTCGTGGCCATTCACCTCGTAAGCGCTGTTCCAGCCACCGCTGCTGAACAGTGTGTCGCCCTCATCGTTCAGCACATCGAGTTGAACGAACGCACGGCGGCTCGGATAACCACTGGGGAATTTGTGGCCGGCGATGTTGGTGAGGTTCACATCGATGAACGCTGTATCCGCCGTCCTGTCCTCCATGGACACATCCAGCATCAGGCTTTTCTGCTGTAGCTGGATGTTCGTGAGCAAGATGGTGCTATCGAACTGCGCCGGCGAGGCAGTAAGTCCCAGATCCACGATGTTATCCTTCAGCAACTGGAGCATGAAGGTGTTGGCCCCGGCAAAATGATGCAAGCCGTACGGCGACCGACCAGTGAGGAACAAATAGTTGGCGGAGATCACGATCGCATCATCTATGCGGGGAACATGGCAGCCTTGGCAAGTGATCCCATTGTCAGGGTCGACATCGGTATTGAAACTGCTGTTGAGCCATTCGTGGTAGGTGGCTTGTTCCACGAAGTGGCCTCCAGTGAGCACGCCTGACAAGTCAGCGGTTTCGGTGATCAGCGTGTGGCAACCGGCGCATAGGCCTGCATCGTTTATGTGCGAGGCATAGAGCGGTTCATAGCCAACAAAGCTGCTCATCGGACTTCCGAACAACCCATCGTCATACGGCCCGTACAGCGGGCGCCCGAGGGTATCGAAACGAAGGCTCCCACTGAACAGGAGACCGATGCTATCGGCACTTTGGATATGGCATGGAACGCAACTGACGCCATCCAACCCCAACTGGATCCTGCGTCAGCTCAGCGATGGAATAGGGCCCTGCTCCAGTGAGCACCTTGTCGTGATGCCCAGCGGGTGCATGGCAGGAAGTGCACTTGTCCTCCAAACCCACTTGATGCGCAGGGTTCACGAGGATCTCGTGGCTCACTTTCGCGCGCCAGAACGGATCACGCGCACTGTTCGCCATCATGGTGCTGCGCCAGTCATCGCTCACGTTCACATCCACACCGTTGCTATCGATCATGGAGAAATTGTTCGCATCCGGCCCATGACATCCGTAGCAATGGCCGCTGGTCTTGAAGTAGGTGTTCTCGCCGATGGGCAGGCTGCCACCACCTTTCATGAAGAATGCGATCTCCTCTTTGCTGTGGAACGCCTGTGCGTTGTCCAACTCATCGTTCGTCCAAGCGACGAACAGGAACACCGTGCCCAAGAGGAGCACCAGGATCGAAACTCGCACGAGATGGGAAACGGACTTCATGGGCGCATTTGTTCTCAATGACGCGCCAAAGTAGGAAGTCGCTTCCTCCTTGATATGATCTTGATCAGGATCGATGATCCCGCGAACCGGCTGCTCAGCTCCCGCGCTGACTGCCTTTACGCATCGGAGTGGCCTTCGCCTTGGAACCCGAACCACCGGGTTTCGGAGCAGCGGCCTTCTTCACTCCGGCGCTACCGACCTTGGGCTTCTTCTCCCCTTTGTCAGCCGACTTCACAGCACCCTCTTCCTTCTCGTCCTTCTTCTCCTCCTTGGCGGTGAACACACCGGCCTTCAGGAGCTGGCCATACCACATGAAGAGTTTGCGAACGTCGCTGGCGTGAATGCGCTCGCGATCGTTGGTCGGCAACGCTTCGGTAAGTTTTGCCCAAAGTGCATCCTCGGGTCCTTTGGCATCGGCGCTTTCCTTTCCCTTCTCCAGGTCATGGATCTTCTGCAGCACATCCTTCAGCGGCACATCATCGCCGGTGGTGAACATGTGGATCTCCTCCAAGGAGCTCACGCGCACGCTCGTGGGCACCGGTAGTCGTTTGCCGGGTTCGCTCAGCGATTCAACGATGAGGGCTTGACGGCCTTGGGCGACGATCTTGAAGAGGCCGCTTTTACCGGTAACGGAGATGATCTTGGTGAGGTCCATGAATGTTGATAGGGGCGCAAAACTAACCGCAACCACGAACACCGGCCCATTGGCGGGTGAAAGCTCGTGGCGGGCTCAGGTCTTCTGCTTTTTCTTCCGGGCGGCGGGGAACAGGATATTGTTCAGAATGAGCCGGTAGCCACAGCTGTTCGGGTGCAGGCTCAGGTCCGTTGGCGGGTCGCCCACCATGTGCTGGTAGTCTTCCGGGTCATGACCTCCGTAGAAGGTCCATTGGCCCAGCGCGTATTCGCCGTGGATGTATTTCACGGTGCCTTGCGCCTTGTTCTCGCCCATCACCAGCACATCGCTCTTCACCAGTTGCTTGCGGAAGGCCGTTGTCTGCCCCATGAAGCCCTTCACCACCTGCTCGTGGCTCTGACACAACATGCTTGGCACCACGTCCCACTTGGCGCTGAAATCGAAGAGCGTGAAGAAGTCGCGCTCCTGCCCGATGCTGCCATGGATATCGGTCGCATCGATGTTGCTGAATTCGTACACAGCAGGGTTCATTTCCAACAAAAAGTCCTTGAAGGCGAGCGAACGGGTGAAGTTGATCTTCTGCTGCGCTGATGGATCGGCCGGATCGCCATCGAACATCTCGGCGCAGATATCCACGCCTTCGGAAGCAAGAGCAATATCGTAGCTGTCCGTTCCACTGCACATGGTGAAGAGGTAACCGCCCCCCGCCACGTAGTCGCGGATGCGGGTGGCCACGGCCAGTTTCATCTCACTCACTTTGGCGAATCCTAGGCTTTGGGCCATCTCCTCGCTTTCTCGCTGCTGCTCTTGATACCACGGTGCCGTGCGGTAGTTGCGCCAGAACTTGCCGTATTGGCCGGTGAAGTCTTCGTGGTGCAGATGCAGCCAATCATAAAGTGGAAGCTTGCCAGCGATCACCTCGGCATCGTAGATCCGTTCGTAAGGGATCTCCGCATAGGTCATCACCAACGCCACAGCATCGTCCCATGGCTGGAAACCATCCGGAGCATACACGGCGATCTTGGGCGCCTTCTCCAACTTCACCACTTCCATGTTCACCTCGGGATCGGCGATCTCCGTGAGGATGGCGTTTGCTTGGCCATCGGCGATCACTTGGTAGGTAACCCCACGGATGATGCATTCCTGCTCAATGGCCTGGATGTGTTCGATCATGAAGCTGCCACCGCGGTAGTTCAGCAGCCATTCCACCTCCACGTTCCGTGTCAAGGTCCAGTAGGCGATCCCATATGCCTTCAGGTGATCCTTCTGGGTTTCATCCATAGGCAGCAGCAACTTCGTTGCATGCATTGCCGGGGTAGCGGCCAAAAGCAACAGCACGAATAGTGACCGCATCGGTAGTACGCGACCAAACGCGTTGAAAACGCACCTCCCAAGGGTCCGCGTTACAAACGCGGACCGGCTGCTAGAACGGAGGTGGCTCGTTGTCATCTTCGGGTTCATCGTTCATGCGGCTTGATCGCGTGATGGTGGAAGGCCCACCCGATCCCATGCCACCGCCGCCACCGAAGTCCATGGGTGCGGTTTCAAGGTCAGCGAATTTGGCCAGCTCCGCAATGAAACGAAGAAGTACGTTATCCAGTGCGCCGTTACGATGTTTTGCAATAATCACTTCGCCCACCCCGAGGGTGCTGCCGTAGTGATCCTCGTAGATCTTGTAGTACTCCGGGCGATAGAGGAAGCACACCAAGTCGGCATCCTGCTCAATGGCGCCTGACTCCCGTAGATCGCTCAGCTGAGGGCGTTTATCGCCACCACGGGTTTCCACCGCACGGCTCAACTGGCTGAGTGCGATGATGGGCACGTCCAATTCCTTGGCGATGCTCTTGATCGAGCGGGAGATGCTGCTGATCTCCTGCTCACGATTGCCGCCCTTGCTATCGCCTCCTGCGGTCATGAGTTGGAGGTAATCGATCACGATCAGCTCCACGTTGTGCTGACTCTTCAAGCGGCGGCACTTGGCGCGCAGTTCGAAGATGTTCAGCGCAGGCGTGTCGTCGATGAAGATCGGCGCCATGTCAAGGCGTGCGATATGATGGTGCAACACTTGGAATTCGCTTTCCGAGAGATCGCCCTTCCGCAGCTTTTCGCTGCTGATACCGGCTTCGCTTGCGATCAAACGTGTAACAAGCTGCGTGCTGCTCATTTCAAGGCTGAACACCGCCACGGCTTTCTTGTGCTCAACAGCAATGTTGCGCGCCATGCTGAGCACGAAGGCGGTTTTACCCATACCGGGTCGGGCCGCAACGATCACCATGTCGCTCTTCTGCCAACCACCAGTGAGCTTGTCGAGTTTGGCGAACCCGGTAGGCACACCGCTTACGCCACCAGAGTTGTTCTTGGCGTGTTCGATCTGTTCAATGGCGCCCCGCAAGAGGTCGCTCATCGGTTCGTAGTTGCGCTTGAGGTTCCCGCTCGTGATGGCGTAGAGGTCCTGCTCGGCTTTGTCGAGCAGATCGAAAACGTCGCTGGTATCGTCGTATGCGTCGCGCGTGGTCTCAGCGCTGATGCGGATGAGCTCGCGGAGAATATGCTTCTGACTGATGATGCGCGCGTGGTAAGCCACGTTGGCGCTGCTGGCCACCTTGTTGGTCAGTTGGCTGATGTAGAACGCGCCGCCGACGATGTCCAGTTCGCCGCGCTTGCGCAGTTCCTGAGTCACCGTGAGGATGTCGATCGGCTGATCCTCGCGGAAGAGATTCTGGATGCCTTCGAAGATGCGCTTGTGTGCCTCCACATAGAAGCTGTCCGGCTGCAGGATATCGATGGCTTCGTTCACCGCGTTGCGCTCCAGCATCATAGCGCCTAGAACAGCTTGTTCCAGTTCAGGGGCTTGCGGTGGGAGCTTACCGGCTTCGAGGGCCGTGTCGATCAGTGCGCTCGTACCACGGCGCTTACGTTCAGTGCGGGTATTCGTGAATTCAGCCATGATATATTGACGGTCGGCTGTGTGGGGAAACAGCCACCGGAAGGGCGACGAATGTAGATGCGGTGCTTTTGCTTGAAAGGTAACGCTGCCGTCATCCGTTAACCATCTACGAACAAGAAGGATCGTGCATACTTTTTTCGACCGGTGTTCCCTCTAACGTGGGCGTACCTTTCCGGCAATGCGCTATCAACAATCCTTGTTCCTTGTGGCTCTCGGAGGCATGCTCCTCATTTCATGCAAGAAGGACGAGGAAAGCGACCCTCCGCAGATCTTCATTTCCTCACCGTTCAACGGTCAATCACTTGCAGTTCCTGACACGTTTACCATTGTTGCCGACGTCACCGACGACAAAGGCCCGATCCAGGGGACGGTGGTGCTGACGAACGGCTTCGGCGTTCCCATTGGCCCAGTATTCACGTTCAATAGTGATGGCACGTCCACCAACATCAACTTCAACTACCCGGTAGTAAGTGAACAGATCGCCAGCGGGCCGCACTCGTTGCGCATTTCGGTTTCCGATGGCGACAACACCACCAACGCGTTCCGCACGATCAATGTGGTAGGAACACCGCTGCGTTTCCGTGGGCTGTTCGCCGTAACCGCCAGCGGCGCCGTGCATAAGGTGGACAGTGCGTTCAACCTGACAACGCTTGGGTCCTATGGCCAAGATGTGAACGATGCAGCGATCAGCTCACGCCAACAGTTGCTTTACATAGCAGGTGCTGAAACCGGCCCGCTTGCTGCGATGGATGTCAACACTGGAGCTACGCGGTGGCAAGTGCCCAACAACGGCAGCGGCGGTGAGCCGTACTTCAGCTACTGCTCCATGAACGACGATATGAACCTCATGCTCATCGGTAAACGGAGCGGAACGCTCCATGTCATGAACCCGGCGTATGGCAGCAACATCACCACGCACAACATTTCATCCAGCAGGCTGCCGATCAGTGGTTTGATCACCGGGAACAATGTGATCAGCATTGAAAGCCAGACCATTTCCCCGACGACCCGGTTCGTTACGCGGAACCTTTACTCGGACAATGCGCTGACCGAGACCATCATCGATCAGCAAACAGTGGATCTGTTCCAGCGCGATGAGGACCACGCACTGGTCTTCGGGAACGAGAACGGAACGGGCAGGGTGACGGATATGAACTTCTCATCGGGCTTCGGCTTCGAACCGCACGCCTTCGGCCAAGGAGAGATAGCGGACGTGGTGCAGGTGGACGAGGACACCTACTTGCTTGTGCTACCGGACGGCATTACCCGTTACACCTACAACCCCGACCAAGCGCTTCTGCTCTCGGCCTTGGTACCGCAACAACTGGCCTATGACCCGGCGAACGGGATGCTCTTCGCTTCAACAGGAACAACCCTGCATGTGCTCGACGCCAATACAGGGTTCGAGACCATGATGGTTGTGCTTCCTGCGATCCCTTTGAAGCTGCTTGTGCTCCTGAACCGTTGATCGGCCGCGGATCACTTCGCCTTCTCCACTACTCCCATGTCGCAGAACTTCTTCACGCGACGCTCCACCAACTTCTCAGGATCGGTCTTCACGAGCTTGTTCAGGTGCTTGATCACTTCGGCCTTCACGATGGCCGTGGCGCCGTCGATGTCAGCGTGAGCACCACCAATGGGTTCAGGGATGATCCCGTCGATCAGTTTGTTTTCCAGCATGTCCTCAGCGGTCAGCTTCAACGCTTTTGCCGCTTGCTCCTTGAAGTCCCAACTGCGCCATAGGATCGAAGAACAACTTTCGGGGCTGATCACACTGTACCATGTATTCTCGAGCATCAGCACTTTGTCGCCGATACCGATGCCCAGCGCACCACCACTGGCTCCTTCGCCTATGATGATACAGATGATGGGCACCTTCAATTGCACCATCTCGAAGAGGTTCCGGGCGATGGCTTCACCTTGTCCACGCTCCTCAGCTTCAAGCCCCGGGAAAGCACCGGGAGTATCTATGAATGTTACTACCGGCTTATTGAATTTCTCCGCCAGCTTCATCAATCGCAAGGCCTTGCGGTATCCTTCCGGGTTGGCCATCCCGAAGTTGCGGTACTGCCGCATCTTGGTATTGATGCCCTTCTGCTGGCCGATGAACATGACGGTACGGCCTTCAACGAGCCCGAAACCGCCGACCATGGCTTTGTCATCCTTCACAGTGCGGTCGCCGTGCAATTCAATGAAGGTTCCGTCGGTGAGTTTATCGATGTACTTGAGCGTGTACGGACGATCAGGGTGCCGGCTCACCTGTACGCGCTCCCAAGGCGAGAGCTTGCTGTAAATGTCCTTCCGCGTTGCAGACAATTTCTTCTCGAGGTCCTTCAATGTCGGGGCAACGTCCACTTGGCCCTCGGCCGCGACTTCCTTGAGCTTCTCGATCTGCTCAATGATGTTCTGGATCGGTTTCTCGAATTCGAGGAAGGTCTGCATGTGTTTGGGTTGGGTACCTACCGCTGTTCGCCGGGAGGGCGAATGTAGAAGAGGGCGAAAAAGGACAACCATGGCCTCGCAAGCATTGAAGCATGAACTTCGCCGCCCATGATCGTCTTTCCGCACGCCAAGATCAATCTGGGGCTCAACGTATTGCGCAAACGCGACGATGGGTTCCATGATATCGAGAGTGTATTGGTGCCCATCCCGCTCACCGATATGCTGGAAGCGATAGTGGACCCATCCGTACCGGATGGTGCGGTCGAATTCACGAGCTCAGGCACTTCAATACCCGGTAGCCCAAGCTCCAACCTCTGCATCCAAGCAGTCGCGGCACTACGATCACTGCGTCCAATGCTTGGTATACGAATGCATCTGCACAAAGTGATCCCTACCGGTGCGGGCTTGGGGGGCGGCAGTAGCGACGGTACGCACGCACTTATGCTGCTCAACAGCCTGTTGAAGTTGGAAGTTGAGGGAAGGGACCTTCACAACCTCGCATCGGGGCTCGGAAGCGATTGCCCGTTCTTCTTGTCAGACCGACCTCAATTGGCTGAGGGACGCGGTGAGCAGCTCACTCCTGTGGAAGTGGCTCTCAAAGGGTGGTGGTTGCTCTTGGTGAATCCGGGCATTCATGTTGGAACGCAAGAGGTTTATGGCAATACAAAGCCGAGCAACATCAGTGCGAACATCGCGGATACGCTGGTGAATTCGGCTCCGGATCAGTGGCAGAGCAGTGTTAAGAATTGCATGGAAGAATATGTCTTCGACGCCTATCCTGTGGTGAAGCAACTACGCGATGCGCTCAAGGGCAATGGCGCGGCCTACGCCGCTATGAGCGGCTCTGGGTCAAGTGTGTTCGGGCTGTTCAAGGATGAACCGGCGCTGCCAGTGGCATGGACCGAGCTGCCCATGCGGGCTTGGAAGATGCAGTTGTGACCCAGGCTCAGCGCCCTAACTCGCGGGCAATGAACTTCTGTAGATCCGCAGCATCCTTAGGCTTGGCCACTATGCGCATCGACTTGTCGAGCACGATGAAAGAGGGTGTAGCCTTCACCAGAAAGGCTTTGGCCGCTGGCGAGCCCCAGCCCATCAGTTCGGCATAGCAGGGCCATGTGATCCCGTGGTCCTGGATGCACCTATCGAACTCCGTGCTGTCAGGATCGAGAGCGATCCCAATGGCGTTGAAGCCTTTAGGGCCGAACTCGTTCAACGCGTTCCGTAGGCCGGGCATCTGTTCGTGGCAATGGTCACAAGTGCTACTGTAGAACATCAACGCCAAATACTTCGACCGCGCTGCTACCGAGGCGATACTCACACTGTCCTGACGCGTAACCGGCAACCGAACATCAGCGGCTGTTGCTCCCACGGCGACCTTCCTCAGCCCCTCAACGCGGTTCTTCAAGCGCGTCGGCAAATCCGGTTCGGGGTCGGCAGCCAACACGTACTTGTCCACGATGGCTTGCAGCACCATTTCAGGACCATATTGATCGAAGACGTCCATAAGGAAGCCCAACGAATAGGCAGAGCACTCACCACACGACTTCGCGTGCAGCAAAATGCTGTCGGCCGCTGCGAGAAAACCGTCCTCTGAATACTCAGGCTGCATTTGTACAGCGGACATGATGGCTTTCGGATACACGGCGCTGCGAAGGAGATCCGCGTCGGCAAAGTCGAAACGGGTAAGGATCTCGGAGGATGAATTGGCGTTCTCTACAACCCTTCCTGCAGCGACCGCCTTGGCGAAGTAGCCTTCCGGATCTGCATTGGTGAGTCGGGCAAGATGATTCCCCTGCACGGCTTGGGCTCTCCGTTCCAAGCTATCCAATTCCCGCAGACGATCCAAGGCCATACCGTCAAGCCCGGCACGCTCCTGACGAATGGCGGATAGAATGGCTTGAGCCTCTCGGCTCAACAGCTTGTACTCCCAAAGCCGTTTGTTCTCATCACTCGTGACCACATGCATATGTTCCTGTAGTGGTGTGCCGCTGAAGGCGAAGACCACTGTTGGCTCGCGCTTGTCCAGAATGAAATCCACACGGTCGCTGTCTGGGAGCATTACCTGGTAGAAACCGGAACCTGGCCAGGGGCCGGCAAAGACTGAACGACCTTGGGCATCGACCTCGGCCGAATCGATCGCATAACGTTCGGCACCCCGCGTAGCCAATACCTTGACTTCCAAGCCCGCTTGGATCGGGAAACCGAGCGTAACCGTGATGTGCTGACCGGAGGCAACACTGATCGCTAGGCCGAGGAGAAAAGTGAAGAGGGGGCGTGCGTGCATCGAGTGCGGAAAACTATGCACGCGAGTGCTGACCAATGGCGAACGTCATGCTGAAGAGAGTTGGAGAACCGCTTTGGGGTGGATACAAAAAAAGAGCCCCATCCATTGCTGGACGGGGCTCAGATCGGCGACGACATACTCTCCCGGGCTTTTGGCCCAGTACCATCTGCGCTGGCAGGCTTAACTTCTCTGTTCGGAATGGGAAGAGGTGGACCCTGCCGCAATAGTCACCTAAAGCGGTCAATAAGAATTGACATGTGTCAGACCGAACCAAGACAGCCGATGATCGTTCCAAGAGTAAAGCTTGTAAGGGGTCGAAAACGTTCGGACAATTAGTATCACTCGGCTATGCCATTACTGGCTTTACACCTGTGACCTATCAACGTAGTAGTCTTCTACGGTCCTAATAAGGAAGTCTCATCTTGAGGTGGGCTTCGTGCTTAGATGCTTTCAGCGCTTATCCCATCCGAACATAGCTACCCAGCGGTGCTCCTGGCGGAACAACTGGCACACTAGCGGTTCGTCCGCTACGGTCCTCTCGTACTAATAGCAGCTCCTCTCAAACTTCCGACGCCCGCAACAGATAGGGACCGAACTGTCTCACGACGTTCTGAACCCAGTTCACGTGCCACTTTAATCGGCGAACAGCCGAACCCTTGGGACCTTCTCCAGCCCCAGGATGTGACGAACCGACATCGAGGTGCCAAACCATTCCGTCGATATGAGCTCTTGGGAATGATCAGCCTGTTATCCCTAGAGTACCTTTTATCCTATGAGCGATGGCCCTTCCATACGGAACCACCGGATCACTTTGTCCTACTTTCGTACCTGTTCGACTTGTTGGTCTCGCAGTCAAGCTCCCTTATGCCAATGCACTCAACGCACGGTTACCAAGCGTGCTGAGGGAACCTTTGAAAGCCTCCGATACACTTTTGGAGGCGACCACCCCAGTCAAACTACCCACCACACACTGTTTCCCTGTTTCGCAGGGATTAGACATCAGATGACAGAAGGGTGGTATTTCAACGTTGACTCCACCACGCCTAGCGACGCAGCTTCAAAGTCTCCCACCTATCCTACACATCGGGCAGCCGATGTCAATGTGAAGCTATAGTAAAGGTTCATAGGGTCTTTCCGTCCCGTTGCGGGAACCCGGCATCTTCACCGAGACTACAATTTCACCGAGCTCGTGGCTGAGACAGTGCTCAGATCGTTACACCATTCGTGCAGGTCGGAACTTACCCGACAAGGAATTTCGCTACCTTAGGACCGTTATAGTTACGGCCGCCGTTTACTGGGGCTTCAATTCAAGGCTTTGCCTTGCGGCTAACCTCTCCTCTTAACCTTCCAGCACCGGGCAGGTGTCAGGCCTTATACGTCATCTTTCGATTTCGCAAAGCCATGTGTTTTTGTTAAACAGTCGCCTGAGCCATTTTACTGAGACCCCTCACGGGGTACCGCTTCTTCCGAAGTTACGCGGTCAGTTTGCCTAGTTCCTTAGCCACGGATCACTCGAGCGCCTCAGGATACTCTCCTTGACCACCTGTGTCGGTTTACGGTACGGGCGGCATACAACTGAAGCTTAGAGGGTTTTCTCGGAAGTCTGATTAGGGTCCATGGATTCGGCCGAAGCTTCCTCCTACTGTCGGGTTTCAGCACCAATGGCGGATTTGCCTACCTCTGGTATACCTACGCCCTTCACCGAACTATTCCGTCAGTCCGGGGACCGTTCACTCCTTCGTCGCCCCATCGCATTGTATGCCGGTACGGGAATATTGACCCGTTGTCCATCAGCTTCGCCGTTCGGCTACGCCTTAGGTCCCGACTAACCCTGATACGATTAACGTTGATCAGGAAACCTTGGTCTATCGGCGGGCAGGTTTTTCACCTGCCTAATCGTTACTTATGCCTACATTTTCTTTTCCGGCCGCTCCAGCAAACCTTACGGCTCACCTTCAGCGCTGGCCGGAATGCTCCTCTACCGATCCTTACGGATCCCACAGCTTCGGTGGTATGCTTGATGCCCGATCATTATCCATGCCGGACCGCTCGACTAGTGAGCTGTTACGCACTCTTTAAATGAATGGCTGCTTCCAAGCCAACATCCTAGCTGTCAATGCAGTCCGACCTCGTTAGTTCAACTTAGCATACACTTAGGGACCTTAGCCGATGGTCTGGGTTATTTCCCTCTCGCGCACGGACCTTAGCACCCATGCGCTCACTCCCAAGTACTGACGTCATGGCATTCGGAGTTTGTCCGGGTTTGGTAGGCGGTGAAGCCCCCTAGCCCGATCAGTAGCTCTACCTCCATGACGATACACTTGAGGCTGCCCCAAAAGGCATTTCGAGGAGTACGAGCTATCTCCCAGTTTGATAAGCCTTTCACCCCTAACCACAGCTCATCCGAAAACTTTTCAACGTTTACCAGTTCGGACCTCCATCCCGTGTTACCGGGACTTCATCCTGGCCAAGTGTAGATCACTTGGTTTCGCGTCTGCCGCCACTGACTATGCGCCCTGTTAAGACTTGCTTTCGCTTCGGCTGCGGGGCTTAACCCCTTAACCTTGCCAGTGACGAGCAACTCGTAGGCTCATTATGCAAAAGGCACGCTGTCACCCCGCCGTAGCAGGGCTCCAACCGCTTGTAAGCGTACGGTTTCAGGGCTATTTCACTCCGCTGTTCGCGGTGCTTTTCACCTTTCCTTCGCAGTACTGGTTCGCTATCGGTCTCTCAGTAGTATTTAGCCTTGGCGGATGGTTCCGCCGGATTCAGACAGGATCTCACGTGTCCCGCCCTACTCAGGATACCACTAGGTATCGCATACATGCCGTGTACGGGACTGTCACCCGCTATGGTCCAACTTTCCAGAAGGGTTCCACTATGTATCTACAGTCCACATTATGGTCCTACAACCCCGGTTGCGCCGAAACGCCTCCGGTTTGGGCTGTCCCCTGTTCGCTCGCCACTACTAGGGGGATCTCTGACTTGATTTCTTTTCCTCCAGGTACTTAGATGTTTCAGTTCCCTGGGTTCGCTTCCCATATCGCTATGGGATCATGCCACTTCATGGCACGGGGTTGCCCCATTCGGAAATCCATGGATCACAGGTCATTATGCACCTCCCCATGGCTTATCGCAGCCTATCGCGTCCTTCATCGCCTCTGAGAGCCAAGGCATCCACCGTACGCCCTTATTAGCTTTCTGACCTTCTTGGTCAAGCTTTTAATTGTTACTCGTGGACCGATCGCTCGGTCTGTCTTGGTCGGTCTGACAACATGTCAAAGAACGTTGAAGTGGAGAATATCGGAGTCGAACCGATGACCTCCTGCTTGCAAAGCAGGCGCTCTAGCCAGCTGAGCTAATCCCCCGTTTCCCTATCCTGGTTGTCCTGCGCAGATTTGAACTGCGGACCTCTACATTATCAGTGTAGCGCTCTAACCAACTGAGCTACAGGACAAGGTAAGGTAACGGTGTACCTATCAACGTCGAAGAGTATTATCCAGTCTGATCGAACAGCAGGCATCGTCCGTGTATCGCTACACGCACAGAGACCTTCATCTTTTTCTCCTAAAAAGGAGTTGTTCCAGCCGCACCTTCCGGTACGGCTACCTTGTTACGACTTAGCCCCAGTCACCGGTTTTGCCCTAGGTAGCTCCTTGCGGTCACCAACTTCAGGCACCCCCGGCTTCCATGGCTTGACGGGCGGTGTGTACAAGGCCCGGGAACGTATTCACCGCATCATGGCTGATATGCGATTACTAGCGATTCCAGCTTCACGGAGTCGAGTTGCAGACTCCGATCCGAACTGAGACGAGTTTTGGAGATCAGCATCTGGTCACCCAGTAGCTTCCCTTTGTTGCTCGCCATTGTAGCACGTGTGTAGCCCAGGACGTAAGGGCCGTGATGACTTGACGTCGTCCCCACCTTCCTCACCGTTTACACGGGCAGTTTCTCTAGAGTCCCCGGCATGACCCGCTGGCAACTAGAAATGGGGTTGCGCTCGTTATGGGACTTAACCCGACACCTCACGGCACGAGCTGACGACAGCCATGCAGCACCTCGCACGTTGTCCGAAGAAGAGGACGTTTCCGCCCCTGTCAACGTACGTTCGAGCCCTGGTAAGGTTCCTCGCGTATCATCGAATTAAACCACATGCTCCACCGCTGTGCGGGCCCCCGTCAATTCCTTTGAGTTTCAATCTTGCGATCGTACTCCCCAGGTGGATCACTTAACGCTTTCGCTAGGTGACTGGCAGTGTATCGCCAATCACGAGTGATCATCGTTTACGGCGTGGACTACCAGGGTATCTAATCCTGTTCGATCCCCACGCTTTCGTGCCTCAGCGTCAGTTGCGGCTTCGCGAGCTGCCTTCGCGATCGGTGTTCTGTGCCATATCTAAGCATTTCACCGCTACACGGCACATTCCGCCCACGTCAACCGCACTCAAGAGCGCCAGTATCAATGGCAATTCCACAGTTGAGCTGCGGGATTTCACCACTGACTTAACGCTCCGCCTACGCACCCTTTAAACCCAATGAATCCGGATAACGCTTGCACCCTTCGTATTACCGCGGCTGCTGGCACGAAGTTAGCCGGTGCTTATTCCTCCGGTACCGTCAACCCAGGACACGTCCTGGGGTTTCTTCCGGTTAAAAGCAGTTTACAACGCGTAGCGCCTTCATCCTTCACGCGGCATGGCTGCGTCAGAGTTGCCTCCATTGCGCAATATTCCTCACTGCTGCCTCCCGTAGGAGTCTGGTCCGTGTCTCAGTACCAGTGTGGGGGATAACCCTCTCAGGCCCCCTAACGATCGTAGCCTAGGTGAGCCGTTACCTCACCTACTAGCTAATCGTGCGCATGGTCATCCTGTACCGCCGGAGCTTTCAAACCCGAGTGATGCCACTCAAGCTATTATGGGATATTAATCCGGATTTCTCCGGGCTATCTCCCAGTACAAGGCAGATTCCATACGTGTTACGCACCCGTGCGCCGGTCGCCACCAATGTATTGCTACATCGTGCTGCCCCTCGACTTGCATGTGTTAAGCCTGCCGCTAGCGTTCATCCTGAGCCAGGATCAAACTCTCCATTGTAAGTGTTTGTTTGATCTGCTCGAAATTTGACGAGGTCTCCCACTTCGATCGGTGTGATCGAAAGGATACCTGCTGTTCTAAATCAGACTTGGACAATACATCAAAGAACGATATGCGTTCCGCCGAAGCGGTTTGCAGTCTTGTTCAGGCCTCTCTTGCTTCCGGGTTTTGATCCCTTTCCGCGAGAGGGGCGGCAAAAGTAGTTGCGCCGACCATACTGTTGGTGGTGTGTCGAAAACTTTCTCGACCCACTCACTTTCTCACTCCACTACCCTCCTTCCGGAGGCGCAACAAAGAACGTTTCGTTGAAATCGGGCTGCAAATGTAGACGGATGAACCACATCGGCAACACTGGGGATGAAATAAATTGAGAATACCCCGCCGATCAAGGGTTCGAGAGTGCCACCGGAAGCACCTGACCGTTGTATACACGGTGTCCTTCCAAAGCGAACCGCGCGATGAACGCCCCCATGGTGGCCGGCGTGGTCGGCGCTGCGTAGCCAGGGAAAGCAGCGCGCAGCATAGCGGTATCAACAGAACCCAAGCACAAGCAGTTCACTTTGGGGCCGGTGCTGGCGAACTCGGTGGCAAGACATTGACTTAGACAGGCAAGGCAGCTTTGCTGGCGCTGTAGCTACTTAGCCCAGGATATTTGCTACTGTCCTGGAAGCCACCCATGCTGCCAATGGTGACCACGTGGCCGCCGGCCAGACTTCCAAGGAGGGCCTGCACCACAGCAATGGCCGAGAAGACGTTGGCCGTGAAGAGTTCCTGCAGCTCAGCGCGGGGGATCTGCGCGAAGGGTTTGTTGAGCAATTGCCCGTGGTTGAGGATAAGGGCATCGATGCTCCTCGCACCTGCCGCTGCTTTCAGGCGCTCACCGGCCTCGGCTCCGGTAAGGTCAAGCGCCAGCAATTCCACCCTACCCTGCGCGGCCGGGTCGGCGGCAAGCGAGGCAAGGGCGTCGGCTTTGCGCGATATGGCCAGTACCGAGCAGCCGTGCACATTGGCCAGTTCCAGGGCCGTAGCCCTGCCGACGCCTTGGCCAGCACCGGTTACAATAACGAAAGGGGCTGATGCTGACTTCATTTCTTCTTCTTGCGACGGGCCTTCCGTTCCTCCTTCGCCTGTAGCGCTTTCTCGTTACGCTCGCGTATGGCCAGGTCGAGCACGTTGCCAAGGTTATTCATGTTGCGCACCACCCACGCTTGCCGACGACCGGTAAACGGCCCGGGTTTCTTGCAGCTGTAGCGACGCGGTGACGGCAGCAGCACGGCTATAAGAGCGGTTTGGCTCTGGCTGAGCTTGGCGGCAGGTTTGCCGAAGCAGTGTTGCGCAGCGGCTTCGGCACCAAAGCGCCCGGCCCCTGTTTCGGCCACGTTCAGGTACACTTCCAGTATGCGTTCCTTGTTCCAAAACGTTTCGATGAGTAAGGTGAACCAGGCTTCGATGCCCTTGCGCAGGAGCGTGCGTCCATCCCATAGGAAAACGTTCTTGGCGGTTTGTTGGCTGATGGTGCTGGCGCCTTTCAGCTTGCTGCGGCGCTTGGGCTTGTCGTATTCGGCCCAAGCCTTTTCCAAGGCTTCCATATCGAAGCCATTGTGGTCCATGAACTTCTGGTCTTCGCTGGCGATAACCGCCAAGGGCATCCAGAGGCTGATCTCGTCCAGGTCCTTCCAGGTGCGGGCGAAGTCCTTCTGCTCGTTGCTCTGCTGCACCATGATCCAGGTGACCGGCGGATCCACCGCACCGAGCAGCAGCACCCACAACACACTTACCACCACGCACCAGAAGGCGGTTGCGCCCAGCCATTTCAGGGGAGTAAGAACGTAGCGGCGCATGCTTCAGAGTCCCGACTCCGTCGGGACGCGAAGATGTGGATTCGGGGAAGAGGATGATCCGCTCACGCGTTCGATGGCAGTCCATCGGTCCAAGGCTTGCGGCCAGCTCATGCGCGACAGAAGCCTCAACGGTTCCATCCTCGACCGCGGCTGTGTCCTTGCCAGTAACATAGAGCGAACCCACTCACCCCACCGCACGTAGCAAGGGCAACTCTCCCAACTATGCACAACAGATCAGTACTAATGGTCTCCAGCCTGATGCTGGGAACTGCGCTAGTTGCGCAGCAGCAGAGCGATCGTTTCCTGCCGGTGTTGGTGAATGTGCTGAGCAACGGCGCTGCGGCCGAGCAGTTCACGGTAACGCTGTACAAGGACAATGAGGAAGTGACGCAGTTGCTGCCCACGGCGCATAGCGCATTCGAGCTGGCGCTGGATCTGGAGAGCTACTATTCCATTCGCATCAGCAAAGCGGGCTTCCGAGATAAGCTGGTGTTCGTTGACAGCCATTTGCCTGAAGGGGTGCGGCGGTATGCCGACTACGTGTGCGAGGTTCACTTGGAACCGCTGGACCGGTTCAGTCATTCCGATCATTTCTACCTGGACTTCCCCAGCGCCGTGGTGCGTTGGGATGATACCAAGCAGAGTTACGACCACAGCGATCAGTACCTGGCAGACATACAAGGGAAGGTGGCGTTGCTGAGCTTACAGGCGGAAACGTTCTGATAGTTGCTGCAGCAGCGAACGATAAGGGCGCGACTTTCGCCGCGCCCTGCCGATCGTTCGCCAAACCTCTTGCTACCCCTGTTGCTTGCGGCGTACGATAAAGTGATGTACGATGAGCGCGATACCTGCGCACAGTAGGACCATCATGAAGTACGGCAATGGGGTGTCGCCCATGTCGCCGTTCACGCCGTAGCCGGGCATTCGCGAGTCCAGGAGATACCCGAAGAACAAACCCAGCCCCACGCCGACCAGAACAAGGCCGTTGCGCAATGTGCGGAAGGGCACTTCCCTCTCCTTCAACGACTCCAGGTCCAAGCCTTTCTCGATCATAGCCATACGTTGGCGGTGCTTGCTGGTTGCTGTGACGTATACGATGCCGAAGATCATGGCGAACATCGCGATCGGGACCAGTGTTTCCGTTGGGTTCATCTGCTGTTGAATTGTTGTTCCGATGCATAGGACGCAGGGTATTGCGGACCGGTTACAACCGTTCGTCAGCACGGCCACGCATCCGTTGCGCCGAACGGTTGCCGCCCGTGTAGTACGTGCACGCGGCGATCTTGAATACGGGAAATTCGTAACCGGAAATGGGTGAAGAGCGTCCCATCCGCGCTACCCCGGTGAACGAACACGAAGCCATAGCCCTTGCCGCACGCGGTGATCACCATGCTTTCGCGTGGATCATCGGCGAGTACAAGCACATGGTGCACACGGCGAGCTACCGCATCCTACGCCACCGTGAGGAAGCCGAGGAGGCCACGCAGGACACCTTTGTAAAGGCGTACCAGAACCTTGGCGGCTATCAGGGTGGAAGCAAGTTCAGTACATGGCTATTCAGTATTGCCTATCGCACGGCGATATCGCAACTGCGCAAACGCAGGGAAGCAACCGGTTCGATCGATGACCTGGGCGCGCACGAGCCGACGGAACGGGAAACGCTCGCGGTGGAAGCTGGGGACCGCACAGCGGCATTGACGAAAGCACTGGCCCAACTTCCCGAAGAGGACGCCGCGATCGTGAGCTTCTACTACCTGGAGGAAATGAGCGTGGAGGAGATCGTAACCGTGACGGGTCTGGGTGCGTCGAATGTGAAAGTGAAGTTGCACCGCTGTCGCAAGCGCTTGTTGGAGATCTTGCAGCACGAATTGAAAGAAGAAGCATGGACGCTGATCGCAGACTGACCGATACCGAAGCCGACATGGCGTTGCGGGATCTGTTCCGCGCGAACGGGCATGTGGAAGCGCCCGCAGGCTTGGATGCACGCATCCTTCAGCGCATTGCCGTTGCACCGAAGCCGGCATTGAAGCCGGAGGCCGAACTGCTTCCGAAGTGGGTGTGGTGGATGCTATCCGCTGGGCTTGTTTGCCTCACGGTCTTCCTCTTGGCCAAATCTTCCGGATCGGAACCCAGCGTGTTGAGCGGGTACCTCCAGTCGATACCATCATTCTCTTTTGCGGGGGTATTCTCTTCTCCTTGGCTTTGGATGGGATGCGGCAGCTTGGCGCTGCTGCTCGGGTTGGATGTGGCGTTGGAGAGGAGGAGGGTGACCGGAGCGGCTGTACGATAGCCTCGTCGCGGCTTGTCACACCGGGCTTGACCCGGCATCTCCGATATGGCGCTACCGCGTCATTGCATTCTCCCACACCGATCAGATCTCGAATTCACTGAGCAGATCCTTCCAACCCGGATTCAATTCATTGATCAAAGCAACCTTCCACTCCCGCTTCCACTTCTTCAACTTCTCTCTCGCGAGCGATCGCCTCGTTGATCCATTGGTAGCGCTGGTAATCGACCAGTTTCAGGACACGATATCGGCCCGTGAAGGCTTCTTCGTCCTCCATTGCGCGGTGCTCCAAAATGCGGCGATAGAGGTCGTTGGTGACACCAATGTAGAAGACTGAATGGCCGTCGTTGCTGAGGATATAGACCCAGTATTGATGGATGCGGGCCATGGCATTGTGAAAGTACCATGGAGGAGAATGGCGCGGGAGCGCCATATCGGAGATCCCGCATCAAGTGCGGGATGACAAGCCGCGCGAGCTTGCGGATGTGACAAGAAGCGCGAGCGAACTGGCGGTAGAAAATCGTCTACAGCAACCCTTTCACCGCCGCGATAGCAGCATCGTAGTTCGGCTCGGCGCCGATCTCCGGGGCTACTTCCACGTAGCGGATCACGCCTTGCTGATCGATCACCCAGGTGATCCGGCCCAACGTTCCCAACAAGGTGCCTTCGGTGATGGCGGCGCCCCACACGTAGGCGGCGTCGCGGTAGCGGAAGTCACTGCCGGCTTCGACGTTGTCGATGCCTTCAGCGGCACAGAAGCGTTTCAACGCATAGTGGAGATCCATGGAAATGGAGATCACACGCGCGCCCAGTCCGGTGGCGAGCTTGTTGAAGGTGCGCGTCTCCAGTGCGCAGGTGCTGGTGTCCACACTCGGGAAAGCGATCAGCACAACTGCGTTGCCCTTGTGATCGGCGAGCGAGGATTCGCTTTTATCCTGTTTCACGTAACGCAGTGTTGGTGCGGCGGTGCCGGGTTGGGGAAGCGGGCCGTGGAACTTGGGTTGAGGCATTGGGAAAAGAGTCGTGAGTGAAGAGTGGGGAGTCGTGAAATGGTGTGTCGGCCAGAAAGCCATTGACACTTGAGACTTGTGGCTTGAGCCTTTACTGAGCCATCGCCTTCGGCAACACTTCCTCGTGGATCTTGCGTGCGTCTTCGATGAAGTCGAAGGGCTCGTCGTCCACTACCAGCTTGCCTTTGGTGACGTGGCCGAGCAGGATGCACGGCACTTTGCTGGCACCCATGATGTCGAGGAACTCGATCTCGGTGGCTTCGTTCACGGTTACCACCACCCGACCTTGGCCTTCGCCGAAGAGGAACGCGTCGGGACGGATCTCACTGTCGGTAACGATGTCGAAACCAAGGCCACGTGGCAGGCCCATTTCGATGAGCGTTTGCCAGAGGCCACCGTCGCTGACATCATGTGCCGCGTGGATGAGACCCTTGCGGATCAGGATGAGCATCATGGTGTGCAACCAGCGCTCCTCATCGATGTTGAAGTACGGCGCCGGTGAGCGTTCCTCCTTGTGGAGCCGGTACAAGTACTCGCTGCTGGCGATGTCCTCCGTGACTTTCCCGAGCAGATAGATGAGGTCGCCCTTCGTCTTGAAGTCGAGGCTCATGCGCTTGTTGATATCGGGCACGATGCCCACCATGCCGATGGTCGGCGTCGGGAAGACGGGGATGTTCTTCTTGCCGGTAACAGTGTGATTGTAGAAGCTGACGTTGCCACCTGTGACCGGCGTTTCGAATGCACGACACGCATCGCCCATACCGCGGATCACTTCGGTGAACTGCCAGTACACTTCAGGATCATAGGGGTTACCGAAGTTGAGGCAGTTGGTAACGCCACAGGGTTCACCACCCGTGCAGGCGATGTTGCGCGCGGCCTCGGCCACAGCGATCATGGCACCCGTGTACGGGTCGGCATGCACGTAGCGGCTATTGCAGTCCACCGTCATGGCCAGCGCCTTGCCGGTTTCCTTGATCAACACCAAACCCGCATCGCTCGGTGCATTGGTGCTCATATTGCCTGTGCGCACCATCGTGTCATACTGCTCGATCACCCAGCGCTTGCTCGCCAGATTCGGGCTGGACAGCAGCTTGAAGGCGATGGCCTTCAGGTCGTCCGGCTGTTCGATCTCGTTGATGTCGAACGCCTTGTTCTCGGCGATGTAGGCAGGCTCACGCGTTTCGCGCTCGTACACGGGAGCACCACCGCCAAGCACCAGACTTTCGGCTGGCACTTCAGCGACCAGTTCACCGTGCCAGAAGTAGCGGATCGTGTTGCCTTTGGTCACAGTGCCGCACTCCACGCAGTTCAGGTCCCACTTGTCGAAGATCTTCTTCACCTCCTTCTCGCGGCCCTTCTTCACCACCACCAGCATGCGCTCTTGGCTCTCGCTCAACAGCACTTCCCAAGGTCGCATGCCGTCCTGGCGCATGGGTACGCGATCCAGGAACACATCCATGCCGCTCTCCCCTTTCGCGCTCATTTCACTGGTGCTGCATGTGATGCCCGCAGCACCCATGTCTTGCATGCCGATGATGCAGTCCGTCTGCGCGAGTTCGAGCGATGCCTCGAGCAGCAACTTCTCCATGAAAGGATCACCCACTTGCACAGCGGGCAGATCGTCCATGCTCGTTTCGGTGATGTCCTTGCTGGCGAACGATGCACCATGGATACCATCCTTGCCGGTTGAAGAACCTACTATGAAGACCGGGTTCCCTTCACCGTGGCTCGTGGCGCTGATCACCTTGTCGGTGCGCACGATGCCCACGCTCATGGCATTCACCAGCGGGTTGGTGTTGTAACACTTGTCGAAGAACACTTCGCCGCCGAGGACTGGCACGCCGAAAGCATTGCCGTAATCGCCGATGCCTTTCACAACGCCTTTCAGCAACCAACGCGTGCGCTCTTCCTTCAGGTCGCCGAAGCGCAAACTGTTCAACTGCGCGATCGGGCGGGCACCCATGGTGAAGATGTCGCGATTGATGCCGCCCACACCGGTTGCGGCACCTTGGTAAGGCTCCAACGCGCTGGGGTGGTTGTGGCTCTCGATCTTGAACGCGCATGCCCAGCCGTCACCGATGTCCACCAAGCCGGCGTTCTCCGCTCCTGCTTCAGCCAGCAATTTCGGGCCGGTCCGGGGAAGCGTCTTCAGTTGCTTTATGGAGTTCTTGTACGAGCAGTGCTCGCTCCACATGGCGCTGTAAATGCTGGTCTCGGTGAAGTTGGGCGTGCGCCCGAGGATCTTCTTGATCTGCTCGAACTCTTCTTCGCGCAATCCGAGCTTGATGGCGGTTTCGGTGCTGGCCGGGGCCAGTTCAGCGGCGAGGGCTTTATCGGTGGTGGTGGTTGTCGGCATGATCGGGGTGCAAAGGAAAGCACCTCACCCCTAACCGCTCTCCCAAGCAGAGGGGAATGTGGAATGATGCCCCTGATCGGCCTTCTTTCCCTTTCTGAACCTATCCTTCGCAGAGGCAGAGTGAGGTTCCGTTCCTTCGCTGCATGCTCGGCGCGCTGCTGGCCACCGGATACACGGCCCTCTTCCTCTTGCTTATCCACAAGCTGAAGTTCTTCGGCGGTGTGGGGGTGGGCAAGCGTTTCCTTTTGGGCATGTTCGTGCTGAAGGTGTTGGCCGGCACGGGCGTGTGGTGGCTCTACACCTATTACTACACAAGCCGTGCGGATGCCGACATCTACAAGTTCTTCGACAGCGGCAATATGATGTTCGCAACACTGTTGACGAACCCCGGTGATTACCTCCGAATGCTGTTCGGCATCGCCAACGACACGCCCTACTTCGACACCCACTACTACCAGCACATCGATCACTGGTACCGCGAGTACGAGAGCAACCTGTACAACGATGCCCATACCATGATCCGCTTCAACGCTTTCGTGCGGATCTTCTCGTTCGGACATTATCATGTGCATACCGTGTTCATCTGCTTTTTGTCGCTGATCGGCTTGGTAAGCCTGCACAAGGCGTTTGCCCCATTGTTACCGGGAAAGGAAAAAGCACTTGCGCTCGCATTGTTCCTGTTGCCGGGCGTGCTCTTTTGGGGAAGCGCAGTGATCAAGGAATCGCTGCTGATGTTCGGGCTCGGCATCTTCCTGTTGCACACGTTCCGTTTGATAGAAGGACGATGGAAAGTTGGAAGCGTGGTGGCTTTGCTGCTGACAATGATCCTGCTCTTCGTGCTGAAATACTATGTGCTTGCCTGCATGTTGCCGGGGATCATCGCGCTTGTTGTCTGTTCCAGATGGAAGCCACGTCGGAGCATTTGGGTCTTCGTAGTGGTCATCGGATCGTGTGTGTTGATCGCTACCAATCTGCACCACATCGCACCTGGCTTCGACTTGGCGTACCTGTTCAGCGTGAAACAGAAAGACATGTATGGATTGGCCAATGCCACCCATGCGGGCAGCATCGTGTACATACCTCGGCTCACTGAAGAGCTGTGGAGCTTCGTGGCGGCAGCGCCTGTAGCGTTCTTCAACGCCTTCTTCGGTCCGAGCGTGCTGTTGAAGTGTGGTGTGATGGCGATCGTTCCGGCAGCTGAGAACGCTGTTCTCATCGTGGCGCTGGTGCTCGCGATCGTATATCGCAAACGGGAAGGCATCGCATGGCCCATGGTCTGGTTCTGCATCAGCTATTGTGTGTTGTTGCTGCTCATCATCGGCTGGACCACACCAGTGATGGGCGCCTTGGTACGTTACCGTGTTCCCGTTCTGCCATTCATGGCGGTGATCGCTTTGTTGATCGTTGATCGTGAACGCTTGCTGAGCCGATGGCCACGGATGAAATACATTTTCCTATGATCAAGTCATCACTTCTCTTGAGCGCGTGCACGCTCCTGCTTTCCTGCCACTACAACGACCGCGATGCCGACCTGGTGGTACACAACGCGAACATCGTTTCGCTGGATGCGGACAACAAAGTGTATGAAGCGATGGCCATCAAGGATGGCCGCATTATCGAACTGGGGCCGGAACAGCAGATCCGCAATCGATACAACGCCAAGGAAACCTTCAACGCGGCCGGGCAGTGGATCTACCCGGGCTTCATTGATGGGCACTGCCACTTCCTGGGCCACGGGTTGAACAAACAGAAAGTGGATCTGCTCGGTTGCACGAGCGCTGACGATCTGATCGCCCGTGTTTCCGCCTTCGCGAAAGCGCACCCCGAAAAGGAATGGATCGTGGGCCGCGGATGGGACCAGAACGATTGGGCCGTGAAGGAGTATCCGGACAATAGCCAATTGAACAAACTGTTCCCCGAGCAGCCCGTGGTGTTGCAGCGGATCGATGGACACGCGGCGTTGGTGAACGATGCCGCCATTAGGAAGGCCGGTCTCGACATCAGCAAGCAGATCGAAGGCGGGCAGATGTTGATGCGCGATGGTGTCTTCACCGGCATTCTCCTGGACAACGCAGCGGCTGTCTTCCAGACCATCTTCGACGATGCACCGGAGGCGAGCAAACGCGAAGCGCTGCTCGATGCGCAGCGCGATTGTTTCGCTGCGGGACTGACGGGCGTGCACGAAGCCGGTCTCGACACTGGCACCATAGCGCTCATCGAAAAGATGCAGGCCGAAGGCGTCTTGAAGATGCGCATCAATGCCATGGTGGCCGATCAGAAGGAGAACCTGTTGCACTTCGCGAAGCGCGGCGTTATAAAGACCGACCGCCTGCGTGTGGCCACGGTGAAGGTTTACGGCGACGGTGCCTTGGGTTCGCGCGGTGCACTGCTCCTTGAACCCTATTCCGACGATAGCATGCACTACGGCCTCATGCTCCACGATCGGGCACACTTCGTGGAAGTCGCGCAGTGGTGCTTGGCGAACAACTACCAGATGGCCACACATTGCATCGGCGACAGCGCAGTGCGGTTCATCCTCGATGTGTACGGCGAACTACTCGGAAGCACCAACGACAAGCGGTGGCGCATAGAGCATGCGCAAGTGGTGGATCCGGCGGATGATGCGCTCTTCAGCAAGTTCAACATCCTGCCAAGCGTGCAGCCAACACATGCGACCAGCGATGGCCCTTGGGCCGGCGATCGCCTTGGGCCGCGGCGTATCAACAACGCCTACGCGTACCAGCGCCTGCTGAAATTGAATGGCTTGCTGGCTTTGGGCACCGACTTCCCGGTGGAGGCCATTGACCCATTGGCCACGTTCTACGCAGCATTGGAACGGACACCCAAAGCATTGCCCTCGACCGATGCGCCGAACATCTACCCTATATGCCTGAACAAGCCTTGGGCCGTCTGGATGCACTGCGCGGTATGACGATCTGGAACGCTATTGCAGCCTTCGAGGAGAACGACAAGGGGACCTTGGAAGTGGGCAAGTTCGCGGACTTTACCGTGGTGGATCGCGACTTGTTGACGGTGAAACCCGACCTGTTGCGAAAAGCGAAAGTCACGGCGACATTTGTGAACGGTGAGCGCGTTTTCGAGCGTTGAGCGTCTGCGCTACATGACTTCCATTGGGCCGATACGTTCCGTTGTTGATAGGGTGCAAAAGAGTCCTTTGGTCGGACTGCTATTGATCCTATCGTACCGGTCCTTCGGTCAACAAGTTGACGCCGGAAATGGGCATGCATTGATCCTTGATGAGCACGGCGTAGCCTGGGCGGTTGGCCGCAATGACCATGGCCAACTCGGCGATAGCACTTTCTCGAACCGCAACGCACCCATTCGTATATCCGGACTTCCACCGCTTCGATCGCTGGCGCGCGGATACGACCATTCGATAGGTCTGGACTCCGCTGGCCGGATCTGGACATGGGGTAACAATAGTTATGGCCAACTGGCTCGACGCGAGAGAGCAGATGGGCCCGTCCCGGCGATGGTCGAGGGCCATCGCGGTTTCAAGCAAGTGGCTGGTGGTCATTGGCACTCCATTGCACTCAAGGAAGATGGCACGGTGTGGTCGTGGGGCCACAACTACTTCGGTGATCTCGGGAGCGGGGATCGGGAGCATCGCTCGCACCCGGTACCAGTTGTCATTGAAAGTGCCACACGCGTTTATGAACCTGTTAGACTGTTGAAGGGCATCGTTTCGATCGCAACCGTCGGCTACCATGGCTTGGCATTGGACAAGAATGGCCAAGTGTGGGCTTGGGGTCCGAACGACTACGGACAGTTGGGCACCGGCGAAGGAGGCGTCCGAACATTCGCAGCGCACGTGCCCGGTATGTCGCGTATTGCAGCCATAGCCGTTGGATGGCATCACTCCATGGCGTTGGACAGCGGCGGGGTTATTTGGGCTTGGGGATCCGACCCTGCCACCCAGCACCACGAAACGATCGGCACATTCCGAACAACACCGTCACGCGTGGAAGACCTTCCGGGTATAGAAACGGTGGTTTGCGGTAGTTGGCATACCCTGGCCCTCGATAGCAGTGGCGGTCTTTGGGCGTGGGGGAAGAACCACTTCGGCATGCTTGGGACAGGAGATACCATCAGCCGATCGCTGCCCGTGCAGGTCGACTCCATTCCGAAAGGGTGCAGGATCGGAGCGGGTTGCTTCCAATCGTTGGTGGTGGACAGTACCGGCACCATCTGGACATTCGGCGACAACCCCAGCGGGCAGTTGGGGTTCGGTGCAGGCCCGGGCCGGTCACTTGTGCCGGTGCGAATGGGAAAGAACGTGCGCGATACGTGGATCCCACCGACCGCACCAGCCCCCGCATCAGCGGAGGCATCAAAGGCCGGGACGGATCGGCACTGGTGGATCATGGTCTTCAGCATAGTGCTGAATGCCTTGCTGCTTTGGTCGCTGTGGCGAAAGCGTGGTGTGTGACCTGTCCCGCCCACAAGGGTGCGAAACTCTCCGGGTGTCTTCATCAACTTGTTCTTCGGCTTCGTCGATCAATTACGCCGTGACTTAAACCCTTGTGTTAAATCGCCGTCCTTCGCGCGTTAAGCCAACCTTATGAAACTCCCCCCGGATCTTGTCTTATCCGCTATTGTCTCGTTCGCCTTCATCGGCGCATCGGCACAGAATCTTCCGCAGATGATCAACATCAGTCCGGATGGACGGATGCTGACCACCGGCGACCAAGCCAGTTCCGGGTTCTATGCGGAAGACACCGTGAAAGCGGTTCACCTCACCTTTCTCCAGAGCAACTACTGGACGTTGATGCAGAACAACTACAGCAGCCAGACGCCGATCCCCGCACTGTTGAGTTTCGACGGTACGAATTACAACGATGTGGGCGTGCGCTTCAAGGGCGAGACGAGCTACTTCATGCTGCCACCCGGATCGGAGAAGATGAGTTTCGATGTGGACATGAACGAGTATAGCGCGCAGGACATCGACGGCTACGAATCGCTCAATTTCAACAACTCGTTCCAGGACAACAGCTTCATGCGCGAGGTGATCTACAGCCACCTCATACGCCGCCATGTGCCAGCGGCGAAGGCCAACTACATCAAACTATACATCAATGGCTCCAATTGGGGTTTGTACCCAAACGTGCAAGGCCTCAGCAGCGAATTCCTGAGCGAGTGGTATTACAGCAACAACGGTGATCGGTGGCGCGCCGCCCGGCCCGACGGCCAAGGCATGGGGCAATGGGGCGATGGCACTGCGGCACTGAACTACTTGGGACCGGACACCACCGATTACCAGGAGTATTACACTCTGCAGAACTCCCATACCACCAACCCATGGACGAACTTGGTGAATGCGTGCGACGCGCTCAACAATACACCCTCGGCGCAGTTGTACGATTCGCTGAAGCAGTACATGAACGTTGACCGCGTGCTGTGGAATCTCGCTGTGGAAACAGCTTTCAGCGATGACGACAGCTACATCCACAAAGGCAAGAACGACTACAGCCTGTACTTCGAGCCGGAGAGCGGCTTCCTCACCACGCACGAGATCGATGGCAACAGTGTGCTGAGCAACAACAACCTCAACTGGAGCCCCTTCTACCACCAAACGGACGTGAACTACCCGTTGATGAACAAGCTGTACGCAGTGCCTGAACTGCGTCAACGCTACTTGGCGCACCTGCGTACGGTGATGGTGGATTGTATGGATCAAGCGACAGTGAGCCAACTCATCAACGACTTCAAAACGATGGTGGACACGATCGTGCAGAACGACCCGAAGAAGCTGATGACCTATACACAGTTCACCTCCGGTACCACGAGCCTGTTGAACAACTTCGCAACCCGCCGCAACAACCTGAGCAACAACACGGAGGTTGCGCAGGTGGGTCCCACGATCGGCACCGTGGACCATGAGGTGGGCGCCGGTTTGAACACCGACCCGAACTCCGGCGAAGCTGTGGACGTGCGTGCAGCGGTGTCGAGCACGAATGGCCTGTTCGCCGTTACGTTGTTCTGGAGCCCTGCCCTGTATGGCAACTTCGAGAAGATCGCCATGTTCGATGATGGTGCGCACAATGACGGCGGCAGCGGCGACGGCGTGTTCGGCGCGCAGATACCCGCCCATTCGGGTGGTGTATCCGTTCGATACTACATAGAGGCTGCAGCCAATAACGCCGCGCACACTGTCAGTTACGCGCCACCCGGTGCCGAACACGACGTGTACTTCTACCAGCACTTGTTCCCATTGGCACCAGCCACGGGGGTTGTGATCAATGAGGTAATGGCCGACAACAGTGTTACCGCGCAGGACGAGAACAACCAGTACGAAGATTGGATCGAGTTGCACAACACCACCGGCGCTCAAGTGGACCTGAGCCTGTGGTTCATCAGCGACTCGCCGTTCGAGCCGTACAAATGGCGCATACCGGTCGGCACCTCCATCCCGGCCAACGGATACAAGATCATCTGGGCCGATGAGGATGAAGGACAAGGTCCCCTGCACACCAACTACAAACTGAGCGATGGCGGCGAGCAAGTATTGCTCTTCAACGCCGACAGTTTGTTGGTGGACAACACCGAGTGGAACGATCTACAAGTGGATATGGGCTGGGCGCGCGTGCCCAATGGCATGGGTCCTTTCGTAATGCAGTTGCCAACATTCGCATCGAACAACAACGCCGCCGGGGTTTCGGAGAACGATCGCTCCAGCGTACTTGCGATCTACCCGAACCCTTCCACCGGGCGGTTCAATGTTGTTGTCGTGAGTGGCTCGGCGGCGGACGTGAGCGTTGTCGATGCGTTGGGTCGTGTGCTGTTCACCGACCGGGTGCAAGGCAACACCACGATCGACGGGAGCGCATGGGCGAACGGCACCTACGTGTTGCGTTACGGAACACATGCACAGCGCTTGGTGATCTCGCACTGATCGGCCTTCACCCTGCAGCGCCCGGCACTCGATGAGTGCCGGGCGCTGCTACTTTCGGGCATCAACTACACCGGCATGTCGGAGAAACTGGAACGGTCGAAAAAGGATGGAGCCCACGCATTGCTTGCGCGCATGGCCGGCAGTTGGAAGGGCACCAGCAAGCTGTGGTTCGAGCCCGACCAACTTGCGGAGGAGACACCGATAACCGGCACCCTGAAACTGGTGTTGGACGGCATGCACTTGGTGCACGAGTACGAAGGCACAACAATGGGAAAGCGCCAGACAGGTCTCGCCATCCATTCCTATTCCCTCGGGGAACAACGCTGGCAAACCGCGTGGGTGGACAGCTTCCACAACGGCACACGCATCATGTTCAGCCAAGGCCTTGCGGGAACGGATGTGCGCAGACCGAATGTGCTGGGCTCCTACCCTGTTTCCTCCGTGGACCCCTCGGCCGATCCCACCGGTCCGGATTGGGGGTGGCGCACAACACTTGAACTACGGGCGGACGACCATTTGGTGATCGCCCACTACAACGTGGATCCGGATGGTATGGAAGCCAAGGCCATTGAGATCGACTACCACCGTTTCTGCCCCCGCCGATATAGAAACGTCCTAGCGGCTACACCGCACCTATTCTTGCCACATGGCAACCTCCGCTACGGGTCCGGCTCCAAGTTCCTTGGATGCGTTGCCCGTTGGTTGGTGGCGCTTCGTTCCGGCCCTCGACAGCCTGCGCAAGTACACACGCAAAGCAGCGCGTGCCGATCTGCTTGCCGGTCTTTCCGTAGCCACTGTAGCAGTGCCGCAGGCCATGGCGTACGCCTTGGTCGCAGGCGTGCCGCCTGAGTACGGCTTGTACACGGCGATCGTGATGACGGCCATCGGGGCATTCTTCGCTAGCAGCAGGCAGTTGATCAATGGCCCCACGAACGCGATCTCCATTGCGGTGCTCTCCGCCCTCGCTCCCATCGCCTTGGCCGATGACAAGATCGCCGCAGTGATCTTGTTGGCGCTGATGATCGGTTGCATCCAACTGTGCATCGCCCTCTTCAGGCTGGGCGACCTGACGCGTTACATCTCGCATTCGGTGATCGTGGGGTTCACTGCCGGTGCGTCCGTATTGCTCGTGCTGGACCAAATGAAGAACCTGCTTGGGAAAAAAGCCGTTGGCGATGTACACGAGCACTTCCTGATGCGCTTCTGGAACAGCATGACCGATGGCGGCGACATCCATTCGGGAACGCTGCTGGTCGGCGCGGCATCCATGGCGCTCGTGCTCGGGTTGCGATGGGCCAAGAAACGTTTGGGCTGGCATCTGTTCCCCGAACTGTTGGTAACGGTGCTGGTGGTCTCCGCTGCGGCGCACTGGCTCACCATCGACGGTTTGAGCGTCGTAGGGACCATACCAGCGAAACTGCCCACCTTCAGTGTTCCGAACGCGGACTATACCATGCTGCGCGAACTGGCGCCATCTGCACTGGCGATCGCCACGTTGGGGTTGCTCGAAGCCATCGCGATGGCCAAAAGCATCGCAGCCCAAAAACGCCAACGTCTCGACCTCAACCAAGTATGCGTGAGCGAAGGCTTCGCCAACATCGGCGGTGGGTTCTTCCAGTGCATACCCGGCTCCGGGTCGCTCACACGCAGTGCGATCAACGTGCAAGCCGGCGCCGTTACACAGTGGGCCGGGATGATCTCGGCCGGGGCGGTAGCAGTGATCGTGCTGTTGTTCGCGCCGTATGCGCAGTTCATTCCCAAAGCATGTTTGGCCGGCATCCTGATCGTTACCGCGGTGGGCATGATCGACCCGAAAGCACTGCGCTACCACATGAAGGCCAGCCGCTTCGATGCGGGGATCGTCTTGGCAACAGCGGTTGCGGCGGTGGCCATCTCGGTGGAATTCTGCGTGCTCATCGGCACCTTCATGTCGTTCATGCTGGTGGTGCCGCGCGCGGGCCGTATGCTGCTCACGGAATTCGTGATCACGAAAGACCGTGTCATTGCCGAACGGACCAATGAGGATACGGCTTGCAACAAGATCCTCATGTTCGGCCTGGAAGGCGAAATGTTCTTCGGTGCAGCCGGACGAATGGAGGAACACTTGAACAAGATCGAGGCGCGCATGCGCGGCGAAGGCCGTGTACTGGTGCTGCGCATGAAGCGCGTGCGCAGCCCTGATGCCATCTGCATGCATCTCTTCAACGACTTCGTAAAGCGCATGGAGAACCGCGGCCAGCATGTGATCATTTGTGGCGTGCGCGATGACCTCTACACCGCCATGGAACGTACCGACTTCAACATGGAAGTGAGCGAAGTGTACCGCGAACACAAAGTGCGTTTCAGCAGCACTATGGAAGCCGTGAAACGGGCCTATGAACTGTTGGGTGATGACTTGTGCGCGACCTGTCCGAAGCGCAGCGGGGAGCAGAAGGAAGGGTTGTACTTCATGGTATAGCCACGCGCATGAAGGCAGTTTGCGGCTGCGCCCGCAACAACAGCCACCTTTGTACCCCGCTCATGGACATCAACGATCTGCTCCAGAACCTGCGTGAGGCGTTGGAGATCACGCCCGATAACGACAAGCTGCGCGCACACTTGGCGCAAACGCTGCTGACCGCCGGTAAAGCTGAAGAGGCGACCGCCGAATACAAACGCGTGCTGGTGACGTCGCCGCGCGATGCGAAAAGCAAACTGGGCTTGGCCAAGGCCTATGCGGCCATGCAGCAGTGGAGCGCGGCCATCGTGATCCTCGAAGACCTCCACAAGCAAGGTCCGCCCGATCACGACGTGCATTTGCTCTACAGCCGAGTGCTGCTGCAAGAAGGCAGCAACGGCAAGGCCATGGACATCTATGAGGAACTGTTGAAGCGATGGCCCGACCGCCCGGATGCCGATCTGGACGAGCAATTCAGGGTGACCGGTCAGGGGCCGGAACCCGATGACGACGAGGACTACGAGGACGATGGCCCACCGGGCGAACTGCGCGCCAGCGATCTGATCGTGAAGACCGATGTGAGCTTCGCTGATGTGGGCGGCATGCAGGGCGTGAAGGACGAGATCAGCATGAAGATCATCCAGCCACTGTTGCATCCCGACCTTTACAAGGCCTACGGCAAGAAGATCGGTGGCGGGATCCTGTTGTACGGCCCACCGGGCTGCGGCAAAACGCATATCGCCCGTGCAACAGCCGGCGAGATCAAAGCCACCTTCATCAGCATGGGCATCAGCGATGTGCTGGACATGTGGATCGGCAAAAGCGAGCGCAACATGCACCGCGTGTTCGAAGTGGCGCGCAAGAACGCACCGTGCGTGTTGTTCATTGACGAGATCGACGCGCTGGGGGCCAACCGCAGCCACATGCGCCAGAGCGCCGGCAGCCATGTGATCAACCAGTTTCTCACCGAAATGGACGGCATCGATGCCGACAACGAAGGCTTGCTCATCATCGGCGCCACCAACATGCCTTGGCACATCGACCCCGCCTTCCGCAGGCCGGGCCGGTTCGACAGGACCATCTTCGTTCCACCACCTGATGCCGAAGGCCGGGAAAGCATCTTGGAGATCCTGTTGAAGAGCAAGCCGACCAAAGATGTTGACCTACGCAACATCGCCAAAAAGACCGAACACTTCAGCGGCGCCGACCTGAAAGCGGTGATCGACATCGCCATCGAGGAAAAGCTGCGGTCGGCCATGAAGACCGGTGTGCCCGAACCTATGACCACCAAGGACCTATTGAAAGGCGCCAGCACGCACAAAGCCACCACGCGCGAGTGGTTCATAACGGCGAAGAATTATGCGCTGTACGCCAACGAGAGCGGGCTGTACGACGAGATCCTGAAGTACACGAAGTAGCATGCAGCATGAACGCTACATGCGCGCCGCGCTGTTGTACAACCAACGCCGCTTTGCCGATGCCGAACGCGAACTGCGCGATCTGCTGAGCAGCGACCCCGACCAACCCGATGCGTTGCGGTTGTTGGGCGAGACATTCCTCGCGCTGGACCGCGTGCAGGATGCGCGCAGCACGGCCCAACAGGTGCTTGGCTTGGCACCCTATAACGCCGATGTGCATGGCCTGTTGGCGCGCATAGAACTGGTGGATGACAACCCGTCGTTGGCCGAGAAGCATGCGCTGGAAGCCGTGCAACTGGAGCCGGGCGAGAGCAGTCACCATGGCACATTGGCTTTTGTGTTGTTGCGCCGCAACGAACACCAGCGCGCGCTGGAAGCCGCCGACCGCGGCTTGGCCATAGACCCCGAGGACTTGCGCTGTTTGAACATGCGCACCGAAGCATTGGCGCGTTTGGGCCGTAAAGAAGAAGCCGATGCCGCGATCCACAAAAGCCTTGAACTGGATCCGGAGAATCCCTACACACACAGCAACACCGGCTGGGCTGTGCTACGACGTGGTGACCACCGGAAAGCCATGGAGCATTTTCGCGAAGCGCTGCGCCGCGACCCGATGAACGACCATGCCAAAGCCGGTATGGTGGAAGCCTTGAAAGCGCGTTACTGGATCTACCGTTTGTGGTTGCGCTACAGCTTCTGGATGAGCAACCTGAAGGGCAACGTGCAGATGTTCCTGATCTTCGGGTTGTACGGCGCCAACGTGCTGCTGCGCAATGTGGTGGACAAGAACCCGGGGTTGGGCGTTGTGATCTACCCTCTGCTCATTGCGTACGCGCTGTTCGCCCTCAGTACGTGGCTCCTGGTGCCGATCAGCAACCTCTTCCTGCGTTTGAACAAATTCGGGCGGTATGCGCTGGACCGGGACGAGACGCTTAGCAGCACTTGGACGGGTATTTCGCTTGGTGTATCCGTGTTGGCTTTTGTGGGTTTCTTCTTCACTGGCCTGAGCGGATTGCTCGCCTTGGGCGTGTTGGGGTTCGTTATGATGATCCCGCTTTCGAGCATGCTCGGTGGCAAGAAGCGTAGTCGTTCGTTGCTGCGGATCGGCACTGTGTTCCTAGCGCTGATCGGACTCGCTTCGGTGGCCATCACCTTCCGCACCGGTGCGTTGACCAACGCGGCCAGCAGCGTGTTCTTCATAGGCTTCATCCTCTATCAGTTCGGGTCGAACTTCGCCCGCATGAGAGGCTGACCATGGCCTGAACCCAAGTGTCAAGGCCCAAGCCTCAAGTATCAAGCTCCAAGACGGCACTGTCGGTACTTGAAGTTTGATACTTGGCCTTGAAGCTTGGGGCTTCTCCCCTCGCCGCTCTCCCCCCTGTTCCAACCGCTCCTCATCCCAGCGCAACATTGCCGTTGCTGGCGTGCACGGTCGGCTACATTTGGCGACCTCCAAGGAAATACCCGATGCTGCGATCATTCGTCCGCCTGTTGATCTTCTCCTTTGCGTTCATGCCGCTGGCGTCCTTGGCGCAGAACACGGCCACTATCCGTGGCTTCGTGTACGACAAAGCGAACGGTGAGCCGGTCATGTTCACCAGCGTGATCCTCAAGGGCACGACCATGGGGGCGCAAACGGACGATAATGGGTACTTCTCCATCAGCCGTGTTCCTGTGGGCAGCTACACGATCACCGTGAAACTGCTGGGGTATGACAGCTTAGCGAAAGACGTGACGGTGCGCGCGGGCCAGATCCTAACGGAGAAGATGTACCTGTCGAAAGTCTCGAAGGAACTGATCGAGTTCAAGGTGCGCAGCAAGAAAGCCGAAGCCCAAGGCAACGTGCGGATGGGCCTTACGCAATTGACGCCGAAGCAGATAGAACGTATGCCCGCGATCGGAGGCGAGGCCGATCTTGCGCAGTACATCCAAGTGGTACCTGGTGTGATCTTCACCGGTGACCAAGGCGGACAGCTCTATGTGCGCGGTGGAAGTCCGATCCAGAACAAAGTGCTCATGGACGGTATGGTGTTGTACAACCCGTTCCATAGCATCGGCCTGTTCAGCGTCTTCGACAATGACATCATCCGCAATGCCGACATCATGACCGCTGGATTCGGCGCAGAATATGGTGGCCGTGTGAGCAGCGTAATGGACATCACCACACGGGACGGTAACAAGACCCGCATGAGCGGCCGTGTCGGCGCGGGTACGTTCGCTGCGAAAGCCATGCTGGAGGGTCCGATCAAGAAGCAGAAGGTGGACGGCGGCGGTAGCAGCAGTTACCTGCTGAACTTCCGCCACAGCTATCTGGATCAGTCCAGCAAGACCCTGTATCAGTTCGTTGACACCGCTGGCCTTCCTTTCCGGTTCACCGATGTATTCGGGAAACTGAGCTTCAACGGCGGCAACGGCAGCAAGGTGAACCTCTTCGGTTTCAACTTCAGCGATGGCGTTGATTACAGGCAGGTGAGCGAATTGGCGTGGAACAACTATGGCGGCGGCGCCAACTTCGTTCTGGTGCCCAGCGGTAGCGCCGTGCTCATAGATGGGATCTTCGCCTTCAGCAAGTACGAGATCGAACTCAGTGAGGGCGGCCTCGACCCGCGTCGTAGCTCGATCAGCAACTTCAACGGCGGCCTCAACTTCAAGTATTTCATCGGCAACAACGAAGTGAAGTATGGGATCGAAGTGCTTGGCTTCAAAACCGACTACAGCTTCTTCAACAGCGTGGGCAACAAATTCGAACAAGCGGAAAGCACCAGCGAACTGGCGGCTTTCGTGAACTACAAAGTGAAGATGAAGAAGCTGGTGATCGACCCCGGCGTTCACCTGCACTACTACGCCAGCCTGAGCGTCTTCAGTCCGGAGCCGCGGATCGCTGCGAAGTGGAACGTCACCGACGGCTTCAGGATCAAGGGTGCGGCCGGGATGTACAGCCAGAACTTGGTGGCAGCCAACAGCGATCGCGATGTGGTGAACCTGTTCTATGGCTTTCTGAGTAGCCCGGACGAGCTGCCGGATGAACTGACCACGGCCGACGGAGAAGTGCGCGAGATCAAGGATCCGTTGCAACGCGCCAATCACTACGTGTTCGGTTTCGAGGTGGACCTTCTCCCCGAGTTGGAGATGAACATTGAAGGTTATCTGAAGGACTTCCGCCAGGTGACCAACTTGAACCGGAACAAGCTGTATGACGACACGCCAGCCTTCGCGGACAAGCCCGACGAATTGAAGAAAGACTTCATCGTGGAAACAGGGAAAGCGTACGGTGGCGACATCCTGTTGAAGTACGAGAAGAAGAACACCTTCATCTGGGCCGTGTATTCGCTCACCTACGTTGATCGATTCGATGGTACACGCTCGTACAACCCGATCTGGGACCGCCGTCACAACGTGAACTTGGTGCTGAGCCAAGCCTTCGGGAAATTCGATGCTTGGAAAGTGAACATCCGCTGGAACTATGGCAGCGGGTTCCCCTTCACCAAGACACAAGGCTTCGGGGAAGAGGTGGATTTCAGCGGCGGCATCGGCACGGACATTACTACGAGCAATGGTGAGCTGCACACCTTCCTTGCCGACCTGAACGGCGGTCGGTTGCCACAATACCACCGCTTGGACATCGGTATCACCAAAACCTGGCGCTTGGACGAGCATAAGCGTGTGGAACTGGACATCAGCGTAACCAACGCCTACGACCGGCAGAACATCTTCTATGTGGACCGGACCACCAACGAGCGTGTGGACCAGTTGCCGCTGTTGCCAAGTGCCGGCATCAGCTATTCGTTCTGAAGATGCTGGGATACCGTTGCTCCTGACCGGTTCGGTACACATCTTCACCTTCCCACATTTCCTCAACTCCCGGAGCCCTACATTTACGCCCCGTGATCGCGGTTCTCCAAAGAACCCTCTCACTCGGCGATGACGGGACACACCAAGTACATTTTCGTTACCGGCGGTGTTACCTCCTCCCTCGGGAAAGGCATCATCAGCGCCAGTTTAGCCAAGTTGCTCCAAGCACGGGGCTTCTCTGTCACCATCCAGAAACTGGATCCGTACATCAACGTGGATCCGGGAACACTGAACCCGTACGAGCACGGTGAATGCTTCGTAACGGAGGATGGTGCCGAAACGGACCTTGACCTCGGGCACTACGAACGCTTCCTTGGAACACCGACGAGCAAGGCGAACAACGTTACGACCGGCCGCATTTACCAGAGCGTGATCAGCAAGGAGCGACGCGGGAAGTATTTGGGCAAAACCGTGCAGGTGATCCCACATATCACCGACGAGATCAAGGAGCATGTGAAAGCCCTTGGCCGCAAGCACATCTACGATTTCGTGATCACGGAAGTCGGGGGTACGGTGGGCGACATCGAAAGCTTGCCGTACATCGAGAGCATCCGACAACTGAAGTGGGAGTTGGGGCACGATGCGTTGAGCATTCACCTGACACTACTACCCTTCCTCAACACCACCGGGGAACTGAAGACCAAGCCCACGCAGCACAGCGTGAAGGAGCTCCTTAGCCTTGGTGTACAGCCGGACATTCTGGTGTGCCGCACCGAACACCACATGGGTAAGGGCATGAAAGAGAAGATCGCCCTCTTCTGCAACGTTGCCCCGAACGCGGTGATCGAAAGTGCCGACGCCTCGACCATCTACGACGTGCCACTGCTCATGCAGCAGGAAGGCTTGGACACAGTGGTACTTGAGAAACTTGGGATATCGGAAGCTCCTCCTGCCGACCTCACTCAGTGGACCGCGTTCCTGCACCGGTACAAAAACCCGAAGCACACTGTACGCATCGGGCTGGTGGGTAAGTACGTGGAACTGAAGGATGCATATAAGAGCATCAAGGAAGCCTTGGAGCACGCGGGCGCCGAGAACGAGAGCCGTGTGGACATCCGGTGGGTGCATAGCGAGCGCTTGACCGCCGAGAACGTTGCCGATGAACTGAAAGGCCTGAGCGGAATATTGGTGGCACCGGGCTTCGGGCACCGTGGCATTGAAGGCAAGATCGAGGCGATCCGCTACGCACGGGAGCAAAAGGTGCCCTTCCTCGGCATCTGCTTGGGCATGCAGTGCGCCGTTATCGAATTCGCGCGCAACGTATTGGGCTTCACTGATGCGAACAGCACCGAAATGCAGCCCGACACCGGCCATCCGGTCATCGCGATGATGGAGGAACAGAAGAAGATCGTGGACAAGGGCGGCACCATGCGTCTGGGCGCCTATCCATGCACCGTTACCGAAGGCACGAAGGCATTCGATGTGTACCGCAGGCCGGACATCTCGGAACGTCACCGCCACCGTTACGAGTTCAACAACACCTATTTGGCCGACTTCAAAAAGGCGGGCATGGTACCCAGTGGGATCAACCCGAAGAGCGGTTTGGTGGAGATCGTCGAGTTGAAGGACCACCCGTGGTTCGTTGGGGTGCAGTTCCATCCGGAGTACAAGAGCACCGTAACGCAGCCCCATCCACTGTTCATCAGGTTCGTGAAAGCCAGTATGGACGCCGCTTTCGAGCAAGTGGAGAGCAAGGCGAAGGTGAAGCAGGAGGTGGGTTAGCGGGGTAGCAGTTCAGCAGTTAAGCAGTCCGGTCCACACCTGCGGCGCTCGCCTTTGTACGAGCTTGGAGTAACCGCTCGTACGGCGCTGAACAGACCTGCGGCCCGACAGTTTTCCCCGGATATCTTCGCCGTCCTTTTTCTGACAGTATCCGCACCATTGAGGTGCACGCTATGGACAAGAACACCCTGATAGGCATTGCGCTGATCGTGTTGATCGTGATCGGCTACGGCATTTATACCGCGCCCACCGAAGCCCAGTTGGCGGCGGAACAGAAACTGGCCGACCAGAAAGCGGACTCCATTGCAGCGCAGATGGTACACGCTAACAAGAGAGACACGACCGCCCACACCGGTGACACTCTTGCCGTGGACAAACTCTCCGCTGTCGTCCAACTGCCCGATAGTATCCTACGTGACTCAACGCTGAACCTCGATAGTGTTCGCACGGCGGTGGTAAACCAGAAGAAACTGGACCAGTATGGGATCTTCAGTTCAGCCACGAGCGGAACCGCACAGACGGTGTTGATGGAAAACGAAGACCTTGAGTTGCGCTTCAGTACAAAAGGTGCCCGTCCACTGTGGATCCGGCTGAAGAAATACAAAGGCCAGCACGACACGCCATTGCTGCTTGCCGACCCGGATAGTGGGCGCTTCGCTTACGACTTCAAGTACAATGGCAATCGCTTTATCAGTACGCAGGAGTTGTACTTCACGGCGTTGCAAAAGGACCCGCGAACGGTGTCATTCGTGGCCAATACCAGTTTACCGGGTAAGCGCATCGTGATCGACTATGCGCTGGACAGCGCCGGCTGGTTCGTGAAGAGCAACGCTCGGTTCGAGAACTTGAAGGATGAAGTGGAGGCGCGTAGTATCGCCCTGAAGTGGGACCTGGTGAGCTTGTCGTTGGAAAAGCACAAGCCCCACGAGGAGGCCAAGAGTTCGGTCTTCTACAAATATGCGAACGCTGATCGCGAGTACCTGAGCGAAACCAGCGATGAGACCAAGAAGCTGGAAGGTCGCACGAACTGGATCGCCTTCAAACAGCATTTCTTCAGCGCAGTGGTCGTTAGCGATGAGGGATTCGCCAGCAGCGGCTGCGATATCGGCGTAAGGGCCCTGCCCAACGACAGTACCCACGTGAAAGCGTTCAGCGCTACGCTCGGATTCGAGAAGCAAGCCTCCGACCAGTTGGATCTGCCGCTCCGTTTCTACTTCGGCCCCAACCACTACAACACGCTCCGCCGCACTGACATTCCCCAATTGGACCGGATCATCGACCTCGGCTGGGGCATCTTCGGATGGATGAACCGGTGGATCGTCATCCCGATCTTCAATTTCTTCAGTTCGTTCAACCTGAGTTATGGCATCATCATCCTGTTGCTCACGATCGCCATCAAGGTGATCCTGATGCCGCTCACCTACAAGAACCAGAAGAGCGGGGCGCGTATGCGGGCGTTGAAGCCCGAGATCGAAACCATCACTGAGAAATTCAAGGATGGCGATGCCTTGAAAAAGCAGCAGGCGACCATGGAATTGTACCGCAAAGCCGGCGTGAACCCTGCGAGCGGATGTGTTCCGATGCTTATTCAGATGCCAGGGCTGTACGCCATGTTCATGTTCTTCCCCAGCAGCATCGAATTGCGGCAACAGAGCTTCCTCTGGGCTGATGACCTCAGCACGTACGACAGCGTAGCCACGTTGCCCTTCACAGTTCCGTTGGGGTATGGCACGCACGTGAGCTTGTTCACCATCCTGATGGCGATCAGCACCATCGGTTTCAGCTTGCTCAACAGCAAGCAGATGCCGCAGCAACAGGGTATGCCAAGTATGAAGCTGATGATCTGGCTGTTCCCGATCATGATGCTGTTCTTCATGAACAGCCTGCCCGCCGGACTAAGCCTTTACTACCTGTTGGCCAACGTCATCTCCATTCTCCAAATGACGGTCTTCAGCCGCTGGTTCATCGATGAGAAAAAGCTGCGGGCCGAGCTGCTTGAGAACATGAAGAAGCCGAAGAAAAAGAGCCGCTGGCAGCAGCGATTGGAGGATATGCAGAAGCAGCAACAAGTAGCTCGCAAACGCTGATCGCGGCATGCTCTTGGAAGGGAAGTCCGTCAACCATATGTTCCAATGACCCGACTCCTGATCACACTGTTGACCGCAGTAACCCTGTGGGTCTTCGGTGCTTGCAACAACAACAAGGCGCTCGTACAAGATGACCGCTTCGGTGGTCCCGCACAGGCCGATTCTCTCTTCTTCAGCATGGAGCGCACGCCGTGTTTCGGCAAATGCCCGGCTTACCGGATCAACGTTTATCGCAGCGGCTTTGCCACCTACAAAGGCATTAGCCACACTAAGTTCGAAGGCGACCATGAAGGCCGTATCAGTGCAGATACCTTGGCGCTCCTGCTGGCGAAGGCTGAGTCTCTGGGCTTCTTCACCATGCAGGACAAGTACGATGGACAAGTCACGGACCTGCCGAGCACGATCATTCGTGTGATCAGCAAGGAACGGGACAAGAAAGTGGTGGCCCGGCACAAGATCCCGGCGGAATTCAAAGAACTGGCCGCTTACGCCGATGAGTTGCTCTTAGGGCTGCCTTGGCGACCCGTTCCTGCTCAACACTGACGAACTCAGGTTCCCTCTGCGACAGTCCCAACCGTTCAGCCCATTTGCGCCGATAACCCAGAACACGAGGCGGCTACTTTAGCCGCCCCTTGATGCATCCGAAACGTTCGATCGTTCATCGGGCGTGCGGCAACCAACACCAACCTCACTGAACACTATGAAGAAGTTCCTCTCATTGGCGGCGCTATTGATCGCGGCCACACTCCATGCCCAAGAAGGGATGTGGATGCTGAATACGTTGAAACAGATCAACGAAGCCGACATGCAGCGCATGGGCTGCAAGCTGACAGCGGACCAGATCTACGACATCAACAACAGCAGCATGAAAGACGGCGTCGTGCGTCTTGGCGGAGGCTTTTGCAGCGGCGAGATGGTGAGCGCCGAAGGCCTTATGCTCACAAACCACCACTGCGGCTTCGATGCGATCCAAAGCCACAGCAGTGTGGAACACGATTACCTCACCGATGGCTTTTGGGCCATGACACGTGAACAGGAATTACCAGCAGAGTTCTACGTGAGCTTCCTACAGCGCATCGACAACGTCACCGAAAAGGTGCTGGCCACGGTGAACGATAACATGACCGAAGTGGAGCGCAAGGCAGCCATCCGGAAACTCGGTGGAGAGTTGGAGAAAGAGGCCGAGAAAGACCTGAAGAACATCAGCGCCGACTTCAAGAGCATGTACGACGGCAACGAGTTCTACATATTCGTTTACAAGGACTACCAGGATGTGCGCCTCGTAGGTGCTCCGCCCAGTGCGATCGGCAAATTCGGTGGCGATACGGACAACTGGATGTGGCCGCGCCACACGGGCGACTTCAGCATGTTCCGCGTTTATATGGGTCCGGACGGCGAGCCTGCACCCTATGCGAAGGAGAACATCCCCTACAAGCCCAAGTGGCACTTCCCCATCAGCCTCAACGGCATGAAGCAAGGCGACTTCGCCATGGTGATGGGCTGCCCAGGCCGCACCAACCGTTTCATGAGCAGCCATGCTGTTGATGTTGCCCTGAGCGAGTCGCAGCCCAGCGTGGTGAAGGTGCGCACTGAACTGCTCGACATCATGAAGCAGGACATGAACGCGGATCCAGCAGTGCGCATCAAGTACGCCAGCAAATACGCCAGCATCGCCAACTATTGGAAGTACTTCATCGGCCAACAGCGCGGATTGAAGCGGCTGCACGTTTACGACAAGAAGAAGCAGCAGGAAACGGATCTGATGTCCTGGATCAACGCGGACGCCGGACGGAAGGCCAAGTATGGTGAGTTCCTCAGCCTGTTGGAGAAGGGCTTCGCTGAGCGGAAGAAGTACGAGAAGGCGCAGACCTACATGAACGAAGCTGCGTTCGGTAGCGAAGCCGTCGAGTTCGCCTTCAATATGGCGGGATTGAAAGAGGCGCTTGCCACCAAACCCGTGGACGCCGCAACAGTAGCAGCGCAGGTAGCCGGGATCAAGGAAGCTGCCGACGCTTTCTACAAGGATTACAACGCCAGCACCGACCAGAAGATCACCGCTGCCATGTACCGCATGTTGTACAACGACGTGGACAAAGGGCTTCAGCCTGACATCATGGCCACGATCCAGAAGAAGTACAAAGGCGACTTCGATGCATGGGCAGTAGCCATGTTCAAGACGAGCGTCATCACCGATCGCGCCCGCTTGGATGCCTTCTTGGCGAAGCCAACATTGAAAGCGCTACAGAAGGACATGGTGATGCACACCATGGAAAGCGACCTCGCCTTCTACAAGGGTAAACTCAACCCCGCTTTGCAAGCCGCACAACCCGACATCGACAAGGGCTACCGCTTGATGTTGGCCGCAATGCGCGAACGCGAGCCGAACCGCATGTGGTACCCCAATGCGAACAGCACCATCCGTTGCAGCTACGGCCAAGTGGGCGACTACAAGCCCGGCGATGCCATGCAGTACGACTTCGTCACCACCGCCGACGGTATTCTGGAGAAGGAAGACAACACCAACGACGAGTTCGTGGTGCCGGCCAAACAGCATGAACTTTTGGTGAAGCGTGAATACGGCCGTTACGCCGATGCGAATGGTGAGCTCGTCACCTGCTTCATCAGCAAGAACGACATCACTGGCGGGAACAGCGGCAGCCCCGTGATCAACGGGAACGGCGAGCTGATCGGCATTGCTTTCGACGGCAACTGGGAAGCCATGAGCGGCGATATCGCCTTCGAGCCCGAACTACAGCGTACGATCAGTGTCGATATCCGTTACGTGCTGTGGACCATCGACGTTTTTGCAGGCGCAACGCACTTGGTGAACGAAATGACCATTGCCCCTGCTCCTACGGTGAAAGTCGAGGCAGGCAGCCCCATGGGCATGATGACGAAGTAGAACACACTACTGGTTGATGAAAACAAGGAACGGGAGCCCATGGCTCCCGTTCTGCTTTTGGTAACATTGGCGGCAGAAGTCATGCGCATACTCATTGCCGACGACGACCTGTTGAGCGCGGAGCTCCTGACCGCCCACTGCGGGAAACTGGATCCGGGCGGCACCATCGAACGCGCTGCCGACGGTGCCGAAGCCTTGGCAATGGTAGCCCAAGGCGAGTGGGATCTGCTGCTGTTGGACCTGGACATGCCCAAGATGGACGGTGCCACGCTCTTGGCAGCCATCGGCGAGCGGGTACCGACCGTAATGGTAACAGGAGACCCGGCATTCGCTTTGGAGGCATTCCGTTTCCGCGTGCTCGACTACTTGGTGAAGCCTGTTACATTCGAACGCTTCGCACAGGCGTGGCGGACCGTTACATCGAGACCGCGACCGGGTGCAGGCGCCGGTGCGGAGGAGCCAGCCAAGGCTAGCTCCTCCGTATTCGTGCGCAGTGGCAACGATATAGTGCAGCTCGACCTGGACCAGGTGCGCTACATCAAGAGTGAAAGCAACTACGTAAGGTTCGTGCTCGATGGCAAAAACGTTCAAAGCCTGATGAACATGAAGGATCTGGAGTTGAAGCTCCCTCCTTCCTTCGTGCGCGTCCACCGCAGTTACATCGTCAACGTGCGCCATATTGAGAAGCTCGATACCAGCGACATCAAGGTCGGCCGGGAGCTGATACCCGTTAGCGAAACATATCGGCCCGAATTATTGAAGAGGCTCGAGGTGCTGAAGCGCTACCTCTCGAGCCTCTTCGATCCCATTCTTGTCAGTGCCCGCTCCCGAGCCGTATGCTCCAGGAAAGATTGAACACGTGATCCGCAAATGCCGCATCGCCATGCACCACCGCCCCGGTGGTGCTGAGCGCGGTATTCTCTTTGTCCGTAACGCTTTGTGTACGGTTGCGCACAACTGCGAACGGAAGGCTGAAATTGACATCGTGGCGTCCGTGCATCCAATCAAGGCCGGGCTCCACCAACACCACATACCCGGGGCGACGGAATCCGTTGCTTTCGCCGATCAGGTCTTCAACCGGAATGCCTTCTATGCGCCCACCGCAAAACACGTTGAAGCCGGCTTTCTTGCTGACATTGAAGCTGAGGCCTGCGCGTGCCATGTATTGGTCGCTAACGCTCATGATCTGTTCGTTCGCACGTGACCGGTAGGTGATCGTACCGTTGGTAGCCATGGGATTGAACAAGTAGAACGCATTCATATAACCATATACCGGCCCCACCAACTTCACGTAGCCTTGGAGTTCCAACGTGAACCCCAATCCGCCATCGCCCAACTGAATGCTCTGATCAACAGGTTGGTACTGGCCCCACGGGTTCGTAGCGGTATTGGGCACTGTGTCAGTGCCTTCGTTGTAGAAGAAGTCCTTGGCGTTGAAATCCCCTGTTGGCAACTTCAACCCAACTCCGACCTGAAGATTCCCGGTCGATACGCTGTCCGGATGCCACAGCCACCGGTTATAGGTCAAGCGCATATCCCCGATCCCGGCAGACCGCGTTTGGTAGCGGGCTTTTCCACCATGTTCATAAAGTGAAGACCGTGTGTTATAGGTGTACGGAAGGACAACTGTGAAACCCTCTTGTTTGTTGAGATTGTAGGTAAGCCCCAAGTTCACTTGGTTCGTCCAATTGAACACGGAAGTGTGCTGCTCTTGGCGTGCCTCGTTCTCCTCTGTACCGCTGAAGTGTTTGTAGCTCTCGAAGTACCGATAGTTGGTGCTGAGCATCCAACCTCTTCCCAGAACATTGCCGTTGCTGAAAGCGTTCGGGTTACAAGCGGTGAAGCTCCGTATGGCCACACAGCCTTGGGCGGTTAGGCGATCAGTACAGAGCGTTAGGCAGACGATCAAGCTGCCGAGAAGAAACGAACGGAAATGCATGGGGGTTGGGTCTAGGGTATGACCAAAGTCAGTCGATCGCCGAAAGCATGGATCGAACACTTGTGGATCGGACGTTCCGCCCTGTGAAACCGCTTGATCGGTGGGCAAAGCCGACGTACCAGACCCTTTCAGTGGCTGGCCTGAAGCACACCCCTGATCACTCCGTAGATCGACTATGGCTTGGTCGATGTCCCCAACGCTTGCAACTTCCGTTGCAACGCAAGCATAGCCCTGTCACATGCGGTGAAGCATACCTCCAGATCCGGCATCCATGTGTCTACGGGTTCGGTTCCCACAAGCCCGAGAGCTACCAAGCCCTTTGCCATCCGCATCAATTCGAATTGGGGCCGCAGTTGATGACGGACACGGTTCAACACCTCCGTGTCGCCGACGCGAACGGCATGCATAAGCGCTGCCCGATGCTTCGCAAGTTCCTTCCGGAACTGTTGTAACAGGGCGATAAGCTTCTCTCCATCCGCATCGTACTGGCGGGCAACGTTCTCCAAGTCCGGGGTTTCAACATCCGGAGAATTGGTTGCCCAGTACGCGACCTTACGCTGTAGCTCATCCTTGTCGATGGGCTTCGTAATACGGTCGTTCATGCCGCTCTGCCAAACTTTGGCGGCCTGCATGTCGTCGATGAAGGCCGTAACGGCGATCATTGGAACGAAGCGATGCTTGGCCAGCCCACGCAATCGCAAACTGAGTTCGGTGCCGTGCATGTCATCGCCAAGATCCAAGTCGATGAGCATAATGTCGAACCCTTGCGCTGTGCACAGGGCGATCGCTTCCTGCGAGGTCGTTGCGCAGTGCAAGCGCCAGCCCCATGGCTGTGCCCAATTCCGGAGAAGCATGCGATTGGTCTCCACATCCTCAACGTAGAGAACATTGAGACCCTTGGTTTCGGCAACCACCGGGGTTGGCGGAAGCGGGGTGAGCAGCGCAACGGGCGCTGGTAGCTGAAGGGTGAAGGTGGCCCCCTCACCGACCGCACTGGACAACTGGATGCTCCCCTGCATGGCCTTTACCAACGCTTGGGTGATGGCGAGGCCAAGACCTTCACCGGGTTCGGCCTTGCTATCAACGCTTGCCGCACGTTCAAAGCGCGCAAAAACGCGCGCCTGCTCGTTCGGTGGTATACCCGGACCGCTGTCGGCCACGACGATCTCCAATCGAGGAACCTCACCAGCGATCGTGCATGCGCTCAGTTTTACCTGGCCGTTCCGGGTGAATTTGACGGCATTGCCGAGCAGATTGTCCACCACTTGGTGGATCCGCAGCGCATCGCCCAGACATGTCACGGGTAACTCCTTGATATCCGCAATGAGCGCCAATCCCTTGGCACGCGCTGGGGCCAAATGCGCCGCCAGCAGATCTTGGAGAAGCTGTCGCGGCGAGTATGGTTCCGCCTTGAGCACCAAACGGCCATCAACGATGCGCGAGTGGTCGAGAAGATCGTCCACGAGGCCCCTTACCCGTTGTGCGCTCCTACCAACAATTGCCAGCTTCTCTTGGTCCGCCGCACTGAGCGCATTCGTTTCAACATCGCCGCTCATACCGATTATGGCATTGAGGGGCGTGCGCAGTTCGTGGCTCATGTTGGCCAAGAAATCCTGCTGGGTCCGTTCTGCACGTTCGGCACGATCGCGCGCATGTTCCAGTTCGCGCATTCGCTCGTCGATCCGCTGTTGCATGTGCTGAACGCTGCGGGCCAAGCGCCCGATCTCATCGGCGCGCTCAACGGGCAGGGGTTCGTTCACAGCACCCGACGCATACGCCTCAACCCTATTGGTGAGCCTATCAAGGCGCCCGGCAATGCTCCGGGCGAAGAACAGGCCGATGACGATGCAAGCGAAAGCCACCCCGCCTACGGTGAGGATCTGGCGATCACGCACTTGGCGCAATCCCTCAAGCAGTGCCGACGTATCACGTTGTATACCGAGCACGTAGCGTTGTCCTGTGCTCTCAATATCCACAGCGTGCGCTTGCATCAGCTGGACGGGCCAGATCCCGGGATCCTCAACACCCACATCACCATCCAGTGGCACGGGCATGCGCATCGAGGAGCCGAACTCGAACCGGAACGTACGTGCGGTATCCGGGTGCAGGATCAATTCGTCATTGGTATCCGCCAACATCAACTGGCAATCAGCCGGTGCCAAGCCGAGCAGTTCAGCGAACAGCGGCCGGAGATCAGCGTTGATGATGACGATCCCTGCCAGCGTACCGCGTGGGGAATACACAGGAGCAGCGGAACGCATGGTGGGCATGAATGGCCGCACGATGGCACCGTGCTCTTTGTTGAGGTCTATGCGCGAGTGATAGCGCGCACCCTGCGGTAACCCGATGGTGGCCTGGAAATAATCGCGATCGCCCTTGGCTTGGAGCAAAGTGTCCGGTGTGCGGACGACTTCACCTGCAATGCGATCAAAACGGACCCTTTCACGACCTAAGCTGTCGGCGGCGATGAAGCGCGCCTGAGCATATTCCGAACGGGTGCGTATGAAACTGTTGAAGAGCAGAGCTGTGCGCTCCAGGGTGATGGAAGTGGCCGTCGAGTCGAGCGTATCGGCCAGCGCCGCCAAGTCGTTCAGAGGATCGTTCTCCGCAAGGAAATCGATATCGGCGGCCATCGTCGCGGAGAAAGACCGAAGCCTGAGTTCCGCCAATTGCAACGTGTGGCCCATGTCCCGGCGGGCGTTGATCAGCGCTTGATCAGCACTGCCACGATACACCAACCACCCGCTGAGTGTTGCCGAAATGACCACCAATACCACCAGCACCAGCGTGATGCGGGTAACAATGGAGGAACGCTTCCGCTCAGTGCCACGAGCTTCAATAGCCATGCGCAGCGTGTTCATTGTGGTAGGAAGTACCAATGGTACGCGCTTATGCGCCCAAACCCATAGGCTCCTGGATCAACAGATGCCGCGACCGGCGATCAGCGCGCGGCCAAGCCGTCCTTGGCCGCCGTTCCGTTGATGTGGGCGTTGCACTTGGCTACAACAACCTCAGCCACCTTTCGCCCCATTGCCAAGCCCTCCAAGTTGTCTGTTTCAATGTGGTACCCGCCCAACACGCGACTTCGGCCGGCCATGTTGGCCGTGCCACTGAAGGTCGCGAGATCCAGGGTGACGCTATCCGTGGTGATCCCGGGTTCCGTAAGCCAGCCAGGCAACAACTTCACCTTCACGCCATATTCATCGCTTCCGGTGAAAAGTTCCAACGCACGCGCACACCCACCGCTCACGGTACTATGCCCGCTTACGTATGCCGGGAAGGGTGGGCACAGGAAGTCATCCGGTGAATAAGGGCGCCAATCCTTGCCCTTCATCTTTTGCATTCCCTTGTTCGGACCTGCCCAAGCAACGATATCCTCTTCGCCCAAGAGATGATGGATCTGCTGGTAGGGTCGGCTGTTGTCATAGAAGTACTTGGTGTCCCAGCATGCAATGAAGCAGTCCATCGCGGTAGCGGTGACCATCAAGTACATCTTCACTTCTTGGTCAAGCGTGTGCTGATCCCGTATGCTCACATCGCGAGCGAAGATGAGCCAGTGGCCAGCCTGCTGAACGCTTCGGGGGCCATCGCGCATGAACTCGACCAACGCCTTCTGCTCATTGGTGAGGTTCGCTTGCAGTTCCACCACCTCGCGCAGTTCCTTTTCCAATTTCTCATCCCCCATCACCGGTGGGGGTGGGCTACGGAATTGGTTCGCGCTGTCGAGAAGAAAGGGATCAACATGACCCCAATGCGGTGCAAGTGCACCGGGAGCCCAGCGTTCGCCGGTGGTTTTGGTGAAATACTTCGGCGCCCAACGATCGATGTTCTTGCACATATCAGCGGTATTCGTGCAGGCATACTTCGTGTAGTCACCATATGGCGAGGGCGCGTCCGGATGATCTCCGTACTGGTTGCTGCCGTCATTTTTGCGGGCCTCAAGCACCGCTTGAGCGGCCAAATTCCCAATGCCAGCCGCAGTCGCCGGGTCCGTACCCCTGTTCGTTGGGTCGAATGCGGAGTCCTGGAAGCGTGGGGCAAAAAGCGCACTGTCCGCAGGGTAGATCACTTCGAGGATCCTTACCGTGGCGTAGGCAATAGCCGCTTCCTTGTTCTTCAGGGTTTGCTCGCCGACGGGTTTGCGCTCGGCCTTCAAGTAGAACGGCACGGCCACACTATCGAACCGGCTCCAGGCATCGTACATGGCGATGCACGGCATGGCGACCATGCGACTGTTAACCGGTGGCCGAGGCTTGTTGCGCTCGGTATCGTTGGCGGTCCCCTCCAAGATCACCGATCCCCAGTAGTAGCCCATATTGTCCCTTCCGCGGGGCTCCTGAACGAGAGTCTCCTTGGCAGCCGCCGGCTTAGTTGAAGGATCACCACAAGAACTTAGCGAGGCGGCAACCGTAAGGATAGGGATAGCAACAAGTGTCTGGAAAGTTTTCATGATCTATGGTAAGGGCGGTGAAAATGGTGGATCCCAGCGGAACCGGACTTGAGCAGCCTCAAGACCCACCGACAAGTCCGTGAACGACCCCATTGGTCGTGCAGGATCGAACGTTCATTATGTGAACCCGGTGCAGTGGATGATCAATTCTAGGGAGCGCCTTGGGTACGCTCCTTTTCGATCATTGCTATGGAAGCGCCTACGGAGGCCATGACCGGTCCCAGCATCATCCCCAGCAGGGGAAGCTTCATCATAAGGCCGAAGAGCGCGCCATTTGCCAGCACCATACCACGGTTCGCCTTCAACGCGTCAATGCTGTCGCGCATGCGCAATCGGCGCCGTTCGCTTACATAGTCGAACATGCTGAACCCATAGAACCAGGAGGACACGAGGAATAAAAAGACCGCTGTGAACGGCGTAAGAAGTGGAACGAAAAGCGTGACCACCCAACAACCGATGATGACGCACAACTCGAGTAACCCATTACGAAGGGCCATCAATGCGCCACGCCCAACATCCTTGACGAACTGAGTGGCGCTGAACGCGAAGTCCTTTCCGGTCAGGATACGCTCGGTGCGCTCACTGGCGTACGCAAGCATCGGGCTCAGGAAGATGAGCACGATGTACTTGTTGATCGAGAACAACACATAGCCCACGAGCAGTTTGAGGACGACAAGCACAATAAGCTCGCGCGCTCCCTCCAGCAACGCTTTCACCGTATTCCAGAAACCGGCCAAGCCGTCATTTGCCGCAGCATCGAAAGGGATGTTGAACAACGAAGCCACCCAATGGGACAACTCGTCCACGGGCCCTTGTAGGAGAACCACAACCCCGTAGACAAGAAGGATCCATAAGACGACGGGGACCAAGAACATCCACCACATGCCATTGGCCAATGCGAAGCCGAAGGCGCGGAAGAACGATGTGGAGCCGAGCGACAGGTCGTTTAGCATGACGCGCGAAGTAAAGAGCCATCGATACCGGTGAATGATGATCGTGATGAACGATCAATGAGGCATTGTGGTCGGCACGGTGCCCACGTCGGGCCAATAGCCACCTTTGCGACTTCCTTCAGCGCAATGGACCTCTCCCCACTTACCGCCCTCAGCCCGATCGATGGGCGCTACCGCAACCAAACACAAGACCTCAGTGTGTGGTTCAGCGAATGGGCGTTGATCCGATACCGTTTGCACGTGGAAGTGGAGTACTTCGCGTTCCTCTGTGCCATGCCCTTGCCGGAGTTGAACGGAACTCAGCTCGAAAAACTGACCGGCGTCCGTGAGCGGGTGGCCAACCTCAGCATGCGGGACGCGGAACGCATCAAGGAGATCGAGCGCACCACCAACCATGACGTCAAGGCCGTTGAGTATTTCTTGAAGGAACTGCTCGAAGGTGCCGGCCTCGGCGGGCAAATGGAATTCGTCCACTTCGGGCTTACGAGCCAGGATGTGAACAACACCGCCTTGCCTTTGTTGATGAAGGACTTCATCTATCAGCGCTACCTGCCCGATGTGATCGGTTTGCGGGATCGGCTCCACGGCTTCGCGCTGGATTGGGCCCAAGTGCCCATGCTGGCACGTACGCACGGCCAGCCTGCTTCTCCTACACGCTTGGGCAAGGAGATCCAGGTTTTCGTGGAACGGCTCGATGCTCAACTGAGACTTCTGCGTTCGATCCCCTTCACATGCAAATTCGGAGGTGCCACCGGCAACTTCAACGCGCACCACGCGGCCTATCCGGGGATCGACTGGGTGCAACAGGCCGATCGTTTCTGCAACGACGTCCTTGGGGTGCAACGGCAACAGTTCACCACTCAGATAGAGCACTACGATGATCTTGCGGCGCTTTTCGATGCATTGCGGCGAGTGAACACGATCCTGGTGGACCTGAGCCGTGATATCTGGAGCTATGTATCCCTTGACTACTTCCGGCAGCGCGTGAAGGCCGGTGAAGTGGGATCATCGGCCATGCCCCACAAGGTGAATCCGATCGATTTCGAGAACGCGGAAGGGAATCTCGGTATCGCGAACGCGCTGTTTGCCCATTTGAGCGAGAAGTTGCCCATCAGCCGATTGCAACGCGACCTTACCGACAGCACCGTTACGCGCAACATCGGCATACCGCTGGCGCACACGGTGATCGCTTTGCGCAGCATCGACAAGGGCTTGGGCAAACTTCTGCTGAACGAACCCGCGCTGCACCGCGACCTTGACGGCCAATGGGCGGTGATCGCGGAGGGCATCCAAACGATCTTGAGACGCGAGAACTATCCGCAACCCTACGAAGCGCTAAAGGCCTTGACCCGGGGAAAGGACCGCATCACCGAGCAAGACATGAAAGTCTTCATCGACGGCCTTGAGGTGAGTGCGGAGCTCAAGGAAGAATTGCACCGGCTTTCGCCGCACAACTACACGGGCATTGACCTGCTTGGCCGTGTGGTCGCTTGAACTCAGGAAGTCTTTATTGAGCGGAAGTAAACGATCAGGTCGCTCGTAGGGATCTCATCCATGTTGAGTGCGTGCATCATGCTCACGAGCTGCCCGCGGTGATAGGAGCTGTGGTTGAAACAGTGCATGAGCATTTGCCAGGCTGCGCTCTGCCGGTTATTGCCGCGTAGATCCGGGTAAGCGATGTTCTTTCCAACATCGTCTCGCTCATCTGCGCCACTTTGTCGCGCAACAGCACGTTGTGTTTCAGTAACGATCCGGGCTCAATGGAAGCCTCGGCCGGCCAGCTATGGGCAACATTGTTCAATCTGCATAGCCACACGTGTTCGGCATCGCGGATATGGAGCAGGGTTGTGCGCAGCGTCGGGAAACTGCTCGGCACCTCGTGGTCGAGCACTTCCGTCGGCTCTCGATCAAGCCGTTTCACGAAAAGACTGTTCGCCCATAGATCATAGGCCGCATAGTGATCGATGAGTGTGTGGAGGTGCATGGTGGAATGCGTTGAGGTTCCGTGGGGCGTGCCTGCAACATGCAAGCGTGTATAACTGTGTTGAAACGCAAGGGGCTTTGCCTCTGGCGGCGTGTCTCACATCCCTCTACGTTCGCGTTCACGAAGATGACGGAATGATCGCCACACTGTTCGGGAGGAAAAAGATCACTGAAGACAGGCTTTCGAACGCGTTCGTTAATTCGATCTTGGCGCTTACCGAGAACGGCTTCCCCAACGTGGCGGCCGAGCTGATCGAATCGCCTGAGTTCGCCACGGCCCCGTTCTTCGGGCCCGAGGATGAGGAGTTGTTCGCGCTGATCGTTCTGGCCGGGAACCTCATGGAAGCACCGCGCTGGCTGGGGGCCGGACAGGACAAACGTTTCGTTTCGCTCAGCATCAGCAAGTTCAGCGAGGCCACGGGTCGAGATTGTTCGCGCACCGAGAACCAAGTGATGGAGATGCAGGGCGTGATGGGACGACTGAACCATCCGAGCAAGAACCCGGTGTATGCCATGAGCAAGGCCGTGTTCCATCACTACGGTCTGTTCCGGTTCCAGGACGATTATTTCCGCGAACTGAAGGCCCCCAACCCGATCATACTGCGCCGCATTGACAACTTGATGGCCTTCTTCCTATGGAATTGGGAAGAGTTCATGGGCGAGTACAAGGTCGTCTGACAAGGGGTCGGACAGCACGCCTATCGCATCCCGATCTTCTCGACGCACATTTCCACGATGCGCTCGCCTATTGCAAGACATGCAGTAGCGGCGGGCGATGGCGCATTGAGCACATGAATGTGTGTGCCACGCGTTTCGATACGGAAGTCGTCCACCATGTTGCCGTCGGTACCGAGGAGCATGGCCCGAACACCGGCACGCCCGGGTTCGATATCCTCCATCGTCAATGAAGGGATCAATCGGCGAAGCGTTTTCAGGAACAACCGTTTGCTGAAAGCCCGACGATACTCGTCTATCCCGTAGCTCATGTTGTTGAAGAAAAGCTTCCATGTGCCACCGTACGTGAGCGCATCCACCGTGTCGCTCAGGCTGAAGTCGGTCTTGCCGTAGCCCTCGCGCTTGAACGTAAAAACGGCATTAGGCCCGCACTCGATACTGCCGTCGGTCATGCGAGTGAAGTGCACACCGAGAAAAGGGAACCGCGGATCGGGCACTGGGTAGATCAAGTGCTTGACCTTGTGCTTCGCTGCTTCCGTCAGTTCGTAATAGTCGCCACGGAAGCCCACAATACGCTCCCTCAGCAAAGCACCGTCCCGTTTGGCAAGGCGATCCGCTTGCAAGCCGCCGCAGAACACGATGAACCGACCGCGATACGTGGTCTTATTCGTTCGCACAAGTGTCGAGTCACCATCGGGCGATGAGCCCGTGACTTCCTCGTCCAAGCGAACTTCACTCGCAGCATTGCGCCCACGTGCGACCTCGGTCATCGTGCGGGTAGCCCCACGGAAGTCAACGATACCAGTACAACCCACACGGATACCGGCAATGCCCGCACACTGTGGTTCGATCTCCTTGATCTTCTCCGCGCCGATCATTTCCACATCCTCGATCGCATTGGCGATACCGGTGTTGTAGATCTTCTCCAAACGTTGTATTTCCTCCTTCTCCGTTGCCACGATGATCTTGCCGCATACGTCGTGCGCCACCTTGTGCTCTTTGCAAAAGGCCACCAATTCGCGGCGACCTTGTACACAGTTCTTCGCCTTCCAACTACCGGGCTTGTAATAGATGCCACTATGGATCACACCGCTGTTGTGGCCGGTCTGGTGATCGGCGAGTTCCTTTTCCTTCTCCAGCAACAGGATGCGGAAGGATGGAAAGCGCGCTTGCAATTTGTACATGGTGGCCGCGCCCACGATACCACCGCCAACAATGATCACATCCCAGGTGGAAGTCTCAGCCATGGTCGGCGAAAGTAGGGTCGACGTTCATGCAGCCCCTACTGGGCGTGTACCACTTCGTCCTTCGGAACGCGCAACAAGAGAATCGATCCGATAATGAAGAAGCTGGCGATGGCGATCACGGTATAGCGCAGATCGCCGGTGAGTTGGTACACGATACCATAAGCAGCCGTACCGAGAACGGTGCCGAGATAGTAGCTCACATCGTAGAAGCTGAAGTAGCTGGCTGTGTCCTTGGTAGGTGGAAGGAACTTGGAATAGGTACTACGGCTCAATGCTTGGCAACCACCCATGACCAACCCGACACAGCTGGCCAACAAATAGAACTCGTTGGTCCAATGCGTGAAGTAGGCGGCAACGCAGATCGCCACCCACACCGACACCCCCATCAAGAGGGCGCGCACATTGCTGAATCGCTTGCTAAGGCGTACGAACAGCATCGCCCCAAGCGCGGCTACCAACTGGATCAAAAGAATGCTGATGATCAAGCTCTCCTCTGCAATGGCCACCACCGCTCCGGTCTCATCCACCCGTTTGATCTCCTTCTCGGCGAAACTCACAGCGAGGTACATAACAGTTTGAATACCCATGTTGTAGACGAAAAAAAGCCAAAAGGAACTTCTTCAATCGCACGGTGCGTCTCAGTTCCATCCACACTTTCCGGAGTTCGGTGTATCCGCTCCATAAAACCCCGTCTTTCACCACCGGTGTTGGTGTTCGCGCTGGCAATCGACGGAAAGCGATCTGGGCGAAGCCCGCCCACCACACCGCCACTGTAAGGAACGTTGCCCTTGCCGCAACCGCGCCATAGGTTGTCCCCAGAAAAGTCACAGTTCCCGGAAACCATGCCGGGTTCATGACCATCAACAGGTTCATCACCAGCAACAACACACTACCGATATAGCCCATGGTATATCCACGTGCACTGATACGATCGTGATGGTCAGCGCTGGCAATGTCCACCAGGAATGCATCATAGAAGACCAGGCTTCCACTGAACCCGATACACGCCATGGCCACCATGACCAAGCCGAACCAAATGCTTTCGAATGTGAAGAAGGCCAGCCCAGCACACGAGACGGCACCCAAATAGCAGAACGCCTGCAAATAGGCCCGCTTGTTCCCCATACGGTCGGCGATGCCACTGAGAAAGGGGGGCGATCAACGCAACCACAAGAAACCCGACACTGAGGGCGTACGAGTAAAGCGATTGTGCTGGCAAGTGATACTTCCCCGCAACCAAGTCCTCCCCGTTCTCCCCGCGCGTTATACCGGCATAGAACAGAGGGAAAACAGCACTGGTGATCGTCAGCGAGTAAACGGAATTCGCCCAATCATAGAAAGTCCATGCGCGGATAGTCTTCGGGTCGTTCTTCAACATGGATCGGCTTGCTCGTCGGGCAAGGTAGCCGCCAAACAGAACGCCCAGCGTTGCGGCCGGGCGTTCCAAAATGTGCTGTTGCTTACTGCACGAGATCCACCTCCACGCGGCGGTTTTTGCTCAATGCTACATCGTCGTCACCGGCATCCGCCGGTGTCTCATGCCCGACCCCTACTGTTGTGATCCGCGTTGCTTCCACACCAGCCTCGACCAAAGCCGCCATCAGTGCGTCAGCACGTTCCTTGGCCAGTTCCGTAAGGTCAGGTCGCATGCGTATGCGGTCATGCTCCAGTGCATCCGTGTGTCCGGTAAGCTTGATGTTCAAGGTCGGATTGTCCTTCAGCACTTTGGCCAGGTCCGAAACCAGTTGCTCCATGGAACCATCTATGTTGCTGGTGAAGCGTTTGAAATAGACCGTGGCCGCGTCCACCGCCAGTTCGGGTTTCAGGTTGAGCGGCAAAGCCACCTTCTTGCTGTAGATGAATTCGCTTTCGGCCTTATCCAACTGGGTGCAACTGCATTCGCTCATCAACTTGATCGGGAACACGTTCACGTCATCGATGAAGTAGTACGCATCGAGTGTTTGCTGACGCGATTCCCCTTTCGGCCGCTTGGCCTTGCCGGTGGTCGTCTTCTCGTTCGAAGCGAAGTTGCCAAGGATGATGTACTGCTCTTCGCCCTGGGCTTCGTACACGCCGCACACGCCTTTCCAGCTGAACTGGTCGCCATAGATCTCGGTGCGTAGGGTGGGGATCTGCGCGTTGTAGGTAAGGGACATGTTATCGTCCTTCTTCACCAACATCTTGCTCACGAACACCCCCAGCTCGTTACTGCTGTATTTGCTGAGATCGGAGAGGCTCACATAGTAACGCACGCAATACTTCTGGCCCTTCTTGAGCTGCTTTTTCAGCTTCGCTTGCAGATACGTGCGGGGTTGTTTGTTCTGGTAACTCCACCAGCGTAGGCCGGCGTAATTGGTGCCTTTCAATGCGCTCTGATCGCCGAACTGGCTGCGCGGTGCGCTGATCGGCGAGTTGGCAACCGTCTCACTGAAGAGGTCAGCATTGGTGGCCGTCGGGCTCTTCCAACCCTTGGCCATTTCAATGCTACCGAGGCGCTTCAGCTTGCCGTCCACTTCCTCGAAACTGCCGTTCGGAACGAGGTTCAAGGAATCGGGGTTGGTGGATTCCTGAGCGCTGATGGCGGTTATGGTGAGCAGGCTTGCGGAAAGGATAAACGGGCGAACGATCATGCCGAAATGTGTTGGTGAACTGGGTTGGGAAGTGAAAGAAATGAGACGGTCCGGCGCATGCGCCGTTGGCCAAAATAGCCAAGTACCGTGCCGACGCTGGCGTTGGACTTGTCCTGGAGTTGCCGAAGCATTATGGACGTGGCGGGCATCGGTGCGGTGCGGCTCCCAAAATTGCACCAGTGATTGGACGCGCAAGGTAGATTTCGATCACGTGCGGCCCTCTACATTCGCCGGGCAACAAAAAAACGTGCACCGATGCGCAGATCCATTTTCCTTACCGCTTTGGCTATGGCAGCAGCGAGCAGCGCCATTGCCCAAGATGGGTTCAAATTCGGTCTGAAGACCGGACTGAACGTGACCACCTTCAACGGTAATGACAACACGTGGCTGGAGCGCGAGGAAGGTTTCGTACGGGAGTCGACCTTCAAGCCCGGGGCGCATGTAGGGGTATCCATGAACCTGGGTTTTGGCAGGCACGGCAATTCGAGCCTGACAGCGGATGTGTTGTTCAGCATGAAAGGCTCCGGGTATAAATACAACGACTACTATTTCGTGAACGAAACCGACACCGTGGCCAAGCAGATCGACGTTAAGGAGTCGGTAACACGCCTGTGCGTGGACGTGCCGATCCTCTACCGGTACCGTACGAACTTCGGGCTGTATGGCGAAGCGGGGATCTACATCTCGATCGCGGTGGGCACCAGTCTCAGCAACGACGACCCGCGGGCAACGGACCTCTACATGGAGATCGAGGAAGCCCAATACAAACCTCTCGACCTGGGATTCACCGCCGGTGCGGGCTGGATATCGGACGGAGGGTTGGGTCTCGGCGTTCGGGGCTTCACCGGGTTCCTGGATCATTACGAAACATGGGATGACCCTTTGGACCAGTTCGACCTTGGCGATGTGGGCCAGACGTGGAACTTCGGTTTTCAGTTGAGCGGTATGTACTACTTCGGCTGGGGCGGCAGATCGCGGCGCTAGAAAAAAACAACAAGCCCCCGGCAACACCGGGGGCTTGTTGTTTGAGGTTGTTGCAACAAGTACTGATCAGGAGGCTGGGCCGTTATGGCAGCAACGAAACGGGCCTCCCTTGTGTTCACCTTCAGGCGTATGCCTAACCACCATGGTTCTGCTCGCGACAGGAGTGGCCGCGCAATTCAACGCCGGGATACGTTTTGGGATCACCAACGATCGCGAGCACAGAAAGTACCTGTATCCGGTTGAGGCGACTACAATGCTCTCCCTCTCCGAGGATGGTCGCTTATGGTTCGGTGTTGAAGGTGGCGGGTACCTTTCCAAAAGGGAAGAACGAACAACCACGTATGGCCCTTGGACACCGTTCTCGATGTTCAACAATGCAACAGTGACAACGATCAGAACCATTCGAAGAGGCGACCTAGCGTTCTTCTTCCAGTACCGGTTGAACCAACGCGATGGTCGTTATGGAAAGAACCGGTCCCTCTATTTCAGGCTCGGGCCAGCAAAGTCATGGTCGCAATGGACCCTTGACTACAACGGTGCTTCGACAACGAACGGGGCTGAATTCACCGGACAGATCGGCGGATCACAAACCAACTTCATCATGCGCCACGTTGTCGGCTACGAGTGGAACCGACGCATCGGTGTCTGGTGCATCGAGGCCTTGGCCGAAGCCCACTTCGAACCGCAATCCAGCGGATACGGATTGCGCCTTGGCTATGCGTGGCGAACACTTTCACCCATACGCTGGCACGACGACCCTACCCCGCTTGTTGCGCCCGAATAATATTCAGCGCGCCGCCCGCTTTGAACCATTCGATCTGCTGCGCATTGTAGGTGTGGTTGCAAACGACCGTGTCACTACCGCCGCCCTTGTGCTTGAACACCAATGTGAGCGGCTTGCCCGGTGCGAATGATGTGAGATCAGTGAAATCGACACGATCATCCTCTTGGATCTTGTCGTAGTCGGTCTCGTCGCTGAAGGTCAAGGCCAGCATGCCTTGCTTCTTCAAGTTTGTTTCGTGGATGCGCGCGAAGCTCTTCACCAACACGGCGCTCACGCCAAGGTGACGCGGTTGCATCGCAGCGTGCTCGCGGCTTGAGCCTTCGCCGTAGTTCTGGTCGCCAACAATGATGCTTGGAACACCGGCCGCCTTGTAGCCACGCTGTGTGGCGGGGACGGGGCCGTATTCGCTGGTGATCTGGCTCTTCACCTTATCTGCCTCACCGTTGAATGCGTTGGTAGCGCCGATCAAGGTGTTGTTGCTGATGTTGTCCAAGTGGCCACGGTAGCGCAACCATGGTCCGGCCATGCTGATATGATCCGTAGTGCATTTGCCCTTCGCCTTGATCAGCACAACAGCATCGGTGATGTTCTTCCCGTTCCACGACGGGAACGGTTCAAGTAATTGCAACCGCTCGCTGTCGGGTTTCACCACAACGCTTACCGTACTACCATCGGCGGCTGGAGCCTTGTAACCAGCGTCCTTCACGTCGAAGCCCAAAGGAGGTAGCTCGATACCCTTCGGTTCGTCGAATCTCACCTTCTTCCCTTCCTCGTTCACCAGCTCATCGGTAAGCGGATTGAAGGTGAGATCGCCGGCGATCGCGAGCGCGGTAACGATCTCGGGCGAGGCCACGAAAGCGTGCGTGTTCGCATTGCCGTCGTTGCGCTTCGCGAAGTTCCTGTTGAAGCTGGTGATGATGCTGTTCTTGCGGTTCGGGTCGTCGGTGTAGCACGCCCACTGACCGATGCAGGGGCCGCAAGCATTCGCTAGCACCACGCCGCCCATCGCGTCGAACGTCGCTAGGATGCCATCGCGTTCCGCCGTGTAACGCACCTGCTCGCTACCGGGTGTGATGGTGAATTCGCTCTTCGTCTTCAGCTTCTTGTCCACCGCTTGCTTCGCGAGCGAAGCACTGCGCGTGAGATCCTCGTAGCTGCTGTTGGTGCAGGAGCCGATCAAGCCCACCTCCAGTTTCGCGGGCCAATTGTTCTCTTTCACTGCAGCGGCGAACTTGCTGATGGGCCATGCCAGATCGGGGGTGAACGGTCCGTTCACATGCGGCTCCAGCGCGCTGAGGTCGATCTCGATCACCTGGTCGAAGTACTTCTCAGGCGAAGCGTACACCTCGGGATCGCCTTGCAAATGCTCCTTGATCGCATCGGCCATCGCCGCGACTTCCGCACGGCCGGTGCCCTTCAGGTAACGGCTCATGGAGTCGTCGTAGCTGAAGGTGCTGGTGGTAGCACCGATCTCGGCGCCCATGTTGGCGATGGTGCCTTTGCCCGTGCAGCTCAAGCTTTCAGCCCCTGGACCGAAGTACTCCACGATCGCTCCGGTACCACCCTTCACGGTTAGAATACCGGCGACCTTCAGAATCACATCTTTTGAAGAAGCCCAACCGCTCAGCTTGCCCGTCAACTTCACACCGATGAGTTTCGGCCATTTCAGTTCCCATGCGAGTCCGCTCATCACGTCGCACGCGTCGGCGCCGACAACGCCGATCGCGATCATGCCCAATCCTCCAGCGTTCACCGTATGGCTGTCCGTACCGATCATCATCGCCCCGGGGAACGCATACTGCTCCAACACCACCTGGTGAATGATGCCCGCGCCCGGCTTCCAGAATCCGATGCCGTACTTGTTGCTGATGCTCTCCAGGAAGTTGAACACCTCATTGCTCTTCAGCAACGCATCCTGCAGGTCTTGTTTCGCGCCAACGCGCGCTTGGATCAAGTGATCGCAATGGACCGTGCTAGGAACGGCCACCGTTTTGCGGCCCGTTGTGCTGAATTGGAGCAGCGCCATTTGCGCCGTTGCATCCTGCATGGCAACCCGGTCAGGTGCGAAATCGACGTAGTCCTTGCCGCGGCCGAAGGCCTTCGTTGCATCACCCTCCCACAAGTGGGCGTACAGGATCTTCTCAGTAAGCGTGAGCGGTTTGCCAACGGCTTTTCGTGCGGCAGCAACGCGCGATGGGAAGCGGCTGTATACCGCCTTGATCATGTCTAGGTCGAAGATCTGGGGCATGGAACGTCGTCGGGTTGTTATCGGGTGGCGAAGGTATTTGCCGGGGTGTTGGTCGCCCGAACGGTGGTTATGGGCTATTGACAACTCGACGCTCATCCAACAGACCTACCGCTTGGTCGATCAGCGGCATCAAAATGCCTGAGCGCTGATACCTTCGGCGTCGAACGAATGTCCCCCGTGCTCCGCATTTCATCGATACAACGCAAGCGCCTGTTGCTGCCTGCCCTATTGACGCTGGCTTCTCTGATCGGCGCGTGGTGGGCATTGGACCTCAGCGCCACGAAGGCAGACCAACTGCTGAAGTATGCGCTGGTGCTGGACTTTGCGATCCTGCTCGCTCTTGGGATCTTGGTCAAACGCACCTTCGAACGGCGCGTCGACTAGACTTCCGTCGGCTGGTATGTGCGTCCAGCGTTCAATCTTCCTGTTCCGGGAATTTGTATGGCGGCACCGCCGCAGCCCGCCGTTGTTCGGCCTTGTCCTCCGGGGTGAACTCCCGTCCGAACCACTGGGCGCGCCGGATATGGAACAACCCGCTGTAGAGGAAAGCACCGATCAAGCAGCCGGTTGCAATGGCTGTTAGGGTGAAGAGCAGTTGCAGAATGTTGTTCGCCGTGCCACCACCGGTGGTGGCGATACTAGTGACGCTTTCGAGCCCGAAGGCCCCCGGTGCGAGCAACCAGAATGCCGGTAGGAAGGTGACCAAGGCCGGGGGCCCATTGAAACGGTACTCGATGGTGAGCGCGGTAACGGTCATGAGCGCTGCCCCAAAAAAGGCTGTGGAAGCGCCATCCAGAAAGACGTCCGAGACGGTCTGGCCCAGATAGGCCATTACCATAGTGCAGGTCATCCATATGAGGGAGCGCGGGCGGCTGCTCTTGTACAGGTGCAAGCCAATGGCGAACAGCAGCACTCCCAGCCAAGGCAACCAAAGGGCCAAGCGGCCGGGAGGATCGTAGTGCACTTCGGGAAGCGTGCCTCCGAATGCCCGGAACCCACCGAGGATACCGAAAGCCAGGAGGATGAGCTGTGCAAAGCCCGCCACCAAACGCGTCGCACCACTTACCACGTTGGCGAAGGCCAATTCCACGATCGCAACGGTGAGCATGCTACCCGGCAGGAACACGATCAGCGGTGGGATCAGCAGATCCATGGCCGGTTCGCGCAAGCCGAAGCGATAGCTCAATGCCACTGCTGCCGAAAGCATGAACGCAGCGACGACTGGCATCACGGCGCTCCATGCCGGTTGCCTGCGAACCGTAACAAGCAGTAACGCGCATATCAAACCCAGCACGGCCACTGCCCCCAACCCGGTCCATGTCGGGCGGATCATGAGCGCAACACCAATGGTGGTGATCAAATAGCCGAACACGAAACCGACGTCGCGGTATCGGTGCTTCATCTTCCATATCGCCTCCAGCCTGCGAATGCCATCGTTGGGGCTCAGCGTACCTGCGCGTGCTTCGCGGGCCACCATCAGCACACCTTCTATCTGGTCGAAACGTAATCCACCAGCGCGGTAGGGGCCGAGCGCGAGTTTCACACTGTGTTCCTCACCATCATCCAATTGCAGGAACATAACGGTGGGCAGCACCGATGCCGTGAGGTCGAACACCCCGTTGCGCTTTGCGATCTGGCCGAGGTCGCGCTCGATGAGCGCTACAGCATTGCCTGCGGCAAGCTCCGCTTGCCCAAGCCGCGCAAGGAAGCGCAGCAAGGTCTTGCGGTCGGTTGACGTGGTGCTCATCGCGTGATCGAATGTGCTGGCGATGCTAGCCATTGGGATGTGATGCGCGCACCAAGCCCGGGCTCCGTTGGAACGTTCAATTCGCCCTTCGGGCCGAAGCGTATACCACCCTCAACGGGATCGGCGGTGAACATGAGGGGTGTATCCATATCGCAATACTTGACCGCTTTGCTGGTCAACGCCAAATGCGCCGAAGCCGTGAATGCAAGACGCGATTCAAGGAACCCACCTACCTGCACCTCCATACCGGCCGCCTCGGCCAGTGCAATGATCTTGCGCGCCTTGAACAAGCCACCGCTCTTGCCCAACTTGATGTTGAAACGTTGGCATGCGCCCATCGCGATCAAGCGTTCGGCATCGTGGTGATCGCTGCAACTCTCATCGGCCATGATCGGGATCGGCGAAGCCGCCTTCACCCGCCGCATTTCCATGAACTGCCAGCGCGGTATCGGCTCCTCGCAATGCTGGATGTTGAAGTTGCCAAGTGCATTCAACACCCGTATAGCCGTTTCCGGGTCCCAGCCCTGGTTGGCATCGATCCGCAGCGGTATCTTCTGGCCGATGACATCGCGGATGGCCTTAATGCGCTCGATATCCAGATCACCATCACCACCGAGTTTCACCTTGATCACGGTGAATCCATTGCGCACGATGTCCACGGCATCCGTAGCCATCTTCTCCGGGACACCAATGCTCACAGTGTAATCGGTGAGCAACCCCGGATTGTGAACGCCACCCAAGTGATGGGCAAGGGACAACCCCGCTAGCTGTGCCGCGATATCGTGCAGCGCTATGTCGAAGGCGCTCTTGATGCTGTTGTTCGCGAAAATGAGGCGGTCCATCAGGGCATGTGCTCCTTCCATGTCGACTGGATCGTGACCCATGAGCGCCTTCGACAAGTGACTTCCAACAGCGAGACACGTCTCTGCTGTTTCGCCGTTGATCGTCCAGAATGGGCTGCACTCGCCGTATCCGACCATACCGTTCCGCGCAGTGATCACCACTACCACATTGTCGGCTTCGTTGTTCGGACCGAGCGATGTGACGAAGGGCACCTTCAGCGGAATGCGCATACGGTGCAGCTCTATGCGTTCGATCTGTTCCGGCGCGGCCATGTTGGAGGGCGAAGGTGCGCACAACTACCAATGCATCAGGCCGTGGGCTGATCCAGGACGACGCGTATGTTCGGGCGCCCGCCTTAGCGGAATGAAACACACCCCCGACAGGTCGCGACACCAAACACATGCACGCTGGAAGACGCTTCACCTTGCGCGAAGTCCTCGCATGGACTCGCCGCGACATCTACTGGTTCCTGTTCCTGGCCATCGTGCCCACTTTGCTTCACGAAGTCCTCGGTTGGAAATGGCTCACCCTGCCATGGGTGCCGATCGCGTTAGTGGGTACAGCACTTGCGTTCGTTACCGGTTTCAGGAACAACGCCTCGTACGACAGGTTATGGGAAGCGCGCCAGATCTACGGCGCCATCGTGAACACCAGCCGGGCCTGGGGTATTATGGTCCTTGATTTCGTTACGACCAAACAGGCAGGCCGCTCGGTGACGAAGGAAGAGTTGCACGCTGTTCACACGCGGCTCATCCACCGCCATGTGGCGTGGTTGCATGCGTTGCGCTTCCAACTTCGGCAGCCCAGGGCATGGGAGCACATGATCAAGGTGTACAACCGGGAGTACCGCAAGTGGTACACGGTGGATGAGTTGGAGAGCAAACTGGAGGACGCGCTGACGGGTGTGATGCCCGCCGATGAAAAGAGCCGCGTGCTGGCCAAGAGCAACGTGGCCACCCAGATCATCGTGGAGCAATCGCGCGACCTGCGTGAGCTTCTGGATCAAGGGCTGATCGAGGATTTCCGCCACATGGAGTTGGAGAAATTGCTGGTGGACCTTTACGCTCAGCAGGGCAAATGCGAGCGCATCAAGAACTTCCCGTACCCGCGCCAATTCGGCACATTGAACCTGATGTTCACCAAGCTCTTCACGCTGCTCGTACCCTTCGGCATGCTGGGCGAATTCGCGAAGCTGGGCGATGGCTTCATCTGGCTCACCATCCCCTTCAGTGCACTGGTGGCATGGGTGTTCAACATGATGGAGAAGATCGGCGAGAGCACCGAAAACCCGTTCGAAGGCAGCGCGAACGACGTGCCCATCACCGCGATGACGCGCACGATCGAGATCGACCTGCGCGAGATGCTCGGCGAAGCGGAGATCCCAGCTCCGCTGACACCGCAAGGTCATATCCTGATGTAAGAAAAGAAGAAGGGGCCTCGCGGCCCCTTCCTATTCCTTTCGACCCTATCCTTATGGGAAGGCTGGGAGGAGGTTCACTCTTCCACCACCTCGAAGGGGATGGTGCGCACCACCTCGCGGTGGAAAGCCACCTCGGCTTCGTACTTGCCGAGGGTTTTGATCATATCGCCTTTCAGCTTGATGCTCTTGCGATCCACCTCGAAGCCGAGCGCACGGATGGCGTCAGCGATCTGGATGGTGTTCACACTGCCGAAGATCTTTCCACCCTCACCGGCTTTGGCGCCGATCTTCAGGGTTTTGGCGGCGAGGCCATCGGCCATCTTCTCCGCTTCGCCCTTGATCTTGGCCTCCTTGTGCGAGCGCTGCTTCAGCGTTTCGTTCAGTTGCTTACGGTTGCTCTCGGTGGCGCTGATGGCCAAACCACGTGGTAGGAGGAAATTGCGGGCATAACCCTCGCGCACCTTCACCACATCGTTAGCGTAGCCCAGATGCTCCACGTCTTTCTTCAGGATGACTTCCATGGTCGTTGTGGTTGCTGGGTTACTTCATCATATCGGCCACGTACGGCATCAGACCAAGGTGGCGGGCACGCTTCACGGCCTGACCCACTTTGCGCTGGTACTTCAGGCTGGTGCCGGTGATGCGGCGGGGCAGCACTTTGCCCTGCTCGTTCACGAAGCGCAGCAAAAAGTCCGCGTCCTTGTAATCGATGTACTTGATGCCGAGCTTCTTGAAGCGGCAGTACTTCGCCTTCTTCGTCTCGATCGCGATCGGCGTCAGATAACGGATCTCACTGTTGTCTGCCATGGCTTACGCGTTGGTCTCGGTTTCTTTTTTCTTGCGCGGAGCACGTGCAGGCTTCTCACCGGCATCGCCAGCAGGCTGTTCGCCCTTGGCTTTGTTGCGACGGCGCTCAGCGAACGCCACGTGGTGCTGGTCCATCTTCACGGTAAGGAAGCGGATCACACGCTCATCGCGGCGGTATTCGGTCTCCAGCTTCTCGATGAACATCGAGGGGCCTTCGAACTCGAACATGTGGTAGAAGCCCGAGGACTTCTTCTGGATGGGATACGCGAGTTTGCGCATCCCCCAGCTCTCTTCGTGGTGGACCTTACCACTGCCTTTTTTCACAAGGTCTTTGAATTTCTTGACCGCCTCCTTTGTCTGGTCCTCAGACAAAACGGGAGTTAAAATGAAGACGGTTTCGTACCTGTTTGTCATGTGACGTTTTGGTAGAATGGGGCGCGAATGTAGCCGGATAAACGATCTGGCCAAGGCCTGATGGGATTGGGCTGGACAGGTCATGCCCGGTCCAGTGGCGGGGCTTGGGCTCTCCGGCACGGGGCCCGTGAAGCCAAAGGAAGGGCTTCGGGTCTTGTTGAGATCTCCGGAATGGACGCCTTGGTCGCATTGATACTTTCGTCGCCCGCCCATGGAAAAGTTCATCGTCAGCGCGCGCAAGTACCGCCCGGCCACCTTCGATACGGTGGTGGGCCAGGAAGCCGTAACGGGCACCCTGATGAATGCCATCCGTAACAAGCACGTAGCGCAGGCATTCCTCTTCACGGGCCCCCGGGGGGTGGGCAAAACCACCTGCGCCCGCATCCTTGCCCGCACCCTGAACTGCGAGAACCTGAACGAGGACCTGACTACCTGCGGTGAATGCGCGCCGTGCAGGACGTTCGACGAGGGCCATTCACTGAGCATCTTCGAATTGGATGCCGCCAGCAATAACAGCGTGGACGATATCCGGAACCTTATCCTACAGGTTTCGATCGCGCCTCAAGTGGGCACAAAGAAGGTGTACATCATCGACGAGGTGCACATGCTCAGTAGCGCGGCCTTCAATGCGTTCCTGAAAACCTTGGAGGAGCCGCCGAGCTACGCGATCTTCATTCTGGCCACCACCGAGAAGCACAAGATCCTGCCCACGATCCTGAGCCGGTGCCAGGTGTTCGACTTCCGCCGCATTTCCCTTACGGATATCGTCAAGCACCTGCAAGGCATTGCCGAGGGCGAAGGCATTTTGGCCGAGCCGCAGGCGCTGCACGTGATCGCACAGAAGGCCGATGGCGGCTTGCGCGATGCGCTGAGCATCTTCGACCAACTGGTGAGTTTCGGCGGGCGCAAGCTCACCTACCAGGATGTGGTGAAGAACCTCAACGTGCTCGACCACGAGCATTATTTCACCATTACCGAACGGGTGTTGCAGGGCGACAGCGCTGGTTGCCTGATGGAGTACAACACGATCCTAGCCAATGGATTCGACGGGCACTTGTTCATAGCCGGTCTTGGCCGGCACATGCGCGACCTGTTGGTGAGCCAGGACAAGCGAACGTTGCCGTTGCTTGAAGTAAGCGAGGAACTGGCGGTGCGCTACGCGGAGCAGGCCGCTGCATGCCCGCGCGAGCTGTTGGTGCAGAGCCTGGAGCGCATCGGCCAATGCGATGCGCAGTACAAGAGCAGCAAGGAGCCACGCCTGTTGGTGGAGTTGATGTTGATCCAGTTATGCCGGCTTGGGGATCCTACGACCGTGATGGCTTCCACCAGCGCCTCCGCTGCCGTGGAAAAAAAAAGCCCTGATGTGACCTCCGAAAGGCCCAAGCCTTCGGCGATCGCGCTTGAGCAGGACCTTTTACAAAGACCGGTTCAACCGTCGAACGGTCAGCCCGTCCCGTTCCGTCCGCCAGAGCCTGCGCTGGCCGAGGTTCTCGTAGCCGAGCCCGATGGCTCGCCGATGCAGCCCGTAGGCAAGCCCACTGAACCTGTGCGCACTGTGGTGAAACCAAGGATCGGTGGGGTGCCCAGTTTGAAACAGAGCATTGAACGACCGCAGGCCACAGCTTCATCCGGCCCAGTCGTTGAAGCGGCGGCTGCGATCGCGGCACCCGATGCCAAGCCGCTGAACGAAGTGGCGTTGAAGCTCACGTGGCGCAACTATGCCATACAGAAGAAACGCGAAGGCAAGAGCAGCTTTCACGCTACTCTGATGTGGAAAGAGCCGGTGGTGACCGGCCCACACAGTGTGCAGTTCGCGATCATCAATGAAGTGCAGGAGAAAGACCTGCGCGAGCAAAAGGCCTATTTGGTGGAGCACCTGCGGATCGAGCTTGACGACCCGGCGCTTGAACTCTCGATCGTGAAAGAGGCTGTTGCCGACATCAGGCCGCGGTACACACCGCGCGACCGCTTCACAATACTTGCCGAGAGGAACCCGGCATTGTTGGGCTTGCGCGAAGCGCTCGACCTCGACGTGGGCTGAACTGTTTTCGGCCCACGTGCCGACACGTCCGGACAACTTAGTGGCGCGCAATGCGTCTCCGGCCTATCCGCCGCCTGCGGGCTACATTCACCGCCGCTCCAGCAACACTAGACCCCATGATGCAACGACTGCTCCGGGCCTGTACGATCTCCGCTCTCCTTTCCTTCTTCAGTATTCAAGCAACGGCTTCGCACGTCAGTGGGGTTGACATCGGCTATGAGTGTTTGGGCGGCAACCAATACCAGATCACGCTGAACATCTTCAGGGATTGCAGCGGCATCCCCATGAGCAGCACGGAAACCGTGGATATCGTCAGTTCCTGCGGACAATCGCTCACGCTGTCGCTCAGCCAAGCACCCGACACCGGGTACTAGATCAGTCAATTGTGTCCTTCGGGACTTGCCTTGAGCGATTGCAATAGCGGGGGTATCCGGGCATGGAGTCATACACCTACCAAGGGATAGTAACGCTGAATCCGCCGTGCAACAGCTGGACGGTGAGCTGGGGTACCTGCTGCCGGAACCCCAGTGTGAACGTACCCAGCAGCAACTTGGACGATATCTACGCCGAGGCGGTACTGAATACGGCCACAGCGCCCTGCAACAACTCGCCGATCTTCACAGCACAGCCCATTCCTTTTGTGTGCGCAGGCATACCCGTATCATACAACTACGGCGTGTTCGACCCCGATGGCGATTCGCTCGTGTACTCCTTCGTGCCCGGGCAATTGTTCGCAGGCAACAATTTGACTTACGGTGCCGGCTACACGGCCGCCCAGCCCATCCCGGGTATCACACTGGATCCGAATACGGGCGAAGTGACCTTCACGGTCGGTATCCTGGGCAACTACATCGTTGTTGTTGAGGTTGCCCAATACGATGCCAACGGGAATCTGGTAGGGACCGTGATGCGCGACATGCAGTTCACAGTCATCGCCTGCACGAACCAGGTGCCGGCCGCACCGGCCGCTTACACCAACTTCACGGGCACGGCGCTGTCAACTGGCCCCACCAGCTTGGAAATGTGTGTGGGTGATTGGTTCTGCATGGACCTGTTGTTCACCGATGCCGACCTGAGCGACAGCCTCACGCTTACGTCGAACATCACGCTCGCACTGCCCGGCGCCACATTCGTTCAAACCGGCATCAACCCCGCAACGGCAAGCGTGTGTTGGACTGCCGTTGCCGGAACGAGCCCAGTGACCACGTTCACCGTCTTTGCCGAAGACGATGCATGCCCAGTAACCGGTCTGAACCAACAAACCATTACCGTGCTCTTCCTGCCGCGCACTTCAACGATCGCGGACAGCCTGCTCTGCGAGCCCGCTCCCGTGACCTTGTACAGCTCCGGCGGAACGATCTTCACCTGGAGCGTGCTCAGCGGCGATCCGATCTCGATCGGCAACAACTTCTCGTGCAACCCGTGCAGCGATCCCATTGCCACGCCGGCGATCACCACCACCTACGAAGTGGTGAGCGACCTGCAAACCACCTGCGTGAACCGCGACACGGTGACGATCTTCGTTATCCCTCCGTTCGGGATCAGCAGTGTTGTTCCGCACCAGACCACCTGTAATGGCGACAGCGATGGCTGGGTTGAAGTGGAGCCATTCGGCGCGGCCGGTCCCCCTTGGACATGGGAAGTTTGGGATGGCGCTGTACTCGTGAATTCGCAAACGGTGAACGGTGCGACAAGCATCACAGGGCTTTCGGAAGGGACCTACACGCTCGTCCTCGGTGAGCCGATCGGCTGCACGCACGACACGACGTTCTTCATCGCACAGCCTGATCCGATGGCTGTGGTGGTGAACGACAGCACGATCTGCTTGAGCACCTCGGCGGTCCTCAGCGCAACAGGTTCCGGTGGTAACGGTGGGTACACCTACAGTTGGAACCAAGGCTTGGTAGGCGATGGCCCACACACGGTATCGCCACCGGTAACAACAGCTTATCAGGTTGTCGCCACCGATATGCTCGGCTGTGTTTCACCAGCTGATGTTGCGACCATTTCCGTATTGCCACCGTTGCAAGTGCTGGCTACTGCACCTGACAGCATTTGCATCGGTGCGGTTGCCGAACTCACTGCGGTTCCCGGCGGAGGTAATGGAGGACCTTACACGCTCATCTGGGCGGAACTCGGTGCCAGCGTGGTTGGTGCAGGCGATACCATCGTAGTAACACCAACGGGCTTCGGTACGGATTACGTTGTTGCCCTCACGGACAATTGCGGCTCGCCTGAGGTGAGCGATACGGTGCACGTGCAGTGGTACCGCGCTCCTGAACCCAACTTCACCGTGGACAAGCAGGAGGACTGTTTCCCGGCCGAGATCACCTTCACCAATACCACCGACCCGTCGGACGTGGGCACTGATTGCATCTGGAACTTCGGCGATGGCAATACCGCGATCGGATGCGGCGGCGCGTTCAACAGCTACGCCAACGTGGGCTGCTACGATGTTTCGCTCACTGTCTATTCACCGGAGGGCTGTGTCGGTGACACCACCTTCCCGCAGTTCATCTGTGCTCGCCCCTACCCCATTGCCGATTTCCGATGGTCGCCGGAAGTCGCCAATATCCTGGATCCGCAGGTGGCGTTCTTCAATCAATCGCAGTTTGACCTCACGTGGGCCTGGTCGTTCGGCGAGACCACTGTTCCCGATTCCGCATTCGTGCCCGACCCGATCGTGTTGTTCCCCGAGACCGACGAAGCCACATACCCGGTTTGGCTGCACGTCACCAACCAATACGGCTGCCCGGACAGCGTGATGAAACTGGTCTTCATCGAGGGTGTGTTCTCTGTGTACGTCCCGAACGCCTTCACTCCTGATGGCGATGGGATCAACGACACCTTCGGTCCGCTGGGCCAAGGCATTTCTGACAAGGACTTCGCGTTCACCGTGTTCGATCGGTGGGGTGAAGCGATCTTCAAAACCAACGACCCCGCTACGTGGTGGGAAGGCACTTCCGGTGGCACCCAAGCGATGCAAGGCGTGTACGCTTGGCGCTTGGACTTGGTGGACCGCTATCGGAACCTCGATCGGCAGTACTATGGTCATGTGACCTTGGTGCGCTAAGCGCAAGTCTTGCTAGTTGATCCGTTGTCGTCCGGTGTTTCCGCGCGCGGCTACTTTCGCGGCCACTAAATCCCTGCAAGCAACATGTCGAAGATCAAGGTGGCGAAACCCGTAGTGGAACTGGATGGTGATGAGATGACCCGCATCATTTGGAAGTGGATCAAGGACCAACTGATCCTGCCTTACGTGGATGTGCCCATCGAGTACTATGATCTCGGAATCGAATACCGCGACAAGACGGACGACAAGGTGACGGTGGAAAGCGCCAAGGCGATCCAGAAACACAACGTTGGTATCAAATGCGCGACGATCACACCGGATGAAGCGCGCGTGAAAGAATTCGGGTTGAAGCAGATGTGGAAGAGCCCGAACGGCACCATCCGCAACATCCTCAACGGCACCGTCTTCCGCGAGCCCATCGTGATCAAGAACATCCCGCGCTTGGTGCCGGGCTGGACCCAACCGATCGTCATCGGTCGTGATGCGTTCGGTGACCAGCACCGCGTCACGGATGCCGTGATCAAGGGCAAGGGCAAACTCACCATGACCTTCACACCGGAGGACGGTAGCGCACCACAGAACTGGGAGATCTACCAGTACGATGGTAACGGTGTTGCACTCGCGATGTACAACACCGACGAGAGCATCGAGGGCTTCGCTCGCAGCTGCTTCAATCTGGCGTTGCAGAAGAAATGGCCACTCTACTTCAGCAGCAAGAACACCATCCTGAAGAAATACGATGGCCGCTTCAAGGACATCTTCCAGGACATCTACGAGAAGGACTACGCAGCCGCGTTCAAGGACGCCAGGATCACCTACGAGCACCGCCTCATCGACGACATGGTGGCCAGCGCATTGAAGTGGAGCGGTGGCTTCATCTGGGCCTGCAAGAACTACGACGGAGATGTGCAAAGCGACATCGTGGCTCAGGGCTTCGGTTCACTTGGCCTGATGACCAGCGTGCTCATCACCCCGGATGGCAAGACCATCGAAGCGGAAGCGGCGCACGGCACGGTGACGCGCCACTACCGGATGCACCAAGAAGGCAAGCCCACGAGCACGAATCCCATCGCCAGCATTTTCGCATGGACGCAAGGCCTCGCGTTCCGCGGCAAGCTCGATGGCAACGAAGCGCTCATCAACTTCAGCAAGACGCTCGAGCGCACTTGCATCGAAACCGTTGAAGAAGGCAAGATGACCAAGGATCTCGCGGTATGCATCCACGGCGACAAAGTCTCGGCCGAACACTACCTCGCCACCGACAAATTCATGGCCGCGTTGCAGGAGGGGTTGGAGAGGAGGATGGCTTAGGCCGTTCGCCCTCCCGGACGGGTGAACTGCCGCAACTTCTTCCCGTTGCAGCAATGCTCGATGAGACTTGCCAAGCGTTTCTCGCGGGTGGCTTCCTGCTTGGCGCTCATTACCCACCACGCGGCGGCTTTGCTGTAGCTGGGTTGCACTGCTTTCCAGAAGGCCCAAGCAGGCTTATCTGCTTTCAGCCGCTTCTCATAGGCCGGTGAAAGTCCCACGGCGTTGCGTTCGTAGCTGTATTGTTCACTGCGCACGGCATCGCGTGCTTCGAAAGCCGCAATGCCTGCTGGTGTCATTTCACCCGCCGCGATCAATTCCTCTGCTCGTTTGATGTTCCGTGAACTCCAAATGCTCTTGCTCCGCCTTAGCGCAAAACGCATGACGAAGCGATCGGTCTTGCTGCCGTAGCGCACGGCTTCCGTCCAGCCATAACAAAGCATAAGGTCGGCGGCTTCGGGGTACGTGACGCCTTCGTCCTTGGCTGCCTGCTTCACCAACTCGGCCCAAAGCTCTTTGGCCGTTGCGTGATTACGCTGCAACCAGCGCCGCAGGTCTTGCGCGTCTGCAAAGACAGTGGGTTCGACAGGTGGGCCGGAAGCCATGTTGAGCCGAAAATAGGATCGCTTGCAACGCGTTTCATCTTTGCCAACACAATAGACTCTCATTGTCTGATCATCTCATTGTCTGATCTTCAGATCCCTGTCTTTGCGTTCCTCTCCCCACCCCATCACCCGCCGCGATCTCGATCGTTTGGCCATCCCGGCGATCATCAGCGGCATTGCGGAGCCGCTGATCGCGCTGGTGGACATGGCGTACGTGGGGAGATTGGGCACGGCCGACTTGGCCGCCGTAGGCATTGGTAGCAGCTTCTTTTTGCTGGTGGTGTGGGTGCTGGCGCAAACCCGCAGTGCGGTGCTGGCGGTTGTTGCGCGTTACTACGGCGAGCAGCGTTTGAGCGAAGTCCACGGACTGGTGCCGCTCGCGGTGTGGATGAACTTCGGTTTAGGCCTGCTCTTCTTCGGCATCACGAACGCCTTCTCGACGCAGATCTTCCAACTGTACAACGCGGAGGGCGATGTGCTCGCAAAGTGTGTGGCCTACTACCACATCCGCAGCTTCGGTTTCCCGTTCGTGCTGGCCACGTTCGCGCTCACCGGTGCCTTCCGTGGCATGCAGAACCTCAAGTGGAGCATGTGGATCAGCATCTTCGGTGCGATCGTCAACCTCCTGCTGAACCCGCTGTTGATCTTCGGCTACGGCGGCTTTCCGCAACTGGGCATTGAAGGTTCGTCGTGGGCCAGCCTGGTGGCCCAACTGAGCATGTTCGTCTTCGCCACTGTGGTGCTGAAGACGCGCACGCCCTTCCCGCTGTTCCCCACAACGTGGCGCCACCCGGAACTGAAGTCATTGTGGTTGTTGAGCGGCAATCTGTTCGCGCGCACCATTGCCCTCAACGCCTGCTACTACTTGGGCGCACGCTACGCGGCGGGCTATGGGCTTCTCCAAAGCGCGGCGCACAGCATCGCTATGAACATCTGGCTCTTCAGCGCCTTCTTCATCGATGGTTACGCCGCCGCCGGCAGTGTTCTCGTCGGTCGCTTCAACGGGGAGCGGAACTGGGCCGCGTTGTACCGTGTGAGCTGGCAAGTGGTGCGGCGCAGCGTATTGATCGGTGCGATCCTGGCGGCGATTTACGGCATCGGCTACCTATGGATCGGCGGCCTCTTCACCAAAGCCTCCGACACGTTGGTGCTGTTCAACGCCGTGTTCTGGTTGGTCATCATCACGCAACCGATCAACGCGGTGGCGTTCGCCTTCGATGGCATTTACAAAGGTGTGGGCGATGGCAAGAGCCTGCGCAACGTATTGCGTCGACCACCGCCGAAGTGAGGGTTCATAGGCTCCCGCTACCTTCGGGCCGTACGGATGAAAACGCACTTTGAACGCGCACTGCGCCATGGGCTGTTGGTTTTACTGTCACTGACCTGTGCTACAGCTCATGCCCAGGACTACGCTGGTGAAGAAGAGACCGAAGAGCCGAAGGAAAAAGACACCCGGACGCTGAAGGAAAGACTGTTCTGGGGCGGTGGCATCAACATCGGCTTCGGCACGGTAACCAACATCGGTGTGGAGCCCATCATCGGGTACAAAGTGGATCGCGCCAACCGATGGAGCGTGGGCGTAGGCGGCACGTACAACTACTTCCGACAGAATACCGCGGCCTACAACTACGAAACCAGCATCTACGGCTACAAAGCCTTCACGCGCTACAAGATCCTGCCACAGTTCTTCGTGCACAGCGAATTCAACCAGTTCAGCTACCAGCTGTACAACGGCGGTGCAGGCCCGCGTGATCGCCTGTGGATACCCTACCTACTTGTTGGCGGAGGTTATGCAGCCAACATCGGCGGAAGGACCTACCTCACCTTCCAAGCGCTGTGGGATGTGATCCAAGACCCCAACAGTCCCTACCGCGCTGGCACGCCGTTCATTACCGGCGGCTTTGCTGTTGGTTTCTGACGCGCAACGTTGTCCATGCCCGCAAACACTGGAGCACCTGCCGCTGTGAAGCGACCACACCGTTGGTTGCGTAGATTGGGTCGCGTTGCGGTCGGCCTGGTGGTGGTCATGATCGTTTGCCTGTTCTGGTTCTGGCTCGTGGTGCGCGTGCCCGAGCCAGTGACTTCCACCGATGACCTTGCCCTGCCCGTTCGCTCGCTCGATGCCAACGGTCGATGGCGCATCGGCAACAACTGGCTGGGGAAGAACGGCCACGGCTTGTACGAAGTGTACATAGAAGGCAACGATCTGCAGCGCGGTATGACGTACGGCGTGCTCGCGCAGGAACTCATCGTGAGGCAGGAAGAGATCTTCGTGGACCGCCTGCGGAAACTGGTGCCCAACGAAAGTTGGTTGCACACGCTGAAGTACTTCACGGCCTGGTTCAATCGCGACCTGCCGGAACATGTGCCATTGGAGTTCGAACGCGAGATTTTCGGCGTGAGCCGCTCGTTCTCCGATGACTACGACTTCATCGGGCCGAAGTACCACCGCGCACTCAACTACCATGCGGCGCATGATATCGGTCACGCACTGCAGGATCTGGCACTGGTAGGTTGCACCAGTTTCGCGGCTTGGGACAGCGCCACCGCCGATGGTGGCCTGTTGATCGCGCGCAACTTCGATTTCTATCTGGGCGAGGAATTCGCGAAGGACAAACTCATCACGTTCGTGAACCCCATCGGTGGCATACCCTTCATGACGGTGAGCTGGGGGGGCTTCATGGGCGCGGCCAGTGGCATGAACACCGAAGGACTGACCGTGACCATCAACGCCGCGAAGAGCGCGACACCGTTCGGTGCGAAGATGCCCATCAGCCTGTTGGCGCGTGAGATCCTGGAGCATGCGGCAACGATCGACAGCGCCATTGCCATTGCCAGCCGTCGTGAGGTATTCGTGAGCGAATCGATACTGGTAGGCAGTGCACGCGATCGTCGTGCAGTGATCATCGAAAAAGCACCGGATGGTATGGACATCACTTCGACCGAAGGCGATCGACTGGTATGTGCGAACCATTACCAGAGCGATCTATTCAAAGACAGCGAAGCGAATACCATCAACATGCGCAAGAGCGACAGCATGTCACGTTGGAAACGCATGGAGGCACTGCTCGATGCCGAGGACACGCTCGATGCGACGTCGGCGGTGATGATCCTGCGCGACCGCAAAGGGCCTGACGGGAGCGACGTAGGCATGGGTAATCCGATGAGCATCAACCAGCTGATCGCACACCATGGCATCGTATTCCAACCGGAAAAACGCCGCGTGTGGGTAAGCAGCTACCCTTATCAGGAAGGTGCGTTCGTGTGCTACGACATCACCACGGTGTTCAGTCGTTGCGCCACCAACAGCGTGACCGGTCCGGTGCATGAAGAAGCGTTGACCATCGCTGCCGATCCGTTCCTGACTTCTCCTGCCATGCAGGAACATGTGCTGTTCGCTCGTTTGCACAGCGAGATACACGATCACGTGCTGGCTGGCAAACCCTACCGACTAAGTACAGAGGATGAAGCGGCATTCATCGCCAGCAATCCACGCAGCTACCTCACCTTCGCCGATCTTGGCGACCTATACCGGAGCCGGAAAGAATGCGCAAAGGCTATCCTGTTCTATACGCAAGCATTGGAACGGACCGTCGCCTCTGAAGCTGAACGCCAACGGATAACGGAAGCCATAGCCGAATGCAACCCGCGACCATGAGCCCTTCCGGCACGGCACAGCTTGTGGACCGTAAAACTTGGGAAGCCGCACAGGTCGCGTTGTTGCGCTCCCACATCACCGATCTACACCAGCGTTCGCCGTGGTACCGCAACCTCTTTGCTGCGAACGGCATCAACCCCGCCGATCTGCGGACCCTGGCCGATCTGGCAACGTTCCCGTTCACGGTGCGGGAGCAATTGGAAAAGCACAACGATAGGTTCCTCGCAGTTCCTGCGAATGCGATCCGCGATCACGCCACAACCAGCGGCACCATGGGCCAGCCGGTGCCGTTGCCACAAACCGAACATGACCTGCAACGCTTGGCGCGCAACGAGGAAGGCAGTTTGCGCTTGGCCGGTGTCACCGCCAGCGATACCGTGCAATTGATGACCACCATCGACAAGCGCTTCATGGCTGGGCTCGCCTACCAAATGGGCGTGCGCGCCATCGGCGCGGCCATGGTGCGCATGGGGCCCGGCGATGCAGCAGGTCAGTGGGATGCTATCGCTCGCTTCAAGCCTACGGTGCTCATAGCAGTGCCGTCGTTCGTGCTGCGCATGTTGGAGCACGCACAACGCGCGGGTATCGATCCGCGTGCGAGCAGCGTGCGCACGATCGTGTGCATCGGCGAACCCGTTACGAACGCCGAACAGCAACCGAACGCGCTGGCGGCGCGCATTAACGAACACTGGCCCGTAACGCTCCTGAGCACCTATGCCAGCACCGAAATGTGCACGGCCAGCACCGAGCGTGAACCCTGTGGTGGCGCTGTTGTGCAAAGCGGGTTGATACACGTGGAGATCGTCGACGACCAGGACCGACCGCTGCCGATGGGCGAGCCCGGCGAGGTGATCGCTACACCGTTCGGCGTGGAAGGCATGCCCCTGTTGCGCTACCGCACCGGCGACATCTGCACACAGCGTGAAGCCCACGGACCGAACGGCTACGAATTGCGTTTGGGCCCGGTGCTCGGCCGCAAACAGCAGCGCCTGAAGATCAAAGGCACCACGGTGTTCCCGGCGCAAGTGCTCGATGCGCTGGCAGGATGCCGGGAAGTCTCGAACTACGTTGCGCTCGCTGGCAGTGATGAACTGGGGCAGGACACGTTGAAAGTGCTGGTGGATACGCCCGAAGCACAGTTGCCTCCCGTGCTGGAACAACTCCGTAGCCGCTTGCGTGTGGCACCTGTAGTGGAGTGTGCCGATACGAAGCACATCGATACTTTGGCCACGCCAACGGGGGCGCGGAAACCACAGCGATTCATCGACCAACGGGCACAGCGCTGAAATGGACCGAAGACGACCGACGGCCCGCGAACAGAAATACCAATCCGGAAAGTGAACAACCAGATCGAACAGTTCGACGTGATCGTGATCGGCGCCGGGCCATCGGGGTCCGTTACGAGCGCGTACCTGAACAAACATGGATTAAAAGTGCTGGTGCTCGAACGCGCGGTGTTCCCGCGCTTCGTCATTGGCGAAAGCCTGCTGCCACTGAGCATGGGCCATTGGGAAGAAGCGGGACTACTGCCCGACCTGATCGAACAGAACTACGCGATCAAACGCGGGGCGCGTTTCATCCGCGACGGCGTGGTGCTCGATCTGGCGTTCGCCGAGAACTTCACCGAAGGTTGGACATGGACGTGGCAGGTCCCGCGCGCGCACTTCGACAAAGTGATGGCCGATACGGCAAGTGCCGCAGGTGTCGATATCCGTTACGGCCACGAAGTCACCAAGGTTGACTTGGAAGCGGACGACCATGCCGTGGTACACGCACGCTGTGGCGACAAGACGATGACGGCGCAAACCCGGTTCATCATCGATAGCAGTGGTTATGGTGGAACGCTGGTGAGCCTTTTCGGCCTGAAGGATGAGCCATCAGGCGATGGTCGAATGGCGATGTTCACGCATGTGCCGGAGACGGAGGAGCACCGGAACATGTACAAGGACCCGATGCAGATCAGCTTCGAGATCGTCGAGACCGATCTCTGGTTCTGGTCCATCCCCTTCAGCAATGGCAGCACCTCGCTCGGCTTCGTGGGGCACAAGCGCCACTTCAGCGCCATCGAGGAAAGCACCACTACGTCAGATGCATTCAAGAAAATGCTGAAGACCCAGAAGGGATTCAGCACGCGGTACGACACACCGGAATTCCTGTTCGAGCCGAAGGTGATACGCGACTACGCGCACTACAACGAGAAACTGCACGGCAAACACTATGTGCTCACCGGCAATTGCGCGGGCTTCCTGGACCCCGTTTTCAGCAGCGGCGTGGCCTTCGCCACCAACAGCGGACTACTGGCGGCCAAACTGCACCTGAAACAGCGGGCCGGCAGCGCGGTGGATTGGGAGAAGGATTACGCCGATCCCGTGCGCGAAGGCGCTGCGGTGTTCAGAACGTACATCGATGCCTGGTACAACGGCGATCTCCATACCATCTTCTTCGCGCCCGAACTGACACAGAGCATCAAGGAACAGATCGTGAGCGTGTTGGCCGGCTACGTGTGGGACAAGAAGAATCCGTTCGTGGCCAAGCACGATCGTATCGTGCGCACGCTGGCACAGGTGGTGCGTATGGAAGCCGGCGGCAACGCCAGCGCAGGGAAACTGGATGCTGTTACGGCTGCGTTCGCCAATGGCAACGGCAGCGGCGCGCATACGCCGCAGGATGAAAGCAAAGATCAATTGACCGGTGCGAAAGCGCAGTGACGCCATGAACGAGATAACAACCATCAACGACTCTGTGAAAACAGAGCCAACAGCCGTGGACGCAAAGGCCGCTGCGCAGCGCATTGCCTTCGGCCCCATCGTTTTCCAAGCATGCTGGATCATGCGCAAAACCGGCCTCTTGGCCGCGCTGGACAAGTCGCGTAGCAAGGGTCTTTCCTTCGATGAGATGATGGCCGTCTCCGGCTTGAGCCACTACGCGATCACCGTGCTGGTGGACATGGGCCTCACCGCCGATGTGCTCTGGCGCAAAGAGGATCGGTACGGCGTTACCAAGACCGGCTACATGTTGACCAAGGACGACATGACCCGCGTGAACATGGACTTCGTCGGCGACGTGTGCTACGAAGGCTCTTGGCACTTGGAGGAAGCCTTGAAGGAAAGCAAGCCCAGCGGTCTGAAAGTGTTCGGCGAATGGCCTACGATCTATCAAGCCTTGAAGAGCCTGCCCGAGCGCGTGCGCCAGAGCTGGTTCGCGTTCGATCACTTCTACAGCGATCACTCCTTCCCGGCGGCCTTGCCCATCGTCTTCAAAGACAAGCCAGCTCGCATCATGGATGTGGGCGGCAACACCGGCAAGTGGGCGTTGGCCTGCTTACGCCACGATGCCGATGTGCACATGACCGTGGTGGACCTGCCCGGCCAGTTGCGGGAAGTGGAACGCAACATCACCGCTGCCGGCTTTGCCGACCGCTTGCGCACCGTGCACAGCGACATGCTCGACCCCACCAGCACGCTGCCCGAAGGCGCCGACGTGATCTGGATGAGCCAGTTCCTGGATTGTTTCGGCGAGGACGAAGTGGTTGCCATCCTGCGCAAAGCCAAGGCCGCCATGAACGAACGCACCGTGCTGTGGATCATGGAAACCTTCATCGACCGCCAGAAGCACGAAGCCGGTGCGTTCTGCTTGGCGGGCACTTCGCTCTACTTCACCGCCATGGCCAATGGCAACAGCCGCATGTACCGCGCTGAAACATTCAAGCCCTTGGTGGAGAAAGCCGGCCTGCGTGTGGTGGAGGAGATCGACGACCTGGGCCTCGGGCACACGTTGTGGAGGTGTATGGTGTGATCAGCTCGCCGCCCGCACCTTCTTGAGCAAGTGGCTCTTGCCGACCAGTTCGGCAGCAGTAACGATACTGCTAACGGTAACCCCGAGGATGCCGTGCAGGTTGATGTTCTGGCCGGTGAGCAGCAGGTTCGGGATCTTGGTACGTGGCGGAATGAACGTGCGCAGCGGATCGCTGGCGTCTTTCATGATGCCGTACATACTGCCTTCATGACTGCCGATGAAATCTCGGAACGAAAGCGGTGTGTTGCTATGGATCGACCGCACGCCTGAGCGCAAGCCGGGGAATTTCCGTTCCACCACATTGAGGATCTGCTCTTCCTTCTTCCGCTTGAACGCCTCGTAACCATCGCCACGGTCACCGGGTTTCACAATGGTGTTATGGGTATTGGCCCACGGCGCCACCTCATCGAAGTCCATGTAGCACATGATGGTGATGGCATCCGCATAGTCGCCCGACTTTGAGCTCTTCGGCGTGCTGAGCATATAGCTGTCGGGGTAGTTGACACGATCATACCGCACGGCATCCCACACATCGTGGCCGAGCATGTGGTAGTGGTTGTGGTTGAGGTACGGGAACGCACCGGGCTTCATGGCCAGATGCACGGTGAACGTGCCCGTTGTATTCCGCAACGCCGTTAGGCGGTGGCGGTAAGCCGGCCGGATGTGCCCAGGGCCGATCATGGCCAGCAAAGCGTTCGGATGGATGTTGGCGATCACGTGTTTGCAGTTGAACACGTCGCCATCGGACGTGCGCACCGCACTGATACTGGTGCCTTCGAAATCGAATCCGGTGACCTCCTTCCGACTATGAATGATTGCACCCTTTGCGCGTGTGTTGTGCGCCAGGTGCTTCGCGATCTGCGAGCCACCGTCCACGCAGCGCCATGAGCTCTCGATATAGGTGTTGGTCACCAACGCATGTACGTAGAACGGTGAGCATCGTCCATCGCCTGCGTACAAGCCGCTGCTGCCTCCGAGCACATTGCGCAGCACCGGGTGCCGCACCATGGAGGCGATGTGATCCTTGGCGTTCAGCCCCAGGTCATCGTCCTTCCATTCCTGTGTGTCGCGATCCTCCAGATTGTACAACGGGAACCGTCGGCACATCCGCTGGATCTCCTCGGTGTATTGTATGATACCCGCTTTCTCCTGCGGGAAATACTCGGACAACTGGCGCACGAAATTGTCGTAGCCCTGTGCGTGCGGGTACTCCGTGTGACCATCGCCCATGGAACACAGATCGTAGCCGTCCATGTCCATGCGGTGCAACTTCAGCTTGTCCATTATGCCGAAGTAGCTGAGGTAGCGGTGGAGGTTCTGCCCGGGACAGAGCCCACCGATGTAATGCACACCGGTATCGAAGATGGTTTTGTCGCGGCTGAAGACCTGCAAGCTTCCACCGAGCTGCTGGTTCTTTTCGAGCACACAAACGCTCATGCCTTCGCTGGCCAGCGCGTACGCCACCTCAAGCCCGCCAAGACCGGCACCGATCACCACAACGTCGAAGTCCCTATCGCTCATGTTCAGTCATTGCCTTCTCCCTTGGGGAAGGGTTGGGGCCGCAAGATCACCAGTTCATTGGAAGTAACACGACTATCGCTGAGCCACTCGCACCGCGTTCCGCACGCGCTTGCCATGGATTCCAGTTCGCGGCGGCGAAGAAAGTGAAGTGCACCGTTGGTCTTGTTGAACCCGAACAGCCGGGTGGAGAACAGTTCCGTGATCCGGGTGCGCTTGTGTCGCGTTCCATCATCGGCGAATCCGTCACGCACCAGGATGGACCCGCCGGGTTTCAGCTTCGATGCGCAGCGCTTCAACAAGTCCGCTTGCGCGGTCGGTGGCATATAGTGGAGCACATCCTTCAGGATGAAAACATCGGCAGGTGGTGGATCGAACGCACCGAGATCGGCTTGCTGGAATTGCAGCGCATCGCCCCTGCTGAACCCGTGCTGGGCCACCTCCACTTTCGCAGCATCGTGGTCCACACCCACTATGCGGCGTTCAGGGGCGCTCCAGTGCAAGAGGTAGCCGAGCATGCCATAGCCGCACCCAAGGTCAACGATGGTGGCATCACGCGGCACTAGCGCATGAATGCGATCGTGGAGGCCATTGTCAATGTGGCTCTTGATCCGCACGTACCATTCCAGCACGGGCCCTTTGTAGATGAATGTGCGCACCAACTTCTCGTGCCAGTAGGTGGGTATCTCAGAGGCAGCGCGATGGTCGGAATGTGCACGTTTGAACTCCGCACTGATCGCCTTGGTGCGTTCGCGATGGCCCTTGCCATAACGCGCATCGTTCCATTCGACCGTGGGCAGCGTCCGCATGCTCATGTGCGCGTCCTTCAGCAGCCAATCCCCCTTTTGGATGGCATGCCCCACGCCGTGCAAGACAACGGGGACCATGGGCGCTTTCAGTTCCTCCGCCAACCAGAACGAGCCTTTGTGGAACCGGTTCAGCTTGCCCGTTACGCTTCTGGTGCCCTCGGGGAACACCGTGATCGAGTAGCCGTCGCGCAGGGCTTGTGCGGCATTGGCCACGTTCACCTCGGGCGGATCCTCGCTGCGCAGGAAACCCATGAAGCGGACAACCGCTCCGAAGAAGGGTGAATTCCATACCCAACGATTGGTCATCATGAGCATACGCGGATGGATCATGAGCATGACGAGGATGTCGATGAAGCCAGCGTGATTCGCGATCACGATACTCGGACGTGCGTCCACCTGCGGGCGGAACGACCGTATGTCCTTGCGCACGTTCGCCATTAGGTAGACCAAGCTGCGCGTGAACAGCATGATCACATGTCCATACACCCGCCGCTGCACCATTCGCTTCATCGGCAGAATGCGCAATAACGGGAACAGGCTCAACAACAGGATGCACCCGAGCAGGAAATAGAGGAACGCGACCACTGAAACGAAGAGACTCTTGGCGGTGAACGGGTAGAAACCCTTCGCTGCGCGATCGGTGATGATCACGCGGTACAACCATGGCTGCACGGTGAGCGCTATAACTAGAATGCACACCATGCCGATAACGGAGAGCGTTCCGATCGACCGCAGGGCCGGATGTTCGGCGAAGAGCAGTGCACCGGTACCGAGCAGCGTGGTAACCCCCGTAAGGATCATCGCATCGCGGTTGGCCCGTGTGTGGTCTTTCCCGGTCTTGTACCGCTCCAGGATCCCGTCGCTGGTGAAGATGCAATAGTCGTCGCCCAAGCCGAAGATGAACGTGCAGATGAGGATGTTCACCATGTTGAACGGGATGCCGAACAACCCACAGATGCCCAGTATCCACACCCAACCAAGCGCCATGGGCAAGAAAGTGATGAGCGCCAACTCGATGCGGCCATAGCTGATGAGCAACGTGAGGAAGACCAGCAGAGAGGTGAACAACAACGTGGTGCCCAGATCGCTCTGGGCGATCGCCTTCATCCGCTCGCCCATGACGCTCCTATCCAATGCGCTTACGCCCGATCCGGGAACGGGCACTACCTGCGCGAGCACTTCATCGACCGCAGCGCGGCCTTCGGTTCCACAACGCAATAGGCCGGCGATCAACACGGTGCCATCGGCCTCGGTGATCGCCGTGGCACCGGGTAGGCCCGCAGGCATTGGCATCGGCGCTGCTTGATCGCTGCGGGCGCTATCCGTCAACCAGTGGGTGAACCCACTGAAGGCCTCCGCAGTGAACCCGCGTGCTTCGGCCGAGGCGTTAAGCTGACGCGCGATCCGTTGGCCATTCCCATCGGCAAAAGCTTTGCGCCATGCATTGGACTTTGCCTCCAACACATGTTCGGACGGCTGTACATCCGTCGGTAGAAAAAGGCCGCCGCTGCGATCCGGCGCCTTATACCGCAGGGCAGCGCCAGCCTTCTCCAACGCCATCCGCGCCGATTCCTCCGAAGGCCCTTCGCCCACGATGAACACCGTACGCGTATCGCGCTCACTGCCGAAAAGGAGATCGTTCGCGCGACGCATGTCCGGCGGCATCCAGCTGAGGTGCTCCGGTTCGTCATCGAACTTGGCTTCATCGGCCCAAGGCAGAAGCAACGCGGTGATCACCAGCACCGGCACCATCGCCCATTTGCGCAACTTCCCTCCGATGGAATTGGCCGGAGCATCACCTGTTGCAGCTTCGGCTTTTGCCAGTGGTTCGCGATCCCGGACAAGCAATGGGAGCACAACGATCACGAACAGTGCGGTGCTGCCCAGCATCAATGCGCTGAGCAGTCCAAGGTCTTGGAGCAAGCGGCTATCGAGCAATCGCAATCCCAGGAACGCGAGCACGGTGGTGAAGCACCCGAGCAACAACGGCCCGGCGGTCTCCTCCAGCGCCTTCAAAACACTTCCGCCATGGCGCAAATGCGTCAAGAAGTGGAAGCCATAGGCCATGGCGATCCCGAGCAGCGCCGCTCCAGCCCCAAGCGAGATCGCGCTTACTGTTCCCTGTATGAGCGCAATACCCGCCAGTGCCGAAAGCGCTCCGAAAGCTGGAGGAAGCAGAATGAGCAGCGGCGCCGTAGCTCGGCGGAAATACCAAACAATAAGCCCCAGCGCGAGGACGAGCGAAATGAGCGTTGTGCTGCGGCTGTCGGCAGCGATCCGCTCAGAGTTGCGCATGCTGAGGGGAAGTGCACCGAAAATGCAGGGCTGGGTGCTTCCACCTTTGGCCGCGTGCATCGCCGCCTCGATATCCTTCACCAGTTGGCGCTGAGCTTGGTCACCTCCGACGCTGTCCGTCGGCGTGATCAACACGAACGCTGTGCGGTTGTCGCTGGCCACAAAACGACCATCCTCAACCCGCAATCCGCCCATGCCACCCAAGGCTTTCAACGCCCCGAGCCGCGGCCCCAGCAAACCGGCCGGATCACCCAGCACCATGGGCTCTGTGACCATTCCCGTGGGTGAGGCCAACTGGTCCATCGCCCTGGCCACCATGCTATCGAGTTCCAGACTGTCGCTGGCCGCCAACGCCGCCATCCGCGCACTATCGGCCATGATGGGCAACCGCTCCAAATAGCCGCTCAAGAGGTCTTCCACTTGGCCCATATCGGGGCCCATGGCAATGCTCACGGGCCTGTTCCCGGTTTCCATGGAAGCAACGAACCGGTCAGCGGCGGCAAGAGCACTATCGCGTTGAAGGCTGTCAGCAGTGAAGCCAACTGCGATCTTGTCCGCATTGCCACTGGCCTCCAGCAGTGCGCGGTAGCGCATGATCACCTTGTCCTGTGGCAGGGCTTGGAACAGGTCTTCCTCCAGTTTCAATCCGCTCGTCAGCCAGACGGCCCCTACGATCCAAGCCGCGGCCAAGCTGAATACCAACCATCGCCTGCGGGAGGTGAACGCAAAAAAAGATCGGACCAGCTTCGACATATATGGGGCGCGAAGAAACGGCTCTCGACGGTGCATTCCATGGAGCGGAACAGCCGTCTATCTTCGCCGACCTTTTCGGAAGACCCACAACCCCATATGGGTACGGACCTCAGTTCATTCATCCGCATCGTTCTCGAAGGAGGACGTGTAGCCGACCTCGCCCCCGACCGCAGCGAAGCGTTGAGGGCTTTCGCCTTCTTGCAGGACTTCGCCAAGGACAAGGTGATCTATGGCATCACCACCGGCTTCGGGCCGTTGGCGCAGCAGCGCATTGCCCAAGAGGACACGCGTGAGGCACAGTACAACTTGGTGCGCAGTCACGCCAGCGGCGTCGGCAACCCGTTGCCCGACCCTGCCGTGCGCGCCATGCTCTTGGCACGTCTGCATACATTCTTGATCGGGCGGAGCGGGGTAAGTCCAGCGGTGATCGATCAGCTCATCTACTTCTTGGACAGCGGGGTACACCCAACGGTGCCTGAACATGGTGGCGTAGGTGCAAGCGGTGATCTGGTGCAGCAGGCACATATGGCCTTGGGCCTGATAGGCGAAGGCACGTGCAGCTACAAAGGCCAACGCCGTTCGACCGCGGAAGTGCTCCGCGAACTGGGTCGCGCACCACTGCAACTCCAGCTCCGTGATGGCTTGGGTATGCTGAACGGAACGGCGTGCATGACAGGCATCGGCATCATCAACCATCACCGCGCACAGCTCTTGCTGGACCGCGCGATCGCCATGGGCGCTCTGCTCAATGAGATCGTCGGTCCGTTCGATGACCATTTGAGCGCCGCGCTGAACGGGGCGAAGCGGCACTTGGGACAGAACGAAGTGGCGGCACGGATGCGCCAAGCCCTTACCGGTAGCACACATACCCGCAGCCAGAACGAGCGCTTCATCACCGGTGCAGGTCACGGTGACGTGTACAACGAGCGGATCCAGGAGAACTACAGCATCCGCTGCGTGCCCCAAGTGCTGGGGCCGATCCTCGATACGATGCGCGAGTGCGGCAGGGTGCTGGAAGATGAACTTGGCTCGGTGGATGACAACCCGGTGATCGACATGACCGATGGAAGCGTCCACCACGGCGGCAACTTCCATGGCGACCAGATCAGCATCGAAATGGACAAGCTGAAGCTTGCCATGGTGAAACTGTGCATGCTCACCGAGCGCCAGCTGAACTTCCTGATGAACGAGCGCGTGAACGGCCGGTTCCCTGCTTTCCTGCGCATGGGCCGCGCCGGCATCGACCACGGCTTGCAAGGCATGCAGTTCACAGCGGTGAGCACCACAGCGGAGTGCCAAGCGTTGAGCACCTCGCTGTACGTTCACTCCATCCCGAACAACAACGACAACCAGGATATCGTGAGCATGGGCACCAATGCGGCGCTCATGACGGCACGTGTCATCGACAATACGGCTCAGGTCATGGCGGTGCACGCGCTGGCGCTCGCACAGGCTGTGGACCTCACCGGCGGCATCTCCTCCTTCTCCCCTGCCGGTCGCGCGTTCCACGCGGAGGTGCGCAGCAGTAGTGGGCCGATCGTCAGCAGTTCCATCCACGCTGAAGCGCTGGCCAACGTGAAGAATACGCTCTTCTTTCCCAATGCGCTATGAGCACCGTTGAGTCAAAACGCTATGCGCTTGTAACGGGCGGTTCGCGCGGGATCGGCCGTGCGATCTGCGTTGCGTTGGCGAAGGATGGCTGGCACGTGCTCGTGAACTATGTAAAAGGTGCGGAGGCGGCGGACGAGACGGCAGCCCAAGTGCGTGCCTGTGGTGTTGAATGTGAAACCGTGCAGTTCGATGTCCGTGACAAGTCCGCGGTGGATACGGCGCTTACAGCGTGGTATGCCGCACATCCGAACGATCGATTGGAAGTGCTCGTGAACAACAGCGGCATAACCCGCGACAACCTGTTCGTCTTCTTGAAGCCAGAGGATTGGAAAGACGTGCTGGATACCAGCTTGAACGGGTTCTTCAATGTCACCCAGTTCCTTATCCAAAAGATGGTGCGCAACCGCAGCGGTCGCATCATCAATGTTGTTTCGGTGAGCGGCTTGAAGGGCGTGCCGGGGCAAACGAATTACAGCGCTGCGAAAGCCGCCATGATCGGTGCCACACGCTCGTTGGCCACGGAGGTAGCCAAGCGCAAGATCACGGTTAACGCCGTAGCCCCGGGCTTCATCAATACGGATATGACGGCGGGGCTTCCAGTGGACGACCTCAAGAAGTTCATTCCGATGGAACGCTTCGGTGAGCCCGAGGAAGTGGCAGGTGTTGTCGCCTTCCTGGCCTCACCCAAAGCGAGCTACATCACGGGTGAGATCATCAACATCAACGGCGGCATCCACTCATGAGCAACGCGAACCGTGTTGTGATCACGGGCCTCGGCATTTGGAGCTGCCTCGGCAAAGACCTGAAAGAAGTGGAGGCCAGCCTCCGCGCAGGCAAGAGCGGCATTGGTTTCGACCAACCGCGCAAGGACATGGGCTACCGCAGCGCGCTTACGGGGGTGGTTCCGATGCCTGATCTGAAAGAAAAACTCACGCGCCGTCAACGCGTGATGATGGCGGAGGAATGTTTCTACGCGTACGCTGCTGCTGAACAAGCCTTCGCGCAAGCCGGTATCGACATGGACTTTCTGGAAAGGAACGAAGTGGGCATCCTCTTCGGGAACGACAGCAGTGCCAAGGCGGTAATGGAGAGCATCGATACCGTGCGCAGGAAGAAAGACACCACGTTGCTCGGGAGCGGTGCCATCTTCCAGAGCATGAACTGCACGGTGACGATGAACCTGAGCACGATTTTCAAGCTCCGGGGTGTCAACTTCACCATCAGCGGTGCGTGCGCGAGCGGCAGTCATAGCATCGGCATGGGTTACCTGCTCATCAAGCAAGGGCTTCAGAAGATGGTATTGTGCGGCGGTGCGCAAGAAGTGAACGAGTATGCCTTCGGTAGTTTCGATGGCATTGGGGCTTTCAGCGTGCAAGAGGCGGAGCCGGCCAAAGCCAGTAAGCCGTTCGACAAGAACCGCGACGGACTGGTGCCCAGCGGCGGCGCAGCGGCGTTGGTGCTCGAATCGTTGGAGAGCGCGGTGGAGCGCGGGGCCAACATTCTGGGAGAAGTGACCGGCTATGGCTTCAGCAGTAATGGTGCACACATCAGCGACCCTGACCTGGACGGCCAATTGCGTGCACTGAACATGGCATTGAACATGGCTGGAATTGCAGCCGACAAGATCGACTACGTGAACGCACATGCGACGGCAACACCGGTCGGCGACAGCATTGAAGCGCAGGCCATCGACGCTGTTTTCGGGAAGCGCAGGCCGTATGTGAGCAGCACGAAGAGCATGACCGGTCACGAGTGCTGGATGGCGGGGGCGAGTGAAGTGGTGTATTCAATGCTCATGATGCACGGCGATTTCATCGCGCCCAACATAAATTTCGCCACCCCGGACGAGGCTTCCGCCAAACTGAACATCGCTGCCAGTACGATCGAACACCGCTTCGATACTTTCCTGAGCAACTCATTCGGTTTCGGCGGCACCAATTCGGCTCTCATCATCAAACGGTATGTCGCTTAACATGAGCACCACCACATTACGCGAGGAGATCATTACCAAGACCCGGAACTTCCTGGTGGAAGAATTCGAGGTGGATGGCAGCACCATCCAGGACGATGCTCCATTGAAGGAAACCCTTGGCTTGGACAGTCTGGACTACGTTGACCTTGTGGTAGTGATCGAAGAGAACTTCGGCATCAAACTGGGCGCTGAGGACTTCCAGAAGGTGGTGACCTTCCGTGATTTCTACGATCACATTGAGCAACGCATCGGGCCCAACGCCTGAGCCCAAGAGCTGGCAAGGTAAGAGCCTGGGCACGCCTTGGGGTCACCGTTTTTTCATCTTCCTGCTCAGGAATATCGGGCTTCAAGCCGCATATGCGCTGTTGTGGCCCGTGGCCTTCTGGTATGTTCTGTTCGCCAAAGGACCGGGTGAAGCGGTACGGAAGTACCAGTACCAGTTGCACCCGATCAAGCGCAAACCTTGGAGGTTGGCGGCCTACCGGCAGTTCCGCCTCTTCGGAAAAGTGCTCATCGACAAGGTTGCGGTGCGAAGTGGCATGGTGGACAAGTACAGCTACGACCGAACGGGAGGAGAGCATATTCAAGCAATGGTGGATAGCGGCAAGGGAGGAGTGCTCATCAGCGCGCACCTCGGCAACTGGGAACTGGCAGGCCATCTGCTGAAACGATACAAGGGCAAGGTGAGCGTAGTGATGCTCGATGCAGAGCGGCACGAGGTGAAGGAAGTAATGGAAGGGGCGGGTGAAGAAGCGAGCTACCAAGTAATACCGGCCGATGGTGGAGTGGGCACAGCTCTGGCGATCAATGCAGCACTCACCAAAGGGCGCTTGATCTGTTTGCATGGCGATCGCAGGTTGGCCAATGCCCGTGCACGCAGAATGGACTTCCTAGGTAAGCCGGCGCTGTTCCCGCTGGGGCCGTTCGCCATGGCTTCGGCCACTGGTGCACCAGTGAGCTTTTGTTTCGTGGTGCGCACTGATGGTCCGGGCTATAAATTCACCGCAACACCAGCGTTCACCGGCTGTTCGCCGAATGAGTTATTGGACGCTTTCGTGGTCGCCCTGGAGGACGCCGTGAAAAAGAGTCCTGATCAATGGTTCAACTTTTTCGACTTTTGGGCCGATGCCGACGACCCCACTGCTGGCGCGCGACGCCGTACAACGCTACCTGCCCCAGCACCCACCGATGGTGATGGTGCACGAACTGGTGAGCGCAACTCCGGATGAACTGCTGAGCCGTTTCGACGTGCTGGCGAACGACGTGTTCGCGGAGGACGGCGTGCTGCTCGAAGGCGGCGTGATAGAGAACGTTGCACAGACAGCTGCACTGGGCATGGGCTACAGCGCCGCCATGGAAGGCGCCCCGCCACCCGTGGGCTTCATCGGTGCCGTAAGCAAACTGACCATTGATCGGCTGCCGAGGATCGGTGAAACGTTGCACACCACCGTGCGCGTAACGCACCGACTAGAACAAGTGCAAGTGCTGCACGGCGCGGTGCGCGTTGGCGATGAACAATTGGCTGAAATGGAAATGAAGGTGTTCCTTGTGGGCGATGCAGCAGTCTCCTGAACTCGCGTGCGAGAGCACGTATCCGATCACGTTCGGCGACTTGGACCCGATGGGGATCGTATGGCACGGCAACTACTTCTCCTTTTTCGAGGCAGGGCGGGAAGCATGGGGCCGCAAACACGACCTCGATGCCATGTTCATGTACGAGAGCGGTGCGTTCACGCCCATCGTTCGCAGTGTGATCGAACACAAGGCGATGCTGAGCTATGGCGACACGGCCATCATCCACACGGTCTTCGTGCCATCGCCAGCTGCGAAGATCATTCTGCGTTACACCGTGCACAGCACGTTGAAGAACTGCATCGTGGCCACCGGTGAAACAGTGCAGGTGTTCCTGGATAAGGACAAGCAATTGTTGCTTGATGCGCCGGATGTGTTCAAGGCATGGAAGAAGCGGCATGGCTTCGCGTGAAATGAAGATCCTTCTGGGCGCTGATCATGTGACCGGTCCTTTGGGAAGCGGCAGCACGGCGGTGCTATCCGCCATGCTCAACAGCACCTGTGGTCTCAGGCCCGAACAAGTGCCGGGCGGCGCAATGGCCAGTGTTGGGCGCGCCTTCCAACAGCAACATCTCGACCGGCCACTGGAGGTACAACTGCTGGATTGTGTTGCCCGTTGCCGAGCGCAAATGTCGAAGGATATATTCTCCACATACAGCGAACATGCTCCTCGCACCGCGGTCATCCTCAGCACCACAAAGGGCGAGATCGGTTTGTTGGAGAACGGTGATGTGGAAAGTGCGCTGCTGCCATCCTTGGCCGAACGGATCCGTATCGGCGCGTTGTTGCATGCATCCCCCATCGTTGTGAGCAACGCGTGCGCGAGCGGTACCCTCGCCATCAAACTCGCCGCCGATCTGATCCGTGTTGGGCGCTACGACCATGTGCTGGTGCTCGGCGGTGATCTTGTATCGCGTTTTACGCTGAGCGGCTTCGCCTCCCTGCATGCGTTGAGCGTTGAGCCTTGCAGGCCGTTCGATCGCACGCGCGATGGCGTTTCACTTGGCGAAGCCGTGGCGGGAGTTGTGCTGTCGAACGACCCCTCTTTGCTCGCCGAACCGTTAGGCGAGTACATCGCCGGGGGCATGGGCAACGACGCCAACCACATCAGCGGTCCAAGCCGCACTGGTGAAGGCTTGGTTCGGGCAGTGGGTGCTGCGCTTCGCACGAGCGGGATGACAGCGAAGGATATCGGGCACATCAACGCGCATGGCACGGGCAGCGTGTACAACGACCGCATGGAAGCCGTGGCCTTCGGTCGGCTGGGAATGGAACACGTTCCCACCAACAGCCATAAGGGCTACTTCGGCCATACGCTTGGTGCCGCCGGAGTGCTCGAGACGATCCTCTCGTTGCCCGCCATGCGCCATAAGCAATTACCCGCTTCACTCGGTGCGAACGACCTTGATGAGCTTCCACCGCTCAACGTGCTGCAGGCCATTGGAACTCCTCTGTCGAACACGTTGCTGAAGACCTCCTCCGGTTTTGGTGGGTGCAACGCGGCCATCCTCATCGACGCATGCTGAACCTTGTGGCCAGCACGCGCCTCACAGGCGGTCGGCTCTCGCTCAACGGGAATGATCTGGCTGAAGGCCAGGGCGAGGACGCGGAAATGCTTCGTGCGCTCTACACCGCCGTTGGCTTGGACTATCCCAAGTTCCACAAGATGGATATGTATGCGCGGTTGGCGTTGCTGGCCTCGGAGCCGTTGTACCGGATGCTGCGGGCGGACGGTGCGGACATAAAGAACGCGGTCGGCCTGATCACGCTGAACCGCAGCGGCAGTGCTGCAACGGATGTAGAGCATTGGGAGCCCGTTCGCCGCGGTGAAACGGCCAGCCCGGCCGTGTTCGTTTACACGCTGCCGAACACCGGTGCTGGGGAGATCACCATACGCCATGGAGCATTCGGCCCGAGCATCTGTTTGGTGAGCGAGCGCCCTGACTGTGACTTGTTGTTGACCATCGCCGATGACATGATCACGACGCAAGGCATGACCCACGTCATCGTCGGCTGGTCGGATATCTTCGGCGCCCCATTTTGGAGCGGACCGCCAACGCTACCATTCGCGGGTTTTGCATTGATCGGCCATGTCGCCGGAACACCCCTCACCCCAACCGGCCTCCAAGCCATCCTCACGCAGCATTGAAATGGACAGAGAAGAACTGAAACGGAACCTGAAGGAGCAGATCGTAAAGCAGCTGAACCTGGAAGAGGTGAAGCCCGAAAGCATTGCCGATGATGCACCCTTGTTCGGTGAAGGCTTGGGACTTGATTCGATCGACGCGTTGGAGTTGATCGTACTGCTCGATCGGCACTACGGCATCAAGATCACGGATCCGAAGGACGGCCGAACGATCTTCGTCTCCGTGAACACCATGGCCGACCACATCCTCGCGCAACTAGCAGCGCCGAAGTAGACGGGCCGTACCCAGCGGAAAATGCAAGGCTTGCCCCCGACCATTGCGATCACGGGCATGGGCGCGGTGAGCGCCCTCGGCAACGGTGTTGCTGCGCAGTTGGCAGCCTTGAGAGCCGGATACTCAGGGATCGGCGCGTTGCGCTACCACGATCTCGGGTTTCCCGATCTGGTCTTTGGCGAGGTACCTATGTCGGATGCTGAGCTGAAGACAGCGGTGAAGTGGGCCGATGCCGGATCTGATCTATCACGCACCGTGCTGCTGGGTTTGCTCGCTGCTGAAGAAGCGATGGCTTCCTGTGGCGCGAAAAACAAAACCGGCCTTACGCTCATCAGTGCAAGCACGGTGGGCGGCATGGACCGCACGGAAAGAGAATACCAGTACCGCGACAGCGACACTGCACGTTTGATGCGCGCTGCACGTGGACACGAAGTGAGCGACCACACACGATACGTGGCCCGCAGCGTTGGTGCAACCCAAGCGGGCACCATCAGTACGGCTTGCTCAAGCAGCGCAAATGCGATCATGCTCGGCGCGCGTTTGTTGAAAACGGGGAGGGCGAACGCGGTGCTTGCCGGAGGGGCGGATGCGCTCTGCGGATTCACCATCGCGGGGTTCCGCGCCCTGAGCGCGATGGACGCGAAAGCATGCAGGCCTTTCAGTGCCGATCGCGCGGGCATGAACCTTGGCGAAGGCGCTGCATATGTGGTCCTTGAACGGCTTAGTGATGTGCTTGAGAGCGGCAGAAAACCACTGGCCATCGTTGCGGGTTATGCAAATGCGAATGATGCCTACCACCAGACCGCGACGTCGCCCGAGGGCATCGGCCCACAAAAAGCGATGGAGGTTGCGCTGCGTGTTGCAGGGATAACAGCGGCGAACGTCGATCACGTGAACGCGCACGGCACCGCAACAGGCAACAACGACCTCACCGAGTTGATCGCCATGGAGCGCTTGTTCGGGAAAGTGCCTCCCTTCACCAGCACCAAATCGCTCACGGGCCACACGCTTGCGGCAGCGGGCGCATTGGAAGCGGTTTTCAGTGTGCTGTCCATTCGGCACGGTTTCGTTCCGCCAACGGCACGGGCCGGAGATGTCGTTGAAGGCTGCAGAAGTCTACCAGTGAAAGTCCCGACGGACATGGCGGTGCGCACGGTGCTCAGCAACTCGTTCGGTTTCGGTGGTAACGGCACTTCTCTTCTCTTCTCCGCAGCGTAATGGAACTCTGGATCAACGCTGCCGTTTGTCATCCGTTGCCTTGGGATCTGGGCAACACGGACGTACCCGGCTCCGAACTGCTGAACAAAGGCGCGGCCCGGCGAATGCCCGCACAAATGCGCAAGGGCATCAGCTGTGCCTTGCAAGCGCTGGCCAATGCCGGAACGGTCAAGCCGGATGGCATCTTCATGGGAACGGGCCTCGGACAAGTGGACGACACCATCGGTTTCCTGAACGAGATCGAAGAGAACGCCGGCGGCATCCTCTCTCCTTCTGGTTTCATGCGTAGCACGCATAACACCGTTGGCGGCACCATCGCGCTGTTGCTCACGGCCGATGGACCGAACATCACGTACAGTCATGGGTTGGCCTCTCTCCACTGGGCGTTGCTTAACGCAACGCTGCACGCTGAAGAACATCCAACTCACAACCTGCTCGTTGGTGCGGCGGATGAACACGCCCCGTTGCTCGATGCGCTGGCGAATGTTGCGGGCTTGACCGGCCGAACAACCTTGACCTCCGGAGCCGCATTCGCGGTCGTATCCGCTGTTCGCAACGCCACCTCGTTAGGCAAGATCACGGGTCTGTGGACCGCACTTCGCGCGAATGGAAAGCAGTGGTGGACGAACGAAGAACTATCCGCTCCTATCGACCTGGTCCTGTTCGGCTCGGACCCCTTCACCGGGGCACTCCCCGTTCTGCCGCCTCATGCGCGCTCACTCGACTACCGCAGCTTCACAGGAACACATGGAAGCGCGCCGGGGCAAGCCCTGTGCATGGCACTGCATAAGTTGAACACTGGCTGGTCAACCGATGGAATGGGAACCGCGGTGACAAGTGTATTGGTCGTCGACCAACACGGTGAGGAGACCAGCGCAATGCTCATTGAACGATGAAGCGTTGGCATGTTGCCTTGATACTGCGGTCCATAGCCTCGGTCATCATTTTGGCGTTCGCGTTCTTCAGTTGGTTCCCGATGTGGATCGTGGCGCTTTGGTTGCTGGTATTGTTGGTGTTCACTGTGTACGCATCGCTCACATTACCTGCACGCCTTTACATGGAAGCGCGGTGCAAAGGCAAACCGGGGACACTTGCATTGACCTTCGACGATGGCCCGCATCCTGTCCAAACCCCTGCACTATTGGACCTACTGGCCAAGGAGAACGTCAAGGCGAGTTTTTTTTGCATCGGGCGACATGTGGATGAGCATCCCGCGATCGCATCACGTATCGTGAAAGACGGTCACGCTATCGGCATCCATTCGTACGACCACCACTGGACCTGGGGCTTCCTTTCAACTGCTAAAGCAGCGCAAGAGATAACCCGCTGTGCCGGCGCCATCCATGCGGCAACCGGCAAACGCACGCTGCTGTTCCGTCCGCCCTTCGGCGTTACCAGCCCTAACATTGCGCGCGCAGTGCGGCGCACCTTGGTGCGCACCATCGGCTGGGACCTTCGGACCTTCGATACCGCACGAACGCCGGACCAAGTGATGCGAAACATCGAAAAGAGAGCAACACCGGGTACGATCGCCGTTCTGCACGATACACTTCCCGGAACGATCGAATTGGTGGAACGCATCATTGCGCATTGCCGCAGGAACGGCACTACTCTTGTCCGGTGCGACGCCGATCAGCAACAACCATGAACATCACGCTCCTTCCCATCTGCGGTGCCATCGCTTTCACCACCTTCCTTGGCACGGCATGGGCGCCGCAAGAAACGCGTACGCCGATCAAAGCCGACCATGAACTCGTTGTGCGCATGAAGGCGGTAGCCAAGAGCGCGCGTACTATCCAGTGTACGCTCACCCAGGAGAAGCACGTACACTATCTGAAGGAACCACAGATCAGCCCCGGCACCTTCGCCTATGAGCGCCCGGGGAAATTCCGGTGGGAACTGAACGGCGCTCAGCCGACAACGATCCTTACAGTGGACGGCAATGTGCGCGTGAAGGAGAACGGCAAGGAAAAAGTGCTGGGCGAGGTCGACCGGAAGATCTATGCCGGTGTGAACGACATGGTGATGAAGATCATGGACGGCGAGCACACGTTGGGCGATGGGGCAAAACCGAAGTACTTCATCGAGAACGGCGACCTCCTTGTATCGGACCATGCCCACCGCATCGCGCTTGGGAAAACGTTTCAAGCAGATGGAACTACGCTTCGCGAAAGCGAACCTTCACCTGTACGCAATGACGACTGTTGAAGCCGATGGCGACCGCACGGTGGTGAAATTCTCAACACCCGTGCTCGACCAGCCCGTGCCGGTGGAAGTCTTCTCCAAACTCTGATGAACCATGAGCCAAGCATTGGTCCGCAGCATGTTCCGCATTGGCGAGCCCTTGACAGGCGATGCACCGGAGACCCATGCATGGCGGGTGGAACCTATTGCTGAGCACGTTATCCACGGCGGCCACTTCCCCGGCAGGCCGATCACACCCGGGGCGGCAATGGTGCAATTGATCCAACACTTGGCTTCGCAAGCGCACGGCACCAACCTCCGCCTTAAGTCAGCACGGAACATCAAATTCCTGACACCGGTCGATCCTGTCAAGTGCGCGTATTTCAATGTGCGGATGTCGTTGATCAGAGCAGCGGACGGCACCGTTGGCATTGATGCCGAAGCCAACACCGACGCATACGATGGGAACCAAGTGGTGCTTTTGAAGTTGAAGGCGGTGCTGGCGCAATGACCATCTCGGGAAACCTGCAAAAGCGAATGGAGGACACGCGCACATGCGTGTTGCTGCCTACGTACAACAACAACGCGACACTGGCCGGTGTTGTGCAACGCATCCGGTCCATTGTGGGGCCGCACCTGCTGGTCATTGACGATGGCAGCACGGACGGATCACGCGAGTTCCTCGCATCGATCGCTGGGATCGACGTTCTGCGTAACGAACCGAACCAGGGCAAGGGCTATTCACTGCGACGGGGTTTCAAGCACTTGCTCGAGAAAGGATATACCCACGCATCACCATCGATAGCGACGGCCAGCACGCCCCGGAAGACATTGAGCGGTTCGTAGCGATCGAGCGGCAACCCGGCACAATGGTCATGGGCGACAGGAATATGGCGCAGGCCGGCATCCCGGGTCGCAGTTCGTTCGGCAACACGTTCAGCAGCTTCTGGTTCCGTGTGGAAACAGGGATCACGTTGCCCGATACACAAACCGGATATCGCTGCTATCCCTTGGCGGAAGTCACGCGGCTGCGCACGTTCACGCATCGGTTCGAATACGAGATCGAGAGCATCGTGCGCCTCGCATGGCGCGATGTGCCCTTCGCGACGGTGCCTGTAGGCGTTCGGTATGACTTCCCGGAACGGGTAAGCCACTTCCGGCCGGTGATCGACTTCGCGCGGATCAGCTTATTGAACACGGCGCTCGTGATGATCGCGGCACTTTGGTTCTGGCCTCGGAATTTGTTCGTGAAAGGGGGGCTTCGTAAAGCACTGCACGCCGAGGCGGTGCGCCCGGGCGAGAGCAACGCACGCAAAGCCGCCAGTATCGGCTTCGGCTTTTTCATGGGGATCCTTCCCATCTGGGGTTTCCAGCTGGCCGTCGGGATCCCGCTCTCGTTCCTCTTCAAGCTGAACCGCATCCTCTTCCTCGTGGCGGCCAACATCAGCATACCGCCACTGATCCCTGTGATCATCTACGCGAGCTACAAAGTCGGTGCAATGTTCTTGGACCCCACAAAAGCGGTTCAACTGGATATGGCCGACATTTCCATGGAAGCTATACACGCCAATGCCGTGCAGTATTTCGTTGGCGCCATTGCACTGGCACTTTCTGCAGGGGTCGTCGGCTTCATTGTCTCCCTAATGCTCTTGGCCGCTGTGCGTCGACGCAGGGTGCGGAGTACCGGTGGGTCATAGAACGAAGACGCCCGATCGCTTTGCAGCGATCGGGCGCAACGAATGTGGAGCCGGAGGGATTCGAACCCTCGTCCAAACGACCGCAACGGATGTTTTCTACATGCTTAGCCTCTTCATTGGTTTTCGATCCACACCTGGGAAGGGCACCCCAGTGCAGACTTAGGTCCTGTTGTCTCATCAGCGCTCCGGACCACCGCACTGACCAGTCATCCATGATGATACCCCTGATCCGGGAAGGAGGATGACGGGCCTCCCCGAGGGGCACTCGTCCACGTTACTGTGCTTCACGTGGATTAAGCCGAATAGCCTGAGGCTATTAAGCTGCGAGAGCGTATTCTACTTCGCCGGTTAGGGCGTGACATTCGTTTTGAAGAGCCGTACATCGCCGCTCTGCATGCTTGCAACCACTACGAAGCCGCTGTCGAAACCAGGTCGGCCCCATATTTTGAAAGAACTGGGACAAAAGTACTTCGATCGGCACCGCGCCACACCACGTGATACTTTCGCCGCCCTCCGAAAAAGACCATGTACAAGAAGATCGGCATCATACGCGAAGGCAAGCAACCGATCGACAGGCGCGTGCCCTTGCCCCCGCTGCTTTGCCGGGAAGTGCTGGACAAATACCCGGATCTCGACCTGGTGGTCCAACACTCCCCAACACGCGCGTACATGGATGCGGAGTACGAGTTGGAGGAAGTGCCATTGGTGGATGGTCTCGATGACCGTGAATTGATCGTCGGTGTCAAAGAAGTACCGATCGACATGCTGCTGCCGGGCAAGAGCTATTTGTTCTTCAGCCATACGATCAAGAAGCAACCGCACAATCGCAAGATGCTGCGCACCATCATGGATCGCGGTATAACGTTGATCGATCATGAACTGCTCACGGACGGGAAAGGCGAACGTGTTCTGGCATTCGGTCGGTGGGCCGGTGTTGTGGGCTCGTACAATGCCTTCCGTGCATGGCAATTGCATCATGGATCACCTGATCTTGAACCGGCGAACGAATGCTACGATCGTTCGGAAATGGAGCGCCACTTGGCCATGATCCCATTGCGCAAGGATCTGCGGATCGTGATCACCGGAGGCGGGCGCGTCGGAAAGGGAGCGATGGAAGTATTGGACCATCGCGGGGTGAAGCGTGTCGATCCAGGGCCTTTCCTGACCGAAGACTTCGGTACTCCTGTCTACTGTGTAGTGGGATCCGAGCATATGTACACGCGCGCCGATGGGAAGCCCTTCGACAAGTCGTCGTTCCACGCCGATCCGAGCGGACATGACAGCACATTCGTACAATACGCGCACCGTGCGCACATCTATCTCGCTTGCCATTTCTGGGATCCCCGTGGTCCGAAACTGCTGACTGCGGACGAGTTGCGCGACCCCCGGATCTCCCTTCGGGTTATCGCTGATATCAGTTGCGATGTTGGCGGGCCGATCGATAGCACCCTGCGCAGCACCACCATTGCGCAACCAATGATGGGTTACGACAAGAGAACGGCCACTGAATGCCCGGTCGGTTCACCGGGCTCTATCACTGTTATGGCGGTGGATAATCTCCCTTGCGAGCTTCCAAGGGATGCGAGCGAAGCGTTCGGCCGCGACCTCATTGATCATGTGCTTCCCAACTTTCTGGGCGAAGACCCCACCGGCATGATCGACCGTGCGACAATCGTAAGGAAGGGTGCGCTTACGGAACGCTTCCTGCACTTGGTCGAATACGCCCAAGGGGACGTTTGACCGATCGGCCGGAAGGCTATTTTCGGTCCATCTTCCTATCCGCTTCCCCTTGTTGCGCTAGGTTGCCTGAAGGAAAGTCCCGTTCGCGGGGCTTTCCTGTTTTCATGTGCGGGCTATCGCGACCTCGAGACAGAATCCAACGCTCGTATGATCCAAGCGATCGGTCCAGCAGGAGATAGGCCGCAGGCACTTGCGGGCCATGGACAAGAGTCCCAAACCTGCTCCCCCATTGCTTGAGCGCGCCGTATTGCTGAGCAGCTTCAGATAGTGCTCCTTTACATCCGCGTCGTCCATCTGGTTCAGGATCGACAACCGATCGGCAAGAACGACCGCAGTAGCGACCGGCATAGCGTTCCCGACGGTTATCGCATATCGGTCGCCGTGGCTGGCCAGTACAGCGAATATGCTGTCACGGTCTTTCTCCCCAACGTGGCGTACTGCGTTCTCCAAGCCTTCAATCAGCACACCAATAAGCCGCTTGCGGGTGGCCAGCGCATCGTCCTGTGCGAGCGAAAAGCGTTCGGCAATGCCCACCAGATCGGTCATGGCTTGCTGGTCCATCGAACCTTGGTGGGCAAATACGATCACGCGGCCTTCTCCCGAGCAATGCCGATCACGCGCTTGCACCGACCATTGCTGGCCAGCGGAAACCTCGGGCTGGGGGTGCGCAGTTCTCATTGGAGTCGTTCGATGGACCTGGACGAACCATCGACCGGCCAGTCCATCCAACCGATGTACGTATAATGGGCTTAAGTGGTTCGGCAGGCACCTGAGAGCAGTTCGCAAATGGGTGCACCGCGCAGGGAGGCGGCGGCTATATTTCGAGCTTCAACGCCTTGTTCCAACCGGAAATCCCCATTCCATGCTCTTGTCAGTACTAGCCCGGATCCCGATGGGCCGATCCATTGCCGCTGCCATCACACTGTCAGGTGCTCTTTCTGCCGGTGCACAGCAGATCATCACATTGGGAACGGGCACCCAGACCAACGACCCGAACCAGTACCCGGCGCCTTACGGGAATGACCAGCCGGGAAGTCGGCACCAGATCGTGGTACTGGCCAGCGAATTGAACGCCTTGGGTATGGGTCAAGGCGATATCGTGAGTTTGGCCTTCGATGTATCCGCGGTGAACGGCACGCCATTGCAAGGGTTCACCCTGGGTATCGGAACCACTTCAGAAGTGGAAGCACAGATCCCTTGGATAGCAGGGACGAACCCGGTGTTAGGTCCAGTGGACTATACCGAAGTGAGCGGATGGAACACGCATGTATTCGATACCCCGTTCGCTTGGGATGGCATCAGCAACCTGGTCCTCCAGACCTGCTTCAGCAATGGGTCAAGTACCAACAACGCGAGTTTCTTCTTCACACCCACAGCGTTCAACAGCGTCGTCTTTCGCGCGACACCGAACGGCAACGTGTGCACGAGCAACATGGGCGGCTTGCTACAGCTTTCACCCAACAGACCGAACATGCAATTCGGTTATGTACCTCCCATCGCCATACCTGTTGCGGGGTTCAGTGTGTCGCCTTCGGTATCGTGCAACGGTATCGTGAACTTCAGTGATGGCACTACAGGTATCCCTGATCAGTGGCATTGGGAGTTCGGCGATGGCGACACGAGCATGGTCCAGGACCCTAGTCATGCGTATCTGGTGGATGGCACCTACACCGTGCAACTGATCGCAACGAACGTACTTGGTAGCGATACGACGACGGGAACGGTAACGATCAACATGAACGGCCCGCAACCGGCGTCGGCATGTAGCGTGACGAGCCCCGGCACCGTTGCCGGCTTCGGCATTACGAACGTGAGCTTCGGCGATGTGAATGTGAACAGTGCGGACGCTGTGACCGAGGGCTATGCGGACAGGGGTTGCATCATGGATACCGTTCTGGCTGGAAGCAGCTTCTTGCTGGGTGTGACGTGCGGAACCATCACCACCCACAACGTGAAAGCGTGGATCGATTGGGACAACAGCGGAACATTCGATCCGTTGGAGGAAGTTGCGTCCTCCGTTTCGGTAAGCGGCATCAGTGCCACTGTGAACGTTCCTGCAACCCCAGTGTTGAACACACCGTTGCGCATGCGGGTTGTGGCTGATTATGATTTCAGTCCGTTACCTCAGCCTTGCACCGACCCGCAGTACGGCCAAACCGAGGATTATGGGATCGTAGTGCTGGAGAACCCTTTGCCCCCTGATGCGGCTTTCAGCGCATCGCCCTTGTTCAGTTGCGATGGCGTGGTGCAATTCTCGGATGCGAGCCTGAACGCACCTACAGGTTGGACATGGGATTTCGGTGACGGCAACGGAAGTAACGATCAGAACCCGGTGCACACATACTTGGCAAGCGGCACTTACACGGTCAGCCTCATCGCCATCAACCCGAACGGCAGCGATACGGAAACACAAACAGGGCTCATCACCATTGACTTGAACGGGCAAACAGCCGCGCCGGTCTGCATTCCACAGACCCAGAGCTGGTGCTGCGGATATGGGATCCTGGGAGTGGACTTCGCAGGTATAAGCAACACGAGCATCGATGGAAGCGAGGGTTATCAGTACCGCACCTGTGGCAACCAAGCGAACGTGACGGAGGGCAACAGCTATCCCATCTCCGTTACCACGGGCGACCAGAATGATTGCGACACCTACGTTTGGTTGGATGTGAACGGTGATGGAGACTTCACTTCGAACGAATTGATCTTCTCCGCGCTCGGGACCACCAGTCCTGCCGGCAACGCATACATCCCGGCGAGCAGTGCCACGGGCGTGCCGGTGCGCATGCGTGTGAGCGTGGATGTTGTGGGCGAATTGGGCGGCCCCTGCGATGCACCGTTGTTCGGCCAAACGGAGGATTACAGTGTGATCATCACCGCGATCACTGTGGCCCCTACGGCCGATTTCATCGCCGACCCGCTTGTTACCTGCACGGGCATCGTCACCTTCACTGACCAGAGCTTCAACCTGCCGTTGAATTGGGCCTGGGATTTCGGAGATGGCAACAACAGCACTGATCAGGATCCCGTGCACATCTACACGGCGCCCGGCATTTATACCGTGAGCCTCACCACGGGCAATGGCAATGGCACCGACACGGAAACACAGGTGGACCTTATAGAAGTATTGCCGACCGCAGCGTGCGATACGAACATCGTTGATGGTCAACAAGATCAAACGAACACCAACTGCACCGGGATCCTCACCGACGATGGCGGGCCGGATGATGACTATTCACCAGGCCAAAGCGGCTTCTACACCATTGCACCGACCATTCCGGCGCAAGTCACGCTCACCTTCCTGGAGTTCGAGTTCGAACCGAACGACTCGTTGGTGCTGTTCGATGGTCCCGATCAATTCAGTCCGTTGATCGGCTCCTACAATGGGAACGACGTGAACGACTTGCCGAACAACGGTGTGTTCACCAGCACCAACGGAGCACTCACGGTGTGGCAGAACGCGAGCAACGGGAACTTCGTATTGGCCGGGTTCGTGGCCACCTGGACCTGTAGTCCGCATGGGATCTCAGAAACGACCGTTCAAGATTTCCGCATGTGGCCCTCGCCAGCGGAAGATCTGGTAAACATCGATCTGCAAGCCGGCGTTGGCGGATCGACATGGTTAACGATCCAGAACACTTTGGGCGCGAACGTTCTTGAACGGCAACTGAACGCTGGTGCGCAGCGCACGATCATTGACGTTGGCCACTGGCCTACCGGCCTGTACGCCGTTACCATCGGCAATAACGAAGGGCGTATCACCAAAAAACTGGTGGTACGATGAACCCACTTACGAAGCAACGAGCAGGAAGCATGAAGCGCATTGCCCGATCACTTACCGTTTGCCTGTTGCTGGTTTCCGGCGGCGCCAACGCATCGCACCTCATTGGAGGGAACCTCGGCTACACGTATGTGGGGGAAACCGCACCCGGTAGCGGTATGTACCGCTACAACGTGTACATGCAGTTCTTCATGAACTGCGGACCTACGAGCAATTGGGAATCGATCCATGAGTTGCTGGGCCAGGACTACGGCACACCCCTGCAAGTTGGTGCGTACATCCAAGACAACAACAACCCGAACGCTGACAAAGTGCTGTACCAAGCGATGAACCTGTTCTTTCAGGACAGCTTGCAGATCGAACCGGACCTGCCGGATGGTTGCACGGTTGGCGAAGGCTTATGCACCGTGCAAGGGAACTTCCTTGGCACGATCGACCTGCCGTTGAATTTCTCGGGTTACCACTTGTATTTCCAATTGTGCTGCAGGAACAACGATATCCTCAACCTCAACAATCCGGGCGGCACCGGTATCGGTTATTACGCCTTCATTCCCCCGCCACTAGTGGTGAACAGCAGCCCCATCTGGCTGGGTATTCCCACGCCGTTCCTCTGCATCAACGACACGAGCACCTTCGTGAACAGTGCCACCGATCCCGATGGCGACCAGTTGATCTTCTCGTTCGAGATCCCATACGCAAGCGTTGATTTCGCTGGCGGATTGGTGCCCCCCCTGCCCCACTTCCGGAGCCTATACCCGAAGTTGCCTTCGGAGCCGGCTTCAGCGTGGCGCAGCCCTTTGGTGCGGGTGGTTATTCTTTCATAAACGGGGCAACTGGGCTTACGAGCTACATGCCGGTTCTCCAAGGGAACCACGTCGTTTCCGTCGAAGTGAAGGAGTACCGCAATGGTCTGTTGATCGGACGCACACGACGGGACCTGCAACTACAAGCGATCGTTTGCCCACCGAACACAACGCCTGATGTGGATGGCAACTGGGCGCTGAGCTACTCGGTGAACGAAGGCGACCAGTTGTGCTTCGACATGGACTTCGTTGATGCCGATGGCGATTCGCTTTTCCTCACTGCGAGCGGTTCCATCTTCGATCCGCTGCTGTTCAACCCGCCAGCGACGATCAACTCGCCCGATAGTGCTTCCGCTGCCATCGATGCCAACTTCTGCTGGGACACCCAGTGCGGTCAGGGCCAACAGCAACCGTACCTCTTCAGCGTCAGCGTCAGCGACAACGGTTGCCCACCGAAGAACATCGATGTGGTGATCCAGGTAACCGTGATCCCTTTCGCGGGTCCGGTGTCGATCACAGGTCCTGCAACGGTTTGCGCACAAGTGACCGGATCGGCATACAGCACCACCAACATCGTCAACGCCGTGTACACATGGAGCGTAACCGGTGGCACCATTGCCACACAGAACGGCAATGCGATCACGGTTGATTGGGGCGCACCAGGAGCAGGAAGTGTGAGTGTTTTTGCAACGGATACGCTCGGTTGTTCCTCGGCGCCGATCACCATTCCGGTAACGATCAACTCCATTCCGGCAGCAGATGCGGGACCCGACCAACTGATCTGCGGCGGAGCGAGCGCACCACTTGGTGGAACCCCGACGGGTCCTCCGGGAAGCACGTTCACATGGTCGCCATCCGTCACGCTGGATGATGCGACAACAAGCAACCCGCTGGCTACACCATTGGGCAATACGAGCTACATCGTTTCAGTGAGTAATGCCGGTTGCAGTGGTACCGATACCGTGGTGGTGAACATCTCGAACATCGCCGTGAGCGCTGGGCCGGACGCTACGATCTGTACCGGCGATACGGCCCAATTGCAGGCCAGCGGTGGCGATACATACGTGTGGGACCCTGCGGCAACCTTGAGCGATGCAGCCATCGCCGACCCGAATGCGTTCCCGACTTCCACAACGGTTTACACGGTGCAGATCATCGATAGTCTCGGATGCATAAGCACCGACTCCGCACAGGTATTGGTCAATGCATTGCCGAATGTGGATGCCGGCGCCGATACCAGTATCTGTCTGAACCAGAGTATCGTGATCGGTGGTGCCCCAACGGGCCCAGCGGGCAGCACCTTCAACTGGAACCAAGCCGGTTCGCTGGACAACGATACGCTGGCCAACCCCACGGCATCGCCGTTGATCACAACGATGTACGCTGTTGTGGTGACGGACACCAACGGTTGCGTCGCCTTGGATAATGTCACCATCACCATCTTGAACCTTCCTGCGGTTGACGCCGGTCCCGATCTGAGCATTTGCCCCGGCGACTCGGTTCAGTTGAACGGCACCGCAGGACCGGGTGCGGTATGGTCACCATCGGCAGGATTGAGCGATCCGAACGTCCTTGATCCGATGGCCTCGCCCGGCAGCACCACCACCTATGTGCTCGAACGCTTTGCCGCGAACGGTTGCGGCAATACCGATTCGACGACCGTCACCGTATTCCCGGCTGTTCAAGCGAATGCCGGCAACAACGCGAGTCTGTGCTTGGGGTCCACCGCACAGTTGAACGCCACGGGTGGAACAACCTTCGTTTGGACGCCATCGGCGACGTTGAACGATCCGAACATCCAGAACCCGCTTGCTACACCGGATACCACCACAACTTATATCGTGGTGGTAACGGACGCGAACAACTGTTCCGGAACTGACACTGTGCAGGTGCAGATCACGGATCCGATCAGCGCGGGTGGAGACGGCTCCACCGTACTCTGCTCCAACACGGACGCGTGGTTGTTCGACTACCTCGTTGGCCCATACGACCTCAACGGAGTGTGGCTCGATCCCGCATTCAACAACGACGATGCGGCATTCTCGCCCACCCTGGGGGATGACCCTGGTAACTGGTACTACGTGGTGCAAGTGGTCAACTCCGCCTGCCCGCCGGACACAGCCGTAGTGAACGTCGCCGTGAACCAATTGCCGGACGCTGGTTTCGGCGACAGCCTTGAAGTCTGCAGCAGCGATGCACCCTTCGAACTTCCCCTGGGTCTGGGGATCGACACCACGGGTTCTTGGACGGGACCGTTCAACATTCCGAGCAATGGATTGTACATACCCGGAACAAGCGAGCCGGGCACGTATTTCTATGTGCTGTTGGGCGCTGCACCGTGCCCGAGCGATACCGCTTTCGTTGTGGTCACGGAAGTGTTGGCGCTCGATCCAGGTGGCAGCAATACGGTGACAGCATGCGGCAGCGGAGTTGTGTTCAATATGATCGACTCGCTCTTCGGAGGACCGGACCAAACGGGAACGTGGACCGACCCGAACAACTTGCCGCAAAGTGGAGTGTTCGATCCAGCGATCGATGCCGACGGCACCTACACCTATACCGTTGGTGGCGGCACTGCGTGCGAGGCCAGTTCAACTTTACAAGTGAACGTTCAAGTACCGCCGGCGAATGCCGGTGCCGACGCGGCGATCTGCATTGGCGACACCGCTCAACTGAATGCTTCCGGCGGTACCAACTACTCATGGACCCCGGGAACGGATCTGAGTGATGCGAACATTGAGGACCCGCTCGCCTTCCCGACTTCCACCGCGACATACTCGGTGACCGTTACCGACGGACTCGGTTGCACAGCCACGGATGACGTTACGATCACGGTGAATGCATTGCCGACGACCAGCGCAGGCCCCGATGAAGCCACTTGCGCTGGCAGCCCGGTGAACATTGGTGGTTCGCCCACCGGTCCGGGTGGCAGCACATACGTGTGGTCACCCGGTACGGGACTGAGCAGTACAACGGACGCGAACCCGGATGCGAACCGCTGGACAGCACGACCTACGTGGTTGAAGTGACCGATGGGAACGGATGCGTGAACACCGATACCATGGTGGTGTTGGTGAACGAACTGCCCACGGTCTTCGCAGGCAATGACACGAGCTTCTGCGACGGCGGATCGGTGCAATTGAATGCACAAGGCACAGGAACATTCGTATGGGCACCTGCTGGAGGGTTGAACGATCCGAACATCCAGGATCCGATCGCCTCGCCAACGGCCAACACCACGTATTCCGTCACCATCACGGACGGAAATGGTTGCCAGAATGCGGACATCATCAACGTATCCATTGATGCGTTGCCGACTGTGGATGCAGGACCTGATCTGTGGGTTTGCCCGGGCTTCGGCGAACTGCTTTTAGGCAGTGGCAGTGGTACGTATTCATGGTCGCCGGGTGCTGATCTGGACGACCCCAATAGCGCCACGCCAACTGCCGACCCTGCAACCAGCACCGTATACACGCTTACTGTTACCAGCGGCAACAACTGCACGGCCAGCGACGCCATGACGCTCGTGGTGAACGACGATCCACCAGCCGATGCCGGCGCGGATCAAACGATCTGCCTCGGACAACAGGTGGTCCTCGGAGGGAATCCATCGGGGTTACCGGGCAGCACGTTCAATTGGCTTCCAGGGGCAACGTTGAATGATCCCACCAGCGCCAACCCGCTGTCTACACCGGACGCGACCACCACCTACACATTGATCGTCACCAGCGATACCTGCACGAGCAGCGACCGGTGAACGTATCGGATCCAGGGCGTTGCCGAGGCAGCCTTCAACGTTCGCTTCGAACCCGGCTGCGATGGACTGCGTGCCTACTTCAATGACCTGAGCACGGCTCCGCTCAGCTGGTTATGGGATTTCGGTAACGGCGAATCGAGCACTGAGCAGAACCCGGTGTTCGACCTCACCTACGGCCAGGACTTCAACGTCACGCTGACCATCACCGACATCTTCGGATGCACGGATGCGGTGACCCAGAACTATAACGTGAACAATTATGAGGACTATGTGGACCTGAGCGTTCCGAACGTATTCACGGCGAACAACGGTGGCATGAACGACGTGTTGACCATCAACACCGAGGCGGTTCTCGGGCCCTGCACGAACATCTTCGTCTACAACCGTTGGGGCCAAAAGCAGTTCGAGAGCTTCGGTGCCAACATCGTTTGGGATGGCCGCAACTTCGGCGGCATCGAGTGCATAACGGGCACTTACTTCTATGTGATCGAAGTGAAGGGCATGAGCTTCGAAGGGACCGTCCTGTTGAACCGATAACACGAACGCCATGAAGATCCTCACTCTTCTCGTTGTTGCTGCTGCCGGATACGGCGTGTACGCCTATTCACCGTGGAGCGATTGCGTGAAGGGCACCGGCGAAACGGTGAAGAAGAGCCTCACCGTTGCACCCATCCACGGGATCGAGATCACGGGTTCGCTCGATGTTGAACTGACCCAAGCGCCAGCACAGAGTGTTGAGGTGGAAGGCCAAGCCAATGTGGCCGAGTTGGTGCAGACCACGGTTACCGACGGCATCTGGAAGATCAACACGAGCAAGTGCTACAGCACCGACAAGCCGTTCGTGGTGCGGATCGCATTACCGATGATCGACCGTGTTGCGGTGATGGGGAGCGGCGACGTGACCTGCAAGAACAAATTCGGCGGCGATCGGCTGGACATCGAGGTGCAAGGCAGCGGTGATGTAGCCGTGAACTTCAATGGCAAAACCGTGGACGCGCAGGTTCAAGGCAGTGGAGACATCAAACTCAATGGCGAATGCCAGGAGCTGGTCGCTGGCGTGCAGGGCAGTGGCGACGTGAAGGCCGTTGAGCTGAAAAGCCAGCGCGCACTGGCCACGGTTACGGGTAGCGGCGATATCAGCGTCAGCGCGAGCGAGAGCATCAACGCGAGCGTTACCGGCAGCGGCAGTGTGAAGTACAAGGGCAAGCCAACCGACGTGAAGCAGAACGTGACCGGAAGCGGTGACGTTGTGGAGATCAAGTGATGCGGACCGCGGTCGAGACGGTGGTTGGTTGCTGGTTGTTGGTTGCTGGTTGTTCATCCGGCCCACAGACCAGCAACCAACAACCAACAACGAAGGACCCTGTGCGTGATACAAGCCACTGGCATGGCCCGGAGGCATTGGAGCAGATCAACTTCCCTCAGATCGCCGACAACATCCGGCACGACACACTGGCGATCCAAACAACCTTCGACCTCGGGGACGGCACCTTCGTAATGGTCGCAGCGAATGCCGAAGAAACTTTCGAAGGACTGCGTTTGTACCGGTACGAACTGCAACCCGATAGCAACGCCAAGATCATCACCGCATCTGCTCCTGCTTATGATAGCTGGACCATGTTCCCGACCTTCTTCGGCAAACCCGGGGACAGTACTTCCTACGTCGTTCTGGCGAACTTCGGTGAGAAGCAGAGTTGGGGGCAGAAGATGATGTTGCTGGACAAGTCGGGCTTCAGCGACATGGGTTTCCTGGAGGCAGCACGGCCCGTTCGCGTAGCCGAAAGCGATACCGCTTACCTCAAGCGCGAGAGCATCGCCCCATTCGTCCGATGGACGCAAGCGGCCTCCAGAGCATTCGAGTTCGCTGGCGACAGTGTCTACCTCTACGACGATGGCAAAGGAGGCCAGGACTATGTGATCGCCGCCGACCGCTTGAAGTGCCAGCAGAACGGCAATACGATCCAGCTTTGGATCGACGGAGCAGCTACCGCGAAGGCGGACAGCGTGGCTGCGGTGCAGTAACCTACTGCACGGTGGGGATCAACCCGCGCACGCCCATGTCCACCACCATGTCGTTGGCAGGTGCACCGGGCTCGTAGATCCCATCGCCGTTGTCCAACCACTCGAAACTGTTGTTGGTGCTCAAAGACACTTCGATCACCACATCGGAGGTCTCGCTACCGGTGATCACCAGCGGTTGAGCGAATGCCCCCGTTACCAAACATGAGTTCGATGGGATCGGGGAAGAAGCGAACAATGGATTGGGCACGGTGGTGACCCCGGCCGACTGACCCGAGATGGGGGCAGTGGGTATGATAGGATCGATGACTTCGAACGCCCAGAAACCCTGTGCCCGGTCGTCGTTAACCGTCAACGACTGCTCATTGATCATGAACGCACCGATGTAGGTGTTGAATCCGATGAAGGACGCGACCGTGCCCTGCATATCGTACGTCCCGGTGCCGAACTGAAGGTCAGTATAGCGGAAGTCGATGTCGTAGTTCTGGTATCCCAGTGAAACGCGGATCCAGGGATAGGTACCGACTGACAATTGGGACAGCGGTACGCTCAAGAAGGTCTCACCCTGTCCAGCAAGCACGCTCTGTGAGAAATTGATCGCGTTCGCACCGCCAGCGGTTGTTTCCGGCGCGTGGTACACCACCTCTCCTTGGCCGGGCAATGTCCACGCGGTAGGCGCGAACTCCACGTAATGAGCGCTCATCTTGTTGAAGCGCGGATTCTGTGCTGCACGGCCAGCGGGCAGGTTCGGCTCGGGCTGGCCGAGTTCATCCAAGCGCACCTGTGTGCTATCGAACTTGAACTTCAGGATCAACCGTGGACCCGAAGGCGTCGGCTCGGGCGTTGGCTCCTCCTCCTTCTTGCAGGAAGTGATCAGCGCGAGGACAACCAAGGCAGCAAGAATGTGGGTACGCATGTGGGACAGGTTGATGGGCGAAACTATGTCAGTGGAACAACGGCGATCGGGACGAAGAAATTTCCTTCATGTTATGCGCGCATAACAAATGCCATTAGCTTCGGTGCCGAGGTCAACCCTATGAAGCCCGAAGAAACCATCGACTTCCCGATCCGGTGGGCGTGGCACCGCATTGCCCGCATGTACAACACCGAAGCGGCCAAGCACGGCGGCACCATGAGCATCGGATACGTGCTCTTGAACATCGATCCCGAAGGAACACCCAGCACCAAGCTTGGGCCCAAGATGGGCATGGAGCCGCGCAGCCTCGTGCGCACCTTGCAGGCCATGGAAGACGCTGGCTTGATCCGCCGGGAAGCGGACGATAGCGATAAACGGGTAGTACGGATCCACCTCACCGCGAAGGGCAAGTTGAAGCGCGACCTGAGCAAGGGTTCCGTCATCCGATTCAACCAAGCGGTTCAGGAACGCTTGACGGAAAAGGAATTGCGCGACTTCCGTGCAGCGATGAACACGATCAACGCGATACTCGACGACAAACAACTCTTCGTTTGATGGCCAACAGACAGATCAAGAAAGTCGCCGTCCTCGGATCCGGCGTCATGGGCAGCCGCATCGCCTGCCACTTCGCCAACATCGGCGCGGAAGTACTGCTGCTCGATATCGTTCCGAAAGAAGGGACGGACAGGAACAAGATCGTCAACGACGCCTTGGCCGCTGCGCTGAAGAGCAGCCCCTCGCCCATCTACGACAAGCGCTTCGCGAAGAGGATCAGCACCGGCAACTTCGAGGACGATCTGCCGAAGATCAAGGACTGCGACTGGGTGATCGAGGTGGTCGTCGAGCGGCTGGACATCAAGCAGCAGGTCTACACCAACGTGGAGAAGCACCGCAAGCCGGGCACGCTGATCACCACGAACACCAGCGGCATCCCGATCCACGCCTTGCTCGAAGGCCGCAGCGAGGACTTCGCGAAACACTTCTGCGGCACGCACTTCTTCAACCCGCCGCGCTACCTGCCGTTGCTGGAGATCATTCCCGGCACGAAAACGGATCCGGCGGTCCTCAGCTTCCTGGAAGAGTACGGCCAGCGTGTACTGGGCAAGGTCACGGTGCTGTGCAAGGACACGCCCGCCTTCATCGCGAATCGCATCGGCGTGTTCGGCATCATGGGCCTGTTCCACTTGGTGGAAGAAATGGGCCTCACCGTGGAAGAAGTCGATCGCCTGACCGGTCCCGCCTTGGGTCGCCCGAAGAGCGCCACCTTCCGCACGGCGGATGTGGTGGGCCTCGACACGCTCGTGCACGTCGCGAAAGGCGTTCAGGACAACTGCCCGAAGGACGAGCAGAACGCCACGTTCGCGCTGCCCGGCTACCTGAAGCAGATGGTCGAGAAGAACATGCTCGGCAGCAAGACCGGCAAGGGCTTCTTCTTCAAGGACCGCTCAACGCCGAAGGGCGACATCCTCGCGCTCGACCTGAAGACACTGGAGTACCGTCCGCAGGTGAAGCCCAAATTCGCCACGCTGGATGCCGCCAAGAAGGAGGACAACCTCGTGAAGCGCACCGCGATCCTTTACGCGGGCACCGACAAGGCCGGCGAGTTCTACCGCAAGAGCTTCCACGGGCTGTTCGCCTACGTGAGCCACCGCATTCCGGAGATCACCGACCAGCTCTACAAGATCGACGACGCCATGCGCGCGGGCTTCGGCTGGGAGCTGGGGCCGTTCGAGACCTGGGATGCAGTTGGAGCGAAGAAAGCGCTCAGGCCATGGCGATCGCTCGGGGGCCGGAATGACAGTTGCGAAATGGGTGGAAGAAATGCTGGCAGCCGGCAACACCAGCTTCTACAAAGTGGAAGGCGGCAAGCGGCTCTACTACGACATCCCGAGCAAGAGCTACAAGCCCGTGCCGCGCGCGGAAGGCACCATCGTGCTGAGCGAGCTGCCCGAAAGCAGCATCGTGTGGAAGAACAGCCTGGCCCGCGTGTACGACATCGGCGACGGCATCCTCGCGGTAAGCTGGGGCGGCAAGATGAACGTCATCGGCGCGGAGGTGATCCAGGGCCTCAACAAGGCGATCGATCTCGCGGAGGCCGGCTACAAAGGCCTCGTGGTCTACAACGACGGCGCGCTCTTCAGCGCGGGCGCCAACGTGGGCATGATCTTCATGATGGCCGTGGAGCAGGAGTACGACGACCTGGACATGGCCATCCGCACCTTCCAGAACACGATGATGCGCATGCGGCATTCATCCATCCCCGTGGTGGCCGCGCCGCACCAGCTCTGCCTCGGCGGCGGCACCGAGCTCTGCCTGCACGCGGACAAGGTGGTGGCGCACGCCGAGACCTACATGGGCCTCGTGGAATTCGGCGTGGGCGTGATCCCCGGCGGCGGCGGCAGCAAGGAATTCGCGCTGCGCCTCGGCGATGAACTGAAGGAAGGCGACATCCGCATCAACGCGCTGCGCGAGCGCTTCCTCACAATCGGCCAGGCCAAGGTTCGAACCAGCGGCGAAGAGGCCTTCGCCCTCGGCTACCTGCGCCGCGGCACTGACGAGGTGATCGTGAGCCGCGCGCACCAGCTGGCCTACGCCAAGGAATGCGCGCTCGACCTCTGGGAGAAGGGCTACACCAAGCGGCAATTACATCAGCGAGCACGACACGCTGATCTCGCAGAAGCTGGGCCACGTGCTCTGCGGCGGCGACCTCAGCGAACCCACGGAAGTCAGCGAGCAATACCTGCTGGACCTGGAGCGGAAGACCTTCCTGGAACTCTGCATGCAGCGCAAAACGCTGGAGCGCCTGCAGTCGATCATCACCAGCGGGAAAGTGTTGCGGAACTAATGCGGTCTATGGTCACTGGTCGTTGGTCTATGGTTTTGAGAGAGGTGTGTTAGGATGAACAGGTACAAGAACCTTGAGATCTGGAAGGACGCGATCAAACTCGCCAAGGCGATATGCTCCTGACCGAAGGCCTACCTAAAGAAGAGACCTACGGCCTGAAGAGTCAGATGCGAAGAGCGGCCGTTTCTATTGCCAGCAACATTGCTGAAGGAGCTGGACGCAACAACAACGGCGAATTCAACCAATTCCTTGGCATCGCCATCGGCTCAGCGTTCGAGGTGGATACCCAGATGACCATCGGCGTGGAGCTTGGCTACTTCAAGACAGATGTGGTCAAGGAACTTTCATTGCAGATCGACAGCCTTGCCAACCGCGTGAACAAGCTTCAACAAACACTAACCCCCGGCAAGCAACGGTAAGGAGCTTGACCGGCCACCGACCATAGACCAACGACCATAGACGCACTCACCATGAATGCATACATCATCGCCGGTTTCCGCAGCGCAGTAGGAAAGGCGCCACGTGGAAAATTCAGATTCACCAGACCCGACGACCTGGCCGCCAACGTGGTGCAACACCTCGTGAAGAGCGTGCCCAACCTCGATGTGAACCGTATCGAGGATGTGATCGGGCAACGCCACGCCCGAGGCCGAGCAGGGCCTGAACGTGGGCCGCATGATCGCCCTCATGGGCCTGAACACGGACAAGGTGCCGGGCATGACGGTGAACCGCTATTGCAGCAGCGGCAGCGAGACGATCGCCATCGCGAGCAGCAAGATCCACAGCGGCCTCAGCGACATGATCATCGCCGGCGGCGTGGAGTGCATGAGCCCGATCCCCTTCGGCGGCTGGCGCATCGTGCCGAACTACGAGGTGAGCAAGGTGAACCCCACCTACTACTGGGGCATGGGCCTCACCGCCGAGGCCGTGGCGCGCGACTTTAAAGTGAGCCGCGAGGACCAGGACGCCTTCAGCCTGCACAGCCACGAGAAGGCGCTGGCCGCCATCGCCGCCGGGCGTTTCAAGGACGACATCGTGCCGGTGGAAGTGGAACAGGTGTACCTGGACGAGAAGGAGAAACGCCAGGTGAAGAAGTACGTGGTGGACACCGATGAAGGTCCGCGCGCGAGCACCCTGGAAGGGCTGGCGAAACTGAAACCGGTGTTCGATGCGAAGGGCAGCGTAACGGCCGGCAACAGCAGCCAGACCAGCGACGGCGCGGCCTTCGTGCTGGTGGTGAGCGAGCGCATGCTGAAGGAACTGAACGTGAAACCGATCGCCCGCCTCCTCTCCTACCACGTGGCCGGCGTGGAGCCGCGCATCATGGGCATCGGTCCGGTGGCCGCGGTGCCGGAAGGCCGTCGAGAAGGCCGGCCTGAAGCTGAAGGACATCGAGCTGGTGGAGCTGAACGAGGCCTTCGCCAGCCAGAGCCTCGCCGTGATCCGCGAGCTGGGGCTGGACCCGAGCATCGTGAACGTGAACGGCGGCGCCATCGCGCTGGGGCATCCGCTGGGTTGCACGGGCACGAAGCTCACGGTGCAGCTCTTCAACGAGATGCGCCGCCGCAAACAGAAGTACGGGATGGTGACGATGTGCGTGGGGACGGGGCAGGGAGCGGCGAGTGTGTT
>JADJCX010000012.1 GCA_016703005.1 Flavobacteriales bacterium
CTTCGAGTTCTTCGATCGTCCGCCGCGCCGCTTCCAACCTTACCCGGTTGTTCTTGCTCACGAGCATGTTGGTGATGAGCTTCTCCATGCGGTGGTGCAGCGGGATCAGCAGCCCTGCGATGGCGGCCATGCACAGCAGCATCAGGATCGGCGAGTGGTTGGTGATGCGATCGAGGAACGGATGCAGCAGCAGGTTGATGAACTCGAAGAAGAGCAGCAGCGCAATGAGCGAGAGGTTCTTGATGGCCTTGGCACCCACCACCGCCGTGCGACTGAAGATGAGCAGGAAGATGCCGAGCGTGATGACGATGAGGGCGATGATGCCGAACTGGATGTTGCGGGAGCGGGCGGCAAGTTCCTCAGCGCGCAGCTTTGCATCCTCCATGTCTTTGATCTGCTGAGCGAACAGTTGGCTCTTCAGCTGGCTGCGGTTCTGGGTCATGGTCACGCTATCGCGGTAAACGATACAGCGCTTCGCGTACACGAACGCACTATCGGCCATGCCGTTCGCATAGTATGCATCGGCCAAAGCATCAGCGGCTTTCTCCAAAAGGCTTGGTGCTCGGACCCCTTCCGCGGCGCGGAGACCCAACTGCGCAATGGCGAGTGCCTCCTTTGTACGGCCCTGTTCCGTGAGCAGGGTCGAATACCCGGCCGCGTACTTAATGAAGGGCACCGGTAGTTGGAACGAATCAGCCGCGGCGATCGTGCGCTTGAAGTGCAGTTCGGCCAGGTCCTGTTCATGGCGCGCCGCATACACCGCCGCGAGCGCACCATTTGCATGGGCGTAGCCCCAGGGATCATCGCCAGGCGACCTTACCATATCAACCTTCTGGGCATAATAGAGGGCGGAATCAAGTTCACCCCGACCCAAGTAGTACTGGGACAGCGTACCCATACCGCGCGATCGGATGCCTGGGGGCATACCATAGGCAAGCGCCTTCCGCATGTATCGTATGGTGCCATCATTATCCCCGACCCGCTGGTACAGGATCGCGATCTCTTTGCAGCAGGCGCCCATCCAAAGCGTGTCGCGCGCCCTTGCGTAGTGATCCAACGCAAGGTTGTGGTGCTTCAATGCCCCGTTGATGTCGTTGGTGATGGAGAAGGAGACCCCGATCCCGAAATGCGCCAGGCCCAGCAACGTGTCGTTCTTCGCCGCATCGGCGAGTTCAAAGGCGCGCAGCGCGGCCGACATGCACTCTTCCTGACGGTCGAGGTAGACATAGCGCCGAACCATTCCTGATAGGAGGGCGAACTTCAAGCGCGGGTCGGAGGTCGCTTTCTCACGGGCGATCAACGAGTCTGCCGGAAGAGCAATGGCGCGGGCATAGAGCGTATCGAGCGGCTGGGCCTGCAACTGTCCAACGCTGAACAGGCTGGTGACCACATAGATGAGCTGGATCATCTTCATGACCCATCGCTTCTGTAGTGTATCCTGCGTCATTCCCATCAGTTCGGGGTGATATCACTTGGCCTTGCTTCGAGCTCCTCGATCGTTCTCCGCGCCGCCTCCAACCGCACCCGGTTGTTCTTGCTCACGAGCATGTTGGTGATGAGCTTCTCCATGCGGTGGTGCAGCGGGATCAGCAGCCCGGCGATCGCGGCCATGCACAACAGCATGAGGATCGGTGAGTGGTTCGTGATGCGATCGAGGAAGGGATGCAAGAGCAGGTTGATGAACTCGAAGAAGAGCAACAGTGCGATGAGCGAGAGGTTCTTGATGGCCTTCGCCCCGACCACTGAAGTCCGGCTGAAGATGAGCAGGAAGATGCCCAGCGTGATGACGATGAGGACGATGATGCCGAACTGGATGTTGCGGGAGCGTTCCTGCTCGGCCTCTATGCGGGCTTGTTCCTCTTCCTTTTCCTTCAACTGCTGGCCGAAGCGCATGTTCTCCACCTTGCTCAGCTTCTCGGCGTTCACCAGGCTGTCCTGCAAGGTGGCATGCAGTTTCAGGATGAGGTAAGCGCTGTCCGGCTTGCCTGCGGCATGATAGGCTCGCTCCAACAGATGAGTGGCCTCGATGGAAGAGGGCAGGTTCTCCGAACGCTCGGCAACAGCCAGGGCTCGTTGTCCAAGACCGATCGCAGCGGTGGGGTCGCCTGCGGAAAGCCGCATGTGGGCCGCACCCACCAGCGCAACAGGCATCACCCGCACCACGCCGAACGAATCGCATACGGCGATCGCCTTCCGGAAGAAGAGCTCGGCCATGTCCAACTCATCCTTGGCAGCGTACGCCTTGCCCAGCACCAGCTGCGAACGGGCGTAGCCGTACGGGTCCATCGCCGTGGACGTGATGATGTTGGACGCCTGCGCATGGAACATGGCGGAGTCCAACAGGCCGATGGCTTCATACGCCTCGCTCAAATGGCAATGCGTGCGGTTCACTTCGACCCGGCCCTTCACATGCGCCTCTGCACGCTTCATCCAGTTGATCGCTTCGCGGAACTGCCCCATCTGTTTGTACAAGACGCCGATCTCCTTCTCCACCCAGCCGATCAGGCCGGGCCTCGCGCTCCGCTCCGCATGCTCCAGCCCCTTGTGCATGTATTCCAGGCCCTTGCCGGGGTCGCTCTCCTTGCACGAATAGCTCACCATCAGGTAGGTCTGGCCCAGCGTCGAGTCCTCCTTCGCTTCAGGCACCAGATCCAGCATGTACAGAGCGGTGCTCCGCAGTTCCTCGGCGCGCCCGGCGTACAAACAAGCGATGGCGTGATCCTTCGCTGCTTCGAGGCGGATGTCTATTGACTGCGACTTGTCATGGCGCACATCGAGCGTGTCCAGTTGGGCGATGCCGAATTGCGCATGGCATGCCCATGACGACAAGCCGAACATCACGGTGATCAGCCCGATGCGTAGTGACTTCATTGGATCCCTTGTGGCTTTCATGCACTAGTTCGCTAGGCGTTCTTCCGTTCGCGACTCCAACTCCTCGATGGTCTTCCGCGCTGCCTCCAACCGCACGCGGTTGTTCTTGCTCACCAGCATGTTGGTGATCAGCTTTTCCATGCGATGATGCAGCGGGATCAGCAAGCCGGCAATGGCGGCCATGGCCAAGAGCATGAGGATCGGCGAGTGGTTGGTGATGCGATCGAGGAAGGGATGCAGCAGCAGGTTGATGAACTCGAAGAAGAGCAGCAGTGCAATGAGCGAAAGGTTCTTGATCGCCTTGGCGCCTACCACGGATGTCCTGCTGAAGATGAGCAGGAAGATGCCGAGCGTGATGACGATGAGCGCGATGATGCCGAACTGGATATTGCGGGAGCGGGCGGCGGCTTCCTCAGCCTTCAGCTTCGCATCCTCGCCTTCCTTCAGCTCCTGCGCGAAGGCCATGTTCTGGAGCTTGTTCAGGTTGGTGGCGTTGATCAGGCTGTCTGCGTACATCACCCGCAGCTCGAAGTAGTGGTAAGCGCTGTCGGCCTGGCCGCTCGCCTTGTATGCTCGGCACAAGAGGTCGGAGGCGCCGACCAAGCCCTCCAGGTTGCCGCCCTCACTGCTCACGTGCATCGCTCGACGGCCATCGGCGATGGCAGCGGGGATGTCGCCAGCCTCCAGTTCCATTTGCCCCCGGCCCAACAGGGAGCCGAAAAGCGGGATCATCACGTGGAATGAATCCGCCACCTCGATCGCGCGTGCGAAATGAACATCGGCCAGCTGGCGCTCGCGTTTTGCCGCATAGGCTGCTCCGAGCATATAGTAGGAGCGCGCATAGGCATAGGGGTCACTTCCTGGATCGGCGATGATGTTCGAGCGTTGTGCCCAATACAGCGCGGAATCCGGCTGTCCCATCAGGCGGTAGCAATCGCTCAGATGGCAGCACGTGCGATTGATCTGGTAGTCCGATGTCACGTTGGCCAGGGCGAGCTTCAGCAACCCCAACGCCCGCGGCAGGTCGCCCAAGGTCTTGTACACCGTGGCGATCTGCTTCTGCGCGGTGCCGATGAAGTTCAGGTTGCCCGAGCGGCTCGCGTAGTCCAACCCTTGGTAGAAGTACTTCAGTTGCAAAGCCGCGTCCGCCGATCCGTTGAGGGCATCGCCCACGTGATTCGAAGCCGTGGAGAGCAACGTGTCGATACCGAGCTGCTCGGCCAACGCGATCTCCTCCTTGGCGTTGCCCCTGATCTCGTCCTTCAACCCCAGATTGAAACAGGCCGCCCCATGATTGGCGGTGATGAAGTACCGCTCGATCAGCGGGCGCGACTTGTCGTGGCGCGTGTCGAGCGAATCGTATCGGGCCTTGTACTGGTACTGTTGGGCGGAGACGGTGCATTGCGCTGCGACCGCGAGCGCAAGCAATATGGACCGGACCATTCGAAGCATCCTCATCATGAGATCTTGTCAGTCGTTGATCCCAACTCCTCTACCGTCCTCCTTACCCCCCCCAAGCGCACACGGTTGTTCTTGCTCACGAGCATGTTGGAAATGAGTTGGGCGTATCGCCAAAGATGATCCGATCAAGCCGAGGATGAATTGGGCAGCGACAAGGTTCGCCTCCTGCGCTACCGATAGCTTCGCCCCGTGCCGACACCACGCGACGAACAACACATCGACCTCAGCTTTCTTGAGGGTCCGCGACCGCGCTGGAAGGAATTCAAAAGCGTGCTGAGCATTTCACGCGAGTTCATCATGGGCTTCCGCAAACTGCATTTCGTGGGTCCGTGCGTTACGTTCTTCGGCAGTGCACGGTTCAAGGAAGACCATCCGTACTACGAAGCGACGCGCGAACTAGCTCAGCGCATCGGGCGCGTTGGATTCACCATCATGACCGGTGGCGGTCCCGGCTTGATGGAAGCGGCGAACCGCGGCGCGCGCGATGTGGGCGCCCGCAGCATCGGCTGCAACATCGTGCTACCGCAGGAACAGGATCCGAATCCGTATCTCGATGTCAGCCTCACGTTCGAGCGGTTCTTCGTCCGCAAGGTGCTGCTGTTGAAGTACAGCATGTGCTTCGTGGTGATGCCCGGTGGCGCAGGCACGTTGGATGAGCTCTTCGAAACGATCACGCTGATCCAGACCGGGAAGGTGAAGGACTTCCCGATCCTGCTCTACGGCAAGGACTACTGGAAACCGATGCTGGAGCAGATCGATCACATGATCGCCGAAGGCACGATCGGGCGCGAGGAGTTGAAGTTCGTTTTCGTGGCGGATAGCGTGGAAGAAGCCACTGCCTTGCTTCAGCATCGACTTGTCAGGATGTGGCAAGAAGCAAAAGGCATCAAGGACGCCCCCAAGTGGTGGTTCTTGGAGAACGCCAAGAAGAGCCCCGTGGCCCAGAAGAAGTGATCGCCCGCCTACGGTCGCACGGTCCGCATGGTGGTCGTTCCATCAGCGTGCAGCAAGCGCACCATGTAGACACCACTGGCCACCGACACCTGCAATGTGTTCCAAGAATTGCTGTTGAGCGATCCCGTGCGAAGCACTGAGCCACGCATGTCCATCAGCTCGTACCGTGGGTTGTTCAATTGCGCGTTGCGCAGATCCACCACCATGTCGCCATTGGCGAAGAACACATGGGCTTCACCAACGGATGCACCCGCTACGGCTGTGCTGAGGTCGATGACGATGCCAGCCTCCAACGGAGCGTAGTAAGGGGAAACATTGGTGACGCGGATCTTGTAACCGAGACCGGATGGCGTACCGGCCGGGATCTCGCAGGCGATGCTTCCAGTGTTAGCAGCGGTATTCAGTGTGCCGATCACGACCGGGTTGCTGAAATCGCCGTTCGCATCGCTGAGTTCGGCAACGAAATCGGTGGCGGCGATGGGCACACCGCCGGTGCTGAAATCGACCGTGAGCGGAAAGCCGAGACCGGCAGTGACCGTTGCGAAGGTTGCGCTGGGAACGGGCGACACATTGTAGATCAGTGCCATGTCATCGTACCAGCTTTGGGTACCGATCTGGCTGATGAGACTATCGCCGCTGGTCATCACCACCAGCACATATTCCGGTGCGTTGCCATTGAAGTAGTTGAACGGAACGGAGAAGCGTGTCCACGTACCGACCGTTACTGACGCACCATCCCAACTTGCCGCACCGGTCCAATTGCCGATGGTGCCATTCTCCGGCATACTGCCCGCACCGGTATGCACGATCGCATCCACCGTCGGGTAGTCGCCTGTCATCACCGTGGTCTTGTACCAACACACCAAACTGTCCGGGCGACTGGTCATCACTTGGTACCACTGGGCATCGCTTGGTTCGGTGAACACAAGACCGTTGGCCGGGTTCAGTTCGGCATGCACGCGACCGCAGGTAACAATGCCGTTGGCCGCACCGATGGCCGACTGAACCGTGCGCACGTTCACCGAGTACGAACCCGTGTGCGCGTCAGCGCTCTGCCAGCACACCTGCGGGGCAAAGTTGTTGATGAAGTTGCCGCCATCGCTGGTCTTGATGGAACTCCATTCTTCCGGCTCCTCTGTGCCGGTGCCGAGACTTGTCCACGTTTCGAAACTGGCGTTGATGATCTGGGGTTGGGCCAAGGCGGAGAGCGCGAGGCCGACAGTAGCACTGAGCGTAACGATGAGTTTCATAGGCGTGGTTTGCGGCGGTGAACTTATTACATCGGGACAGGGCACCGTCACAAATTGGGAAGGGCCGCACAAGGCGGCCCCCTCCACACGGCAAACGAAAGTGGTTACAGCGCCACGGTCCAACCGCTGGTCCAGTCGCTGCCCGATTCCACGGCGCCTTTGAAGCTTACACTGGTGAACCAGCTATCCACTGAGCTGGGATCGACCGCACCAGCGACTTGAACACCAACGTAACCGGAGAGCACGCCCGGGTCGGTACTGGAGTTGGAGGTTTCGGTGCCGGGATCGAAGATGCCACAGTTGCTCCACGTGGTAACGTTACCGTAGGAGACGGTGTTCTTCGTGAAGAGCTCGCCGGAAGCAACATGTGCATCGCACTCGGTGCCCACCTTGATGCCGTTCTCGAAACCGGTGATAAGGCCGTTCCACAGTTTACCCTTAGTGCCATTTCGCAAGCGGATGCCATCGTTCGCGCTTCCATCCACAGCACCCAATAAGGTGAAGTTGCTGATCATGGGCGAGCTGAACGGTGTAACCGTATAGTCGGTCTCCCAATTGTCCCCTTCGAAACCACGATCACCGGTAGCGCTGGTCTGCTGCACCACCCAGAACTGGCCCTTACCGCGCCATCCATGGCTCCAATCGAAACTGTCGTCGCTGTTACCGGTGCTCACTGCCCACTTCAGCGATACCGTCCCACCGAAGAACTCGAAACCGTCATCGCTTCCCAAGTAGGCTTGCAGGTGCTCCAGCACCGTGGCGCTACCAACACCATTAAAGGAGAAGCCGTTCAACTCATTGTCGGTACCCAGGATCTTGCCGGCGTACTCTACGCGCACGTACTTCATCACGCCGCTGTTGTCGCTGTCGTCGCTACCACCGTAGGTACCGCTACCGCCTTCGCCCTCGGCGGTGCAACCGGGGGTGCCGCAGATGTTGATGCTCGCGTAACCGTTCAGGATGATACCACCCCAGTTTCCGGCAGCAGCACCACCGGTGACCTTCTTGATGGTGGAGAAGACGATAGGCTGTGCAGCGGTGCCTTGCGCGTCGATATTGCCGCCGCGCTGGATGCTGAGGAACGGTGTTGTGTTGTCATCCGCTGCGAACACATTGGTGCCGGGCTGGATGGTGAGCGTTACACCGCTCTGCACGAACACACCACCGCTCAACAACCACTGCTTGTCACTGGTCAATGTGCGGTCGCTGCCGATGTTGCCGCTGATGATGGTATATGTTACGCCGTTGATGACCTGCGTCCCGGTGCTGGCATACACACAGCTACCGTCGCTGTCTTCCGCGTCGGGATCGTAGTTGGAAGCGAGAGGGTCGGTGCAGCCTTCTTTCTTTTTGCAAGAAGTGAAGGTGCCGGCGGCGAGGAAGCCTGCGAAAGTCATCAGGGCCACACGGCTCTGGAAGAAGTTGATGATCGACATATCGTCTTTGTGTTTCTGTTGGGGCAAAAGTCCAGGCACAGCATTACGACCATGTGCGTGAGTGTTTAAGGTTGTCTTAGTAAAGTCGCCGCGCATCGTTGAGCTTGGTAACGTTCACGCAACACGCGAGGCGGCAACCGGAACGATAGCGATAACCCGTCCCGCGAGAAGGACAGCAACTACGACTGCGACGGAAGCCCTTTCGCGGATCGCGAATGATCAGAACAGACGGTAACCGAGGCCGAACGAAATGCCGGTGCCGACACGGTAGGTGCTCAGTTCCACATTGCCGTTAGGCGCTTCCTGCTCGATACGGTATTCGGGGTTCAGCAAGTTGCGGAGGCCCAAATTGGCTTGCCAGCGATCACCGATGTCGGCGCGGAGGATCAAATGCAATGTGCCCACCGGGAGTTCGTATTGATCACCCAATCCGTTCGCTCCGGCAGCGAACACGCGACGACCGAAGATGTTGTAGGCCAACGTGGCCGTGCCCTTCACCTTGTTGCTGATCTGCCGTGTGTAGCCGATGTCGGCGTTGAGCAACCACGGCGAAGCCCCTTGCAGCGGGCGACTTTCGTTGGTGAGCACCACTGCAGCTGCATCGCCATTGTCGTCGTTCAATCCGCTCAGGTCCACGTTGCTCATCATCAACGTTCCGTTCAAGCCGATGCTGATATCGTTCCACACGGTGCTATCAGCACCAATGATGCTGCCGATGCTCTTCACCACTTCCAGTTCGATACCGGCTACTGTTGCCGTTCCCGTGTTGCGGAAACTCTGTAGCTGTCCGCTTGCTGTGGCAAGTGCGACTTTCTCGATCGGGTTGTCCAATTGTTTGCCGAACACTCCTATCGCCAGCAGTTCGCCCGGAGCAGGGAAACGCTCGTAGCGCAGATCGGCGTTCAGGTTGGTGCCGTTCACCAGATCGGGGTTACCGATGTTCTTGGTGCCTGCGAACACTTCGGTGTACTCGAACGGTGCCACCTCGCGGAAGCCCGGACGGCTGATCGTCTTGCTGGCGGTTGCGCGGATCACATCCTTCTTGCTCACATCATACTTAATGGCGCCATACGGCAACAGGTCATCGCTGAGGATGCGGCCCACCCGGCGCGGCTGGTAGAACGAATCGCTCTGCTTGCGGTAGATGATCATCTGGTCGCCGCTCTCGAAACGAGCACCACCCATCAGTTTCAGTTTTCCGGGGATCACATCGGCTTCGAGCAAACCCCAGTAGGCATCCACATCCTGTGTGATCGTATGGTCGGCTTCCGGACCGGTCACGTTGTCCAAGGAAAAGTTGCCCGCTTGGAAGTTGGCATCGTTCAAGTATTGATCGGGCCGATCAACATTCACGCCTTGCGGGTAGGCCGCTTGCATGTTCGTCAGATCATACGCGTAGATCTCGTAACCGAAGCTGCGGTCCTTGCGCTTCATCTGCCAGCCACCGCGCACTGTGAGCAACGCGATCGTCCCATCCTCTTCAGTGACGCGTTGCAACAAACGGTATCCAAGGCCGCCTTGGGCAACGAGTTCTTCCTCATCCAAGGCGCTGTACCAGCGGTGGTTCTCGATCCGGTCCTTGGCGTTGAACACGTACTCATCGCGCGCAGCGTCGGGCTGGTGCAGGTACACGAGCTGGCGGCGATCGGGTTCGCTACCGGCAGCGGTGCTGTATCCGAGATCCCAGTTCAGCTTCAAGCGGTTCTCCTTGCCGAAAGCATGTTCGCCCTTGGCTTGGTTCAACCACAGCGTGTTCTCCTTGAAGGTGTAACGGCGGGCGTATACCAACTCATCGTAGTCGTAGTGAAAGCCTTTGTTCACGCGGTTCTCATCACTGCTCAATTTCACGTAGAGCGAGGTGAACGAAACCGTGTTGCGCTTGCCGATCTCCAATGCAGCCGTACCCATTCCGCTGCTCTGCGTGTTGTATGAGTAACTCTGGAAGTCGTAGTCGATCAGGAAGTCCTGCGCCGCATTCACGATCCGCACTTCGCCTTCTCGGTAGCGGTATTCATTGCGGAAGTTGGCCGTGCCCAGCAGGTTCAACTTCACGTTCGCGCCAAGCTGCACGGAAGTCGCACCGAAGAGACCGAAGTTCATATCCGGCTTGGCGCGCGTGCTGGTGGGATCGAAGTTGGTGGCGAACGGCAAGGGTTGATCGTTGTTCAACCCACCGGGCCGTTGAGTGCCCAAAGGCTGGTCACGCGTGCCGTCGTCCTTTCCCCAGAAGTCGCGGCCACCGCCGTTGTAGCTGGCGAAAGGCTTGAAGGTGCTTTGCGTATTGATGGATGAACCAAGGCTCAGGCGTAAGGTCCCTTTATCGGTTGCGCGTTTTGTTCGGATATCCACCACACCGCCGCTGAAGTCGCCATAGAGTTCGGGGCTGAAGCCTTTGGTGACGGCTATGCTGCCTACGACATCCGTCGGAAAAATATCCAGCGGCGCCACCTTGTTATCCGGGTCTGGGCTGGGCAATGGGAGCCCATTGAGGTAAGCCGCGTTGTAGCGATCACCCAACCCACGCACCACCACGTACCGGCTACCCACTACGCTCAAGCCCACCATTTTGCTAACGCCCTCGGCCACATCGCCTGCGCCCTTCTTCTTCAGTTCGGCAGCGCCGATGTTCTGCACCAACGTGGTGCTCTCCTTGCGTTCGGCCATCTGTATGGTCTCGCGCTCACGGTCCACCTTCTTCGTCAGCTTGAAGTCCTTCATCACCTTGGCACCGGTACTCATGGTGCGGTCCAAGCGTGCGGTTTGCCCTTCCGTTACGGCAACGTTGCGCACGGTATCGCTTTCGTAGCCGATGAAACTGAACACTACGGTGTAGCTGCCGGGTGCCAACTTCAACTGATAGGAACCATCGAGATCGGTGCTGGCGCTGCTGGTGCTACCCTCCACGAACACGTTGGCGAAGGGCATCGGAACGGGGCCATTGGCGCCCTGTTCATTGACAGTACCGGCTAAGGTGCCGGTTTGGGCCAGGGCGGAAAGGCTTGCACTTGCGACCAGTAGGAGCAGCAGGAACTTCTTCATGTGTGCGGACCGGATGGTTCCGTTTTTCCGCCCGCAAAAGTCCATTTGCCGATCGTCCGGCACGTGATGCCGGGTTGAACTGATCGTTAACCCAGGAACCCTGTCAGACCGCCAATTTCGAGCGCTCAGCCGCACTCCGAGCGGGTTTCACATTGCGGTAACACAAGCCGTTAATCCTTGCCCACTCGCATGGCCCAGATCACAACGGCGTAACGCGCGGCCTTGCCGAGCAACATCAGTATCGCTACCGGAATGGGCTTCGCCTTAAAAACGCCCAATGCCAACGCAATGGGATCGCCGATCACCGGCACCCAGCACAACAGAGCCAACCACGCACCGCGCCGCTGCACCGCACTTTGCCAGCGCAACGCCTTGTTCGGATCCATGCGCAGCCACCGGGCTATGGAAGCAGGCTTGCCCAACCACCCCAGACCGAACGTGCTGAGACCGCCCAGCCAATTGCCTGCGGAAGCCATGACCAGCAATGTTGAAGCGGACCACGGTCCGAGTGCGGCTGCGGCCAGCACCGCTTCACTGCTGAACGGCAACACCGTTGCCGCCAGGAAGCTGGCCAAGAACAAACCCCAAAGGCCAGCACTGGACAAGTCACCGAAAACCGCTTCCATCCGTGCGGTCAAAGGAAACGATCGGCACAGTGTTGGTCTTACGGCGCACCAACCCGTTCGGCCATGAGACCCTTCGCTCCCCTGCTCGTCCTTCTTCTCGGCACCCACCCGGTGATCGCTCAGCGCAACGACCAAGGTTCATCGGACAACAACGATCGTCGACCCATGACCGTCAGCTTGGGCATGCGGCTGGGCATTCCCCGCGGTGAATTCGATCGCGTGTACGACCGGGAACTCTTCGGACTGGGCGGCAACTTCAGCGTGCCCTTCCGGCGCTTGCCCTTCGAATGGGGCCTCGATGTCGGTTGGCAACGCATGGGCAGCACGGAGACCACCGTGGCGATCAACGAAGAGTTCATCGACGCCACCGAAGCCGAGCTGGATCTGAACGCCGACATGTGGGCCTATCACACCTTCATGCGTTTTAAGCCGCTTCGCGGAAGGGTGTGCCCGTACGTGGACGGCATTGCCGGGTTCAGGACTTTCAGCGCTCGCACCAAGATCCGCGTGGACGGCTTGGAAGAACCGTTGAGCAACGAGCGCAACGCCATGGACGCGGCCTTCAGCTTCGGTTGGGGTGCAGGATTGATGGTGAAGCTGAACAATACGGTGAACATCGAAGCCGGCTTCCAGAAACTGGAAGGCACTGAAGTGAGTTACGTCGATCCCCACAGCATCTCGGTGAGCCCGGAAGGTGTGGTGGGCTTCGGAACGCTTACCAGCAACAGCGACATCCTGAGCATCCATCTGGGGATCGGGTTCAACTTCTAAGGGACCGGTCCCGTTCAGAACCTTGTTCGTAAAGCCTTGCGGAAGTATCGCCGAACGCCCTTTGATCCGTGTTGCGGCAGTGTAAACTTGCGCAGCCAAAACGCGCCCACCTGCGGACACGGCGAACAACCCCATTGGACGGTACAAAGCGCATCACCAGCGCGCTCCTTTCAGTCTACCACAAGGACGGTCTTGAACCCATCGTCAGGAGCCTCCACCACTTGGGGGTGCACCTCTATTCCACCGGCGGCACTCAGGAATTCATCGAGAAGCTCGGTATACCGGTAACACCGGTGGAAGAGCTTACGACCTATCCCAGCATCCTTGGCGGCCGTGTGAAAACCCTGCACCCGAAGGTTTTCGGCGGGATCCTTGGCAGGCGTGGACTGGAAAGCGATGTAGCGCAGTTGGAGGAGTACGCGATACCGCCGATCGACCTGGTGGTAGTGGACCTCTACCCGTTCGAGGCGACGGTTGTGGCAGGGGGGGCGGAAGAAGCCATTATCGAGAAGATCGATATCGGCGGCATCAGCCTCATCCGCGCGGCGGCGAAGAACCACAACGATGTGGTGATCGTCGCCAGCATGAGCCAATACCCCGAACTGCAGAAGATCCTCGATCACGGCAAGGGCCATTCAACATTGGTTGAACGCAAGAAGCTCGCAGCAGCGGCGTTCGGCGTGAGCGCCGGTTATGACAGCGCCATCCACAACTGGTTCACCGGGGGAACGCATACCCTGCGTTATGGCGAGAATCCCCACCAGCCTGCCGCTTTCCATGGCGACCTGCACAGCATGTTCGACCAGTTGGGTGGCAAGGAACTGAGCTACAACAACCTGCTCGATCTGGATAGCGCAGTTGACTTGATCGATGATCTCGCGACGCTGCCGGGTGTGCCGTTTGCCATTCTCAAACACAACAACGCTTGCGGGTGTGCGGTGCGCTCGACCGTGAAAGCGGCTTGGGATGCAGCACTGGCAGGTGATCCGGTGAGCGCTTTTGGCGGGGTGCTGATCACGACATCGCCGATCGATAAAGTCACCGCTGAAGCGATCGATACCATCTTCTTCGAGATCGTTTGCGCACCCGCCTACAGCGAAGAAGCGCTTCAAGTGCTGACCAAGAAGAAGAACCGCATCATATTGGTTCGCAAACCGACCGCCAAGCCAACACGGAAGCGGCGCGCTGCATTGAACGGCACATTGGAACAGGCGCCTGACCATGTGCTGGACACACCGGCCAACATGCGCACGGCCACCAAGAAAACCCCGACCGCCGGGGAACTGGGCGATCTGGTCTTCGCCAACATCCTGGTGAAACACACCAAGAGCAACGCGATCGTGCTCGCCAAGAACAACCAGCTATTGGCCAGCGGCACCGGCCAGACCAGTCGCGTGGACGCATTGGAACAAGCCATCGCCAAGGCAGGGCGGTTCAACTTCGACCTGAAGGGGGCCGTGATGGCCAGCGATGCATTCTTCCCTTTCCCGGACTGCGTGGGCATTGCGCACAAAGCAGGCATCACGGCTATTGTGCAGCCGGGGGGTAGTATCAAGGACAACGAGAGCATCGCCGCGTGCGATGCCAACGGACAAGCGATGGTGATCACCGGCAACCGCCACTTCAAACACTGAACGACCGACCATGGGTTTGCTCAACTTTTTCACACAGGAGATCGCCATCGATCTCGGGACGGCCAACACGCTCATCATCCACAACGACAAGGTGGTGGTGGACGAGCCGAGCATCGTGGCCATGGACCGCACAACAGGCAAGGTGATCGCCATCGGTCGACAGGCGCAGCAGATGCACGGCAAAACGCACGAGAACATCAAGACCGTGCGACCCTTGCGCGATGGCGTGATCGCCGACTTCCGCGCTGCGGAGGAGATGATCAAGGGCATGATCAAGATGATCAACCCCGGTCGTCAGTTGTTCTCGCCGCAACTGCGCATGGTGATCTGCATTCCGAGCGGCATCACGGAAGTGGAGAAGCGCGCCGTGCGCGATAGCGCCGAGCATGCGCAAGCCAAGGAGGTGTACTTGATCCACGAGCCCATGGCCGCTGCCATCGGTATCGGCATCGATGTGGAGGAGCCCATGGGCAACATGATCACTGACGCAGGACATCGAGGAATACATGCGCCGTCAGCACAACATCCTGGTGGGCGAGCGCACGGCCGAGCAGATCAAGATCGAAGTGGGCGCGGCCATGACCGAGCTCGACAATCCACCACCGGACTACGCGGTGCGCGGTCGTGACCTGATGACCGGCATCCCGAAAGAGATCACCGTTACCTACGCCGAGATCGCCCAAGCGCTGGACAAGTCGATCAGCAAGATCGAAGAGGCCATCCTCAGCGCGCTGGAGGCAACGCCGCCCGAACTGAGCGCCGACATCTACCGCACCGGCATCTACTTGGCCGGCGGCGGAGCGTTGTTGCGCGGTTTGGACAAACGCATCAGCATCAAAACGAAACTACCGGTTCACGTGGCCGAAGACCCGCTGCGCGCGGTGGCACGCGGCACCGGCATCGCATTGAAGAACATCGACCGCTTCCAATTCCTGATGCGGGATTGATGGCATCGTAGGGGCACATGATCATGTGCCCCTACAGTGCCCTTGAACGGTCTTCCGGGACGCCCAACCATGAGAGACCTCTTCCGTTTCCTCTGGCGCTCACGCAGCACTTTGCTGTTCATCGGGCTCATGGTGCTTTCGTTCCTCTGGTTGGCCAACGGCAACGATCACCACCGCGCGCAGACCTTCACCAGCAGCCAAGCGGCCATTGGCACGCTCTACGGCTGGCGCGACCAAGTGGTGCGCTATACCGATCTGGACGGGGAGAACGAGATCCTGGCCGCTGCACAAGCCGAAATGATGAACAGGATGCGGAGCAGCTACCTGAACTCCAGTGCACCGTTCGTAGTGGTGAACGACACCTTGCTCCAGCAACAGTACAAGTACATATCCACCCGCGTTCTCAACAGCACGACCTCAAAGCAGAAGAACTTCCTCACACTGGACAAAGGCAGCAAAGCGGGGCTGGCTGCCGGCATGGGCGTGATAGCCGCCAATGGGATCGTGGGCGTTGTGCGGGAATGCAGTCCACGGTTCAGCACGGTCACGAGTGTACTGAACAGCTCGTGGAACATCAGCGTGCTGAATCCCCGGACCGAGCACTTCGGTCTGCTCAATTGGGACACGGCCGATCCCACCACCGCTCGTGTTAAGGATATTCCAAAGCATGCGCGCATCGTGGTAGGCGATACCATCGTGACGGGGGGAGATGATCGGGTATTTCCGAAGGGTGTACCTGTAGGGGTCGTGGAAAGCGTGGTGAACGACGATGGCGCGGTTGCTTTGGACATCATCGTGCGCTTAAGCCATGACATGACCCGTATCGGACATGTCTGGGTGGTCACCGACCTACTGAAACTCGAGCGTGATACGCTGGAGGCAAAACTGGACGCGGAATGATCACGGTGCTCAGCAACGTCATCCGGTTCGTTGTGCTGATCGCGCTGCAAGTGCTGTTGCTCGACCACATGGATCTGGCCAACGGCTGGGTGGTACCGTATCTGTATGTGCTCTTCATCATGATGCTTCCATTCGAATTGCCGACATGGAGCGTATTGCTGCTGGGTTTTGCGACCGGTGCTACGATGGACTTCTTCAGCAGCACACCCGGCATGCACGCGGGCGCTTGCACGGTAATGGCATTCGCCCGAACCGGTGTACTGCGCCTGCTGGAACCGCGCGATGGCTATGAGTTCGGTGTAGCGCCGACGGTCCAGACCATGGGACTGGTGTGGGTCCTCACCTACTCCGCGTTGTTGGTGCCGATCCATCACCTATGGCTGTTCTTCACCGAGGTGTTCCGGTTCGATCGTTTCCCTGAAACTTTTGGACGGGCCTTGCTGAGCGCGCTGTTGACCATCACGCTCATCATGTTGGTGCAATTGATCACAGGGCGGCAGGAACGCAAGCGCGCATGAACTTCGACGACCGGAAATTCGTCCTCATCGCTGCAGTGCTCTTCGTCTGCGCCGTATTCGTGCTGCGGCTCTTCTATGTGCAGGTGATCGATGATCAATGGAGCAAGAAGGCGGCGAACATCAGCCAACGCACCGTAACCGTTTTCCCAAGTCGCGGCTTGGTGTATGATCGGAAAGGACGATTGCTCACGGCCAACACACCGGTGTATGACATCATGGTGGTGCCGCGCGAGGTCAAGGGCCTGGATACCGTGGCCCTGTCGCAGCTCATCGGCGTCCCGATGGCCGATGTGCGTAAACGATTGAACGACGCCAAGACGTACAGCACCTACAAGCCAAGCATCTTCGAGAAACAGATACCGGCCGACCAGTACGCCAGCATCGCGGTCCATCTGCACAATTTCAAAGGATTCTATGGGCAAAGCCGTACGCTGCGCACATACCCAGCGCACGTGGCCGCTCATATGCTCGGTTACTTGAGCGAGGTGGATGCGCGGAAAGTCGAGCAGGATCCCTACTACAAGTCGGGTGACGTGATCGGCGTTGGTGGCATTGAGAGCTACTATGAACGGGAGCTCCGCGGCAAGCGTGGCGTACGGTACATGTTGGTGGACGTACACAACAACATGAAGGGCCGGTTCAAGGACGGCATGTACGATACCCTCAGCGTGGAGGGCAAGGATCTATACACGAGCATCGATCTGGAGGTGCAAGCCCTCGGCGAACGGTTGATGAAGGGGAAAAAGGGCAGCATCGTGGCATTGGATCCTAAAACGGGAGAGATCATCGCACTGGTGACCTCTCCTACCTACGACCCCGAACTGCTTGTTGGCCGTGTGCGGAACATCAATTACCGCATGCTGCAGAAAGACTCGCTCGACCCCTTGTTCGACCGTGCCCTGCAAGCCCAGTACCCGCCGGGTTCCATTTTCAAGATCGTACAATCGCTCACCGCTTTGCAGGAAGGTGTGATCACCCCGCAAACCGGCTTTCCTTGCAACAAGGCGCTTGTAGGTTGCCACAACCACCCGAACGCCGGAAGCGTGGAGCAGGCGATCCAATTCTCGTGCAACCCTTACTTCTACCAAGTATTCAAACGGGAGATCGAACAGGACAAAGATCCGGACCGGTTCAAGGATGCCGCGATCGGATTGGCGGAATGGAAGGAGTACATGTTGAGCTTCGGGCTTGGACAGCGACCGGCGTTGGACCTGCCGGCGGCGAAGGGCGGCAGCATCCCCGGTGTAGACTTCTACAACAAGATGTACGGTAAGGAAGCATGGGCATTCAGTACCATCTATTCGTTGAGCATCGGTCAGGGCGAGGTGTTGGTGGTGCCCATGCAAATGGCCAATCTCGCCTCGACATTCGCCAACCGCGGATACTTCTACGATCCGCATGTGGTGCGCGCGATCGGCCATCCGGACAGCTTGAAGACGGGGATCGAGCGGCACACGACCAAGGTGGATGGGAAATGGTTCGACCTGGTTGCCGAGGGCATGCGTAGGGTGGTGGAAGAAGCGGGTGGCACCGCTCGCAGGGCGCGCATTCCCGGCATTACCGTATGCGGTAAAACCGGTACTGCGCAAAACCCGCAAGGCAAAGATCATGCGGTGTTCATTGCCTTCGCCCCCATGGAAGACCCCAAGATCGCGATCGCCGTTTACGTTGAGAATTCGGGAGCGGGTGGAACATGGGCCGCGCCGATCGCGAGCTTGTGCATGGAACAATTCCTCACCGACAGCATCAGCCGTCCCGAGATCGCGAAGGAGTTGATGGAAACGGACTTGATCGCCACGGAGAAGAACTACGTGAAGTTCATCAGCAAACGGCGCAAGCGGTGAACAAGCGCGAGAACGTCATCAGCAATCTGGACCCCGTGATACTGGGGATCTATGTGCTGCTGATGGCCATGGGCCTTGCCAACATCTACAGTGCCTCGTACGACGCGGATCATCCGAACTTCTTCGACCAAAGCACCGAGCACGGGAAGCAGGCCTTGTGGATCGGGATCAGCATTGTGCTGGGTGCGGCCGTTATGCTCATTCGTGGCCAGTTCCTGCGCGACTACAGTTATGCCATCTATGCAGGAGTGATGGTGCTACTTGCACTGGTATTGCTGGTGGGCAAAGTGGTGAACGGCCAAAAAGGATGGTTCGAGTTCGGCAGCTTCAGCATTCAGCCGAGCGAGTTCGCCAAGTTCGCTACGGCACTTGCACTGAGCCGCTACCTGAGCGGCCTGAAAGCGTTGGCCGACAACAAGTCCCGACTTGTCAGCGCCCTCATCATTGCGGGCCCCGCTGCGTTGATCCTGCTGCAGCCCGATACCGGGACCGCGCTCGTCGGGCTGGCCTTCATCCTTGTCCTCTATCGCGAGGGCCTCTCAGGCAACATCCTGCTGCTGGGGATCCTGGCGGCCGTGCTTGGCATCCTCAGCCTGCTCACCAAAGACAGCAGCATGGACCTGCCGTTCACCGAAGTGGTGCTCACTGGCAAGTACTTCTTGATCACCATGCTGGCCCTCGTTCTGTTGGGGTGCGCGTGGATCGTGCGCCGCATGGTCGTACGGCGCGAACGCAGGCGCTATTTCAGGCTCATCGCCTTCACCTTCATCGCAAGCGTGGCCATTATCGGCAGCGTTGACTATGCGTTCGAGAATGTGTTGCAGGATCACCAGCGCGATCGCATCTTGGACATGCTCGGCCAGAAAGAGGATCCACGGGGCGTAGGCTACAATGTGGAACAAAGCAAGATCGCCATCGGCAGCGGCGGCTTAACCGGAAAAGGCTACTTGGAAGGGACACACACGAAGTACAAGTACGTACCCAAACAAAGCACCGATTTCATCTTCTGCACCGTGGGCGAAGAGTGGGGCTTTCTTGGCAGCGTTGTGCTGATCGCCGTGTTCGCTACACTCATTCTCCGCATCATCCTTATCAGCGATCGACAACGATCGCTTCACCAGGATCTTATTGTTACTGTGTCGCGTGCATCTTCTTCCTGCACTTGGCCATCAACATTGGCATGACTGTCGGGCTGGCACCCGTGATCGGTATCCCATTGCCCTTCTTCAGCTACGGCGGTAGCTCGCTCATCGGCTTCAGCATCCTCATCGGGATCCTGCTACGCCTTGATGCTGAACGCTTGGCCACGTTGCGCTGACCGCAAAAGCAGAACGGGAGCCACTTGGCTCCCGTTCCGATGATCCTTTTTTATCCGTCCTAAGCTCAGAAGTGCTTCGCGCGTTCGTCCTTCACGCCTGCTGCTTCCTTCAGTGCGGAGAACATGCGGCTCTCCACCTGGCCTTCGATCTTCTGTTTCAGGCTCAGTTTCTCGGCACTCACATCCGTGACTTCCGGGGCAGGGGTGTTCGTTGTCATCTGCACAACGTACACGCCTTGGTCGCCTTTGAGCGGCTTGCTCACCACGCCATCCGGCAAGCTGAAAATGGTGCCCACGAGATCCGTCTCGCTATAGCCACCGGGCAGGCTTGAGGCGCTGAAGGCCATGTCCGTGGCCGTACTCACGCTCACACCCAGTTCAGTGCCCAATACGCTGAGGTCCGTTTTCCCTTCCATGTTCTTCATCCACGCCTCGGCCTTCTTCTGCTTCAATGCCTCGGCGGTGAACTTGGCGCGAACGCTTTCCAGATCCGGTGCTCCCTCTTCCTTGATGCCCGTGAGCATGGCCACCACGTGGTTGTCGCCGATCGTGAACACAATGCTGAGATCGCCAACCTTGGCGTTGTGCGCCCAGGTGATCAGTTGATACGGCTCTTGAAGGCCGGGTACGTAGCGCATGTCAGCACGCAACTCAGGTACGTTCTTCAGTTCAACACCCTTCTCCTTCGCAGCGGCATGGAATGCAGCACTGTCGCTGATGTTCGTACGGAAGGCGTTCGCCTCACGGAACCGCTTCTTGAAGGTATCGCCGCTCGGACGTGCTTTGCGGTCCACGGTTACGATACGACGCTCATCGCGATCACGTTGGCCCAACACTTCCACGATGTGGAACCCGTAGGTCGTCTTTGCGATGGTGGTGGCACCTACCGGCTCATCGAAACTGGCTGCCGTGAATTCAGCTACCATCCGGTTGCGATCGAACCATTCGTACACCCCGCCAGTGCTCTTGCTGCCCGGATCTTCGGTGTACTTGGTCACCATTGCATCGAACTGGCCTTTGTTCTTCTTCACCACGGCCAAGATGCTGTCCGCGCGTTGCTTGATCTTATCGGTCTCCTCGGGGCTCTTGCCCTGTGTGCTCAGCAGGATGTGGCGCACGCGGGCTTCTTCGACTTTCGCCAGCTCGCTCACCTTCACCAATTTCCAGGTCTCGCCATCACGGTAAGGTCCTACCACCTCGCCGGTGTCTGCGTTCCAGGATCAGACTATCGGTAAGCACATCAGCCGTGCCAGCAGTGTAGGCAACGGGTGTTGCGTTCTTCGTATCGGCATTGGCCATAACGAAAAGGCTGTCGTTGGTGCTCGCCGCCAGCGCTTCCTTCAGGGCTGACATGTCCTTCTCCAGCGACTTGATGTCGTCGTCGCTGGGCGTTACGGCGAAGACCACGTAGTCGATGCTTCGGGAAGCGAGCTGCTTGTGCTTGCGGTCGTTCTTGTGCTCGTTGTAATAGCGCTTGATCTCCTCCTCGCTAGGGGTATACAGGCTGTCGGCCTCGCTATCGTAGCGCTTGGCAACGAAGTTGAACGATGCCTTGCGGTTGTTCTGTTCGTTTTCGTCGCGCGCTTGGGCGGTGTTGATGAACACGCTCTTCTTGACCAAGGTGTTGTACTTGGCGTAGAGGCGCTCTTGGATCAAGCGGCGCTTCTGGATCTCATGGTAAACCGGCGCTTGCTCGTAAACGTTGTTGAAGTAGTTCTTCAAAGCCTCGGTGTTCACCGAACCATCCGGGTTCTGGAAGTTGGGCTGGTTCTTGAAATCGGGCAGCACGTTGTCGCCGAAGCGGATGTCGTTGTATTCGCCTGTGCTGAGGGTGTTGCCGAACCCGGCTTCCTGCAACTGTGGCATCATCACCCGCTCTTTCACCATTTCATTCCACATGCGGGTACGCAATTGCTCCATTTGGGCGCCGTCAACCAATTGGCCGAAGTCCTGACGAAGGCTGGTAGCCTCGTTCTCAACCCGAACGCTGAATTCCTTCAGGCTCAACTCACTTCCACCCACGTCGCCAATGGTCTGGTCGCCTTGGCCGTAGCCACCGCTGTTCTCGAACAAGGCGGAAAGGATGAAGAGGACGAGCGCACCACCGACGAAGAACACTATGAGACCGCCGCGTTTCCGGATACTGCCAATGACTGCCATGAGCGTTGAGTTGTAAGCTTTGCCGAGGTCCCGGGAATAGGGGCCGTTACGCGCAAAGGGCCGCAAATATAGAAGGCCGTTGTTACCCTTTCAGGCCGGTGGCCGGGTCGGTGACCAGTAGGCGTACCAAGTCGATACGGCCATGGCTCACTTGGGCAATAGTGAGGCGGAACGCCCCTATTTCCAAGACTTTGCCGGGCTCGGGTAATTCCTCGGTATGGTGCAGGATCCACCCGGCCAGCGTGCCGAAGTCCTCATCCACCGGAAAGTCGAGGTTGTATTCGCCCACGAGCCGTTCCACGTCGATACCCCCGCTGAACAGGTATTCGTATTCGCCCAGCTTCTCTTCCACGATCTCACCCAAGTCGTGCTCGTCGTCGATATCGCCTACGATGGTCTCCACCACATCCTCGATGGTGAGCATACCTGCGGTCCCCCCGAACTCGTCCACCACCACCGCCACATGGGCCTTTTGCTTGGTGAAGAGCTGAAGCACCTGATCGACGGGCATGGTGCCGGGAATGAAGTTCACCGGGCGCATGACCCCGCGCACGGTGCGGGGCCTGCGGAACATCTCGTAGCCATGTACATAACCGATGATGTTATCGATGCCGTCCTTGTACACGAGCAGCTTGCTCAGCCCGGTATCGGCGAACCGTTTCTGGAGCGTTGCGACGGTCTCTTCCACATCGATGGCCTCTATGCTCGCCCGCGGCACCATACGGTCCCGGGCTTTGGTGTTGCTCAACTCAAGGGTATTCCTGAAGTAGCCCACTTCGGCATCCATGTCTTTATCCGCCGGTGTGCTTTCGCTCACTTGTTTCAGGAACTCATCCAGGTCGATGCGGCCGAAGACCGGCTGGCCGGGTTTTGTGCGAACGCCGATGAGCCGAAGCAACAGTTCGCTCAGCCCGGTGAAGACCATCATGGGCAACCAGAGGATGATGTACAGCAATTGGAGCGGTACGGCGAAAACGCCCAACATCCCGTTCGGGTCAATGCGGAACAGCGACTTGGGGAAATACTCAGCGGTGACAAGGATGATGAGCGTGCTGATGATGGTGCTGACGACCAGCACGAACCACTCATGTGCGTAAAGACTGCGCAGCCACGGGTCCAAAACCTTTGCCAGCATCAGCGAGTACACGACGATAGCGATGTTGTTGCCAACGAGCAGGGCACCGATCACGCGGTGCGGGCGGCGATAAAGTCCCGCCAGCAACCGGGCACCGAGGTCGCCTTGCTTGCGCTGTAGCTCGATGTACAGCTTGTTGGCGCTCACGAATGCGATCTCAAGCCCCGACGAGAACGCCGAGAACAAGAAGGCAACGATGAGCAGTGTAAGGTCGGCGGGGGTCAAGAGCGAGTGAAGATGTGACAAATGTGAAGATGAAGTGGCAGCGGGCCGAGCCGACGGCGACCGTTCTCAACGCTTCACTGCGGCAGCGCGCTCCCTTTCCTCCATTGCTTCCAGCTTCCCCCGCAGGAACCGCCGCACCCCATACATCAACAGGGCAAAAAGCGGAAAAAGGAGCCATGTCCACGCATCCTTCAACGACGTGTTGGCAATGGCCCATACCGCCAGACCCAGCGTGGCAACGGCCACCACCAGCCAGAAATACTCCATGAAACGGTTCACCTTCTTCATTCGGGCCGCAAGGTATCGTTGGGCAATTCGATGATGCCGCTGGGTCGAAGGATCTCGTACCAACTGAAGTCCTCGGCCGCCCGCATGCCCTCACCGTGGATCACATCGTTCTTGCGTTGAATGGCGACCGGCTTGTCCGTACGCACGATAGAGCTGTCCTGTATCCAGTGCAGCTCTTCGGTCTTCAGTGTTTCACCTTTCGTGTTCACGAACACCACGTCCCCAGCCACGCGCATGGTGCGATCATCGCCGCGGATGGTGCCACGTTGTGCGGTGAGTTTGCTCCCTTCCTTGCCCGCGACAGTGAAGAACACCAGTTCAACACCGTCGCTCATTTCGGTCCGGGTCGGTTTACGCATGTACTCTTCAACAGTGCCTGCGCGTAAGCGATTGCGCACAATGGCACTATCACTGTACAGGTACTCGGCATCGGTCGTCACACGGTCCGGCCCGTCGGCGTGCAGGTCCACTGCGGCAACACTGTCCAAGTCGTTCTTGCACGATGTGAGGACCAGTATCGCGGTAACCGCGAGAACCACGAAAGGTCCACGGACCTGCAGCATTTGTCGAACGGTCGCGTGAATGCCGGTGGTCGATGAGCCAGTGGCATGGACACTTGTCGCCCGCCGCTTTAGGCTCATGACCTTCCTCAATCGATCCTGCGTCGTACGAACCATGCTTCGCGGGGATCGGGGGCAATGGTTATGCCTACGAACAAGGTGGTGAACTGCTCCTTGATCAAACCGTTGTCGGTTGTGCCGCGCTGGCCGAACTCACCTCCAATGGTGAGGCGACTACGTGAGTACTTGCCCAGCACCGGCAGCGAGAATCCAGCGCTCACGGCCATTTCATTCAACTGCGTACCGCGCACCACCAAGTAATCGTCGGTGTAGCGCACCCCGAAGCGATAGACCGTTTCCGCCAGCAACTTCCCCTCAACCCTCGTTCCGGCCGGGCGCCATGCCAGCCCAGCGGCGTAGGTGCGCTGCATCCCGAGATCTTCAGGCAATACCCATTGATCCACGGCATTGCCCAATTGGCGCCAATCGCGCTGTCGCATTTCAGCCGTGATCGTCAACGCGTTCCCATGGGTGATGGAGAGCCCAACACCGAAGACCGGGGGCAACGAGATGCTGCCTTCCGCGCCCTCAACGCTGTACACCGAATCGCGCGGTGTTTCAACCCCGTTCTGCACCGTGTATTGGTTGAACAAGCTCGTGTACTGGGCGTTCAGGTCGGCCCCGAACTCGCTGAAGAGCCCCACATGGAAACCCCAAGCAGCAGTATCGCGCCGCATGCTGTGGTCCAGTTTCCGCAGACTGTCCGGAAGATTGGCATTCCGCTCTTCCAACCGCGCACGGATGCGTTGGTTGCGCACGACCAACCGATCATGATGCCGCTTCCATGAACTCAGTTGCCCGCTGTACAGCAATCCGATAGTGTAGCTCGGGTCGCGCAGCACCAATGTTTCCGACCGCTTCGAACTGTAATACCCTTGCGATTGCGGCAGTATGGAGCGGCTAACTTGCTCGATGCTCCCGAAGAGGTAGTTGAAATTGAGGCCCACGGAAAGCCTATTACCGAGTGCGATCGTGTCCTTGCGCCTGTTCTCTTCCCCAATGCTGTCGCGTCGGTGCCAAAGCACATGGCCCGCACCAAGGAAGGCACGGTTCAACCCTCCGGTGCCGGAATACTCATACGTGACCGGAACACCAGTACTGGTTGCTCCCTGTTGCGTGACGACATACCCCACATTGGTGTACGGCTGAAGCCCGAACGCCACCCCCCACTTCCGGCCGGCGAACGGCACTCCGATGCTGAGCCCAGCCAACTGGACGCCGCTCCGTTTTCCCTCCTGGGTGGTGGTAGTAAGAGTTGCGTTGCGCCAAGCACCCCCCGCTTCGAAGACCGGCGCAGCAAGGGTGGTATAGGAAGCCGGGTTGACCGAGGTAACGCTGAAGGGATCCATCACGGCCACACCCACGCTGCCCATGCAACTCTGGCTGATCTGGGCCGAATTGACCAGCTCGCCGAAGCCATATGCCGAGTAAGGACTGTCGTTCGTGTTCTGGGCCTGCACGCTACCGGCTAGCGCCAGTAGGGCCAGCGCCCAACGCGTGTTGATGTTCCAACAATGCATGCAGTCCTCGTAGGGTCAATAAAGGGTCGGCAAAGATGCGGGTTCCAAGACCAGCTAAAACCAAGGGCGCATCACCACCGGTGACCACAACGGCAAGGTCGGGCCATTGTTGCCGCAAGGTTTTGGAATAACCGTGCACTTCGGCCAGAACACCATTGAAGACCCCGCTCTGCAACGCGCCGACGGTATCCGTGCCCAGCAGGGGTACCGCTGCCACTTCCACGTTCGGGAGGCGGGCAGTGTAGGTGTGCATGGCCTCGGCGCGCATCCTTAACCCCGGGCTGATCGCGCCTCCGCAATATGTTCCTGACCCATCCACCACATCGTACGTGATGCACGTACCCAGATCGATGCTCAGCGAAGCCCTCTTGGGGAACATTGCCCATGCCGCAACGGCGTTCGCCGACCGGTCGACACCCAGTGTAGCCGGAGTGGTATAGGCACTCTGCAATGGAGACGGGCTCTGACCAGTGAGCCGAGTTACGGGTGCCAACCGTTGCAGAAAAGCAATGAAGGCCGCATTCACTTCCCCGCTACAGGCCAAGGCAATACGGTTCGGGCGTACAGCAACCAGCCAAGACCCTAGCGCGTCGGGGCTGCTGGAAAGAAAACCATGACGCACTGGGCGACCGAGGGAGAACAGCGCCGCCTTAGTGCGGGTGTTGCCGATGTCGAGGACAAGGTCCATTGAGGCGGTGGCCATTGAAGTGCGCGTCTATATTTGCGGCCCTTTGCGCAAAACGTGTACGCGGCTGCCAAAGGAACAGCTTGGTGCCTTAGCTCAGCTGGTAGAGCAACGGATTGAAAATCCGTGTGTCCCCAGTTCGATTCTGGGAGGCACCACCAACGGAAGTCCCGACGATGTCGGGACTTCTTCGTTTGACCTGGTTGCGATCGTGCGACAAGGGCAAGCCCCTAGGGGTTCCGCTCCAGCCATTCGACCACTCGCGCCAAATGCAGTTGCTTCCGTGGTTCCCGGTCGCGGCGGTTGGTTTCCGTGAAATAGGTGTGCTCGCTGAGGAATTTCAACTGGATCTCGTTCCACGCCCGTTCGGTGGTAAGGATCCCGTACTCTTTCAATTCCCTGAACAAATGGTTGCCGATGGTGAAGAAATCTTCGCGACCGAGGTAGTCCAGATCCGCATCGCATAGGATGCCACTCAACTGGTCCGTGGGACTTTGTGGTACCCGTGTGGCCATGATCATGGCACAGATCCTATCGACCTCTTCGGTTGTGTAGCCGAACCCTGGAAGAGCCTCCCTCACAATGTCGCAACTCAGCACTTCATGATGGACATCGCCACGCACGAAGCCTGCGTCGTGGTATAGGGCCGCGGTCTTCAACAGCATGAGGTCATTGCCGTTGACCCCTTCCTTGCGCGCTATATCGATGGCCGCGCGATGGACGTCAAGCGTATGGCCATAGCTATGGTATGTGCGGTCGTAAGGCAGACTGCCTTGTAACTGTGCGAGTATGAATGCTTTCGCCGCTGCGTAATCCATGGTGCTGTCGCGAAACAACGCAATTCCGCGATCCAAGACATCGTCCGAACTGATGAACCCCTGAACGGCGAGCGAGCGGACGGGCAAAGCGCTGGATGAACAAGTACTTCCCGGTCCTCTATGTTTGAAGCGTTCCGTTCCGCTCATGTCGAAGGCCCAACGACGTTCCTTGCTGTTGATCACCCTTCTCGGGTTATACATCGTTATGCAGTTCACCTGGTGGGGAATTCTGCTCGTGCGGAAAGAGACACAGCTCGCCCACGCCTTGGATCCCGCCCATGACAATAATGGCGGCCATCTCGAACGCACCTATTGGATGATCATCGGGGAGGGCATCGTATTCCTGACGCTTATTGGGATCACGCTCTGGCTCTTGCACCGCGGAATGAAACGCGAGTTGGCAACAGCCCGCATGCAGCGCAATTTCCTCTTGGCGGCCGGGCACGAATTGCGCACGCCCATTGCCAGTTTGCAGCTTCAGCTGCAAACAATGGCCCGACCGGGACTTGCAGCTTCCGAGCACGATGAACTGCACCGCCGCGCATTGGATGACGTGCAGCGTTTGGGTGGCTTGGCCGAGAAAGTGTTGTTGGCCACACGGTTGGAGGAGACCGGGGTTCCGCTGCAGCCGAGCAAACAACGCTTGCACGAACTTGTTGGATCGATCTGCGAACATGCACGCGCCACCTATGCACAAGATCACACTGTGGTGACCGATCTGAAACCAATGGAGTTGAGCGTGGACCCACAGGCCTTGCGCAGTGTGCTGGTCAATTTGTTGGAGAACGCGGCCAAGTACAGTCCGAGCGGCACCACCATTTCCATTGATCTGGGCATTGTGGGGTCCACCGCGCTTTTGCGCGTAAGCGATAATGGGCCTGGCGTTCCGGTCGCCGACCGCGCCCACATCTTCACGAAATTCTTCCGGGGCGGTAATGAGGAAACCAGGAACGTGAAAGGGACCGGGCTCGGCCTTTACATCGTGCAACGGCTGATGCAGTCCATGGGTGGAAGCGTGCATTTGGAGCCGCGCGCAGGTGGTGGCTCTACTTTCGCCGCCGCTTTCCCGCTTCACAAATGACGAACCATAAGGTCGCACTGATCATACTCGACGGTTGGGGGATCGGCGCTGGCGACCGCACCGACGCCATCGCTCAAGCGAAGACACCATTCATCGATGGGTTGCGGGCCGCTATGCCGCACGCCACGTTGCGCACCGATGGCCTCCATGTGGGCCTTCCGGAAGGACAGATGGGCAACAGCGAAGTGGGCCACTTGAACATAGGTGCCGGGCGGGTGGTGTACCAAGACCTCGTGCGCATTGACAAGGCCGTAGCCGATGGTTCGCTGGAGCAGAACACGGTTTTGCAAGCCGCATTCACGGAAGCGAAGAAGCCCGGTAAGCGTTTGCACTTGATCGGCCTCGTGAGCAAGGGTGGTGTGCACAGTATGCAAAGCCACCTGGCAGCATTGTGCCACATGACGGGGCGGGCGGGTTTGTCCAACGTATTGATCCATGCGTTCACCGACGGGCGCGATGCCGCGCCGAACAGCGGTAAGGGCTATATGGAAGATCTTTTACGGGACATCGAAGGCACCCCCGCGCGGGTGGCCACCGTTTGTGGTCGCTATTATGCCATGGACCGCGACAAACGTTGGGAGCGCATCAAGCGCGCATATGATCTATTGGTGAATCGCGAAGGCGCGATCGCGAATGACCCATTGGACGTGTTCGCCAAGAGCTACGCGGCAGGAACTACGGATGAATTCATCCTGCCCCATCGTATCGCCGGTATTGATGGATCGATCCGCTCAGGCGATGTTGTCCTCTGCTTCAACTTCAGGACGGATCGTTGTCGGGAGATCACTGTGGCATTGACGCAGAAAGACATGCCCGAACAGGGCATGACCACATTGCCGTTGCACTATGTCACGATGACCGAGTACGACAGCACATACAAGAACGTGCATGTGCTCTTCCGCAAGGATGATCTGAAAAAGACCATTGGCGAAGTAGTGGCGGATGCGGGCCTCAGCCAATTGCGCGCCGCCGAAACGGAGAAGTATCCGCACGTTACGTTCTTCTTCAGCGGTGGGCGCGAAGCGCCGTTCGAACGCGAGGAACGCATCATGGCCTCATCGCCGAAAGTGGCCACCTACGATCTGCTACCGGAAATGAACGCGCCGGAACTCGCGCAGCGGGTATCGGATGCGCTGGTTGCCCGCAAGCCCGACTTCGTATGCCTCAACTTCGCCAACCCCGATATGGTGGGTCACACGGGTGTGTTCCTGCGATCGTGAAGGCGGTGGAAGTCACCGACCGTTGCGCGCAGCAGGTGGTGGAGGCTGGAAAAACCCGTGGATACAGCTTCATCATCATCGCCGATCACGGCAACGCCGATCAGGCCATGAACCCGGATGGCACGCCGAACACTGCGCACTCCATGAACCCGGTGCCCATCTTCCTCATTGACGATCGCGGATACCACTTGCGAAGCGGAGTACTCGCCGATGTTGCACCGACCGTGCTTGCCCTAATGGGGTTAGAGCAGCCGACGGAGATGACAGGCAAATCGCTCTTGGCGAAGTGACCGACCGGATCACTTCACCGCCTCCACAACGAAACTCTCACCGGCCCTCTCCTGCTGATCGATCTGCAGCTCGGGCACGGCCCCTTCGCCCATTCGGCACAAGGTGATCCTGCTGTAGCCAGCTTCGCGAAGAAAGAGTTCGATCGTTTCGAAGTCGTAGCTGTAACGGTGGCCGTGATCGCGCGCGTAACGGTTCACGCTGATCATGCCCGTGGCCTCCTTCTCCCCATATGGGAAAACGACGCTCTTGTCGGTCTTGCGTTTCTGGTAGAGGTCGAGGTACAACGCGCCATCGGGCAGTACTAACCGGAACACGCCGCCGGGCTTCAACACACGGTGGAGGTCGGCAATAGTGCGCTTGAAATACTGGACCGGGATACAATCGATGCAGTGCTCGCTGAACGCTCCGTCCATGCTGGCGTCCGGCAATGGCAACCGGCCCCGGGTAAGGTCCCAGCACAGGTCAACGCCGGGCAACCAGTGGTAGTCGAGGTTCACATAGTTCTCCTTCGGGTGCGCGCCGCAACCGATGTTCAACAGCTTCACCTTGCCCAGCTTGCTACGATCCAGAAAGAGCGGATTGCCCCGGATCAGCCAGGAAATAAGCAACTGCACTTTGAAATAAGAGAGCGGTGAACGCATGTGGCATCCTCCCGATGCATCGGGGGCGGCAAGTTATCCGCCCATAACAAAGCGAACGCACCCGACCGACGTGCCCGTCAGCGCTTGTTGTTCAGGATGGTCAAGTGACCGGTGAATGCCTTCGGCTCGCCATCCACCTGTACCTCGTAGTAGTAGGTGCCATCACTTACGTCGTCACCATCCCACTGATTGCGGTAGTTGTTCGCTTCGTAAACGATCTGGCCCCACCGGTTGTAGATCCGTACCGTGTTGCTGGTGCCCAAGATGCCATCGATCACGAATCGATCGTTCTCCCCGTCACTGTTCGGGCTGAAGACATTGGGGATCACGATCTGGCAACCGCTTTCAACATTCACAACGGCGCTCACGCTTTTCTCACATTCATCGGTGGCGGTGATCGTATATGTGCCGCTCTCCATTCCGGGCACCCAATTGAACACGCTCGCAGTACCGTTGTCCCAGATCGGGCTCACGTTACCGAACCCACCGGAGAGTTGCGCAATGAGCAACACGCTATCGTCCTCGCATTCGAGGAAGAGATCCTCCGTTGCAAGTACCATCGGCACATACTCAACAATGGGCACTGTAGCTGTGCTGATACTGGTATCACCACATGCGTTCACGAACGTTGCCGTCAGCACGATCTCCTCTTGGCCCTCCGCCACATTATCCTCGAATGCTTCAATGGGGAAGCTCACGCTGTTCTGGCCGTCGGGGATCGTTATCAAAGCTGGTATGCTCGTGTAATCAGTTCCGTTGGTAGCAGTACCACCGACCACGACCGAAACATCGATATCGTCATCGGCGCCGGGGCGTGTGATCGTGAACGTTGCGTCCGTGCAACCCTCGGTAAGGGTACCATCAGCACTGGCGGTCACCACTTCCAAGTCGATGGCGTTCGGGCTGCTGAAGCTGCCCCCCTCAAGGAACACTGCACTGTCCCACACAGTATCACTGGCATCGCCGATCGCGATCTTGATGTGGTAGGTCTCTCCACAACTCACCAGCGCCGAGGCGGTGATCACCACGGTGAACCCGTCGTACTGCACGTACTGCGGATCGGTATTGAACGGTGCCGTGAATCCATCGCCATTGTCCACGTAGTAGGCGGGGTTCACAACATCGTTCACCGTGTTGATGGTAACGGGGTCGGTGGTGTTCGGTATCAGAGCGATGTTGATGGCGTTGTTCGAGAACGTGCCGTTGATCCCGGGGCCGCTGAGGAAGAACCCGAAGATGTCGTTCACGCTGTTCACGAATTCCAAGTACTCATCGCTGGCGAATACGAACTTGAAACTCAACGAATCGCCGGCAGGCACGAAGTCGAATTCCAGAATGGCGGCATCGTTCACTGTCTGCGGGTTGCTCAGGATCGCAAGGTCCGGATCACTTGTCGGCAAACCGCCGCCAAGGCTCATGCTGCCGCTGTTGTTGGGCCCCATGGCCATCTGCACGCTCCCGGTGGCCAGCATCATGCCGCTCGTAATGCCGAGCGTAGTTGCACTGCCGTTGAACGACGCGGCCTGCTCCGTAACGAAGTTCGCGGGTACACCATTGAAGGTGATGTTGGTCACGTTGACACCACCGCCCAATAGCACGTTCTCCACCAGGCTCTGCACCGTGGTGGTATTGTCGATCGTGAGTTGCGCTTGCGTGCTGGCCACACACACCATCGCTACCGCCCCTGCCAAGCCCTTTCTCATTCCCATCGTTCCCATAATTGCGCTCATTCGTTATCGTATCAACGTCACGTTACCCATGTACTCCACCGGGCCGAACCTACGACCGCTGGTCTTTAACTGCCACACGTACACATCCTGCTTGGGGGCAGCACCGCTCACTTTGCCATCCCAGCCTTGGCCTGGATCGCTGCTCGCGAAGATCACCTCGCCCCATCGATCGAAGATCCGGAACTGGTATTCCGAGAGGTCGTGGCCAATGGGCCCGAACATGTCGTTGATACCGTCGCCATCGGGTGTGAAGCTGTTCGGCACGTACACGTGGGCGGGAGGCTGCACGATCAATGACGTGCTGTCCACGCAGCCGATCGGGTTCCATACGGTAAGCCACACTTCATGGTCATCGCTATCGAGATACCGGTGGGCGGTGTACTGCGCGCTATCGGTATTGCCGTCGGCAAAATCCCAGAACCACTCCGTGGTGTTGTTGCTGCTTTCGTTCAGGAAGGTCACGTCGAATTCGCCGATGTAATTCACATTGAACGCAGCTTCCACGAACTGCACATCCATGAACATATCGTCGGTGAGCACAAACCCGCAAGCATCCGTAACGGTAACCGAATAGGTCGTCGGCGCCGTGGGTGCCACAGTAGTATCGGTGGATGAACTGGTGATGGGCGACCAAGCATATTGGTAACCACCCGCACCACCGCTTGCCAGCGCAGCCAGTTGGCCTTCGAAACCAAGGCATATCGCCGTATCGGGAACGATCCACAACGTGTATGGATCCCATACCGGCAACTGCACCGTTACCGAATCAAGGCCCGTATTCCCACACTCGTCCTCAACGCTGATATAATAGGTGGCCGTACCGATCACACTGATATCAGGAAGCGTGTCAGTAGTGCTCAGCACACTGAAGCCGTCCGTCCATTCAAGCGTGTACACGCCACTTCCACCGGACAACGAAGCGATGTAGAGGTCAACAAGATCAGCGGGGCACTGCACCGTAGTGTCGTTGTTCGTCAGTACCACGATCGGTGGCAGCGGCAAGGGAGATACGACGATCGTATCGGCATCGCCCATTCCACAACCGGCTTCAACCGAAACGTAATAGGTGGCCGCGGGGCCGCTATTGATGGCCAGTGAAGTGCTCGTACTGAGAACCGTACCGTTCACATCCGTCCACTCGTAAGTGTATACACCATCCCCACCGGTGGTGCTGATCACGAAAAGGGTGGCCGCTTGTGGACAACTCAACGCCGTATCGTTACTGACGATCATGTTAACGGGCGGGTACACCGGCACATCCACTGTGATCGTTCCCGTTTGAGGCACTTGGCCACACGTATCGGACACGGTGACGGTATACGTGGTGGTCACCGGTGGCGACAGAGTAAGCGTTGCTGTCGTGTCACCCGTGTTCCATATGTATTGGTAGTTGCCATAGCCCTCGAACACGTTCGGTCCTATGGTCACAACGTCATCACAACCTATGGCGGTATCGCTCACCGTTATGTACATCGGCTGCGCCTCGTTGATGTAGAAGGTGAAGTCCGTCACCACCAACATACCGCTGCACTGCGCCACGTTACTGATGGTGATCTGCACGGTTTCCAGCGCATCGGGGTCCAGAGGTGCGGTCAGGACGAACACAATGGTCGAATCACCGGGTTGGAATACGATCTCGTTCGGCAACACCGGGTTGTAATCCACCCCGCCAATGGCCGTTCCACCCACCACCAACTGCACCGTATCCGTCGTTGCGAAACCAGCGTACCGTTCGAAGACCAGTTGTGCACTCGCACACCCTTCATAGAGCGTGCTATCGATCAACCCAACGGCCGTGCTCAGCGAAGCAGTGACCGCAGCCGTGCTCGTGAAGCTTCCACCTTCCAGGAATACACCGCTGTCCAGGATCGCATCGTTCGCATCGGCAATGGCCAACTTGATGTGGTATTGCTGTCCGCAGGTAACCAGAGCGAAAGCCTCCAGCACCACGGTGAACCCATCATACTCAACAGTGGGTCCAACGGGATTGTTCTGCGTGTAATACACACTGTTGTTCTGCCAGTTGGGGTCCAAGGCAGCGCAGGTCGCCGCTGTTCCCGCCGAACCCGGCACGCCCAGATTCACGGAATTGATCGCTATGGGAACGTTCGTGCCGGGCACCAAGGCAATGTTCGTGGCGTTGTTACTGTACGGACCATTGATGCCGGGACCACTGAGGAAGAACCCGAAGGCATCGGTGAAACCGCTGCAGGTCCACTCGTCATACTCCTCACTTCCGAACACATAATTGAAGCGCAGGGTATCGCCGTTCGGGATAAAGTCGAACTCGAGCACCGCAGCATCGAACGTCATGTTCCCGCCGAGGAACTGCGATAGATCGGGATCGCCGGGACCCTGCATCCCACCACCAGGCGCCGTGCCACCACCGAAATCGTTCGGGCCGTTGGCCAAAGTGTCGTGGCCGGAAGCGAGGATGAGCCCCGTGGCCATGCCGATGTTGCTGCTCGCTCCATCGAACTGGCCGGCTTGCATGGACATTACCGTGGCCGGGCCTCCGTTGAAGGTGATGTTGCTCACACTCACACCACTGCCCAACAACACCTGCTGCACCAACTGTTCCGGGGTGAGGGTATTGGCAACCGATAGCTGACCGGATACCGGGTTCAGCAAGAGGAAAAGCGCGGGAAAAAGGAGGAGTCGTACGCGCATGGGTCAGAGATTTCGTTCAGGGATGGGAAAAATAGGACTTCGCAACGGGCATACGACGCCCCGCCCACGCGGCCCGTTGCCCGGTCAGGAACGGGTTGGCCAGCACATTCGGTGACTCGACTGGCCGTGGGGGGATACGGAATGTGGAACGACAGCCTGCACCTTCCCCAACCTGGTCTACCCGCCCACATCTCACATCCGAACAGCCTCGACAGCTACATCGAGTCCAACAAGGACCGTTTCCTCAACGAACTGCTCGACCTGCTGCGCATTCCCAGCGTAAGCGCCGACCCCAAGTACAAAGCCGACGTGGCGCGCTGCGCCGAAGCGGTACGCAAGAACCTGGAAGCCGCCGGGGTGGACTTCGCCGAGATCTGCCCTACGGCCGGGCACCCCATCGTGTACGGTGAGAAGATCATCGATCCCACGCTGCCCACCGTGCTGGTCTATGGCCACTACGATGTGCAACCCCCGGACCCACTGGATCTGTGGACCAGCCCACCCTTCGAACCGGTGGTGAAAGACGGCCTTATCTACGCCCGCGGCAGCGCCGACGACAAAGGCCAATTCTACATGCATGTGAAGGCGCTAGAGGTGATGGTGAAGAACAACGCCCTGCCTTGCAACGTGAAGTTCATGATCGAGGGCGAGGAGGAAGTGGGCAGCGATAACCTCGGCGTGTTCGTGGTGAACAACAAAGCGAAGCTGAAGGCCGATGTGGTGCTTATCAGCGACACGTCCATGATCGCCAACGATGTACCCAGTATCAACACAGGACTGCGTGGGCTCAGCTATGTTGAAGTGGAGGTGACGGGGCCGAACCGCGACCTGCACAGTGGTGTGTACGGCGGCGCGGTGGCCAACCCCATCAACACGTTGTGCGCCATGATCGCCAGCCTGCACGATGCCGATGGCCGCATCACCATCCCGGGTTTCTACGACGATGTGCAAGAGCTCAGCGCCGCCGACCGCAAGGCCCTGGCCGAAGCTCCGTTCGACGAGAAAGAATGGATGAAGGAACTCGGCGTGGCTGCCGTGAAGGGCGAGAAAGGATACACCAGCGATGAACGCTGCACCATCCGCCCAACGCTCGACGTGAACGGCATCTGGGGTGGTTACATCGGTGAGGGCGCGAAGACCGTGCTACCGGGGAAGGCCTTCGCCAAGATCAGCATGCGCTTGGTGCCGAACCAGAAGAGCGATCGTGCCACCAAGCTCTTCAAGGAACACTTCGAGAAGATCGCACCGCCTTATGTGAAAGTTGTTGTGCGCCCGCACCACGGCGGCGAAGCAGCAGTGACCCCCACCGATAGCGTGGCCTACAAAGCCGCGAGCAAAGCCATGGAGGAAGCCTTCGGTAAGAAGCCCATACCAACACGCGGCGGCGGCAGCATCCCCATTGTTGCGCTCTTCGAAAAGGAACTCGGCCTCAAAACCATCCTCTTCGGCTTCGGCTTGGACAGCGACAACATCCATAGCCCCAACGAGCACTACGGCGTCTTCAACTACTTCAAAGGCATCCAGACCATCCCGCGCTTCTTCCACCACTATGCGGAGATGAGCAAGTAGGCCGAACGACGACGCGATCCACGTTCGACAGCTACAGGATATCAGTCTTCCTTCCTCCCATTGCTCGTCCCCCTTCAGAAGGGGGCAGGGGGATGGTGAGCAGGCTCGATGTTTGCCAACCACGTTCCCGTCCACTCCCCCCGGTCATGCGCAAACCGTCAGCTCTGCTCCTCGTTACCATCCTCCTCACCTCCTGCGCCAACTTCCGTGACGTCACCTTCCACGGCGTGCGCAACGTTGAACTGCGCAAGATGAACGGCAACGACATCGCCCTTACCATCGAGGCCGAAGTGGAGAACCCGAACAACTACCGCATCAAACTGAAAGACCCCGACGTGGACCTCTGGTACAACGGTCAGTTCGTTGGCAAAGCCGTGCTCGACAGCACCGTCGTCCTCGACAAACGCAGCACACGCATCTACCCCGTGTACATCAGCGCCGACACGCAAGGCAAGCTCGGCCCCATCCTCCTCGGTGGCCTAGGCAGCTTGCTCAGCGGCCAAGCCGAATTGCGCGCCTCCGGCACCGTGAAAGGGCAGGTCGGCATCATCAGCAAACGTTTCCCGTTCGATATCAGGGATACGTTGGAGTTGAGATAAAGGACACCGGGTGTCCCAATGTTCCTCACCTTCACGCTTCATCCCTCGGAGAGAAAGGCTCATCACACGAGGGATTGAGCAGCGATGAGATCATGCGGCCATAGCATGTCGGTTTTCTCCCACTGGCACATCGGCTGGCTTGTGGCTGCTTGCGGCCTCTTAAACAGTTGCGGCATCATGCTCAATTGCCATCGGCCGTTCAATATTTACAAGTTTCCGATCGCTCAGCATCCCCATGCGAACAGGCCTCGGACCGATGGCATCTATGTGTCCACTGACAGCAGGGATGCGTACTTCTTCTATGCGAACGGACGGGTCATGTCCTACGGTTTCCTGCATCCAATAGGTGACTTCTGGTCCGACCCCGACAGGGCATTAGCGACTATGAGGGCACATCGCAATTTCAATTCGCGTGAAGGTTGGGGCGACCATTCGGTCCGGAATGATACCATCTGGGTGCAAGCGTTCAACTGGAACGTTCAGGAGCCTTGCACGCGAGCGGTATTCGATGATGTTGGCCGCGTAAAAAGTGATTCCAGCATCGTGATCAATGTCATTTTTGCGCATTCGCGGGCTGATACCCTGTTCAAAGGGTCGAGAGAGTTCCGTTTCCATCCAACTGCGCTCAAGCCCGACAGCGCAAATGTTTGGTTCGAGAAGAAACAGTGGTACAAAAAGGAACTGCATCCCAGCCGTCGTTAGCTGGCTATGCACCCTGTTCAACTATCGCAGGTTGGTCGGCCGGTCGCCGAAAAGTCCGTCCGTGATCTGTCAAAGTCATCGATCCGCAGAGCTGGCTGGTTCGCTCCTATCGGTTCACGCATCCCACAGAAGCCATTGAGATCCTACCCCAGGCCCTTGTTCCGGGGGTCTACACCATCAGCATAGATCAACGGGGCCACCTGCGGCAGGTAAGGTTGGTGGTGAACTGACTCAACGCCCTCAAGCCGCCATTCCGATCACCACCGCGCTTTCAAGCCCGGTGCCTGCAGTACCAGTGGCCGTTACCTTGAAACGGTGGCGCGCACCGCTCTCGAAGCCGTCCACTTTGATGGAGCAGCGCGTGGTCCGTGCCAGTTCGCGCCAAGCCGATCCGTCATCCATTGGAGCGATGAAGACCGTGTACATCTTGGTGCCTTTCGAGGGGTCCCATCGCAGCTGGATAACGCCTTCCGCCTTGCCGGGGCGTGCTGCGATATGCATCGTGGGCGCAGGCACGTCCATGGGTGCCGGTGTTTTCCGCAGCGGGAAACCCGACGCAACAAGCTTAGCTGCATCGCCGCCACTCTCGCTGCGCACATAATGGGCCAGTGCATTGAGGACGATCCGCACACGTTGAGCGCAGACATCGCGTGCGATGTAAGCGCGCTTGCTACCCTCGTTCGCAGTGCTGATGTGATCGCTGAAGTCGCGCAGCATGCTCCGCAATTGGTCAAGTGGATCGGGCGGTGCGGGGAAAAGCGTGTTGTTGCGCATGCATGTTTCCACCCGTACGCCTAAGGTGTACAGTTCCAGCATGCTGAGCCGAGTGATGCGCAGGGTGATGTCAGCGTAGGCCATTGGTGGTGATTTACGGAGCCTTGGAACGGATGTCCATGGACAGTGGTTGCGACAACAACAGGTCCGTACTCCGCATCAACTAAGGCACGCCCTCGCCCGAGGGCCATGACCATCGGGGTCTCCTGCCCGAACGTTCGCGCCCTGATATGGGTGGCACTGAGGATGGCGATCACTGATCGTCACCCGTATGGAGGCCTCATTGAGATCTTGGTCGGGCCTCACCATGGGTGACGATCGCGGATCGCAACCTGTATGGAGGCATCACTCAGATCTTGGTCGAACCTCATAATGGGTGACGATCCCGGATCGCAACCCGTATGGAGGGGTCACTCAGATCTTGGTCGGGCCTCATGATGGGTGACGATCATCGAGAGCGACCTGTCCGGAGCCGCGCATAAGATCAATATGGCACCTGCAATGGGTGACGATCGGCGATCGCCACACTCGGTGTGGGCCACTGCAAGGGACCGTTCGCGGCCTTAACCACCTCACTCCTCCTTCCCTGGCCACGTCCTCACTTCCCACCCAAGGCAGCCCTCGGCAACGCCGGTGAGCAACTGGCTTCCCTCCGGGCCGCCAAGGCCGAACTCACCGCTCAACGCCTGCTCCTGCGTGATCTCGTTCATCTGGAGCTTCGCATCGTGATGCCGCCAATACTTCACCGGGTCCAAGCCACGCACCGGCAACACATACACGCGCTCCGGTCCGTGTACGGTCATGTTCAACACCAACGTAATGCTCCATAGGAAAGGACCCACGGCGAGCAGATTGAACAGGAACCACTCGAAACGTTCCATGCCCAAACTCAGCCCGCTGCGCACATAGGGCAACAGATTCCCGACGAACGCGAACAGTGCGAACCACTGCAACAACTCCACGAACGTGAGGTACACCATGCTGATGGCCATCCACAGTGTCACCAAAAACACGATCACGCCGAACGCCATCAATGTTCCCGGCCAGCGCTGTTCCTTCACAACCCCACGTTGATCGGCTTGCCGCGTGCGGCCCACCCAGCGATCAAGCTCTCCGTTTCTTTGTTCCATCATGCCGAAAGTTCACACGAGCGCCGCCCTCACTTGCATGGCTGCGTTCTTCATCATGGCGTCATGCCAGCCGCAAGGAACGAACGGCACCGACCACATGCAACACGCACACACCAACCGGCTCGTCAACGAGACCAGTCCTTACCTGTTGCAACACGCGCACAACCCGGTGAACTGGTGGCCTTGGAGCCCCGAGGCCTTCGATAGTGCCAAGGCACAGAACAAGTTGGTGCTGGTGAGCATCGGCTACAGCAGTTGCCACTGGTGCCACGTCATGGAGCGCGAGAGCTTCGAGAACGACAGCATCGCGCAGCTCATGAACGAGAAGTTCATCTGCATCAAGGTGGATCGCGAAGAACGTCCCGATGTCGATCAGGTGTACATGACGGCCGTGCAGCTCATGACCGGCAGCGGCGGCTGGCCGCTCAACTGTTTCGCGATGCCCGACGGCAAACCCGTTTATGGTGGTACCTACTTCCCGCCAGCGCAATGGAAGCAACTGCTCAACGACCTCAGCGCAACGTGGCAAATGCAACCCGAGCGTGTGAAGGCACAGGCCGAGCAAGTGCGCAACGGCGTGGCCACGGCCGATCTGGTGCAGCTCAACACCGATCCGCCGCTCTTCACGCAGAAGGATCTGGACAAGTACGTGCGCGTTTGGGACAGCACCTTCGATCACGCGGAAGGCGGCCCTGATCGCGCACCGAAATTCCCGATGCCCAACAACTACCGCTACTTGTTGCGGCACGCCTTCCTCAACAACGACGATGAACTGAAAGCGCATGTTGCGCTGACGTTGGACAAGATGGTGCTCGGCGGCATCTACGACCAGGTGGGTGGCGGCTGGAGCCGCTACAGCACCGATGTGCTGTGGAAAGTGCCGCACTTCGAGAAGATGCTGTACGACAACGCGCAGCTCGTATCGCTTTACAGCCAAGGTTATCAAGCCTTCAAGGATCCGTTGTACAAGGATGCCGTGTACAGCACGCTGACGTGGTTGCAGCGCGAAATGACCAGCCCCGAAGGCGCGTTCTACTCAGCCCTCGATGCCGACAGCGAAGGCGAGGAAGGCAAGTTCTACGTTTGGAAGGAAGATGAGCTCAAGGCCGTCCTCGGCAACGACTTCGCACTCGCGAAGGAGTACTACAATGTGGGCGGTGCAGCGGTGTGGGAACACGGCAACAATATCCTCCTGCGGAAGTCTGCCGATGATGCGTTCGCGAAGAAGCACAACATGAGCGCGAGCGAATGGGCGGCGGTAGCGGCCCGGATCAATGGCACATTGCTAACAGCACGCGCCAAGCGCATCCGCCCGGGCCTCGACGACAAAAGTCTTGTGAGTTGGAACGCCATGATGGTCACCGGTCTCTGCGATGCCTACGAGGTCTTCGGCGAGGCGGCGTGGCTGGCGGCAGCCAAGAAGAACATGGACCTGATGCTGCAGAAATGCAAACGGAGCGATGGCGGCTTGAACCACAGCTACAAGGATGGGAAGGCGAGCATCAACGGTTTCTTGGAGGACTATGCCTTCACGGCCGAAGCCTTATGCGCCTTGTACTCCGTCACCTTCGACGAGCGTTACTTGAACGAAGCACGCACCCTCACCGAATATGCCATCGCGCACTTCCACGACAAGTCGAGCGGCATGTTCCACTTCACCAGCGACCTGGACCCTGCACTGATCGCACGCAAAATGGAAACCACGGACAACGTGATCCCAGGCAGCAACAGCACCATGGCCAACGTGCTCTTCACGCTCGGCCACTTGTTCGACAACCAGCAATGGCTGGGGATGAGCGCAACGATGCTCAACAACGTGAAGGAGAATTTCACCACCTACCCGAGCGGCTACAGCAATTGGGCGCAACTGATGCTCGCCGAGGTACACCCCTTCCATGAGATCGCCATCACTGGACCGGATGCTTTGACGTTGCGCAAGGGCTTCGCGCCGCACTACATCCCCAACCGGTTCTTCATGGGCAGCAAGCAAGCGAGCAAGCTGCCTTTGCTGGAGGACAAGCTTTTGGACGGCACCACCATTTTCGTTTGCCAGAACAAGGCGTGCCAATTGCCCGTCGCAACCGTCGAAGAAGCCATCAAGCAGTTGAAGTGATGTCATTCACCATCACTACCGATATGAGGCCATCCTTGTTGGGGTTGTTCCTTTCTCTTTTCACTTTCCACTTTGCCCTTTCCACTTTCTCCCAAACCCTCCTGGTCCCCGCCACGGGTTCCCCACAGCAGCCGCACTTCAACCCGGCGTTCATGGCGCGCAACAACGTTGCGGAAGTAAAGGGCCAGCTGCATGTGAAACGCGATGGCGAACCCATGGTGCCCAAGAACGAACACTATTGGTACCGCTTCGATAGCAACGGTCTTGCTTGGTACAGCAACAATTCCTTCGGGCGGCCCGGCAGTGGCCGGGATACCGCCAGCATCGGTTACCGTTACGATGGGCAAGGGAACCTGCTCCAACGCACGCGGCTCGACCTTAGCGGCCACTACAGTGAGGAGTTCGAACTGGACAGTCTAGGTCGCCCGGTGCGCGAAACACATGTGCGCATAGAAAACCTCGGCACGGATCGGTACACCCTCGTACCCGGCACGCGCACCGAAGTGAGCGATGAGCACTTCCGCTACGATGCCTTGAACGACAGCACGAAGCGGATCACCTACCTCAACAGTCTGGGACTTCCATACCGCGAGGAACTGCACATCAGCGACCGCCTCGGCTACCTGCGCGCCATCGAGGACCGCTACTTGGTGTCTAACCGGATGGGCCGCACAACCTTCACGTACAACGAGAAAGGGCTGCTCGCATCGCGTACCGAGCAAAGTGACCTGTCCGTTCCGCGCACGGTGCGTTATTCGTACACCTACGATGCCGCTGACAACCTCCTTGGCATGGACACTTGGCAGAACGACAAGCATGTAACGAAGGAGGAGTACGTCTACGCGGAAGGCTCGCTGCACCTGAAAGCCAAGCTCACCAAAGACATGGCCACGGGCACCATACGCGTCGTGCGGTATGAGGTGATCAAGCGGTGAACGTCAACCGCGTAGAGCCATCCACATAGATTCGGCACGCCATGAAACGATGCACCCTGCTCCTCCTGTTGCTCCTGCCCTTGCTCACGCTCGCGCAGCCGATCGTCGTACGTTGGGCTTATGGCCCCTTCGGCACGCCCGGCGATGCCGCCTTTATAGTGGAGGGCGATCGCATCTACCAAGCCTGCGGGCCGTTCGGTAGCAAGGGACCGTGCATGTACGTGCTGGAAGAGGATGCCGTATTCCATGCGGCCGATGCGTTCGGGCGGCGTGGATACGGCGCATTCGTGCTCGAGGTGGACAAGCTCTATCGCTGTAGCGGAACCCTGTGCAACAAAGGCGCTGGGGTCTTGGTCATCGAGCGCAATAAGGTTTTTCGCGGCGAAGGACCGTTCTGCAACAAAACAGAAGGGGCCTTCGTGATCGAAGGCAACATGATCTTCCTGGCCGAAGGGCCGTTCGGGATGAAGGGCGATGCCATCCTGATGATGGATGCGGAGGTGCCGCAGCTCGCTTTGCTCGCGATCCTCGCAGGCCTTTAGTTAAACGGGCTTCTTCGCGGTGGTTACGCCGGCCTCCTTACCATACGCAGGCACCAAGTAAGCCAGGTCATCGAACCCTCCTTTCGCGTATCGCTCATGCGCAAGCGTACACATGGATGATGCATAGGGCGCTATGCCTGCGATATACATCACGTGTGGAATGTTCTTGAACAGATCCGCTGCTTTGTCAGCACCATCACCGAATACGATGTGCGGCGTTGACTTGTCGAGACCCGCTACCCATTCCGGCGATAGCAGCAAGGGCATCGGTTCCGGTGTTTCGCCTTCGGTGACACACTGGGTAAAGACCTCCATACGCCGCGCGTCGATCATCGGCCAAAGGCACGAAGTGGCCAGTGACACGCTGTGAGCGGAAAGCACGTTCGCCACCATGGTGTCGAGCGTCCCGATGCCGATGATCGGAATATCCAATGCGTAACAAAGTCCCTTCGCCGCACTGAGTCCGATACGCAAACCCGTGTATGACCCCGGACCGATACCTACAGCTACCGCGCTCAAGTCCTTCATCGCCACTGCGGCCTCCTTCAGGACCTCATCAATGAACACATTCAACTTCTCTGCGTGACTGAAGCCCGTACTGGTATGATCCCGGGTGGCCAGCACAACACCATCACGCGAAAGTGCGACGCTGCACAAGTGCGTGGCGGTCTCCAGATGCAGGATGCAGGCCATCGCTTAGAGCGACACGGGAAGTCCTTGCAGAATATCGATGTACTTCGCGGCCATTACATAGTTGTACTTCGCAGTGATGCCATCGGCCGTAGCGCGGTCCAAATTCGTGCGGGCCGTGTTCAGCTCAAGGCTGGTGGCCGCCCCCGCCGTGTAGCGTTCCTGTGCCAAGCGCAACGACTCCGTGGCGGCTTCCTGCGCGCGTTGCGCTGCCTCGTACTGGCGGTAGGCACCGCGCTGGGCAGTGATGGCTTGCTGCACTTCGCGCTCCAATGATTGCCGTTCGGCTTCCACGCGGTTCTTCGCTTGTTCGTGGCGAATGCGCGCTTGGTCGGTCGCGTACTTGTTGCTTTGGTTGTTGAACAGTGGGAGGCTCAGGCTGAGCGTCACGGATTCGTTCAGGTTGTCCTCGAACTGGTCGCCCATGCCCTTTGTTTCGGTGGCCTGGGAATAGGTCGGGGTGTACACGTTCTCGCCGCTTTGCGTGAAGCCCACCAACTGGGGATCACCGAATACCGGTTCACCGACCGCCTGCACGTTCCGCCCGCTGTAGCCACTGCCCACCGCACCCTCCAAGCGCAACGCCGGCATCATGCCGCTGCGCGCAATGGCAATGTCCTTCTCGGCGCTGGTGGCTTGTATCTCCACTTGCGCATAGCCGGGATTCGCAGCCAGCACGGCACGTAGCACATCCGCCGGGTCTTGGGCCGGGTCCGTGATGTTCAACCCCGAAATGGTTGGCGCTTGGATATCGAAGCCGCGTTGTTCCTCCGGGGTCAATCGGAGTTGTTGCATCAACGCCAGCAACCGTTGGTCGTGCTGGTTCTGGAGATCGATCACCGTATACTCCTGCTGGGCCAGCTGGCTCCGTTGGTCCATGGCCTCCGAACGTGGTAACCGACCACCTTCGACCAAAGCGTTGGTGACGCTCAACTGCTCGTTGATGTTGGCCACCTGCTTCTGCGCCGCGCTGATCCGCTCGCGCAAACTCAACACATCGAGGAAAGCTTGCACCGTTGATAACCGCACTGTATTCCGTTGGTCTTCCAGTCCTTTCGCACTCCCATCGGCATCCAGCTTCGCTTTGCCAAGAACATTCTGCTTGCGCAATCCCTCGAATAAGGACACTTGACTGCTGAGGTAGAAGTTGTTGGTGCGCACACGGTCCGTGGCGAACGTGTTGGTGAACGGGTCAATGGCTTTACCCCAGTTGTAGCCGTGACTTGCGTAGGCGTTGAGGTTGGGGAGCAGGGCGTACATCGCTTGGCGTTCGCCTTGGTCGGCCATTTCAGCATCGAGCGCGGCGTTGCGCACGTTGAGGTTCTTCTCCTCGGCTTGGCGCACGCACTGTTCAAGTGTCCAAGCTTGTTGGGCGAGCAAGCTGCCAGGCAGCAGGGCAAAAAGCAGAATGGATGATCGCATGGGAACGGTAGTGTTTCGGCCGGATCTCCCGGGATGGTGCCGAAAGGTTGCCCTCGGCTTGGCCAAAACTATCCACCCGGTAGTGCCAGTGCAGCCACAGTGGATGAACGGGAGGTACTTGGGGTGAACGGTGCCGCTGCGAAGCAGGTTCGGTGGATGAGGAGATATGAAGATCCGTAGTTGTGGAAGATGTGGAAAGGCAACGGGCCTCGAGCGGCCACCCTCATTTCCCTATCTCCCACATCTTCACGTGATCCTCTATAGGATCTGCACCTCCACCCGACGATTGGCCTCGCTCTGGTCCTTGTTCTTGGGCTCGGGGAACAACATCTTGCTGTTTCCATAGCCTTTGTAGGAGAGCCGTTCCGGTTCAATATCGTTCACCAGCAGAAAGTCATAAACAGCCTTCGCACGACCGGTGCTCAGTTCGATGAACTCCTTCGTGTTCTTGTACGTCGGGCCGTTCACGTGCCCTTCGATCTCGATGCGTGTGGTGGGATTCTGTTGCATGAACCGCAACAATTGGAGCATGGAGCCTTGGCTGTTCTTCATCACCGTTACGTCGTTGCCCACGAAGCGGATATCCTCCAGTACCACATGCGCGCCCGGCTCGATCGGCGTGAGTTTCAGATCGACGGTCACGAGGCTGTCGGTACTTCCTTTCACTTTCAAGTTGTGGAACATGTAGCCCTTCTGCACGCATCCGATCTTCAGGGTACGGTACTGGTCCATCCGGTACTCGTACGTGCTCTTTCCCTTCGCCTCCACCACTTTGTCGAAGATCATTCCTTCGATCGTCAGAACACTTTGGACGGGCTTGCCGCTTTTGGCGTCGGTGACGTTGATACGTAATGTCTGTTGGGCCACTTCGGACTTCTCCGGCACCTCGGGCGGCGGTGGTGGGTCGTAATGAAAACGGATCGTATAACCATCCAAGGGCCTGTCTTGGTAGTCGATCACCAAATAGTAGAGGTCGCCACCCTTCACCTCAATGGCGCTGCTGAATGATGAACCCACGCCTGAGCGCACGTACGCATCAGGCGCGTCCTTCCGCAACCCGCAAATGCTGTGGTTGTCCTTGTCATTTCGGCTGATGTTCGTCCGGATGGGCGCTACTGACTTCCCTTGGATCTTGTCACAAATGCCCGGTATTGCCCCTTCGAAGACGAGGAAGTCTATGTCGTCGTCGATGTTCTTCGGTTCGATGGTGAAGGTGAGCAGCGTGGTATTGGGCGCACGGAACTTGTACCATGTGGTATGGTGCTCACGCTCGAACCACTGCTTGTCCTCGGCAGGGTTCTCCTTTATCTCCAGCACGTTGCCGAAGCCGCGCACGGCCTGCTCCTGTACGTACACGCTGTCCGCTATGAACAGGGCACCTGTGCAATCGCCATTATCCTGCGTAAGACGTTGTGCCGACGAGGTGTTCACCACGACGGAAAAAACGAGGAACAGGAATGCGGAGCGGGAGAGCTGCATACCAAGTAGCGGTTCAACGCTCAGTCAGTGCCCCCGGTTTCGTAACCCAGGTTGCTTCCCAACCACCGTTCAACCTGCGCAATGGTAATGCCCTTTCGGCGCGACAAGTCTTCCACCTGGTCTTTCGCGATACGGCCCACCCCGAAATACTTGCTCTTCGGGTGTGCGAAGTACCATCCACTGACGGCAGCAGCAGGATGCATGGCAAGGCTTTCCGTTAGTTCGATACCCGTGTGCCGGGTTGCATCCAACAACCTGAAAAGTTCCGGCTTCTCCGTGTGATCAGGACAAGCCGGATAACCCGGTGCAGGACGGATGCCTTGGTACTCCTCCTTGATGAGCTGATCATTGGTGAAGGTGCTCGGCGTCTCGTAACCCCAGAGCTCTTGTCGAACTACCTCATGCAGCTTCTCGGCGAAGGCCTCTGCCAAGCGGTCCGCCAAGGCTTTCAACATGATCGCGCTGTAGTCGTCGTGCGCGGCTTCGAAGCGCTTCACGTGGGCATCGATGCCATGACCGGTGGTAACGGCGAAACCACCGAGGTGATCAATGAGACCGGTCTCCTTCGGCGCGAGGAAATCGCTCAGGCAGTTGTACGCTACACCCTGCGCCTTCTTCGACTGCGCGCGCATGCCGTGGAAACGCCCGATGGTAGTGCTGCGCTTGTCGTCGGCATATACTTCCATGTCGTCCTCCACCGCGTTCGCGGGCCAGATGGCAGCCACGCCATGCGCTTGCAACCACTTCTCGGCGACCAGCTGCTTCAGCATGCGCTGGGCATCCTCGTAAAGCTGCGTGGCCTCCTTGCCTACGACCGGGTCGGTAAGGATCTTGGGGTAGCGCCCCGCCAGTTCCCAAGCTTGGAAGAAGGGCGTCCAGTCGATGTAGGGCACCAATTCCGCAAGCGGAAAGTTGCGGTATGGGAACACACCGATACGCTTAGGCTGCACGGGTGGCTCGTTGCCGAAATCGATAGCGAAACGCTTGACGCGTGCCTCAGCAATAGGCACGTATTCCTTGGTGCGCTCGTGACCTTCGTACTGGGCACGAACGTGCGCGTATTCGTCCTTGAGCTTGGCGGCAAAAGCCCCACGGTCCGTGTCGCTCAGCAGGCTGCTCACAACAGGTACGCTCCGGCTGGCATCGATCACATGCACCACGGGTTGGCTGTAGTGCTGCGCAATGCGCACGGCAGTGTGCACACGGCTTGTGGTAGCGCCACCGATCAGCAGCGGCACGGTGAATTTCTCCCTCTCCATCTCCTTGGCCACATGCACCATTTCATCGAGCGATGGCGTGATCAAACCACTGAGGCCGATGATGTCGACGTTGTTCTCTTTGGCAGCCGCGAGGATCTTCTCGCACTGTACCATCACGCCCATATCGATCACTTCCCAGCCGTTGCACGCGAGTATCACACCAACGATGTTCTTGCCGATGTCGTGCACATCGCCCTTCACGGTGGCCATGAGGATCTTCTTTGCACCGGTGCTTTGCTGTGCTATCGGTAACGACTTCTTCTTCTCCAACAGGAATGGCTCCAAGTAGGCCACGGCCTTCTTCATCACGCGTGCGCTTTTGACCACTTGAGGCAGGAACATCTTGCCTGCGCCGAACAGATCGCCCACCACGTTCATACCGGCCATCAGCGGGCCCTCAATGACTTTCACCGGATCTTGCAGGTGCGCGCGAGCCTCCTCCGTGTCTGCATCGATGTACTCCGTGATGCCGTGGACGAGCGCATGCTTCAATCGCTCTTCCACACTGCCTTCGCGCCACGCAGCACGTTGCGCCACGACTTCGGCACTGGGCGCGCCTTTGTAGCGTTCTGCGAAGACGACCATACGTTCGGTGGCATCGGGCCTGCGTGCCAGCAATACATCCTCGACGTGTTCGAGCAGGTCCTTCGGAATGTCGTCGTAAACACCGATCTGGCCTGCGTTCACGATCCCCATGTCCAACCCGGCCTTGATCGCGTGGTAGAGAAAGGCAGTATGGATCGCCTCGCGCACAGGCTCGTTCCCGCGGAAGCTGAAGCTCACGTTGCTCACACCGCCGCTGGTGAGCGCACCGGGCAAGTGCTTCTTGATCCACGACACTGCGCGGATGAAGTCCACAGCATAGTGGTCGTGCTCGCTCATGCCCGTGGCTACCGTCAGGATGTTCGGGTCGATGATGATGTCGTGCGGGGCGAAGTGCGCTTGCTCGATGAGCAATCTGTAAGCGCGCTCTGCGATAGCGATCCGCCGCTCGAAGTTGTCGGCCTGGCCTTGCTCATCGAAACACATGACCACGGCCGCCGCACCCAGTCGTTTGACAATACGCGCCTGCCGCAGGAATTCCGTTTCCCCTTCCTTCAAGCTGATGCTGTTGGCGATACCCTTGCCCTGCAAGCACTTCAACCCGGCTTCGATCACGCTGAACTTGCTGCTGTCCACCATCACGGGTACGCGCGCGATGTCCGGCTCAGCAGCGATCAGGTTGAGCAACTTGCGCATGGCCGCCACCCCATCGATGAGGCCTTCGTCCATGTTCACATCGATCACCTGCGCACCGTTCTCCACCTGCTGGCGCGCCACCGAAACAGCTTCGTCGTACTTGCCTTCCTTGATCAGTTTGCGGAACGCAGCGCTACCGGTAACGTTGGTGCGTTCGCCGATGTTGACGAAGTTGCTGCCTTGGAAAATGCGCAGCGGCTCGAGGCCGCTGTAGGTCGGGATGCTCATGCGATGACGGACAGCTTTCTGGGCGCGTGCTTGGCTGCTTCCTTCGCCAGCGCAGTGATATGATCCGGCGTCGTGCCGCAGCAACCGCCCACGATGTTCACCAACCCATCGCGCATGAACTCGCCTACGAGCTGCGCGGTCATCGCCGGCGTTTCATCGTACTCGCCGAATTGGTTCGGAAGTCCAGCGTTCGGGTACACACTTGTGAGACAGGTCGCGTTCTCGGACAGCACTTGCAAGTAGGGTCGCATTTGTGCCGCACCTAGTGCGCAATTCAATCCTATGCTGAACAGCTCCACGTGGCCCATGCTGATCATGAAAGCATCGATCGTCTGGCCGCTCAGTGTGCGTCCACTGGCATCGGTGATCGTAACACTGCACATGAGCGGCACCCGGCTGCCGCGCTTGTCGAAGACCTCTTCAATGGCATAGAAAGCAGCCTTGGCATTGAGGGTGTCGAAGATGGTTTCCACCAGCAACAGGTCCACTCCACCATCCAACAGTGCGTGCACTTGTTCGGCGTAAGCAGCTACCAGATCATCGAAGTGAACAGCGCGGAAACCCGGGTCGTTCACATCCGGGCTGAGGCTCGCGGTCTTGTTCGTTGGCCCAAGCGCACCGGCGACGAAGCGCGGTTTGCCGGGATCCTTGGCGGTGAAAGCATCGCATGCTTCCTTGGCAAGTCGTGCTGAAGCGAGGTTCATCCCGCGCACCAAATGCTCGCACTTGTGCTCGCCTTGCGCGATGCTGGTCGCGCTGAACGTGTTGGTCTCGATGATGTCAGCGCCCGCTTGGAGATACTGCTCATGAATGCGCTTGATCGCTTCAGGCCGTGAAATGGACAACAACTCGTTGTTCCCCTTCAGCAGGATGTCGTGCTGCTCCATTCCTTGCGGATGGAAATCCTCTTCCGTGAGGCCGAGGCGCTGGATCATGGTGCCCATGGCCCCATCCAGGACAAGGATGCGTTCGCTCGCCAGCTTTTCCAGTGTGCTCATTGCTTTCCGTTTTCGATCGGTCCATCCGGCTCAGCTTACGGAGCAGGATAAGGTGACAACACACTGCGTGTTCACGCATGCGGGGTGATACCTGATCGCAGCTCATCTCTTCCCGACAAGTCGGGATGGAATTGGCACCTGTCCACCTTGCGGTGGATGGTTGTCAAGGCTTCATCGGGCCATTATCCCTCAGCCTTTCTTGATAAGCGTTACCGGAAAGAACGTGGCCAAATGTAATGCGGGCGCGAATGCCCTTGATCATGCGCTGCAAAGGACAGGACGTTGATAACCGCAGTTCCCCGCGGAACGCATCGGAAAACGGGCGGATACCTTCGCCGCGTGCAGAACGAATTGTTACCGCTTGTGGACGCTTCCATCGAGGCATCCTTCGCGGCAGGACGGGAGATCCTGGCCGTTTACGGAACGGACTTCACCTCGGAGCAGAAGGCGGATAAGAGCCCGTTGACCGAAGCCGACAAACGGGCGCACAAAGCGATCGCCACTGTGTTGGACCGTACCGGACTTCCCACCGTGAGCGAGGAAGGTCGCACAATGCCCGCGACGGAACGACAGGCATGGAAGCGCTATTGGCTCGTGGACCCGCTTGACGGCACCAAGGAGTTCATCAAACGCAACGGCGAATTCACGGTGAACATCGCTGATCGAGAATGGCATGCCCATCGGAGGCGCGCTCTACGTGCCGGTGAAAGACGTGCTCTACTTCGCCTGGCAAGGCGGTGGCGCCTACCGTATCCAGCAGGCGAAAACCTTCGCGGGAAGGTCGGCGTATGAACTCGCCGCCCTAGCCGAAAAACTACCCGTGCAGAACGTTCGCGAGACCTTTACCATCGTTGCCAGCCGCAGCCACAGCACACCGGAAACGGAGGCGTTCGTGGCGGAGAAGCAAGCGCAACATGGTAGCGTTCAACTCACCAGCATCGGCAGTGCACTGAAGATCTGTCTCGTGGCCGAGGGCGCTGCGGACGTGTATCCGCGTTACGCGCCCACCATGGAATGGGACACTGCGGCCGGGCATGCGGTCGCATTGGAAGCCGGGAAGGACATCACGGATGTTACCACCGGAAAGAGCATGCGCTACAACAAAGACTCACTGGTGAACAACTGGTTCATCGTTCAATAAGCAGAAGCACATACCACTACCATGGCGAAGAAAAAGAAGGCTGAGGCCGGCAAGAAAAGGAAGGTCGCACTGATCACCGGCGTTACCGGACAGGATGGTGCCTACCTGAGCGAACTGCTCCTGAACAAGGGATATGAAGTACACGGCGTGAAGCGGCGCAGTTCGTTGTTCAATACGGACCGCATCGACCATCTCTACCACGATATGCACGAGAAGGGCCGCCCCTTCCACCTGCACTACGGCGACCTCACCGACAGTGTCAATTGCCTGCGCTTGGTGAAGGAGATCCAGCCGGACGAGATCTACAACCTCGCGGCCATGAGCCACGTGGCCGTGAGCTTCGAAATGCCCGAGTACACGGCCAATGCCGACGGCATCGGCACACTGCGATTCCTTGAAGCGATCCGCATCCTGGGCATGGAGAAGAAGACCAAATTCTACCAAGCCTCAACGAGTGAATTGTACGGTGGCGTATTGCCCCGTGCACAGAACGAGGAGACGCCATTCTACCCGAAGAGCCCCTACGGTGTGGCGAAGCTTTACGGCTTCTGGATAACCAAGAACTACCGCGAGAGCTACGGCATGTTCGCGTGCAACGGCATCCTGTTCAACCACGAAAGTCCGCTGCGTGGCGAGACATTCGTAACGCGCAAGATCACGCGCGCCGTGGCCAAGATCAAACTCGGTTTGCAGGACACGCTGTACCTCGGAAACATCGACGCGAAACGCGATTGGGGCCACGCTAAGGATTACGTGGAAGGCATGTGGCTGATGCTGCAAGCCAAGAAGCCCGATGATTTCGTGCTCGCAACCGGCAAGACATACACCGTGCGTCACTTCATCGATCTGGCATTTGCCGAAGCTGGCGTGAAGCTGGAATGGAAAGGCAAGGGCGTGAACGAGAAGGGCTATGACAAGAAGACCGGAAAGCTGCGGGTGGCCATTGACAAGCGCTACTACCGCCCGGCCGAAGTGGACCACTTGGAAGGCGACCCGAGCAAGGCGAAGCGTGTGCTTGGCTGGAAGCATAAATACGATCTCAAGGCGTTGGTGAAAGAGATGGTGGCCTGCGATGTGGACCTCTTCAAGCGCGATGTCTACCTGAAGCAAGGCGGACACAAGATCCTGCACGAACAGGAGTAGTAGTTGATCGTTGTTGGTTGGCGGTTGTTCGGCTTGCGACGCAGCTCACTCACCAACAACCAACAACCAACAACAATGAACCAGTCAGACAAGATCTACATCGCCGGGCACCGCGGCATGGTGGGCAGTGCCATCGTGCGCCGCCTGCAGAAGGACGGCTTCAACAACATTGTCACGCGCAGCAGCAAGGAGCTCGACCTGAAGGAACAACAAGCCGTACGTGACTTCTTCCAGCAGGAAAAGCCGAATGTGGTGGTGCTGGCAGCCGCCAAGGTGGGCGGCATACACGCCAACAACGTGTACCGCGCGCAGTTCCTGTTCGAGAACCTGATGATCCAGAACAATGTGATCCACAGCGCATACGAGAGCGGTGTGACGAAGCTGTTGTTCCTTGGTTCTTCGTGCATCTATCCGAAGTTGGCACCACAACCGTTGAAGGAAGAGAGCCTACTTACCGGGTTGCTGGAACAGACCAACGAGCCGTACGCCATCGCCAAGATCGCAGGGATCAAGATGGCCGAGAGCTACCGTAGGCAATACGGCGTGAACTATATCAGTGCGATGCCCACGAACCTGTACGGGCCCAACGACAATTACGACCTGAACAACAGCCACGTGTTGCCTGCGCTCATCCGCAAGTTCCACACGGCGAAAGTCACGAACGCCCCCAGTGTCGAAGTGTGGGGCACAGGATCGCCGATGCGCGAATTTCTGCACGTGGATGACCTCGCGGACGCCTGCTTCTTCCTCCTCCAGAACTACGACGAGGAGATGTTCGTGAACATCGGCACCGGCGTGGACCTTACGATCAAGGAATTGGCGGAGATGATCAAGGACATCGTAGGCTACACCGGCGAACTGAAGTGGAACACCGAGAAGCCCGATGGCACACCGCGCAAGCTTATGGACGTTTCGCGCCTGCACAACCTAGGCTGGAAACACCGCATCGGCTTGCGCGAAGGCATCACCGCCGTGTACGCTGAGTTCGCGAAAAGCGAAATGGCAAAGGCGTAGCTAGCCCGCTCAACCCTTCAGACCCCTTCCTTGTATGATCCGGAGGATCACCGCGATCAGTGCGATCACCAATAACACGTGGATCAAACCGGTGGCGCTGTATACGAATACGCCCAGTAGCCAGCCGATGACCAGGATCACTGCGATGATGTAAAGGAGATTGCCCATGATGGTTGTTTTCCCTTCGGCCGGGCGGATCACATGCCAGTGTTGGTAGGCCGAGGTGAGCGTACACCTGCTCACTTGATCCGTCGTTACACGAACCATCCGACGGGCAAGATGTTCCCCAAGGCGTGTGGAATTCGTTCCCCAGAACGCCTGAAAAATCGCCTTGGCCGGTATACTTTCGGCAACGGGAGCGAGCATCCGCAAGCGGTATGGACATTGTCCTGCTCACCCATATGTATAGTGGCACGAGCGCCGAGCGGAGATCTGAAGGGTATCAACGGGTTCAGGAACCAAGCCGGGGAATGAAGAAGAACGTGCTGATCGTCGACGACGAACCGGAGATCTGCTTGCTCCTTCAAGCGATCCTTGCCAAGCAAGGCATCGCCGCGATCAGTGCGAACTCTTTGGCTCAAGCGCGACAAAACCTTCAGCAAGGCAACTATGACGGCGTATTCCTGGACGTTAATCTGCCCGATGGCAAGGGATATGAACTGATACCCGAGCTGAAGGTCGGGTACCCGAAGATCCGTGTGATCGTGATCAGCGCCATGGACCAGGAAAGGACGAACGCCATGCAGGCCGGCACCCACCTCTTTCTGCCCAAGCCATTGGATCTGCGGACCATCCTGGCAAGCTTGAAAGAAGTCGGGCTCATGAATTGAACCAATACCAGAACCAAGACTTCCACCATGGCCACACAACGTTTGCTCGTAGTGGATGATGATCAGGACATCTGCCTGTTGTTATCCCGCTTTCTGGAAAAACGCGGATACACGGTGAACACCGCCGGCCGCAAGACCACGGCCCTTGCGCTGCTCAGGAGCATCGCTTCGACCTGATCCTGTGCGATCACCGTTTGCCCGATGCCGACAGCTTGGAAATGCTGGGGCACTTCAGGGAAGGCGCGCCGGGTGTGCCGGTGATCGTGATCACCGGATACTCGGACGTGCGCATTGCCGTCGACCTCATGCGGAAGGGTGCGCTCGATTACGTGGTGAAGCCGCTCTATCCGGACGATATCGCCTTACGCGTCGAGGACGCCTTGAGCCAGAAAGGCAGGACGGAGGAACTCAAGAAACCCAGCACGGAGCGCAAGGTGGCCGCCGCTTCGCTGCTGCCCGAGTTCGTGCAAGGCAAGGGGACATTCGCCACGCACTTGAACAAGCACATTGATCTCGTAGCCCCCACTGACCTGTCCGTACTGATCACCGGTGAAACCGGGACCGGTAAGGAATACGTGGCCAAGGAGATCCACAAGCGGAGCACACGCAGCGACAAACCCTTTGTTGCACTCGACTGTGGTGCGCTGCCCGCCGACCTGGCCACCAGTGAACTGTTCGGCCACGTGAAAGGCTCGTTCACCGGAGCACTGGGCGACAAAGAAGGCTGCTTTCAACAAGCCAACGGTGGCACCTTGTTCCTGGACGAAGTGGGCAACCTCACGTACGACAACCAGGTGAAGCTGTTGCGCGTGCTGCAGGAACGCAAGGTGCGGCGCATCGGCGACAACAAGGAGATCGCAGTGGACGTGCGCATCATCGTGGCCACCAACGAGGAACTGACCACCGCTTCGGCCGACGGGCGTTTCCGCGAGGACCTGTACCACCGTCTCAACGAGTTCGCCATCGTGCTGCTGCCGTTGCGCGATCGCACCGAGGACATCCTCTTGTTCGCAGCCTACTTCCTGCAGCAAGCCGCCACGCGGCTGAACCGGACGGCAGCGCACTTCTCACCCGAAGTGGAACAGCGCCTGCTGAACCACCCGTGGCTGGGCAACCTGCGCGAGCTCAACAACGTGATCAAGCGCGCCGTGCTGCTTTCCACCACCGATGTGGTGGGAATGGAACAGATGCCGATCGAGATCATCGGTGGCACGGCCATGCGCACCCGGCTATCACAACCGGAACCCGCAGCACCGATCGGCGACGACCTGCGATCCGTTTCCCACGAGGCGGAAAAGCAGGCGATCCTCACCGCCTTGGAGCGTAACAGCTTCAACAAGTCAAAGACGGCCGATATGCTGAACATCGACCGCAAGACACTGTACAACAAGTTGAAGATGTTCGGGATCGAGCTGTAAGGCGAAGGGCGGTTCAGCGGAACAGCTGTGACAGTCTCGACCTTGAGAGGTCAGCAGGAGGCCACGTCGGCGACCCATCGTTGCCCGGAACGGGAAAAGGGCCTAACCTTCCACACTACGGGGCTTTCCTACACGGCGATCGTATGCACAACGACACAGTGCAGTGTACGGCCACGCTGCTTTGGGAACGGCACGGGATCCACAGTAAGGTTGGCAGAAGCACTCGGACCATGAACCTCCAACACCTACTGCCCGCTACAGCCTTCTTGCTCGTTGCACAAACCACCTTAGCCCAAGGCCGCTCCAGTGATCCCATCACGGAACCATTGGCGCATGTGGACATGCCGAAAAGCGCGGCAGCACTACCCGTGTTCGGAGGAACGCGCATCGACATGGTGAACGCACGATACGAGCCCTGCTATGATATGGGGGAGGTGAGCTACCTACGGGTGATCACACCCACGTTGGACGGGTACAGCGTTCGCGTCATTGGCGTCGATGGTCATATACGCGTGCAAGGCATCGCGAGCGATGCGTTCGGCTTGGTACCCCATGGGTTATACCGGTATTACGATAGCACCGGCGCGTTGCGCTCGGAGGGTGCATACTTGAACGGTGTGAAAACCGGCACTTGGCACCGCTACGATGACCTTGGGCTTGCAATGACGGACAAGGAATATGACGGCTTGGATTGGGAAGGCCAACAAGTGAAGTTGGGCCTGACGAGTGTGAGCCGTAACTGAACGGCCTGTCGAACGCTTCTTGACGCAGTTGCGTGTGACCGAGGAAGGGAAAGCCCCTTCCTCGGTCATTCAGTGCCGAACCTCGAGGTGAGCGTTGGCCACCGGCTCAGCAGCCGCCAAGCAAAAACCAGATCAGTGCGAACACCAGCACCGTTCCCAAGCAACCGCCTCCCATTTTCCAAGCACCCAAGCCGGCGATCAAGCCGCGCAGTCCGTTGTTCATGATCCAGTTCGGACAGGATGGAACCGGTCCGTGCGATCAGGTTCAACCATCGTGCCCAGCGACCAAGGCGCTTTGGCTTCGTTGAAGATCTTCGATGTTGACGGCGGTCACGCACCAAGGAAGAAGTGCATGGTTCGCTGGACACGGTGCAGCAGTCCGACAGCCATCCTGGAGAAGGGATCCCAAGCGATCGGTTCACTGCCCGGGGTCCGCAGCCTCATCCGCCGCCAACGCACTCTGGTACATGCGCTCGGTGATGCTGGAATGATCATGGAAGTAGAACACCGCTCCGTAGGCATGCACAACCTTCCGCAGCTCCGTGCACCCACCTTCGCGTTTCGGGCGGGTGATGTACGTAATGCGTCGTGGCTCGATCACGACCTCGTGATGCTCGCACAAGGGCGGAGCAGCAGCGCGATCAATGTGCGCGCGTTCCACTGGCACCACCGGCGTTGATAGGGCGGGCGCACGAACAGGCTCCAAGACTACTTGCGGTACAACGCAGTGAAGCCCCCCACCCTGATCATGGTTTGATCATCGATCCTGTAAAAATCACCTTCCCTTGGGGCGTCTTCAATGCGGGCATATGCATCCGGCACTTGGAATGAATACGTGATCTCCTTTCCGGTGATAACCGGGAACGTGAGGCGCAATTCGTGATTTCCGGGCATGCCCTCAGGTCGTTTGGGGCGGATCGCTGCGATCTCGCTTACATCCGTACGGCCATCAGTCCCAAGCAGAAGATATCCTCCGGAGAAAACAGGCTGCCAATCGGCCGGCAACATCCACTTGCGCACTTGTCCGTGCACCGAGATCACCATGAATTCCATGCGCTCTTGGGCCTGTACGGGTGCGATCATTGACATCAAGGAGATGGCAAGGATGAACCTCGGGAAAGTTCTTGTTGCTTTCATGGGGGGGGAATGCTCAAGTCCAACAGGGTTCGCCCGATTCGAACTCGAGCGCGTTATGGCGCAGCACATCCTCCACATCCCCACGCTTGGCATATACCGCCCGTTGGCGTTGAGTGCTGTTCCCTCGCGAACAGATGTTGCGCAGTACCTCCAACTGTTCGTGGTAGCCGAGCGCCGTGAAGTACGGAGCCATCCAATGCAGCCGGATAAGAAGGTCCTCTTTCAAGTTGTACTGCGCATAGGTGTTCTGATGGATGATCTGCGCATCCATACCGTGTCTCAACGCGCGCCATTTGTTCTCGCGTAGCACCCACAATTCAGGGAGGCACCCCAGATCGTCCTCCCGACGAAGGCGGAACACATGCGCTTGCACATGTATGAAGGCGACAATGGCTTCCAGCTCCAAAAGCGTTGCTGGACCATCACATATGCGTAGTTCAAGGGTCCCATATCCAGGGCTGGGCCTCAGGTCCCACCAGAGGTCTTTCACACTCGCTATCGCTCCCGTCTTGACCAGCAGGTCGTGGTGCGTACTGAATGCTTGCCAGTCCTTCATGACCGGGGGCATGGCCGACGGCGGGTGAGCCTCATACACGGTGGGTCGGCTCGCTGCCAAGCCTGTATCCACACCACGCCAGAACGGTGAACTGGCGGAGAATGCGATGAGGTGCGGCACCACAGATAGGAATTGGTTCATGTAATGGATGCAGTCATCCCCTGAGCGCATGCCCAAGTGAACATGCAATCCATAGACCGCCATTCTGCGAATGAGCCATTGGTTGCGGTGCATGAGCTGCTGGTAGCGCTCGGACTGGCTGACGATCCGGTCGTTATAGTCAGCAACGGGGTTCGTTCCCGTTCCCGCGAAGCGCAAACCCAGCGGCGCAGCGACACCCCTTAAGTGGGCCAACGACGATTCGAGCTCTGCGCGCACTTCGATCGCGTTCATGCAAATGCCTGTCACCAATTCCAGGGTACTGCGGTACATCTCCTTGACCAAGCGTGGGTCCCCACAATGTTCCATCAGTTCAGGAGCACGCGGGGTCAAGCGGAACGTTCCTGCATCAAGCACCTGCAGTTCCATCTCGGCACCAAGCGTGAACGCGCGCGCATTCGACAGGAAGTGTATCGGGCCGGGGCTGTTCATCCGTCGACCTCTTTGTCTTCCCCTGCATGGATCCGCAGTGGTGTGGTCAGCACGCGATAGAAGGAGTATGCGCAATAACCACCTGCGGTAGTGATCGCCCACCACGAGAGTGTGAGGATCGCATCATGCATGATCAGGCGGAATGATGATCGCGCCCCACACCCGGCTGCTGATCGTGTTGATGATCCACTTGGCCGACAACCTTCCCCTCTTCTTGGCCCACGGACGATCGGTGCTGACGTCGGGATTCCGACCGGTCGCGCAAATACTCGAAGAAGCGGATCATAACGACAAGCAAGAGGATGGGGCCTATTATGACGATCAGGTATGCCAGATCTCCTTGCTCCATGTTCTGATCACGATAGTCAAGAGGGATGGGGACCTGTCACCGCCTACTGGCGAGCAGGCCCCCGCTCCCTCTCTATCGAACACGCACTTTCACCTCAGGTTAAGGAGGACCGTGTTCAAGTATTCTCCACCGGCCATGACATCGATCCTGTACGTGCCCGGTTGTAGTTTTTCAGTTGGAGTGAACTTCAAGTGTACGCGGGCGGCCCGATCCGTGCCCAAAAGCGCTTCGGGCATCAGGTCCACAGCGGCCAAGGGCTCAGGTTCCATTGTTTCCAATGACATGCTGATGGCCGGATCGGCACCGGAATAGTTGTGTCCCTCGGGGGTCATGATCTTGAAGCTCGCCCCCTCTGCTAAGGAGCCCGGCAGATCGAACGCCATGCGTATCTCTTTGGCCCTGCGCGCCACCACCGTCAGCTTGCCCTTCTTCCCGCGCAAGGCATCCACTTCGGCGTTGTTCACCATTTGTGCCCCGGCCTTATGCTCCGCCAGTTCCGTAGCGATCTCATCGCGCTCTTTCGCCGTTCGTTCCAGCTGATCGCGCAGGTCGTGTTCGAGGCTGGCGTTCGTCGCCAACGTCAATTCCAGTTGTTCTTTCGTTTTGCGCAGTTCGGCAACCTGTCTTTCCAGGTCCTTGCTCTTGCCTGCCGCGCGCTCCACCCCCTTCGCGCGGGCCAAGGCTTGCTCCACGCGGCGTTTCAAGTCCTCTTCGTTCCGCTCCAACTCCGTAAGCGCTTCACTCTTGGTGGACAAGCGGCCACCAAGCTCCGCGATCTGTTTGTCGAGTTGCAGCTTTTCCCCCAGCAAGCGTTCACTGGTGAGTTTGGCTTCGTCAGCACCGCGGCCCAAGGCGGCATTCTCACTGCCGAAGTACACGGCCGTGCCGATGCCGGTGAGGGTGAGCAGCGCCAGTGCGGCGATGACCATCCGTTGTCGACCATTGTTCCTGCGAGGGTTGTCGCGCTCTGATTCCATGGTGCTCCATGTTGGTGCGGCACAAAGCACCGCACGCGAAATGAAGCCCACCCGAAAGCCGGATGAAAAAGCGATGAAAAACGATCAGGCCGCCTTGGGCAGGTGCGCAACGAAGCGCGACCCTGCACCCTCGGCCGAGGAAAGGGTGATGCGGCCGCCGTGCAGTTCGGCGATGCGTCGCGCCAACGAAAGACCGATGCCATGCCCTTTGGCGCCGCCGGTGTTGTTGGCGCGATAGAACGGCTCGAACACCCGCTCATGGTCCTGCGGTGCAATGCCGATGCCCTTGTCCGTCACCACCACTTCCACTTCAGTGGCCGTGGCGTGCAGCGACACCATGGCCTTGTGATCGTCGGAATACTTGCAAGCGTTCTCGAACAGGTTGGTGAGCAGCGACCGCAAGAGATTCTCGTTGCCGAGTACCAACAGGTCGGCTTCATCTTCCACTTTCCCCAGATCGATATCGACCGTGTGTGCGGAACCCGTGCGTTGCACTTCGGCGCGCGACTGCCACAGCACTTCGTCGATGCGCACGGGGACGAACGAAGCCACCGGTGCCTTGCTCCCTGCTTGCGCCATGAGCAACAAGCGATCGGCCAGCCGGTTCAGCGCGTGCATATCGTCCAGTACCGATCGCAGGGCCGTCGAGTATTCCTCGGGCGTACGTGCTTTCAGCATCAGCACTTCCAACTGTCCGGATATGGAGGTGAGCGGTGTCCGCATTTCGTGCGATGCGTTCGCGATGAAGTTCTTCTGCGAGAGAAAGGTCTTCTCCAACCGGTCCAGCAATTCATTGAACGACCGCGCCAATTGCGCCAGCTCATCCTGTTCGTTGCCGGCCTGCACGCGAAGTGCGAGGCTCACGCCGCTGATCGCGCGGATCTCGTTGATCAACCGTTGCACAGGCGACAACGCGCGCTGCGCATAGAAACGGCCTACCAGGAAAATGAGCACCAAGCCGATGAGGAAAGTCGCGATCATCACGCGGCCCTCGTTTCGCAGTTTGCTGCGCCCGTAGATGTCGCGCCCCGATGCCTCCACCACGAACCGATCATAACGATCGGTGAAGGGGAACGCCACCAGTTCACGCTCGCCGATCTCCAGCCGCTGATCGCCTTCCAGCCTCACTTGGTCCAGAATACCGGGTGGCACACTATCGCCCTGCGCAATGCCCAGCTTGAAGATCTGCTTGTTATGGTGATCGAATATGCGGATCACTTCTTCCGGCAAACGCACCGGGTTATCGCCCTCGATCCTGGCCAACAATTGCTCGTCGACCTCATCCACCTGTATAAGCAGCTTGGCCGTATTGGTGCCACGGTCCTTGAGGCGGCTTATGAACTCCTCTTCGCGATACGCGGCGGAGAGCGCGTACACCACCATGAACGCGCCACCGAGGATCAGCGAGGCCAACAGCAGGAACTGCAGGGCCAGCCGCGTGCGGATCGTCATGGTGCGGCGGTAAGGATGTAGCCCATGCCCACACGCGTGTGGATCAGCTTGGGCTCGAAGTCGCGATCCACTTTCTTGCGCAGGAGCTTGATATAGGCGTCCACCACGTTGGTGCCTGTATCGAAATCGATGTCCCACACGCGCTCGCTGATCTGCGCGCGGGAGAGCACGCGATCGGCATTGCGCATCAGGTACTCCAGCAAGCCGAATTCCTTCGCCGTAAGCGCGATGCGTTTCCCGTCGCGCAGGGCTTCTTTTGGCCAGGTCCAGTTCCAGTCCATGATAGGCCAAGCGTTCCGACTCTTCATGCACGTTGCCGGTGCGGCGGCTCAATGACCGCAAGCGCGCAAGCAGTTCCTTGAACTCGAAGGGCTTCACGAGGTAGTCGTCCGCTCCTGCATCCAGCCCATCCACTTTGTCCTCCGTAGTGCCTAAGGCCGTGAGCAATAGGATGGGCATGCAGCCGCCTCCGGCGCGTATCGCACGGCAGGCTTCAACGCCGCTCATTCCCGGCATCACCACATCCATCATCACCAGGTCAACTGGTTCTTGCAAGGCAAGACGTTTTCCCATGGCACCATCGTACGCGCTCAACACATCATAGCCGCTTTCCTCCAAGCCTTGCTTGAGGAAGGCCGCCACTTTGGGTTCGTCCTCCACCACCAGAATGCGCATGGTGCCAAAACTAGGTTGAACCACAGCGGTGCGGTCCCGGCGATTCGCGCCTACGCATCAACCATGGACTGCGGAAGCAAGCCGTATGCAACTACGCAACCTTCTGTTCCATGTATAGAACACGCACTCCCTTGCTCCGCACATACACCAGCAGCGCCGACACGATGAGCACGCCGACCAACCCGCCCACTACGTCACCGCTCAGGGCACGCCCCACATCGCCCAAGCCGTTCGCCAGGAAGATGCCCTGCACCAGCCACCACGCCCACCGCCGGGCCTTGAACCAACCATAGGCCGCCAAGGCCATGATGACACCAAGCAGGAGAAAGCCCGTGCCCGCCCAAAGACGATAGGGTAGCATCTGCTCGTACTCGGTGCGCTTGAAGTCCCAGATGTGGTCCACGACGGTGCCGGGGAATAGGAACGTGACGGTGGTGGCCGCGAGGATGCATGTGGACAGGACCAGGAACACGCCGAGCAGCGTTACGCCAAGGGGCTTCTTCATTGCTCTGCGGTCCATTCCTCAAATCTCGGCAGTAGCCACGAACGAGCTAGCACTGTCGTGGTGGTAGGGAGACGACCTTTTACACCGGCGCGGAGGAGCGATCGCAGGACCGGAACCCGAACCGTTGGCGTTAGTACGCTGCATAAAGCACCAACACCCCAAGGGCACAAGACAAGATCGCGTAGATGGCGATGTGCTGGTATACGAACGGCATTACACGAGCAGCGAAACGGTTGTGCATACGCCAGGGAAGCAGCAGGAGCACCACGCTCGATGCCACCAGCACCCAACCGAAGATCTCTGCGGCAACGGGGAAGCGCATGGCAGGAGCATACTGCACGAAGCCCCAACCCGCAACGATCCGCAGGACCATTTCGATAAGGTGCGCCCGGAACGAATCTGCGAAGCGGCCGAGAAGATCCCTTGCGCGGGCAGGTGCCACCAACACCCAAGCTGCAAACCCGATCAGCCAAAGACCCACGAGCAGCACTGTTATCCCAGCGAGGGTCGTCATCTGCTATTGGTGGTGGTGAGGAAGTGGGCCATCGCGGCGATCACAGACCTTTGAGGCAAGGGGTGATCGTTCCCTACTGCACTACCGGTTGCTGCAACACCAGCATCGGAACGTGGGTGTGCATCGCAAGCCTTGTAGCCGTGCTCCGGTGGAAGAGCTGTTGCACCCAACCACGTTGACGGTGCACCACGGCGAGCAACTCGGCATCGCTTCGGCGAATTTGGTCGCCCAACACGCCCGCGAGATCTTCACCGCTCATGTACACATGGCTATGGGACACGGCACTAAGAACTGCTTCGAAGGAGCAGACCGGTGGCTCCTCCGGACCCACATGCACATCCTCATTGATCATCCGCAGAACGACCACCATGGCACCGGTGCGCTGCACAATGTCGAGCAACGTGCTCATGACGGCCGGTTCGACGGGGTCACCATCGTCGGTGAGGATGATGCGCTTGGGCGTTGTGAACGTGGCCTGCGCAGGTACGGCCAGCACGGAGATGCCTGCGTGCTTGATGACGTCCGCGGTATTGGTGCCCATCAGCACGTGCTCGATACCTGTTGCCCCTTGGGTACCCATGACCACCAGATCCGGGGCATTCGGTCGATTCCTGTGGACCTTGATCACTTCCCGTAGGTAACCACGATCACTTTTCAACTCCAATTGGTGTTGCATGCCCGGCAGCTTCGCACGCAGGGAGGTCGCGAATTTGGATAGGTCCTCCTGCGAATTTTTCCGCATGAGGTCATCGATGTTCCACAGGATGCTCTCGCCGTGGCGCGGCATCGCGTAGCAGTGCAGAAGGGTGAAGGTGTTGCCCTCCGCACCATAGAGTTCCAGTGCGTACAGGGCAGCGTTCAGCGCATTAGGGCTGAGATCGGTGGGGATGAGGATGTGCATGTACGACGCGTGCTGCTTACCGTGCACTGCAAAGTAATCGCTTGGAAGCGGGACATGCTGACCACGGTCAGCTTTCACGACTGGCCACCCTACCTTGGCCACGGTGGCGCCGGTACCGGTTCGACGATGCCACCACCTTGTGAAACTTGAATTGTTGTTCAGGGAATGACTTGGACCATCGTAGGCTTTCTATCGTGCGCGGCCCTGATCGTCTTTTCGGGCAGCCGACTCTCCTACTACGGCGACCGCATTGCGGAACTCACCGGTTGGGGCCGTGCGTGGCTGGGCTTGATCCTGATGGCGGCCGTTACTTCGCTCCCCGAACTCTTGACCGGCATCAGCGCGGTTACGGTGGTGAAGGCGCCGGATCTTGCCGCAGGAGATGTGTTCGGCAGTTGCGTGTTCAATCTGCTGTTGCTTTCGTTGTTGGATGTACGCCTGAAGCGGCCGCTTTCATCGCTCGTGCGCAGTGGGCATGTGGTGGCGGCGCTGTTCGGCATCATCCTGCTCACGGCTGCGGGGCGGCCTTGGTGGCGGGCCATTGGCTGCCGCTATTCGGCTGGTTCAGCATTTTAACACCGGTGATCATCGGCATCTACCTGCTGGCGATCCACGGCATCTTCCGGTACGAACAGCAGCAGCCTGCGGAACCCGGCGCGGTGCCCAAGCGCGACAGGTCGGCCTTGCGTTCGGCGTTCAGTGCCTATGGCTTGCACGCGCTGGTGGTCATCGGTGCGGCGCTCTTCCTGCCTCACTTCGGCGAGCAGCTGGCCCAGGCCTCGGGCATGGGTTCATCGTTCTTTGGCACCACCTTCCTTGCTGCCGCCACCTCGCTGCCGGAGCTGGTGGTCTCCTTCGCCGCCATCCGCCTGGGATCATACGACATGGCCGTGGGCAACTTGTTCGGTAGCAACATCTTCAACATCCTCATACTCGCCGTTGACGATCTCTTCTATGTGGAAGGTTCGCTCTTTGCGGCGATCGAACCGCAGCACCTTATGAGCGTGTTCGCCACCGTGGCCATGACCGCCGTGGCCGGGCTGGGCATGATGATCAAGCCGCAACGCAAGGTGTGGTGGGTCTTCAGTGTGGACACGCTGGTCATTGTATTGTTCTATATCGCGTTGATGACCAATTTGTACCGCGCGGCGCATCGATCCACCAGCGGAAGCCTGATGCGCCCCTTGTCCTAATACGCCCCGTTCGTGACGCCTTTCAACTTCAGCACGCGCGAGGCGATCGCCGAGGGCTGCGCTGCCGCGCTTCGCTCATGGCATACCGCGTTCACCTGCTTCCTGCAAGCGTTGCAGGTGGATGATGCGCGGGAACACGAAGGTCTAGATCAGCGTCAGCGACCCCTCCGCCTCGCGGATCACGCGCTCAATGGCGGCGCTGCTGTCGGTGGCGGTAAGGAAGTGGGCCATCGTTCAGGTGCGTTGCGACTTACTGGACCTGATCAGGATCACCGCGTCGTGCCTCATGCTCCAGACCATCCTCATCATCCAACGCTTTTGCAGGCAACGTGTACTTCAACCAGATGCCGCCGATCGCTGCGATGAGCGATGCGACGAGGATCGCGGTCCCGGCCTGCAGCACGGCTTCGGCATCATCGAAGGCGAGCAATGCGATGAAGATGCTCATGGTGAAGCCGATGCCCGCGAGCAGGCCCACGCCGATGATGTGCAAGAAGCGCGTGCCCTCCGGCAGGGTGCACCAGCCCACGGCGATGGCCGCGCCCGCGAAGAGCGCGATGCCCAAGGGTTTGCCCACCACCAAGCCGGCTATGATACCGAGGCCCTCCGCCGAAAGCAAGCCCTGCACCCAGCCGGGGGCCAGCACAATGCACGTGTTGGCCAACGCGAACACCGGCATGATCCCGAACGCCACTGGCCTGTGCAGGAAGTGTTGCAGCCGATAGGAGGGACTTTCCTCGTCGCCGGTGCCGAAAGGAATGGCGAAGGCCAACAACACACCGGTGATGGTAGGATGCACTCCTGAGCGCAACATGCAATACCACAGCACCGGCCCAGCAAGGTAGGGCCACAGACGGTGCACTTTGAGCCGGTTCAACAACAGCAGGAAGCCGAAGACAACCATGGCGCCGCCCAGATAAGCCCAGTGCAAACCCTTGTTGTAGAAGATGGCGATGGTGATGATGGCACCGAGATCATCCATTACCGCCAGCGCGGTAAGGAACACCTTGAGGGCGACCGGAACGCGATCGCCGAGCAAGGCCAGCACACCGATGGCGAAGGCGATGTCGGTGGCCATGGGAATGCCCGCCCCCGATGCCGTGGGCGTACCATGGTTGAAGAGCGCATAGATGCCGGCAGGTACGAGTATGCCACCCAACGCCGCCAAGGCAGGCAGCGTCGCGTTCCGTGGCTCGCTCAATTCACCTACGTATAGCTCCCGCTCCAGCTCCGGCCAACGAGCAGGAAGAAGATGGTCATCAACCCGTCGTCGACCCAGAACTCCAACGGCCGCCCGGCGATGTCTGCATGCCACAGCTCCACATAGCCGTGGCCACCCAAGTTGGTGATTGCCAGTGAGAGCGCGCCGCATACGATCAACAGGATGCCCCCGGTGCGTTCACTTGAAAATAGATCCTCAAAGAGCGTCGTCACTTTCACGCTGCAAAGAAACCATCTGTAAGGCGCCGATACTGAGAGCCGTGGAATGGTCGGCACTGCCCATGAGGTAGCATCATTACGAAGGCACCATCTTCCTGGTCAATGATCTGATGACCGGATCATGCTGACCTTGCGCGGCGAACATGAACGCCTACAACGTCCTCATCTTCCTCAGCGGGCTGGTGATCTTCAGCTACCTCTTCGACCTGCTCGCGAAGCGTACCCGCGTTCCGTCAGTATTGCTGTTGCTTTTGACAGGAATCGGCCTACGTGCGTTGGCCGAGTACTGGCACATCCAGGCCTTCGACGTGCAACGCATCCTGCCAGCACTGGGGAACATCGGGCTCATCCTCATCGTGTTCGAGGGGGCTTTGGACCTGACATACGAACCTTCCAAGCGACCGCTGATCCGCAAGGCGTTCGTCTCCTCCCTCTTCCTCCTCTTGCTTACCGTGGCCGGGGTCGCGGCCATCCTACATTGGTCTACGGGAGCTTCGGTGTTGGTCTGCGTGGCCAATGCGGTGCCCTTGAGCGTGATCAGTTCGGCGGTGGCGATCCCATCCGCGCGCGGACTGGCGAAGCGCGAAAGGGAGTTCGTCGTGTACGAATCGTCGTTCTCGGATATCCTGGGCATCGTCCTGTTCAACTTCATCGTGAGCAATGAGACGTTCGGTGCTTCCGCCTTCGGTGGTCTTGGCTTGGAGATCATCGGTGTGCTCGCCTTGAGCGCGATCTTCTCCATGGCACTGCTCTGGCTGTTGGGTCGAATTACGCACCATGTGAAGTTCTTCCTGATCCTCGCGATCCTGGTGCTGGTGTACGCCGTGGGCAAGCAGTTCCACTTGTCATCGTTGGTGGTGGTGCTGGCCTTCGGCATGTTCCTGGCCAATGCCGATCAATTCCCGTTCGCCTGGTTCCGCGAGCGGTTCCTGCACCGCGACTTCCATCGCGACCTGGAGCAGTTCCACTCCCTGTCCAACGAAAGCGCCTTCCTCATCCGCACGTTCTTCTTCGTGCTCTTCGGGTACAGTGTGCTGGTTGGCGAACTGGTGGATCGCAATGCCGCGATCCTGTGCGGCCTCCTTCTAGTGGCCACCTATGCCGTTCGTGCCTTGTTCCTGAAGTTCGCCGTGCGCATGGACCTCAGTCCGCTGGTGTTCATCACACCGAGAGGGCTGATCAGCATCCTGCTCTACTTCTCTCTTCCCACGTCACTTCAGCTCCCACAGGTCGGCACGACATTGCTCTTCCTGTTGGTGCTCAGCACCTGCTTGGTGATGGCACTGGGTTTGATCGCCGCCGGCAAGACCCTGCCGCTGATCGACACAGCCACCGAGGAACGATGACCCGTGACTGCCAGCGCCATCAATAGCTTCGATGACGATCTTGGCGGAATGGAGAATGCACACGGACCTGATTTCATTCCCTACACGCCAGAGCGGCTCGAACAAGCGGAAGCGCTGCTGCGCGCGAAGCTTTTCTTCGAATTGCTGGATGGCAGGAGGAGCGTCCGTCACTTCAGTAGCGAGCCCGTTGCGGAGGCGGTATTGGACGACCTGATCCGCACCGCGAGCACTGCCCCCAGCGGAGCGCACAAGCAACCCTGGACCTTCTGCGTGGTGACGGATCCCGCGTTGAAGCATGCCATTCGGGAAGCCGCGGAGGAAGAGGAGCGAGAGAGCTACAACGGCCGTATGCCCAAGGAATGGCTCGAAGATCTGGCCCCGCTCGGCACCGACTGGCACAAGGAATTCCTCGACATTGCACCCTGCCTCATCGTCGTGTTCAAACGCGCTTATGAACGGATGCCCGATGGCGCGAAGCGCAAGAACTACTACGTCGAGGAGAGCGTCGGCATCGCCTGTGGCTTCCTATTGGCTGCCGCGCGTAGCGCTGGACTGGTCACGCTGACGCATACGCCCAGCCCGATGAATTTCTTATCGAAGCTTTTAGAACGACCCGACAACGAGCGGGCCTTCCTTCTGATCCCGGTCGGCTACCCGGCGGAGCACTGCGAAGTGCCCGATCTGCATCGCAAACCGTTGGAAGAGGTGATGGTGCGCTACCCTACTGTTGCATGATGGACCGGTGGCGCCCACGCTTTGGCCCACGCTGGTCACAAGAGCTTCAGTGAATACAGATCGGCGCGGCGGTCCTTCAGGTTCTGCACGCTCCCATGATGGTGCAGGTCCTTCAACAGGCTGAGATCGACATCCACGACCAGCACCATCTCGGTGTTCGCGGTGGCCTCGCCCTTCACACCGGATGACGGGAATGCGAAATCGCACGGCGTGAGCACGGCGCTTTGTGCGTATTGGATGTCCATGTTCTTCACGCGTGGCAGGTTGCCCACGCTTCCCGCAATGGCCACGAAACACTCGTTCTCGATCGCGCGTGCCTGGGCGCAATGCCGCACACGGGAATAGGCGTTCTGCGTATCGGTGAGGAAAGGCACGAAGAGGATCTGCATGCCGTCCAAGGCGAGAAGGCGCACCAGCTCGGGGAACTCACAATCGTAACAGATCACCACGCCCACTTTGCCCCGGTCCGTGTCGAAGACGCGCACTTGTTTCCCACCCTGTATGGCCCAGGCCCTGCGCTCATTGGGTGTGATGTGGATCTTCTCGTAGCGCTCCCATGTACCGTCGCGCCGGCAGAGGAAGCCCACGTTGTAGAGGATGCCATCGTCGAGCAACGGCATGCTTCCGCTGATCACGTTCACGTTGTACTTCACGGCGGCCTGCACCAGATGGTCGCGTATGGGCAGGGTGTGTTCAGCCAGCAAGCGGATGGCCTCCACTTCGCTCTTATCATTATGGGCGGCCATCAGCGGCGCATTGAACAGTTCGGGCAGCACGGCGAAATCGCTCTCATAGCCGCTCACCACCTCCAGGAAATAGTCGAGCTGGAAGAGCAGGTCCTCCAGGTCGCGGTACGAACGCATCTGCCATTGCACCAGACCAAGCCGCACATTGCGTGTTTCGTTCCGCTGCAGTTGCCGCTCATTGTGGAAGATGTTGTCCCACTCCATCAGCGTGGCGTACTCGCGCGAGTGCTCATCGTTCGGCATGTAGCCCTTGAGCAGCTTCACCACGTGGAAGTCGTTCGCTAATTGGAAGGAAAGGACGGGGTCGTGGATCTCCTTTTCGCGCACCTTCCGGATGTACTCCTTTGGCGATAGGGTGGTTGCATGTTCGTGATACTTGGGTATACGTCCGCCGAACATCACGGAGCGCAGGTCCAATCGTTCGCATAGTTCCTTCCGTGCTTCGTACAGGCGACGGCCCAGGCGCATACCACGATGGTCCGGATGGATGAATACCTCTATCCCATAGAGCACCGTGCCTTGGGGGTCGTGCGTGCTGAAGGTGTAGTTGCCTGTTATGGCGTTGTAGGTATGGTCCAGGCCGATCTTGTCGATGTCCACGATGATGGAGAGCGCGCAACCGGCGAGCTTGCCGTTCACAAGCACGCCGAGCTGCCCCTCGGGGAAAAGCTCGATCAATCGCGCGATGGTCTCCTTGCGCCACAAGGCACCGCTCCATTCCGGATAGGCCGCGCGCATAGCGCTGGCGAAGTCCTCGAAGACTTCGATGTCCAATGGGCGCACTTCCACCTGGATATCCGTTCCGCTCGTTCTCGTCATGGGCCGAAGGTGCCCGGGAACTGCTCCCTTCACCGCCTCTCTTTCCGCGCCCATAAAAGCGTTGATGTACGAGTTGTTCTTGGAGCCAGCGACTTCATCGAGAACAGGAAGAGACATCCGCTTTGCCATCCTGCGAGTCCGCGGGGGAGAACCCTAGACGACACTACCCCAATGCATAGCCCCAAGAAGCTCGGCCAGCTTGCCGCCACCGCCATCTGCGGCAACGACATCACAAGCAGTTGCCTGTACGTGAGCGCGCTTACCATCGGCTACGCAGGCCCCTGGGCCTTCGTGGCGTTGCTGCTTGTTGCGGGCGTGCTCTTCCTGTACCGTCGCATCTATGGTGAAGTGGTCGGCGCGCTTCCGCTGAACGGCGGTGCGTACAACGTGCTGCTGAACACCACCAACAAGACCAACGCGAGCATCGCCGCCTGCCTCACCATCCTGAGCTACATGGCCACGGCGGTGATCAGCGCGAGCGAGGCCATGCACTATTTGCACAGCATGGTGGAGGCGTTGCCGGTGATCACCGCCACGCTGGCGGTGCTCACGCTCTTCCTGCTGCTCGCCATCGCTGGGATCGGGCGAATCATCTATCGTCGCGGTGGTCATCTTCATCTTCCATCTTGGCAGCATGGCGCTGCTGCTGGTGGGCGGCGGCTGGTATGTGCTTACGCACGGCCTCAGCGTCGGTGCGATGAATTTCTCCGCGCCCTTGACCATGGGCGGCATCGGTGCGGCGCTGTTCTTCGGCTTCAGCGCGGCCATGCTCGGGGTGAGCGGCTTCGAGAGCTCGGCGAACTTCGTGGAGGAGCAGGCACCTGGCGTGTTCCGCAAGACGCTGAAGAACATGTGGCTCGCGGTCACCATCATCAACCCGCTCATGGCGCTGGTGGCCGTGCTGGTGTTGCCGATCGCCACGGTGGGCGAGCACAACGAAGCGATGCTCTCGTTCATGGGCATGGAGATCGGCGGCTGGTTGGCTGGCCAGGGTGATCTCCATAGACGCGGTGCTGGTTCTTTGTGGTGCGGTGCTCACCAGTTTCGTTGGCGTCAGCGGCCTGCTGAAGCGCATGACCCTCGATCGTGTGTTGCCACAGTTCCTGCTGAAGGAGACCGCGCGGGGCAGTTCTCCAAGGATCCTGCTGGTCTTCTTCGCGCTCTGCGTGTCGGTGCTGTTCATCACCGAGGGCGATATCGGCGCACTGGCAGGCGTCTACACCATCTCCTTCCTGATCGTAATGGCCTACTTCGCCTTCGGCAACTTCCTGCTGAAGATCAAACGGGCGCGACTTCCACGGCCGGAATCCGCTACGCCCTTTGTGGTGACCCTTGCGCTGCTCTCCGTGGTCGTGGCCTTGTACGGCAATATCAAGTTGCATCCGGAACACCTCGTGGTCTTCCTGCAATACTTCGTTCCCACCGTGCTCATCACCTTCCTGTTCCTCAAGCGGAACGTGATCCTTGAGTACCTCACCGTAGTGGTGACCAGCTTCCTGGAATCGATGCAGAACCTCGCGCGCTTCAGCCGCCTGCGACTATCGCGTACAGTTCACCGGCTCACGCAACAGGAGTTCGTCTATTTCACCAAGGGCGATAACATCGCCGTGTTGAACCGAGTGATGATGTACGTGGAGGAGAACGAGATCACCAAAAAGTTGCGCATCGTTACCGTGCTGAAGGAGGGGCAGGAAACGCCGCCGGGGTTCCTGAGCGATCTGCATGTGTTGGACAGGGCCTATCCCGATATCGACATCCACTTCATCGAGTTGAAGGGAACCTTCGGCCCTGATTTGGTGAAGCAGCTGAGCGCCGAATGGAAGATCCCCACGAACTTCATGTTCATCGGTTCGCCGGGAGATCATTTCCCTTATCGCGTGGCGGAACTCGGCGGCGTGCGCTTGATCATTTGATCGGGGGCGTTCTTGAGCAAGCGGTCAGCCAGCACTGAATGCTCTCGCTACCCCGAACTCACCCAGCCACCCTCTCGGTCCACCGCCCTGCCCCCCGCCGCCAGTGTCTCCAACAACCGCATGATCTCCTCCAACTTCTCTTCTTCTTCCCCTCGAAGTAGCCCGCGATCGTCGCTACATCGGTGGGTGCTCTTACAGGATCAAATGCCCCGTGAAGACGGAGGAGGCCACCAACGCAACGAGTAACCCGGTGGCGAGGATCAGAATGCGAACCCACGGGGATGTCTTGGTCATGGTCACACGATGTTGCCGCTGCTATACTTCCATCCCCCTCACCACATACAGCACCCGCACAATTCGTTGGCGGCACCGCTCAACTCCCACTTGGTGATGAAGGCCTAGATGCGTTCGGGGCTGCCGGAAGACATGCGGTGTGCGCCGAAGATGGGGAGAACTTTCAGCACAACGCCCGCGCAACATCGGTGGTGGGAAGGTTAGCGTGCCCGCCCTGAATGATGGCAACTTTGTTGCGGAGCCAAGTACCGTGAGCAGCACGGAACAAGGAACAACCATCGGGAAGGGACACATGAAAGAAGCACATATCTCCGCCCAAGGCTTTCCGCCGATCGCCGATCATGGCGTTATCGGCAATTGCCACACGGCGGCGCTCATCACCAGCCGGGGTTCGATGGATTGGCTCTGTTGGCCGCGGTTCGATTCACCGTCGCTGTTCGCACGGATCTTGGATCTTGAGAAGGGCGGCCAGTGGGCGATCCATCCGGAAGACGCATTCCATTCATCGCACGAGTATCTGCCGAACACGAACGTGCTGGCCACCACCTTCACGTGCGATGGTGGGCGCGTGCGACTGTTGGACGCGATGAACATCGCGAACACGGAACGCGTGTACGGAACGCCCCATGCGGGGTATGTTCTTCGCATCGTGGAAGGCTTGGACGGCGAAGTGCCGATGGTGAGCGCCTGTTCGCCACGCTTGGACTATGGCCGCGTTGAACCAGTTTTCCGGATCGATGGCCAAGAGGTCCACTTCGGCGCCCAAGTGGTGAGCGGCCCTTCGGAATGGCGGCTCGATGAACAGCAGGGCACCGCGCTCTGCAACTTCCGTGTGTGTGCCGGCGAGCGTGTAGCATTCGTCCTCCGCAACGACCATGCGCCTTCCACTGCCGATCCTTTCCACGCGCTGGAGGACGTGATCACTTATTGGCGCGACTGGTCCGCGCTCTGCACCTACCAAGGGCCCTACCGGGATCCAGGTCGTGCGCAGTTGCCTAGCGTTGAAACTCCTGCAAGATGCCACTACGGGCGCTATCGTCGCCGCGCCCACCACCTCGCTGCCGGAAGAGATCGGTGGCGTGCGCAATTGGGACTATCGTTTCAGCTGGCTGCGCGATGCATCGTTCACGCTTTACGCATTGCTGCTCGCCGGCTACGTGAAGGAGGACGATGCCTTCTTCGATTGGATCATACGCACCGTGAAACTTGAAGGCACAGGCCTGCGCGTGCTCTATCCCATCGACCCGAGTGTGGACGTACAGGAAAAGACCCTGGGACATTTCGGTGGCTATCGCGGCTCGCGGCCCGTACGCATCGGCAATGGAGCTGCCGACCAGATACAATTGGATGTGTACGGCGAGGTGCTGGATGCATTGGCCTTCGCCTGCCACGTGAGCGAATATGACCCGGGACCGGTGTGGAAGCATTTCCGGCCCATCGTGGATTGGGTCGCGGCCAATTGGGACCAGCCCGAGAACGGCATCTGGGAAGTGCGCGGCGGTCGCAGGCATTTCGTGTTCGGCAAGGTGATGTGTTGGGTGGCCTTGGACCGCGCCATCAACCTGGCGGAGCAGTTCGACCTGGCCGGGGACCGAGAGAAGTGGAGTGAGGAACGCGACCGCATCAAGGCCCAGGTGATGGAGCGCGGTTGGAGCGAACGGCTCGGTGCGTTCAAACAGTCGTACGAGGATGAACGGCTGGATGCGGCCAACCTCCTGCTCTCCATGGTGGGCTTCATCGATGGCACGGATCCACGCATGGTGAGCACCATCGACGCCACGCTTGACCGCCTTGTGCAGAACGGATTGTGCTACCGCTACCTGGATGCACCGGACGGCATTGAAGGAGGAGAAGCCACGTTCGCGCTATGCACCTTCTGGTTGGTGGACGCGTTGATCCTCGCGGATCGTGCGGATGAGGCGCACCGCCTCTTCGATGGGATCCTGGCGCGTGCCACCGGGTTGGGTCTCTTCGCCGAGGAGATAGACCCCATCACCAATGCCCACTTGGGCAACTTCCCGCAGGCTTTCTCCCATATCGGGGTGATCAATGCCGCTGTGTCATTGGCGCATGTGGGCCAAACCGGCAAGGTGGATCCGCGCAAGGCCGCAGCCGCTCGGAAGGCCTACAGCGGTGGTGGTGGTGCAGCTGGCGGGCATAGCACCTGATGCACGAAGGGACCGGTGTCCAACAGCCCGGTCAAACAACTTTCGCAGGCTTCGGACTGCGTACGCGTGCGAGTGCGGACAGGAACGAAAGCACGTCCTCGTGCGCCCGCAGATTATACCGCGCGAAGCTGGGCACCATGCCTACGCGCAAGCTGAGCGTTTCGATGGGAAGCGCCTTGAAGAGATCCTCGTCCGTGCGGTCATCGCCGATGGCCACCACCATATCCGCAGGGCGCTCCTGCAATAAGCGTTTCGCGGCGGCCCCCTTGTCCACGCCCATCGGGCGTACCTCCAGCACTTTGCTGCCCTCGATGATCTGGAAATCGAACGATCGGGACATGTCGTTCAGCACGTTCACCAGTTCACGCGAGCGAGTGAAGCCCAGGCCGGGCGGCGCTGCACGATAGTGCCAGGCCACTGCGGTGGCTTTTTCCTCCACGAGCGAGCCGGGGCAGCGATCGTGGAACTGCTGGAACAACGCGATCACCACTTCTTTCCACTCCGTGCGCACATCCAGCCCCGTCCATTCGGCACCGGGTCGGCGTGTAAATGCACCATGTTCCGCGACCAGGTGCACGGGGAGTTGTCCGTACCACCGTTCGAGTAGTTCACGGTCCCGTCCGCTCACGATGGCGATGGCGTTCCGCTCATCCGCCGCGAGGGTCGCCAGAGTGGCCAGAAGTTCTTTGCCCGGTACCGCATCAGCGGGCCGGTTGGCGAAAGGCACGAGCGTCCCGTCATGATCCAGGAACAGCCACCGGGTTTCCGCGCTTTCATATGCGGGCAGAAAGGAATCACGCACTTGGGGCGTCACTTCTTTCACCTGCAATTGTTGGCGCAAGGCGACCGCTCCGTCCAATTGCCCCAGTAGGTCATCGGCCCAGCGCACCACGTCGTAACGTCCAAGCCGCACTTGCATTTCCGTCATCCGTTGGACCTGCTCCTCCGCTTTCATGTCCAACGCCCGTTTCAATGCGGCAGAGATGGCGTGCCTGTCCGTTGGGTTGATGATCAATGCACTGCCCAGTTCATGGGCAGCGCCCGCCGTTTCGCTCAGGATGAGCACACCGCGCCGGTCTTTGCGGGCGGCCACTTATTCCTTCGCCACCAGGTTCATGCCATCGCGTAGCGGTGCGATCAATGCAACATCCGCCGCACCGTACAGTGCGCACAACTTCTTGTGGTCCACCGATCGGTACTGGTAGATCACCGGTTGCCAATCCACTCGGCCGATCCGCCCGTTGATCCTGCCCACGGCCGCCTCGATGCGGTCCTTGAGTTCGCGGTACTTCGTGATCGCATCGCGGGAGGGTACGATCAACAGCAGGAAGGTCACCTTGCCCAACATGTCCGGAAAGTCCTCGAAGAACTGTTCGAAGCCCTGCAACCGCTGGAGCACGCCCTTGGTATAGTCCAACCTGTCCACGGAAAGCACGAGTTTGCGATTGGCCGTGTCCCTGCGGATCTGGTTCTTCTCCGCCACCACCGCGTGGTCATCGAAGGCGTCCCGGAATTTGCCGGATCGATGCTTACCGGGAACGCATCCACCACGGTCGAGTGGGAACGGTCGCGTACCGTGCGCAGGTCAAGGTCCGAACCCAGCAGCTGTTGCACGCTTTTCAGGAAGTACTGTGCGCTGTCATGGGTCTGGAAACCGGCTAGGTCGGCACCCAGCACGCCTTCCAGTAATTCCTTTCGCCAACTGTCGGGCAGCAAGCGGAATACCTCGTAGGAGGGGAACGGGATGTGCATGAAGAACGCGATCGCCAGCGATGGGAATTTTTGTCGCAGCATTGCCGGCAGCAGCATCAAATGGTAGTCATGGATCCACACCCGGTCGCCCGGGCGCACGGTCTTTTCCAGCGTTTGCAGGAACAGGCTGTTCGCCGCGCGGTAGTGCTCGAACCAATCCTGCTCGTACCGCACCAACGATGGGAAATAGTGGAACAGCGGCCAAAGGGTGTCATTGGAGAATCCGTTGTAGTGCCGGTCGCGTGTTGCGTCAGGCAGCGCTACCGCGCGCACCTCGTAAGGGCCCGTTGCCAATGAACTGTCCGTGCTCAGCGTTTTGGCCAATCGACGCGTGCGCAATTCGGTGGCTCCTACCCAGACCGGCCGACCCTCGGTCAAACCACTTCCACCGGGCTTGCGATCCAGATAGGAGCCGATACTACTTACCAACCCACCCGAACTAGGGATGGCCTGCAAATGGCCGTCCCGTTCGGTGAACCGGAAAGGCAGCCGGTTCGAAACGATGATCAAGCGGCTATCAGTGCTCATGGATCAACGAGTGTTGCATGTCGATCTGTAAGGTACGCATCGGGTAGGGGATCACGATGCCCTCCGCCTTGTACCGGCGGTGCAGGGCCTTCACGAATTCGTGCATCAAAACGTAGCGTTCCGTGAATTCCGTGGCGCGCATGATCACCGAGAAGCCGATGCTCGAATCGGCGAACGTGTGGTAGCGGATGAACGGATCGAAGTCCTTCAGCCCGGGCTGAACGCGCTTTACCACTTCGCGCGCCGTATCGATCGTCACCTGCTCCACATGGTCCAGGTCGCTGTCATAGCTCACGCCCACCTGCATCACCACGGCTTCCTCGGGCTCCGGCTGCTGGTGGTTCTGGATGATGGAAGAGGCCAGCTTCGCATTCGGCACCACGATCAGGTGGTTCGAGAGCGCCCTTATCGTCGTGTTGCGCCAAGTGATGTCCGTGAGATATCCCGTCTCTCCGCTCTCCAGTTTCACGAAGTCACCCACATTGAGTTGCCGCGACGCCAGTAATTGGATCCCCGCGAACAGGTTCGTGAGGGTATCCTGCAAGGCCAGCGCAACGGCCAAGCCGCCTACTCCCAGAGCCGTGAGCATCGGTGTGATGGATATGCCCAGATCGTGCAGCACCACCAGCGCACCACCAATGAAGACGATGGTACGGGTGATGATGCCGATGATCGATGCCGACCGCGAGGTGCCGGCCATCACGCGCCCGGTCGCACGGTGCAACAAGCCGCTCGCCATGCGCGCGATCCACAAACAGACAGTGACCACCGCCACGATGAACACCCCGCGCATCACCAGTTCGTTCCATTGGTCCGGTAGTTCGTTCCAGTGCATGCCCAAGCGCAAGCCGAGCAGTGCCCCCCAGAACGGGAGCAATCCGTTGAAGGCGCCGAAGACCACATCGTCCACGGCACTATCGCTTCGGTGCGCGTATGCGCGGAAACGACGGAGTATGAGCAGGTCCGTCAGCCACCCGGCGAAGGCACCTGATAAGGTCCATCCGCAGATCCGGAGAAGGTCGTACTGGACTGGGGTCATCGTCTGGTTCGGAAAAGGCGTACAGCCACGCCCAAGTGCACATGAATGGATAAGTTCCGTATTGGGCAAGCATCACCCGTGGGTGATCACTTCCTTTCCACCGACGGCGATGGCCGACAAGTGAAAGCGTTCGGACCGGTCGCACCAGAGCACGACCCTCACATCCTTATTTGAACGCGGGGCGAAGATAGGATTCATGGTCCGGACACCATGTTGTAAGCACCGCTTGTTGGTAGGCGGCGACCTCCAGCATTCGCACTTCGGTGATTTACGATCGCCGGTCCAATTCGAGCGGTTTATGCCAACCGGCCGGGTGCGCTCCATGGAACAGACCAGCTTCTGGATCACTTAGTGGTTGAAGAGGAACATCATCAGCATGATCATCCCCAGCATTCCGGTGAAGAAGAACAACCCCCCACCACGGCTAACGTCGTCGGCTGCCATCGCTTGGAAAGACGAGATCGAGGAGTTCGCTACAGAGTCGGCGGCTGCGATAAAGCAACCGAAAAGAGTGATGGACCGACATACACCACAAGCCGGCTGACCTGCGCAGTGGATGGGTTGACTTGCAGCATAAGCGGGCTGACTTACGCAGCGGGTGGGTTGAGCGCCACGAGTGGGTTGACCTACGCAGCGGGTGGGTTGGCTTACGGCATAAGCGGGCTGACTTACGCGGCGGGTGGGTTGACTTACGGCGCAAGTGGGCTGACTTACGCGGCGGGTGGGTTGACTTACGGCGCAAGTGGGCTGACTTACGCGGCGGGTGGGTTGACTTAAGGCGCAAGTGGGCTGACTTACGCGGCGGATGGGTTGACTTACGGCGCAAGTGGGCTGACTTACGCGGCGGGTGGGTTGACTTACGGCGCAAGTGGGCTGACTTACGCGGCGGGTGGGTTGACTTACGGCGCAAGTGGGCTGACTTACGAGGCGAATGGGTTGACTTACGGCATAAGTGGGTTGACAGAGCTGGCAAGGCAACAACCATCCTGCACCATTGGGTTGCGCGTGAGCGTGTCCTCACCAGGGCCCGTTCCCGGGAGGCCGATCCTCGTCGCTGATGCGGTTCTCCCGTCGTTTTTCATGGGTTCCCATGAGCAAGGTCGTGGGGGAACAATGAGCAACACTGCTTCTTGTCCTGGCGTAGAAGGGCACGTGCCGGACTTCACCGGCACATTAAAACATCAGCAACATGGATAAGTTCACAGTTAAACTGGGTCTCAGCCATATTACCCCTCGAGCCCTGTTGGAAAAAGGCCGCAACGTTCACGACAGCATCCTGCTCAACCCGGCGTACCCGATGTTGCAACCGTTGCTGCCCGCCTTGGCCACCGCCTGCGACGTTCTGGAGGACGCGAACAAGGCGATGGAATTCAACGGCGGAAAAGTGTCCACCAACAACAAGCGGATCGCCGTGCAGGCCTTGCGCAGCATATTGAAGGACTTCGGCGGGTACGTGCAAGGCATCAGCGAGGGTGACAAGACGCTGATCCTGAGCGCGGCTTTCGATGTGGTTAAGGGTCCTACCCCGCTGCCGCCGCCTGAGGCCCCCGCGGATCTGCGGGTAACGCGAAGCGCAGTGGCGGGGCTGCTGAAGGTGCGGTGGAAAAAGATGTATGGTGCTGTGCTCTACTACCTGGAGATGCGAGAGGAGGGCACAGTGGTATGGGAGCGCGTGCATACCACCACACGCATCTCCTACGAGAAAGTTGACCTCGTTACCGGCAAGGAATATTCCTTCCGCGTGCAGAGCGTAGCCAGCAGCGGTATCAGCCCCATGAGCGAAGAGGTGACGCAAAAAGCAGCGTGACCGGACAGCGGACCGGCCTGGGCCCCGGCCAACACAACCCACGAACACAAAAACCCCCCGGCGGGGGCCTTGGGGGGGGGACCTATATCATCGCTTCCCGTTCAAAACCCGCCGATGATCCATAGCGGTGTTGTACACGAAGCGAGCACGGGTAGCGTTACGCGCAACAACAATGCTTAGCCTTCTACCAGTCAATAAAAGCCCCCCCATAAAAAGAACACCCCGGCAGACTGCACAGCAGTGGCCGGGGTGTCTTGTTGCTGAACGTGTTGTTCAGCTCTTGCTGTAGCTGCTGGCGGTGCTGCGACCGTCCTGAGCAACGTCCTTCATGCGATCCTTGGCGGTGTTGGCGGTGTCCTTGGCTTTGGTGGCCAGTTCCTCCGCATCATCCTTCAGTTTGCCGATGAGCTCACCGCCCTCTTCGAGCATGTCCTTCAGGCGGTCCTTCAGGTCCGATCCTTTCTTGACGAGTTTTTTGCGGGTATCCGCTCCGGAAGCAGGAGCGAGCAAAAGGCCGATGGCCGCGCCTGCTGCGAGGGCGGTAAGGGCAATGGCAATGGTGCTTTTGGTTGACATGGTGTTGGGTTTTAGCGTTGTGTTGTATGCATGCCGCCAAGTGCTGTGCCATGCCTCCACCGGGACCGGGCGCCGCTCCGAAACCGCCGAACAGCGTGCGATTCCCGCGCACACCGCTGATAGTGACCACGACCCCGATGCCGAACGCCTGTGGCAACGGTTCCCCGGCTCCGTTGCGGTTGTTACCCGATCATCCACTACTGGCGGAAAACAAGAACGGCATCCCGCAGGATGCCGTTCAGTGCTCGACACTTTCACCAAAAAGATGTCAGGCACGTAGTGCTCAGTGACCGTCCTTGTCGTTGTCGGCCTTGGTCTCCACGTCAATCTTTTCCATCTGGCGCGCCCACCATCCTTGTACTTCATCGGCAGCTTGGCGCAGCTCGGCTTTGCTGGCGTTCCAGTTGGCATCGGTGGCGTTCTCGGCCTTGGTGATCGCTGCGGCCACCTTGTCCTTCTCGCGGTTCAGTTCCACGCGCAATGCTTCCTGTTCGGCGCGTTCACTTGGTTTCAGGTCCTTACTGGCGAGCTTCTCGGTGGTGCGCGCCAGCTTGCGATCGATGTTGTCGCGCAGATCGCGCAGGTCCTTGAGGATCGCCTCGCGTTCGTTCTCCCACTCGGCGGGCGAGTCGGCCACTTTCGAGTCGGCCATCTTGTCCTCGATCTTGTCCATCTTCTTTTCCATATCGGCGCTCTGCTCAGCAGGGCTGTTGCTGCACGCGGCCAGCAGCAAGCTGCCGGTAATGGCGGCGATGGCCAGGGCTGGATAATGTGTCGTCTTCATTGGTGTGTGGTTTCGGATCGGCGTGCCAATGCCGTTCCATGGATGGATGCGCGCGACCGAACGCAGTGTACACGTCGCGCAGGCGAACGCTGGGCGCATACGCCCCTGCACACCAATGGGGAGAACCGTTCCCGGATCGGGGCATTATCCGGACACGTCGCAGCAGCGGCCACAGGCCAAGGCCGTGCGCACGACCGATCATGGAGGCGGTCCGTGATCTGTGATCCAGCGCATTGATCCATTGCTTCAGAGAAGAACGCCATGGCCTTAGCGATCCCATTGCCTTGCGCCAAGCTTAACAGCCCAGCATGTTCAAGAAATTGAAAGGAGTTGTTGCCAAGGCCTGGCACTTTACCAAGACACTCTTCCAAGCCTACGTGCAAGACAACACCTTCGAAATGGGTGCTGCACTGGCGTACTATACCATCTTCTCCATTGTGCCGCTGTTGGTGGTGGTGATCTCGGTATCGGGGCTGGTGGCCGGTCCCGACGCGATACGCGGACAAGTGTTCCAGGAGCTGAACGGATTGGTGGGGCCCGATACGGCGAAAGCCTTGGAGGACATACTGGGCAACGCGTACAAGAGCGGTAACGGTTGGTTGGCCACGGTGCTGGGCATCATCACGTTGTTGGTGGGCGCTACGGGCATCTTCACCGCGTTGAAGAACTCGCTCAACCGTATGTGGGAGATCCACCCGAAACCGAAGAACTCCATTCTGGGCTTCCTCGGTTCGCGGTTGTTGTCGTTCTCCTTCGTGCTGGGTCTGGGCTTCCTCATGGTGGTAAGCTTCGTGATCAATGCATTGGTGGCGGGCTTCAGCGATAACCTGGCGCGCGCGCTACCTGAGTTGAGCGTGGTGCTGCTGGAGGGTTTCTCGCTGGCGTTGTCCATCGTGGTGTCCACAGGCGTGTTCGCGTGCTTGTTCAAATACCTGCCTGATGCGCGCGTGGCGTGGCGCGACATCTGGCCGGGCGCGCTGTTCACCACGGTGTTCTTCAGCTTCGGCAAGTACATCATCGCGTTCTACTTCAGCGCGAGCGATCCCGCCTCGATGTTCGGCGCGGCGGCCGGGTTGATCTCGTTGCTGTTGTGGACGTTCTACAGCTCGCGATCTTCTACCTCGGGGCGGAGTTCGTGTATGTGTGGGCTAACCTGAAAGGCCGGCCGATCGTGCCCAACGCGAACGCGGTGCGCGTGATGCAGCAGGAAGTAACGCTTGATCACGGCAAGCTGATGAGCACCGCGACCAAGGAAGAAATACTGGAAGAGGCGCAGAAGGCGGCGCCGAAGACATAGGTGGAGGCCAGCTGGCGGTGCGCCGCCGAGCATACCAGCAACAATCGCATGAACCCCCGGATCGCGTATGGAGCCGTTGCATCGTTCCTCCTCTGTGCGATGTTCCTGTGCCTACCGGCAACAACGCAAGCGCAGCAGGACGAAACCGACACCTCGGCCGTGTACCGCAAGCTGCACCGCTACGCGCAGCGGTACAAGGTGACGCGTTGGATGTACGAAGGCATCTTTGTTGAACCGGTGGAAGGCGAAGCGGAAGCCAAGCCGGTGGTGGGCAAGAAGATCCGTCTGGATCCGTACAGGAAGTACAAGGGGAAGATCATCCGGCGCATCGACATCGCCGTCAACGATCCGTTCGGCTATACCGTGGACGATACCGCGCGCAGCCCCGTGAACCGCATACAGCGCCTCGGCAACGGCATGCACCGCAGAACACGGCCGTGGGTGCTGCGGAGCCTGTTGCTTATGAAGGTGTGGGACCGCGTGGACCCGCTGAAGCTATCCGAATCAGAACGCCTGCTAAGGGCATCGCCCGTGGTGAACGATGCGCGGATCACCGTGCGCGCGGTGCCCTCATCGAAGGACAGCGTGGATCTGCTCGTATATGTGGTCGACAAGTGGACCTTCGATGTGGATGGCGATGTGAGCACCGACGATGCCGATGTGGAACTGCGCGACCGGAACTTCGCGGGCTATGGCCAGGAGATCCAGCAAGGCATGCGCTACGCGTTGGGTGGCGATCAGTTGGATCTGAACGGCCGCTATGGCGTACAACATTGCGCGCTCGTACATCGGCACGTCGGTGTCCTACTTCACCTCCGACCAGCGGGATCAATTGCGCGCCGAAGCCCACCGGGACTTCTACTCACCACTGACCAAGTGGGCGGGTGGCGTGTCGGGGTCGCGCACATGGAACCACGGCACCACCACCGACAGCACGGGTGCGGAAGTCGCGCTGCCGAAGGTGGGCCCGGTGGACCTGGACCTATGGTTGGGACACAGCTTCCGGCTGGACCCTGACACGTCGATCGCGAGCCAGGTGAGCCGCATCATCCTTGGCGCACGCTACGCGCAGACGCGCTTCGCACAGCGGCCATCATTCGAACTGGACACCTTGCACGTGAACAGCAACAGCACGTTGTTCCTAGCGGGGGTGGGCCTCAGCGTGCAGCAGTTCTACAAGGAGCGCTACCTCTTCCGCTTCGGCCTCACGGAGGATGTGCCGGAAGGATTCCTGGCACGCGTTACCCTGGGCCTGCGCAAGCGCGAGTTCGAACGCAGCGAGCCGTACATCGGGGCGGAGATCACCCGCGGACGGCACTACCCGGCCTTCGGCTACTTCACGGCAACGCTGGCGTGCGGAACGTTCTTCAACGCGGGCCGCAGTGTGGATGGCGCCTTCCGTTTGGATGCCGACTACTTCACCAACGCCTTGGCCATCGGACGGTGGCAGCTTCGCCAATTCGTGCGCCTCAGCTCCACGATCGGCGTGGGCCGACCGAGCGATCAGGCATTGACGCTGAACGGCGAACAGCTCTATGGTTTCGCGAGCGAAGTGGTGGCGGGAACGCGCAAAACGGTGCTCGGCTTCCGCACCGTGCTCTACCTGCCGTACTCCTTCCGCGGATTCCGTTTCGCCCCGGTGGCGATGATCGGTTTCGGCACCGTGGACCACGAGCACGATGCGTGGTTCGGCAACCGGATCTACACGGCCTTCGCGCTGGGGTTGATGGTGCGCAATGAGTACTTGTTGGTGAAGACGTTCCAAGTGAGCATCGGATTCTACCCGCATGTTCCAGGCGACGACAATGCGACAACGCTCTTCAACCCCGTAACGAGTTTCGATCTTGGGGTGCGCAACTACGCATACACCCAACCTGACGTAGTAGGGTATTACTGACGGAAGTCGCTGCGGCTACTTCTCTTCCTTGCTTTCGGCCCCCTCCTTCTTGCCGAACACCCGCTTGAAGAATCCCTTCTTCTCATCGGGTGCCCCGTTGCCAACGGTACCGATGCTGATCTCGTCGTCGAGTCCCGATGGAAGAGCTTTCACGAAGGCATTCCTAAGCGCTTGGATGATCGCACCCCACGCACCAACATCGGGCCGATCGAGGCGTCCTTCGAACGCGACCTTGGTCGCAACTTGGTCCTTGCGCGGGTTGGTGAGGACAACGCCGGCGGTGCCTATCACCCCTTCCCACAGCCTGCGGAAAAAGCCATCCTGCTTGTCTTCCCCACCGAGCACGTCAAGGTCCTTGATCACGGGTTTCACATACCCGTTGAATGCGCCATCGCGCGTGGCCATCTCCGCGTAAAGCCCGAAGGTGCCCTTGTTCACATCGAAGTTGCCATAGGCTTTGAAGAGGTCGTTGAGCCGCAACAGGTCGGTGTGTACCAGCTCCACGTTCATATCGAACCGCGTGCTGCTCGCCAGCAGGTCCAGGCCCATTGAAAAGGTGAGATCGCCTCCATACAATTGCGCCGTAGCACGCACCGTTGAAGGAAGGAGTTCCTCTGGGTCCGCGGCATTGGTGAGGTTGAGCGCTGTTGCCTCGATCGCGTCCAATTGCACATCCACCGGTGGTTGGGAGGTATCATCTCGATAACGCATCACGCCTTCGGTGATCGTGACGCGGTTCACCTTCAGGGGCATGAAATCCTTGAGCAACACGCGGAAATCGGCCGTATCCTTTTGCACCGCAGCGGGCTCCGCAGCATCCTTGGTGAATCGCAGTTCCGGATGCTCGATGACGAGTTCGCCGACGAATGCGCCATCGAACAAAGCGCTCCATTCCACCGAGAGGTCGATCACATCGGCGCTCATGAACGGCGTGCGCTCCTTCGAGACACTATCCAACTTGTCCAAGTAGAACGCGTCGATGCGATATGCACCGCGGATCAACGCCAGATCGATGTCGGCGATGTGGCCGTAGTAGTTCGGCATGCTGGCCAATCGCTTGTTGGCGAAGTGCAATAGCACGTAAGGCAGGATCACGCGCGCGACGATGAGCACACCAAGGATGATGAGCACGATGCTCCATCGGCGGCGCTTACGCGGGTCGGTACCGCCGGTTTTAGTGGGACTTTCCATGTTTTCCACCCATTCCCCGGTCAACAATGGGACCATGGCTCCAACGATCGATCGCATTGCGGATCGCTCTCATGCAAGCATCGTGAGCGTTCCGCTTCCATCCGATCGATCGCAGCGGCAAGGGCGCCATCTCCTCGATCCGGGGCGCAATGGCCCCAGTGATCTTTTAGATGGGAACGACCGATACACCGCAACCACAACGGTCCGGAACAACGCCGGGCCGTTCAGCAGTATCAGTCAGCGCGCTGTTTCGTTGGCTTGTTGTAGATCGAATAGGGCTGCACCGAGCGCGAGATCAAATAGCTCATGGAAGAGACGAGCATCAACGGAACAAAGAGCGCGTACCCGCCAGTGATCTCAGCAATGAGGAAAATCGCCGTGAGCGGAATGTGAATGGTACCGCTGAGCACCGCCGCCATGCCAACCACCGTGAAGTTGACCTCGTTCAGTTGCGCGAACCCGGAGAGGTTGATCCCGTGTGCGAAGGCGAAGCCGCACATACCGCCAATGAACAGCGAAGGGCCGAACATGCCGCCATTTCCGCCAGCCCCAAGTGTGAGTGAGGTGGCAGCCACTTTCAGCAGCATCAGTCCGAGCACCAACGCCTCAAGGTTCCATGCGCCGAGGTCCATGGAAAGCGGTGCGTAGTTGGAAAGCATTTCCGCCTCGCCGCTCAAGAGCTTCTCAACGCTATCGTACCCTTCCCCCAATAGCGGAGGGAAAAAGAGGATCAGTCCACCGAGCATTGTGCCACCGACGATCGCTTTGACCCATGGGTTCCGCGCGCGTTCGAACCGTGCACCGATGCCGTGGTAAACGCGCACGGTGTAAACGGCCACCAAGGCAGCGAAGACGGCAAGTCCTATGTAGTACGGAAGGGCTGCACTGCTCCAGGAATCAGTGAGCAGCACGAATGGCTGCCCCTTGTAGATCAGGGACGAAACGAACGCGGAAGAGGCAGATGCGATGAGGACCGGCACCGCCAGCGGAATGGCGATATTCAGGAGGATCGCCTCCAACGCGAAGATCGCTCCCGCTATGGGCGCATTGAAGATGGCCGAGATACCTGCCGCGGCGCCACAAGCCAATAACAATTGCCTCGTCGCTTCGTCGAACTTCATCCAGCGGGCGATATTGCTGCCCCATGCAGCACCAGTGGAGGCAATGGGTGCTTCCAATCCAGCCGAGCCTCCAGCGCCTACCGTCAGAATGCTGGTGATCACTTGCGAGTAGGTTTTGTGCGCTCCTATGACGCCCTTGTTCTCCCGCACGTCCTTCAGCACTGCGGGCAGCCCGCGCCCCAAATCGCCATTGAGCCACCAATGTGTGAACAACACGGACAACAGAATGCCCACGGTGGGGATCAGCAGCACGAGCAACGACCGGTTGCTGCCGAACAGCCACTCATGAAGGAGACGGGTCATCTCGCTCACACCCAGCTTCAGTGCAACAGCACCGAACGCGCCGAAAATGCCGATCGCTATGCTCGCGATGATGAGCGAGGTGTTCTCGCCGAAATGGCGCCGACGCCAATAGCGTATTCTCATGCGTTCATCAACCAATAGGTGAGTATACCGCCCACATACCCGATCAATGCGGGCAGGAACATCCGCCGCACGTACCACATGAACTCGATGCCCAACACGCCCATTACCGCAACCCCGGCGGCGGAACCGATGATGAGCATGCTGCCCCCCGTGCCCGCGCAAAGTGCGAGCAGTTCCCAGAAGATGTTGTCGGGCGCATAGGTGCTCAGTGGGTACATCCCCTGCGCTGCGGCTACCAGCGGAACGTTGTCCACGATCGCCGACAGCACGCCCAGTATGGTGGTGGTCGCATATACGTTCGGCAGCACGTCGCTCAACCACCCCGACAACAACGTAAGGTGCCCGGCGGTTTGCAAGCCCGCGACGGCGATGAGGATGCCCAGGAAGAAGAGGATACTGCTGTGGTCCACCTTGCGCAGTATGGCTGTCACTTGGTATTGTCCGGTGTCTTCCATGCTCCGTGTGTGCACATACTCCGTGTACATCCACAGGATGGCAAGGCCGAACATGATGCCCATGAACGGCGGCAGATGCGTGTAGGCTTTGAAGACCGGAACACCGAGCAAGGTGATCACACCAAGAATGAACACCGTGTACTGCTGGCGCTTCGTTACGACCCGTTCCTCGTTCGTATCCGGTTCCTCGGGGCGCTGCACGCTACCGCGCATCACACGGCTCAGCCATAACAAGGGAAGAACAAGGCAGACCAGGCTCGGAAGCAGCAGGCTCGTGATGATGCTCCACGTCGTGACCTGTCCGCCGATCCAGAGCATGATCGTGGTGACATCACCGATGGGGCTCCACGCACCGCCTGCATTGGCTGCAATGATCACCACACCACCGAACATCCAGAGATCATCCTTCGTGCCGATCAACTTGCGCAGCAGCGCAGCCATCACGATGGCGGTGGTGAGATTGTCCAACGCTGCGGAGAGGAAGAAGGTGAGGAAGCCGACCACCCAGAGCAGAACCAATTTGTTGCGGGAACCGATGCGGTCCGTCACCACTTCGAATCCGCCATGCGCGTCCATCAACTCCACCACGGTCATCGCACCCAACAGGAAGAAAAGGATACTGGCGATCTCGCCCAAGTGATGGAACAACGACTCGATGCGATGATCCACGCTACCGTGCCCAACGGGGAACAGGTCCTCGTTCGCCAACATCACCAGCGACCACACCAACATGCCCGTGAGCAGCGCCGGAGCGGCCTTGTTCATGCGCAATGGATGCTCCAACGCAATGGCCGCATACCCAAGGATGAAGACGACGATGATCAGCGTGAACATGGCGGGATCGTTAGAGGACAAGTTTAGCCTTCAGGCAATTGTCGTCGTGTCACTGCGCATGTGATGAAGAACGTCCACGATGGATACCTTGCACACATGACCCATCAGGAACCACTGCACTTCGCGGGCAACGCGCGGGCGTTCACGCTGGGCGTGGAAATGGAACTTCAAGTTCTCGATGCGGGAACCTTGCGGCTTACGCCTCAAGCACCATTGCTGCTGGACCGGCTGAGCGATGCGCACCTCGCCAAGGAAATGTACCAGAGCACCATCGAGCTCATCACCGGGGTTTGCAACGACGCTATCGGCGCTTGCGTGGATCTCGGTCGCACGTTCACCAAACTCACCGGCTACGCCCATGACCTTGGGCTCCGCTTTGCGGGTACCGGCACCAATCCGGTTGCCGATTACAACGACCGTTTGGTGAGCAGTTCGCCGCGCTACCACGAGCTGCTCGACAGGAACCAGTGGTTGATCCGACGCATGGCCGTCTATGGCCTGCACATCCACATCGGCATGAAGTCCGGTGATGCGTGCATCCGTTTCCTCAACCAGTTCCTGCACGTGGTGCCGCACTTCATTGCCCTGGCCGCCAGCTCGCCGTACTGGCGTGGCTTCGATACCGGATTGGCCTCAAGCCGCCCTACCATGTATGAAGCGCACCCGACCGCGGGTATCCCTCCGCCGGTGCATGACTGGTATCAATTCCAGAAGCTCTACTCCTCCATGCTGCACACCGGGTCCATCGAAAGCATGAAGGACATCTGGTGGGACATCCGGCCCAGTCCCGGATACGGAACCCTTGAGCTGCGCATGTGCGATGGTCCGGCGTCGATGCTTGAACTGGGCGCCATCGTTGCCTTTGCCCATGCTCAATCCCATTTGTTCCAGGAGGAGCAGGATATGTTCAGTGGGACCTCGGCCAAACCACCCAAGCGCTGGATCGCACGTGAGAACAAGTGGCGTGCGCTGCGTTACGGTCTGGATGCGGAGATCATCGACCATCGTACGCTGGAGCGCAAGCCCTTGCGCGAGGACATTCTGGAACGCTTGGAGCGCATGGCACCGTTCTTCGCGGCACACGGTTACGATGACCAGCTCGCTTGCCTTCGAACGGTATGCGCCCATGGCAACAGTACCCAGCGGCAGCGAAAGGTGTTCGAAAAACGTGGCAACATCGACGACGTGCTGGCCCATAACGCCAAGGAATGCGCAGCCCGCGAGCCGATCTGGTCGTAGCGTTCCAACACTGTCGGGTTCACCACGGAACGCACAACGGCCCCCGACAAGTCGGGGGCCGTTGCATTTGCAATGTTGGTCGTGTTCACCGCACTTCCACCACCGCATACTTCGAGAGTTTCCAGAAGGCCTCGGGGTTCTTGATCTCCAGATAGGCGATCATGTCGTTCTCCTCCACCATGGCATACGAGCTGGCCGGATGCTCCGTGACGAGTACGGCCTTCTTGTGTTGCACGGGTATGCGGTGCAGTTCCCGAACATCGGCGACCGTGAACGTCGATGAGGTGGCATCGCTGTTGAGCGAAGCGCGCTTGCCGATGCCGATGAAGCCGCCCTCCAGCGTGAGAACACCGCTCTCCTCCAGCTCCTTCTTGGTGCCCATCACGTAGTAGGCTTTGTTCAGCTCCGTCGTCTGCTGATCAATGACCGCTTCGCGCTTGGCCACCACCAGTTCGATGGAGTCGAGGTTGCTATTGATCTCCTCAATGCGGAAGTCGCTGGCAAGCAAGCCATCCTTCATGTTGGTGATCATGCTGTCGCGCTGTGCCAGTTGCAGATCAAGCGATTTCAGTTTCGCGCGCAATCCCTTGGTGTCCACCTTCGACTTGTCGAGGCGTGCTGTGAGCTCCTTGATCCGCTCGCGGCTTTCCTTCATCAGTCCGTTCATGAGCTGAAGATCGCGGACGATCTTATCCTTCTTGCTCTTGCCGAGCTCCCCTTCCGAGGCGCTCTCCAGGATCTGTTCGCGGTCGTCCATCATTTTGATGTTGGTCTCGATCTCATCGAACGAACGTGTCATATCGCTGATGAGCGAATCGCGGCCAGCCAGGTCGGCAAGCAATTGAGCGTTCTCGGCTTTCGCAGCGAGCTCGGCCTCGCTTGGGCCTTGTTCGCAAGCGATCAATAGTGCAGCGCCGAGGGTGCACACCATCAGCACATGTGCTGGCCGCAGCAAGTTCGGCATTCCTTGTTCTTTGCTCATGGATATACGGGTGTTAGGTTTCCGTGTTGTTGGATCGCGCCATCAGCTGTCGGCCTCAGGCATCGCCGGGGCCACAGACCCGATCCGTGCCGAACGATGCTGCGCACATAGTCCGCTGATGTTCAGAAGGACAGGGGTCTCCTGATCGTTGCACGCAGTGGCGCGGGCGGGAAAAGAATTCCACACCACGGGAAGCGGGTTCCACGCCAACGGATGAAGTGGCAGGTAACGGGATCGGGGCTCTTGGGAGGTATTCATTCATAGCACTGCGGCGCCGCGCGACTACCTTCAAACCCGAGCGCCCATGGACCGGGGCTTGCCCTCACGTGTCACTGCACAACCAGACGATGCCGATAGAGCCCAGCCCCGACCGCGTGCAACAACGGCATCTGATGTTGTTGAAGTTCCTTGCCGTGCTGAGCGTTGCGGCCCTAATGGCGTTGCTGCTGACCAGCTACATGAGTTTGATGGGGTATATCGCGCAGAACGAGGAGATCCGCCGTTCGCACGAGGTGATCGGCGAGTTGGAAGAGGTGCTTGCCTTAATGACGGACGCGGAAACCGGTCAACGCGGTTTCATGCTCAGCAACGATACGGCGTTCCTGCAGCCTTACGTGAGGGCTACCGGGTCCTTGGCCCTGCATCTCGCGGAGCTTGAACAACGGCTGGACTCGAACATCATTTCCCAGGCCGGGTTGACGCTGTTGCGATCGCGGATCGATGTGCGGATGCAGTACATGAAGGACCGCATCAACGACCAGCTGAACGGGGTTTCGGTGCAGAGCGAGCCCGATAGTGTTCTCCTGTACCAAGGCAAGGAAATGATGGACCAGTTGCGCAGTACGCATGCGATCCTGCTCGACCATGCCACCGGCAACCTCCGTCAGTTGGAAAAGCAGAGCCAAGACCTGAAATGGGCCGGACCCACGATGGTGGCGGTGTACGCCGGTCTGGCCTTGTTGTGTATCGGACTGTTGCTCCTGTGGATGTTCCGTGCGTTGGAGCGCGCCCAGCAGGCCGAACGACTGGCCCTGCGTGCGGCTGCGGAACTGGACCAAGAAGCCCGCACACGTGAACTGGCCGAGCGAAGTCTGAAACGCGTGCTGGACAGCTCCCAAAGCGGCATCATGGCGTTCAGGGCCATTCGCGATGAGCAAGGTGTCATCGTCGATTTCGAATGCACGCGCATGAACGAAGCGGCCGAGGACATCTTCCACCGCAAGGCCGAGGTGATGCTGCACCAGAGCATGCTGGAGATCCATCCGGAGAACCAACGCTCACCGCTCTTCCCACGTTACGTGCGCATAGTGGAAACGGGCGAGCCGCTGCGCACCGAAACGGAGTTCACGCGCGACGGCCTTACATCCACATTGTCCATTTCGGCTGTGCGTCTGCTGGATGGACTGGTGATCACCTTCACGGACATCACCGAAGCGAAACGCCATGCGACGCTGGTGCAAGAGGGCGAACGACTGAGCGTGACCGGACGCTTCGCCCGCATGGTGGGTCATGAGGTACGCAATCCGCTCACCAATATCCAGCTCGCATTGGATCAACTGGAAGCGGATGGGAATCAACTCCCCGAGCAGCAATTGTACTTGGACATCCTACGTCGCAATTCCCAGCGCATCGGCCAGCTCATCACCGAGATGCTGCATACCAGCAGGCCATTGGAAATGAAGATGACCGAGGGATCGGTGAACGATGTGCTCTTGGAGGCCTTCGCCCAGGTGAAGGACCGCTGCGAACTGCGGAAAGTCAAAAGCACCATGGTGCTTGACCCGGCGCTGGCCACCGTCAAGATCGACAAGCCCACCCTTATCGTGGCCTTCATCAACCTGCTGGTGAACGCGGTGGAAGCCATGGAAGAGGAGAAGGGAGAACTGCTGATCATCAGTGAGCAAGTGAAGGACCGCATACAAGTAACCGTGCGCGACAACGGGAAAGGCCTGAGCAGCGAGGATCTTGAAAGGATCTTCCAGCCATTCTTCAGCGGTCGAACGGGAGGTATGGGCCTGGGGCTTACGGAAGCGCGCAACATCTTCAACGCCCATGGCGTGATGCTTTCGGTGGAAAGCGAGTTGGGTAAAGGCACCACTTTCCGGTTGATGTTCCCTGCCTGAGCCTGTGAAAGTCAGGGAAAACGCCCCCGGATAGGCCTTACACCCCTTCAATATACCCAGAACTGGGTATTTCATCGGCCGGTCCCGTGCGTGACTTTTGCCTTGTCGATCCCCGATCGACGACAATACCGGAAGTCATGGCACCCACGAACATTCTGCTGGTCGACGACCAGAGCATTATTCTCGACGGACTGGAGGCCCTGCTCGCGCAGGACGACGACTTGGTCGTTTGTGGCCGCGCCATCAACGGCCGCATGGCTGTGGAAATGGCGAAAGCCCTTCACCCGCATGTGGTGCTCATGGACATCAACATGCCCGAAATGGACGGCATTGAAGCCACCCGGGCGATCAAGAAGCACGCGCCGACCATCCAAATACTTGTACTGAGCATGTACAACCACCCCGAATTCACGCACGAGCTGATGGCCGCCGGAGCGTGTGGCTATGTGCTCAAGAACACCGACCGGACGGAGCTCTACCACGCGATCCACTTGGCCGCCGCCGGACAGCACTACCTCGCACCAGCTGTGCAGGCCTCATTGAACGATTCCCGACGGCCTCTTGCAAAGGTGCGCGACGGCTACGCTTATGCGGCATTGACCAAGCGCGAGAAGGAAGTGGTGAAGCTGATCATGGCCGAACTCACCGCGCATCAGATCGCGGAAAAGCTCTTCCTCAGTAAGGATACGGTGGATACCCACCGGAAGAATATCTTCAGCAAATTGGACATCCATACCACCGCCGGCATCGTGAAGTATGCCATGGAGCGGGGATGGGGAGAACTCAATTGAAACATGAACAACATGCAACCCACCGTCGAACTCATTCTGGCCATGGACAATGCCCTTTCCCATTCGTTCAAAGTGGTCAGCTATCCCGGACTCATTCCGGCAAGCACTCACGCGATCGTTGTAGGGCACAGGGTCATCCTTCCGTTCCTGCGATCATCTCGGTCGGCAGGCACGCCCAGCATTTTTGTGCTGCCGTTGGCACGCGGCGAGGGCATCGAGGATCTAGTGGTAATAGCCATGACAACCGAGGGCATTCCGTTGAGCGATGAACTACCCATGGTGGTACCGGGCATCGATACAGTCTGGAAAGCCCCAGCTTAGGATCCGCCGTCCGGAAGAAAAACGGCTGCAACCCCCAACTTGAACACTTGACCAACGCAACAACACTATGGCTTACGAACCCACACTGAACACGCCCCATCCGGTAGGGCGCAATTACACGGTCACCGTGATCGGGGATGGCTACCATGTACCAGCCGGGACCATGGCCACCCGCATCGCGGAAAGGCACTATGCACTTCCGTTCAGAGCAACCAGCACCCGCAGTGAGGTGACGGTCCACACGTTCACGTTACCCCTCCTGTGCACGAACTCCCAGAATATCGGTGATGTGCTCGTGGAATCCATTTCGGGAGGAAAAGGGCTCGGACGCGGTCAGGTGACCGTTCACGACCCGATGTGAGCGGTCGTCCGCTTCAGGATCCGGCACTATGACATCCAAGTTATTCAAGCGGGCGTTGCTGGTCTGCGCCTGTGCAATGGCGCTGTGCCGGCTTCCGGCAAGTGACCTGAGGACACCGTATTGGCGGTATATGGAACTGGGCTTCAAGGACGCTTCCGGGGAGCAGAGGAAGCTGGTGGATAGTTTGATGCGCAACACGGAGCGTGAGAGCGACCTGAACAAACTGGCCCTGCTGCTGGATGCTCGGCTGCTTCTTGTCAGCGGGCATGCCGTTGAGGCCTCGGATGTACTGGACCGGATAAAGCTGGTGGTCGATAGCGACCATCCCTTGTTGCTGTACTCGTACAGTGAGGTCAAGGGCAATCTTCTGCAGGTGAACCAACAATGGGAACCGGCGAAGGAACATGCGCTACGCGCACTGAAGTACGCACAGGCCTTTTCACTCGACAAGGAAGAAGTGGACGCCCACTTGCTCTTGGCGGTCATAGCGCGCAAGCAGAATTTCATGAATGCCGCTTTGCAGCACTGCATCGATGCGGAAAAACGCGCCACAGCCATCGCATACGCCGGTGGCTTGTCCAAGGTGATGATCATCAGGAGCAATATCCATTTCAAACAAGGCCGCACCGCGCTGGCGCACCAGAACTATCGGAAGGCCTTCCATATCGCGATCGCACAGGGATACACGCAGCATGTGAAGATCATGGTGGGCAACCTCGCAGCCACATTGCAGGAAAACCCCGACAGCCTGGAGGCGGCCATCACCATGTACCGACAAGCCATCGGTATCGCGACAACCAGCGGCGACATTGATCTGGAAGCCGAGCTGCGGGCCAACATGGGCCAGGTGATGACCGCTGCCGGTCGGCCGCTGGATGCGCTTGTGGAGATCCGCAGCGCCCTACGGTTCTTCGTCGCCACCAGCGACAGCTTGCAGCTTGTGCATGCTTTGTACTACATGGCCGAGGCCCAAGCCTCCCTCGACCGCAGGGACAGCGCCCTTGCAAATGCGGAGGTCTCCCTTGATCTGGCCGTAAGGGCCAAGAACATCGAACGCATCGTGGATTGCGAGCTGCTCTGATGGCCGCCTCCGTGGACAAGTCTCTGAGGCTCATATTGGCAACTATGCCCGTTCGCGCGATTCCTTGGAGAAGTTGAAAATGAATGCGGAGATCGCCGAGAAAGAAGTGCAATTCGAAACGGAGAAGACGGAGATCGAATTGGCCAAGACCGCACTCGAGCGCGACAAACAGACCGCCATAAAACGACGGCGGGAGATCCAACTGATGGCGACCGCTGCGATCAGCGCTTTGCTCATCTTCCTCTCCTTCATCCTATACCGCAACCTGCGCCAGCGCAAGCGCTTGGCGAAGAAGGAGCGCGAACTCTACGAGCAACAGATGGGCGACGTGATGCGACAGAGCGAGATACGATCGCTCGATTCATTGATGCAGGGACAGGAGATGGAACGCAAGCGCGTGGCCAAGGACCTGCACGACCGCTTGGGCAGCATGTTGAGCGCGATCAAACTGCAGTTCGGTGCGCTCGAAGGAAAAGTGGAAACGGTGCGGGAGGAGAACAAGCAACAGTACAGGCACGTGACCACCCTGCTCGATGACGCCGTTGGCGAAGTGCGACGTATCAGCCACGACATGCTGAAAAGTTCGTTGGCGCAATTCGGCTTGGGCGGGGCCTTGGACGACCTACGCCAAGCGCTATCGGCGCCCGGAAAACTCGACGTTGAAATGACCCTGTTCGGACTTGAGGAAAGGATGGAACAGAAGATCGAGATCGCCGCGTTCCGCATGGTGCAAGAGTGCGTGAGCAACGCGCTCAAACACGCGAAGGCCACAGCCATCACCATCTCGGTCACCCGCACTACGGGAGCCCTCAACGTCATGGTCGAGGACAATGGCAAAGGCTTCGATATGAGCCAAGTGAGCGAAGGCATGGGCCTTGGCAACCTGCGCCAGCGTGCCGCCGAGGTGGGCGGCGCGGTGCAGTTCGACTCCAGCCCCGGGTACGGTACGACCGTAACGATCGACGTTCCATTGGCCTGAAACGCAGGCCTTCCCGGACAAGTCGATGCCGCTACCTTCGGCGGCCTTTCCGGGATCGCATGTTCCTACGCTCAGCCTTCGCCCTCTTTACGGCAGCACTGCTCAGCCAAGCCGTGCGGGCCCAACAGAACGATGTGCCGTTGAACCGGGACATCTACCTGGATCTGGACCGCAACCATGCGTGCCGCACGAGCACCGTGCACACGGGTCTACGGCCCATGATCGAAAGCCGCGTTGATCTGCGCAACGTCATGGGCCATCGGCCCGACAGCGGCCGCTACTACTACGGGCTTACCGAGATCCTGTTCAAGAAACATATGTTGGACGTGCGCAAGAACCGTTTCCGGGTGATCGGCGACATCGTCTACAACTTCGAACTGGGCCACGACTTCCGCGACCCCAGCGAGTTCGCCGATACTACGCGCTTCTATGTGAACAGCCGCGGCTACCGATTCGCGGTGGACATCGGTCCGCGCGTATCGTTCAACACCACCTTCTACGAAACGCAGTCCATCCACCCGCAGTACCTGTACCAATATGTGCAGGAAAGCGGTGTAGTGCCGGGACAAGGACGCATCAAAGCGTTCGATCGGCGCGGCTTCGATTTCAGTTGGGCCGGTGGCACGGTGAGTTGGGCACCCCGGCACTTCGTGAACGTGCAATTCGGGCACGGGAAACACTTTGTGGGCAACGGTTACCGCAGCGTACTGTTGAGCGACAACGCGTTCAACTACCCCTTCCTGAAAGCGAGCTGGCTGCTACTGAAGGACCGCTTGCAATACTCCACCATCTACGCCAAGTTGCAGATGGCGGGCGAGGCGAATCGGCTCCCGACAGGGGAATCGAGCGAGAGCATCTTCTATTGGAAACGCGCCACGTTCAACCATCTCAGCATTAATGTGGGCCCGGCGCAGATCGGCCTCTTCGAAAGCACGCAGTTCAAAACCATCCAGCAAGGCGGCTCACGCGCATTCAACGGCATGCAGCTGAACCCTGTGATCGGGGTCAACACGATCGTATATGGTTTCGACAACACCGACGTGAACAACCTGCTCGGGCTGGACCTGAAGTTGAAGCTCACCGATAAACTGTTCCTCTATGGACAGGTCGCGGCGGACGACCCGGGCAACAGCGAGCTGGCCTGGCAGGCAGGGCTGCGGCTCTTCGACATCTTCCGGCAAGACCTGCACCTGCTCTTGGAGTACAATAGTGTGAGCGCGTTCACCTACAGCACGCGCAGCCCCAACATGGGCCACGTGCACTACAACCAACCGCTCGCCCATCCGCTCGGGGCCAACTTCAACGAAGCGGTGGCCACATTGGAGTACCGGAAGAAACGTTGGTTCTTCACGGGCAAAGTGAATATTGCGCAAGTGATCCTGCAGGATACACTCAACACCAATTTCGGCAACAACCCGCTGGTGGAAGATCTTGATACACCCGTGACCGTGGACGAAGTACACCGGCAATTGACACACCTCGACCTGAGCGCAGGCTGGCTCGTGAACCAGAACACCAACACGCGCTTGATGCTCGGTTGGATGGGACGTGACCTGGGCCTTGCGCCCGACCGGCTTAACAGCAGCTACCTCTACGTTACGCTGCGCACCGGGCTCTTCAACCGCTATTACGACATTTGAAGAAGGGGCACATGGGTCACGCGTACACCATACTCTTCGGATTCCTCACCGCGCTCATCGTCGTGCTCTTCACCATGCCCAGCTTGATCAAAGTTGCGCGTATGAAACACTTGGTGGATGAGCCGGGCGATGCGCGCAAACTCCACCGACGCAGCGTGCCGACCATCGGTGGCATCATCATTTTCGCGGCCATCATCTTCTCCTTCGCACTCTGGTTCCCGGGGCCCGGCCAACTGAAACTGCCCGACCTCGGGTACAAGGCCATGTACAGCTCCATGGGCCTCTACTACAAACAGTTCAAGTTCGTGATCGCCGCCATGGTGTTGCTTTTCTTCATCGGTGTGAAGGACGACATCATCGGTTTCAGCCCGGTGAAGAAGTTGGTGGGACATATGGTGGTGGGCTACATCCTGGTGGTGATGGCCGGCATCCGCATCAACAGCATGCACGGCACGTTCGGCATCTATGAACTGGGGCAGGAATGGAGCATCGCGTTCAGCTTCTTCGTGTACGTGGTGTTGGTGAACGCGTTCAACCTCATCGACGGGATCGATGGCTTGGCCGCTGGCATCGGTACCATCTGTGCGGTGGCGTTCGGTTGCTGGTTCTACCTCGCAGGCGATGTGCCGTTGGCCTTGCTCAGTGCGGTGCTGGCCGGTGCCCTCATCGGCTTCCTCGTGTTCAACTACCACCCTGCGCGCATCTTCATGGGCGACAGTGGCTCGCTGATCATCGGCGCCATACTCAGCGTGCTCGCCATGAACCTGGTGGACCATGATATCACGCGACTTCCACCGTGGTTGCAACGCGTGCCTACGCCGCTGTTCGCCATGGCCGTGTTGGCTTATCCGTTGGTGGATACGTTCCGTGTATTCGTGAGCCGCGCCGCGCGGGGGGTGAGTCCCTTTGCCGCCGACCGCAACCACATCCATCATCGCCTTATGGCACATGGGCTCGGCCATAGGGGAACAACGGCGACATTGTACATGTTCGCCATCGCGGTGATCCTGATCAGCCTGCTTACCCGTGACATAGCCCCGACAAAGGGCCTTCTGCTCTTGGGGTCGACTGCATTCTTTCTGGCGCTCCTGCCCTTCATCGTACCAGTAAGGGAGAAGAAGTGATGCGCAACGCGGCGGTTGGTTGTTGCTTGCTGGGCGTTGGTGTGTGCACTGCCCAACCCTCCACACTTCCGTTGAGCCGCGCCGTGGAAGCCCCTTGGGCGGCCCAAGCGCACTCCCTCCATAGCGGTATGCACACGGCCATCCGTCCTTACCTCATCCGCGACCTGCGTGCATTACCGGGTGGTGACACCTTACAGGGCACCGCTGCCATGGATCTCCTGGAACGCTGGGGCCGCAACGCATTCGATAGCACTACGACTGGTTTGCGTTGGCGCGGCGGCCCGCTGCTCGACGCATCGGTGGGCGTTGACGCAGGCAGTGCATCGGCGCTTACATGGCGCGGCGGTGCGGGTGCTTGGCTGGAAGCCGATGCCGGAAAGCGTTGGAGCTTCCATCTGGACGGACAAGCATGGAACGAGAACTGGAGCGACTACCTCGACACGCTGGTGGACGCTCAACAAGTCTCGCTCGGCGAGGGCTACGCGTACGGTGATGACGAAGCGCGTTCGCACTACGACTGGAACGGCTGGGCCAGCTTCGTACCTGACGATGCGTTCGTGCTTACGGTGGGCCGCGGCAAACACTTCTTCGGCGAAGGCCACCGTTCGTTCTTCCTCAGCGACAACGCGGGCAGCTATCCGTTCCTCCGTATCAACACGGAGTTCTGGAAGATCAAATACGTGAACCTCTTCACGGTGATGGATGATATCCGCGGAGCGGGCGGAACACCGTCATCATATGATCGCAAGTTCTCCAGCTTCCATTACCTCAGTTGGAACGTGACACGCCGCTTGAACGTAGCGGTGTTCGAAGGCGTGGTGTGGCAAGGAGCCGATGAAAAGTTCCCGCGCGGCTTCGATATCAACTACCTCAATCCGGTCATCTTTTACCGCCCCGTGGAATACAGTCAGGGCTCAGGTGACAATGCATTGCTCGGCTTGGCGCTGAACGTGAAGCCCGGCAAGAAGAGCCTCTTCTATTCGCAAGTGATGCTCGATGAATTCCTGCTGGACGCCGTGCGCGCCGGCGATGGCTGGTACGGCAATAAGCAAGCATTCCAACTCGGATTGGTGGCCTACGAAGCGTTCAAGTTGAAGACGTTGATGCTGCGCGCCGAGTTCAATTATGCGCGCCCGTTCATCTATACCCACAGTGATACACGGCAGAACTATGCGCATGCCGGTCAGCCGCTCGCACATCCATACGGCAGCAACTTCCGCGAGATGCTGGTGCGTGCCGAGTGGCGCAAGAAGCGCTGGATGGTGAGCGCCCATCTCAGCTACGCCACGTTGGGGCAGGACACCGGCGCATACAGCTGGGGCAGCAACATCTTCCGTCCTGAATCCGACCGCTACAGTGCCGATGGCGTGCGCCCCGACAACTACGGCTATTTCCTGGCCGACCCGGTGGAAGTCAACATCCTCTTCGCGGAGATCATCGCCGCGTGGACCATCGATCCGCGCAGCGGTCTGCGTGCCGAAGCCGCATACGTACTGCGCTCGCGCCAGCCCCATGGTGCAGCGAACGAAACGACCAACTGGTTCCGCATCGGTATCAGCGCCAACCTGCGACAACGGTACCACGACCAGGAAGTGCGGTATGTGCTGGAGTAGTGCGATCATCCCATTCCGCACTCCAGTATCAATGAACGGCCGCCACTCACGTCGGCATACTTCGGCGCGCGGCCATGTAGTATGCATGGGACATTTGTTGCTCGGTGGGGAACGCGCGCCCCGTCCCCTCTACACTCGTGGGTGCACTTGATCGGGCGTATCGACCATCGGCTCAGGCACGATCCACGCCCGCTGCCAGCGTGCTGGCCTGCGCTGGCACAACAATGGACACCAAGGGCCAAATCCTCGGAACATGAAGAACATCGTATTGGCGATCGGCGCAGTCGCGATCGGAACCTCTGCATTCGGTCAAACACTGATGGGCGGCAAGCTCGGTCTCAACTACACGCTCATCAGCACAATGGTGGACCCTGAGCCCGACGAAGCGCCCGATCAGGGATCCGGCATCGGTTTCCACATCGGCGGTTACGTTCAGCTGGCCATTTCGGAACATGTCGGTGTTCGTCCCGAAGTAATGTACTCCATACGAGGCTTCCAGGAGGATCGCATCTCCACCACATCGTACACCGGGCCGTTCGGTACAACGATCACTGACAGAAGTGAATCGAAGAACAGGACCGCGTACAACTACCTCGAGGTCCCCTTGCTCCTCTCGTTCCAACCCAACAAGAAGTTCGGTATCCAAGTTGGCCCGGGGTTCGGTCTGCTCATGAGCGGCAGGGTGAAACGAAGCGGTTCCAACACCAATACGGTCACCGATGGCAACTCATCCACGGTGACCACCTCCGACTTCGATGAGACGATCAGTGGATCGGACGTTACCGATGGATTGCGGAAGTTGGAAGTCGGGGCTGTGGTCGGTATGATCTACGAGACCGCGAGCGGTGTGCACTTCGGGCTGCGCTACTCGCGCGGGCTCAACACCATCAACGAAGACCCCTCCTTCGGCGATGCGACGGTGAAGTCGTATACCAACCTCATCCAGTTCTCGCTCGGCTTCAGCTTCATCAAGGCGGACTAGTCGCGCAAGTAAGTTCTCAGCAACGACCCCGGCTGCGCACGCCGGGGTCGCTGCGTTTCTTCAAGCGGATCCGTAGCCATACCTCAACGCGGTGGGCACGGAGCTCCACATCCGCGCGTGCTTTCCACACGACGCGAAGGCGGATGGCCCATGGTACCGCGTTTGTGTTGCGCACAACATCACCAACTCCTTCCCCGATGCGCCGAACGATCATTGCCCTCACCAGTGTATGCTTACTGATGTCCCCTGCTGTCTCCGGACAGAATTGGGGTGTGGGCTTCCGGTTGGGCGACCCCAGCGGTATCACACTGAAGAAATACGGCAACGGCCATGCATGGGAGCTGAGCATGGGCAGAACGCACCTATTCCGCAATTCGAACTACTACTACGATCGATACGATCATTGGTACGGCGACCAGCACTTCAACCACAAGGAGCACCAACTGATCGGCTACAAGGCTTCCGTGGCGTTGGGCCTGCAACTGCACTATTTGTGGCAACGTCCGATCGGTACGGTCAAGGGGTTCGAGTGGTACTTCGGCGTGGGCGGCCAACTAAGGCTACAGGACTACCGCTACGACTACCGGTACAAGGAAGAGAACGGACCGGACTGGATAGTGGTGTACGATCAGCGGGTAACGGAACTGGATCTGGGTGCGGACGGCGTGATCGGTCTGGAGTACACGTTCAGCAAAGTGCCCATATCGCTCTTCTTGGATGGCACGTTGTTCATGGAAATATTCGACGACCCCTTCCTCTTCCGGCCTCAGGCGGGCACGGGGGCGCGTTTTCGTTTCTGACGCGGAAGTGCGGACGGCGAACGACCGGACTATCTGTCCACTACTTGGGCCACGTGCCTGAGAAGGAGATCACGAAATAGGTCGTGCCGTTCACCACCGATCGATCGGTACGCATCTGTTTCCCATCGTGCGTGTGCACTTGCACATCGGCTGGGGCACCTGCTTCCGCCGCTTGCAACTTGAAGCCCTTGGCGATGGCTGCCTCCTTCACCTTCTTGTAAGTCTCCTCATCGGCCGTGTTGAATGCCACCGTGCGCAAGCCATCGCTACAGCGCATTGTGCTGAGTTTGTTGCGGCTCCCGTTAGCCGTGATAGCACCGAGGTACACAAGGGTCACACATTCAGGAGTGCTCGTGTTATCCGGCCGATGTGGCGTGAGCCCCATATCCTCCACCTCCTTTTCGAACCCCGAAAGGTCGAGCGCGGCCAATCGTTCGAGGTCGCCCCACGATAGCGGGCTTTTTTGCGCACTCGCGCACGTAGCGGCGAACACGAACAAACAGGTGAGGAGGTTCTTCATCAGGAGTGCCAGCGAAAGCTAAGTGCTAGCCATGCTGGGACGCCACCCAGCAGCAATTGGGCCGAAGCCTACGCGCGCGCAAGCATTTGCACCCGGTCGCTCATCGGCCCCGACTTCCGGAACGGTGTCCCGATCCGCACGATGGATGAGGTGAATGGGATCGTTGAGACTCAACCGGAGATCCGTTGAACCAGGCGCGTGCTCGGTGTTGGCGCGACGCTTCGCGGCGACCGCTCCGCGAATGCAGATAGGCCTTTGGGTGAAGCTTACCGCAAAAGGACAAGCGGCTGGCAACGGCGAGCAAGCGCACGGCTATCGTCAGTGTGTCCCCTACTTCAGCGTGAACTTCACCGGCAAGATCATGGTGCACGCCACGGGCTTGCCGTTCATTATGGCCGGCTTCCAGTTCGGCATGCTCTTCAACGCGCTCCGCTTCCTCATCCAGCTGGCGCGCCACGCCGCGCTTGACCTCCACATCGGTGATGCGGCCATCCTTTCGCACCACGAACTCCATGTACACCCGGCCCTGCACGTTCGCATCTATCATTTCGGGAGGGTACTTCGTGTTCTTTACCACGAAGCGGGCCATGGCCTCCTGTCCGCCCGGGAATTCCGGTTGCTCTTCAACGGTAAGAAGACCGAACACCTCCTCCCCTTGCGGCGGTAGCGGAGGTGCTTCCACATTCTCCCGATCGCCTTCATCCGTTGTGGAAACGATGGAATCCAAATAGGTCTGTGCGGGTAGTGGCGATCCTGCTGGGCGAGTAGGACGCTGCAAGCCAGCATGGCCAGCAGGAGTGCGAGCTTCTTCATAGCACGTAAGTAAAGGCGGTCATGTGCGCGCGGAACCGGGTGCTGGATCTCAATTGAAGGAGTACTTCGCCCCGATAAGCCCGGCCCCGGTGACCGCGATGCGGTTGGTATCGTGGCCCGGAACGAACTGCCAGCCGACGCCCAACCTGTAGTCCATGCCCACCTGCCAGCGCGGCCCTATCCTGAACTTGATGCCGGTGGGAATGAAGAGGCGCGTAGTACACCTGCTTCGCGCCGTAGGTGTGTTTGTTCATCTCTTCGGCCTGCTGTTGCGATGGGTGCTCGTCGTCCGCCAAATAGCGACCCTCGATCAGCATCATCTTGTTGCCCACGGTCAACCCGCCGTTGGCGCCGAGACCCACGTGCCAATGCACATAGCGGCTCCAGCGTCCACGCAGCAAGTAGGCCGTTTCCAAACCCGATCTCGGTTTGCAGGTTGCAGTAAACGATGGACGTGTCCATGTGCTGGTTCCGGTACGTCACCATGGCTTCGCGCGGTGTGTGCAGCCCCACGCCCACTTGCACTTCGCTGGTGGTGTTGGTGGTGGTTGGCACCGTCTTCGTTCGTCCGAACCCGGCCATGACGAAGAGCCCGAGGCCGCTGGTGGTGGTGGTCACCTTTTCATCGAACTGACTGAGATCCCGTTGCAGTTCCTGGCTGGTCTTGGCGAAGGCCATCAGCTGTGGCAACGACATCGTCTCGAAACGATCCGTCTCCACGCCCGTTCCGAAATTCAAACTCGTCATGCGCCATCCACTGGTGGGTAGCGGTGCGGTGGGCAATGCTTGTTGTGCGGCCGTGTGCAACGGGGTTGCCAGTGCTAGGCACAGGAAAGGGCGGGTCCAATGCTTCATGATGGAAAAGTACGGACGTTGGTGCATAGGCTCCGCTATTCCGCATGTGCATGGTGCAAGACTTGTCCTTGGGGGAAGACCAAAAGAGACCCGCGCCTGCCCGCGCGCTACAGCCGAGCCGGTGCTGAAGGTCACCTCGCGATCCGCATCATTTTCTTGTTCGGCAACTTCACAATGTCCAAGTCATCGGCGGCAACGAGGGTGGGGATCGCGAACAGCCCGTCAGCGATCGGTTGCTTCTTGGCGGACACCAATGTCATGGTGACGGTCATCATGCCCTTGGTGGTCTTCACGATCCTCACAGGAAGTGCGTTCGAGATCTTGAGGAAGTCGGCCCAGCCATCATACACGTGTTCCGCGAAAAGGGCAGCGTCCACCGACAGCTTGGTGGGGTCATAGTAGTAGTCGTACGTACCGCTTTTCCATTTCACGCGCACCATATTGCACGCCGCCCCGTCGATCATCACGATCGTGTCCAGCTTCGTCACGGTCGGCATCTTGCCCAACATCGCGCCCTCGGTATCGATGGAAGCATCCGTAACGGCGCATACGTCCGCCGCTTCACCGGCTTGCATGGCGTGGATCTTATTCGTCTCCGCCGTGTAGATGTTCCACGAGGCCGGCAAGGTGTTCAGCAGCGTATGGTAGTTCCCATGCTTGTAACTGACCGTGATCGTATCGGAGTACGAGCCATCCTGTTTCATGCGCTCCACCAAGGCTTCCTTGGTCATCCCCATCTTCTGCATTTTCTCAGCAACCTCAACATCGGTAACATACATGAGCGTCCCTTCGAACGATTGGCCAACAGCAAGGCATGTACAGAGGAGCAGTATCGGTGTGAGAATGGATCTCATTGGTGTTTTTGTGAGTGGCTTGGTGCAAGTGGGGCGAATTTATCCTGCACAAACGCACAAGACTTTTCCCGGCGGGCCAAGGGCCCTATAACCATGAGGCCCTCGGGAAGATCCGCGCACCTGCCCGCGCGCAACAGCCGAGCAAGTGCGGAGTTACTGCACGTGGTAGCGCAATAATCTGCGCTGGCCGGCGATCGGGAACATATCCGGCATTTCCTTGGTCAGCACCAGGCCGACACCAGGTACCCATAGCGACGCTTGATCATACCAATCGTCCAATTCGCCACCGCCGGATGTTGTTCTGCGGCCCACCCAAGTGCACGCACTCAACGATGTGGCACCCACCGCCACCGGAGTTGTTCCCGGTGCCAAGTACCAATCGACCTGAGTGGTGCCATTGTCGGCCGCTTCCGACCAGATCGTCGTGTTCGTCGGGTCGGTACAGAACAGCACGCGGCCGTTCCCATCGAGCAACTTGTTGCCGGAGATGATCCACTGCTCGTCCTGTGGGAAGGGGTCGGCCGGGTTCGTTCTGAGCGTGAAGCCGGGCTGGCCGTTGATCACCGCTTGGCCCACTACCACAACGCTATCCAAGGTTCCGGGCCCCAGATAATTGTTCAACGAGTCGAACGATCCGCGCTCGTACACCCAATAGTTGCCCACTTCCAAATTAGCGAAGGCCGAGATGGACGGGGCAGGGTCGATCGGCGATGCGCCGCCGTCATCCTTGCGCAACCGGCAACGAGTACCGGAACGACAAAAAAGGTGAGGTACTTCTGGATGCGCATGACGAGCGGGGTTTGCTCGAAAACGATGGGGTAAAGCGATCATTGTCCCGCACGCGCTCGAAAGCCGAGCTAGTGCGTAGCCTTAGCGCGTTGTCGATAGCACTTTACCGCCAAAGGTCCGGCCATCGCGCGTGCGCACTTCGTACACGTAGGTGCCCACGCTCCATGCGGCGAGGTCGAGCGTTGCGCTCTTTCCCAAGGTCGTGCGGTGTAGTTCGCGACCACGCGCATCGCGCAGGATGAAGGTGCACGGTGAGTTGAGGGTGGACGTCACCAAGAGGCGACCATCGACGCTGCTTTGCTGCACCGTGATGGGGCTGGCCGCATCGTTCGCGGCGATGCCGTTCGCTGCCCCAACGAGCATGAAAAGGATGTTCTCCATCAATTCGAGGGATGCGAATTCCTTCACCCAACCTCGATCCGAGGTGGCGATCACCATACCGCTGGAGGCATCGGCCGCGTGCACCCAACCCAGTTCGGAACCGTTGGCTTCCAGGAAACTCTGCACGCCAGTGCCACCACCTGTGCAGCCGTACCAGAAGTAATTCAAGGTGCCCACGGCGTTCGGCGTTGTAGCGAGTGTTCCGGAAACGGTTACCGGTGCCAGGTCCCCGCTCTGGCTGACGATCCATTGGAAGTCGGCGTTGATCGCGTTCATCAATGAATCGAAGGTGATGCTGCCTTCGGCATTCGCCAGGTACTCCGATTGAACAAAGCACGGCCGACCGCTTTGGGTGTACTGGTAGAGCGTATGCAACCGTGCTGCAGGAAGTGCGATCACCCCAGAAGAGAGTGACACAATACATCGGTGGCAGCGAGACCCGCTATATCGTCCAAGGTGGATTGGGGTGCGATCCGCGCCGTGTAACCCATGCTCGTGGCGACGCCCAGCCAAACCGAATCCATTTCGTGCGCGGGCATGAACGAGAGGTGCTCTCGATGATGGTGAGCTGTTGTGCGGATGCACGCGGTAGCATGCACAAGCCGGAGAACAGAAGCAGGATAGCGATACGCATGGTGATGGTTTTGGCCGGTGATGCCAAAGTAGTGTTCTGCCGCAGGATGCGTTGGAGCGGCGCGGGGTTTTGCCGAGCGCGCCCGGCAGGCGACAGCCGAGCTGGTACGGGAGCGCGTGCCTGCGCTACCCGATCAACACGAGCAAGCGCTCCAGTTCCTTGTCGCTGATGGTATCCACTTCGCTCTTGTCATACACCGTGAGCAGGATCACCACGTTGCGCACCACCTTCACGCAGGTGATCACACGGGCACCACCCGAACGACCCTTGCCCTTGGAACGGATGGCCATGCGCACCTTGTAACAGTCCTTGCCCAAGGGCGAACCGACAAAAGGAGTTTCGGAAAGTTCCTCGATCAGCGCCGCAAAGATCCTTGCGAACGGAAGGATACTTCTTCGCCAGCCGCTTGACGCCCGCTCGAACACGGGCGAATACTTCACCTCATAGCTCATTCAAGAGCTGCTTCGCCGACTTCAGCTTCTTGCGTCCGCTCAAGTGCGCCTTCACATCCTCCATCGCCTCCATCACCTCCAGGGCCACGCGCCCTTTCTTCTCGTTCTTGAAGATGTTCACCACATCCACGAAGTCGAGTTCTTTCAGCAGCTGGTCGAACAGCCGTTTCTTGCTGGGGTCCGTTATGTCCAGTACGTAGCGTGCCATGCAACGAAAGTAAGGGCTTGGGTGGGCAAAGTCGGGCCAGAGGCCCTATACCTGAGGACCTCGGGAAAACCGTCCTCGTCCCGGAACGGGGCCGAGCGCCTGCCTGCGCGCGAAAGCCGAGGTAGTGCGGGGAGTGGCACAACTACAGTGATACTGTCACCCGGATCGACAGGGGCGGAGAGAATGCCACTTGCTGAACCTGTGTCACGAACGTATCGTCCTCCAAGTACGGTACGCCTTCACTGATCGGCTCATAAAAGGTGCGCTTTGCCTCTTCGCCTATCGTGTAGCGCCAAGAAGCTTCAGTAAGCAGGCTGATCCTCTTATTGATATTGAAGCGAATGCCTAGCACCGCAGCGCCACCGGCGGTGGTGGTATTGGTCTCCTGCCCGTAGTAGTGGAACTCACCGAACTGGTGGATATTGTCGCGGAAGTTGTTGTCCATCCCGAACAGCAGGTCCACGCCATAGAAGCAGCTCCAGCGGCGCGTAAGCACCATGGCTTGTTCAGCCCCGACCCTCACATCGAACGTGGTGGAGGTGGTATGTGGGGGATACGGATTGAACGATGAGATGTCCTCTTGGCTGTCCTGGTACAGGACACCGATCCCGGCGCGCAGGTTCACCTTCCGGAACAAGTGGCGATAGGTCAAGTAGTATGGATCAAGATCAACGCCGGGCGTAGCATCTTGGGTGAACTGTATGATGAAGTAGGTCATGTCCAGGCCGATCTCATCGTTCAGTTTCCGCTCCTGCTCGGGTTCTTCCTGAGCATTCGTTGCGATGGCAAGGAACATGGGAACAGGTAGCAATGCAGCACGTATGGAACGCATCGTACAGGTAGGTTAGGGTTCGCGTGCTAAGACGCTACAACATGAAGATCATTGTGAGCACCTCACATGTCCCGGCGGGCCAAGAGGCCCTAGAACCCTGAGGCCCGCGGCAAAACCCGCGCGCAATAGCCGAGCTATTGCGGGCATGTGGCACCACATACACACGTGCGCCAGCGGAAAGCACTATCGACCGACGGCTGCGAAACGCAGCACAGCCTCCCCTTGCGCGCTGCGCAAGGCGGCGCAATACACCCCGCATAACAGTTGCGGCAGCACCACCCGCTGTGCGGCGCCCACCGCCACATCGCGCTCGAACACACGGCGTCCTGCGGCATCGGTAATGCACAGCACACTGTTCTGCCAGGTGCTCACCAACAGTGCATCGCCGGTCCACGCCAGCACGTTGCCGATCGCTGGAGCCAACGGTTGCACAGGCAACGCCAAGGCTTGGTAACCGATCTCCTGTACCACGGCATACGCGCTCTGCGGACCGTAGGTATCGATGCGCAGCCAACCGTAGTGCACGCCGCCCACGTCCCACTTTTTGAACACCAAGTAACCGTCGACCACCGCACTCCAAGCGTGCATGTTGCTGGTGTACGCACCAGGGTTACTGGAGTAGGCGATCGAATTGAGGAAGGGTGAGTTGGTGAACAGCTCGTTGCCGGTGGTCAGTTCGCCCAGTGCGAATTGCTGTGGCACGGGCACCGTGTCCGGTCCGCCGAAAACGGCATCGGCCGAATCGATGGCCGTTGTGGTGGCCAACAACGTGGAGTCGCCACAAAGCACGCTCAGGCTGCGACCGCTGCCGAGGCCGCCAACGTAGTGGTAGCTCTTCACCAACAGATCCACCACCCCATCGTTGTCGGGATCGAACGCGTACGTATCGGTACCCTGCCACGGCGCTTCAACCGTGTCGCCGATGAGGATCGCCACCATGGAATCCTGCGGAACGCCCACGGTGAATACGCCCGGCTGCGCAAGGCATGTGCACCAGCCCGAAAGGACCAACAGCGGAAGGATCGATCCACGCCTCGCGTTCATTCATGGCCAAGATAGCTAAGGGCACGCACGAGATCGGCATGTTGCCTAGCACGCCACCAAGGGCTCTGCCCTATCCTGTTGTTGATCGCACAAGACTTGTCCCGGCGGGCCAGTGGCCCTAGAACCCTGAGGCCCTCGGGAAAAACCCGAGCGCCTGCCCGCACGGTGCAGCCGAGCTGGTGCGGTGTACTACCTTGCCAAGGAACAGCGAAGTTTATTGCTGCCTCGTCTGAACGATGTGCAACACTGGCCAAGGATCCTTGTCATGAAAAGGGCAGCCCCTATCTGTTACACACTCACCGTGCTGGCCTTGGCAAGCGGGTGCAAAAAGGAAGAGGGTTCACCCGGGCATACATTCTCTCTTTTCACACACCCACTGTATGCCTGGCACACTGGGAACGAGCTGACGGCCACGGAAACGTTCTGGGTCGACGCGGCAACGGGCGACACCCTGGAGCTCGGCGGGCATGCGAAGATCTTCTTTGACCCAGCGGCTTTCATCACCAGCGGCGGGGCGCCGGTGAGCGGTCCGGTTCGGGTGAAGGTGTTGGTGGTCCTCGACGCGGCGGATATGGTTCTTGTGAACAAGACCTCCATTGGCGACAACAACGGCACGCGGCAACTGCTCAAAAGCGGCGGTGAACTGAAGATCACCGCGGATCAGGACAATGTGCAACTGGGGATCGTGCCGAACAGCGCCACAGTGATGCTGCCCGGTAGCGATCCCGATACCGACATGCGCACCAGCTATAGTACAACCACCGCCTCCTACACGGGCGACCTGATCTGGACCACCACGGGCGACACCGCCTACGTGGTGCCGGACAGCATCCTGCAGGCGTTCGGCGAAGGGGATTGGTTCTACTACACGTTCACCATCAACACCCTCGGGTGGGTCGGTTGCGGCACCTTTCAATCGGGGGCGACAGCGTCATTTAATATCACGACGCCTCCGGGGATCGACTACAACAACGCTCACGTGTGGGTGGTGGTACCCGCGCTCAACACCGCTATCAGGCGGTCGGGATTGGTCGGGGGTACTTACCACCACTTCGACCATCTCCCTATTGGCCTCGACGCCGTGATAGTCTCCCTCGCCGAAGTGCAGGAGGGGCAGTACTACTCGTCGTTCACGAACATCACCATCGCCGACGGACTAGCGCCGACCCTCATCTACCAAGCCACCACATTGGCGCAATTCGAGGCGGCTGTGCGCGCACTGTGAGCCTGTTTCCGAGCCGCAGGGTCGTCCGTTAAGTGCACGGACAGACCGCTGCGGAGGTGGCGAGGACACACGACTGGGCTGAATATTATTTTGCCCCGTACGATGGGTTTGTTCCATACCGCCACGGACAAGGAGATCCTTGCCGCTCGTAAGAAGATCATCGTGGAGGTCGGAATTCCGGCGCTGGTGCGACAAGGCTTTGAGCGTGCGCCATTCTCCACCACATGGTTCGGCTACTATCCCGGTCTCCATGCATACTGTTATGAACTCGCGAGGCTCAAGGAAGGCGGCATCCTGGAGACCGTGACGATCGATGTCATTGGTGGAGAGGGATGGATACAGATCCGCGCCAATGCCCTTCGCCTGCATCCGCCTCCTGCCTCGGTGGAGGCATTGAAAGGACAGGATGGTTTGCAGTTCCAGCTGCCACCCAACAACCGGAACGAGATGCGGTTGCGGATTGATGATCGGCCAGGTCTACCGCTGTTCCACATGTTCGCACGGAAGCACAAACTGGGGTCGTACTGGACAAGAAAGGCGTTCGAGCGAGAAGTGGAGCGCCTTTCTCGCCTCATTGAACAGGACATGAACGCCATCGACGGTTACTTCGATCGCTGGCATGCGCTTCATCAGCCGATGGATGTGGATCAGATGGGGCATCCAACACTGAAGACCTGACGCGTTCGAGCAGGTACGCCGCATGCGTTCGGGTTTTCCCGAGTGCGCTTCTCAACTAGGGGCACTGCTCCGCCTTCTTGTTGATCGCCCAAGACTTGTTCCGGCGGGCCACAGGCTCCCGAGAGCCACTCGCAGGAAGCGAGCGGCGGCGTAAGCCGAGCGGGTGCGGGGCAGGTGCTTACCCGCTACTCGATAACAAGTTTCATTGAACGTAGCGCTCGTGCACCCCGGAAGTGGATCAAGTAAGACCCTGGTGCATATCGGTCAAGAGGTATATCGGTGATCACATCGGTGATCGCCCGATCATCGAGCACCTTACCCGCCAGATCCGAAATGCGCATGCGGGCTGGTAGTTCATTGGCCCCTACGGTCAGCTGTGCCCTGTCATGGGCGGGATTCGGGCCGAACCACGCGGTATTGTTCTCTTCGTCGGCGATCATCCCGGTCTGCTCAACGGAACTGCATGGCCCGAACTGGTCGTTGATGAAATGCGGCAGGCCGGAGCGGCTCTCGCCGGTGCCGATGTACACCGCTGAATCGATCATGTTGCAGGCAAGCCCGGGTTGATCGGGTTGCTCGATCGAGTTCAAATACGCATGTCCGTGTACCGGCATATAGAGCTTGCCGTTGGGACCGATCTGTATGGACAGCGAAGGGGTAATGGCCGTTGTGGTGACGCCCACCGCCTGCATTGAGCCGACGATGTCCGCGCTGTTGAGGTCGAGTTGGAAGATCCGCCGGGGCAGGGCCCATTCCAACAGGTAAAGGAACCTGCAGTTCGGTGAGAAGGCACTACCGTAATACGATCCGGGAATGGTGAGCAGGGTGTCCAACGATCCGGCGGCTTTATCGAACGCGAGCAGGCGGGCCCCACCTTGGTGGTCCGCATGGCACACGCGGTCGCCGTCAGCGTTCGCGGAGAGCGTTCCGCCAACGAACGGGGGACTGGGGAACACCGTGCTGTGGACAGGCGCATGGATGGAATCCGCATCCACCAGGAAAGCCATCAGGTCCGCGCCGGAGAGTTCCTGGGCGATCAACCACACATCCGTTCCGTTGGCGTGGCGCACCAGCGCGATGCTCTCCGAGACATCGTCATGCACAGGGATCCCCTTCGCGGTAACATCACCCAAGCCCCCATCCAACATCATGTCCACAATGGAGTAGCGTAAACCACCGGCGTAGAAATGTTCTGCGCAATCCGTGGTGAAGAGGTAATACTGCGCTGGATGTCCCGGGCGTTGCACCGCGATGGTGCCCTGGTTGGAACTCATGCATCCCCCGGCGAAGGCCATATCGCCGTTGGGCATCACGTCGTGGTTCCGGTTCCACACCTTCCCGGCAGTGGTCTGCAATGGCCCGCCGTTGCTGTAGAACAGCAGGCCATCCACCGCACCGCTCATGGTGGTGCTGCTCTCGATCGAGTAAAGTTCGCCATCGTTCAGCGGCATTACGGTGTTGCCCACGAACTCCACACCGGCATGGTCGCCGAAGTACCGGATCGAACCCACCTGCGCATGGATCACCGGCAGTATGCCGAGAAAGGATATGGCGAACAGACAGCGTTGCAACTGCATGGGATCGTTCCGTTGGTTTAACGAAACTACCCCGGGCCGCAATGCGTGCTGGCCGGTGCGGGATGGCGTCGTGCACAGCGGCTGGTTGATGCGCAGCCATCCCCGCACGCGCGCTACAGCCGAGCTGGTGCGGGGAGCATGGCAGCATACATTTGGGCAACCGCTCGTTCCATGAAGCTCAACGAACTGAAGATCTCGCTGGTGCAACAGATCCTCCATTCCGAGGACGCCGATGAATTGCGCACCGTTGATGAATTGCTCAACCACGGCGCACCGTTCGAATTGAGCGCGAAGGAGAAGGCGGAACTCGACAAGGACTTCGCCGACTATAAGGCAGGCAAGGGGCGCAACTACACTTGGAACGAGGTGAAGGCACACGCCCGAAAGCGCATGAGCTACAGCCCCGACTTCCGACCGGCTGCGCGGGAGGATATCGCCGAAGGATACGCTTGGTATGAAGCCCGACGCCAAGGCTTTGGGCGAAGCTTTCCTGCTCGAAGTGCAACGGTGCATGACGATCCTGCTGCGATCACCGGGCGCATTCCGGCGGATACACAAGGAATTCAGGCAAGCACTTCTGGACCGCTTCCCTACGTCATCGTGTACAAGGTTTCCGGTAAGCGCATTGTGATCATGCGCGTATTCCATTGCAGCCAAGACCCGAAGAAGAAGTTCCGCAAGAAGCGCAAGTAAGCGGCGGGCCAGTGGCCCTAGAACCCTGAGGCCCGCGGCTGCAACCCCGAGCGCTTGCCCGCGCGACAGCCGAGCTGGTGCGGGTGCCGGTGAACCGCATGGCTCAACACTTGTTCCAGCCCTCCTGATCCACGTGGATGTCGAGGAAGTCGATCTTTCCCTTCACTGCAGCTTCGGTACCCGGCGCACCAGCGCCATCACGTCAGCCTTCTCCGATACTTGCACGGGTTGTATGTGCAAACCAACACCCTGTGCGCACGCAGGAGTACTCAATGTTCATAGCTCGTTTCGCGCGCCACGCGCGCAGAAATGGCCACCAATCCATCACGCACCGAGCCCATCGATGCGAAGGGTCACGATCGCATCCACGGTCGTTTCGGGAACATCTTGCTGTGCAACCAACGGGCGCGGCTGCACAAACGAACAACAGGAAAAGGAGGATCGTGCGGAACATGGGGTCGGTGCTTTGTGAAAGGTCCGGAACGGGTTGAAGGACGGACATGACTTCGATCAGGCATCATCAGGCCCCGGGTTCCTGTGTTGATCACACAAGACTTGTCCCGGCGGGCCAGAGGCCCTAGAACCCTGAGGCACTCGGGAAAAACCCGAGCGCCTGCCCGCGCGCGATAGCCGAGCTAGTGCGGGGCTGCCCGCATGTACTTTGGCTTGATGATGAAAGCCCTCGGCATAACGCTCCTGATGTTTGTCGTGGGGCGGTCGCTTGGACAGAATCTGGTTCCAAACCCGGACTTCGAGGCGTACTCAACATGTCCAACAGCCCTTTATCAACTCGATTCTGCGGACGGCTGGAGCCGCTCACGTGGATCACCGGATTACTTCAATGCCTGTGACACTTCAGGTGTTGTCGGTGTACCGTGGAGCGGAATGGGCTATCAGAACTCGTTCAGTGGTTTTGGTCATGCGGGCATCATCACCTATTCGGATCCTGACATCTGTCAGCGCTGCAGAGAGTTCTTCGGTATCGAGTTGGCAGCTCCCATGCAGGCCGGACTGCCGTACTTTTTGTCGTTCCGGACAACACCAGCACTTTGGGGTACACCATGGTCCATGCGGTTTGCATCAAACGGTATCGGTTTGGCCTTCAGCACATCATTGTTGCAACAGAGCTTCTTTGGGCCGCTTACGATCGAGCCGGCACTCACCTGTTCGGTCCAGTTAGTTGACACAGCTTCT
>JADJCX010000013.1 GCA_016703005.1 Flavobacteriales bacterium
CTGTTCCCAGTCACTCGATCACCGCTGAGTTCAGCGCCGGCCAACTCCTGATGCATCCGAAGAATGGGCTCTTCAACTTTCAATTGCGGCGCTTCCGTTCCGGTGAGCGCAGCTATCTGTGCGCCCATGTCGTTCAACAGGCGGTCGCTGGTGATCTCCGCAAGCACCTTGGCCAGATGATGTTCACCAACCCACGGAAAGCCTGCTTCACGGTAGGGTCGATGATGACCTGCACCACACTGGTATCCACCGATGCCGTTGATGGCTTCGCACTATCAGCAGGTGAGAACACCTTGGCGATCGTCGCGGCCGAGGCAGCTTCCAAAACTTCCGACGCTTCATCCGGAACGATAACTGCCACTTGGTACTCGCCTCGGCGAACGGCATCGCGGAGCGCCGCAGCATCCATGGTCACATCGCCTTTTGCATCTTGCACCGAGAACGGACCGGCGTTCATCAGCCCGTCGCGCACGCGGCTTCAACGCCTTTCCCATCGAGGTCCTGACCACCATGCACCTGCTTCTCGCTGAAGTCGCGGAACGGTGCATCCTGCACAACGGCCGCTGATGCATCACCAGGGCCACTGGCATCAGGTAGAGCAGCGCAAGACCACCGCGGCGCGCCAGCAGCAACTCCTTCCGGACGTGGGCGAGGATGCGGTCATCGGTCAGTTGTCACGCAATCCCCGACCGGTAATGCGCAGGAAAGTCTCTTCCAGTTTGGCCGCGCCTTCAGCCCCGGGCGAAGCGATATTCCCCACGACTTGTCCGTGGTCGATGATCACGACACGGGTACAGAGTCGTTCGGCTTCCTCCATGTGGTGACTGGTGTAGACAATGGTCGTTCCTGTGGCGTGGATCTCCTTCCAGCGGATCCCATATAGCGGTTCGTGATTGCACATCGATGCCCACGGCGGGTTCATCAAGGAACAAGACTTGGGGCTGGTGGAGAAGAGCCGCGATCGATTCAAGCGTCGCTGCACGCCCCCGCCCAATGCCCGATACGCTCATCGGCGCGGGGCTTTCAATCCTGCGCGATCGAGAAGGGTGTTGCTCCGCTCTTCGAAGTCGACTTGTCTAAGCCGTGCATACTCCCGAAGCGGAGATTCTCGCGTGCCGTTAGGGTTTCGTACAGCGCGATCTCTTGGGCACCAAACCGATCGTGGCGCGCACGCTTCCGGGGAAGCGCACGGTGTCAGCCGATCCCGCACTACGCACCGATCCAGCGGTGGCTCTGCGGATCCCGGTGATGATGGACAACAAGGTGGTCTTTCCAGCACCATTCGGCCCGAGCAGGCCAAGCGAATTCGCCACTTGCCACCCTCAAGGTCGATCCCGTTCAAGGCCGAACGGTCGCCGTAGCGTTTCACCATCCGCTGGCATTTGCATCATGGGGCGGCTCACAACGGAAGCTTGGCGAGTCGCTTGAACAGGACTTTCTCCGCTCTGCCGACCGCCTCCAGCTTATCGGCCAAGGTGCCATAGGTGCTGCCGGGCTCAGGTCGTCCTTTTGCATGCGCCCGGCCTCGAAGGCGAACTCGCGCCATTGATCGCCGATGCGTGTCATCTCTTTCGCGTGCTCATTCAACTCCGGCTTGTTGAGCAACCCCGCAGCCTCTTGCAGGAAAGCAGCGAACATGAAACGGAACCCAGCCCCGCCGGTGCCGATCTCCTCCTGCATGCGGATGATGTTCCCGAGGTAGAGCTTCGCCCGGCGCTCGCCGAGTTTGGTTTCGTACTGCCTGAGTTTCTTGGCCAAGTACGGCATGCCCTTTACCCCAAACATGGGCAGCGGAACGTTGCTCATGTCGCGCGCCGTGCGCTTCAAACCCTTTATGGCGGCGGCTTTCAGGTCGGCTTTGGTGAGGACCGCCGTTGGGTAGTACATGCGACCGTTGGTGTCGGTGTGCCCTTCGCGAAGCGGGCGCGCACCAAGGCACGACGATGGATCGTGGTGGTACCATCCATCACCGGATCGCTCACCAAGTATTCGTCGCCCTTGCGTCCGAAGACAACAATGTTGTGCGCATTGAAGTGGAACCTGAACGCCTGGCGGGTAAGGCAAGTAGAAGACGCTGGTGAGCATACCCACGGGCAAGCCCTTGTCCAGCACGCGGTCCAACTCGGCCATTGCCTCGTCCTGATCGCGGAAGCGCATACGCTTCATCTGCACGCCCATGTTCTTGCTGAAGCGCTTGAAGATGAGGCCGGGGAGGATGCGATAGCTGGTGACGGGAATGCCGTTCAGTTTCAGGAATGGCATGTGGCTGTAAAACAAGCCGCTGCCACACACCGAAGGCCATGGGCGCTCACTTTCAACCCATGGAACCGCACTGAGGTTGCTGATGACCCCCGATTCGCAGTGCGCGCTTTGCTGGTGGTCGAACAGGATCGCGACGTCTTTGCTCATGCTTGGTCGGAGGAAATGGCGCGCGAAGGTGCGTCGGGAACGCGCTTCAGTTCTTCAACGGTGGTGAGCAAGGCATCGGCGTAGTGCAGGAGCGTGGCCTCATCCAAGGCTTCGAATTCCTTGGGCTCCAGATGCCGCTTCACCTTGCGCGCCGGTAGGCCCATGTGCTTTGCGAGGAGGGCCTCATCCATCATGTTCTTCTCCATGTGGAAGGCCAACGGGCTCAGCTTTCCGGAAAGCACCTGCTGCCGGGCATCCTCCACCCTTTCATTGATCACATCCCATGCCTGGCCCAATGCCACGTTCTCAGGCTCCCAGCCTACGCTGGGCACCTTCACGTATTCGCCATTCTCGTTCAGGGCGTACTTCACCACTTTGAATTTGCCCTCGAGCATGTTCGCGTCGTCCTGTGGGACCTCTTCCTTCTTCATGCGGTAAAGTTCAGAAAACTGCGATGCGCTCTCCCAACATCTGGGCATCCAGCCAATTACCTGCCTATCCCGGAGCTAAGATCCAAGTGATCGCCTGAACTACCGCTCCAGAACCAAACGCGCAGTGCCCAGCGACTGCTCGCCTGCCCACGCGGACACCAAATAGGTGCCCGCGGACAAGTCTTGCAGGTCCAACCATTGCAGCATGAAGGAATTGGGCTTCACAACCCTGACCGCACGACCAACGGCATCCATGATCAGCAGCTCGGATTCCACACCCTCCGGGAGTTTCACCCACGCGCTGGTGCCTGCCGGATTGGGCCAAATCTGCAAGTGGTTTGCGTAGTACTCCCGTGCCGGTGCGTCCAGTATCAATTCGCTGTCGTGGTAGCGCTTTAGCATTGTCGGCAATTGGGTGATCGGAAAATGCGGCAATAGGTCGATGTAGCTGTCGATGTACGCGCACCCCAAACCGGCTTGATCGGGTTGGGTAATGCACCCCATCCAGTTCTGTCCGAAAGCACTACCATGGCTCACGTAAACACGCCCGTCTGGTCCAAGTCGAAGTTGTCGTGTAGTGGAATTCTGGCTTGCCTGATGGATGATCGTTCGGCTCGTTTGGACTAAAGTGGAATCCCCGCTAGAGATATCGAACTGTTCCATGTATTGTGCCGTGGTATCCCTGCTAACGACGTACAATTTGCTACCATCAGGACTGAATTCCGCAGTGACAGCCCTCCAGCGACCAGCAATCCCGTAAAGACGTTGCAACACCCCGCTTCCTTGGTCGAAACTGAACATCTCCATCACATCCAAGAGCGAATCGTTGTATACATGGGGAGCTACCGTGGTGCTCATGAACAGCCTATCGCCCGCCAAGTTGAATACCATAGCCCCGCCGAGCATGGTGTAATACGGCGCCCCAAGGAAATAATGGTCCATAGTTACTCCCACAGCGCTAATCACTCCAACGGTGTCAACGGAAGTGGGAGTGACACGCCATGCTTTGAACTGGTTCGAACTACGCAAGTGCTTTACGTACCAATAGTCCGATCCATTGGAATGGACGGTGCTTGCAAAATTGGGCATGACGCTATCTGCTGGTGCCCAGGTGGTATCCAAGGCCGCAATACCCAATCCGTTATTGCCAGCCATGTCCACAACAACATGGCGTATCCGTCCACTTGACAAATTGCCTGACAGCGAGCCGCTGACAACAACATCATAGACTCCCGGATCAGTCAAGCGTGGAAAGATGTGGGCCATCTCCCAGGCCTGCCCCCCAGGCAGCCAAGGCCCTTGGCCTCCTTGCATGATGGCCATAGAAGAGTCTCTGATCTCGTTGATGGTCTCGGCAAAGAGAAAATTCCCAGCAACGTCGCTCATGCAACTTGTGGCTTGCTGAGATGGCAAGTTGGAGTACATCGCAACTGGACCACCGGGGTCGAAGCGCAGGTGAACACTATCACCAAAGAACCAATGTCGGTTACGCAGTTGTGCGTTTCCCTCTATTGCCGCGCATAGCAGCATCAAACCAAGTACAAAACGCATGGTGCTCAGAATACTCGAACCCACCACACGCCGCCCGAATTCGTAATAGCCACTGTGTACGGGGTTGCACCACAATAGAATGTCCGGTCACCATCTTGAGTTTCGTAGTTGCAATGCAGGTCGGTGATGTACGTGTTGGTGGCCGGGTCCCATACTTCTATTCTACAGATATCAATTTCGAACTCACACGGATCATTGGTAACAGGTTGTATCTGGCCCGAGGATGAACCTGATATGGTGTAATTCTGGACGCACGGATCCTCGCATCTCCATACTTCAGTCGCTGGATCGCATCCCGTAGCATCGCCGTACATCACTGATACTAGAAGGTCGCAAGCGGAAGCATTGCTGTAGTTCACAGCTGGCGGCAACGCAACGGCTAATGATCTTAAAAGAAAAAGCACGGCAAGAAAAATTAGGCAACGCAGTGCCCTGCTTTGTCCGGCCTCGAAAAATTGTGCGGCTGTGCGGCTGAAGGTCGAGGTCTTCATGGCAGGTAGGGTTGGGTTATGTGCCAAGGTAATTGGCAGTTCGGCCCCCGGCCAGTCTTAGTTGAAAGCTTAAGGCCTCAATGCCTGTGCCGCAGACTTCCACAAGTGCTTGCTGCCCTACACCACCGTCAACAACGCGAAGGCGTATGAGAAACGAGCGCTCTCGGGCACCATCAGCAGGATCTTCTGGCCTTTCTTCAAGCGGCCGCTTTTCACCAGATCGTGCACCATGAGGTAGATGCTGGCACTGCCCACGTTGCCTACTTCGGAGAGGTTGAGGAACCACCGCTCTTCGGGAACGGGAATGCCTTGGGCCTCCAATTCCTCAGCCACCTTCGACTTGAAGAAGTTGCTGGACAAATGCGGCATGAAGAAATCGACTTCGCTGGCGGCCAGACCCTTTTCGCGCATCACCTCGGCCAGCCACTTCACCCCAACTGTTACGACGTTCTTGCTGAGGATCTTGACATCCTGCTTGAACGTGAACAGCGATTCGCCGGCATACTGCTCGGGCGTGAATTTCTTCCAACTGATGATGCCACCATCCTCCCCTTTCTCGGCGCCCAAGTACATGCAGGCCTCGAGCTCGTTGGCGAACGAGCGCGAAACCATCCATTCGATCTTCAGGTCGCATTCGCCACGGGGAGCAGGCTCCAGAAGCATGGCACCGGCGCCATCGCTCAGCATCCACCGCAGGAATTCCTTCTCGAACCCGATAATGGGGTCCTGTTCCAGTTGACGATAGCGCTCGGTCTCGGTTTCGTAGTTGCTGGCGCGCATAAGCGGCGAGATCAACTCGCTGGCCACGCACACGGCGGCATTCGTGCTACCGGTGGCCACGCTCATGTACGCGTATTTCATGGCCTGCATACCGGCTGAACACGCACCAGAGGGTGACATCACTTCCAAGTTGTGCGACAACAAGCCATGCACCTCGCTCGCGTGCGGCGGCAGCATTTGGTCGGGCGCCGATGTTCCGGCAGCCAAGAGGCCAAGATCCTTCTCCTCCACACCACGACCGGTCAGTGCCTTGACGGCGGCCGCGGCCAACTGCGCATTGGTATGGGTGATGTTGCCTTCGGCATCCATGGCATAGTAGCGCTTGCGGATGCCGTTGTTGCGGAGCACAATGTTCTTGGCGCGCGAGGCATTGCCATCGATCATGCCCAAGCGCGATTCCATCTCCTCATTGGTGATGGGTGCATTCGGCAGGATGCTCGATACCCGGGTAATGAATACGTCTTTCAGTGTGGTGCTCATCGAACTGTCCCTGACATCGTTCCACGGCCGACCGCAATGTTGGTTGCGAACCAAGCGACAGGCCTTTGAACGAGGGGCGCAAAAATAGACGGGCTTTCATACCATGCCGACCAACTTTTTTCTTCACCGAAAGAAGTCTTCCGGGTCGGCGGAAGTCAGTAGCGCTGAAGCTCCTCGATCTCGCGTGCCAGTTCCTTGCCTTTCACAAGAGAAAGAAGCACCGTTGCCAATGCGGTGATGGGAGAAAGGATGAAAGCCCCAATGGGCAATACGACGGAGAAGACGCTCACCCGGCGTTCCCGACTCGCGGGGTCGCGCGCCACTTTGGCCAGTATGTAGTTGCGATATTTCACAAAAAGCACCAGCGCCCTTTTCTCCAGCACCAAGAGCGACGGTTTGATCCTCGAAGATCCCGAGCAAGCAGTGCCGCGTTCACTTGAGCGATGTTTCCATGGGCCAGATGTTCGGCGTCGCACCGGGCCAAAACGCGACATGCCCGCGATGTCCTCGGCACGTATGCCCGCAGCGGGGAACACGAGGAATGGATCTTTCCGGCCATAGAACATCCACCGGATGATGGTGACGAGGCTCACCATGTTCGGGCTTCGGTCTTCGGCCAAGATGTTGCCCACTACCCTACCACCCAGTCCGGCAACCAGACCGCGCACTTTCTGCTGGGCGTGCACCCACATGTTGCGTGCTCCGATCACCGTCAGCACCGGTTTGTCCTTGAGTATTGCAGCAGAAGCCGGGTGCTTAAGGAAGGAGTTGATCGGGATGCTGGGGTTGAGGAACCAGATGGTATAGCCCAAGATCACCAGGTCATAATTCGCCGCTGGCGGGGCGAAGGGCTTCAAATCGACCGGGTCGCCGTTCACCGCCTCCGGGAATGCCCCGAAGAAGCGCATCCTCGACCATGGGAACGCGAAAGGCTGAGAGGGTTCGATGACCATGTGGTCCACGGTGATACCCGCCTCGGTCAGTGGGGCGCAAAGGGAACGCAGTACCTCCGTGAGCTGGCCGGTCTGACTATAGTGGATGACAGTACGCGCTTTCATGCCGGTGCGACGTTGTCTTCTTCAGGTACTGGAGCGGCTTGCTCCAAAGGCTTGCGTAAAACGATCAGTGGGCTGACGCGTTCACCGTTCAATTTCCACGCCTTATAAACCTCCACGTTCGCACGCCAAATGTGGGCGAGGGAGCGGTTGCTGACACCGCCTAGCCTGAAGCGCACCAGCACTTTGGGCACGTATAGCGCGCGGGCAGCCGCTGTTTGTAAAGGAAGCGGAACATCAATTCGTAATCGGCGCTCACCTTCAGGTCATCGCGGAAGTGGCCGTGCGATCATAGGCACTCCGCCGGTTGGAAGTGGCCAGATGCGGTGGCATCCAGCCCTTCTTGAAGTTGTTGCGATGGTACTCCCCCACCTTTCCAAAGCGCTTCACGTTGGTGATGTCCGTCGGATCCACCATCAAGGCATCCCCGTAAATCACATCGGCATCGCCCTTTGCGAATTCCTTCACCATGCTGCTCACCACATCGCGCCGGGCGATCATGTCACCGGCGTTCACGAAGGCGATCACTTCACCGGTAGCGAGGCGCAGGCCTTTGTTCCTGGCATCGTACACACCGGCGTCCGGTGCACTCACAACATGCGCGAGCACTTCGCGGTAGCGCTCGATCTTCGCTTGGGTACCGTCGGCACTTCCACCGTCGATCACGATATGCTCGATGTCGCGATGATCCTGCATCACCACGCTACGCAGCGTCTCATCGATGTGCGCCACCGCATTGAAGCAGACCGTGATGATGGAGACCTTCATGGATGCGTACGGTAGACCATGATCGCTGGTACGATCACTCCGTGATAACCCGTTCACGAGCGGGTTTGGCAGGATTGCCACGGTAGATCATATACGGCTCCAGATCCGTGGTGGCAACGCTACCGGCTGCGAGCACGCTGTGTGACTTCAGGCGGATGCCAAGGAGAACTATCGCCCCGGCCCCAACCCAACTCCCTTGTTCAAGGACAACCGGTTTGTGGATCGTTGGGTAGTCCACCTTTTTGTAGTCATGACTGCCCAAGATGAGCTTGGCACCTTGGCTGATCGCCCCATGATCCTCCAACGTCAATTGGTCGATGTTGTCCAGCCAAGCGCACTGGCCGATCCAGCAGTGGTCGCCGATAGTGAGCTTCCACGGGAATTTGATGTTGACGCGCGGATGGATCACCACTCCCTTGCCCACTTTCGCACCGAACAAGCGCAGTATCCATGGCTTGGGCGCCCTGAACGGGAAGCATGGGTTGATAAAGAAGAGTGCATTCACGAAGTACCACAATGTGTACTTGACGATGCTTGCCCCCACTTGGTAGTCGGAGTTGTCGAACCGGCTCAGGTCAACTGACGTGCGGCCTTCGGTCATTGCTTGAACAGGCATAGGGTCTTTTCTATCGGCCCGGGGTCGGCCAAATATCGCGCCGCCAGTTGGAACGCTCCATTGCTCCACCCGCCGAGGGCGCCTTGGTCCATGGCGCAAGTTCCTTCAAAGCACTTGTGAATCCTTGCGGTCGATCCAATGCGAGGTCCCAACCTGCGTGTTGTTCGGTCAATCCCCGCCATGGTGTTCGGTCACTGATCAGCAACGGCAGGCCGGCGGAAAGCGCTTCAGCTATGGTGTGCCCGAAGTTCTCTCCTTGGCTCGGCATGAAAAGCGCGTGATAACCGCCGAACAGCGCCGGGACTTCTTCCGGGTTGATGGTCCCTTTGTGCTGCACGCGGACATTCGACGGAAGCTGGGCAATGGCCTGCTGGCATTGCGCCCAATAGGGCTCATCGTAAATGGGTCCATACAGATCGAAGGTGATGTCGCCGGGAACGTCCTTCAGGCATTCGATGGCGAACAAGGCGTTCTTCTCCACGGCAATGCGCGCTACACTGACCAGCTTCAACTCTCCGCGTTGCTTTCTGCGTTCTGCGGGCGGTGCGCCGCCGAGCTTACGACCGAGATTCGGTATGAGATGCACCGACGCATCCGGCTCCAGCCAATGCTTGATATCGGTTGCTTCCTCCGCATTGGTCGCTTGGAATTCGACGCCATGGTAGCAACCGAACGTGCGCATCATGGCGAGGAACGAGCGCTTCTTGGAAGGACCGTGTTCCATCATTCCGCTGGCCAACATGCCTCGCGCAGCGACCACGTCGCGTTGCACTTCCTACCGACAACCACAAATGGCATTATGCTGAACCACCGGGAGTACAGTCCGTTCACGCAGACGGTATCCCATGGTCTCTCTGACAACAGCGCCTTCCACGTGCTCTTGTTGGTCTTCGCATTCGAGGCGTACCACACCTTTTCGCCGCCGGGCAAGGTGGTCCAGCGATCGGGCTTGATCCCTGGGTAAGGCTTATCCTCCGTGTACTCCGTGTCGCTGGTCACGATGTGGAAGTCCACACGATCGCGCAAGTGATCCACCATGTTCACCATGCTGCGCACTGGCCCGCCGGCTTTGAAGCCCGGACTGTACCAGTCGATGAATACGAGGACTTGTGGCTTCATGATCCCGGGGGCGCAAAGGACGCAAAGAGCGCGGAGTATGACACGCGCACGTGCAACCGATGATCAGCGGCCCAAGAGCCCCATCACCACCTCGCTCCACTGCTTTGGGCTCCACTGCCGCCCCAATTGCGCGCTTGTTTCGCCCATGGCCCGCAATTCATCGTCGGTGCTCAGGATCATCATGCGGAGCATGTTCTTCAAATGCCTTTATCACCGGCAATGAAGATGTGTCCGTTCTCACCTTCCGTAGGAAACGTTCGCGCGCGCCAACGGCAGAGCTCAACAAAAGAGGAAAACCCGAACACGTATGTTCATGCACCACTACCCCCCATGGCTCATAGGTGCTGGGCAAAACGAAAACACCGCATTGTTCCAGCACGGTCTGCATGGCATCGGCTTGCACAAAGCCAAGGTGCTTGATGCGCGAATGTTCGCCGCTGGCCGAGTTCATCACTTGATCGCGCAACTCGCCGGTGCCGGCGATCCAAAGCTCCCAATCGCCCGCCTCACCTGCCGTGCACAGTTCAGCGAATGCGTCGCACAGGAGTTGATGTCCCTGGTAGGGATATAGCGCGCCGTGCAGAGAAAGCGATGCGGAAAGTGTACGGCCTTGGCTGTCTTGAAACGTTCGTATAGAGGGGCAAAGCGGTCCACATCGGCGGAGTAAAGCCGTTGCGTATGGCATCGGGTTTAAACCCGAGTTTTCGGGCGTAGCGCGCTTGTGCTTCACCTGTTACCCACGCGTGACTGAAGGTGCGCTTCAGCCACAGCCGCGCGGCAACCGTTGCGGCAAACTGGCGTGCATCGCCGCGCCAAGCCGTATCGCTGCACATGACAGTGGGCCTTCCGGCACTGCGCAGGGCACGGCACACTTTCAAGTAACCCTTATCCACCCATCCGCTGGCGAAGACAATATCCGGTGCGAGGTCGGTCGCGAAGGACAGCAAAGCCGCATCATCGAACCGTTCGCGTTCGTGCACATGCACGCGGTCGGCACACTTGAGCTGAAATGGAGCCTCTTTGTTCAACGGCCATCGCACAATGTGGACTTCGAGGTCGAAGTCCTTCACGAGCCGCTCCTTCAACACAAGCAAGGAAATACAGGGAGCGAGTTCGGTGTAGAGGAAGAGGGCGCGCATGAACGACTGGTCAAATCAATATTCAATAACCAATGAACATCGAAAGGCGATCTCGTTGGAAATTCAACATTGGTTATTGTTCATTGGATATTCCGAGAAGATCTGCGAAACGAGTGAACTTGAACTCATCAAAGAGCCTCCGCATTTTGGGTTCGGTGGTCTTAAGCCCAACGTAGGTCATGAAATTGCGCTTGGCGCTCATGGGTAATCGCGGCTGGGCCGGGTCGATCTCGCGCGGATGCAGGTAAAAGATAACCGGGCGGTCCTCAGCTAACGGCTTTCACCCGGTTGCGGATGAGCGCATATGGGAAGAAGCGCAAGTACCCACCACCGAAGAAGTACATCGGCTTGCCGAGCATGCTCCAGACGGATCGGGAACTCGACCAGATCGCCATGTCCGGTATGCACCACATGCGGCACTGGCTTGGCATTCGGCAGGCCGCCGTGCCCGCGACTTCCGGGGAAGACACTGCTGTCGTAAACGTATCCGGCTGCGCGCACTTCATCGAAGAACCAAGGTGTTTCCACGGTTACGCTGAAGCCCGGACAACGGTAGCCGAGAACCTTGCTGCCACCGGCTTGCTCGATGATGTCCTTCGCCTTGCGGATGTCGGCAGCGAACCGCTCACGAGGGATGGTGTACACCAGCTCGTGCGCGTAGCCATGGCTCGCTATCTCGTGTCCATCGGCCAGCGCCTCACGCACAAGATGTGGCCACCGCTCGGCCACCCACGCCAAGAAGAACAACGTGCACTTCACCTGCTTCTCGCGGAAGAGGTCCAGCATACGTCGCGTGTTGCGCTCCACATCGCTTTGCAGACCCGGCCATTGCTCCAATGGCGGCGTGCTGGCACATCCAGGATGTGGAACCAGTCCTCTACATCGACGGTGAATACGCAGGCGGACACAGGGGATGTGGAAATGTGGTGATGCAGCCCGAGCGGCGAAGGTGCGGAGTCTATTGCTCAATTACCTCACCCTTTCCCTTCTTCCAAGGGAGAGGGGTCAGAGTGCCCGATTTCTGCATAAGCGGTCCATCACTTCTCTGCGCCCTCAGCGCCTTCGCGTGAACTCTCCCTCCTACCCACAGCTTCACCTTGAAGTCGTCGTGCGGGGTGCGGCTGTTCTTGTAACGCTCGCGGTAATGGCGCAGGGTGCGGATGATGACCGGCACCCCGACCAAGGTTGGCCACAGCCAGATGATCCAAACGGGCATGTCGGGGAACCACCGAGGGAAGTTGACCGCACTGAACGCGCTCAGCGTTGCGATGTAACCGGCGAGCATGCCGATCACATGGTCGAACAACCATTCGTGGCGCTCGTGTTTCCGCTTGAAGAACTGGTACACGTAGCGCACCACCATTAGACTGCCCAGACTGCCGAACACCAAGAAGACCGCGTACATGTGATGCCGGTCATGCTTCAACAAGAGGCCACTGGCTCCATACAGCAGCAGGCAGAAATTCAATGCACCCGCTGTGCCGTGCAGGATCCAATCCAGCCGCTCGGGGCGCTGGCCTTTGTGCAATCGTTTCAGGTACAGCGCCCGCCAGCCGCTGGCCACAAGGTGGAAGCTGAACACGGCCACCAGCGCCATAATGATGTTGGGGCGCACGATGCCGGTGATGATCGCCGTGGCACACACCACCATCATGCTGTACAAGAACGCCTTGCCCCACTGCCTGTGCCAGCGTCCGCCCTTGCGCGCGGCCATGGCCAACGGCGCAACGATCAGCGCAATGCCACCGCACAACGCATGCACCGCCAACACTGCCCTGAAGCTTGCATCCTCTGGTTCCATGTGCGCGGGTTTGTTCCGAGACGAACGTAGTCACCTTGGGGATGCGTGGGGTGGGGATTTGGGGGAGATCAGTGTACAATCCCACAACCCAAGGGACGACGAGCACCCGCAGAAAGGAAATCAATGAAAAACAGGCCTCGCGATAGATCTGAAAGCACCAATTCGGCGCCCCCCTTGGGTTTGACCCACGAGCGTACTAGACGTCCGGTACAATCAAAGGCACTGACAATGGCTTCCATATCCGGATCGAACCCTGATAAATGAATTGGTGTGTCAACTGTCCCTGGGTTCTGGGTCATGCGAATACTCCCAGTTGAAATTGACCCGCCAACAATCAATGGGTCGAACTGCTATTATGACTTCACTTGCTGTGAACCCAGAACTATCAGTTCTAACAAGGAATATATCCATTGGACCCGTGCTAGTCGCCTGAGTTGTACCGCAGAGCACAAATCCAGGATCGTCGTTTCGACAAGGTCACTTGCGAGGTTGTCTTCAATCGTGCCGTAGGTCGTTCCGAACTCCTTACCAACCTCCGAGGTTTTCAAGAAGCAAGTACATATCCGCTCCTCCGTTACCGAATGCCTTTGCGTAACCCGCAACAGCTAGGATGCCATTTGCTCTCCACAATTCCGTAGCCAATACAATCGTCCGATTGGAGACAGTACATCAGTCCAAACCGTACCGTTGGTCTCATCCACCCTCCTCAGAAGCATAGCCGCCATTCAGCCCAACAGCCTCACAACGAGAACAGCCACGCTATCAGAAACAACGGTGATTCCATGACCGAAGGACCCCGGCCCTTTGGTATAGACATTCGAGTTCTGGAATGAACCATCACTGGCTATTCCAAAAATCGTTGCGTGGGCGTCGGCAGGGGAACTGTATCCTGCCGCGAAAAATTTCCCACTAGTCGTTCTGATGATGGATTCGATACAATCCGCCCCGGACATACCACTAATTGAAGTCCAATCAAGGGCGCCGATATCATTCAGTTTGATCAACCAAGCATCCCCGTTCACACTTCCATCAGAATAGGATTGGCCGGCAACTACGATTCCGTCGTCAACTATAACAATCGAGTAAAACACATCCCAATCACTACCCCCAAATGTTTCATCCCAGAGTTGAAAGCCCGCCGCGTCCGTCCTCACAACGTACCCATCATACCCTCCAGCGCCAAAACTGTTCGTTAACCCTGCAATGATGAAACCGCCGTCCGCCGTTTCGCGAACACAGTTGCCTTGCGCTCGACACCCGATCCACTGTGTCTTCGACCAAATGATCCCCGTTCGGGTCCAGCAGTGTTAGATAGATATCTCCACCGCCTGCCCCGAAGCTCCCCGTGGAACCGCACACGATGTAGTTACCGTCACTCGTGACCCGCACACTTTGGCGACATCAGACCCGTAACCCCGAATGAACGTCGCCAAGCTGACCGGGCGCATGTACCAACGGAATGGGTCAGGCACAATAGCCTAGCAGCATCTTCCACCCTCTCATGTGGCCAAGATATCCCCACCACCCAAACCGCTGCCCCGCCTCTTATCAATCCGTGACCTGTCCGCTGTGTTGGGCTGGCAATTGCAACTGAACTTCGGGGCCTCCTTTCGAACCCCTCTCCATGCCCTTACGCAGCTTGCTCTTCTTTTTGGTGTTCGTTTTCGTGTTGGTGCTGATCGACCTGTATGCGTACAAGGGCATCAACACCGCGCTTGGTGGCTGGACGGTTGCCGGCAGGCGCTGGGTGCGCTTTGTGTATTGGGCCATCAGCATCGGCATGATCGCCGTGCTGGTGTGGGGTGTGTTCAACGTGCAGGAACTGCGGGCTAACCGCAGCTATTCGTTCTTCTTCTCGCTGGTGGCCATGCTCATGCTCTTCCTCTTGCCCAAGCTGGTCATCATCGCCTTCCATCTTATCGAGGACCTGTTGGAACTGTTGCGCTGGGTGGGCACGCGCATGCACGGCGGCGATCGTTCGGTCGATGGGGAGCCCTACACCCGCTTCCGCTTCCTCAGCCAATTGGGGTTGGCGCTCGCTGCGATACCCTTTGCCGGCGTGCTGTACGGCATTACCAAAGGCCGTCGCAATTTCAATGTGGCGCGTGTCACGGTGAAGTCAGCGAAGTTGCCTGCGGCATTCGATGGCTTGCGCGTGGTGCAGATCAGCGATATGCACTTGGGCAGCTTCCCCACTGGCAGCGACATCGTGCAACGGGGTGTGGATCTCATCAATGCCGAACAGCCCGACCTGATCCTCTTCACCGGCGATATGGTGAACGATTACAGCGAAGAGGCGGAACCATGGTTGGAGAAGCTCTCGGCCCTTACCGCCAGCATCGGCAAATTCAGCATACTCGGGAACCACGATTACAGCGACTACGCACAGTGGAGCAATGCAGCCGACAAGGCGGCGAACCTGGCGCGCCTCAAGAACCACCACGCCACTACAGGGTTCCGGCTGATGCTGGATGAACACTTGAACATCGAGCGAGCGGGGGAACGAATGACCTTGATCGGTGTGCAGAACTGGGGCACACGTTTCCAGCAATACGGCGACCTGAAAAAGGCCGTGGCCGGTACCGACCCATCAACTCCTTCAGGTTACTGATGAGCCACGACCCCAGCCATTGGGAGGCGCAGGTTCATGCCGAGAAGATCGACCTGACATTGAGCGGCCACACCCATGGTGCTCAGTTCGGCATCACCATAGCCGGACAGACCTACAGCCCGGCGCAGTGGGTATACAAGCATTGGGCGGGGCTGTACGAGCACGACGGCATGAGCCTTTACGTGAACCGCGGTTTCGGCTTCATCGGTTTCCCGGGCCGCGTGGGCATGCCGCCGGAGATCACGGTGTTCGAGTTGCGGTCGGCGTGAACCGTTCCATCGGCACACTTGAAAAACGAACAGCCCCGGGAGTCGGGGCTGTTCGTTAGTATCACTAGGGGCTGGTCTCAGTTCCCGAGCTTCGCTTTCATCTCGTCGTACTTGGCCGTGTTCCCAGCGCGCGCATACAATTGCTTGAGCTGCTGCATGGTAGAGCGATCGTCGGGCTTCAGCTTGTATGCGTTCTCGAAGTATGGAATGGCTTTCAAGTACACCTGATCAGCTGCGTCTTTGGCCTTTTGGTATTCCGTGTCGCTCTTGATGTCCTTGATCTTCTCGTACTGCATGGCTGCGCGGTTGTTGTAAAGCACGCCCACGTTGTAGTACGCATCAAAGAAGTCGGGCTTCAGTTCAATGCTCTTCACGTAATCCGTTTCGGCCTGGTCGATGTATTTCTTCCAGTCGGCTTCGCTGGGGGCGGCCATTCCTTCTTTCGGATTGGCGAGTTCGTCGTAGATGCTACCGCGGAGGGAATACAGGATCGGGTCGTTGGGGTCGGCCGCAATGGCGTTGTTCACGCTGGCCAAGGCTTCTTCGATGGGGCGCTTGGCCTGTAGCTTCAGAAAGACGACGTCCTTCACCAATTCTTTGCTATCAGGGAATTTGGCCAAGCCGGCTTCGGCGGTCGCAATGGCACCATCCAGATCTCCCAGCTTTCCCTGTACCGTGTTCTTGTAGCGGTAAACATCTTCTTTCGGGTAGCCCAGCTTGATGCACTCGTCGTAGCGCTTCACGGCCATCGCCATGTCGCCCTTGCTGTCGTATGCCAACGCACTGTTGAAGACCGCATCCACATCGTTCTGCCCGAACGTGGTGGCAATGCGCTCCGCTTGTCCGTAAAGCGCTATTGCCTTGTCGTATTCCTTCGCTTCGAACGCATCGTTGCCTGCGTTGAGGCTTGCGCCCTGCAATGCGCCGAGATTCGTTACGATCTCGGTCTTGTAACTGCCCTTGGTATCCAATTCGTTCGCCTTCAAGTAGCTCTCGATGGCTTTCTGCATGGCATCGGGGAATTGCGGCTTCAGCGCAGCGTGCTGCGGGTCGAGGGCAATGAGGCGGTAGATGTCGCCCCGGTAGCGCCAGGTTTTCTCCTTCTGCGAGGTGGTCTCGTGGCTGATGGCAGGCTCAATGAACTCGGCAGCCTTGGCCAAGTCGCCGTCCTGAAGGTAATTGTGGCACTTACCACGTTCGAATTCTGGGCGCTGACGCCAATGGCGCCCGCCACGAGAAGGAAAGTCAGGGGTCTTCTTCCATATGTTCAACACATCGATTTCGTTCCGTTACTCTTCGGCAGTGGCGTTGGCAACATCGGTGCCATTCGTTTCCGTGTCCTCTCCACCGGCCTCGGGATCCACAGGTGAAACATCAACAGCGGGCGCATCGTCCTCGTGCAGGTCGCTGTCCACCTTGGCCACAGCGGCTATCTGGTCCTTGTCGCGCAGTTCAATGAGGCGAACGCCTTGTGTGGCGCGACCGAGCACGCGCATTTCGCTAAGGCTCATGCGGATAGTGATCCCGCTGCGGTTGATGATCATCAGGTGGTCATCGTCCTTCACGTCCTTGATCGCGATCAGCTTGCCGGTCTTGTCGGTGACCTGCAACGTCTTCACGCCCTTACCACCACGATTGATGATGCGGTAATCGTCCACCGGGCTGCGCTTGCCATAGCCTTTGCTGCTCACCACCAATACTTGGCGTGTTGCGGTTTCGGCTTGGGTCGATGGGATCATGCCCACCACTTCGTTCCGCGCCGTCCAGATTCATGCCCCGCACCCCGCTCGCGCCGCGGCCCATCGGGCGCACGCGGCTTTCCTCGAAGTGGATGGCTTTGCCATCGCGGCTGGCCATGATGATGTGGCAATTACCGTTGGTGAGGCGGGCCTCAAGCAACTCATCGCCCTCACGGATGCCCACGGCACGATGCCGTGACACGCGGACGACTGTATGCCTCCAACGTGGTCTTCTTGATGATGCCCCTTCTTCGTGCAGAGCACAACGAAGTGGTTGTTCAAGTAGTCTCGCTCTTCAGGTCTTTTACGTTCAGGTAGGCCACCACCTGTCGTCAGCTTCGAGCTGAACAAGATTGATGATCGCGCGGCCCTTGCTCCGGCGTGTTCCTTCGGGTATGTCGTACGCGCATCCAATAGCAGCGCCCCTTCTGTGTGAAGATGAGCAGGTAGTTGTGGTTGGTGGCCACGAACAGGTGCTCGAGGAAATCCTCGTCGCGCGTTGTCGACCCACGCTACCTACACCTCCCCGGCCTGCGTGCGGAACTCGGCCAACGCCGTGCGCTTGATATAACCCAAATGGCTGATGGTGACCACCACTGCGTCGTCGGCAATGAGATCTCCATGCTCATGTTGCCACCAGCGGCAACGATCTGCGTCCGGCGTTTGTCGCCGAACTTCTCCTTCACCTCGCGCAGTTCATCCTTGATGATCTCCATACGCAGGCCCTCATCGGCCAACACAGCTTTCAGGTGCTCGATAAGCTCCATGAGCGCTTGGTACTCGTCCTTGATCTTGTCTCGCTCCAGACCGGTAAGGCGCTGTAGGCGCATGTCCAGAATAGCCCGGGATTGGATCTCGCTCAAGCCGAACTGGCTCATGAGCCCATCCTTGGCTTCGTCCGGTGTCTGGCTTGCGCGGATCAGCTTGATCACCTCGTCCAGGTGATCCAATGCGATCAACAATCCTTCCAGGATATGCGCCCGCTCTTCGGCCTTGCGCAGGTCGAACTTCGTGCGGCGCACTACCACGTCGTGGCGGTGCTCCACGAAGTTGGCGATCATGTCCTTCAGCGTAAGGATCACGGGTCGGCCTTTCACCAGTGCAATGCTGTTCACACTGAAGCTGACCTGGTTGGCGCTGTGCTTGTATAACTGGTTGAGCACCACGCTCGCCATGGCCTCGCGCTTCACCTCATAGGTCATGCGTATGCCCTGGCGATCGCTGTAGTCATCGACGGCGCTGATGCCCTCGATCTTCTTGTCGTTCACCATCTCGCTCACCGCCTTGTCCAGCATGAGCGCCTTGTTCACTTGGAAGGGCACCTCGGTGACCACGATCGTTTCGCGGCCCGTCTTCGGGTCTTCTTCAATGTGTGCCTTGCTGCGCAAGACTACCCGACCACGACCCGTCTCATAGGCTTCCCGCACGCCTTCAATGCCATGGATCACGCCGCCTGTCGGAAAGTCAGGCCCCTTGATGTGTTCCATCAACCCCGCCGTGTCGATCTCGCGGTTGTCGATATAGGCGATGGTGCCATCGCAGACCTCGTTCAGGTTGTGCGGTGGCATGTTGGTGGCCATACCCACGGCGATACCGGCAGCGCCGTTCACCAACAGATTGGGTATGCGCGTAGGCATAACGCTCGGCTCTTCCAACGTATCGTCGAAGTTGGGCCGCATATCCACGGTCTCCTTGTCCAGATCGGCCATTACTTCCTCAGCGATCTTCCGCAGACGCACTGCCGTGTACCGCATGGCCGCCGGCGGGTCGCCGTCGATGCTGCCGAAGTTTCCCTGACCGTCCACCAAGGGGTAGCGCAGGCTCCAGTCCTGCGCCATCCGCACCATGGCGTCGTACACGCTGCCATCGCCGTGCGGGTGGAACTTTCCGAGCACTTCACCCACTATACGGGCGCTCTTCTTGTAGGGCCTGCTGCTGCTGACGCCCAGCTCCTGCATGCCGAACAGCACGCGGCGGTGCACAGGCTTCAATCCGTCGCGTACATCGGGCAATGCACGGCTCACGATCACCGACATCGAATAGTCGATGTAAGCCGTGCGCATTTCGTTCTCTATGTTGATCGGGATGATCTTCTCTCCGTCTGCCATTTTGTTGGGGCGATGCTTGTTCCGCCTTGCTTTATGCCTCTCGCACGGTGATTGATAGGGGGCTGCGAAAAGGCGCCCGAAAGTAGGTTTCACCCTATGATGCTGGAACGCCATTTTTCCACAACCGCACACGTTGGTGTGGATAAAAGAACCGCACGTGAAAAGACTCCGCCGAACCACAGGGATAGCTTGCCCCCGCCGGAAAGCCGCCTAACTTGGTCCGGTACCAAGGTCAGCACGCAGTCTTGTCCGGGCACAACATGAGTGAACGAATGGATGCCAAATTCTCGCCCAAGGTCAAAGAAGTGATCTCCTTCAGCCGTGAAGAAGCACTTCGGCTGGGCCACAACTTCATCGGTATCGAGCACATCCTATTGGGCTTGCTACGCGAGAACGACAGTAACGCAGTGAAGATCCTCAGACGCCTGGAGGTGGATGTGGAGCATTTGCGCAAGACCGTTGAAGGCGGCATGGAGCCGGCCAGCGCCATTCGTCCGCCCGACAAGGACAAGATCACCTTGGTGAAGCAGGCCGAGAAGATGCTGAAGATCACTTTCCTGGAGGCCAAGGTCTTCAAGAGCCAGCAGATCGAGACCGAGCACCTGCTGCTCAGCATCTTGAAGGATGACGACAACTTGGCCACACGTACCTTGAACAAAATGCAAGTGGATTACGATAGCGTGAAACACGAGGTGGAATCCATCAAGGCCGATGGCGCAAAACCCGAACGCCCAAAAGCCCAAGGCGGCGCCACGGATGATGATGATGATGAGAGCGGCAGCTTCCAAGGCGGAAGTGGCGGAGCCGGTGCTGGTGGCCAGCGCAAACAGGGCGATAGCAAGAGCAAGACGCCCGTGCTGGACAACTTCGGCCGCGACTTGACCAAACTGGCCGAGGACGGCAAACTCGACCCGATCGTGGGTCGCGAAAAGGAGATCGAGCGCGTGAGCCAGATCCTGAGCCGACGGAAGAAGAACAATCCTGTGCTGATCGGCGAACCCGGTGTGGGCAAGAGCGCCATTGCCGAGGGCTTGGCCTTGCGCATCATACAGCGCAAAGTGAGCCGGGTGCTCTTCGGGAAGCGCATAGTGGCACTGGATATCGCAAGCCTAGTGGCCGGCACCAAGTACCGCGGCCAATTCGAGGAGCGGATGAAGGCCGTTATGAATGAGTTGGAGAATAGCCCGGACGTGATCCTCTTCATCGACGAGATCCACACGATCGTGGGTGCAGGTGGTGCAAGTGGGAGTCTAGACGCCAGCAACATGTTCAAACCCGCGTTGGCCCGAGGTGAGATCCAATGCATCGGTGCTACGACGTTGGACGAGTACCGCCAGTACATTGAAAAGGACGGCGCCTTGGAGCGTCGCTTCCAAAAGGTGATCGTTGAGCCCACCAGTGTGGATGAGACCATACAGATCCTCACGAACATCAAGGAGAAGTACGAGGACCACCACAATGTGAACTACACACCCGAGGCGATCAATGCTTGCGTGAAGCTCACCAACAGGTACATCACCGACAGGCACTTGCCCGATAAGGCCATTGATGCGCTGGACGAAGCAGGTAGCCGCGTTCACATCAGCAACATCGTGGTGCCGAAGACCATTCTGGATGTGGAAGGACGTATTGAGGAAGTGAAGGAGGAGAAGAACAAGTGGTGCGCGCAGCCAGCGCTACGAGGAAGCTGCCAAGCTTCGCGATAAAGAGCGGCTATTGCAGGAAGAATTGGAGCGCGCCAAGAAAGCTTGGGAAGAGGAAAGCCGCAGCCATCGCACCACGGTGACGGAAGAGAACGTTGCCGAAGTTGTGGCTATGATGAGCGGTATCCCAGTTACCCGCATTGCCGAAAAGGAAAGTGGGAAGCTGCAGCGGATGAAGGAAGAGATGGAGGTAAAGTGATCGGCCAAGAGGATGCAGTGAAAAAGGTGGTGAAAGCGATCCAACGCAACCGCGCTGGATTGAAGGATCCGAACCGCCCTATCGGCTCTTTCATTTTTCTAGGACCAACGGGTGTCGGTAAAACACAATTGGCAAAAGAGTTGGCGCGCTATCTCTTCGACACGGATGATGCCCTGATCCGGATCGATATGAGCGAGTACATGGAGAAATTCTCCGTAAGCCGCCTCATTGGTGCTCCTCCCGGCTATGTGGGCTATGAAGAAGGCGGACAGTTGACGGAGAAAGTCCGCCGAAGGCCGTACGCGATCATCCTGTTGGACGAGATCGAGAAAGCGCACCCGGACGTTTTCAATCTGTTACTCCAAGCGCTGGACGATGGTCAGATGACCGACAGCCTCGGTCGCCGCATCGACTTCAAGAACGCCATCATCATCATGACGAGCAACATCGGCGCCCGCGACCTAGCCGACTTCGGAAAGGGTGTTGGTTTTGGTACGACTGCCCGTGATCAGCAAACAGAGGACAACAACCGGAGCGTTATAGAGAAGGCGCTGAAAAAGGCCTTCGCTCCTGAGTTCCTCAACCGGATCGATGATATCGTGATCTTCAATAACCTGAAGCGCGAGGACATCCACAAGATCATCGACATCGAACTGGGCCACCTCTACAAGCGCATCAGCGAATTAGGGTACGACCTTAAGCTGTCCGACGAAGCCAAGGACTTCCTCGCGGAGAAGGGCTACGATGAGCGCTTCGGGGCCCGCCCACTGAAACGGGCGATACAGAAGTACGTGGAAGACACCATGGCCGAGGAGATCGTTACCCAGCACGTGGAAGAAGGCGATAAGATCATTGTGGGTCTGAACAAGGAAAAGACCGATGTACAGATCAAGGTGACCAAAGGCAAGAAGAAGGTCGGAAAAGGCGATGACACGAAGGAATTGCCACCTGCTGATGGTAGCGCGATGGCTTGACCATCACAACGTTCGAAGGAAACCCTGGCAGATCGGCCGGGGTTTCTCCTTTTAGGGTTCGCCACGCTCTGCCCGAAGCGCGTCCAAGGCATTGTTCATCAGCCTCGCGTCCTCAACGCTCAGGCCTTCATGAAGACGCCCCATGTCGAGACGTGTGCTACCATCCAACTGTTCGAGCAGTTCCAGCCCGGCAGTACTGATGCGCACATAGATCACCCGCTTGTCCTCATCGCAGCGTTCGCGCAGCACCAAGCCCTTTCCAATTAGTTTGTCGGTCAACCGCGTAGCGTTGGGCGCGCGGTCGATCATGCGCTCCTTGACACAGTGCATATTCACCTTTTCCCCTTTCGCGCCGCGGAGGATGCGCAGAATGTTGAACTGCTGTACACTGAGCCCGAACGGTGCCAGCAGAGCGTTGTGCCTTGCCTTCAGCCAATTCGCCGTGAACATCACATTGAGCATGGCCTTTTGCTGCTCGCTCTCGAACTTGCCCTTTATCTCCTCTTCTATTGTGGCCATGGGTTGCGTCGTGCGATGGGACCGGCGGCCGAATGTAGGAGCTACTGCAAACCGGCAATGGATCCACCGACCTGCAATGAACCAGCATGGGTCCTCCTATTTTCGGCCCCTTATCACCGATCCATGAAGAGCGCGCTCCTGCTTGTTGTCATACTCGCTTCCATAACGGCATGCGAAACACCCGCTCCGAAGAACACGGTGCCCGTTGGCGATCCACGGGATAACTGGCAGCGACCCCAGGAAGTCTTCAGTAACATGGGAGGTATCCAAGGAAAGATCGTGGCCGACTTGTTCGCCGGGGACGGATATATCGCCTTCAACATGCTGCAGGCCGGTGCGGCCAAGGTGATCGCCATCGACACCGACCCGGCCAACGTGGCCCATATGCAGAGCAAGAAGGAGGAGCTCAATATCGGCGATGACCGATTGGAGATCCGTCAAACGACCCCAGGGGAAACGGGTCTTGGACCGGAGGAAGTAGACCTGACGTTCATCTTCAACAAGTACACATCCATTCAGGATCGCGCTTCCTATATGGCCAAGGTGAGGGCAAGTACCAAGTCCCCACGAACCGTCTATATCATCGACTTCCTTGTCGCGGAAACACCAGTGGGGCCGCCTATCGAGCAGCGCATGAACGATGCCCAGATGATGGACGAACTCGGTGAATTCGAATATTCGGACATGGGCGCCCGTAGCAATATCCTTCCCTATCAGTACATCCTATTTGCGCAGGACTACGTCGATGGCGCCGAGACTGAGGTGGGGCCTTTGCAGCCCCAGTAGATCATTGCGCGGGCCCTTTGTAGGTGTAGAACATATTAGCCTGTCCCGGGATATTTTGTTAGGGCGTAGAACCAAGGCGCCAATGCGATCAGTAGAACTGCTATGGTGGTGAATGTCACCCATAACGGCAAGTTCGGCCAGAGTGCCGAAAACGACACCCAAACGGCCACGAAAACCGCTACCGAAAGGCCGTAGGAAATGTACATGCCGCCGTAGTAGAACCCCGGCTCCTTGCTGAACGCCCTTTTGCAGCTCGGGCAGGCGCTCAGCACGTTCCCAGCGCGTTGGAGGTGATATGGATTCCGGTCCACGAAGAACTCCCCTTCATGGCAGTGAGGGCACTTGAACTTAAGAATGCTATACAGTTTCGTGCCTTTAGCGAGCATGCGGTGGTAGGTGCAATATGACCCCAAAGAGAAGCAGCCTTAGGCCATTCGTGGATGCTCGATCGAAAAAAGAAAAGGGAGAACCGAAGTCCTCCCCTTTCCCATGAGATGAAGTCGCTCTATTCCCAGAAGTTCACTTTGAATTCCACCCGACGGTTGGTGGCACGGCCAGCTGCGGTTTTGTTGTCCGCCACCGGTACCGTTTCACCGTGACCTTCCGAGCGCAACCGCCTTGCGTCAACTCCCTTGCTCGTGAGGTATGCGCGCACAGCTGCTGCACGGTCATCGCTCAACTTCAGGTTCTTGGCATCGTCCCCTTGGTCATCCGTGTGGCCATGGATCTCAAGATCATAGTTCGGGTTGTTATTCATCACAGTAACAACATCGTCGAGGATGCCGAAGCTGACCGGTTTGATCGTGCTCTTTCCGGTATCGAACTTCACACCGGTCAGCGCCTTAGCGAACAACTTCTTGGTCGCCTCGGTGATCTCTGGGCAGCCTTTCATGCTGGCGACGCCCTTTTCGTTCGGGCATTGGTCCAGATTGTCGGTGATACCATCACCATCGGTATCCGGGCAACCTTGCTTGTCAGCGGGGCCCGCTTTATCCGGGCATGCATCCATGGCATCCGATACGCCATCACCATCCTTGTCCGGGCAGCCCTGGAGTGTTGCCAACCCAGGAGCGTTCATGCACTTGTCCAATTTGTCGATCACTCCGTCGCCATCGGTGTCGGGTTCGGGATGCAGCACCAAACTCACGCCATCAACGAAGTAGTACGCGCGTTGGCTGTCACCACCTTCGATAACCGTGGCTTTGTCCATGCCCGCGGCCGGAAAGGCGCCGATCACGATGAATCGTTCTCCACCATCGGCTTTGAAGGTCCCTTTGATCTCGGTCCAGTTTTGTTTGTCCTTGACCACCTCCTTGCTCCAGATCTGGGGCTTCACCGTTAGGAAATGGCGGTGGTTGTTCTCCAGCAGTACCGGCGAGGCGTATGCCCCAACACCGCTCACTGCGCGATCGCTTTGCTCACCAAGGCTGATGCGGATACTGATGTCGTACTCCTTGCCCGCTTCCAACGGCCCTGACAATTCGATCTGCATGTATTCGCTGTAGTCTTGATAAGATGCGACCCACCGCTCGTGGTCTTGTGTGCCAAGGAACGTCCGTTTCCAATTGTGCTTGCGCTCGTCCTTATAGGCAACGAAGCCTGCATAATGCTCGCCATCATGTGGCGCCGCGCTTCCCAGTTCGTTTTCGGGGATCGCAACGCTCTTGTCGTCGCAGTCCTTTTGGAAGAGATCACAGCTTCCCGCGTTCGCGTTGGTCCATCCGGTTGCGTGGTCCAACTGGTCCCATGTTGAAACCGGGGAGGCCACTTCCTCGAAACCAGGGTTCTTGACCAAGTTCTGTCCGTACGCGCGGTCAGTGGTCGAACACGTCAGCAGAAGTAAGAATGAAAATGTCGGAATAGGTTGTTTCATAGCGGGTAAGGTTTGTTGCAACAAGCTGTGGACGACGTCCAAAACCGGAAGTCACAAATCGACCCGTCTATTACTTGGCCTCCGTCACCTCCTTCACGCTGATCCCATCGATGTAGTAGTAGGCGTACTTATTGTCCAGACCTTCAATGATCTTGGTCTGGTCCATTCCCGCGTGGGGGTAAACGCCAATGCAGAGCCAGCTTTCCCCACCGTCGGCAACAAACGTCCCCTTCACCTCCACCCAGTTCTCCTTGTCCTTCGTGATCGTCTCAGTATAAACGACGGGCTTCTCGGCCAAGTAGTGGCGATGGTGGTATTCCATCTTCTGAGGACCGAAGTAGGCGCCGATGCCGCTCACTGCCCGATCGCTGTTCTTCGAAAGCCGGATGTTGAAGACCACCTCGTAGGTGCGGTTCTCGAACAGCGCTTGTTTCAGTTCGCACTGTATGTACTCCGCATACAGATTCCAACCGGGCTTGAAGAGTTCTTCCGGGTCGGAACTGCCCCAGTCGAAACGTGCATCATCCTTCCAGGCATGGAACCCGGCGAAGTGCTCTCCTTCCTTCGGGTCGCAGGATCGTATTCATTGTCCGGTATGCCAACGGAATTAGCAGGAGCACTTTTGCTGAACAATTCGCTCATGCCGAGGGTGGCATTCCCCCAGCCTTCGGCCAAGCGGATCTGGTCCCCAGGTCTTGGCTTCCTTGCTGATGGTCTCGAACCCACCGTTCGGCACCAGTTCAATATCGGGGACGGAGTGACCGAAAGGAAGAGCGCCGATCACCAGCGCAGGAATGACAACTGATCGCTTCATAGGGGATGGATCTTCGAACTGCAAGTTTACCGAACGGAGTTCCGCTCAAGGCTTCAATTTCGTGCCAAAGGCTTTTCTGAACTTATCGATCTTCGGCCGTATCACCATCTGACAATACCCTTGGTCAGGGTTCATGGCGAAGTAATTCCGGTGATAGTCCTCAGCCGGATAGAAGTGATCCAGCGGCACGATCTCGGTAACGATGGGCCCATGGAATGCACCACTCTTGTCGAGCACGTCCCGCCAATGCTCGGCCCGTTCGCGCTGAACGTTGTCGATGAAGTACACCCCTGATCGGTATTGGTCCCCGATATCGTTGCCTTGTCTGTTCAACGTGGTCGGATCGTGTGTTTGCCAGAACACCTCGAGCAGTTCGTCGAAGGTGATCACGGCGGGATCGAAGACGATCCGTGCTACTTCGTTGTGCCCTGTTTTGCCGGTGCAAACCTCTTTGTAGGAGGGGTTCTTCGTGGAGCCGTTGCAGAAGCCGGGGGTTACCGAGACCACGCCCTTCAACTCCGCGAAGACCGCCTCCACGCACCAAAAACAGCCAGCGCCCAGGACGGCCGTCTCCGTTCCACCAAAATTGCTGCTCATTTCCGGACCACTGTTTTCGTTATGCCCAACGAATCGGCAATGAAGGCCAGCGCCTTGGCATTGGCTTCGCGGGTTGCTTTTGCATCATGGTGAGGATTGCTCGGGTTCGCGAATGCGTGATCGGCTTTGTATGACTCCACGGTAAACGTCTTTCCGGCTTTCTGCATGGCGGTAGTGAAACGGTCTACAACGTCCGGGTTGATCCACTCATCTTCAGTGGCGAAGATGCCGAGCACCGGAGCATGCAAACCAGCAAGCTTCTTCGCATCCAGCTCGGGCATGCCATAATAGATGACGCAGCCGACGCCCTGCTCACCCAGGGACAACGAGGCCTGAAGCGAAAGTGCACCACCCATGCACCAGCCCAATGTGACCACGCGCGCTTTTGCTCCGGCATAAGTTGCGGCGCCTGATATGATCGCGTCCGATCGTTCCTTGTCCAATGCGCCCATAAGGGCAGCGGCACCGTTGCGGTCCGAACTCGTCTTGCCGTTGTACATGTCCAAGCAGAGCACGTTAGTACTGTCGAGCAACCCAGCCAGTCGCGCGCCTTCCGCGCGTATATGGTCGTTGAGCCCCCACCACTCGTGGAAGACGAACAGCCAGCGGTTACTTGAGTCCTTGCTTGCCACCAACCAAGCCTTTGCCTGTGAGCCATTGCCAAGCGGAAATTGGACCCACTCCCCAGCTATCGGGTCTCCGGCATAGGGCATTGGCTCCATGTGCTGTTTACCGAAGGACTCGTTGGTGGCAAGTTCAGCAAATTGCGCGGCGTTCGTCGATGCACAACACGATTGCCCAATTGACCATGAATGGATCATGCCGACCAGGAGGAAAAAACAGCGGATCTCATAGCACACGTGGATCGAGACGAAGGTAGCCTCAACCTTTTGCCACCGCAGCGGACAGCTTTCTGGCGATGCGTTCCACAACACCCGTAACCAGTGCGTTACCCATAAAGAAGGCCCGGCGGTTCGGGCTGGCACCTTCGGTATGACCTGGAGGGAACATATTGATCAGCTCAAGCTCTTCCGGCACCAAGCGACGGTATCTCCCTTCCGGTGTCACTACAACGTGCTTGAACCGACTGGCGCCTGAGCCCCCCTCACCCGTTACGATCGTTCGGGCGGGCCGATCCAGGTGGTCAGGAAAAGCCATGGATCCTTCCGAATAGGAGTATTTGAAACCGGTGCTACGGGAGATGCGCTCTTCGCGCTTGGCATTTTTCAATGCCCGCCACTTGGGAACTTCCGCACGCGGGATGAAGAACTCCGCGGGTATTTCCGCGCTGGGCTTCAACAGTTCGCCCAGTGTCACCCTTGTTCCTGCGTAGCGCGGGTCGACACGTGCGGTTAGCACTTTGCCGTTCACCATGGCCCCGCATTCCTTAAAGGGGCTCTTGCCGCCTACCGCATTGAACGCTGCACTTATGCGATCGATGCGGTCGTTCAATTCGAAACGGCTCTCGTCCCGGGTGCTTGCGCTCACCGGAAAGGCCTCTTGAAGTATTCCGTCATGAAGCCCCGCTTCACTGGTCAGCATTCCTTGGAGCCTGTCGAACAGGGGTGATGTGGCGTGGCACCCCAGAATGAAAACGCGCTTGCGCCGTTGGGGCATGCCATAATCAGCGGCGTTCACCACCCGCCATTCCACGGCGTACCCAAGGTCGCTGAGGCTGCGGAGCAGGATGGCCATATCGCGCCCGCGTTGCTTGGCAGGTGAGCCGAGCAGTCGGTCCACATTCTCCAACAACAAATACTTCGGTCGGTGGGCCTTCTCCCGCAATATCCTATGGATCTGCCACCATAGAACACCCTTCTTCCCTTGTATGCCCTTGGAAGCCTTAAGTGTGCTCGCCACGGAATAATCCTGGCAAGGGAACCCACCGACCAGCAGGTCGTGATCGGGGATGTGCGCCGTGCTGACCGTACCAATGTCCTGGTTACTATGCCCCTCACTGCCGAAACGGGCCTCATAAATTCTCGAGGCATCCTGTGCGTTCGTGCTCGGCTCCCACTGATTGCTCCAGACCACTTTATAAGCCGGGCCATTGCGTCGTTTGTTGGCCGCTTGAAGTCCGATCCTGAAGCCACCGACCCCCGCGAACAGTTCCGCCACGCGCATTTCCTTCAGTCCAGCGGAGGAGGTCTTCCCTTTTCTTGGCATGTGCGGGCAAAGTTGTCCGCTGCGTTTACCGGCAGACCGACCCTATCGGTCGCTTCGTCAACACCAATGCGTTGAAGGACATGGCCAAACGAAAGAAGGAGGTCCGAGACCTCCTTCTTTGAGCGGGAAACGGGATTCGGACCCGCGACCCTCAGCTTGGGAAGCTGATGCTCTACCAACTGAGCTACTCCCGCTTGTCTCGCTTTTCAAACGACGGTGGCGAATGTAACAGCCCCGATCGGCTCATTCTCAAGGCTCAATAGCTGTATCACGTAACCTACTTTTGACCGCCGCTTAACACCCGTCCCGACTTGTCGGGATTCCTTTGCCGCATGAGATGGAAGAACCGCTGAGCATGACAAATGCAAAGGTGTTGTTGGTTGATGACGAGGTGGATATCCTCGAGCTTCTCAAGTACAATCTGGAGCGGGAGGGTATCCAAGTGATCACCGCCCAGAACGGAAAAGAAGGGTTGAAGAAAGCCAAGGAATTCAAGCCACAGTTGATCGTGCTTGACATCATGATGCCCGGCATGGACGGCGTTGATGTTTGCATGCAATTGCGTGAAATGCCCGAGTTCAAAGACGCGCTGATCGTTTTCCTTACGGCTCGCGGTGAGGACTATTCCCAGATCGCGGGTTTCGAGGCCGGTGCCGATGACTACATCACCAAGCCCGTTCGTCCTAAGGTCTTCGTGAGCAAGGTGAAAGCGTTGCTGAAGCGGAAGGTGGCCGGGCACAGTGACGACATGGTGCTGGAGGCGAACGGCATCCGTGTGGACATGGAGAAAGTGCTGGTCTACATAGGCGATCGCGAAGTGCAACTGCCCAAAAAGGAGTTCGAGTTGCTGACCCTGCTCTTGTCCAAACCCGGCAAGGTTTTCAAGCGTGACGAGATTTACGGCCAAGTTTGGGGCAATGATCTCTTTGTAGGCGACCGCACCATTGATGTACATATCAGGAAGCTACGCGAGAAGATCGGCGAGCAGAACATCAAGACCGTGAAGGGCGTAGGGTATAAGTTCGACGCATAGGAAGGGGTACCGGGCGATCATCCGGATCGGTTTTCACGCGACACTTTTCCAAGCCACCTTTTTTGGGGAAACCCTGACGGGCGTGATTTATTTCTGCCATTCGGTGCGCCCGAATGGACAGCACGTAGCACATTGCCGCTAACGCTTGGTTGCCGTAAAGACAGAGCCCTCACGACTTTTCGCAAGGGCTTGTGGTCTTGTCGGGGTGAGAGGACTCGAACCTCCGACTTCTACGTCCCGAACGTAGCACTCTACCGGGCTGAGCTACACCCCGAATGACAAGGCTCCAAATATAGACGCCTCCATCAGCGCTCACATGCGGCAACCGACCAACACAAGTCGTGGGGAGCATCACTATGCCGTCAGAAGCCGCGATACATGTGCGATCTTCAGCCGCAGACCAACACTTCGGCCACATGCGTATCGCCATACTTATCGTTCTCTTCTTCATCTCCTTTCAATGCCGATGCTTTGCCCAAGCCGGTTCTCTCGACACCGGTTTCAGCGGCGATGGCCTTCTGGTTTGGGACCTTTCCGCTTTCGAGGATCGGATACAAGCGGTCGTGGTGCAGCCCGATGGTAAGATCCTTGGGGCGGGTTGGATCACCGACGGTACCACGGCCACGATCACGCTGCAACGGCTATTGCCCGATGGTTCTCCGGATCCCTCGTTCGGCTCAGGCGGAGTGGTGTACACGAGCGCAGTCGATGGTGTTCACTATGCGTATTCGGTTGGTGTGCAAAGCACCGGGCATGTGGTGGTTGCCGGTTTGTCCTACGACCTCTCTTTCGATGCAAACGTGGTTCTTGTCCGGTATATGCCCAATGGTTCGCCGGACGGTTCATTCGGTACGGGTGGCCTGCTGCTGACCGACTTGGGCGGCGGGCCGGGGTTTCAGGCTGCGTATGCCATGCGGATCATGAATGATGACCGCATCGTCATCACCGGCCAAGACGACGAGAACGGGCTGACGTGCGCGCGTTTCAGTCCCGCTGGCGTTCCGGATGCTACGTACGGTTCCAATGGTGTTGCCATTACCGGAGTGATCGCCAGCACAGGGCTTTGCATGGATCTTCTACCCGACGGTTCGGTTGTCGCCGGAGGGTATGCCCTTCCGGTAGGCTACCCCGATTGGATGCTCGCCCGTTTCGACCCCAATGGCACCTTGGATCCCGGTTTCGGTATCGGAGGAATCGCCACGTTCGACATTGGCAGTGATAACGAGAGCATGAAGGGCGTTAGCGTTCTCTCGGATGGCAGGATCGCTGCTTGTGGTTATCGTGGGTTCAATGGTCAGGACGATGAACCTGCAGTCGCTCTCTTCAACAGCGACGGGAGCCCTGATCTCAACTTTGGGGTCAACGGCGTGCTTGTCCTTCCGTTCACCGCTCCGCAATGGGGGCAGGCTACTGCGATAATCGCTGGACCGGACGATAAGCTTTTGCTGGCGGGCTTCCGGGTGCAGCCGGGTGGTGTGGCGAACAATGACTTCTTCCTCTGCCGGTTGCTCGACAATGGTATGTTCGATGGGACTTTTGCCGGAGGCGCGCAGGTGTTCACCGATGTAAGCGGGTCCTTCGATCGCGCCCATGCCATGGCTTTAACACCGGTAGGGTCGGTCGTACTTGCCGGCCAAGGACAGGTTACGGAGAGTTCTACGGCGTACGCGGTTTACCACAACGATCTCAGCTTGGCTGTTCCGACGACCGGTTCCAGCAGTATCGCGCTATCGCTCCATCCAGTGCCTGCAAGCGATCATGTTGTGCTTGCTTTCGGCGCCAATGCCACCGGACCGATCACCGTTGAACTGCGAAGTACGGATGGCCGATCGGTATCTACCACCGTGATAATGCTGGAAGCCGGTGGACGAGCACCCCGATTGGAGCTTCCATCGGACCTTCCCGTGGGCTCATACGTGATTTCTGCCAACGGCGAGTTCGGAAGGATCAATGCTCCATTGATCATCAGCGCGACCGCCAGGTAGTCATGCACCCAGCGGCACTCCACTTTTCCCGACTCTGGTTGTTGCATAAGGACACTCTGTTGAGCTTGGTGTCATTGCTTGTCGCTCAATGTGCTACCGCCCAACAAGCCCGTATGAACGAGGCCGTTGCGAAGGAAGCCGTCCATCGTGTGGTCCGGCACAGCGGCCTGTTGCCGAATTTCACCGTACTGGAAGATGACCAAGTGCCCACAGCGGTCGCGTACATCAAGGGACGCGAGCGCGTGATCGCATACAACCCGACCTTCATTTCAGGTATTCTGGACAGCAGCGGCACCGACTGGGCGGCAGTAAGCATCCTTGCGCATGAGATCGCCCACCACTTGCTCGGGCACACGTTGGCCCCTGAAGCACTTCACCCCGGCGACGAACTGGCTTGTGACCGTTACTCCGGTTTCATTCTGCAGCGCATGGGGGCCACAATGGAGGAAAGTATCGCAGCCATTGCCGTTGCGGGCAATGTGCACGGCACCCGCGACCACCCACCGAAGCACGCGCGCAGCGCTGCTATCTCGCATGGTTGGCTGGAAGCTGAACGTATCGCCGCAAAGGCTTTTGACCCGCCGTTCATCGTTGAACGGTCATTCGTTTTCGTCGTGCGGTTCGCCGGTGATGAAAACACCTACTACGTGAATGCCGAGAACCAACTGGTGTGGTTCAACGATCACGCCGAACCGATCGGTTTTGGCACCTGCACGAAGCTGGAGAGCAAGGAGTTCGCCTATGAATTGACGTGGGATGGATACTCGTTCATGGTGGACCGCAACAACATCATCTGGCGACGGACCACCCACGGCATGCTCATGCAGGTGGGGCAGATCGAAGCATTCATCAAGCAATAACCTGAGCGCCTCATCATGCCGTGTACCAACGCACATTTGTTCATCGCAGGCTCCGGCGTATCGGTTAGTTAGCATCCAGAGTACCATTGAGTGCTTTGAAGGCACTTCCTTTGAGCCTCACCAATATCCAATGAACCTCTTCAGGAACTTCAAGTCGGTTACCAAGACATGCTACGGTCGCGGAAGCTTCGGCAAGCTCGGCGAGATCATTGAGCCGCAGCGCACAGCGAACGACGGCTTCTTCGTTTTCGTGGTGGACGACTACTTCGAGGATAAGCCCGACTTCGTGAAGCGTATTCCCGAGTTGAAGGGCGACGAGATCCACTTCATCAGTGTGCTGAAGGAGCCGACGACGGAACTCATCGACAAACTTCGAGATGACATCCTGAAGCGCCGCGGGCTCCCTGCGGGGATCGTGGGTGTTGGTGGTGGCAGCGTGATGGACATTGCGAAAGCCAGCGCGTTGATGTTCACCAATGAGGGCAGCAGCGTCCAATACCAAGGTCTCAACCTGATCAAGAAGCCGGGCATCTACCATTGCGGTGTGCCGACCATCAGCGGCACCGGTGCTGAGGTGAGCATGACAGCCGTGCTGACCGGTCCGGTGAAAAAGCTCGGGTTGAAATGCGACTGGACCGTCTTCGACCAGATCGTATTGGACCCGGATCTGATCGCTTCGGTTCCCCGTGATCAGTGGTTCTACACAGGCATGGATACCTACATCCACAGCGTGGAAGCCATCACCGGTACGAAGAAGAACACGTTCGCCGAAGCGTATAGCGAGAAGAGTTTGGACATGTGCCGCGATGTATTCCTGAAGCGCGAGCGCACCGACCCCAAGAGCGACGAGCTATTGATGGTGGCCAGTTACATGGGTGGCCTCAGCCTCACGTACAGCGAAGTGGGCGTTTGTCATGCGCTCAGTTACGGCTTGGGCAAAGTGCTGGAGATCCATCACTGCATCGCCAACTGCATCGCCTTCGACAAGCTTGAGGATGTCTACGGGGACTACGTGCAGGAATTCAAAGGCATGGTGAAGCACCTGAAGGTGAACATCCCGCAAGGACTCGCCAAGGATTGGAGCGAGGATACCATCGATGCCATGGCCGAAGTAGCATACAACCTGCCGCATATGTGGGATCACGCCTTTGGTCCCGACTGGCAAAAGGTGCTGGATCGTGAGCGTATCAAGGGGTGGTATAGGAGGATGTGATCCGGGGATCGATCCCCGTGTGACCTCTTGAAGCGGACTGGTTGTTGTTCAATTGAGCTTCCATGCCGACCCTCCGCCGCATCTTCCGATTCTCCGTTGTTGTTGTAGTACTTGTGGTTTTGGGCTTACTCGGTGTACGGTGGCTGGAGAGCGAAGTGCGGAAGCGTAGCGAACGGATCGTGGCGCAGGCGGCCGGGCCGGGCAGCCGCATTCGGATCGATGAAGTAGGTCTGGATCTCCTCAAGGGCGACATCCGCTGGACAGGCGTGAACATCGAACAGTCCGGCGCGGATCAGCGCGACATACACCAAGACAGGTCGAGCTGGTTTTCCGGTCGCGTGGACATGGTCGAAGTGCGCGGCCTCTCCTATTGGCAGCTGATCTTTCGAGGGAAGCTGAGCATGCGTTCGTTGAACATCTTCAGTCCCGATATCGAATTGGAAGCGAACAATGACACAACGGCTTCATCGGATCCCACATCAGGAGCGATGGAGATCTCCTCCTTCAGCGCCGACAGCTTCGTGGTGCATGCTGGTGTATTCCATATGCGGCATTACGCGGCGGACACAATGATCTTGGCCATCGACACGGTTGAACTGAGCGCCATGGATATTCGGGCGAACTGGGGGAAGATCAGGCAGTTCGACCTGCGTCTCGCCTCATCGACAGCGGAACTTCGGGGCATTCATGCCACACTTTCCCCACTCTATGATCTTCAAGCAGTTGAAGTTGAACTGTTCAATGGCGGGAGAACCTTGCGACTCACCAATGTGGATCTGAAGCCGCTGAAAGGGCCGCAGGAATACCATCAGGTGGTCAGCTTCGAAAGCGACTTGTTCGATGTTCATCTGGATACTGCCATGGTGGAGGGGCTCGACCTGACGGCCATGGTCAACGCGCGAACGTTCGCCTCCACAGCCATGCGGATCGTAGGTGCCGACCTGAACATCTACCGCGATAAGACCATGCCCGATGGCCCCTTCAGGAGCAAGCCGCTACCTGCCCGAATGCTGCGTGAACTCCCGTTCCTGGTGTGCATGGAACATCTTGAGGTTGATAGCTCCAATGTGTACTACCACGAGAAGGACACGAACTCCCCGGATTTCGGGGAAGTGTCCTTCACCAACATCCACGGTGTTGTGGAAGGGCTGTGCACCATCGATTCGCTGAGCATGGATACAATGGTGCTTCTGGCCTCTGCCGACGGACTGGGCGAAGCGCACATTACCCTGCAACTACGAACTGTGATTGCCGACAGAAGCGACCGGTTCACCGCGAACGGAATGATCTCGGCCATGTCTTTCAACGCGTTCAACACCATGACCGGCGATCTGATCCTTGCACGCGCAACAGCCGGAACCATCGGTGGAATGGATCTTACGATGACCGCTGACGAGGACCGCGCCACGGGCAGGGTAGATATGGAATACGATGGACTTTCGCTTGAACTTCTCAAACAGGATGGATCCGGCGGGCGCAGGAAATTCCTCTCAAGTCTGATGAACCAAGTGGTCCGCTCACGCAACCTCCGCTCCGCCCCCGATTTCCGCCATGGCGACTTCGACTTTGAGCGCCGGAAAGACCGTTCCGTTTTCAATTACCTCTGGTCCGGCCTCCGCGAAGGCATGATCATAACCGCTCTGCCCGGGGCGTTGGAGGATTTGCGTCAGTTGGAGAAGGACAATCGTAAAGATTAGCGCTCGCTATGTCCATCCCCTGGAACAGTGCTAAAGCCCGTTGAGCCAGCGTATGCCACGATCCGCTTGCTTGATCCGTTGGTTGAAACGGTGCACCAGATTCAGGCGCACATTACCCACGTTCCAGCGTATTCCCTGCTCTCCCGCTGTGAGATAGCCAACATTCTCCTGGTTGAACAACAGGCCCACATACGTACGCTTGCTGTTGTAGCCCAGCGCAGCGCGCAACTGCGCATGCCAGCCTGGCCCGGTGAGCGGTCGCATATGCTCCCCGTCATCACTTACCAGCAACAACCGCTGGATGCTCAACCCTGCCCCCAGCGCCCCGGAAAGGGTTACGAACCAGTGCTCCTTCAGAACATAGGTGAACGCATAGCCACCCATGGGTCCGACATCCGTGAAGTTGCCACGACGCACCCGCACGCCGGGGTCGAATTGTTCACTCAGGACCATCGGCACCAAGGATGAGTCGGCCCTGAGATCATAGTATGTCAGGTATCCGCCCAAGAGAAAGGATCCTTGGCTCTTCCGCTGCCACGCATCTTGGTTGAACGAGGCGCGATAGCTGAATTTTCGGTGGTTGAAAATGTGCAGAGCACTGGCTCCGATGTTGAATTGCACCAGGTCAGCACGGTATGGGCGTTCCGTCTCCTGCACCCAGCCCACTTGTGACAAGTCGTGGGAAGCGACATAGTAACCGCTGAAGACCTGTAGGAACATATTGCTCGCCCAACGCCGTGTGTGGATATTGGCTTGGGCATCCAGATAACGGGTCTTGCCTCGAACCGCATCGTCGTTGTTCAGAAACGGCACCCCGAAACCAATGTTCAGCGTAAGTGCTCTGTAACTCGCACCGATACCGATGTTGATCCGGTTGTTCGGGCGGTAAACGAGGTCGGTTGCTGATCCGCTCGCGATGGTGAGCCCGTTGTACTTGGTGTTGGAGTACAAGCGCATGGTGAGTTTGCGGGAGTAGTCCCGCACATACGCGGTATCGAATGATGCCCGTCCCGCAGCGACTTGGGCTGATAACGAAGAACTTAAGAGGAGGGCGCACGTCGAAGCGATGCTTATCCAGTGGTCGTAACGCAAGTTGTGGGGAACCACCGCTCATTCTTCGATGCGTTCACGCCAAGTGAGCGAATATGTTGCCACAATGGAAGCGGGGCGCTCCGCACCATGGATAGTGTCACCTCGCCGAGGTGATGGAATGTGCTTCCTTGTGCCCGGTTATCCCGGAATGGGGAGGCCCTTCCCCATGCTCCCTTTTTTCTGGATCGCCTTTAGGCTGAAGCTTTGTCAAAAGGCTAACTCAGAAATGCACCATCAACGATGAGCAGTTTCACTGGCCCGATCGTGCGGGAGCGATGGGAACTGAGCTTATCGCTGACCTGGTATGACATTCCCGGCCTCAGTACGTTGATCGTCCCGTCTTGATGTTCATTGATCAATTCGCCTTCGATCACGAAGACCAAGTGGCCGAGTTCGCACCAGTGGTCGGCCAAATAGTTCGCGGAGTAGTCCACCATTCGAATGCGCAGGTCACCATGCAATTGGGTCCGCATGGTAGCCCTGCCCGTCACCCCGTTGACCACCGCTGTTGGAAGCAGTGACCAATCCGTAATGTGGAATGGGATATCAAGGCTCATTGCGCTTTCCACATGTTATGGTGTGAGCTCAGGTTGTTTTGGGCTTGCCCCGCTTTTTCCGGAGCAATGGAATGTCGATCAACCCCTCTTCGGGCCAAGTGCGTTCCTCGCCCAAGAGGAAGCCGTAAGGCTTCAGGCCGGTGACCTCATCACAAATGACCTTCAACATGCCCGTGATGGGTATGGCAAGCACCAACCCCAACACACCCCACAACATGCCACCTGCGAACAACGCCACAATGCTCGCCAGCGGATTGATGCTCACCGACGAGCCGACCACTTTCGGCGTAATGAAGTTGTTGTCGATGAATTGGGTAATGAGGATCACGCCGAGGGCACCCGCTGCATACATCGCTGAATCTTTGGTGATGAGCGCAATAAGAATGGGAAGAATGCTACCGATCAAGGGTCCCACATAGGGCACGACGTTGAGCATAGCGGCCGTTACACCCAACAGGATGGCGTACTTAAGACCCAACACCATGAAACCAATGGAGTTGAGCACGGCCAGGATGACCATTACGGTAAGAACCCCGCGCAAATAGCGTCGCGACAGGTCAGCGCAGTTCACAACGACTTTCAGTATCGCATCGCTATGATCTTCGCTTAACTGCGAGAAGAACGTGCGGAATTTGTCGCGTAGCAAGAGTAACAAGAAGATGAAGATGGGAATGACCACCAGCACGGCCAACACTTGGCCCGTAGCGGAGAAAAGCCCCATTGCAATAGTTCCGCCTTCCTCTGTGAGCGTGGTGATCTGTTTCTCCGCCCATTCCTCCTGTTGACGCCGGTTCACGTTGAATTCTTGTCGCACGTAATCCTGCAGATCCTTGAAGCGTTCGTCCAATCCGGCTTTGAGTTCCGGTAGATCGGCTCCGAAGGTGCTGTACTCCCACGCCAGAAACCAGCCCACCGCAACCAGTACCACGACCACGAGCAGGGAACAAACCATCGCGGCCAGCCATGTCGGGAATTTCCATCGCTCCAACTTGTTGCACAGCGGCAACATGAGGAAGCTGAAAAGCCCAGAGGTGAACAACAGGATGAAGAGGTCGCGCGCGAAGTAGAGCGCCGCGCAGGTGAGCGATATGGCCAGCAGCACCAGCACGTAGCGATTCAAGGCATCGTGGGAGGTCGATGGTCCGTTCAATTTTCTTGTTCTGTTCGGTCTCTTCGCTCTGCCATACGCTTCTTAACGCGCTCCATGGTGCTCTGCACCTCGGTCATTATACGATCGACCGATAGGTTACCCGCTTGCTTCAGCAAGTAGGGAACAAGAAGCCTTACGGCGAACGACAGCATACGCTTGGTAAGCCCCCCACCCCGGAACACGGCGGCGCCCACGGCCGACGTAAGGGAACCGCCCCCCATCAATCCGGCGATCATCGAGGCCGGTTTCCAAGAGCGGACCATATCGCCAACGGCATCGCGCAGCAGAAGACCGCGCACCTCGTGATCCTTCATGGCCTCCCAGTGCCGCTCCAATCGTTGCGCGTGCACCTTGCGCAATTCGTTCAGCCGGGCGCGTTCCGCAGCTACCTCGCTCAATGATGTGAATTCGCGCTGGTTACCCATTGTACAACGTGTTGGTCCAACGGAGGATGTACTTATCGCGTGTTCCACTGCGCCAGATCAGCATGAAAACCACACCCGCCAGTAGGAAGCCCCCGGCCATGATGAGGAAACCGAGTGCCATGTTGTTGAGCAGACTCCCGATGTATAGCGCGGCGGCCAGGCTTACGAAGACGAGCACCGATCCTATGGCCAAGCTCAGGACTACGCTACTGAGCAGCCCTGCACTAAGCCTAGCGGCTTTCTCGCTGGCCACAAGAGCATAGTAGTCCTTCTGTACTGCCCACAAGTCCTTGGTCTCACCTACCATGGACTCCATGAAGTCACCGAGGTCGGTGTGATCAAAGGGGTCGGTCCGTTGTTCTCGTTGGTTCATGATACTTCGTTCTTGGGGGCAATGGCCGGACAAACCGGGTCAGTGGGGTTTATGCCTTCCGCTGGTGGATGCCGTGCGATCTTCTTTCACCCGCTCTACCAGATCCTTGCCCTCCTCGAAAAGAAAGCGCACAAAGTCGTTCACTTCATCGCGGGTCATCGTGGCAGCGTCGGCCGCTTTGCCTTTCACTTCGCTCCATTGCTCGTGGCCCTCTTCGATCAGATCATCGAGCTTGTCTTTCGCCGCGCGACCCTTGGAAGCGAGTTTCGCGCGTGTCTCTTTGCCGCTTTGGGGTGCGAACAATATCCCCAATGCTGCACCGGCTGCAAGGCCGGCCAAGAAGATGAATGCTCCGGATGTACGTTCGTTGCTCATGGCCTTCCGTGTTGCTTCGTGCAAAGTAATCCACACCTGCCAGCCGACCGTTGACTTCGATCATTTCATCTCCAGCTTCACGATCCTCGGAGGCTGGTCGGTGCCGTCAGCATAGAGATACGTTGCACGCACCAGCATCCCGTCCTTGAATTGGATCAGCTCGCTCTTCCCGTTGTGGAAACCTGCCTGTCCCACGTTCTGGTAGTAACCGAACCAGATGCTGTCACCAACATAGAATCGCTCATAAGTATTATACTCGTATTTGTCCCGCCGCGCAGTGCGCACACGTTCGATGCCCCAACTCTGGATCGGGCCTTCAACCACTTGGGCCTCGCCGCCTTCAATGGCCCTTATTAGCCGCCAGTGGTCCCAGCCCATTAAGCCGATACCGATAAGCGCGATGAGCGAACCAAAGATGACGAGCACCTTAGGCGTGGTGATACCAGTGCGCTTCGGCGGCTCGGTGCGCTTGCGATCCTTGGCATGTTGGACCAGTCGCCAAATGATGCCCAGCAGGATGAACCCGGCAGCGAGCCAAGCCGCTGCGGTATCGAACGGTGGCTCTTGAGCAATGTCATAAACCGTTCGGTAGTTCATTCGTACTTGACTTGTGCCAGTGCGATCACATGCCCATCGGGGTCAGCGAAGTAAGCCACGCTATGCCCCCAATCGCGATCGGCCGGCTCGTTGACCAGGATCGCTCCTGCCCGTGTCGCTCGCCGGATACCTTCGCTCAGATCCTCGATCACTAAGTACAATTCGCACCGTGGCGCACCCTTCGCTTCGCTTGGGTGACGCAGGGCCGGCGTAATGATCCGTGCGATCCCGCTTTCGGGCATCAGCCCCAGCTTGCAGCCGCCCAAGGTGAATTCCGTCATGCCCGGGACATGCAATGTTGGCGGGCAGCCGAGCAGCTCAGAATAGAATGACGTGCTCCGACTTTGGTCCGATACATACAGAATGAACTCGACTTGCATGCCCGAATGTGCGCAACATCCCCGGACAAGCGCTTACAGGTCAGTCATCGAACCGGTCGAAGCTCTTCAGGTGTTCGGCGGCTCGTTGGGCAACCAATGCCATCAGTAACGGTTTCGGATCCCGGGTACGACCAACCTCATTGCGCATGGCACTCACCTGTTCGGCAACGTGGATCAGGCCCGTACTGGCGTCAATGAGCGTAACACGGAGATCGATGCGGTCGTCGTTGAGCACGATCACTTGACCGGTGAACACGAACTGGGCGCCTAAGAGTTTGCCGGCTTGTGCCGCGCTGGCTTCTTCCACCCCACCAGTGAGTGCCCGAAGTTGCTCGGCGAGTAAGGCATCAGTATGGTTCCGGTCGATGAGTTTCACCAACGGGTCCTCGAGTTGCACTATGGCCTGCTCTATCGACCCTGCCAACAGCAGTTCATCATTGCTCGGCTTCGGGGTTTTATCCTTACTGAAACGGCCGGGCTTATTCGCCGGTACGATCAAATAGGCCAAGGTGTACGACGCTTTGTTGAGCGCTACATGGTGCAGTGCAAAGGCATCCTTGTAGTATGGATCATCGTGCACCACCTCTGCGAGAATACGGAACGCATCGGTGTACCGAGCAAGATCAAAGGCCCGTTTACCGTCCCGGTATTTCGGTTCGTTCCGGGCCATTCGACGGAGATGCTCGGCATCCGTTCTGGCCGGATCATGTTGCAAAACACGCGCCGCCAGTGCACCCGCTTCGGGGAACCGATCGCTGCGGAAGGCCGCTTCGGCTTGGGCATAGAGGTTGTCGATCCATTGGTTGCGCGCCTCGTTGCGCCGCATATCGAACAGCGTGCTCCATTCAACGGTTATGCCTTCGAGCAACATGCGATCCTTGAACGCCTGTGCGTCGATCCTGCTTTGTTCGCCAGCGGGAAAGTCACCCCGCATGTAACCTGAAGTGGCTTCATCCTGAAGCCTGTCGAACACATGTTGCGCCGATGACTTCATGCCAAGAAGCGCGTCGGCGTTCCCTTGGCGGCGCGCTTCAATAGCGCTGTACGCAGCCAATGCCTCTTGCGCGGCACCATTCTGCTCCAATTGTGCCGCAGCCCGCAAGTTCTTGCGGAGCGGATAGCACCCGGCCAGAAAGAGTGCACATGTACCGATGATCGCAATGATGCGCATGGGGGGCTGCGAAGGAACGACCGCACAAGGCAAAGCCCGTTCCGTTCGATCGCGGTGCACCTAAGTTTGCCCGATGCCCGTCCGGAAGTCTTTGCTGTTCGCGGCCTTGGTGCTGTTGGGTGTCGTGCTGTTCGTCACGGACCTGCTCTTGGGTAGTTCCGGCTTACGCGTAACCGAGGTTCTGGGGCTCTATTGAAGATCGAAGGAGCGGATGCAGTGCATGTTCGGATCGTGCAGGAAGTACGGGTCCCGCAGGCGATCACTGCGGCATGCGCCGGTGGGGCGCTGGCCGCGTGCGGGCTACTGATGCAGACCCTCTTCCGCAATCCGCTGGCCGGCCCAGGTGTACTCGGTGTAACTAGCGGAGCTGGCTTGGGCGTTGCCATCTTGATGCTCGGGGGTGGTGGGTCCTTGGGCGCGTTGTTGCCGGCAGGGGTTTTAGCCGCTGCGTTCGTGGGTGCCATGGCCGTGCTGCTGTTGATCGTCCTTGCGGATCGGCGCATCGGCGATGGGGCAACCTTGCTCATCGTGGGGTTGATGACCGGGTACCTGTGCAGTGCATTGGTCAGTGTGCTGGAACTGTATGCGCCCGCTCACGCACTGAAGGGCTTCGTGGTTTGGGGTATGGGGTCGTTCAATGGAAAGGAAATGAAGGACGTCGCGTGGTTGTTGCCCGTCGTTTTGATAGGGTGCCTTGCGGCTTGGCTGCACGCCAAACCGCTCAACGCCTTGCTGGCCGGTGAGGAACAGGCCACCACGCTCGGGCTGAATGTGAGGCGAACACGGTCGGTGCTCATTGCCTTCAGCGGTCTGCTTGCAAGTGTTGTTACCGCATTTTGTGGTCCCGTTTCGTTCATCGGATTGGCTACTCCGCATGTGGCACGCGGACTGTTCCGAACGGCTGACCACCGGGTCTTGATTCCGGCCAGCATCATTTCCGGGACATGTCTGGCCTTGCTGTGCGATGTGATCACGCGTCTCCCCGGCATCCAGGGTATACTACCGCTGAACGCTGTAACCAGTTTGCTCGGCGCACCGGTGGTGCTTTGGGTGCTTTGGCAAGGGCGCAACTGGTATCGTGCCGCATGAGCTACCCATTGCATACCAAAGCTCTCGCCGTTGGTCATGGCCAACAGGCTCTGTTGCGGGATCTGGATCTGATCTTGTCTTCCGGACAATTGGTGAGCATCATCGGCCGCAACGGCAGCGGCAAGAGCACTCTTCTGCGGACACTTTGCGGATCGCTTCCTCCGGTGCATGGGGAGGTGTTCTTGGGCGACGCCAGCATCGGTTCGCTTTCCGCTGCTGCGAGGGCCAGACTGATCTCCATCGTGTTCACCGGCCGCTCAACGCTTGGGCAAGTGAGCGTGCTCGATGCCGTGGCCATGGGGCGCCACCCTTGGACAAGTTGGACAGGACGCACTTCGGAACGCGATGAACGCGCCGTAAGCAACGCCATGGAGCAAACAGGCACTGGTCAATGGGCACGGCGCCTTTTGCACACTCTCAGCGATGGCGAGCATCAGAAGGTCATGATCGCACGTGCACTTGCGCAAGACACACCCGCGCTCTTGCTCGACGAGCCCACGGCCTTTCTTGATCTCACCAGCCGCGTGCACCTGATGCGCATGCTCAAGCGTATTGCAGTTGAAGGCGGAAAGTCCATCCTGCTCAGTACGCACGATCTGCAACTGGCATTGGACTTGAGCGATGGGCTCTTGCTCATTTCAAACGCGGGTACTTGTTGGCAAGGAACACCGAGCATGGCCATTGAAGAAGGCCTTATCGCGCGGGAGTTCGACGATGCCGAAGTGCGCTTCGATCCTGAACGCGCGGCATTCAGGCCACGGTAAGCACGACAAAGCCCCGGCAATTGCCAGGGCTTTGTGAATGCATGCAACGGTCGTCGCAGACGGCTATTTCTTCAGCGCATCGCGGATCTCCATCAGCAACTTCTGGTCCTCTGTGGGGCCGGCTGGAGCAGGTGCGGGTTCGGCCTTCTTCATCTTGTTGATGGCTTTTATGACCATGAAGATCACGAAAGCGACTATTATGAAATCTATGATAACAGTGATGAACGCGCCGTACTTCACCGCCACCTCCGGCACAGCCGCGATCACACCACCAGCTGCGTCTTTGCTTTCGGCAACACCGGCCTTCAATACATACTTCAACTCTTTGAAATCAACCCCGCTTGTGAGCATGCCGACAAGCGGCATTACGATCCCATCCACGAATCCGCTCACGACTTTGCCGAAGGCGGCACCCATTACAAAGGCTACGGCAGTATCCACAAGGCTTCCGCGCATCGCGAATTCCTTGAATTCTTTCATCATTCCCATGGGAGGTAGGTTTTGGTTTGGTGTGAGGACGCCAAAGTAGCAGCACGTCACTATTCGGCCCTATCGAACGAGACCCTTCACCGGCACAAGCACGGCTTTGAGCATACCCACCAATTTGATGTGGAGCAATAGCTTGTCATCGCTGCTCGCTCTGTACGGAATTTCAACCACCTGCTCTGTAAGTGGCTCATCCCTGCTGCGCGGTGGCAGGAGTATCGGTCCACACGGAACGGGCTCGGCATCGCGCGGGCCTATTCCTACGACTTCCACCGGCAACGCGTGCAGGTTCGCAATTCCCAATCGGAGCATGCTTCCCTCCTGCCCCAATATGCTGATGCTTACAATGTTCTTTGGGAGAAGTGTTTGTCGGATCACCGTGCGGCAGTGCTCGAACACGGTCGGGTCGTGCGCTGCGTTCGGGAATTCGTGCGCGATCAACTTCTCCTGGCTAAGCAAGTCCTCGTGTATGGTGGAAAGGAAATTCTCCAACCATCCATTGGTGCTGAACGTGTCCAAGTGGGCGATGTACGCCTCGTAGAAATGCCGGTCGCTGAAAAGCCTGCCATAGAAGGTGGTGAGATGCGTGCTATCGAATCGCAACGGAGGCTGCTCGCGCAACGCCCGAATAGCCGTGATCGGTTCACCAGCGTTCGCGTCAAAGGCTATGGGCACGAGCAACCCTGTTCTCGCATCGAAAACGAAGCGCAGGTTGCGCCAATCATCCGCGTGCTGGCCACCGAGGAGATCGCAGAGCGCAAAGAGTTTGGCCAAGGCATCGGCGTCGAATACTTCGCTCGTTGCGAGTAAGCCGTTCCGGAAACGGGTCAACCGCCCTTTTGCAAAAGCGAAACGCGCGGACTTGGTACTATCCGCCAATACCTCCGAAAGGTGGAACGCGGTGATCGGGGCACTCAGCCATTCTCCTTGCATCGGTGCTTCGCTATCAAAGGGACGTTGCGCCATTTCAGCCAGCGTTCCGATACGCAGCTCATCATCGAATTTCATGGTCGGCCCAACAAGGCCACGTGGCGCAAGCCGCAACATCAGTGCATCGTCGAAGTGCTGTTCAAGTGCATACAGACCGAGGCTCCGGGTGTTCACGCGTACGTCCAGAAAGTCGTACTGCAAGGCGGGCAAACCGACATAGGCCACTGCTCGGTGAAGGATCCACTCGTTACTGAAGTTCCGGGTGTTCGGATGCTGCAGGCTGAAGGTGGTCATCCCCATGAGGGTATCGCCCTCGCCCAACTGCACGCGATAGCTCCATTTGTTGGTACGCAAGTGATCGGTCAACCCGCCCTTCAGTCGCAGGTGCACTTGCATGGTATCTCCCCCGAAGATCAATAGAGCAGGGAAGAGCCGGTCCTTGCCTTCGTTCAGAACGCCGGCTTCCAGCGCCCGGTTCCGAATAGCCGATATGCTGTCCAAGGCGACTTTGCCAATGAGCAGGTCTATCCTATCGGCTTTTGGCCCGGCACTTCGGAACACGTTCAATACGGGCAATGCGAACCGTTTCAGGCCCGGGTCGATCACGTCGCGTACAAAGCCCGTGCGCTCGCTATGAACGCCCAAGTAGAACACACCACCGATAAGAACGAATGCGATCACAGGACGCAACCAGCGCAGAATGCGCCGCCATACGCTCGCGGTCCTATCTGCGCTCCCCATGCTTAACGTGCCGCATTCATGGCATCTGTTCTGGGCACGAAGTGGAGTTCGAAGCCTTCTGTCGCATTGGACACACTGGCATGCCAAGCGCTGCCCTGTTTCACGTATTGGATCCGCTGCGGAAAGTCATGCGCCGTATTGCTGAACAATAACGTATCGGCCCCTGTTTGCTCCTGGGTGAAGTCCACCCAATCTCCACCGTTCTGGGTGCTGAGTTTTGCGCCGTAAGCAACTAGATCGCCTTTGCGCACGATCCTCAATTCTTCAATGCTCACCGTATCGGCTCCTGCCAACACATATCCCCAACCGCTCCAATACACGCTATCCCTTCGGGTCCACTCTTCGTAGGTGAGCGTTCTTCCCGTGTCGAGGTCGTTCACCCAGCGCCCCTGGAGACCGGCAATACGGGTCCACTGCAGGTCGCCTGCACTGGGCTTGGACAGTTCCGAAGGTGTGTTGTCAGCAGGTTCGGATGTACCGCAGGCAACCGCCAAGCAAGACCATAAAAGCAAAGTGCTGGTTTTCATGTCGTTCGTGTACCCGCTTGAAGTTGCGCAATAGCGGCTCGGACTGTGTCGGGCACGGGTGATTTCGTGTTGGTACGATAGTCGAACATCACCTGAACGCTTTCGGCCGTTGCAGCTAAACCCTGAAATTCACTATGCACTTCATAGTTCATGATGAAGCTTGTGTTGCCCACCCGCTCTACGCCTGCTCGCACGGAAACAGTATCCGGAAAGTGCAGAGGCTTCAGGAACGTGCAGCGCGTCTCGGCCAGTAACAGGCCTATCCCCCCCTGCTGATCGGGATGTGTAATGCCGATGGCGTGCAAATAGTGCATACGGGCTGTCTCCAGCCAGCGGAAGTACGCCACATTGTTGACATGCCCGAAGGCATCCATCTCTCCCCAAGCAAGCGGTATCCGCACGCTGAATACGAGCGATCCGGATCCCATGGAGCTCAGGTGGTCGGCCGGGCTTCCGGAACGGCAGGAGTGCGCATTTCCACCACAAGCTGCTTGTGTTCAGCCTTCATGCGCTCCACTTCACGCTTCACACGTTCCAGGTTCTTCTCCATTTCCTTGCGCATGGCTTCCCCGGCAGCGCTCTTGAAGTTGAACATGCCCATGTTCCGTTCCATCTGCTGCACTTCGGTCACCTTCTCTTCGATCTTGCGCTTCAGCAGACGGCTTTCGCGATCCAACTCGAACATGCCATCGTTACTGGATTTCAGGTTGGTTAAGTGCTCTTTGAACTGCATCTGGCGACGTTCCGCCTGCTCAACGTTCAATTGGCCATAATGCTTGTCGAGAAGCAGTTTGTACTTGTCCCACAGCTGCTGGTGCTGCGATGGATGCACGCGACCGATAGCCATCCACCGTTGGCTGAATGCGCGCAGCACCTCCAGGTCCTGTGACTTGTTCCCTGAATGCGTGTGCGCCTCGATCTCGGCCAATAATTCCTGCTTGATCTTCAGGTTGGCGTCCTGCTCGGCATCCTGCGCTGCGAAACGCTCTTTGCGCTTCGCGAAGAACGCATCGCAGGTTTCACGGAATTTCAACCACAGCCGGTGCTCGTCACGAGGACCCGCGCTGCCGCCTTCTTTCCATTGCTGTTGCAGGACCTTCAACTTGTCAGCGGCCTGCTTCCAATCCGTGCTATCCTTCAAGGCAAGCGCCTGATCCAACAAAGCCTTTTTCTTGTCCAGTACGCCCTTGTACTGTTCCTTCAGTTTGTTGTAGTGATCGCGCTTGGCTCCGAAGAACACATTGCAAGCATCCCGGAAATCCTTCCAGATCCGATCATTGTCCTTCTTGCTCGCGAACCCGATCGACTTCCACGCGTTCTGTGCTTCGATCACTTTGTCCGTCAGGTCCTTCCATTCCTTGGCACCAGCGACCTTGGCCTGCTCGCTGATCTCCAGCACGCGGTTCACCATGTCCTTCTTCGCCTGCAGGTTGGCATCCTGCTCGGCCCGGCGAGCGCGATAGTGTTCTTGTATGCGCTCGTAAACCACCCGCGTAGCGCCCCAGAACTTGTCACGGATGCTCTCCCACTCCTCCTTCAGTACCGGTCCTATCTGGTGCCACTGTTCCTGATACTGCTTCACCAGCAACTCCGCCTCGCGCACGCTGTCAACGCGGCTTACGGCCTCCATATCGCTGATCAACGCATACTTCAGTGCCGTGTTCTTCTTCAGGTCGTGTTCGCGCAACTCCTTGTAGATGCGCATGTGGTAAAAGAACTCGTCGCGCAAATGGCCGTAGTCCGTTTGCAGATCGCGATAGGCGCTTTGGGGTACGTTACCGATCGACCGCCACTTGTCATTCAGTTCGCTGAACCTGTGGAAAGCCGTACCGATGTTCTCCTCCTGGGTGATGAGCTGGCGCAGCTCATCCATTACACCCTTCTTTGCTTCGAGATTGTCCGCCTCTTCTTTCTGGCGCTTGCGATGCAGGTCGTTCACCTTGGTGTTGAAGGCGTCGATCAATTGCTTGAACCGCTTGTCGTCCTCATTCTGCGGTGCCATGTTCTCCATGGCCACGGCTGGAGTGGTGGCCGGCACATCACCGCTTTCCTGATCCGCCTGTTGGACGGCTTCAGCAGCGGCGTGTTCCGCAGCGACAAGTGCCTCGTAGGTCTCCTTTATATGATCGACCGCTTCACCGGCTTGCTCCGGATCGGTACGTTGAAGGATCTCCTCGAGCTTCGCGATCAATTCCTGCTTGCTGGCCATGCGATAATGCCCTCCTGCGCAACAGCGCACCTATACGGGACGGCCAAATATAGAAGAGCCTCCGCTGGGCCGGGCATCACGGAAGTCAGACCTGTAGTCCAACGATGCATACGTCATCCACTTGTTCCTCCTGCCCTTTCCACTCAGTGAATAGTTCGCTGAAGCGCTGCCCCTGCGCCTGCATATTCAATTGTTGGTGTTCCAGCAACATGCGGTTGAACCGTGCGACCATGAATTTCTTGCGTTCCGGCCCGCCGAATTGGTCGGCGTAACCATCGCTGAACAAATAGATGCGATCTCCAGGGGCGTACACGATCCGGTGCGTGCTGAATTTTCGTTCAGCGTCATGATGGTTCCCACCGATCGGCTTGCGATCGCCATTAAGGATGTTGAGCTCCCCACCATGAAGCCAATACATCGGCCGATATGCGCCCGCAAAGAGGACTTCGCGTTGCGCGCGATCGATACGACAAAGGGCGATATCCATACCGTCTCCTGCCCCCTTGCGCTGGCCGCTCTGGTGCATGGTGCGTGTTAACCGGTCACTGAGCAATGAAAGCAAAGTCGCCGGGTCGCCGTCCGGATGTTGCTGAACGATGTCGTTCAATATGCTGCAACCGATGGCGGCCATCATAGCACCGGGCAAACCATGTCCTGTGCAATCGGCTGCTGCTACCCAACACACATCATCGCTGGCGCGGTGGAACCAATGGAAGTCACCGCTCACAGTGTCCTTGGGCCGGTTCAACACGAAAAAGTGTTCGAAGAGTTCACCGAAGACATCGGCGTTGGGATCAATGCACTTTGGATCTTTCCTGCATAGGCGATACTGTCAGTGATCCCTTCATGTCGCCGGGCGAGATCGGCGCGGTCTGCTTCGGCCTGTTTGATCCACTTTACAGCGCTCCGGAACAGCACCAGCGCTGCGATACCGAATACCGCTACCATGATGAGTATGTTCCGCCACAGACCTACACGGGCCTCTGCCTCGATCTCTTCCTTGGGCACCTGCGCAAGAACAATCCCGCTCAGGTCACCATGGCGATCGATCAATGGCGCTGCTGAGGAAAGGGATTCACTCTCACCACTGGCTTGAGGGCTTGGGGCGTTGGGGAACATGGCCGTTACAAGTCCCGTCGGGTCATTGAAAGGCGCCCTGAACTCTGGTACATCCGAACTGGTAACGATGGTCTGCACTTGTCCGCTAGTGCTGTCATAGGCCAGTATGCGCAAGGGGGCACTGAGGTGGTCGGCTTCCGCCACGCGCCTCATTGAACGCTGTGCCACATAATACCAAGCGTCCTGTGTGTTTTTGATGATCAATCCGGGCGACCGGTACTTGCCGACCAGCATGGCGATGTTGTCGCCATCGGTTTGGGCAGCGAGCAACGCGGTGATGTTGCTGAGGTGAACCGCTGTCTCACGGTACAATGCCTGCCGCTTTTCGTAGTGCTGCCAAGCGATCAGGCCGGCGCACAGCAAGAATAGCGTGCCGTACATGGCGATCAGCACCTTGTGGATGGGGCTGAGCTTGGGCCGTTTCAGGAAGTGCGACAAGGCGAGGGCGGGATTTGCGTGCGTTCCTACGTTGAACGCCCCACAGGGGTTGCCAGCCCGGCCAGCCCCTACCGTTTAGCCGCTTCGGCCTTGAACTTGGCAATGGCCCCGCGGGTGAAATCGCTCAGCACCAATCGGCCGCTGATAGCAGCACGTTCGGGGAGCAGGATGTCCCAATCCTCAGTGCCACGCCACATGGTCCTTTTCAATTCGGCGATGGCTTCCGGGTTGTACGCCGCCAACTCTTGGGCATGCGCGGAAATGCGACTGTCCAACGCCTCAATGCTGTGGAACACTTCAGCATAAAGCCCTCGTTGCTCGCACCATGCGGCGCTTCGCCGCACGGCCGGGGTAGCACTTAGCAAACCGAAGGTTGAAGCACCGACTTTACGCTCAACGGCCGGACCTACCACAAAAGGGCCAATACCAATAGCCAATTCGCTCAATCGAGCGCTGGCGCTTTCATGCGCATAGGCAATATCAACCGCACAAGCCAAGCCAACACCCCCGCCAACGGTATGGCTGTGAATACGTCCGATGACGAAGACCGGAGCCTTGCGAATGGCATTGATCACTAGTGCAAAGCCACTGAAGAACTCCAGACCCCGGGCCACGCTGTCGATCGCCACCAACTCGTCAAAGCTGGCGCCAGCGCAAAATGCCTTATCGCCGTCACTTCGCATTACGATCACTCGAACATCCTTGTCCAAGCCGGCCTGCTCAATGGCAGCCGCCATTCCGCGAAGCACATGACCGGGCAAACTATTGCTCTTGGGATGGTGGAACGTGATGGTGGCTACGCCGTCCCCCACGCTGGTCTTCACATAGCCGTCGCTCATTTGCACCTGAATTGGCCGCAAAGGAATGCGCTGAACGGCTTCTTCGCTTTCCCGACTTTCGACTTCGCGTTCACACGCGAGCGCTCGCTCACTACATTGTCCACACAACGCATCCCATGACCGATCGCCGCACCTTCATTCAGCAGAGCGCCGCACTGTTGGGCGGCCTTGCTCTGCACCAGAGCGTGGACGCGGCGTTTCCGGAGGTCTCCCCGGAGCATCCACGGGTAGACCCGGCAACCGATGAGGAGGACTTCTGGCGCCAGATCCGCGCCGCTTATGCATGTAGTCCAACGCTCATCAACCTGAACAATGGAGGAGTGAGCCCCTCGCCGCGCGCGGCCATGGAAGCATTGGACCATTACAACCGCATGTGCAACGAAGCGCCGAGCTACTACATGTGGCGCATATTGGATGCTGATCGGGAGCCGCTGCGGATGAACCTTGCGGATCTGGCGGGAGTGCCGCACGACGAACTGGCCGTTTGCCGCAATGCCACGGAGGCGCTGAACACGATCATCTTCGGTTTACCCCTCGTCGCCGGGGATGAAGTCGTGTTGAGCACCTACGATTATCCAAACATGTACAATGCATGGCGGCAGCGTGCACTGCGCGATGGGGTAAAGTTGGTCTACGCCGACCCGCAGTTACCAAGCGAGGACGAAGCCGCAATGGTCGAAGCTTTCACAAGCAAGTTCACCTCAAAGACCAAACTCGTCCACATCACCCACATCGTGAACTGGAACGGACAGATCCTGCCGGTGAAGAAGATCGCCGATGCCGCACACACGCAAGGCATCGAGGTATTGGTGGATGCTGCGCACAGCTTCGGACTGCTCGACTACAAGATCCCCGATCTGGGTTGTGATTATTGGGGCACCAGCTTGCACAAGTTCCTATGCGCACCCTTCGGCAATGGCCTCATGTGGATGAAGAAGGAGAAGATCACCAAGGTCTGGCCATTGCTCAGCAACGACAAACCATTGGGCGAGGACATCCGCAAATTTGAATCCGTGGGAACGCGCAGCTTTCCTATCGAAATGGCCACCGGCTATTCGCTCGACCTCCACCATCTCATCGGCTCGCAGCGCAAGCAACAGCGCATCCATTTCCTGAAGAACTATTGGATGGAGCGGACGAAGAATGTTCCGGGCATTTTCTTCAAAACGTCCACCAACCCGGTCTACGGATGCGCGATCGGCGTTTTTGGGATCGAAGGCAAAAAGGGCTCGGAGATCAGCGAACAATTGTTCAGCAAATGGAAGATCCACACGGTGGCGATCGAGCGCGATGCAAAACCCGGGATCGAAGCGCCCTTCAATCATGTTCGTGTGACGCCGAACGTATACACGACCCTGCAGGAGTTGGACCGGCTGGTTGAAGCGATACGCGTCATCGCCCGGGCATAAGTCAACAAAAAAGGGTTTCGCCCGGTTAGGCGCGAACGAAAAGGGCCATCCCCGTAATTCCGGAACAGCCCTTTGAGTTGACCAGATCGATCAATGAACGACAGTGAGCGCTGCCTTTCCGATCTCTTGGCCATTGCCATCGCGAACTGAAACGATGTAGCTGCCGTTCGGGAAGTCAGCCAACTCGAGAGTAGCGGATGTGCCACCACCGATCAAACGCGTGCTGACCATCCGACCAACCGCATCAAATACCAACAGAGAACGCGCGTCGCCCGAGGTACGGCCAAGGCTGATCACCACCAGGTCACTCGCCGGATTGGGCATCAACGAAAGCGGCGCAGTATCAAGCACACCAATACCCGTGTACACGAACGAGACCGTGTCGCTTTCCAGAGAACAGCTGCCGGATACCGTGACCACAACGGAGTAGACCCCGCTTTGCTGGGGCTCGTAGCTCTGGGAATTAGCACCGTTGATGATGTTACCGTTCAAATACCACCAATAGGCTGTGCCTACAGAGCTTTCGAGCAGGTTCGCATTGACAGAGATCGTCGGTGGCGCCATCGGGCACGGGTCGTACAACTTGTAGACCCTGTCGTTGTTGATGTTGGTCGCGAAGATGTTCAGGGCGCTGTCCTCTGCAATGGAACTCCAGCCCGCCAAGCCCGTTGCGAGAAGCTGCTCCTTGTACCATCCACCATTCCCATCGGGCAGGAGGCTGTAGAACTGACCACCGCAATAGTCGGTGTAGATGTAACGACCACTGAGGTTCGGGTATTGGCTTCCGCGATAGACGCGACCACCCATAACACTGCACCAACCTTGATCCGCCTGCGGGTGTATGCTAACAGGAGCATCATAATCGCCGATCGGTCCGCAACCACCTAGGAGATTAGGCGCATTTGCTTCGTAGCAACGCCATCCGAAGTTGGGTCCACTGTTATCACCGGCCGGCCAGAAGTCGACCTCTTCGTATGCATTCTGCCCAACGTCCCCGATCCACATATCGCCTGTTACTGCATCGAAGCCGAAGCGGTATGGATTCCGCAAACCACTCGCCCAGATCTCAGGCAGCGTGTCAATACCATTCGCGCTCGCGGCGAAAGGGTTGTCGGGTGGAATGGTGAATGTGGTATCGGGGTCGCTAACGTCGATCCGGATGATGTCACCCAATGGATCGCTAAGGTCCTGTGCATTCCCTTGTGGATCGTTCGCGCTTCCACCATCACCGAAGGTGGCATACAAATAACCATCGGGCCCGAATGCAAGATCTCCCCCGTTGTGGTTCGAGTACGGCTGCGGCCAGATATAGATGGTTTCCTCCGAATTGCGCATCGCACTATCGGGGTTGTTCTGGCTCACTTGGAACCGGCTGATCTTGCTGTACCCGGTGCCGGTGCCGCCGATGTAGTGCACATAGAAGTAGCCGTTGTTCGCATAATCGGGATCGAAGGCAAGACCAAGCAATCCTTGTTCGTTGCTCGCGTCATTCACACTGTCCATGATGGTGAGGAATGACGTGGGCAGTACCTGCATGCTATCGGTGATGATCCGGATGCGGCCCTCCTGCTTGGTTACGAACAACCGGCTATCGCCGCAATTTGTGATATCAGTAACCCCTATCAGGTTTGTTGCCCATTGGACAACCGCAAGATGGGACGACGGAAATTGGGCAACGGCCGAAAGCACCGATGCATTGGACAAGGCGAACAGCAGCAGGATCTTCGAGCGGGTCTTCATCAGTTCTCTTGGTTGGGTCGCGAATGTATCCGCGGGTGCGCAGCGCGCCACACCAACCATCGATCTGTTATCGGATGGCATCAACGGAAAGATATGAATACATGGGTCGGGGCCCATGAACCGAGGCTTCTCGGGAACCGCTCAGCATCCGGCAAGATCATCCGGGCTCGAGCGCCCTATGGAAACCTACTTTCGCGCGCCTTACAATGAGCCTTCAAGACGAGATCGAAAAGCGGCGGACCTTCGCCATCATCAGTCACCCCGACGCGGGTAAGACGACCCTAACGGAGAAATTCCTGCTTTACGGTGGTGCTATCCAAACCGCCGGAGCGGTGAAGAGCAACAAGATCCGCAAAGGCGCCACGAGCGACTTCATGGACATTGAACGGCAGCGTGGCATCAGCGTCAGCACGTCGGTGATGACGTTCCACTATGCCGGCAAGAGCATCAACCTGCTCGATACGCCGGGTCACCGCGACTTCGCCGAGGACACGTACCGCACCCTGACGGCGGTTGACAGTGTGGTCCTAGTGATCGATTGTGTGAAAGGCGTTGAAGCGCAGACCGAGCGGCTCATGGAGGTATGTCGCATGCGGAATACGCCCGTTATCGTGTTCATCAACAAGATGGATCTTGAGGGCCGGGACGCGTACGACCTCCTCGATGAGTTGGAAGAGAAACTCAGCATCAAGGTGCGCCCCTTGAGTTGGCCGATCGGCATCGGGGCAACGTTCAAAGGGGTGTACGACTTGTATGATCGCGATCTCAAGTTGTTCGAGAGCGTCAAGACCAAGGTGGAAGGTGCTAGCCTGCATTTCGATGACCTGGCCGACCCCCGACTTGATGCGCAGATCGGCGAGGATGCCGCTATGACCTTGCGCCACGATGTGGAGTTGATCGATGGCGTATACGATGGCTTCAGTATGGAAGACTACCGCGCAGCCCTTATCGCACCGGTATTCTTCGGAAGCGCATTCAACAACTTCGGCGTCAAGGAGGTGCTTGATGCTTTCGTTCGTATTGCTCCGCCACCAGGTCCGCGCCCCTCCGACAGCGGCCCTGTGGACCCAGCGAACACACGTTTCACCGGCTTTGTCTTCAAGATCCACGCTAACCTGGACCCCAACCACCGGGACCGCATCGCCTTTCTACGCGTTTGTAGTGGCCGATTCCAGCGCAACACATACTACCACCACGTGCGCTTGAACAAACAAGTGCGCTTCGCGAACCCCACCAACTTTCTGGCAGCGGCAAAAACGCTGGTGGAGGAAGCCTATCCGGGTGACGTGATCGGTCTTTTCGACACTGGGAACTTCAAGATCGGCGACACGCTTACCGATGGGGCGAACCTCAACTTCGGAGGGATCCCTCCTTCTCTCCGGAACTTTTCCGGGAGCTGGTGAACAAGGACCCGATGCGCAGCAAGCAATTGGACAAGGGCATCAGGCAGCTGACCGATGAAGGCGTTGCGCAGCTTTGCATGGGATCCATCGGCAGCAAGAAGATCGTTGGGTGCGTAGGCGAACTGCAGTTCGAGGTGATCGCCTACCGGCTGGAGCATGAGTATGGTGCCAAATGCGAGTTCCAACGCATTCAGGCGTACAAAGCTTGTTGGTTGACATCAGACGACGAAGCCGCCTTGGACGCCTTCTGCAGGATCAAACTTCAGCAGATCGTGCTGGACAAGGATGGCAACCGCGTATTCATGGCACCGAGTGCCTACATACTGGAACTGGAGCAAAGGGAGAACCCTGCCATCCAGTTCCACACGACGAGCGAATTCAAGACCGCAGTGCCGCAGGCCTGAAACAGAAAAGCCCCGCATCGACATGGTCGTGCGGGGCTTCAGGGGGTTACGTTCTTACTTGTTAACAGCCGCCCACTTCGCCATCTGCTCTGCAGTAAGTATGTGGCTGAGCTGGTCATTGGTCCAACGGTCCCAATGCTCGTATTGTGGCTTCATCTCAGTTTCGCGGTCCTCACGGCTCATCGGCGGCTCGCTCATGTCGAATCGTGCATTGATGGCGGCCATCTGACGTTCCACCTTCAAGTAAACCTCCTTCACTTGGGTGGTTTGCTCAGCGGTAAGATCCGTAGTCTTATCCAAGAGCGCTGTGCGCTTCTCGACCACGACCATCATCTCAGGCGTGTCGGTGATGTTGACTTGACGATCCTGCGCGCTGGCAACAGCGGCAATTGCCATGAAGGCCAGTGTAATGAAGGTGCGTGCCATGTGGTTCAAAGGTTGAGGCGAATGTATGTCGATCCGAAGACGGCCCCATGCACCCACGAGTTGCCTCCGGTACACGTCTGGCTGTTGATAGGGTCGGAACAAACTTTGTTAAGTCCCCCGAAGTCGCGAAATCGAGGCAAATACTTTTGACCGCATGCTCAAGTACGTCCTGACGCTCACCCTGACAGGTCTGTTGTGCTCCGGCACCATTACTAACACGTTCTCCCAAAACACGTCTGACCAGCGGCGTATCGACGTTACGGTGGCCGGAGTGAGCAAGGACACGATCTATCTGGCCAATTACTACGGTAACAAGCTGTATTACGCCGATACAACCATGGCCGACGCCAAAGGCCATTTCGTGTTCCAACGGAAGAGCGGCTACAAAGCCGGTGTATACGCGGTCGTGGTTCCAGGCCCTAAGTACTTCGAGATCTTGGTGGACGAACCGGAAATCGTGCTGCATACTGACACCGCCGACCTCTTAGGCCACCTCGTGGTGAAGAAGAGCCAACAGAACCAACTGTTCGTTGACTACATCAAACATTTGAACGTACAGCGGAAACTGGCGGAAGCGCTGAAGCTCAAGATCGAATCAGCGACGACCATGAAGGAGAAGGATGACCTGAAGGCGCAGCAGAAGGCGATTGACCCCGGCATACGCGCGTACCAGCAGGACATGGTCGCAAAGGCACCCGGAACGCTGTTGTCGCTGATCATCAATATGAGCATCGTACGAGAGCCATTGCGGCCACTGAAGGCGGACGGCACACTGGATAGCAGTGCCGCGTACTTCGTTAACCGCGCGCATTTTTGGGATGGTACGGACCTGACCGACGAGCGCATCGTGCGGACACCCGTGTTCCACAACAAGTTCAACGACTACTTCAGCAAGAACTACATACCACAAGCCCCGGATACGATCAACAAGCTGGCCGATGAGTTGATCGCTAAGCTTGGACCCGGCGAGGAGCAGTTCAAGTTCGTGGTGCACAACGTGACCCTGACGGCTGAGAAGAGCGACATCATGGGCATGGACGCCGTGTTCGTGCATATGGCGCGTACATACTACTGCCCAAAGAAGGACGGAAAGAGCCGGGTTACATGGATGAACGATGAGCAACTCGCCAAGATGTGCGAAAGCGCCAACAAGAAGGCCCCACTGATCATTGGAGCGAAGAGCAAGAACCTGATCCTACCGGATACCGCCGAAATGAACTGGGTGAACCTCCACCAAATGCCTGAGGAGTACATCGTGCTGGTCTTCTGGGAGAGTTCATGTGGTCACTGCAAGAAGGAGATCCCTGAACTGCACACCGCATGGAAGGAGAAACTGAAAGCGCTGGATGTCGGGGTGTACGCCGTATGCAAAGCCACAGATAGCACCATGATGGAGAATTGGAAGGAGTTCATCGTTGAGCACAAGCTCGATTGGGTGAATGTTGGGCTCACTTGGAACGTTTACCGGGAGGCCAAGAAGGAGCCTTACAAGTTCATTCCGCAATACACGACCTTGGAAAGCCTGAACTACGCGGATACGTACGACGTCTACGCCACACCGAAATTGTTCGTCCTGGATAAGGAGAGAAAGTTCGTTGCGAAATCGTTAGCGCCGGATCAATTGGAGGATCTGATCGTGCGGCTGCGCAAGGCCGACCGGAAACCAGGGGTGAAACCCGCTCAGTAGGCCTGCCTCATTCTTCGGTTCCGGCCCTCCAGATCTCTTCGCTGATGGCTTGACCGTTCTTGAAGTAGTTCGTACCCCACTTAGCGATCACCTTGCTGTATACATCCGCTTTGTTGCCTTGGACAACGATCCGACGGATGACAACCTTATTGCCTTCGGTGTAGCTCTCTTCCGTAACGCCCTGCGGGTACTCTTGGGCGAGTTTGGTGGCGTTGTAGTCGCGGTAGTCCTTCGGCTTGTTCGTTTCCACACCGTCCAATCGGTTCTTTGCCGATGCGCGGGCGCTTTCGGCGTTGGCTATGCGGGCGGCTTCATGCGCTTGCTGCTGGGCTTTGTCCCCTTCCACGCGTTGTTGGTTACGATCCGCTAATTCAGCACCCCGGTCCTGAAGATCAGTAGCGTTCCTGTCGTACACCTTGTTGGCTGCCACAGCATCCTCCCGGCGGTCGGCACTGTTATCCTGGCGCTTTTGTTCCGCAACTTTGAACCGCTCGGCTTGCTCAGCGGCGTTCTCGGTCTGGATATGGTGATGGTCCCGCCAAGCCTCCTGCTTCTGTGCCGCGGACTGTTCCGTTTGCAACTTGGCCGAGTATGAACTCTCGCGGCTGCTGGCCGATCGCTCCGCACGTGCACGTTCCGCAGCCGCTAGCGCCTCTTTCTCCGCTGCAACCCTTTCCGCGTTCGTCAAGCGCAGGTCTTCACTGCCGGTGTATAACTGCTGCTTATCCTCCTCATGTTGGCTCTTGCGCTGCACACCCTCTTCCCGACGCAACCGGGCTGCCTCGGCGTCCGCCGCCTCCTTGTCCGAAACATCCTGCTTCAACTTCTTTATCCGTTCGTTCTTCTCAGCTTCTTCCCTCAAGCGTGCATCGCGCATGAATGCCTCAGCATCTTCCGCTTTCGTGTTATCGATCGTTACCGTGGTAACCGGTTTCGCTGACCCCTGATCGCGCGCCGCGCGCTCACGCGCCAAACGCTCTTCCTCTTCCTGACGGGCGAGTTCAGCCAAGAGCTTGTCTATCTGTTCGATCTTGGCCTGAGGATAGGTCTCACTTGGTTTGACATCGAGGGCCTGCGAATACAACCCTCGGGCTTCTTGGTAGGACTTCTCGCCCAACTTTCCATCGGCATCCACGATGATGGCGCGGTAGCGCTCGTCCAGTTCCTGCTCGGACGCCATCCGGTTGCGGTCGTCCTCAGCACGTAAACGCGCGGCTTCAGCTTCTTCGGCTTCACGACGCTTCCGCTCCTCTTCCTCCCGCAGGCGCTCCGCCGCCAAGCGCTCCTGCTCCGACTTGCTCTTCAGCCGGTTCGCCATTTCGTCTTCGATGGCCTGAAGGCGATCTTTGGGATATTGCTCGGCAGGCTTAACGGTCAGTGCCTCGGTGTACCGGTCGCGAGCCAAGTCGAAGTTGTCCCCGTCGAACGCGAGATCCGCAGAAGCGATGATCTCACGGTACTGCTGATCGATAGCATCCTTCTCGGCTTGCTTCCTCCTGTTCTCTTCCTCCAATCGCGCACGTTCAGCGGCATCGCTCTCCATGGCCAATCGATCCGCCGCCTCCTTGTCAGCACGCTCTTTCAGCAGGCGCTCGATCTCGGTCAAGCGACCAATGGGATGCTTCTCTCCGGGTTTGATGCCGAGTGCGTCATTGTAAGTGGTCCGTGCATCCTCCAACTGCTTTCCATCGAAGAACTTGTCGGCCTTTGCGATCAGTTCGTTGTACTGTTTCTCCTTCTCCAAGCGCTCGCGCTCCAAGCGCTCCGCCTCTGCCTTCGCGCGTGCATCGGCATCCAAGTGTGACGTGATCGCGGCGATCCGCTCGGTAGGATGTTGTTCGCCAGGCTTCAACACGAGAGCGTCCTGATAATCTTTCAGCGCTTCGCCCATCTTCTTGCCATCGTACTCGCCATCAGCCTTCTTTATCAGCGCAGTGTACTTGGCATCCAGTTCCAGGCGCTTCCTCTCCTCCTCTTCCAAGCGCTTGAGCTCGGCCAGTTTCGCGTCGATCTCGGCGATGCGATCCTTCGGGTACTTCTCCGCTGGCTTAACGCTGCCTGCCTCGACGAACTTGGCCCGTGCACCGGTGTAACCCTCGGTGCGGAACATTTCATTGCCTTCGTCCACGAGTTTCTGGTAACGTGCGTCTAGCTCGGCCTGCTTCCGGGCTTCCTCTTCAGCCTTGGCCTGGTCAGCGATCTTCTTGTCGATCGCCAATAACTGGTCCTTCGGATACTTCTCGTCCTTCCTCAGACCTAACGCTTCATTGTACTTCGCTTTAGCTGCATCGAACGTCGAAAGGTTGAAAGCTGCGTCGGCCGCAGCGATAACGGCCGCATACTGTTCGTCGAGCTTGCGCTTCTTCTCCGCTTCGTCGGCCAGCTTCGCCAACTCGGCAATGCGCTTGTCGATGGCGGCCAATTGGTCCTTGGGGTACTTCTCGTCCTTCTTGAAGCCCAATGCTTCGTTGAACTTCGCCTTGGCGTCATCGAATTTCTCTGACTTGAACGCCGCATCGCCTGCTTTTACCGCAGCATTGTAATTCTCATCCAGTTCTTTCTGCAACCGGTCCTTCTCGGCTTGGTCGGCTTGCTCTTTCAGTTTCTGGGCGATGGCGGCTATTTGGTCCTGTGGGTACTTCTCAGCGGCCTTGATGGTCAGTGCCTCTTCGTACTTGGCTTTGGCCGGGTCGTAGTTGCCCGCCTTGAAGGCTGCGTCAGCGGCAGCGATGGCTGCCACATAGCGCGCCTCGATCTCCTTCAGGCGTTTCTCTTCTTCGGCTTTCAGGCGATCCTCTTCCGCTTTCTTGGCCAGTTCATCCAGCTTCTTGGTGATGGCCGCCAGTTGGTCTTTCGGATACTGTTCCGTCGGCTTCAGGCCGCTGGCCTCGTTGTACTTGCCACGCGCTTCCTCATACTTGGCGCCTTTGAACGACGCATCAGCAGCAAGGATGGCTGCCTTGTATTTCTCTTCCAGTTCTTTGGCCAAGCGCTCGGCCTCGGCGTTCTTGGCCAGTTCGGCGATCAGCGTGTCGCATTCCTTGATCTTCTGTTTCGGGTACGCCTCATCATCCCGCATATCGTTCGCCTGCGTGAACTTGGCTTTCGCCGCAGCGTAGTCCTTCTTCACGAAAAGAGCATCCCCATCCTTGATCAGGGCAGCATATTGTTCATTCAGTTTCTTTTCACTGTCCAGTTCGGCCAGCTTCATCTGCGCGTCGCTCAGTTTCGCCTTGGCAATGGCGTCGTTGTGCTTCAATGCCAGTGCAGCGTTGAATTTCTCAACCGCCTCGGCGTATTCCTTCGCCGTCATCGCAGCTCCACCATCGGTCATCAGCTTGGCAAACTCCGCCTCCGCTCCGAGCTCGCGTTTGCGCTTGTCGTCGTATTCCTTCAGCAACCGCGCTTGCTCGCTGCGCATGTGCTCGGTGTACGCCATGTCCCAACTCAGGGTGCCTGAAGTGCCATCGAACTTGGCCTTGCCAAAGGGTTGTTCCAGCACGCTGAAGTCCATGTCCGGTATGGACTGCAGCATGGTGAAGTCGATGTTCATGCCCAGTCCACCGCTACGCTCTTCTTCAGGTACGTTGCGGGTGTCGATAAGGATGTTCTTGCCCACGAAGCCGGGCTTGGCACACATCAACTTGTAGTCGGCGCCGAAGTCAACGTTCAGCTCGTACTTGCCGCTGGCATTGGTTACGGTTTCCGCCAGCTTCGCACCGTTCTTGAAGATGGTGACCGTTACCCCGTCCAACTTCTTCGAAGACGTGTAGTCCTTCACCGTTCCGTAGATGTACACGTCGTCCACCTGCGCGTGGAGGACGGTGCCGGAAAGACTCAGGAGGATGCCGATAAGCACGCTCGACCAACGGCGGTGGCGCGGGCTTGGGACGAAGCAGGACGGTTCCATACGGAGCGGCAAGTTAACCATGGGTTGAAAGCTGGAAAGCCGGGGCCGATACCTTTCCGCCAACAGCATGCAGAGCATTTGGCAGCAAGGGTGGGCCGAGAGGCTGGGTAAAGTCGGTGGTGGGTTGTCTTCCAAGGTGGATCTGGCCGTTATCGGCGGTGGTATCGTGGGCTTGTTCTCCGCGCTTCATTACAAACGCAAACATCCCGGCCATAAGGTCCAGGTGCTGGAGCGCGGCGCCTACCCCGATGGCGCCAGTGCGCGCAATGCGGGTTTTGCCTGCTTCGGAAGCCCGAGCGAGTTGATCGCGGACATGGAAAAGGAAGGCGAGGATGCCGCCCTGGTACGTGTGGAGGAACGCTGGCGGGGCCTGCTGGAATTGCGCTCCGAGCTGGGCGATGAACGGATAGGGTTTGAACCAACAGGCGGTCATGAATTGTTCGGCGAAGCCGACCCGCTGTACACCAAGGTCGCTGAAGGGTTCGATCGGCTCAACGGAAGTCTTCACGGCATCTTGGGGCGACCCGCCTATGAATGGCGGAACGACCGCATAGGTGACCTCGGGCTGAATACCGGGCACCTCGCCTACACCGGTCTGGAGGGCCCCATACACACCGGCCGCATGATGCAAACCCTCCTCGGCAAAGTGCAGGAACTGGGCATTGAAGTGGTCTTTGGTGCCGAAGTGGCCAGCCTCGAGGACAACGGCGAACGAGTGTTGCTGGCGCTGAAGGATGGTTCGCAGCTAGCGAGCGCGATAGCGGTGGTCGCTACGAACGGATACGCCAACGAACTGTTGCCCAATATTGACGTGCTACCAGCACGCGGACAAGTCTTGTTGACAGAGCCGATAGTTGGCCTCCGCTTGCGGGGCACCTTCCACGCCAACGAAGGCTTCTACTACTTCCGCGACTTCGAAGGCGGGGTGCTGCTGGGCGGTGGTAGGCATTTGGACATTGCAGGCGAAACAACCACTGATGACGCGACCACGCCCCTGATACAAGCAGACTTGGAGCGACTGCTGCGCGAAGTGATCCTGCCGGGCAAGGCCTTCAAGATCAGGCACCGTTGGCGTGGCATCATGGGCTTCCGCAGCAAAGGCAAAACACCACTGGTGGACTTCGTGTCGCCCCGCGTGGTTGTGGCGGTTGGACTCAGCGGCATGGGCGTGGCCATTGGGATACGCGTGGCGCGTAGGGCCGCGGGGTTGCTGGAGTAGCTTGCCGCTACTGATCGGCAAAAAAAAGGACCGTCTTTCGACGGTCCTTCACTGGAGCCTCCCGCCGGATTTGAACCGGCGACCTGCTCATTACGAATGAGCTGCTCTACCGCTGAGCTAGGGAGGCGGAAAGGGCGGCAAATGTAGAAGGGCATTCCACACTCACCGCCCGCAGTGTTACAGCTTCGCGAATCGTTGGGCGGAACCTGCGGCCAGAACGGTGTATTGGCCAGGTGCTAGCGCGCTGATGTCCACATGGAAACGGCGTGCACCGTTGATGTTGGTCTCGGATACAACGCGTCCGGATGGGTCCACTACGCGCACATTCCCGGTAGGCACGGTTCCGAAAGTCACGGCGATCATCTCACAGGCCGGGTTCGGTGCCAGCGCGAATACGCTCGGGTTCACCTCGCCCACGGCCTGAATACCACGGATATCGAGATCGATCTTGCCGGGGTTGGGGCCAACAGCACCCACGCTCGTCAGTGTGCCCGTGTAGCTCATGGTGAACAGTTCACCGGTGCTGAAGAAGTCCGTGGTCGTGGTGTAGAGTTGGTTGTTGATGGGGTCGTTCACCATACCGTACACGGCGGTGCTGGCTGTGAGCGTATCGAGTACGTTCTCGGTATTCACGTCGTAGCGGGCCACTTGGCCAACGGCGTATTCCATGAAGAACACTTTCTCCTCGGCCATTTCCGAAGCTGCGCAACCACTTCCGACAGCAATGCTCTCGGTGAGGTCGAGGGGCTGCTGTTGGCCAAGTCGATGCGGCTTATGCTGCTGCCGGTGAAGTCGGTGTTGTTGAGGGTCCAGAGCCGTGCACCATCCACCATGATGTTCTCCGGGTTGGTGCCACCAGGACCCAGGTCGATCTGAGAATAGGTCTCGTTCACCAGATCGAGCACGCCAACGTAGCCGACCACGTTACCCCAATCGAACGCGTTGTTCACGGCGATGTAGGCTTTGTCGCCTACCACCACAACGTCCTCGCCGCTATGAGACAAGCCATCGGCCGGTGCGACAATGTATTCCAGATCGAAGGTGTTCTTGTCACGTACTTCGAGGTAGTGAGGCAGTCCGCCCACTTCGCCGCGCGAGAGGATGATGAAGTCGTTCCAGAAGTCGAAACGGCGGATACCGGTAACGATCTCCTGATCCAGTAGCATGTAGGTATCTGCGTCATACTTCAGCAGGAAGCTATCAGCCGCCACGTAGATGTAAGGACCTTCAACCTGCACGTGGGTGCCGAAACGCGCGTTGTTGATCACGGCCACCGGCTGCGTGGTGCCTTGGGCTGGATCATAACTGTACAGCGTTACAGGCATTACCTGCGTTTGCGTACCAAAGTCGAAGTAGCCTTCGCTGAGGACGACCACTTGGTGGACGTACTGCTGTGCGGAAGCCGCAAGGCCAACGGCCATAAGAGAAGAAGAGAGAAGTGAACGGTACATGGATAGTGGGTTTTGCTTGCCGCTTTCACCGAGCGGCGTTGGTGATGTGAAACCACCGGGAAAGACACGATGCCACCGTAAGCATCGCCCTTGTCCCGAGGGCCGTTGTACAGTGCGGACAGGCAGGTCTTCTGGCTCGTCCCCTCGCCCACTGCGCCTTCCCACCCCGATAGTTCGGGACAGTGGCTCTTGCAGTGCGCACCAGGACTTACAGCTGCGGGAACAGCTCCGGTATTGCACCGGATTCCCTCTTCGTCCGCCGAAGACATAGCGCAGGCGGATCGCTCCGCATACACTTTGGCTTCCTTGGAACCTGAACGCGCGGCGAATGTATCCGTCCGCGTGGCACGGATACTTTCACCGCCGAACCCCATGTCCTACACGATCGAACCCGTCCGCACGGATGACGCGAGCATCGCAACGATGACCGCATTGCTGCGACAGGTGTTCCCACATGCCGCCCACTTCACGGAGGAAGTGGTGCGTTGGCAGTATCGTGATAATCCGGATGGTCCGGCCGTGGGCTTCAATGCATGGAGCGGCTCCGAACTGGCGGCGCACTATGTCACGATCCCGCTGGTTGCGCGAGTGAACGGTGTTGAAGAACGCGGGCTGCTTTCGCTAAACACGGCCACGCATCCTTCGCACCAAGGGAAGGGCCTGTTCACCAAGCTGGCGAACGCCACCTACGAAGCTGCGGCGCAACAAGGGTTCGGGTTCGTGATCGGCGTGGCCAACGCGAACAGCACGCACGGCTTCACGAAGAAGCTTGGCTTTCAACTCGTATCGCCCTTGCGGGCCATGCTGGGCATCGGTCCCATCGTCAATAACCGCGATGGCGTGGTGAAGTATGAGCGCATATGGCACCAGAAAGCGCTGGAGTGGCGCTTGGCTCATCCATTGAACAAGTACTCGCTCGGACTTACCACTTGCAAGGATCTGCTCTTCACCGAACGGAAACAGATGGGCGCAACCTTGCTCTTGGCGGCCCTTGATCCGGGAACAGCCCCTGCGAGTACACCAAGCCACGAACACTTTGAGCCGTTGCGCGTTTGGATCGGCCTCGATAGCCGGATCACATGGCGCTTCCGCCCCTACTTCAACATCCCAATGCGGCTCAGGCCTTCACCGTTGAACCTCATCTTCAAGGACCTCAAAAGCCAAGGCAGAACGCTGGACCCGGCCACTGTTCGGTTCCAAGCGATCGACTTCGACACGCTGTGAAAAGCGTCGACCAAACCGTTGATCAATAGACCATCAACCGCGGCTCGCTCATCTCCTCCATGGCGTACTTTACCCCTTCTCGTCCGAGGCCACTGTCCTTGATACCGCCGTACGGCATACTGTCCACGCGGAAGCCGGGGACATTGTTGATGATGACGCCGCCGACTTCCAACTCTTCGTGCGCCCGTTTCATGTGTGCGATCGAATCAGTGAAAACCCCGGCTTGGAGCCCATAGGTTGAATCGTTCACGCGTATGATTGCCTCGCCAAAGTCCGCGACTTCCTCCAAGATGGCCACTGGACCAAAGACCTCGGCGCAGTTCACCTTCATTTCGCGCTTTGTTCCTGTGAGCAACGTGGCCGCGTACACATTGCGGGTCGCATCCACCGGCATTCCACCGACCAAGACTTTTGCGCCGGCATTCACAGCCTCATCAACCCAAGAGCTGATACGCTCGAAGTGGCCTTTGTCGATGATCGGTCCGACCGTCACGGATGCGTCGCTTGGGTCGCCGGCTTTCAAGGCGGCATACTCCTTCACCAGCAGATCGCGGAACACACCGAACACCGACTTCACCACATAGATGCGTTGTGTGCTGATGCAGGTCTGGCCAGCGTAGATATTGGCACCGACGGCGACGGTCTTGGCCGCGCTTGCGAGATCAACGCCCTCGTCAATGATCACCGAAGCATTGCCGCCTAGTTCCAAAGCCAGTTTCTTCTTGCCGCAGATGCCCTTCAAGTGCCAACCAACCTTATCGCTACCGGTGAAGCTGAGCATCGCGATGCGCTCGTCCTTCACCAGCCTTTCGGCAACGGGGACACCACACATCAGCACGCTGAATGCGCCTTTGGGCCAACCGATCGCTTCGATGAGTTTCGCCAAGGCCAGTGAACTCAGAGGTGCTTGCGGGGCCGGTTTCAACACCACCGGACAGCCGACCGCCATGGCGGGAGCCACTTTGTGCAACACAAGGTTGAGCGGGAAGTTGAACGGTGTGATCGCCGCGATGACACCTATCGGAAAGCGCTTGGTGAAGGCTGTCTTACCCGCACCGGCACCGTAGTCGAGCGGCACGCTTTCGCCCGTGAAACGCAATGCTTCGGATGCAGCGGTACGCACTGTGGTAATACACCGCGCGATCTCGGCCTTGGCGTAACCGACCGGCTTGCCACCCTCGCGCACAATGAGCATCGCGAGTTCCTCTTCGTGCTTCGCGATCAGCGCGGCCAAAGCTTCCAACTTCGCGCTGCGCTCTCCTGCGCTCAACTTCCACACCGCTGCGCGACTTCCGCGAGCGGCAACGATAGCGGCTTCCATGTTCTCTGCCGTAGCGTTCGGTATGCGCGCCAGCTCGGCACCGGAGTACTTGTCGATGACGGTATTGAAACTGCCGTCACCTTCAGCAACCCATGAACCGTTGATGTAATTGGAAGGGTTGTACAACGCGGAAACAGGAGGCATCGTGGTGGTCTGCGGCATGCGTGCGAAAATACCGCTACGGGCCACGCTCACTTCGCCAAGTACCTCCCTACTGGCCTCAGCAACACCACGTTCACTTCCTGCTCCTCGAATTTCTTGAAGCTCGCTTCCACTTGCTTGTCGGGCCAGATCACTTTCACATTCCCCTTGCCACATTGTATGCTGTTGTGTATAACGTTCCGAAGCCGCGCAGGTATTGCTGGCTGTACAACGGCGGTTTCAGGAAGCGCTTGATCATGGTCGCGCGGTCCAGCTTCGGTTCGGCAATACAGGCTTCGAGGAAATGCTTGCGTTCGATGGTGTGCGTGAAGGCGGCATACTCGTCCCACTCCACTTGGTGTTGGTGATTGCACGCGGCTGCTTGGTGCATCACTTGTGCGGGCCTATCCGGGTTCAAATAGACCGTAGCATACTTGCCCGACTTGTCCAGCACCGTGACATTGTACCCCATGTGCACGGGAATGCGCGAAAGCGTTGCGCACGCTTCCGCCACGTTGCTGCATGTTTCCAGCACATAACGGATCACCAATGGAATGCCGAATCCCTTACCGCTCACTTTGCGGCCACCGAAAGCCAGTGCTATGGCCAGGCCATCGGCGTTCATGCCATCGAGCAGGCCCCAGCCGCTGTCCTGTATGCCGATCACCGGTTTGCAGTATTCGGTGAAGCGCATGCGCCCATCGAAATAGCGCGGGTCGAAATCGTAATTGCGGATCAACGTGGGTTCACCCTTGGTCCATGCTACTTGCGAGCAGCCGGCCATGTAAGGCGGTGGGCACCACATACTCAGGAACCGGCATGCCATGTCATCGTTCTTCACCAGCCGACAGAGGCTGTTGTACACCGGGATCAATTCCGGCATATGCAGTTCAAGTAGCGAGCGGCAGGTGACGAGATCAGGACGCACATCCTCGCCTTCACTCACGTACCAAATGCGGAACAGGGGCCACGCCCGATCGAAGAAGCTCTGCCAGCGTTCGCCGGGCCAAGGTTCCTTAACGAGCTTCAGGTGGATGTACATGCGTAAAGATCACCGCAACGTTCCCGGTGGGGGGCGGCAAAGAATGTGATTCCCGCCAAACACAACGAAAGACTTCTTCACGCTTCATTCCAACTCGCGTTGTGCATACAAGATCGGCATGGCCCGAACGCACCACGGCCCCTCCTTGCGGAAGGGCCGTGGCACATGTTCTTGAAGGTGCGGATCACTCTTCGCTGACGCCTTCTTCGGCTTCCTTCTGGTCCTCGCTGGCCGCAGCTTTTGCCGCCTTCTTGGCCTTCTTCTCCTTCGCAGCAGAAGCGGTGCCAGCAGCGGTAGCCGCGCTTTCACCGGCTTCCATCTTGTTGCGCAGATCGCTCAGTACGCTCAGGTCGCCGAGGGTGCTCTTCTCCACTTTGTCGTTCACGCTTTTCACGCTCGGGCTCTGTCCACCACCTGCGTTGTCGCCATCGCCACCGGCTTTGCGACCACGACGTGGTGCGCTGCTCGTTGCGGGTGCTTCAACTTCAGGGGTATCCTCGCCGACTTCGAACGTGCGGGTGTGGCTGAGAACGATGCGGCGTGCTTCGCGGTTGAATTCGAGCACCACGAATGGCAACTTCTCTTCCAACGCAGCTTTACTACCGTCTTCCTTCCGGAGGTTCTTGGCGGCCACCATGCCTTCAACACCGTAGGGCAGCGCCACTACGAAGTTCTGCCCGGCACGGGCGATGATCGTACCCTCGTGAGTACTAAGCGGTGTGAATACACCGGCGAACACATCCCATGGGTTCTCTTCCACTTGCTTGTGGCCGAGGCTCAAGCGGCGGTTCTCCCTATCCACTTCGAGCACCTGTACTTCGATGCTGTCGCCCATGTTGCAGAACTCGCTGGGGTGCTTGATGCGCTTGGTCCAACTGAGATCGCTGATGTGGATGAGGCCGTCCACGCCATCCTCCAGCTCGGCGAATATGCCGAAGTGGGTGAGGCTGCGTGCCTTGGCCGTGTGACGGCTGCCCACAGGATATTTCGTCTCGATGTCGGCCCATGGATCCGAAGCAAGTTGCTTCATACCGAGGCTCATTTTGCGCGTCTCGCGATCGATGTTCAGGATCACGCAATCGATCTCCTGGCCTTCCTTCAGGAAGTCCTTCGGGCTGCGCAGGTGCTGGCTCCAGCTCATCTCGCTCACGTGCAGCAGGCCTTCAACGCCCGGTGCCACTTCAACGAATGCGCCGTAATCGGTGATCACCATCACCTTGCCTTTCACCTTGTCGCCAGCGTTCATCTCAGCGCTGAGGGCATCCCATGGGTGCGCGCTCAATTGCTTGATGCCAAGGGCGATACGCTTGCGTTCGTCGTCGAATTCCAGGATAACAACCTGGATCTTCTCGTCGAGCTTCACCACCTCTTCGGGGTGGTTCACGCGGCCCCAGCTCAGGTCGGTGATGTGCACCAATCCGTCCACGCCACCGAGATCCACGAACACACCATAGCTGGTGATGTTCTTGACGGTGCCTTCGAGCACCTGGCCCTTCTCGAGACCACCGATGATCTGCTTCTTCTGTGCTTCGAGTTCGGCTTCGATCAACGCCTTGTGGCTCACCACCACGTTCTTGAACTCCTGGTTGATCTTCACCACTTTGAACTCCATGTTCTTGCCCACGAACTGGTCGTAGTCGCGGATCGGCTTCACGTCGATCTGGCTGCCGGGCAGGAACGCCTCGAGGCCGAACACGTCCACGATGAGGCCGCCTTTGGTGCGGCACTTCACGAAGCCCGTGATGATCTCGTCCTTCATCAGCGCGTCGTTCACACGGCCCCATGCGCGGTGCACACGTGCCGTTTTGTGGCTGATGATCATTTGGCCACCCTTGTCCTCCTGCTTCTCGATGTACACCTCCACCTTATCGCCGATGGCGAGATCAGGCTTGTAGCGGAACTCACTCACCTGCACAACGCCTTCGCTCTTGTACCCGATGTTGATCACCACTTCCTTCTTGCCGACCGCTACCACGGTGCCTTCCAGCACGCTCTTCTCGGCAATGCTGCTGAGGCTTTCCTCATAGCTCTTCTCGAGTGTTTCGCGGGTGGCTGCGGGCACGCCGTCATCGTCGATGCTGTTCCAATCGAAATCGGCAGCGGGTTCAGCGAAAACGAGTTTGCCGTCGGTGATGGAAGCGCTGGTGCGCGGCGCCATCGTCGCCTCTTTTTGTTCGGTAGCCATTAGGGCTTACTTCACTTGTATCCCGGACCAAGACAGCACGACCGGAAGGGTTCGGTTGGTTGGGCCCACGGTGCTGCTGCGCGGACCTTCCCTGAAAAGGGAGCGCGAATGTAGGCCGATGAAGGATGTGGAGATGAGGAGGATGTGAAGATGTGTAGATGTGCTTGGTGGAAGTCGGAGGACCCGGGATGGTCACCTTTCCACATGCCCCACAATTTCACCTTGAGCCTTACGCTGTTGGTCCCGGCTACTTTTGGCCCCGTAGACCTGCACAATGCGCTCCTTCACCATCCCCACCCACTATCGCAGCAACCTCATTGGCCGGTTAAAGGCGTGGCGTAAGGTGCAGGACCCGAAGAAGAAGGACCTGATGCCTACGGTGCTCGATCTGGGTCCGGTCCGCTTCGTTTTTGCCAGGCACTTCGGGTTCTGCTATGGTGTGGAGAACGCCATCGAGATCAGCTACAAGGCCCTTGAGGAGAACCCCGGAAAGCGGATCTTCCTGTTGAGCCAGATGATCCATAACCCTGAAGTGAATGCCGACCTGGAAAGCCATGGCCTGCGGTTCATCCAGGACACGCACGGGCGGATGCTCATGGATTGGGGCGAACTGAGGGCCGACGATATCGTCATCATACCGGCATTCGGCACGACGCTGGAGACCGAAGCCCGGCTGAAAGCCATTGGGATCGACCCGCTGAAGCACAATACGACCTGCCCGTTCGTGGAGAAGGTCTGGAAGCGCAGCGCGCAGCTCGGCACGCAGGACTATACCGTGATCATCCATGGCAAGGCTGCGCACGAAGAAACGCGGGCCACCTTCAGCCACACCGCTGCAGGGGCGCCCACGGTGATCGTGAAGGACATGGCAGAGGCCGAAGACCTGGGGCGCATTATCCTGGGCGACCTGCCGATCGACCAATTCGCTGAACGCTTCGGGAATAAGTGTACACCGGGCTTCGATCCCGCCAAGGACCTACAGCGCATTGGCGTGGTGAACCAGACCACCATGCTGGCCACCGAAACGCAGGCCATAGCGGACCACCTGAAGCAAGTGATGGTGAAGAAATACGGTGACGCTGCCTTAGGCCAGCACTTTGCTGACACGCGCGATACCCTTTGCTACGCCACGAATGACAACCAGGACGCCACCAACGAATTACTGAAACAGGAGGCCGACCTTGCCCTCGTGGTGGGCGGCTACAATAGCAGCAACACCAGTCACTTGGTGGATCTCCTGGAGGGCAAGTTCCCGACGTACTTCATCAATGGCGAAAAGGAGATCCTTAGCGCCGACGAGATCGAACACTTCAATTACCACGCGCACAAGTTGGAGCGGACCTCGAACTGGCCCGTCTTGTCCGCCAAGCGGCCCGTTACCATCATCCTCACCAGCGGCGCTAGTTGCCCGGATACACTGCTTGACCGGGTGATGTTGAAGGTGCTGGGGTTCGTGGAGAGTAGCCTTGACCCGGATGAAAGTGTAACGCGGCTGGTGTCCACTGCAGCGACGCAATGAGATCGGTCGCGATAGCGCTGATTCTACTTGGCTTTCCTAGCGGAAGTATTGGATGTAGCTGCATTGACGTAGGCTTAACCGGTCAATACGCGAATGCTGACATCGTGTTCGAAGGGGTAGTATACTGGACTCATTCCGAAGCCGATTCGAACTCTACCGACGCATCAGCGCTTGATGCGCTTGTTGGCCGGGTGTACAAGGGTGCCGTAGCGGGAACTTCCGTGCTTGTGCGCACCACAATATACGCTGCATCCTGTGGCGCATACTTGCCGATCGGTGGACGATACCTGCTTTTCGGCTACCAAGCAGAGAACGTAGCAGGCTCTCATTCTATCGGGCCATTTGTATGGGGACGACCATGTGCATGGGCAACCGCTTCTATCCTATTTGGCGGTTCTCACTTCGGAAGAACATCAAGAGGCTCTCACGAGGAGAGGCAGTCCCAAAAGACTCTCGATGGTCGCAGGGTCGGAGCTTCTAGCCGTTCGCTCACTCCTTGATACTTCTGGGCCTTGTCACTTGAAGTTTGCTAGGCTTCGGTCACCACCCCGATCGCCTTCACTACCACGCCCAGCGCGATATCGAATTGCTCAGTTGATGTGAGGTCGCTGTTGTCGATCTCGAAGGCGTCGGGCGCCTTCAACAGCGGGTCGGCTTCGCGCTTCAGGTCGTCCTCATCGCGGCGCTCGATGTTGTCGAGCACACTTGCGTAATCCACTTCCACTCCCCTGCCCTTCAACTCTTGGTAACGGCGCATGGCGCGCACGTCGGGTCGGGCGGTCATGTAGAATTTTACTTCAGCATCGGGGAACACCACTGTGCCGATGTCCCGGCCATCCATGACCACGCCCCTGCTCGCGCCCATGGCCTTCTGCAACTGCACCAGCTTGGCGCGTACTTCGGGCACGGGGCTCACCAGCGTAACGTGCCGGCTCACCTCCATATCGCGGATACGATGCTCTATGTTGTGGCCATCGAGCCAGGTCTCACTGCGTTGGGTGGCGTCATCGTGTTTGAAACCGATGTGGATGCGGTCCAGTACACGCAGCAGGTTGGCTTTGTCCAGTTTCCCCTCGATCACCAAGCCGTTCTCGATCACATAGAGCGCGATCGCCCGGTACATGGCGCCGCTATCGATGTACGTGTAGTGGAGGTGATGGGCCAACTGTTTGGCCAACGTGCTTTTGCCGCAGGATGAGAAGCCGTCGATAGCGATGTTGATGCGGCGCACGTTGCGATCGGTGATGCGGCCAAGGTAGGCGCGCGCATTCGATCACCTATCCTTCCGGGGCCGCAGGCGGCAGCACCGGCTGCTTCTTGAAGTCGTTGAAGCGCACTGCCACCGTGAAGCTGTTGCTTGCACCGGCCAAGTGGTACTGCGCGTAACCATAGCTCACGTGGATCTTGGCTACGCGGATACCCGCTCCGAAACTGATGCCCGCCAGACCGGGTTTCTCCTCGATGCTCAATTCCTGCCGACGACGGTAGTTGTACCCGAACCGCACATGCAGGTTCTTGCCCAACAGTATTTCCACATTCCCGATAACGTGCAGCAACGCCTTATCCATGAACGTCACCTTTTCAGTGATCACTTCCCCTGTTGTTGGGTCGATGTTCACTTGAGCGTTCGGATCGTCGTAAGTGAGGTCCCACTTCTGCAGGTTCTCCAGCATCAGCCCGAGACGGAACGGTGCATGCCGGAATTTGTACGTGGTGCCGATCTGCACTTGAAATGGGAGCTTCTCCCGTCGCTCGGTATAGGCACTGGTCTGGTAGCCGATGTTGCGCAACATGGCCGCAAGCGTGAAGAGCCCACCCGGCTTGTGATAAAGCCCGCCGACGTCGAAGGCAACGGCCGTGCTGGTGTACTCCTCCAACTGACCGAAGAGCACTTTCGCGTTCACGCCAACGGTGAACAAACTGTCGATGGGTCGCGAAGCCCCGACCGTTGATATCGGCTTTGTTGAACCAACGCAGATAGCTCAAGGCCACCTGCCGTTCCATCTCCTTGTTCAGCAACGCCGGGTTGTAGAAACCAAGGTTGATGTCGGCATCCTGCACGGCGATGTTGTTGCCGCCCAAGGCAGCAACGCGCGCTGCTGGGGATGTCGAGGACATTGAACGAGGTTTGCCCGCCAAGCTGGGCACTGGCGGCAAGCAAAGCGGAGCAACCGAATACGGTGGCGGGAAGGCGCAACAGGGTCATGCGGGTTGGCAACGAAGATATCGGCCGACTATTGCACAGGCCCTCCCCGACTTCAGCACCGGGCTATTTTCGGCGACCGATGGAACCGGATGTTCAACATGGATAAGGCGGCCAGATCCTTCGCCATCCTTGCGATCACACTGCTGGCTTGCGGGTGCGGACGGTCGGTACCGGAAAAGATCCTGGATGAATTCGAGAAGGTGGATCAGGAACTTGCGGATTCCATGCTCGCCTCCGCGGACCTGCTTGACAGCAAATACGAGCACCTGCGTCTGATGGCCTGCGCTGAAGGCCGCCTGTTGGCCGACAGCGTCAACATCCTCTATGAACGCGCCAGCGAACGCCTGTTCGCCTTGGATGAATTGCTCGCAGGGCCTGACGTGGGCGAGGGCAACTCCGCAGGGAGCGCATTCGACCCGGAGGGCGTAGCCGAGCAGGCGTTGCGAACATCTGCCGCCCTGTATTACCTCATGGAACAAGTGACCGCTGGCGATAGTGCCTCGGGCCGCATTGCTGAGATGGGATCACCACTGAGCACCGTGCAAGACCTCGATGCTTGGTATCAGCGTGACTTCCACCAAGCGCCGCCACCGGTGATCACTGCAACGATCGAACGATACGTGGCCGATATGGCAAAGGCGAAGCGGCTGTGCACAGGCGTGCTTTTGGCGCCTTGTGGTCGGTAACACCTGCCGGTCACTTCCCCGGTTGTTGATAACCCGGACCACCTAACACAGATCTAACACACTGTTGAGGTTGGCAATGATCCCGCAACGTTCGGGTAAGGATAGTCTTGCGCCGCCGTAACGAACGACGAGCAATTCCTTAACAACACCGCGCATGTATTCCGGTCCCCGCCTTTTGCTGACAGCCTTTCTTATTGTCGCTTCTGTGCTGCTATCGGCCCAGAGCGACACTACCGCGCGGAAGCCTTTGAAGAAGGCTTGGTACGAGACCTTCAGCATAAGGGGCTACGGCCAAGTGCGGTACAACAGACTGCTGGAAACGAACGAGAAGTTCAAATGCGAGCAGTGCGACAAAAGCATCGGCGAGAGCGGTGGGGTTTTCATCCGTCGTGCACGTGTGATCATCAGCGGATATGTGCATCCACGCTTGTACATCTATTTGCAACCTGACTTTGCCAGCACGGCTGGCACAACCGGCAACATCGGTCAGTTGCGCGATTGGTACATGGATGTTGGCTTGGATAAGGAGAACACCTTCCGATTGCGCTTTGGGCAGAGCAAGGTGCCTTATAGTTTCGAGAACCTGCAAAGCAGCCAGAACCGGTTACCGCTTGATCGGGCCGACCCTACCAATAGCGCCTCAAGCAACGAGCGTGATATCGGCGCCTTCCTTTACTGGGCACCGAAGAAGATCCGCGACCGGTTCAAGTCGCTGGTGGACGATGGCTTGAAGGGCAGCGGCGACTATGGCGTCTTCGCGATCGGTGCTTTCAACGGCCAAACCGCCAATCGTACGGAAGCCAACGACGATCTGCATCTGGTCGCACGCCTCTCCTATCCGTTCGCGATCAAAAACCAGATCATCGAGCCGTTCGTGGCCGGCTACTCCGGCAAGTACGTGGTGACCGCAGACCAACGCAGTGCCGGTGTGCAGGGTGCGACCGACTGGAACTATGACGACACACGCATGCTCGGAGGGTTCTGTCTGTATCCCCAGCCCTTCGGCCTGCTCGCTGAATACAACGTTGGTCGTGGACCAGAATTCAACACTGCGACCGACAGCATTGAAACCAGCGACCTGAGCGGAGGATTCTTCACAGCGACGTACCGCATCAAACTCGGCAAGCATCTGCTCTTTCCGTTCGCGCGCTATCAGGTGTACGAAGGCGGTAAGAAGCATGAACTCGATGCCCGCAGCTATACCGTCAACGATATCGAGTTCGGTATCGAATGGCAGCCCATCAAGAACTTCGAACTGGTGTGCGAGTACTACATCGGCGATCGGCGCTTCGAGGACTACGCAAAGCCGGACAACCAACAGAAGGGCGAACTATTGCGCATACAGGCACAGTTCAACTTTTGAGGGATGGGAAGATGTGAGGGACATGGGGAGAGAAACCCGAGGGCCTGGGCGTACTCCCCCGGGGGGGGGGGGGGGGGGGGGGGGGGGGGGGGGGGGGGGGGGGGGGGGGGGGGGGGGGGGGGGGGGGGGGGGGGGGGGGGGGGGGGGGGGGGGGGGGGGGGGGGGGGGGGGGGGGGGGGGGGGGGGGGGGGGGGGGGGGGGGGGGGGGGGGGGGGGGGGGGGGGGGGGGGGGGGGGGGGGGGGGGGGGGGGGGGGGGGGGGGGGGGGGGGGGGGGGGGGGGGGGGGCCCCCCCCCCCCCTCCCCCCCCCCCCCCCCAAACCCAACCCCCCCCCCCCCCCCCCCCCCCCCCCACAACACCCACCCCCCCCCCCCTTCCCCCCCCGCCGCCTTCCCCCCCCCCCCCCCCCCCCCCCCCCCCTTTTTTTTTCTTTCCCTCCTCTCCCCCCCCCCCCCGGGTTTTAACAACCCCCCCCCCCTACCCCGAGAACCCCCCCCCCCCACCTCCCCCCCCCTTCCCCCCCCCCCCCCCCCCCCCGAAAAAACACCCCCCCCACAACCCCCCCCCCCCCCTCCCCCCACCCCCCCCCCCCAAAAATTCCCCCCCCCCCCCCCCCCCCCCCCCGCTACCCCCCCCCTTTTTCCCCCCCCCCCCCTCCCCCCACCCCCCACCCTTCACTTCCCCCCCCCCCCCCCCCTTTTTTTCCCTCCCCCCCCCCCCCCCCCCCCCCCCCCCCCCCCCCCCCCCCCCCCCTCCCCCCCCCCCCCCCCCCCCCCCCCACTTTTTTGGCCAGCAAAACCCCCCCCCCTCCCCCCCCCCCCCCCAACTGGGATTTTCCTTTCCCCCCCCCCCCCCCCCCCCCCCCTTTTTTTTTTTCCCCCCTCTCCCCCCCCCCCCCCCCCCCCCCCGGCTTCCCCTTTTTTTTTCCCCCCCCCCCCCCGGCTTCCCTTTACCTTTTTTTCCCCCCCTCCTTTTTTTTTCCCCCCCCCCCCCCCCCCCCCCTTTCCCCCCCCCCCCCTTCCCCCCCCCCCCCCCCCCCCCCCCCCCCCCCGCCCCCCCCCCCCCCCGAACCCCCCCCCCCCCCCCCCCTCCCCTTTCCCCCCCCCCCCCCCCCCCCCCCCTTCCAATTAACTTTCCCCCCCCCCCCCCCCCCCCCCCCCCCCCCCCGGTTTTTCCCCCCCCCCCCCGCCCTTTGGCTTCTTGAGTTTGGCGCCCTTCCCCCCCCCTAATTCCCCCCCCCCCCCCCCCCCCCCGTTTTTACCCCCCCCCCCCCCCGAACAAAGGCCCCCCCCCCCCCCCCCCGGGGCCCCCCCCCCCCCTTTTCCCCCCCGTCCCCCCCCAAAAACCCCCCCTTCTTCCCCGGGCTTTTCCTAGATGTCGCTGACTAGGCCACCTGCAACGCGTGCTCCACCTTCTCCTTCAACAACGCGTGCTTCACCACTTCGATCATCTCGGTAACGTAGGTGAAGCGCATGCCCTTGGTGTAGCGCGCGTCGATGTCCTCGATGTCCTTGCGGTTGTCGGCACTCAGGATGATCTCCTTGATGCCAGCCCGTTTGGCGGCGAGGATCTTCTCCTTGATGCCGCCGACCGGCAACACTTTTCCACGCAGGGTGATCTCGCCGGTCATCGCAACGGCTTTGCGCACCTTCTGCTGGGTGAAGGAACTGGCGATACTGGTGAGCATGGCTATGCCCGCTGACGGACCATCCTTTGGGGTAGCTCCTTCGGACACGTGTACGTGAACGTTCCAGCGCTTGAAGACGTCGGCATCGAGGCCCACAACGCTGCTGTGCGCCTTCAGGTATTCGAGGGCGAGCATGGCGCTTTCCTTCATCACATCGCCGAGGTTCCCGGTCAGCGTCAGTTTACCCTCGCCTTTGGTAATACTGGTTTCAATGAAGAGGATGTCACCGCCGGTGGGTGTCCACGCCAAGCCGGTCACAACACCTGCAACGTCGTTACCCTGATACTTGTCCCGGGCATGGCTGGGGCCGAAGATCTTGGCGAGTTCATCCTTCTGGATGGTGACATCGTGTTTCTGCCGCATGGCGATCTGCTTCGCGCGGTAACGCACCAGCTTCGCAATGCGCTTGTCCAGCGTCCGCACACCGCTCTCATCGGTGTAGTCCTCGACGATCGCCTCGATCAAGCCCGCACCGAACTTGATCTGCTTCGCCTTCACGTTCGTCTCCTTCAGCTGCTTCGGGATCAGGTGGCGCTTGGCGATCTCGATCTTCTCCTCCAACGTGTATCCGTTCACCTCGATGATCTCCATTCGATCACGCAAGGCCGGGTGAATGGTACTGAGGCTGTTGGCGGTCGCCACGAACATCACGCGGCTCAGGTCGTACTCCACCTCCACGAAGTTGTCGTGGAAGTGACTGTTCTGCTCAGGGTCGAGCACTTCAAGCAGGGCACTTGCGGGATCGCCATGGTGATCGCGTCCGACTTTGTCCACCTCATCGAGCACGAACAGCGGGTTGCTGCTGCCCGCCTTTTTCAGGCTTTGGATCACCCGTCCCGGCATAGCACCGATGTAGGTCTTACGGTGGCCGCGGATCTCGGCTTCGTCGTGCAAGCCACCTAGGCTCATACGCACGTATTTGCGCCCCAATGCTTCGGCCATGCTCTTGCCGAGACTTGTCTTGCCAACGCCCGGAGGACCGTAGAGGCACACAATGGGTGCACGCATGTCGCCCTTGAGTTTCAATACGGCCAAGTGTTCGATGATGCGCTCCTTCACTTTGTCCAGACCGAAGTGATCGCGGTCCAGGATCTTCTGGGCGTTCTTCAGGTCGAAGAGGTCCTTGCTGTATTCGCCCCATGGTAGCTCGAGGAGCAACTGCACGTAATTGTACTGCACGCTGAATTCCGCACCGGCCGGGTTCATGCGCTGCAACTTCGCAACTTCCTTCTCGAAGATCTCGCCCACTTTCTCCGTCCACTTCTTCTTCGATGCCTTCACGCGCATCTCGTCGATCTCCTGCTCGATCGGGTTGCCACCCAGTTCGTCCTGAATGGTCTTGATCTGCTGGTGCAGGAAGTACTCGCGCTGCTGCTTGTCCACCTCGGTGCGCACCTTGCTCTGGATCTCGTTCTTCATCTCCAGCATCTGCAGCTCCTTGGTGAGGTAGGCGAGCAACAGGTTGGCGCGCTCACGCAGATCGGCCACCTCCAGCATCTTCTGCTTCTCCACCACCTCAGCGTTCATGTTGCTGCTGATGAAGTTCACCAAGAAGCTCGGCGAATCGATGTTCTTGATCGCGAAACCCGCTTCCGTGGGAATGTTCGGGCTGGCTTTGATGATACTGATCGCGAGATCTTTTAATGAACTCACCAGTGCACCGAACTCCTTGTCTTTCTTCTCCGGCCGCACTTCCGTGAATTCCTTCACACGAGCAGTGAAGAACGGATCGGTCTTCACCACTTCGAGGATCTCGAAGCGCTTCTTGCCCTGGATGATGGCCGTGGTGCTGCCATCGGGCATGCGCAACATGCGGATGATGGTGGCAATGGTGCCAACCTTGTTCAAGTCCTCAGCACGCGGCTCTTCGATCTGTCCGTCCTTCTGGCTTACCACGCCCAAGGTCTTGTTGCCGCGATACACGTCCTGGATCAATCGGATGCTGCGGTCCCTTCCAACGGTAATGGGGATCACCACGCCCGGGAAGAGCACGGTGTTGCGCAAAGGAAGTATGGGCAGTTCCGGCGGAGTCATCTCCGCATTCATCAACTCTTCGTCCTCGGCCGTGATGAGGGGAATGAGCTCGGTTTCGTTCTCCAGATCATCGCCGCTGAAAAGGCGGGGTTCGGTTGGCAGGCTATCGCGCATCGTTCGGTGTCAGGTTGGCAGCGGACAGCCGTGCTACGACTGGAAACTGCTAAGGACGGCTGCAATCCCAACGATCGTGCCGTCGGGATCGGCCGGAAAGATCGGCAGCATGGGAGGGTGATGCGACCAAGAATTATCCACAGCCCTTGAAAACGTGAAGGACTATCGCTGGCCTTTCGTAGCCGTAAAAACCTGCTCCAGTATCGCGGCCTCCTGCAAGGACAGCTGCACATGCCTACGGGCCATGACCAGTCGAGCGGTCTCGATGGCTTTGGCGAGCGTGTGTTCTTGAAAACCATCGGCACCGCCCCAGGAGAAACTGGGAATGTGCTTGGGCGGGAATCCGCCGCCGAAGACGTTGGCGCAAACACCCACCACCGTCCCCGTATTGAACATGGTGTTGATGCCGCTCTTGCTGTGATCGCCCATGATCAGGCCGCAGAACTGTTGGCCGGTGCGCACGACCGCGTTCTCGGAATAGCTCCAAGCCTGCACTTCGCCGTAGGTGTTCTTCAGGTTGCTGGTGTTGGTGTCAGCACCCAGGTTGCACCACTCGCCCAACACACTGTTGCCGAGGAAACCATCGTGGCCTTTGTTGCTGAAGCCTTGCAGCACACTGTTGCTCAACTCGCCGCCTACGCGGCATTCCGGCCCGATGGACGATGGTCCGTAGATCTTGGCACCCATCTTCACTTGCGCGCCGTCACCAAGAGCGAAGGGTCCTCGGATCATGCTGCCCTCCATCACCTCAGCGTTCTTGCCGATGTATATCGGGCCGTTCGTTGTGTTCAGGATGCATGCTTCCACGACCGCACCTTCATCGAGGAAGATGAGCGAGGGGTCGCCGATCACCGTGTTCTGCGTACCAAGTCGTTGGGTCCGGCGCCCTTCAGTAAGCAGCACGAAGTCGTTGATGATCGCCTTGCCGCATTGCTGGAACAGGTGCCATGGGCGTTCAATAAGCACCGCTTCACCGAAAAAAGCCACTTGCGACAGGTATGCGGGAACACTCCCCAATCGGGCATGCTGCTCCTTCCTTGTCCGGCTTCACAGATGGCCACCAGCTTACCACTACTCACCAGTGCTTGTCCTGGTTCCAGGTCGAGGACGGCGCCAACAACATCGGGCGTTGGCAACAAACCTCCATGCACTTCACGCACTACTTCCCCCCGCACATCGGGGTACTTGGCGCTGAGATAGTGCTCGGTGCGGTAGCCCACCGGCAATTCGGTCATGCGCCACCATGCGTCGGCGTTGGTCAGTACGCCAACGCGCAACGCACCAACGGGACGTGTGAAGGTGAGCGGAAGCAGGTGGCGATGCAGCCCGGCGTCGGAAAGTAGAATGCTCATTGAGGAGGTGAAGATGTGGAAATGTGAAGATGTGAAGGCAGTGGGGCCCTCTTCATTTCCTCAACTCCCGGGCTTCACTTCTCTACTTCAGTCCGGCCAACGTGCATATCCAGTAGACCAACCCGGCAAGCAGTGCGCTCACGGGAATAGTGAGGACCCATGCCCACAAAAGTTGGATGGTGACTCCCCAACGGACCGCGCTCAACCGCTTCACTGCACCCACACCGATGATGCTGCCGGTGATGGTGTGCGTGGTGCTGACCGGTATGCCCATTTGCTCAGTGAGGTACAACGTCATGGCGCCGGATGTCTCGGCACAAACACCTTCAAGCGGTGTCACCTTGGTGATCCGCGTACCCATTGTCTTGACGATCTTCCATCCACCGGTGAGCGTACCCAAAGCGATGGCCGTGTAACACGCGAGCGGAACCCAATTGGGCATTTCCTTGATGTCGCCGATAACGCCTTGGGCGATCAGCGCTGCGCAAATGATCCCCATCACCTTTTGCGCATCATTGCCACCGTGACCGATGCTGAAGGCCGCGCTGCTCACCAACTGCAGCTTCTTGAACATGTTCGCCATGCTATGGGCACTGGGGTTCTTCACCTTCTCCACATACAAGTAGATCAGGATGAAGAGCAATGAACACGCCATCAGGCCCCACTGGATAATGCTGTTGTCGGCCTTGCCGATGTCCTTGGTAAGCTTCGCCGGCTCTGCCTTCGGGTCCACATTGGCCACGATGGCGTTCGCAACGCCGGCAGGACCAAGTGCATCGAACTGCACCAAGAATGGCTTTGCTGCTTCGACCTTGGCAAGGGCTGCATCCAGATCAACCTGCTTTGTAGGACCAAGTGCTGCCGCTTCCTTCTTGTCGGCGACCTTCCAGAATTTGGAAACATTCTCCTTCAGCTTGCCCTGCTCGAGATAGTTGAAGAAGAAGAAGGTGGCCACGGAGATCACGATGATCGCCCCGACCCGAGCCCATGTATTGCGCATAAGCGTGACCAGCGTTATGAAAATGCTGATGGCCATACCCACCAGCGGGGCCAAGAAGATGAACATAACCGTGCTGCTGATCTTGCTCACCTCAACCACATCACCGAACTTGAAACCGTCCGCCGTCATGAACGCGTGAGCCATGGCCGCCCCGGCAAAACCACCGATCAACGTGTGGCTGCTGCTGCTGGGAATGCCGTACCACCAGGTAAGCAGGTTCCACGCAATAGCAGCAATGAGCCCGCTGAGAATGACGGGCAGCGTGATGAAATCGGGCTGCACCGTTTTGCTGATGGTATTCGCCACCGCATGGTCCTTGAAGATGAAGAAGGCAACGAAATTGAACGCGGCTGCCCACAGCACGGCCTGTAACGGTGTCAGCACTTTGGTGCTGACAACCGTGGCAATGGAATTCGCTGCGTCGTGGAATCCGTTGATGTAGTCGAACACCAACGCCAGGACGATGATGACGATGAGCAGCGTCATCGGCTCAGGCGTACTTGAGCATGATGGACTCGATCACGTTGGCCACGTCCTCGCACTTATCGGTGGCCAGTTCAAGGTCCCTGTACATGAGCCGGTATTTCATCAGCTTGATGGGATCCTTCTCCTCCTTGAACAAACGCTGTATACCACGATCGAACACTTTGTCCGCCTCGTTCTCCATGCTGTTGATCTTCACCACGAACTCGCTGGCAGCATTGCTCTTGTGCATGTTGCGCAGATCGCGCACGGCCATCTGCACAATGCGTGAACCTTCGTTCACCAAACGGGCCAATTCCACTATGGTGTCATCGGTCTCACCGACATCGTACAATTCAAGGTTCTTTCCGCTTGCCAAGATGTAATCCGCGATATCGTCCAACGCGGAAGCCAATGTGTGGATGTCCTCGCGGTCGATCGGCGTAATGAAGTTGCGCGCCAGGTCGATGAAAATGGTGTGTGTAAGGTCGTCGTTGGCGTGCTCGGCCTGCTCCAGTCGCTCGAGGATCGCATCGCGCTGCGCACCCGGGCTGGTAGCCACAATGGCCATCAGGTCCTCGCTCATCTTCAGCACGTTGGCCGCGCTCGCTTCGAAGTGATAGAAGAAGATGCGGTCCTTGGGTTTGAAGATCTTGAAGAACTCTCCGATCATGGCATTCCGGTTTTGCGCGGCGAAGCTACCCGGGTCATTGTGGCCCCTTATGGCCGAATATCTTGGTAACGATCACTTAACATGGATCTTTCTTTGTGGTAGGGTGCAAACAGACGGCTCAACCCGGTTCGGGTGGCACCGTTCAGAGGAAGAACCAGCTTTGGCCGCACGAACCAGATCATACATGACCTATTCTTTCAACGGTATCACTCCGGTGGTGCACCCCTCGGCCTTCGTTCATCCACAGGCATGCGTAACGGGACATGTCACGATCGGCAAGAACGTTTACATCGGCCCAGGCGCCGCCTTGCGAGGCGACTGGGGAGCTATCGTGGTGGAGGACGGCTGCAACGTGCAGGAGAACTGCACACTGCACATGTTCCCAGGGGTCACTGTTCTTTTGAAGGAAGGCGCGCATATTGGGCACGGTGCCATCATACATGGAGCCACCATCGGCCGCAACTGCTTGGTGGGTATGAACGCCGTGCTGATGGACAATGTGATCCTGGGGGATGAGTGCATCGTGGGTGCGCTGGCCTTCCTGCCCGCCGACAGTGTTTGGGAGAACCGGAAAGTGATCGTCGGGAACCCGGCCAAGGCGATCAAGGACGTAAGCGACGAGATGATCGCCTGGAAGACGGAAGGCACGGGGCTTTACCAGCGGTTGCCCGCGCAGTTGCACGCAACGCTCGTCCCTTGCGTGCCGCTCACTGATGTGCCGGCAGACCGGCCTGACTTGTCGGCTGTGTACAAGACGTGGAACGAGACACGGTGATCACCGGTCCGCATCCCCTTCGTCCTCCACGTGCATCAAATGCAATACCCTATGCACAAGTGGAGCAAGGATCACAGCAACTGTGGTGAGCAGCGCAATACCGCTGAAGAGCGCATAGAACGAAGCAAAGAGTTTCGCGGCATTGTCCGGTAACTGGTCCACAGGACCCATGCCAGCAAGGATCATACTGGCGTTCAGGAATGCATCCACCCGGTTCAAGCCGGCATAGTGCTCATAACCCCATGTACCAAGTGCCAATGATGCGCCGACGAAGATCAGCGCGGCACACAGGAATTTCAGCTGCCTGAGGGCGAACCGGCGCGCGCTCAACGGTGGCTTCTTCCTATGCTCGAACATTGTTGCAAAATAGTTGGCTCTTCAACACTGAATCGTTCGCTCTGCGAGTGTAACGCTCTGGTCGGCACGCCCAACACCGGCCATTTTCGCGAACAACTGAAAACACGCATGCGCGGCCTGTCAACCATACTCTTGCTCGTTGCGAGCAACACGTTCATGACACTTGCTTGGTACGGCCACCTGAAGTTCCGCGAGTGGCATTGGGCCAAGCAGCTCGGGTTGTTCAGTATTATCATGATCAGCTGGGGACTGGCTTTCTTCGAATACTGCCTGCAAGTGCCCGCAAACCGTCTTGGGCATATCGAGCACGGCGGACCGTACACATTGGTGCAGTTGAAGGTGGTGCAGGAAGTGATCACCTTGGTGGTATTCGCCGGGTTCATGCTGATCTTCTTCAAGCAGGAGCAACTGCGTTGGAACCACGCGCTGGCAGGTCTTTTCCTGATCGCCGCGGTTTGGCTAGTGTTCAAGAAGTGAAGGGGAACAACAACGCGGCACCTTTCGGCACCGCGTTGTGCAGCGCTCCACCCTACCCGGTCCTCACACCGCTCCCACGGTTGTTGATGTGGATCGGAGCGCATACCCTATCCCCGCCAACACTGCACTGAAGGCGATCACCAACTTCCAGCCGTTGTTACCCCCTCCGTCATTGTTACCTGGGACCGGAACCATATCCAAACTGTTGCGGCGCTCCGGGGTGAGTTTGCCGCGCACTTCGTTCATATAGTCGCGCTCAGCGCTCAAGTCCCATCCCGTTAGCGCGTAGAGTTCATCCATCTCTCGCACGCGGCGGTAGTACAGTTGTTCCAAGTACTCCTGCCCTGATTCACAGGTCAGGTCGCCTTGCGCGGGGTGCGTAAGGATGTAGCGCGCTTGGAAATGCTCCGTGTTCGGTGTCACTTGGAACATGAGGTCCTGTGGGAACTTGTCGCGGCCATAGCGCACATGCAACCGTGTGAAGAACACCGAATTGCCGTTGGCGCCGTTCGCGCCTCCGATCCAATTCACGCCGGCATCAACGAATTCCCGGTCCACTGGCGGTGGGCCAACGCAGGGATCGCATTTCATGCCACCCCAGCTCGGGGTCACGTTCCAGGCGTACTCCAGGAACACCGCGTTGCGCCCCTCGCGCTTCCATGTGCGCGCGAACAGATCCTTGTACATCGGCCCGAATTTCTGCTGCGCGAAAAGCGGAATGTTGCGATCGGTGGGCACTTTCACCGTTCGGTAGTTCACGCATTCCACGCGCCCGGTGCGTGTGAAGGCATACACGATCATATCCTGCTGACCTTGGCTATTGGCCATGCCCAAGCGGATCGGCAGCATGAACTTCTCGTGGCTGAAGCTGATCTGTATGGGTCGTAAGTACTCGCCCTTCGTTTGCGGCTGGTCCAGATCCACTTTCACGACGAAGAACTTGAGGTTGCTCTTGATGTACGGATCTAGCACCTCGTGTGCCGTTGCGGGGATCTTGTAGCCGTTCGCGATCAACCAATCCTTCAGCCCCATGCTCTCCTTTGCGCTCAGCAACAGGATGTCATACTCGCCGACGGTATACTGCGCTTCGATCGTTACACCGTAGTCCTTCTCCCGCTCAGCCTTATCCGTGAACGAGGCGTTGGCCAATGTTCGCACGGACCGATCGAGGCTCATTTCCTCATTGGCGTACTTCCACTCCGCACAAGGATTTTGGTCCCAATATTCCACCAAGCGCGGGCTGCTGTACCCATCGAGCTTCTGGAAGATGCTCCTGTCCACCACCCTGATATCGCTCTCCTGTAATACCACGGGCACGGGAACCACCATGGCGAAATCGCGCACGTCGCCCTTGAAATCGTTGCTCATCGTGATCACCGTTCGCAACCCGTCACGCACCAGGATCACTTCGCTGCGATCATTGAAAAGTGTGGCATCGGCCTTGGCAACATAGAAGCCACAGAAGGCGTGAGCGTTTTGTGCAAAGGCATAAGCCAATGCAATGAGGATGGCATTCCGTATCATGTTCTTGCGGTTGTTGATGTTCCTATCGTGGTTGTTCCTTGTCCCACCCACCGGAAGCGCTCTCCTTTCCATATGAGGTCGACCAGAGGTGTTGAAGCACTGATGAAGAAGAGCGCCCACACCGGTGCGGCGTTCACGAAGTATTTCCAGCCCAACAGGAAGGCGAGCACCGCTATGGCGATGCTCCACCCAACTCGGGCTCGCGGTGCGCTGGGCGTGGTCACCGGATCGGTGATCATGAAGAACGTGAAGAGCAACAATGACCCGTTGGTGAGTTGATGGAGCCACACATCCACGCCCCAGCCCAGATACAGCACATTCCGCGCGAAGTGCAATGCGGCAAAGGCGAGCAGGAAGGCGATACTGGTATCGATGCGGCCCACACGCAGCACGACCATGAGGCCTGCCGAACCCACCAAGAACACCAGTGCCGCACCGCTACCCCACTGGCCGGGGCTCACCCACCCATCGCCGGTGAGGAGCATGGCTGCAACGATCCCGATGTTCGCCGGATTGAATATGTGCTTCCCCTGTACCCGTAACACGAACTTGCTGGCTATTGCAACGAAGGCCCCGAGCACCAGTGTGATCGTACTACCGCTTTTTAACAACAAGCACAGGCCCAGCGTGGTGATGGCTGCACTCTTCAACGTACGCCGCTCAAGACCATTCGCAAAAATGAACACCGCCTGTGTTCCCAAGCAGGTGGTGGCAATGATCGCATAGCGGCAAGCCTCCGCATCCCACTGTAATTGGAAGATCCCGTAGCACAGAAAGCAGGAGAGAAAAACGATCTGGAAGTGCCGGCCATCGCTCAGGAACCATTTCCATGTGCGATCCAGTGCGTTCGACAATGACATCGTGGGGCGTTTCTGTGCACCCGTACACGCACTGTGGAAGTCGGTTCGATCTTCAACGAAAAAGGAACCCCGCACCGTCGATAGCCGTTGCAACGGCCATGAAAAACCAGGAAGAGGGTGAGAACATGGTGCACGCCGTGCGCCATGTGGTGTTGATCGACGACGAGGACGATTGCAATTTCGTCAGCACACTGGTGCTCAAGAAGGCCGGCTTCATCGGCCGTATCACGAGCATTACGTCGGGCGCCGAGGCCATGCAATGGCTGCGGTCATTGACGGTCGACGAGTTGCCGGACCTGGTATTCGTGGACATCAATATGCCCGGGATGAGCGGCTTCGACCTATTGGCAGCTTGTGAACGGGACGGCATCTTCCCCAACGGCCATTCCAGTGTGATCGTTTTCAGTAGCAGCATCCTGCCCATGGACATTGAGCGTGCACATTCCTTCGCGTTCGTTTCCGGCTATGCCGAAAAGGCCCTCGATGCGGACCGGTTCAATGACTATTGCGCGGAACATATCCGTAGAAAGGCGGCCTAACTTCACCGTCCTCACCACACCCTCGCACAATGAAAAAGGTCCTTATCGTAGAAGATGAAAGCATCATATCATTCGGCTACCGCTTGCAACTGGAACGCATGGGTTTCGAAGTGATGGGCACCGCACGCAGCAGCGTGGAGGCCGAGGAAATGATCGCCGCAGAACGGCCCGACCTGATCATCGTGGATGTCTATTTGAAGGGCGAGAAGAACGGTTTCGAACTGGCCAAAGAGATCCACGCCAGCACCCCGATACCCATTCTTTTCCTGACAGCGAGCACAAAGCCCGAGATGATCGAAGCGATCGCGGGATTGAAGGGCTGCCATTATTTGAGCAAGCCCATCGATAGCGATAAGATGGACGACGTGCTTCAGCGGTTCGTACGTGCCGATGGCTTCTGAGAGGCTTACATCGGACCCCGGCGTGGAGCCCGTGACCGCATCGCAGGCTGAGTATCTGCACACTTTTTCGCATGACCTCAAGAACAGGGTAGCCGGCTTACTTGAAGTGATCCGCCAATTGCGTTCATCGACCGATACGAATGGCACGAGCGAACTTCTGGATTTCGGGGAACGACAGTCATTCGCCTTGTTGCGCCGCACTGAGGAAGCATTGGAAGACCTTGGCGTGCGGACCTCCGGTCCACAGCCGAAAGTGGAGCGCACCTATTTGAGCGAGGCGCTCGTGGAAGCGATCGCCGATCAACAGTACCGGTTCGACCGCAAGCAGCAGTCCATCGACCTCGAAACGCGGAGCGCCCCCTCCGCAGTCGTTGATCCGCGCCAACTGAAAACCATTCTGACCGCGTTGCTCAGCAACGCCAGCAAATTCTCCCCAACTGGTGCAACGATCAAGGTGTCGGTACGGCAGGACGTGGCGACTGCCGTGATCGAGATATCCGACCCCGGTGTCGGCTTGACCGCTTTCGACCTTGAGCATGTCTTCGACCGATACGCCTGGCTTAGTAGTGCGAGTACTGCTGGGGAGTCGCAGGGGCGCAGCACGTTGGCACGTTGTGCGAAAATGGCGTTCGCCAATGGTGGCAGGCTGGCGGCCAGCAGCGCCGGCGCCAACAGAGGCTGCACGTTCAGCCTCCAACTGGCACTTGCGTAAGGTCACCACTCACTGCTCCCTTGCTACGCAAGGCCGTCGGCTGGCCACATCCCAGCAGCTCAAACACTTAACGGAACATGGCCACTTCGTGCCCGTTAGTTTTGGCGCATGCGCCTCTGGTGGCCGACTTTGCTCCTCTTTTCGATCGGCTCACTGGCCCAAGAACTGCCGGCTACAGGTGGGGTGCCGTTGCGCTTTGCCGGTTCCGTGAGCGCACCGCTGAACGGTAAACAGCTCCTGGCAAACGCAGCGGAAGCATGGCGCTTCAGTTTCGGGTTGGAACCGGGAGCACGTATGGAACTGGACACTACGGCGAGCAACATCGTGGGCACGGCACGTTTCAACTTCCGCAGCACCCAGTTGAACGGGCGTGAAGAAACGCTGGGTACCATCAGCTATCGGGTGCGCATAACCGTGCTCAACGGCGAGTGCCGCTGGTCGGTGGAGGAGTTGAAACACACCGGCAACCGTGCGGCACCAAAAGGCGGGGTGGACATCGGGCTGCTTACCACCGGAACCTCCCCACCGAAGAGATTGCCCGGCATGAGCCATTCGGCTTCCGTTAAGTTGTGGGAGGATGCGAAACGGCAGGTAACGGACCGCGTGGATGTGGTACGCCGCGGTTTCGAGGCTCGATTGCGACTGGTCAACGGTCAGTAGGGAACACTTTCCCGTTGGTGCCGTTGAAGGGGCCGACCGCAGAACAGCCCTGCCGGACCAACCACTCGTGAACACATTCTCCTGGCGCATTTGGCCTATTATCGCTGCACTGCTTGCGGTGCTCTTCATCACCGTGGACCTGCTGCTCGTGGGCCAGGCCAGTATCGTGCAGCAACGGATCGGTCAAGAGGTGCAACTGCTGAGCGAGTTGAGCCAAATGAACGAGGGCTTGAACCAGTTGGCTTTAGTGCACCGCGTTGACCTGAACACCTTGGAGGCCGAAGGCGACATCTCGGATCAACGATGGCCGATGGAATTGCAGCGGTTCAAGGAGAAGACCGAAAAGCTTGGCGCTCATTTCAATGAGGAGCCCGGTGTTGAGGTCTTGGAGAAGGAAATGCCCGCCGCATTGAACGATATCGATTCGCTGCACCATGTTGTGATCGAAAGGACAAGGATCGCCAGCGGCGCGAACATGTCGGAAAGCGTGTTCCAATTCATGATCCAACGCGCCGGGAAACAACTCGATTCCGTGCAGCGCAAAGTGCATGAGCACGGTCTCGGAAAGCATACTGCTGAACTGAGCGAACGTTGGGACCAAGCACAAGTGCTCCTCTTCCTGGCTTGTTTCATGGCCTTCATATTCGCACTGCTTGTTGGCATGAGCCGTCGACTGCTGGTGGAAAGCCGTGTGGCCGGCAACGAGTTGATGACCGCCAAGCACCAGTTGGAGCACACCAACCAAGAGCTACGGGAAACCATGCTCAGCAAGGAGGAAAAGGAGGTGATGATCAAGGAGATCCACCACCGTGTGAAAAACAACCTGCAGATCGTAAAGAGCCTGATCCGGTTCCAGCAGGAACAAGTGAAGGACACCAAGACCCGTGAACTGTTCAACGAGTGCATCACGCGCGTGAGCGCAATGGCACTCGTGCACGAACAGACCTACTTGAGCAAGGACCTCGCGAACATTGATGTGAGCAGCTACCTCGACCACTTGGTGCGCGATCTCGTGTACGCCTACAGCGTGGACAAGAAGTTGAATATGGACATCGACATCAGGGTGAAGACGCTGAGCGTTGATACCCTTGTGCCCATGGGCTTGATGATCAACGAGATCATCAGCAACAGTTTCAAATACGCCTTCCAAGGTCGCGAAAGCGGCACCATCATCGTGCACTTGCATGGCAGCGAAAGCGAGGGCATGCACATGCTGATCGGCGACGACGGCGTGGGGCTCAAAAGCCGCGACGGCTTTCATCGCCCCAACAGTTTGGGCATGGACCTGATCCACACCTTGGCGGGCCAACTCGATTCGGACATCACCTTGATGGACGGCCCTGGCACGCGATACGAGGTGGTGAGCCAGAAACTGGCCAAGCGCAAGGTGGCATAGCCGCTGCCTGCCCGGAAGCAACCTTAACGGCCCGTCCCATGGCTGCTGCCACCCGCACGGGCTGGTCGGATAGTTTCGCGCACCGCCGAACGGCAGTCCGAACTCATGAGAACACATCACCTACGCGTAGTCTCGTTGATCGCCATCGGCGGTCTTGCGACCGCTTTGGTCGCCCAGCGATCACCACAAGCCATGAAATATCCCGAAACACGCCAGGATCGCCGCGCCGGCGACACGCTGCACGGAACATGGGTCGCCGACCCGTATCGCTGGTTAGAGACCGATACCAGCATTGAAACTGCCGATTGGGTGGCCCGGCAGAACGCCGTGACGGATGCTTTCCTATCACAAGTCCCCTTCCGCAAAGACATCGCAAAGCGTTACGAGGAACTCTACAACTTTCCCAAGGTTGGTGCCCCCTTCAAAGTGGGCGAGTTGTATTTCATCGAGAAGAACAGCGGGCTGCAGAACCAGTTCGTGATCTACGTACGCAAAGGCCTCAGTGGCGAGGACAAGGTCTTCATCGACCCGAACGCGGTGGACCCGGCGGGCACCACAACCTTCAATCTATTGGGAGCCAGTTCGGACGATCGTTACATGGCCGTGGGCGTGCAGCGCGGGCAGCGACTGGCAAGAGATCACCGTGTACGATCTGACCACCATGAAGCAGACAAGCGAACTGCTGAAGTGGGCGAAGTTCAGCGGCGCGGCATGGTATAAGAACGGCTTCTTCTACAGCCGCTATCCCGAACCGGCCACGGGCACCGAACTGAGCGGAGCAAGCAAGTTCCAGAAAGTTTACTACCACAAACTCGGCGACCCGCAAGAGAAGGATGCCTTGGTGTGGGAGGACAAGTCGAACGGCGACCTCTATGTGGGTTGCGGTGTCACGGAAGGTGAAGAGTTCGCGACGCTGTTCATCAGCACAGGCACCGACGGCTACGAGATGCATTTCCATGATCTGCGAAGTGGCGGGATCCCGAAACCCGGAACCAAATGGAAAGCGCTGCAGACCGGCTTCGCACACAAGACCAGGATCGTGGACTTCGTTCCGGCCACCGGAAAATTCCTGGTGATGACCGAGGTGGATGCGCCCAACTATCGCTTGGTGGAGGTGGATCCCGCCAAACCGGATCAAGTGAACTGGAAGAACATCATTCCCGAGAAAAAGGAACTGCTTCAAGGCGTGAGCACAGGCGGCAATGTCCTCTTTGCGGAGTATCTGAAGGATGCCACCAGCCGCTTTTACCGCTATGCATTGGACGGTACCGGCGAGCAAGCGATCGCGTTACCCGACATCGGCAGCGCGGGTGGATTCGGGGGCAAACGCGATGCGACGTTCGGCTTCTACAGCTTCACCTCGTTCACCGACCCGGGCACCACCTATAAGTACGATTACGCCACAGGCAAGAGCGAAGTGTTCTTCCGTCCTGAATTGAAATTCGATCCGTCGCAGTACATAACGGAACAGGTGTTCTATCCCAGCAAGGACGGCACCCAAGTCCCCATGTTCATTGTGCGCCGCAAGGATGTGGAGCTGAACGGCCAGAACCCCACGATGCTCTACGCCTATGGGGGATTCAACATCAGCCTGAGCCCGAGCTTCAGCACCAGTCGCATGCTGCTGTTGGAACAAGGGGGCATCTATGCGCAGCCGAGCTTGCGCGGCGGGGGCGAATACGGCGAGGACTGGCACAAGGCCGGTATGAAAGAGAAGAACAGAACGTGTTCGATGACTTCATCGCGGCGGCCGAATTCCTGATCGCGAACAAGTACACCGACAAAGATCACTTGGCCGTGAACGGTGGCAGCAATGGCGGCTTGCTCGTTGGCGCGGTGATCACGCAACGTCCTGAACTGTTCAAGGTCGCTTTCCCGGAAGTAGGCGTGCTGGACATGCTGCGCTACCAGAAGTTCACTGCTGGCTTCGGCTGGGTGCCGGAATACGGCAGCGCTGACAACAGCAAGGAAGAGTTCGACTACCTGATCAAGTATTCGCCCTTGCATAACGTGAAACCTGCCAACTACCCCGCTACCATGGTGATGACCGCTGACCACGACGACCGCGTGGTGCCCGCGCACAGCTTCAAGTTCATCAGTGCATTGCAACCCGCACAACAGGGTACCGCCCCGGTATTGATCGTGTGCAGACCCAAGCAGGCCATGGTGCCGGCATGCCAACGAGCAAGATCATTGAGCAACAGGCCGACAAGTGGAGTTTCTTCTTCCACAATATGGGACTTGCCCCAGCATACGGATTGCAGGACAAGAGCCCGAGCGGAACGCGCTGACTGCTCGTTCATACACAGAAGCCCCTCGACTTATCGAGGGGCTTCGTGCTTTGGAGTGGTGGGCTATCCTTGTTCCTCCTACCCCCTTGCCATGAAGATCGCGCGCGTACTCGTATCGGCCCCTATCCTACTGTTCGGTAACGCCTTCGGTCAGCGCATGGCCAACGACATCCTGGACTTTGTGGACCCGATGATCGGCACACAGCGCATGGGGCACGTGTATCCGGGTGCATCGGCCCCGTTCGGCATGGTACAACTGAGCCCCGATACCGACACGATCCCCTACGCGGTGGATGGCAAGTACAACGGCAAGGTCTACGAGACTTGCTCGGGCTACCAGTACGACGACAGCACCATCGTCGGCTTCAGTCACACGCACTTCAGTGGTACGGGACATTCGGACCTCGGTGACATTCTGTTGATGCCGACCACCGGGCCGTTGCAAGTGAACCCCGGTACTGCGACGGCACCGGAGACCGGCTTCCGATCGCTGTTCCATCGCAGCAACGAAAAGGCAACACCGGGTCATTATGAAGTGCTACTTGAGGATCACGGCATCAAGGCCGAACTCACGGCCACAATACGCGTGGGCATGCACCGCTACACATTCCCGCGAACGGAAACAGGTCACGTGATCCTCGATCTGGTGCATGGCATCTACAACCACACCGACAAGAATGTGTGGACGTTCGTTCGCGTGGAGAACGACACGCTTGTGACCGGCTATCGCCAGACGACCGGCTGGGGCCGCACACGTACGGTGTACTTCGCCATGGTGTTCAGCAAGCCGATCACGCACTATGGCCAACAACCGGATGAACGACCGAGCGAGTACAAGGGCTTCTGGCGGAAGTTCGACCAGACGAAGGACTTCCCTGAGTTGGCGGGCAAGCAACTGCGCGCGTGGTTCGACTTCGACATGACAGCCAGAGAAGGGTTGCTGGTGAAAGTCGCGCTGAGCAGCGTGAGCACGGAAGGCGCGTTGAAGAACATGCAAGCCGAAGTGCCGCACTGGAACTTCGACCGTGTGGTAAGCGAAACACAGGAGGCTTGGCGACAAGAGTTGTCGCGGATCCGCGTCGAAAGCAAGCGTCCTGAGGTGCTCACAAACTTCTACACGGCGATGTACCACGTGTGTCTTTCTCCCACGGTGTACATGGATGTGGACGGCCAGTACCGCGGGCTCGACCAGAACATCCACACGGCGCAAGGCTTCACCAACTACACGACATTCTCGCTGTGGGATACCTACCGTGCGTTGCATCCGCTGTTCAACATCATCCAGCGCGAGCGTTCCTCCGACTTCGTGAACTCAATGCTCGCGCACTACGACCAGAGCGCGCACCACATGCTGCCGATCTGGAGCCATCACGCCAACGAGAACTGGTGCATGATCGGTTACCACGCGGTGAGCGTGATCGCCGATGCGCATACGAAGGGCATCATGGGTTTCGATCCGCAACATGCGCTGGATGCTTGTGTGGCCACGGCGAGACATCGCACCTTCGAGGGACTGGGCGACTATATCGATCTCGGTTACGTCCCGGAGGACAAGAGTGGAGCGAGTGTTTCGAAGACGCTGGAGTATGCGTATGATGATCGTTGCATCCAACGTCTTGCGCATCGCATGGGCAATAAGGCGGTCGAACTTGAATTCATCGCCCGCAGCGAAAGCTTCACTCAAGTGTTCGATGGGACCAGCCGTTTCATGCGCCCACGGCTAACAGATCGATCCTTCCTGCAAGAGTTCGACCCGCTGGACACGCACCAGAAAGGCTTCATTGAGGGCAATGCGTGGAATTACAGCCTCTATGTTCCCCACGAACCGGTGGAATTGGCTGACCTGATGGGCGGCAAGAAGCGCTTCGGCGAGCACCTCGATTCGCTCTTCACCATGCGGCTTGATGACAAGTACTTCGCGAAGACCGAGGACATCACGCGCGACGGCATCATGGGCAACTACGTGCATGGCAATGAGCCGAGCCATCACGTGGCCTTCCTCTACAACTACAGCGACCGGCCGTGGATGGCCGGCAAGCGCACCCGCGATGTAATGGACTTGATGTACCGCCCCACTCCCGACGGCCTCAGCGGAAACGACGACTGCGGACAGATGAGCGCGTGGTACATCTTCAACGCAATGGGTTTCTATCCGATGGAACCCGGCAGCGACAAGTACGAGATCGGCTCACCGATCGTGGAACGCGCGTCCATACCGCTCGACAACGGCAAGACCTTCACCGTGGTGGCGAAGAACCAAGGACCGAAGAACGTTTACGTGCGCAGTGTGAAGCTGAACGGTGAAACACTGTACCGTCGCACCATCACGCATGCGGAGATCATGGCTGGTGGCACACTTGAATTCGAACTGAGCCCCAAACCCCCGAAACTGCATTAGGACAACAGCGCCCGTCGTTAGAACGTCACTTGTTCCAGAAGAACAGCAGCATGAAGAAACGGTACGCCAGGATCACTACCCTTGCCGTCGCTTGGGCCAGTATTTCCGCTCACGCCCAGCTCACGTATCAATTGGACAGCACCCTGCTCGCTATTGATGTAGTGGTGGACAGCGACCGCGTGAACATGCCATGGGAGATCCTGTGGGGACCTGACGACCGCTTGTGGATGACCGATGGTCCGCTGATCACACGCTGGGACCCCGTGACAGATGTGGTGGATACCGTGCTCCAACGTGCATATGGCAACGGACTTGGGATGGCTTTGCATCCCGACTTTCCCGCGGTGCCGGAAGTGATGGTGGTGTTCGACACTGCGGACTACTACGGCAATGGGCACCTATGCGAGGTGTCGCGCTTCACCTATGATGCGATCAACGACACACTGATCGACGAACTCATCCTCCTCACCTACTACCACGCCGGTGAACACGCTGCCGGACGCCTGCTCTTCGACACCACTGGCCATGTGCTCCTCACCACGGCGGACTACTACTTCAACGGACCGGACACGCTCTTCTCCACCTATGGCAAGACATTGCGCTTCGCCACCAATGGCTCCGTGCCACCGGATAACCCGCGTGCGGATCACACATGGACATGGGGTCATCGCAACCCGCAAGGACTGGCCATGCTGCCCAACGGTGCTATTGTGAACAGTGAGCACGGCCAGATGCCTTTCGAAAACGAGATCAACCTTCTGCAGCGCGATGAGGACCACGGCTATCCTTACTACGACGGCAATACATGCTTCATCAACCCGGATACGTGCACATCACCGACCTACACCTACACACCGCCCATCCGCGCTTTCAGTCATCCGCCAGCAGGTTGTGAATTCTACACGAGCAACGCGATACCAGAGTTCCAGGACAAGCTGATCACCGGCATCCTTTGGCACAGGGGCATCATGCTGTTCGACTTCAATGCGTCGCTCGACTCCATCACCAGTGAGGAGTACATACAAGGCGGCGCCTTCGATGACATGTGGCGCAACCGCGATATCGCGATACGGCCTGATGGCTCCTTCTACCTTATCACCAACGATCGTATGGACGCCCGCATCCGTTGGGTGCGTCCGGACTTCAGCACGGAAGTCGCGCACTTGAACACGGATGCTGAACCGATCCGCATTTGGCCGAACCCTGCCACCGACCGCTTGACCGTGGCTGTGGATGGCGATCCGGCGATCGAACTGCTGGATGCCCAAGGCCGCACGCTAGCGGTTCCTATGCAGCGCATGGGCGATCGGTACATGATCGCGATCGGTGCTTTGCCCGCGGCTCTTTATGCCGTGCGTGTAACGCGGCAACAGCGCTCCACTGTGCAGCGCGTAGTGAAGCGCTGATCAGTCCTCCAACACACCGAACTTGCCTGCTGCCAGGTCGGTGTAGGCCTGCTGGATCTCGTCGTAGGTGTTCATGAGGAACGGTCCATAAGCCGCGATGGGTTCGTTCAGCGGTTCGCCGCTCAGCACCAACAACGTTGCGCCTGCGTCACTGGCCGCGTGTACGTCCTCTCCATCGTTGCGGAAGACGACCAGATGATCCGTGGGAGCATGGCTACCGTTGATGTGCGCAGCACCTTCCACGATCAGCACGGTGCTGTTGTACGTCGATGGCAGTCGGAGATCCGCTTCACCCCCTGCGCCAAGACGCACTACGGCCGCTATGATCGGTGACCAAGTCTTGCCCGGTCCCTTCGTTCCGAAAAGCTCACCGGCCACCACGTATGCTTCGCTCTTTCCGTCCGGCAATTGCACGTGCGTCATGTCGGCCCGGGTGATCGATTGGTAGCGCGGCGCTTCCATCTTGTGTTTCGCCGGAAGATTCACCCATAGCTGCGCCATGTGGAACGGTCCACCCGTGCGCGAGTACTCCTGCTCGTGGTACTCCTTGTGCAGCACGCCGCTGCCGGCGGTCATCCATTGCACGTCGCCTTCGCCGATCACGCCGTGGTGCCCCGCACTATCGTGGTGCGCCACCCGGCCCTTGAAGCCGAAGGTCACCGTCTCGAAGCCGCGATGCGGATGCACACCCACACCGCGCGGCTCTTCACGCGGGCTGAAATCCACGGGCGGGCCGTAGTCCAGCAGAAAGAACGGACTGAGCCGGTCCTTGGGCATGTTGTAGCCCTGTGGAAAGAAATTGCTGACGCGGAAACCATCGCCTACCATGTGGGTGGGGGGTGGAGCCAATACGGCCTCTACACTGCGTTTGGTCATTTGTGCTGCGCCATGTCCTAATGGAATTAGGCGCGCGGCACAAAGGTCCGGTGGCTGAACGAAGTCGGCATTGAACTACTTCAACTTCACGCGGCAACCCGATCCTACTTTTGGATCATGCGATCCACGACCCCTTTCCTGAGCTTCTTGCTCGCACTGCCCTTCACCGCGCACGCAACAACATGGCAGGTAGGCCCGGGCCTCACCTACACCCTGCCCAGCCAGGTGAGCACCCTTGTCGCCAACGGCGACACGGTGGACATTGCAGCGGGCACCTATCCCAGCGATGTTGCTGCATGGACGGCGGATGATCTGCTGTTGCGTGGCGTGGGTGGCTTCGCCCACTTGGAGTCGAACGGCATGGCCTGGGGCGACAAGGCCATCTGGGTGATCCAGGGCGATCGCACCACCGTGGAGTGGATCGAATTCAGCGAGTGCTCTGTGCCCGACCAGAACGGCGCAGGCATTCGGCAGGAAGGCAAGGGCCTTGTTGTGCGCCAATGTTACTTCCACGACAACGAGAACGGCATACTGGCCGGTGAGGTGCATCCGAGCACGATCCGCATCGAGCACAGCGAATTCGATCACAACGGCTTCGGCGATGGCTTCTCCCACAACCTGTACATCGGCAACATCGACTCGTTGATCTTCCGGTTCAACTACAGCCACCATGCACACATCGGCCACGAGCTGAAGAGCCGCGCTTGGGTGAACGTCATCGAGTACAACCGCTTCAGCAACGAAGCCAACGGCGACGCAAGTCGTGAGATCGATCTGCCCAACGGCGGCCAAGCCTACCTCATCGGCAACGTGATCCAGCAGGGACCGTTGGGCGAGAACTCCAATCTTGTGGCGTACGGTATTGAGGGCCTTACGAACCCCGTCGCTCATGAGTTCTACGCCATCAACAACACCCTGGTGAACGAGAAGAGCGTGGGCAGCTTCTTCGCCGTGATGAACGGCGCCGACCTCTTCAAGGCGTACAACAACATTCTCTCCGGCGGCGGCACCTTCACTCCCGGTTGGTGGCCTGCAACGGTGGATACGCTGGCCAACGTTGTAACAAGCATCGCTGCCGTGCAGTTCGTTTCGCCCGCCGCGTACGACTATCATCTTCAAACCACATCATCAGCGGACAACACGGGCTTTCCGGCTGGTGTTGCCAACAGCGGCTACCCGCTCGTGGCGTGGTATGAATACCTGCATCCCTTAGGCTATGTGGCACGCTGCCAACAGGCAACGCTCGATGTCGGTGCGTTCGAGACGTGCACCACGGGTGTGGAAGATGCTCCTACGCATATCGGATCCAGCGGCGCCATACACACTGCCCCGAATCCAGCAACTGCGCAGGTTCAAGTGTCCTTTCTCACGAACGCGATCCCCACAACCATCGATATCCTTGACGCCAAAGGGCGGCTGCTTCGCACTTGGCCGGTGAACGGTCAACGCTCGGTGGTGCTCGACCTCAATGGTCTATCGGTCGGGCTTCACCTGTTGCGCGCGAGCGGCACAGGCGGAGTGTTCACGGAGCGATTGATCGTGTACTGATCCAATTGGCGATCGAAGACGTTGCCTTTGGGGACCGGATGTCTTCCCGACGGGATCCCATCACTCCTTGATCACCCGTGCCCGCCACAACTGTCCGGAAATACCGGAAAGTTCCAGGACATAAACCCCGGAACGAAGCGATGAGGTTTCCATGTCGATCGTGCCCAATGCCTGCACACGATCGATGCGCACTGCACGACCCGTTGCGTCGAGCCATCGCAGAACGAATCCTCCGTTGCTCGCTGGCAACGTGATCGTCAGCATCTCGACGAATGGGTTCGGCCCCACCGCCATTGTCGTTGATCCGATCGTTGGGACCACCGTCGAGAAGTCATCGAAGATCCGCTCGAAGTTCTCCGCGTAGCTGTACGATCCATCACAGGCGCTCACCGCATCCCAATTGATGCTCCACGTCATCATGCCGCGCAAGTCCGGATAGCCGCCGGGTTGAACGAGCGCGTACGATCCCGGCTGCGGACCTTCACCAAGCAGGTACTCCATCGCCGCGCGCACCGTGGCTGTATCGGTGTGTCCACCACCCGCAGCACTTGCGCAGGCCGGCAAGGCCACCGCGACATGTTCCGGTTGAAGTCCAGCGAAGGAACCGCCGCCGGTGCTGAATCCTTGGATCACTGCTTCGGTCTGGCTGATGATGAAATCGGCGGTGCCTTGTGTGTAAATGCCGCCGTCAATGCCGTACATGCTGCCGCTGTTGTACAACTGCACTTGCAGGATGTCGAGCGAATCGCGCAGAGCATCAATGATCGGTAAGTACGCACCCCAGATGCCGCCGAAGGCTCCTTGCCCTCCTTGCACAAAAGCCGTTTCAGGCGCCATGGTCAAGAACAGCTTCGCATTGAACTGCGCACGATAGTCGGCCATGATGGTGGTGATCGCGTCGATCAACCGGATCAAGGGTGCATCGATGGGCGCTGCTATCGTTCCGCCCGTGGTGGAAACGGACGAGCCCTCGAGGTCGATGTCGATGCCATCGAAGCCGTAGGTGGTGATGATGTCCATCATGCTTGCCACGAACTGATCGCGCTCGGCATCGCTGTTCAACTGCACCGTGGCGTTGGCGCCTCCGATACTGATAAGCACGTTGCGACCGAGCGCTTGGTGCGCCGCGACTTGCGCGATGAATGTTGCCGGTGCCGTAAGCGACGGCGCGAACTGCATGTCGTACGTGGTGCCTGGCGCCGGTTCCGCGAAGGCGACCTCGACCACGTTGTAGCGCGGATCAACTTGGTCGAGTTCGATGTACGGCGCGCTGAAGTCGTTCCAGTTGTGCCAGTAACCTACAAGCGCGGGCGACTGCGGCCGAGCGCTGGTCAACGACATGAATACGAGAGTGGCAGCAATGGTTCGTCTTACAGGAAGCGGCATGGCCCGAAAGTAGACCGTCATTTGCGCGCATTAAACAGCTTTTCGCCGTGCGCATCCTCCCCATCGTTCTACTGGCATCGACGCTCCATGTGATCGCGTAACAGGCTTCGTTCCGAACCTGTGCAGCAGCCCTATCCACAGCAAGCATCCGTCGGCCAAGGCAACTTGAACCGTGTTCGATCGTCACCCGATCATCTATCACATGCAACGGAATCAACTCCTTCTCATCCTGTGGGTTCTGGTCCCGGCGGCGCAAGCACAATTGCTCGACCCAGGATTCGAGAGTGGCATGGGCTGGAACTTCAGCTGCACCAATGGGGGTGGTGGTTTCAGTACCGATGTGCCCACTTACGGTGGCAGCACGAGCCTGAGTCTGCCCATGCTCAGTAGCACGCAGCCCGACTGCTACTTTGTGGATGGCATCATGCCAACCGCTTATCAGGTCCTCACCGGCGTACAGAACGGCAATACCATACAGGTGGCGTGCATGGTGAAGTGTGTGCCGGATATTCCGGGGAACGTCAATTTCCTGAATGCGAACATCGGATTCGGTTGGCTCACATCCGGAGGTGTGGCCTTGCAGGACTTCGGTGGTGGCGCTGGACTGAACGTAACGGACACGTGGACCAGTATGGGGGCTTCGTACACCCTCAGCGCCATGCCCGTTGATGCCTTGCCGCTCATCTTCCTCCACGGTTATGCCTTCGCCAATGCCAATGGAACGGTGCTCTTCGACAACGTGTCGGTGCAGGTGTTGGGAACCGGAGCATTGCTCAGCGCCAAGGTCTGGCTCGACGGATGTTATGTGGACAGCCAGGGCCTCATGCGCGACGACCTGCGCGTTGCCGGGCTGGTGCCCTTGAATACGCCATACGGTTCGCCCGCCGCGACCATAGCGCCCGCCGTGCTCGCCGTATCCGGCCCGAACGCTATCGTGGATTGGGTGCAGGTTGAATTGCGGGCCATCGTCACCGGCATTTCCACGCTGCGGGCCCCGGCGCTGCTCCAACGCGACGGCGATATCGTGGCGCTCGACGGGGTCTCGCCCTTATCCATCCCGGTGGCGTCGGGGCTTTATTACGTACACCTCAGGCATCGCAACCATTTGGGGTTGATCACGGCCAACCTCGTATCGGTGAACGCCTCCAACACCGTGGTGGACTTCCGCTCGCCAGCCACCGCTTGCTTGGTGCGCCCCGCGCCGAACACCGACCTGCCGCGAAAGACCGTGGGCGCCACACGTGCGCTGTGGGCAGGGGAACTCACGAACGACTACAAGATCAAGTACACCGGTGCAGGGAACGATCGCGACAACATATTGGCATCGTGCTGCGGACCGGTGCCCACACTCACGCTCAACGGTTACTACTCGACGGATGTGAACCTCGACGGTGTGGTGAAATACGTGGGGGCCAACAACGACCGCGACCCCATCCTCGTGAACATCGGCGGCACCACGCCCACAGCGGTGCGCATTGAGCAGGTGCCCCAGCCCTGAGCGCTATTGGATTGAACAGTGCATCACACCGCGCGATCCGGTTCGCGGGACTGCGATAGTTTCACGCCATGCGCAAGTTCCTTTCATTGATGCTCTTGGCGTCGCTCGGCGCCCACGCGCAGCAGACCTCGGTACTCTTTCTTGGCAATAGTTATACGTCCGTGAACGATCTGCCCAACACCTTCAGGCAGTTGGCGCTATCGCTGGGCGAGACGGTGAACGTTGGGATGCATGCACCCGGTGGCTATATGCTTGAAGACCACAGCAGCGATGTGAACGCGGTGAACTTGATCGCTTCGCAGCCATGGGACTTCGTGGTATTGCAGGAGCAGAGCCAACAGGGCGCATTCCCGAACACGGGCACCAGTATGGGTCCTTCCGCCGCGCAGCTTGCACAACTCATCGAAGCCAACAACGAATGTGCTTGGCCGGTGTTCTACATGACGTGGGGGCGCGAGAACGGCGATGCACAGAGCTGCGTCAACTACCCTTTCATGTGCACCTACGCCAGCATGCAACAGGCACTGCGCGACAACTACGTGAACATTGCGGTGGAGAACGATGCCTATGCCGCACCTGTTGGCATGGCATGGAAGCAGGTACGCGACGACTATCCTGCCATCGATCTCTATCAGGCGGACGGAAGTCATCCCAACGTGGAAGGCACCTACTTGGCCGCATGCGTGTTCTACTGCACGCTCTTCAAGCAACCCTGCACGGGCGCAACGTTCACGGCATCGCTTCCAGCAGCCACTGCGGCCATCTTGCAGAATGTCGCCAGCGCCACGGTGTTGGACAGTCTGGATACGTGGAACCTGAACGTCGCCAACGGGACCGACGCTTCCTTCATGGTCGTTGACGATCCGTGGTCGAACGATGTGACGTGCCATCATCCAGGTCAAGGCACTCATGCTTGGACCTGCTCCAACGGACAGACTTCCACGGATAGCAACCCGATGTTCAGCTTTGACAGCCTCGGCATTTTCCTCATCACGCATGTCTATGCCGACCCCTGTGGCAACAGCGATACGGCAACATGGTACGTGGAAGCCGTAACTATCGGGATCGCGGAAGAAGCGCAGCAAGGCTCCTGCACCGTTCAAGCGATCGGCACTTCCATGGTGGAAGTCTTTGGCATCGGCGATATGGAGCTGTGGATCGGCGATCCGCAAGGACGCACACTGCTCACTCAGCGCCTGACTGCGGACCACGCGCAGGTGCCCTGCCCTTCCGGTTTCCGGCTCTGGCGGATCCGTGATCGGCTGGGCAACGCTTGGTCGGGTAAGGTCGTAGTGCCATGAGCGTCGGGAACACACGTCAGCGTCGCTGCCTTTGGCTCTGCGTCCTCGTGCTTCTCACCTCGCACCAATTGCGCGCGCAGCTCACTTCGGTGCTCTTCATCGGTAACAGCTACACCAATGCGAACGATCTGCCGGGCACCTTCCAACAGTTGGCGATGTCGTTGGGCGACACGGTGAACGTGGCGATATCCGCGCCCGGTGGGTTCACATTGGCCACGCACGCAGCGTATGGGCCCACGCAGGATGCCATCGACGCCCAGCCATGGGATCTCGTGGTGCTGCAGGAACAAGGGCAGTATGGTGCATTGATCGCCGAGGGCGCCGTGAGCACATGGTCCGCGTATAGCCTGTGCAATGCCATCGAAAGCAACCACGAGTGCACGATGCCCGTGTTCTTCATGACATGGGGTTGGGAGAACGGCGCACCCGTGAGTTGTTTGTCGTTCCCTTCCATGTGCACATACGAAGGCATGCAGCAGAACCTGCGCGAGGGTTACATCCAGTTGGCAACGGACAATGATGCATACACGGCACCTGTGGGCATGGCGTGGAAACAAGTACGCGATGACCATCCGGCCATCGATCTCTACCAGGCCGACGGCAACCACCCCACCGCCGAAGGCAGTTACTTGGCCGCGTGCGTCTTCTATTCCACTGTGTTCAAACAGAGCTGCGTCGGAGCACCCTTCATTGCTGCACTGCCGCAAGCCACGGCGGCCATTCTGCAGGACATCGCCAGCAGCACGGTGCTCGACAGCTTGGACATCTGGAACCTGAACGTGGCCAGCGGCACCGATGCTTCGTTCACCACTAACACGGATACGGACGGGATCACGTGCTACCATCCCGGGCAAGGCGCGCATGACTGGATCTGTTCCAACGGGGAAACGTCCACCAGCAACAACCCGACGTTCACGTTCGACAGCACGGGCACCTACCTCATCGCGCACATCTATAGCGATCCCTGCGGCAACACCGACACCATCACAGAGGCGTTCGACATCATCGTCGCAGGCATCGCGGATGCAGGTCCATGGGGCGCGTACCAAGTCAACTCTGTCGGTCCTTCACTGGTGGAAGTCACAGGCGCAAAGGGCAACGAAGTGCTCACGATCTTCGATCTACATGGGCGAACGATCCTGACGCGCAGACTCGAAGTTGATCGTACGTCGATCCAATGTCCTCGCGGCTTGCACCTGTTCCGCATCGAGGATGCAGACGGGATATTCCAGAACGGAAAGGTGTTGGTGGAGTAACGCAGCGCGATCTATCGCTCTCGTGTGTTCGCCCACCCGGCTACCACTGCTTGTGTGCGCGCGTCCAGATCAGCGAATAGCGCCTCTTCCAAGCCGTCCGTATGCCCGCGCTCGAAGGAGCGCGTGAATGCCCCTGCCTCCAATAAGTGGATCCGATCGCATGTCGCCACCAATGGACCCAACACATGCGACGTGATAAGAACCGTGCGACCATGTTCCGCTAGCTGCCGTACGATCGCTTCCATCACACGGACCGAAGCCAGATCCAATCCGTTCACCGGCTCATCGAGCAACACCACTTCGCGGTCCAGACGCAGCACACCCAGCAGTACCAACTTCCGCTTCATGCCTGTGGAGTACGTGCTGATCAGCGTATCCAATGGCACTTCGAGCAAGGCGTTCAAGGCCTGCGCATCGTTCGCGCCGGACGTTGGCATGAAGAGTTCCAGGTACTCAGCACCCGTGATGCCCGGATGGAAAAAGCTCTCGGCTTCCTGGAAGGCGGTGTTCCCATGGAACATGTCGGCGCCTTTCCATTGCACCTTGGCCGTTGGGTTTCGACCGAAGCCATAGAGCGCATTCAACAACGTGGTCTTGCCCGCGCCGTTCAAGCCCACGATGCCGTGGACGCCGGGCGCCAACGTGTACTGTGGAATGTCGAGCACGGTCTTATCGCCGTAGGTGCAGCGCAGGTCAGTGATGGTGAGCATGGAAGTAGGTAGTAAGGTTGACGCGTGCGTTGCGCAGTTCGCTCAGCAGCATGATCAGCGGCACCAGCGACAGGCCGGGCAGGATGGAGAACACCATGGCGATACCCATGTTGACCCCGTTGGCCGATAGCCGCTCGTTAGGCCTGTAGTGCGCATACTTCAGCACCACAGCATAGGCCACCAGCACCACCATGCCCATGCCGAACAGCACGTGTATCCACCACCACTGCGGCTGGAAGATGGTAGCCCCGATGAGCACCGGAAGCAGCACGAAGAGCATGAGCCGCGCCGAGCCCAACACCTTGGTCCGCAACAACGCGCGCGCATCGGGTGCTGCGGCCAACAGCATGGCGCGTGGCTCGCACTGCTCCTGCGCACCAACGGCCATCATGGCGACAATACCCACCAGGAACAGCGGCAGCAACGGCAGCCAGCAGAAAGCTACGGCTGCGAGCCAGAGCAACAAGCTCCATGGATAAGTGGATTGCAACATGCTCCGGTATTCGAACAGATGGGCCGGCACCCACTTCCGCAGCCACACCGCGCGCACCCCGGAACTGCGCACCACCGGCAACCACGGCAACGCGCACGCGAGCAGCACAACAACAGCCCACGCCCATGCAGTGCCCAGCAGCAAACCCAGCAGCACAGGCAACACGAGCACACCGTACTCCAGTGCCATGGCCCAACGCGCCCGTGGCACGTGCCGGTGCAGGAAGTGCAGGTCGGCGCGACGCTGATGCAGACCCGAGACCAACAGAACGGCACCACCGGCGATGTAAGGCGCCCGCGAGGCATCGTTCAGTACGGCATTGCTCAGCAACCACACCACCGCGACAGCGGCAGCCGCCATCAGCGGAACGCCATAACCCGGTGCAGCACTGCGCAGTTGCAACCAACGCAACCGCAGGAGCACAGAGGAAGCGGATGCGTTCATCGCGACCAAGTTGGGAAAGTCGCGGTGACGTGCGCCACGCGGATACACAAGCGGTCGGATCAGCGTGGCCGTCGACACGGCCCTGCTGGCTCCGGTGATGATCGGGCAACGCGCGTTCCGGAAAGCAACGCATGTGATGGCAAGGGCGTCCATACGTTGACAGCTCTGTAATTTCCCACCATGCGCCTCGCCCCGTTCGCAATGTTGCTGGTTGCACTTCCTGTGCACGCCCAACAGACCTCCGTGCTTTTCATCGGTAACAGCTACACCACGGCGAATGACCTTCCCTACATGGTGCGGCAGATGGCCCTCTCGCTCGGCGATACGGTGAGCACCGGCGTGCAGGCACCGGGCGGATACACCTTGATGGGGCATTCGGATGCACCTGCCACGCTCGGCGCTCTCAATTCGCAGCAGTGGGACTATGTGGTGCTGCAGGAACAGAGCCAGCTCGGTGCGCTGCCGACATCCGAAGGCTTCACCGATGTGGGCGCCGCCGAGCTCACGTATGCCATGCACGACAGCAGCGAGTGCGCCTATCCGGTGTTCTACATGACCTGGGGCCGCAAGAACGGCGACCAGTCGAACTGTTTGTGGTACCCCCATATGTGTACGTACGACAGCATGCAGCAGGCGCTGCGCGACAACTACATACAACTGGCGTTGGACAACGAGGGCTATGTATCGCCCGTGGGCTGGGCGTGGAAGCATGTGCGCGACACGCACCCGAACATTGAACTGTACCAACCCGACGAGAGCCATCCCAGCGTGGCGGGCACCTACCTCGCAGCGTGCGTGTTCTACTGTACCCTGTTCAGGCAAAGCTGCGTGGGCACATCGTTCACTTCCTCGTTGCAACCGGACAGCGCGGCGATCCTGCAGGCCATCGCCAGCGCCACGGTGCTGGACAGCCTGGATACCTGGAACCTGAACGAGCCCGGCAGCACCGACGCCACCGTGGTGACCATGAGCAGTGATCTCTGGAACGAGATCACCATGCACCACTTCGGCCAAGGCTCGCATTGGTGGATCTGCTCCAACGGCCAGTCCTCCTCGGACGCCAACCCCACCTTCACCTTCGACGCCGGGGGCATCTACACCTTCACACACGTGTACATCGATCCGTGCGGCCACATGGACACGGATACGTGGACCATACAAGTGAACGCCACGGGCATCGGTGAACACACCCGAGAGCATCCTGGGTCAGCGCGTCGGACCACGGCCTGCTCACGATCAACGGCGGCAGCAACGGCGACCTGTTCGAACTCTTCGACGTGCAAGGGCGGCTGTTGCGCTCACGAATACTGTATGGCGAAACCTCGCTCCTGCCCTGCCCTTCCGGCATCGCGCTGTGGCGCATCACATCGCCCGTGCGCGCGCGGTGGAACGGGAAGGTGCTCGTTCCCTGAGCGACAGAAGCGTCCACAGATGGCGCAGATGTCACAGATAGCCCATCCCGCATCCGCATTCATTTGCGCCCCGATCATTCCCGCGCCGCCACTTCGTTATCGATCATCGCTTGCAAGGCGAGCACGCGCCGCTCCACCCCTTGGTACTGATCGATCGTGTAAGCGCGAATGAACATGTTCATGCGCAGCAAACCCTTGAACGAAGCATCCTCCATCAACGCTTCCGGATCGATGGGATGGCCACTCTCCCACACGGTGTCCACCACCACCTTGGCCAACAGTTGTGGTAGGATGTGGTCGAATTGCAGCTTTCCATCCGCCTCGAACTCCAAGTTGCGCAGGTAGGTGTAACGTTCGGAATACAGCGTGGTGATCATCTGCCGCAGGCTGTCATTGCGGATCAGGTTGAAGCCGATGCTCTTCAGGTTGTCGTAGGCGGAGGTGTTCGCTGTGAGTTGTGTATTCCCGAAGATGTTGCCGTAGTGGATGCGCAGGGAATCATGGAACAGTGTGCGGTCATCAAGTTGCTTCAGCACGGCTTGGTTAGCGCGTAGCAGTTGCCCGCTCCGTTCGATGTTGAAGCGGCAATCCGCTAGGTCGCGGTCCAGGTTCACCCGCATCTCGCGCAGGATCTTCAACTCCTTCACGCCATCCTTGCGGTCGTCGTTCCAGTTATTCACCTGTAGGGCCAGCAGGATCCCCACCATCACCATGAGGATCTCGCCAATGCCGCCCACGAGCAGCTTGGTGAGGCGATGCTCGGGGCGCAGGTTGTTGCTGAGTGTGCGGAAGAAGGAGGGCATGCGGTGAAGATCGTTGATGAACTGCATTGAACCGCAAAGGATGTCGCCACAGATGTCGCAGATGTCACAGATAGCCCATCCTGCGTTCGTATTCATCTGTGCCATCTGCGTCATCTGCGGATAGCCTTTCCGTGCGACCTCCGCCACATCCAATTAGAGAACTACGCCCACGGCCAATGGACGCCGGATCGGGCAAGCAGGCCGAGCTCCTTGACGCCAGCACCGGCGACGGTATGCCCTAGCGACGGATCATCCGAACGCGGATACCCCGTTGCCACAGCGAACAGGTGTATACACCGGGTGTCAGGCCGCTCAGGTCAATGCCTGAGCCGTAGCGGCCTCCGAACACCACCTTGCCCATGGCATCAAGCAACATGATGGGCTCGCTCCAAGCCACCTCCCCCGGCGCGCCGATCGTCACGATCCCCTCCGATGGGTTCGGTTGAACGGTCAACACGGGCACTGCGGGTTGAGCGATGCCCGTACTTAGGCATTCCGGGATCCAGCTCAATACCGGCGGACGATCATCGTGTAACAAGGTGATCGTGCCAGGAACGAACGAGCTGTTCGTAACGGCCACATCCGTGATCAACGGGACATGCACCGCGTCCGCGATCGACGTCTTGCTCACGAAACCGCATCCGCTGCCGGTCGCGTCCAGTTCCATCAGCATGTCCTTCTCCATCAAAGCCAGCCCTCCCTGGTCATTGCGGAAGAAGTCCTCCGGCTGGGGGAACCCGATCGGCAATTGCTCTTGCGCGATGATCGAACCGGTGGGACTGAGCCGCAGGACCACCAGTGGCGCGAACAGATCTTTCCACCCGGCGACAAGCAGATCCCCTCCTGGGAGCTCCATGGCACCTGTAAGCGCGAGCGCTCCACTGGTATCCATGTATTTCCTGCACCAGAGAAGCCCACCTGCAGCATCGAGCTTCATCACGAACCCGTTCGCTCCGACCCCGCCATCCGCAGCATGACCCACCACCAACGTTCCACCATCGGCCAGCGCTTCCGTATCGCGCACGTACTCGTTGTACCCGCTCGCCCCGTCCATGTCGAAGAGCTTCAACCATTGCGCACCCAAGCTGTCCATCTTCGTCACGAACATCCTCCGGTTATTGGGATTGGCTGCGACGACCCCTTGACCGAAAACGATATCCCCACCGTTCACCGCGGTCGCGCTGAAAGCCGTGAATTCGATCGTTGCCGGTACGCTCACGGTAACGCCACTGAACGTCGTTCCTGCGCTGTCGCCGGCGATGCGATGGAAACCGTTCGCGATGGACAACGGGGCACTGTATGCCCTGAACGTTCCACCCTCGGCGATGACGCTCGCAAGTCGATCCTGGGAGAACGACAGGCCCGGAAAGCCAATGTACCATTGAACATCACCATTGGGGTCGGTCTTCAGCAGAAAAGGGGGTGCGGCATCGGAAGAGCCGCAGACCAGGAAGCCGCCATTCATGCGCGCGGCATCATGCATGTAGGACATCAGCGTATTGAGCCGATGGGATCTGGCGTTGGTCACTAGCTGATCCGTTGTGGTCCAAAACAACTCCACATGACTTGAGTCCCCGGAGTAGTTGATCATGCTCGCATAGCATGTCTGTCCTCCCCCAAGATCGAGGGGCACCGTTCGGTCCACCTGACCTGCAGGATGGTCGAGGCTGTATCGGTTCTGTGCGACGGTTGTCGAAGTGAACCAAATGACGAGCGAAAGCAGGGCAATTTGTAGAGAGCGCATCGGACAGAAGACGGTGCAAAAGTGTGGTGGTTGTGCATTCCGCGTGAGCGATCGAACGCGAAAGCCCGAGGCCGTCCGCAGATGACGCAGATGACGCAGATAAACGCAAGGCCCACCAAACTCCTTGGCCTATCCAGCGCCGCAGGCGCATCTGTGTCATCTGCGAAATCTGCGGATAGCCTTCCCATGCCGAACTTCGCGACATGCAGCTAGAGAACTACACGTGCGGCGAATGGGTCAAAGGATCCGGAAAACAGAATGAATTGATCGACGCTATCACCGGCGACCTCATCGGCACCACCTCCTCCAGCCGTGGTGAGGCACCGAGCAGATCATGGTCACCTATGGCCGACCTGCTATTCGGAGTTACAGCTTCCAGGCAACTGTTGTCGCCCTTTCCGTCCTGATGGTAACAAGATCTTGATGCGTTCCTCCTTCACCCTTCTCGGGGCGCTGATATGCGCTGTTGCCTCAGCGCAATCCTCGCTCATTTTTCTGGAGAGCTTTGAAACTGGTGGTACGCCCAGTCTTTCTCCCCAATGGGTCTGGAGCGGCAACGCGCCGGTTGCGGTGGTGGATTGCGATGGCGGTTGGGGCGTGCGGAAGGACGTTCCCATCCCCGGCGAACCCAATGACCCGTACCAACCCATCCGCTGGCTGTTCCATCCGCTGCCGCACGACTCGCTGGTGAACTATAATGTCACTGCACGGTCGGTGGTCCCTCCGGTGATATCATCCGCACCGCACTTCGTTCACGCCACCATCTGTTGGTTCAATGTGAACACCGGCACACCAGTGGACTGGAACTTCAATAACGGCGTTTCCGCATCGGAGTTCTGCGACCCTTTCGTCACCGGAATTTCCACTCCGCCTTTGGCGAGCGATCCGCAGGCCCAGTTCGGTGTGCTGATCTACGGCGAGCGAAGTCCCCTTACCAGCATCGGCCATTACGACCTTGCCGAAGTGCGGGTGGAAACCTACGAGCGACGTGCGATGTTCACGGGCACGGTCATGTTGGGTGGGGCATACGACACCGGCACCCAACAGATGCGGGCCGACCTCAACCTGCAAGGGCTGATACCCCTTGTTGAGCCCTACACCGCGCTGGGCTATCCGCAAGTGAACGGTGGCGGTAATGAGACCACCACACCCAACGTGCTCTCGGCCAACTATCCTGCCGGGCGTGTGGTGGATTGGGTGCGGTTGGAACTGCGCGCCTTCTCCGATCCCACCCAACTCGTGGCCACGCGTCAGGCCCTGGTGTTGCAGAACGGTCAGATCGTGTCCACCACCGGCCAGTTCGGGATCCTGTTCGATGTACTGCATGGCAATTACTTCGTCGTGGTCCGCCACCGCAACCACCTCGGAGCCATGACCAGCACGCCCATCACCGTGCCCTTTCCCGGAGGAGGCATTTGGTCGTACCTCTTCGCAACTCCCGGCTTCTCTTGCTACGGCACCAACCCACGGAACGTCCAAGGCAACGTCGCGCTCCTCTGGCCCGGCGATGTGACCACGGACCATGTGGTGAAATACACCGGTACCGGTAACGATCGCGACCCCATCCTCACCGCCATCGGCGGCACGGTACCCACCAACACGATCACCGGCCAGTACCGCATGGAGGACGTGAACCTTGATGGCGTGGTGAAATACACCGGATCGGTCAATGACCGCGACATCATCCTGCAGACCGTAGGTGGCACGGTGCCCACCAACGTGCGCGTGGAGCAGGTGCCGTGAGGCCCGCGCGCGCGATAGGAGCAATTAGACCGCAAGCCGCCTTGCAAGGAAAGAGTTCGGCGCGGACCACTGCTCCGGGTCAGGCCCGTTGTAAACCGCCAGTGCGACTGTGAGTCCTCCATCCGGCACACCCGTGCCCCCGCATTCGCATTCATCTGCGCCATCTGCGGATAGCCTTTCCGCGCGACCTTCGCCGCTATGCAACTCCAGAACTACGCCAGCGGCCAATGGGTAGCCGGCTCCGCCGGAATGAAGAATGTAAAATGTAGAACGGTCAATGATCAACGACGAGCGCTCGTTCTACATTCTTCATTCTACATTTTACATTCAACATTCCCCCAATGAGCGTGCAACTCCAGAACTACGCCAGCGGCCAATGGATCGCCGGCTCCGGCAAGCAATCCGACCTCATCGACGCCATCACCGGCGACCTCATCGGCACCACCTCCTCCGGCGGGTGCCATGAACGCACCGATGGTTTCAAGAAGGCATCCAATTGAACGCACGGCCGTCTTTGCCGCAAAGAGATCATCATGAGGACCAAGCTATTTTTCATGTCAGCGGGCTTGGTCGCGCATGCCGCCACCGCCCAAGTAACCCTGTTCAGCGAAGACTTTGAATCAGGGACATTGGCGCCTGGATGGATCTGGCAAGGCAGTGCCCCGCTCTTCACTTCGCCTGGCGGATTCGATGGATCATCCTACTGCTTGGGAAAGGAGAGTTGGGACCAGTCCTTTCCGCCCGCACCGAATGGAGCCGGGCCGCTGGTGTTCCATCCCATCCCCTTCGATAGCACGGTGGAATACTCCGTTACCGTGGATATGAGGGTGAGCAACCCGCTCAACATCACGGCGATCGCCAATTGCGGACTGGCCTGGTTCGATCCGGTGACCGGGGACTTTACCGGTGGCGGCCTTTGGAGCACAGATACAACCTGGCAGCAGCTGTTCAGCCTACCGTCGCTCTATGATCCCGCGCCATGGTGGTTCGGACCGGATGCACAGTTCGGATTGGCGGTGGTGACGAATCCCTCCGCTACCGGAGCATTCACCTATTATGACAACATCCTGGTGCAAGGGAGCGACTTTCCAACTGACGTGGCCAACCCTCAAGGACAGCCAACGTTCAACGTGATCCCGAATCCGGTCGTTGACTACGCAGTGATCAACTTGGCCGATGATGTGGAAGTGAGCGATGTGGTCGTGATCGACCAACAGGGCCGCCTTGTCCGTATGCAGCGCTTCAGACCAGATGGTAGGAATGTGCTCGACATGTCCGATCTGGTAGCTGGGTCCTATCTGCTCCGTGTGATGGATCGAAAGGGCACTACCACCCTGCGCGTGGTGAAGCTATAGCATGCCCGGTGCCGCACTCCGCGTGAGCGATCGAACGGGAAAGCCCGGAGCCGTCTTCGGCGAGGACTTGGACGGAAGAGCGCGACGGCGAGTCTTCGAGCCGACACGCCCAAACAACCCGCATTCGCATTCATCTGCGCCATCTGCGAAATCTGCGGATAGCCCTTTCACCCCGAACTTCGCCCTCATGCAATTAGAGAACTACGCCTCCGGCCAATGGATCGCCGGCTCCGGCAAGCAAAGCGACCTCATCGACGCCATCACCGGCTCAGCATAAGCATACGGCACTTTCTTCTGGTACACTCCCTCGCCGGTCATTCCCGTGCAGCCAATTCCTCGTCGATGAAGCCGATGAGCCGCTTGGTATCGGCGACGATGTCCAAGTATTGGTTGCGGATGTAAACGTTGTTCCCACGTGCCAGCTTCAATCCGTTGCGGATGGTCAGGTCGTTCAGGAGATCAGAAGTTTGGGCAATGAAGTGCTGCAAACGTTCCTGGGAGATGAGCGTGTCGTTCACGCCTCTGCCCATGCGAGAGGTTTCGTCCAAGTTCTGCAACGGTGAATACTCCCGCATACCGGCCGTGCGGTCGTAGAGGTACATGTGGTATTCCCGCTCCATGTGGTTGGTGGAAGTCACCACCACGCCGTTCCGCTCCTCGATCCGCAGCAGCAATGTCTTGATGGAATCGTTCCGGATGATGTTCAGGTCGCCCGAATTCGTCAGTTCCTTCAGCGTGCTGGTGCGCGGGAGGTAGTTGCGCCATCGGTACACGCTCCAGATCACACTGTCCAGCTTGATCAAACCACGGGCATCGGTGGGTGGCGTGTACTTGAGCAAGGCGATCGCCGACGATATTTTCCTGTTTCGATCGCCGATCATGTCCTCCAGGTTCACTAGGTCCACTTGCAGATCCAGCTTCAGGCTGTTGAGGTATTTGGTCTCCAGGATGCGGTCTTTACGATCCTCGTTCCAGTTGTTCACTTGCAGGGCCAGCAGGATGCCGATCATCACCATGAGGATCTCGCCAATACCGCTCACGAGCAATTTGGTGAGACGATGCTCTGGGCGCAGGTTGTTGCTGAGTGCTTTGAAGAAAGACATGGTGGTTGATCAGGAACGAATATCGGGGTGCGGAGCGGAACGTATGAGCGATAGGAGCATTGCCTATGAGTGTCATTCACGGTCGGCGGTCCTTCCAGCCGAACGGCTTGCGCTTGCCATGATACACGGCCGCAATGAAGATCATGTCGCCCTCCACTTTGTAGATGACGCGGTAGGGGAACTTGACGACCAGGCCATACCGGAACCCGCCGCGACGCTTGGCATAGCCACTTGGCCGCTCCAGAATGGAACGCATGCTGGCATCCACTTGGTCCCTGAACTTCCTGCCGTAGCCCGTCCTTCGTGCTTCGATGTACCGTTCGGCCTCGTCCAATTCCCGATAGGCCTCGTGGTGAACAACGAGCGAATAGCTCATTCCAACTCCCGCTTGCGGTTCTCTTCCAGCATGCGCTTCACCTCCTCCCATGTGTACGTCTTCGCTTCGCCGCGCTTGTACTGTTCGAAGCGCTCGCTCACCACGCTCAGTTGCTCATCGGAAAGCTCGAAGCCGTCCGTCCCGTCGAGGATGTGCTTCACCTCGGCCAGTTTCGCTGAGTCGTTCTCGGCGGCGAGCTTCTCGAATAGTTCAAGCTTGAGGGCGCGCGTATCCATCATCGGGTGTGTTGCCCAAAGGTATACCGCACCGACTCTACCTTCGCTCCTCCCGTCAAGACCGGGATGAAGACACATGCAGCTAGAGAACTACACGTGCGGCGAGTGGGTCAAAGGATCCGGGAAACAGAGTGAACTGGTCGATGCGATCACGGGAGATCTCGTTGGTACTACATCCAGCGGCGGACTGGATTTCGGAAGGATGCTCGCCTACGGCAGAGAAGTCGGCGGACCGCCCCTGCGCAAGATGACCTTCCCCGAGCGCGGACGCATGCTCAAGGCCCTCGCCCAATACCTCTTCGACCGCAAGGAGAAGTACTACGAGATCAGCTACCGCACCGGCGCCACCAAGGCCGATAGCTGGGTGGACATCGAGGGCGGCATCGGCAACCTCTTCGCCAACGCGAGTTTGCGCCGCGTGCTGGGCAACATGCCCTTCTACGTGGACGGCGACACCGTGAAGACCAGCAAGGGCGGCACCTTCATCGGCCACCACATCATGGTGCCCAAGGAGGGCGTGGCCGTGCACATCAACGCCTTCAACTTCCCCATCTGGGGCATGCTGGAAAAGGTGGCCGTGAACTGGATGGCCGGCGTGCCCGCCGTGGTGAAGCCCGCCACCGTCACCAGCTACCTCACCGAGGCCATGGTGAAGGACATCATAGCCCGAGGCATCTTGCCTGAGGGAGCACTCCAGCTCATCGTGGGTTCTGCCGAAGGATTGCTGGACAGCGTGATGCACCAGGACGTGGTCACCTTCACCGGCAGCGCCACCACGGGCCGCATGCTGAAGAAGCACCCGCGCATCGTGGACGAGAGCGTGCCCTTCAACATGGAGGCCGACAGCCTCAACGCCATCGTGCTCGGCCCCGACGCCACGCCCGGCACCGAGGAGTTCGACCTCTTCATCAAGGAAGTGGGCAAGGAGATGACGCTGAAGTGCGGCCAGCGCTGCACCGGCGCGCGCCGCATCCTGGTGCCGCAGAACGTGCTGGAGGATGTGCAGATCGCCATCGGCAAACGCCTCGGCGGCACCGTGATCGGCGACCCGCGTGTGGACGGTGTGCGCATGGGCGCCCTCGCCGGACAGACGCAACGCAACGAGGTGAAGCGCGCGCTGGACGAACTGCTCAAAGGCTCGCAGATCGTCTACGGCAGCGCCGACAGCGTGGACGTGAAGGGCGCCGACGCCACCAAGGGCGCCTTCATGAGCCCCATCCTGCTGCTCAACGCCGACCCCTGGAAGAACCAGCAGAGCCACAACGTGGAAGCCTTCGGTCCGGTGAGCACGCTGATGCCCTACACCGACATCGACGATGCCGTGGCCCTCACCAAGCTCGGCAAGGGCAGCCTCTGCGCCAGCATCGCCACGTACGATGAAAAGGTGGCGCAGCAATTCGTGTGGGGCGCCGCCAGCCACCACGGCCGCATGCTCATCCTCAACCGCGAGATGGCCAAGGAGAACACCGGCCACGGCTCGCCACTAGCAACCCTTGTACACGGCGGCCCCGGTCGCGCGGGCGGCGGCGAAGAGATGGGCGGCAAGCGCGGCGTGATGCACTACCTGCAGCGCACCGCCATCCAGGGCCACCCCAGCATGATCACCGCCATCACCCAGCAATACCAGCAGGGCGCGCGGATGAACATCACCAAGCAGCACACCTTCCGCATGCACTTCGAGGAACTGCACGTGGGCGACACCGTGATCACCGACATCCATCCCGTCACCTTGCAGGACATCGAGGACTTCGCCCACCTCAGCGGCGACAAGTTCTACGCGCACATGGACGCCAACAGCCTCGAAGGCACCATCTTCACAGGGCGCGTGGCGCACGGCTACTTCATCCTCAGCCGCGCGGCGGGCCTCTTCGTTGATCCGCCCAAAGGACCGGTGCTGCTGAACTACGGCCTGGACGAATGCCGCTTCGTGAAGCCGGTGTATCCGGGCATGACGATCCAGGTGCGCTTCACCGTGAAGGAGAAGGTGGACCAGGAGAAGCGGACGCCGGAGGATGTGGCGAAGGGGATCGTGAAGTTCCTGGTGGATGTGTTCGATGAGACCGGGGAGACGGTGGCGATCGCGACGATCTTGACGATGGTGAAAAAAGTTGGATCAAGAATGATGCGTATTACGGTCGGCTTTCTGCTTTGTGCCCTTTGGTCTTGTGTCGGTGACCCTGCCCAGCCAATACACCGGTGGACCTCAAACCCTACAGTACCGGATCCTGAGACGCACATGGAAGATGATCTGGTTCTGGTCGAGGGTGGCTGGGATGCGATCGCTGAGCATCCGCCTAAGCTGTGCAGATCGATCAGTTACGAGTTCACCGGCATCTACCCGATCATGGACACATTGCCACTTGTTTCACAAGACAGCTCGTATTGGGCATACCTGCTCAAATTGCAACGCTTCAACGTCGAACGCACTATCGTTGGCAGTTGGGATAGCGGACCGCGCAAGATCATTGTCGAGATGGCACGTGGTGAATGCGAATGCAAGGTTCAAAAGGTCTACTACAACAACGACCGCAAACCGGATGGAACATACAACCTCCGGGTGAGCGAAAGGTTGGAATGCAACGGACCGACGGCGCGCACCAGGGCTGAGCGCGAGTTGGAAGAGGAGCACGAGGAAAGTCCTCATGGACATGTGGACAAAGACCTGGCGAAGCGGCTCCGTGAACTAAAAGTGCGGCTCGAACGCGTCAAGGTGCGTTGAATATTTTGCCATGTTCTTGCGTACGGCCATCCAGGTGCGCTTCATTGTGAGGTTCCTGGTCGACGTGTTCGATGAGACCGGGAGACGGTGGCGATCGCGACGATCTTGCGATCACGGAAGTTGGATCGAGAACTGAGATTCATGTTGAAGCGCTCGATCGTCTTTGCCAGCACATCACTCGCCTGTGCGATCGCGGACGCACAGGCCCCTACTCTGCATCCCATAGACGCTCAATTGCACAGGTGTCTGGAGGATACCACCAACCAGACCACAAAAGGGATGAGAGATTGTGCTTATGTGGCCATGGAAGCGTGGGATGCGGAAATGAACAAGGTTATCAAGCCTTGCTGGGTCTGATGAAGCCAGAGGTCAAACCGCGTTGCGCGAGGCTCAGCGGGCATGGCTCTTCTATCGCGACAAGGAGTTCGATCGACCAACGAACTGTACATGTCAGAGATGCAAGGCACGATGTATCACGTCGTCGCCACCAACGCGAACATGGAACTGGTCAAGGCCCGTGCATTGGAATTGAAGACCATGCTCGACGCCCTGAACGAACAACGAGAATGATCACGAGCCTCGTGATGTTTCTCGTGGATGTGTTCGATGAGACCGGGGAGACGGTGGCTATCGCGACGATCTTGCGATCACGGAAGCTTGAGCAGAATTGATGAACACGCAGCACTTCATTTCATGGGCCGCATGCGCACTAATGATGCACAGCGGCACCTACGGTCAATCAACCGCGCTGCGACCTGTAACCCTCATGATAGGCAATGACACCGTGCAAGTGGGATGTGACACGGCGCAGGTCTTGGACCGGACCAACCTTGCCTTGCTCACGAACGTTGCTCACACCGAAGAGCAACTGATGGCTGATCTGATCTCCTCGATGCAACCGTCCGGTGGATCGAAGTCGGATGTGAAGGACATCAAAAAAGAACAAAAGCTTTGGATGAAGGCGAGGGACCGGCATTGTGCAGAGGAAGTGAAAGGCCTGCCTCCAGATCGGAAGGAGGTTGCTAGAATGTCTTGCATTGAATGGGCGCATCGCTGTAGGTTGGTAGAGTTGCTTGCCGCATACGATCGTGTGGTCCCACCCGTTAAATGAGCTCAACGTGAAGCGACCGGAGGATGTGTTCGATGAGACCGGGGAGACGGTGGCGATCGCGACGATCTTGCGATGACTGAAGTTGGATCAGAACTGAGATCACATGTTGAAGCGCTCGATCGTCTTTGCCAGCACATCACTCGCCTGTGCGATCGCGGACGCCCAGGCCCCGGCCCTGCATCCGATCCGACGCTCAATTGCACAGGTGCCTGGAGGATACCACCAACCAGACCACAAAGGGGATGAGAGATTTGCTTATGTGGCCATGGAAGCGTGGGATGCGGAAATGAAGAAGGATTATCAAGCCTTGCTGGGTCTGATGAAGCCAGAGGGTCAAACCGCGTTGCGCGAGGCTCAACGGGCATGGCTCATCTATCGCGACAAGGAGTTTGGTCGACCAATGAACTGTACATGTCAGAGATGCAAGGCACGATGTATCACGTCGTCGCCACCAACGCGAACATGGAACTGGTCAAGGCCCGTGCATTGGAATTGAAGACCATGCTCGACGCCCCTGAACGAACAACGAGAATGATCACGAGCCTCGTGAACTACCTGGTGGATGTGTTTGATGAGACCGGGGAGACGGTGGCGATTGCGACGATCTTGCGATCACGAAGTTGGATCAGAATTGAAGAACACAATGAGTTGGGACGTCGTGGTATTCAACCTCAAGCGTAGGGTCGAATCCGTCGAAGAGATCGACGAGTATACTCGTCGACATTGGGACCTACGCCGACTTTGAGGCACTTCTTAAACGTCGTTTCCCAATGCTCTTGAACAAAGACGGTTGGCTCAGGATCGATGAGGGCGAATGCGGTCTAGAGACAAGTCTTGGAGACGCCAATGAGAGGTTCAGTAACACCATCTTCCATCTCTTCGGAGAAAATGCCATCTATGAACTCATTGAACTCTGCAGAGCAAACGGGTGGCAAGCATTTGACACCGGGCTCGGCCCTGGTGCTGGACCTAGACAACCCTGAGAGGAATGGCTACAAGGAACATCGGCGTTACGTCGAGCAGATCATGAAGAACCGACTATGAAGTGGCTGGTTGGTGTGTTCGATGATACCGGGGAGACGGTGGCGATCGCGACGATCTTGACGATGGTGAAGAAGATCGATCAGAACTGATGACTGGGCTCGGGGAGCTTCTTGAAGGTTTGGGCGTGCCCCCTCGCAAAGCCTCGGGGTCGCGCTTTCCGCTGCAAGTCCTCGGCTGGATTACCAGCCTGTGGGCTTTCCGCTGCAATCGCTCACGCGAAATGCACACCAGTAACAGTAGTCGGAGTTAAGTTCGCTTCCGGTCACACATCCTCGACTTTCACCACACTACTGTACCATGGCGAAGTATCTGCGAACCTCGAGCATATCATCGGGCATCGACGAACTCATTCGCGAAGCGAAGGAGCGTGTATACATAATCAGCCCCTACCTCAAGCTTTCCGATCAGATCAAGGAGCTTCTCCAAGACAAGGAACGCGAGAAGGTGGATGTGCGATTGATCTTCGGGAAGCAAGAGCTCAATCCGAACGAGATGAGCTTCCTACAAAGCCTCAAGTATGTGCGTCTGTACTTCTCAAAGAACCTCCATGAAGTGCTACTTGAATGAGCACCGCATGATCGTCGCCTCTATGAACCTGTACGAATTCTCACAGCAGAATAACCGCGAGATGGGGATTCTTGTTGATGCTTCGGCGGAAGGTGACAAGCAGGTGTATGAAGATGCATGGAAGGACATCCAGTCCATCCTGCACAACGCGGAGGATTTTGCCTATGCCAAAGTGATCAAGGATGAACGGCCTGCAGCAAAACCAATAGAAGCCAAACAGCCAGCTCCAGTTGTGGTTGGAAACGGCAAGTACCATTCGGTGACGGCGTTGTCCAAAGAGATGAACATATCCAGCAAGGAGCTGTTCACGCGATTAGAAGGCTTACGATGGATAGCCCGGAACAATGACACTTGGGAACTTACATCGTTAGGCAAGGACAAAGGCGGTCAAGTACGCAAGGGCCAGTACGGTGACTTTATTGCTTGGCCTGATTCGTTGATCAAGGAAATCGTCTAAGAGGAGCGCTGCAGGTAAAGTTCCTGATGGACGTGTCCCGAGGCTTCGGGCACGATGATCTTGACTATGGTGAAGAAGTTGGATCAGAGTTAGGTCACTTGCTTCTTGAAGTTATGGGCGTCCTAGCTTAGTTAGAAGATATGATCAATGCAATTTGTGAACCAGCACAGAAGCTGAGTAGCATAGGAAGACCATGAAGCTGAACCGAACGACGGACCCCCGGCTATTTCAAGAAGAATGTTTGGCGGTGTGGATCTATGACCGGAAGCAAAGTGGTGCCATCACCGCAAGCCCGATGGAACTCAATGCCCTGCTCGCCAAGCTGACCTTTCGCAATGATAACTGGTGGGGCTTGAAGCTCCGGAATGTGGCCTCAGCGCTTGGCCATGGATCCCCATCCGCTAGGGATGGCACATTGGTGGCGATCCGCAAGGCGGAAGAGCTACGCGTACAGCACTCCGCCGATGCAGTTGTGGAGAGCATGGGTGCATTCAAATCGCGACCCTCTGCCGAGGAGTTCGCCACCCTTTTGGGCGGGACGGTGGATTATGGATCGAATGTCGAACGAATTGATCAGGACAGAACCGAGGCGCTCTCGATCAGTTCATCCGATCAACTGACAAAGCTCTTTGAGCAATACGGAGCTTTTGCCAAGGGAAGTGAATATGACGAGATCTACAAATGGCAAATCGCCAAGACGGTACAGGGCAACTGGGACCTGGACGCGCCGGATCTGGCGACGATGATCGACCGCAGCTTCAGTCACCAGCATCAGAACTTATGGAGCGGCCAGAATTTCCTGCCCAAGCGGATGCTACTGGAATGGGCCAAAAGGGACGCTGCGGACTGGCGGTTGGCGCTGCGGCAGCTCATTCATGGAGACGCTCCGTTGGCGGACCGCATGCGCGGATTCGCAGAGCATGCGAAAAGGAGCTTGATGGCAGCCCGGCCTGACAAAGAGCTCAGCACCTATCAGGATGTGCGTGCCATGTCGCTTTGGCTCGGCATGGTGCTGCCTGAGAAATACTACCTGTACAAGGCGAGCACGGTGACCGGGTTCATCCAGCGAACAGGTCATGCGCCATTGGCCAAGCCGGGCGACAAGTACACAAGCATAGATGCCTACTACGAGCTGTGTGAAGAAGTGCGCGCCTTACTCCTCGCACGACCGGACATCATCGAGACGCATCGTTCCATCCGCGATGATAGCTGTCATGCCGATACGGAGCATCACCTGCTGGTGCAGGACTTCATATACTACGTAGCCGAACGACCCGAACCTATCGAAGGCGAGCGCCCAGTGCATTACTGGCTCTTTGCTCCCGGCCCGAATGCGACCTATTGGAAGGAGTTCCAAGAGAAGGGCATCATGGCACTGGGATGGGACGAGTTGGGCGACTTTGCGCAGTATGCATCGGTCGCGGAAGTGGCGGATGAGCTCCGTAAACTCGATGGAACCACTGGCTCAAAGAAGAATGATGCGAACGCCGTCTTTGACCTCGTGAACACGATTGCAGTGGGCGATGTCATCATTGCAAAGCGCGGTCGTGAGGAATATCTCGGGTACGGTATCGTTGATAGTGAACACTATTACGACGAGGGCCGAGCCGCTTACAAGAACTGTCGACCAGTGAACTGGAAACATACCGGTTCATGGCCTGAGGTGGAGGGACCTATCGTGATGAAGACACTGACGGATATCACGAAATATCCGGACTACGTGGCCCGGCTGAAGGAACTTATCGGTATTGATGGAGCGACTGGATCACCAGTGGTTCGCGAGCCGAACTATTGGGTTTTCCAAGGTAATCCGAAGTATTACGATGCCGCTGGCGCGCTCCGGGCAGGAGCGGCAAAAAGCTGGACTGTAACGGCGCATCAAGGCAAGATCCGACCTGGTGACAAAGCGATCATCTGGGTAACTGGTCCACAGGCGGGGTGCTACGCGCTTGCTACGATCACCTCGGACGTAGTCGAAATGGCCATGGATGAGGCGGACCGTGTATTCGTCCTAGACCAAGCTCAGGTCTTGAAACAGAAACGTGCGGATCCAGGTTGAACCGGAATTGAGCCAACGCCCAGTGGGTTGGACTGCCATTAAGGATCTGCCGTCAATGGCGGACTTCAAAGGCGGCAATCAAGGCACGACGTTCACAGCGACCAAGGAGCAATATGATGCCATTCTTCAGATAGCGATACCCAACAACAGGACAATGAGAGATCCGCTGAACAAGATCCTCTATGGCCCTCCGGGCACGGGCAAGACATACAAACTGAAGGCTGAGTACTTCGGGCGTTACACGACCCATGTTGAAGCGCTGACTCGGGAACAGCGTCTCACCGAAATGGTGCAACCTCTCACTTGGTGGGAGGTGGTCGCGATGGTGCTCTTGGATCTCGGTCCATCAAAGACCAGTGCGATCATGGACCATGAGCTGCTCAGGACCAAGGCCGCTCTGAGCAATAGCGCGAACGTGCGCGCAACGGTATGGGGTACCCTGCAGATGCACACGGTGACTGAGTGTGAATTGGTGAAGTACACCAACCGCCAAGAGCCGTTGATCTTCAATAAGAAGGAGGATTCCATTTGGGAAGTACTGCCCGCAGAAGCGGATGCGCTCGTTCCGGAACTACGAGAACAACTAAGGCATACCAAGCAAAGCGACGCGCCGGGAGCCCATCAGATCAAACGTTACGAGTTCATCACCTTCCACCAAAGCTTCAGCTATGAGGATTTCATCGAGGGGATCAAGCCAGGACTCAAGGGAGAGGAGTTCGCCTATGACATAGTACCGGGCGTGTTCAAGCAACTATGTAGTCGCGCGGAGAAGGACCCTGCTAACGACTACGCGATCTTCATTGACGAAATAAACCGTGGCAATGTCTCGGCCATCTTCGGCGAACTCATCTCTTTGATCGAAGAGGACAAACGCGCGGGCATGCCGCACGCGCTTTCTGTCCTGCTGCCTTATTCGAAGAAGCCCTTCAGTGTGCCGCCCAACCTGCACATCATCGGTACCATGAATACCGCTGATCGCAGCGTGGAGGCACTGGATACTGCATTACGTCGCCGCTTCAGCTTCGAGGAATGTCCATCTGATCACACCAAGCTCACGGGGCTGAACGTTGGTGAAGTAGCGCTCGACGTTCTCCTGCAGGTCATCAACGCCCGCATCGAGATGTTACTGGACCGCGACCACCACATCGGGCACAGCTATTTCATGAACTGGACAGATGCGGACAAGGAGCAGAAACTGCGACAGGTGTTCAAGAACAACATCATCCCCCTGTTGAAGGAGTATTTCTATGGCGACCCGGTGAAGGTGGGGATGGTGGTCGGACCGGCCTTTGTGAAAGAACTCAACGGCAAGGAGAACCAAGTATGGTTCGCCAAAGGCTTCAAGGCTGGGGAGGATATCGAGCCCAAGCCACGCTATGCCTTCACCGACCCCACCGATGCAACGCAGGTGCCCCTAAAGGCGTTCCTCGATATCTGTGATGGGAAATAAGGTCATCACCGTTTTCGAGCACAGCCGGTTGAAGGTCGACGAGACCTACGGCACCGAAGCGGTATGCTTCACGGAGAAGCATTTCATTGCCTTGGTGCGATACAACGAGGCACATGACAACCGCTTCTTTACAGTGGAGCATCGAAAGGTCAAGTTCAGCCAGCATGTCGGCGTGATCGCCGTGCCCGGCCTTATCATCGAGGTGCTGCCCAAGCCCGATGGGAACGACGACAAAGCGAAATGGCAGCAGGCCCTCATTGCCATGCTGAAGGTTGCGCATGGCCTGCCGTTGCATGAGGCGGGCCACG
>JADJCX010000014.1 GCA_016703005.1 Flavobacteriales bacterium
GCGATGCAATACGCATTGAACCCCAGGACGAAGGAAAGTATCACGGTGAGCAGTAAGACATAGTCGAACTGTTCGGTGAAGACCTTGGCTCCAGTGGAATAGAAGTGGAGGATGAGATCCTTGGCGAAATAGAGGACGCAGGACCCAGCCACGATGCCGGCGCAGGTATATGCCAGACAGGAAGCCGAAATAGCCACGGTGGCGACTATCCGGGTCGTACGTTTTGGGCAAGTACCTGACGGTTACGGCACTGATACCAACGGAGAACAACACGGAAAGCACACTCGAGAACGAAAGGATCAACCAGCCTGTGAGTTCTTCCTTGCTCAGGAAGTTCGGTTGTATGAATACCAAACTGACGAAACCGATCAGGGTCCCGATGTAGATGAGGACCGTGTTCGAGATGCCTTGCTTCTTAACGATGCCCACGGTTCCTAATTGATCAGCCGAAGTCGTCGCAGTATCGAAATGCCCCACGACTTCAGTTCGTACCACGTGTCGAACCGCCCGGCGTGGCGATAAAGAGCCAGTTGACGGTCCGCTTCGGTGGCATCCGATTGAAACGGGACCTCTGGACCTTTTCGGCAGACGGCAAAGACCTCATTCTTGGACAAGTCGTCGCCCTCCGCGATGTGGAGCACCTCCAAACCGGCCATGCCGAGCATGGCCGCCAGTGATCGCTGCGTGAAGTAGTTGATGTGCACCACCCTGAAAAAGTGGGACCGCAAGGGCTTTGTCGGATGCATCGCATCGGGCACGGCAACGTACAGCAGGCCGTCATCGCGCAATACCGATCTGACTTTGCGCAGCACCTCCAAAGGCTCGTGGAAGTGCTCGAGCACGTGCCGCATGATCACGAGGCCATAGCTGTCCTTGAGCTGATCATCCCAAGGCCCGTACACGTCGGCCCCCACATATCCGAAGCCATTGCTCAACAAGTGGGTGTGGCAAGTAGGAGAAGGTTCCAGAGCGTCGTATTGTGCATTCGGCTCGTGCTCGTTACAAGTAGGTGAGCGCGTGGCCCATGCCGGAGCCCAGGTCAAGGACCCGTTGGAACGGACGTAGCAGACCATGCGGCTGCAAGCGCGCAACGATCCGGCTCGCAGGCACGAACTTGTAGCGGTCATCGTTCTGGGAAACCTCCGGACGATAGTAGGTGTCGTACTCGGACGAGTAGAACCGGTCGTAGCGCTCCTTCGTCCATCGCGGGTTCAGGAAACTGGATCCGCAACCAACACAAACGACGACATGGGCGGGTATCCCGAATTGTCCGGTTGTACTTACGGCACGATGATCCGATCCACCGCACAGCGGGCAGAGGCTCTTCGTGAATGTTGTATCGACCATCACCAGCGCGCCGAAAGTAGCTGGCGTGCGCTGAGGTTGAGGCGCGATCTTTGCTTGGAATACCTTGGTCACTCCCACTTGGGATCGAACATGACATTGAGAACTCTGCTCTTGGGCGTTGCGTTGGCCCTTGTTTGCCTGGCCGCAAGCGGTCAACTGACCTATCCGACCACAGATACATACGCCGGTTCCTCAAGTCCGGGGCTATTGGACGGTGCCTACGCGACTGCGCATTTCTCAGGGCCATATGGGGTATGCTTCGATCCAGTTGAAGGGGCCATCTATGTTGCGGACGGCTTCAACCATTGTATCCGGAAATTGGTCAACGGCCAAGTGACGACCATTGCGGGGAACGGGACATCCGGGGATGTTGACGGCGTTGGGCAGAATGCGCAGTTCAATACCCCGACAGGTGTGTTCTTCAAGAACGGATTCCTGTACATCTGCGACGACTTCAATAGCAAGATCAAGCGGATGGACAGCTTGTTCAATGTCCTGACGATCGCAGGTAACGGCTCAGCCGATACGCCGATGGACCCGCATTGGCGGCAATGTTCCATCAACCCAAGAGTTTGACGGTCGACAGCGCTGGTGTCATCTACGTTGCCGATTATGAGAACCATCGGATCCGTAAGAGCGGCGAAGGTGGCGTTGTGACAACCGTGGCCGGGGACGGCAATGCCGGTGATGGTATCGGTCCTACCTTCAACGCTTCCTTCAACGTCCAAAGAGATCCGTGTTTGGACGATGCAGGGAATCTCTATTTCGTTGACCTGATGAACCATCGTATCAAGGTGTTGACCACAGCAGGCGACGTTGAACTTGTTGCTGGTTCCGGGACACAAGGCAACGCAGATGGTATCGGTGCCTTGGCCGAATTCCAGTATTCCGGTGGCATCGATTGGGAATCGCCCGGGACACTGATGGTACTTGATGCCGTGGATCCGCTGTTGCGTCGCGTCACAACCGCAGGAGTGGTCACAACGGTCGCGGGGTCGGGAGGGACAGGATATGTGGACGGAAATTCAACGTTGGCCGAATTCGATCTGCCGCAGGACATATGCTTCAACAATTATGGTGAGCTGTTCGTTGGCGACCGGAACAACAATGCCATCAGGATCCTCTACCCGCATGGTGAGAAGCCGATGACCGTTGACGAACCGGCACCAGCGGGTCAAGAAGTCTCCGTTGAAGTTCTTGCTGTTCATCCTAACCCAACCTCATCGCATACCACCATCGACCTCTCCCACATCCCCGATCCGTTGACCGGTCTGCTGATCTATGATGAAAAGGGCGCGCTCGTTGTGCGCAAGGAGCAAGGAGACTTGGCGGGGTTCGGCAGGGGTGCGGCAACGATCGATGCAACGGGTTGGCCTGCGGGCCAATATGCCGTGTTGGTGAGCACGCGATCGCGCTTGGACCCCATCGGCGTCCAAGGGCGAGGCGCTACTCCGCATCCAGGTCTGCGTCCGGAAGAAGAAGGCCACGTAGCCGCGCACCTGCAGCTTGCCGTTCTCGAGCCATCTTGCAGTCGTACACTGCCGTTCTTGGGGTCGAGGATGGTGCCGTCCTCCCATTCGTCGCCATCCTTTTCATGTTGTGGACGATGTCCATGCCGATCACCTTCTTGTTGGAAGCGGTCATCGCTCGGGTCTTGCGCTCTTTGCAGACGGGTCCTGTTCTTCGCTGGGTTCACGGAACAGCTTCACCACCCCTGCCGGACAAAACCCCGTTGCTTTCCCGCGATCTCCACAATGCTCTTCTTCTTGCCGGTCTCATCGTCGATGGTGACCCAGCGCCCGTGACCTGGGCGGACAAAGAGCAGGAGATGAGCAGGAAGAACAGGGGAGTGAAGCTAGCGCACTGATGCGAGCGGAGTGGGGGCGGTGGGTGAAGCGCATGGGTGTGTGGAAGTGTTTCATCCCGACTGGTCGGGGTCAGAAGGTGCGACCAACGGCAACCAGATACCTGAAGCCGAAGTAGTCGTCTTCGGCTGCCGGCAGTCGGCTCAGCAGCAGCGGCATGTCGAAGCGGATGGTGAGCGGCCTGACATCGGAGAAGCGCCACCAACGCTTGATAGTGAAACAGAAGCCCGCCCCCGCATCGGCGCGTGGGTCGGTGAGCAGTTGGTTGTTGTTCGTGTTCAGGTACGTGATGGCACCGACGTCGCCGAAGAGGTAGGCATCGATGTGCAACCAGCGCCGCGTTGCGCGCGGGCGAATGGGGAAGAGCCCGTCCACATCGAGTTCGCCGTTCACCGCCCACCCGCTATTGCCCATGTACGTGAAGAGCAGCTCGTTCTCTTCGCCCACCAGTTCCGGCGCGAGGTAACCGGCGTAACCGCGCAGGTTCAAACCGCCGCCGTGCTGGAAGTGGTTCATCTCGGCGCCATAGCCCAGCCAGTCGTAGGGCACGAAACCGATGCTGCGCACGTACTTGTCCTCCATCATCTCCTCCGGCGATGCGCCAGCGAGGTAGAGCGCGCTTTCGCGCGGCATAGCGCCATCGGCGTATTGGCCGAAGAGGCGCACACGCAACTGCAACTGCCCGAGTTTCTTCTCCTCCACCGCTGTGAGCGAGATCTGACCGAAATGGGAACCTGAGCCCACTGCACTGCTGCGCGCCTTCAGCGCAATGGTCATGGAACCGCCGCGGTGATCGAACCTGTCCCAGAGCTGTGCTGTTGCAATACCGTTCCACTGCTCGGGCTCCCATTGCTCGGGATAAAGCAGATAGGTGAGGTCGGTACTGTCCGCCCGCAGCATGTACTTGGCATCGAGCGATAGCACGGTGGCTCTTCCCGGCAGTTGCCAACGTAGGCCGCCACCGTACAAGTGCAAGCCATCGAGTTGTCGCGCGCGAATGTTGAAGCTGCTCCCACGCAGAATGAAATCGGTGGCGTTCTCGTAGCGCAGGTTGAAGCTGATGGCATCGTGTTGCGTGTCCACGCCCCCTTTCGGTAGCGACTGACCGAAGCCCGTGTTGATCCACACGCTCGCTTGCACCTTGTGTTTCTGGCGGAGATAGCTGCCGCTGAAGTGCGCGCCCACCTTCACGCCGTCGTAGCCGTTGAACCAGGCATCGGGCCGCACGAAGCCTTCGTAGTTGTGGCGATCGGCCGCGTTGCGGATGTGGTGATCGAAGCCGATGTCGATCGGCGCGTTAAGCGAGTTGTTCAGTGCGTTGCGATCAGCGAGCATGCCGCTGGTATCGATGCGTACATCGGCAATGCCGCTCGGTATATCCACGTGGGCCGTGTACTCCCGTTGCAGGTCATCCCAGCCGATCCACCGGGGTAGCACGGTGGCACTCGTTGGTTTGTTGAACCATGTGTTCGGGATGTGGAAGTCGTAGGTCTTTCCGTCGCGCGCCAGCACTTGAAATCGATCGGCATCTGCATGCCGTTGCGGCGGAAGACGATCCGTCGATCGCCTTTGCGACTGTTGTGCTTCACGCCCTTCACCGCATAGTCAACCGTTTTGTCGGTGCTGATCCACGCATCGAAGAACCATGTGAGGTCGGCATGCGTGGCTTGCGTGAAGCTGTTGCGCATATCCTCGTCGTACGGGTGGCAGAACTTCCACTGCTTGAAGTAGTGCTGCATGCCATGCCAGAAGAGGCTATCGCCCAGCACGTACTTCAGGTTGTACAGCATGGTGGCCGTCTTGAAGTAGACGTGGCCACCGCCGCCGATGTTCTGGTCCTCGTAGTAGCCGAACTCGTCGCTGTGCGTATCGATGGGCGGCATGCCGTTGCGCACGGCATCGCGCATGTACGGGCTGTATACCTCGCTCTCGTAGGTCACTTCCGGTTTCGTCCAGCGCCGCTCGTAGCTGGTCTTCGGCGTATCCACCACCATGGTATCGCCATCGATCACCGAAAGCCCCCAAGCGGTGAGGAACTGCGTGAAGCCTCATCGAGCATGGCGCGGTACGTCCGTTGTTGCCGATCATGCCATAGAACCAGTTGTGGCCGATCTCTGCACGAACAGCCCGCGATAGTCCGGTCGCTGCCGCCATCGAGCGTCAGCATCGGGTATTCCATGCCGTCCCGCATCGGCCACCACCATCTTGGGGTAGCCGTACAGGCCGAACCAATCGCTGTGCGCTTTGATCGTCTTGGCGTTGTAGCTCGCGGCGTTCTGCCAACCGCTGCAATGCGGTCTGCGCCAGGGCAACGCAGCGCACGCCGTTCCACGTGGCTTCGCCGATGCGGTACGTGGGGTCGGCAGTGAAGGCGAAGTCGTGGACGTTCTCGGCGTGGAAGCGCCACGTCTTGCGCACCAACGTGTCGTGCGGGGTAATGGTGCTCGGATCACTGTCCCATTCCTTGTCCTTGAAGTTGCCGATGTCCAAGCGCTTGCGCAACTCATCGGGCATCACGTCCTGCGGGTTCTGCAGCCAGCCGGTCGCTTCCAGCACGTAGTCCGCCGGAAAGTCGAGCGACACGTCGAAGCAGCCGAAGTCACCGTAGAGTTCACTGCCCAAGTGTTGCTGCGTGTCCCAGCCCATTTTGCGGTCGTACACGGCAATGCGCGGATACCAGTGCGTACCGTCGAAGTGTTTGTGGCCCCATGCGTCGAACAGCTTCATGCGGCGCTGTGCCTCGTAGGTCCAGTGCGTGGTGAAGCGGATGTCGAACACCGTTTTGCCACCGGGTGCCAGCGGCTTGTCCAGCCAGACTTTCACCACGGTGTTGTCCTGTTCGGTCTTCAGGTCAACGGTGCCGCTCTTCCATTCGTGCACGGTTGTACCGGCATACGGATCGTCCTCCGTGCCGCGCGATCCCAGCCCTCGCCCAGCCGTTGCTGGTAGGCATAACTGCCCGCGTTGTACGCCTCCTGATACAAGTGGAAGAACACGAACCGCAGCGTATCGGGGCTGTTGTTGTGGTAGACCAATTTCTCCTGTGCGGTGAAGGTGTTCCGCACATCGTCCATGCGGCCATCGATGGTGTAGTGCACATCCTGCTGCCAGTAGCCGGCGAACGGCGGCCGGTTCTTCCAGTATACGGATTGTCCGCATTGCGGAACGTATTGGGCGGGTGCAGGGGGATCGTAGCGCTGGGCCAAGGCCGCACTGGCCACGGCCATCAGCACGAACAGGACTATCGGGCGGTTTCTCACGGTTGGAGCCGAAGATATTGATGTGGGGGTGCTGTGGGCGGGGCAGAGCCCCTAGGCCTGAAGCGCACTCGGGAAAAACCCGAGCGCGTGCGCCGCGACAGCCGAGCGTATGCGGGGCAACCGCGTGCGCGTGACAGACGAGCTACCCCGCGGCTAATTCCTCTGGTGATAGTCTAATTCCCAAGAGCAAAGAGTAGAGAGCAAGTTCGATCGACGGTGCGATCAACTCAAACGAATCCGTCATCATAAAGACCTTTCCCAAATCATCAATGTACAGACCGGCGTGTCCATGATCCAACTCACCAATAGGCCAAATTGGCCGAGAATGGGGTGGGTCAATTTCTTCTGGAGGGGCGAAGGCAAAGGATGATCGAACTGTATCGAGGAAGTTCCGGTTTCAATGCCCGTCCCCATGTAACCCACGTCAAGTCCACCGAAATTTGTCAATACGGTGTGAGCGGCGGAAAGAAAGCGCTCTCGTTTTGAATTTTGCGGTCACGAAGGCCATCATAACCTTCCGTCCAACCTGCCTTACGAAGAAGTTCAACTACCCTTGGGTCGAGTGACAATGTCATACCAGTTGATCATGGTTTCAACAAATCAACTCGGAAGAGCCGCATCAAGCAAGAGCCGAGCGTGTGCTGAGGGTGTAGGGGCTACGGGAACTGCATAAGTTCACCGGCCCCAAGTTCTAACTACTAAAGTTTTTCATGGGCCTATGAAAAACAGACATACAAAGAATGAAGGCGCCATCGGCTCCATACAGCACGATGGCCGGTGGTACTACGCGCGATTATTGAAGGGGCTAGAGTTGGGAGTATATGCCAAGTCCTTTGAGGAGCCTCTCGCCCCGCCTCTGCTTCCACAACTATCGGGCATTCCTTACGCTTTCCAAGTGGGTATTCATGTAGGCGTTCCGGGCAAGGGCAGGTTCGAGATCATTGAAAAACCCGGTCTGACCCAAGTGGACATCGATGCTATGAAGCCCAAGTTCTGCAGGACATCGGGAACCCTTTTAACTGCATACTGCTTTATCCGGATGGGACGGAGAAAAAGGTGACCCCTGAAGAATGCATTGGGACTTGAGCGATCGGTGCTGCGGAATTCAGGCATGTACTCTGGCGCATTGATGCCGTGTTCAACAACAAGCCGAATCCAACACTCGATGTTCTGAAGGTGAAATTGCCCAAGTAGATCAAGTTGGGTCATGCACCCGAGCGGCAATTGAGGGTGCGATCCGGCAGCACTGTACGATCTGTACGGTAGTCAAGAGTAGGCGGGCCAAGAAGCCCCAGACCTTAAGCGTACTCGGCAAAAACGTCTTCGTCACGGAACGGGGCCGAGCACTTATGCCAACGGCAACACCACGCGGCTTTGAACAATATGCCTGCTCAACCCTACCACCAAGGCCTCGCTCTTTCACGATCTCTTGCGAAGACCGCCTGCCGATCCGGCTGCGCAGCGCCTTCACAGCCTTGGGCGCTGGAGTTTGGGCTTGCGCTTGAGGAGCGCTTTGAAGGAGGCGGTCTTGCGGTAGTCTTCCAAGATGCTCATAGCCCGCTTTACTACCGCGAGGGGGGATACCAACCTCGGAAGTCTCGAGCACTTCCCGCTGGGACTTGGGGTTCCATACAATGTCCAACACCTCACGATCATCGCCGCTCATGTACACCGTCAACACTGCGGTTACGTACTCCTTGTTCAGTACCAGTTGTGCCCAGTACTTCTGCTTGTCGATGCTGAAGGTGATATGATCCATGAGGAGGATGTTTACTGGCAACGCATGTGGCGGCGCCAGCGTGAGAACGGCAGTGCCATGGGGTGTATTGCGAACAGCCGACTGTGCTCCGGCTGCCCTTGTTGCACACGACCCGACAAGTCGGAGGGTACGGGGTGCGGGTGAAGGCGGGGCGGAGCCCCTAATGCTGAAGCGCACTCGGGAAAAACCCGAGCGCGTGCGCCGCGACAGCCGAGCGTTTGCGGGGCGTGCGCCGCGATAGCCAAGCGTGTGCGGGTATAGCAAATGCACCCCTCCTTTCTAAACACTGAAGCCCCAATGCCTGAATTGGTTCCGCAAAGGCAGGTATAGTTCCTTGGGGGAGGATTTGAAATCGAGGTAGAGAATCCCGCCCATATCGGAAGGTGCTTCTAAGTCACCCGACCTAACTACAATGATTCGGCGCTCTTTTGGTTTCCATCGCCCAATAAAATAACCCAGTTCCAAGACCACATTTTGTCGTGGCCGCTTATTCGTTCCCACCACATCATCTGGTGTCATAAGAACAATAGCCGCGTGACAGTCGCCGGCAAGCCTTTCGACCTTGCTAAGTATGGTCTCAAGCGCATCGTTCGGACTATCCTGTAAGACTATTGGATCTAAATCGAGTTCGTCCCTCAACAATTGTTCAAGCTCAAGGCGAGAAGCTTTGTCATGGCCATGAACGATGAAAACCTTATTCGAATGGACTTTGGTATGAGCAGCAGAGTCGGAACCTATGCGCAGTACTTTGTTGTGATCAACCGCTGTTCTGGCACCGACAGCATTCTTGTACACTTTCCACAGGAGGAGCAGGTGCTCTTCGCCATATTCTAATGGTTTCAATTCTTGTTTGAGCTTCGGCAATTCAATTGAGTAGCCAGCCTCAAAGAAGTCCTTGAGAACTGCAAAGAGAAGTGCTCTATCACTAAGGGTTAGTGCCTTTCTACTGATACTTAGCCAAAGGCCAAAAGCGTTCTCCTCATACTCGGTCGTTGGAATGCCATAAACGCTGCGCTCCGATTCCTGCTCTATCAAGGCACATCCGCCATTTCGAATCCAGGTTATTGCGAAAGCACCAATCTCTAAAGCGCCTTGACGGGAGATACTGCCAAAACCGCAATCACGGAGCAGCAAGAGTAAGCCTCGAAATTCCCAGAGGGATTTCGTCAACAACCATCTGAATAGCTTTTCCGGGTCATATGGTCACAATCTTAGTGCTCTGGCATCGAGGCCCGCGCCGCGACAGCCGAGCGTGTGCGGGCAAAAGCCTAGCGCGTGCGCCGCGACAGCCGAGGGTGTGCGGGGTATTTTGTTTAGTAGCCACCATGACCCTTTACATGGACGCGAAATCGTCCGTGCTCAGCCTGATAATCCTCGACAGTAACCTCTACGACCTCGCCTACTTCAAAGTACTCCTCGAGGTAGGTCGGATCATGCTTCGATGTGAACTTCGAGACATGTGCAAAGCCCTTGCCTTCCAAACCGAACTCGAAAAAAACACCGTATTGCTGCACATTCGTAACCTGCGCTTCGATTGTTGTCCCCACTGGAAAGGCTTCTTTTAATCTGAGTTGACTTGAGAGCGCAGCATTTCGGTTCAGATGATCTTGAAGGTGTTGTTCAATCGCGACCAAATCGAAAGGAGCAAAGGCGATGTCTTGCTTTACATAGTGCGGTTGATGAAGCGGAAAGTGTGCATGGTACTTCTGCAAGGCCCGAATAAGAGTCAAGCCATTCTCCACAGCGCTTTGATATGTGAACTGAACCGAGGTATCGCGACCAGCAATATTGTCGCGTACAGTGAGCGCGTCTCCAAGCTCGCGAAACCAAAAGTCTTCAGCTACCGCAGACAAATAGTCCGTATTCTTAGTTAGCTCAAGATGAACCATTCCTGCAGAGGTGATGCAGATGAGATCATCGTCATCGAATCCATGTGTTTGGGATTCAGTGACGATGCACTGTACCTCAATCAATACGGATAACCTTTCTTGTCCTTATTGGATCATGTCCAACCGACTGCAACGTTTTCGATCACCTCCCGCACTAACTCGGCTGTCGCGTGCGGGCAGGCGCTCGGCTTTTTGCCGAGTGCCTCAGGGTGTCTTCTTCGCCGTGCTGGCCAGTGCGGAGCCTAGAACATGTAGCTGACACCGGCGAGGAGGGAGAGGCCGGTGTAGTACTGTGGGAGCTTGTCGATGACCTCGCCATCGCGGATAAAGTCCATGTCCACATCGTCCAGGGCCACCTCACTGGCGTTGTCGGTAGTGCGCCTCGGGGGGAACGAGAAACCCTCGTCGGCGGAATTGCGGCCATCGCCATTGTGCCCGTAGAACTCCACGCGGGCATGGTGCCGCACGGTGATGAAGAGGCTGGCGCCGGCCTCCACTGCCCAATGTTTGCCAAAGGTCTTATCCAGGGTGAGGGCGGGTACGACGCCGATGTAGCGATCGCGGTAGTTCATGCGCAGGTAATCGTCGTAGATCTTCTGGCCACCGATCAAGAACCAATCGGAATTGTTCACCACATCGCCGAGCTTGTACTTGCCACTGCCGTAAGTAAGGCGAGCACTGGTGCGCACATCCCAGCTCTTCCATCGGAAGGGCGTAATGCCGATGCCCACGAAGGGAGCGTGGCTGCTGAACTTGCCGAAAAAGCCCTCCACGCCCAGCTGGAAAAAGAAGCGGTTGAACTCCGCTTCGGCATATAGCTGGTAGGCCAGTACCACTTTCACAGCGGGGATATCCAGCGTTTGCCGCAAGCTGTCGCGGCTGGGTGACTGGTCCACGTACCGCACCTCCACCTGGCCACCGCTGCCGGGCAGGATGCGCGGCCCAAGGCTTACGCCCACTCTAAAGCCTTTGTGGTCGGCGAAAAGCCCCTTACCGCTTACAGCACTGGTGCTGTCCTGTGCGTGTAGTTGAACAGCTAGTATCAGCGAGAGGAATACCACATACCGTTGCATGGTCGTTCTGGGTTTAGTGCAATAATATCCGACTGCACCCAACCAACAAGCGTGGTGCCTTCGTGTTCGTTTGAGCGATGCTCAGGGCAAAAGTGCCGCGTACGCATCATCCATACAATACCCGGAATCCGGTATATTTTGCTCTTGGCTTCCAGCGCACGCGTCCCGACCCCGCACTAGCTCGGCTGTCGCGCGCGTGCAGGCGCTCGGCTCAGTTCCGGGACGATGACGCTACGCCGAGCGATGGCACGCGTTCGAGACGCGAGGCGGTGGGGGGGGGGGCGCCCGGGAAAAACCCGAGCGCGTGCGCCGCGACAGCCGAGGTGGTACGGGGATGCACTGTTATTGATGCACCACGTCGCCGATGCAATTGGGTAAGCACGGGCTTGTCCGAGCAACAGGGTGGTCACGCAAACGCAAGCGACGGAGAGACAACCACGGAGATTCATTCCACCAAGATTTTGTACTGCAACGCCAATTGACCACCTCAGCGCGCTACCACCAACCGCAAGTTGGCCACGCTTTTGCCTGACACCACCGTTGCGAAATAGCAACCCGCCGGATACCTGGACAGGTCGATCACCTGCTCTTTGCCGGGTGAACAACACTCTAGAGCGAGCATCGCGGACAGTGATGACGGAACCGACAGGCGCTTGAATGTTGAACACCCCGTTCGAAGGATTTGGCACAGCCTGCACAAGGGTTGGCCCACCCGGTTCCGCTATCGCTGTGGGAATGACAGTGCAGCACGAAGGACCACCAAGAAGTGCATACTCATTTCCAGGTCCGTTGTAAAAGCAGGTGTCATTTATCGCACCGGAGCGAAGCCTTACCTCGGACAACCCGCTTGTGACCCCTGTAATGATCCCCTCCGATGTGCCAAGCCCCTCCTGCCAGAAATAAGGGCCGATAAGCTCGGTGCAGTCGCAGGCAGAAGACGTGCCGAACGACGGAGACCCCAAGATTCGTAATGGTATCAATGTCGACGACTATAAGATCCATGAACAGGAAACCTGAATTGGAAACTGGATCTGGGCAGTTCTGTGTGTTATCAAAAGCGAGTACCTGAAATACTGTATCCCCTACCAAAGCGCCGAGGTCAATGGTCATGTATTCGGCCAATGAATCCAGCAGGTACACGTAGCCCTTCCCGTCGGGTGCACTCCTCACATAGTAGGTCCAGAACCAAGGGTAGGCTTGGTTTCCAGATTCCTTGTAGGACTGCACGCGTTGGTACACCGTACCGTCGATTACCGTATCCGGGGTTTCCGTCATATCCAGCCGATCCAACCGCCGTTGGGGAGGAATAGTCCAATACACACCAACCCGCATCGGCACTGGGATATGCGCTTCCTTGGCCGACGCATTGGATGTGCCAAGCGAAGCCCAACAAAGTCAGGAGAAGCGTTCGCATCATTCTACGACAAGTTTTGCGGTATAACGCATGCCTTCGCATTCCAAGATGACATGGAATAAACCGGTGCGCCCGCTCAAAGAATACGTTGCACTGCTGATCACATAGCGTTCTGCCAGTACTTGCCCCGCACATGCTCGGCTGTCGCGGCGCACGCGCTCGGCTTTTTGCCGAGTGCGCTTCAGTACTAGGGGCTCTGCCCCGACACACCTGTACGCAAGTCTCGGTACTATGCCTACTTCTTTCCATTCGCACGCTGCAAGTTAGCTGCTGCGGGTTTGTTCAACACTTACTCCGTGCCCTCCGTGCCTCTGCGGTGAAAGCTTCCGCAGCCCGCCCTCAGACCTGTCTATCCGAACCACTTGTCCCCCGCCTTCCATCCCCAATTGTGCTGCTCGTCACGCACAGGGACGAACGGCGGCTTGGCGCTGGTCATTTCGTGGTGTAGAAACCAACCATAGAAGACACATGAAGAAGTGGATACCCGTAGCAGCGGCGTGCATCGTTTTCACCTACGCCAAGACGAATGCGCAAGTGACGGTGGATGTGCTGGAACCCGCAGCACTGGAAGGCGATTACCAGCACACCTGGGCCGAGCCCGCCGCCAACAGTTGGGCAACCCCCGATATGAACGATGCGGCCAACACGGTGGTGGATACCGTTGCGCTGGCCCTCGATGGCACGGCCAGCGACAGCCTCTGCTGCGCGGCCATTGCCAATGCGGCGGCCATCAATGGCAAGATCGCGTTGCTCTATCGCGGCACGTGCGATTACAGCGAGAAAGCGCTGTTCTGCCAGAACGCGGGCGCGGTGGCCGTGGTGGTGATCAACAACATACCCGGCAACCCGGTGGGCATGGGCGCGGGGGCCATCGGTACGCAGGTGACCATACCGGTTTTCCAGATCACACAAGCTGATGGTGCGCTGTGGCGCGCCGCGCTCGATAACGGCACCACCATGGTGGCGTTGCTCGGCAACAAGAACGGTTTCTACGCGGACGATATCGGCTTCCAGCCGGAGGGCATGCTGCTGCCGCCGGGCCTCAGCTACCCGGCGTTGTTGGCAGGCGATGCCAGCGAGTACAACTTCCAAGTGGGCGCATGGGTGTTCAACTTCGGGCAGAACGACCGCACGGGCGTAACGCTCACCGCCACCGTTAGTCAAGGTGGTCCGGCCCTCTACACCCAAACCAGTTCACCGGTGGATATCGCCGCTGGCGATACGGTCTTCATCCCCTTGCCCGACTTCAGCCTGAACAACTACTCGGGTGGTTACCAGTTGCTGTACACCACCAGCTTCGCCGGAACGGACCAGCACTTCGGCGATAACGAGTACCCGGTGAACTTCCGCATGGGCAGCGAATACGCCTTGGCCCCATGGGACGATGCGAACAACTGGCCCATCAGCACCACGGGCATACAACCAGCGGCCCCGGCCGGCAACTTCACCAGTTGCATCCACTTCCAGGATGCGAACGCGAGCCGTATCGGCGCAGCGGGTTTCCATGTGTACGCCACCAAGAACCTGCCCGGCACCATGCTCGGCGAACTGCTGACACTGACCGTGTACGAATGGGATGAAGTCTTCACGGGGTTGAGCGATCCCAACTTCGGTTTCAACGTGATCACACCGGTTTCCGAAACGGAACACACCGTAACGCAGGACACCAACGTCTACCGCAACTACGTGGCGCTGAACGATCCCATCGTGCTCACCGACGACATGCGCTACCTGTTCTGCGTAACGGCGTTCACCAGCACCATCTTCCTCGGCTACAACGAGGACTTCGACTACAACACGAACGAGGTGATCTACGATCAGCCCACCAGCCCCAACCAGAACGGCTCCAATTGGTTCATTGGTTTCGTGGGCGATCCCGTGAGCACCATAGCGGTGCGCACCGTCCCCGCCGCCAGCATCGGCATAGCCGAAGTGCCGAACGCCACGGTAGCCGCCTACCCGAACCCGAGCAGTGGCCTCTTCAGCCTGGAGCTGGAAGGGCAGGGCACAACGGAGATCACGGTAAGCGATGCGACCGGTCGGGTGGTGCTGAAGCAGCAAGCGACCAGCGCGTTGCACATCCTGGACCTGCGTGATCAAGCGCCGGGCCTGTACGCCATAGAACTCCGCAGCGCCAAGGGAAGGGCGAGCGGAAGGCTTTTGGTAGAGTAAGAGAGTGAGCAGTGGGTCGTCCTTTGGCTTGCTCTTGGGACGAGCCCTCCGGTCGTACACTGTCATCCCGACAACGAGTCTTCGAGGAGGAGGGATCTCTTTCCAAGCTGATGCTCGACAGTTTGAGAGAGATCCCTCGTCGAAGACTCCTCGGGATGACAGATCCGCGACTCACCACTCACGGCTCAGAACGACTCATCACTCCCCCAACAAATCACTACATCTGGGTATTGATGGAGCCCCATCGATAGCAGGACTTTTGGACCGTAGACCAAACACCTGCCGTCATGAAAACCCGCACCGCCCTTTTCGCAAGCGCATTGTTTGCAGCCACTATCGTGAATGCCCAAGACTTGGCAGCGATCGATCCCGCTGCGCGCGTTGTTGAAGCCGCCCCAACGGCCTTCGACCTCAGTGCCACTGAACGCCTCGAACTGGAACTGGACAAACAGATCGATCGGTACGTGACCTATCCATACGTGCAGCGCGAAGCCTTGTACGGTGCGGTGGTGGTGACCTACGTGGTGGATGCCGAAGGGAAGTTGCGCGTGATGACCAGCGAAGCCACCGACCAGCGCCTGTTGGACCATGTACTGGCGAAACTGGAACGCATCGACGTGGGCGAGAACCCCAGCGGCCTGTGGACCAAGACCACCGCACGTTTCGTATTCATGCCCCAGCAATAGGCGAAGGCAGAACAGTGGAAGGTTGCCTTAGCTCCACCAGCGAGCATTTCCGTAGCTCTTCCACGAGCAGCAGCACGGCCCCGGACCTCCGGGGCTGTGCTGCTTTCGGCCCGATATCTTCGCCCGCCGCAATAAGCCCGCGTCCGTGACGTAGGCTGTTGGGGCAAGAGCAATGGCATCCGCGCGCAACCGCATCCTTCGTTTTCTGGCACCCGTGGTGGTGGCCCTGCTGCTGCTGCTGGGCGGCTTCCTGTGGATGGGCAGCTACACCCGCCACAACGAGAAAGTGACCGTGCCCGACCTGAAAGGCATGACACTGGAAGAAGCCAAGAGCGCCTTGACCAAGCGCGGCCTGGTGGCCGAGGTGATCGACAGCGTGTACAACGACGAGCTGCCCAAGAGCAGCGTGGTGGACCAAGAGCCCGATGCCGATGCCGAGGTGAAGCCGGAGCGGCGCATCTACATTACCATGAACGCCAGCCAGCCGAAGATGCTGAACATGCCGGGGCTGGTGAACTTGAGCAAACGGCAGGCGATCAGCACGCTGGATATCCTGGGCATCAACGTGAAAGAACTGGTGTACCGGCCGGATGCCTGCGTGGATTGTGTGATCGACCAGCTTTACAAAGGCAAGACGATCGCACCCGATGAACGGATCCGGCGCGGCGAGAGCGTGACCTTGGTGCTGGGCAGCGGCGAGAGCGGCGAACGCGTCCCTGTGCAGGACCTGCGCGGGCTGACATTGGCCGAGCTGGGAGCAGTGCTGAACATGGCTTCGTTGAACTTGGGTGTGGTGGTCGCCTGCGAGGCATGCAATACGGCCGCCGATAGCGCGTTGGCACGCGTGTACCGCCAGACCCCCAGCCCAGGAATGAACAACCGCATCGCCCTTGGCGGCACCATTGATGTGTGGCTCACCAGCGACACCACCGGCCTGGCGCCGGATCGTGCGCTGCTCGATTCCCTGATGCGGCGCGATACTTTGAACAAGGAATGATGAAGAACAGTCCGCTCCTGTTGCTGCTGGCCCTTGGCGCCGTTGGCGCGAATGCCCAGACCGATGCCATCGGTCCGTTGCACGTGCAACCGCAGCAGGCCATGCACCAGCGCGCACAACTGAAGGCGGGTGTCAACGAGTGGTTCCTCTACCAGTACCTGCCGCAGGAGTTGCCCATCATGGACGATTTCAGCAAGGACCGCACGCGGCACCGGGATGCCGCCAGCAGCGATGGTGATGTGACCTTGCAAGAGACGGTGTACCAACTGGTAGTGGGTGGTGTGAGCACACCCGACATGACCTTCATGTTGGACCCTACCTACACGTACACCTTCGATGTGCAGCCGGATACCACCATCATCGACACGATCGAGAACCCTTCGGTGAGCGTGGTGCTGAACGACCTCGATGCGTATCCCGTCATCAGCCAAACGCTCACGCTGTGGCCGCCCTTCGACATCTATGATTCGATCGGTGTGAACGCCGACACCATCTTCCTGCAACCCGACTACGTGCAGGATTCGTTGTTCGTGTACAGCGTTGCCGCGCAGACGGACCTGTATGATTGTGCGCCGGGCCTTGCGCCGCTCATCCTCTGGGAAGAGGACGACGTGTTCGTCAACGGCACGTATCCCATTGATCCGCCGACCGTGGGTGTGGCCACGTTCGAGGGGCTGGACCGCACCGGTTATCCGTACGACTTCGATCAGCCCAATGCCTATGGCCTGTGCGATCAACTCACCAGCGTGCCGATCGACCTGCTCTATCCGGAGAGCGATTCGCTTTACCTCAGCTTCTTCTACCAGCCGCAAGGCTTGAGCGGCGATAGCAACGTGCAGAACGAAGACAGCTTGCTGCTCCACTTCTATGCGCCCGATGAAGACCTCTGGTATCCGGTATGGAGCGTTGGCTACACAGCGATGCAGCCGTTCGAGCAAGTGATGCTGCCCATCAGGGACGTGCGTTTCCGCAAGGACGGCTTCCGCATGCGCTTCAGCAACATGGGCACACGCAGCGGTGCGCTGGACCATTGGCATCTAGACTATCTGCGGCTTGGGCGTCAACGCACATTCGACGACACTGTGTTGGTGGATCTGGCTTATGTAATGCCCGAAGCAAGCCTGTTGAACCTGTACACAAGCATTCCGTATTCCCATCTGGCAGCGAACCCTGCCCAGTACATGACAAGCAGTATTACTTCACCGCAGAAGAACCTTGACATTACCTCGGCTTTCGTCACGTATGGTTACCAGGTCCGCGAAACCGATGGAACGCTTCTGCATGATTACCCGTTGGGCACGAACACGGCCGCCCCGGCGAGCAGCACCTTCCTGGGCAACTATCCAGTGAGCAACGACGGTTTCATTTATCCCGCGCCCAACACGGATACCTGCGCGTATTTTGATGTTGAGTTCTGGACCAACACCACGCCGGACATCAACCGCTGCAACGACACGATCCGTTTCAAACAGGAGTTCACCAGCTACTATGCCTACGATGACGGCAGTGCTGAAGCCGGCTACTTCGTGAACACGGCCGGCGCCAAGATCGCGCACCGCTTCGACATCCTTACTGCCGACACGTTGCGCGCTGTGCGCATCTACTTCGATCCGATCTTCGAGGACCCGAGCAACAGTTCGTTCCTCCTTACCGTGTGGTCGAGCTTGAATCCGGAGATCATCGTTCACCAGAACGTCAGCTTCAGCAGCCCCGAGTATGTGCGTTGGGGCCCGAACCACTTCGTGGAGTACCCGCTGGATGAAGAGGTGGTGGTGAACGGAACGTTCTACGTCGGCTTCGTGCAGACCACGGCCGCGAAGCTGAACGTCGGCTTCGATCGTAACCGCGACAACGGCGACAAGATCTACTACAAGGTGAGCGGCCCGTTCGCACAGAGCACACAGGAAGGCTCGCTCATGCTGCGGCCCGTCTTCAAGGCGAAGAAGGATCCCTTCCTCGGGGTGGAGCAGCCAGCTCTTGCCAACGCAACTGTTTCACTGTTCCCCAATCCGGCGCAGGACGTGCTGTACGTGAACGTGGATAATGCCTACGGCACCACCCTGCACGCCGATGTGGTCGATGCGACCGGTCGCTTGGTGGGCTCCGAGCAGATCCGCGGGAACGCTCAGTTGGCCATTGGGCACTTGCCAGTGGGTCTTTACATGCTGCGTCTGCACGACTTGTCCGGAGCGGTGCTGGCCACAGAGCGGTTCGTGGTGCAGCGGTAATTCTTTCACGCAGGGGCGCAGAGACCGCAGAGTATTCTGTTCCAAGCCCCAGGATACCATCGCCGCTCGAGAGGCGGGTCCGCACTGCCTTCTCTGTTCGATCTGCCTTTGCATTTCCCTGCGTACTCTGCGCCTCTGCGTGAGACTCAGCCTCCCTTAGCCGACCTTTGCGCCATGAGCAAGGAAACGACCGAGGACCCGGTCATCGCTGAGACCCCCGACGAGCAGGAGCTTTTCGAGCACCACCGCATCGTTTGCGATCCCGGGCAATCGCTCATGCGGTTGGACAAGTTCCTCGGGGATCACTTGGCGAATACGTCGCGCACCCGCGTGCAGGCCGCTGCCAAGAGCGGTAACGTGTTGGTGAACGGCAAGCCCGAGAAGCCGAGCTACAAGGTGAAGCCCGCTGATGTGATCAGTGTGGTGCTCCCTTACCCGGTGCGTGAGATCGAGATACTGCCGGAGGACATTCCGCTGAAGGTGCTCTACGAGGACAAGGACATTCTGCTGATCGACAAACAGCCCGGCTTGGTGGTACACCCCGGCCACGGCAACTGGACCGGCACATTGGTGAACGCGTTGATGTTCCACTTCGGCAAGCTGCCCAGTGCGAAGAACCAACCTACTCCGCGCCCCGGTCTCGTACACCGCTTGGACAAAGACACCAGCGGAGTGATGGTGATCGGCAAGACGGAAGAAGCGCTGTCGCACCTGAGCCGCCAGTTCTTCGATCGCACCAACGATCGTCGTTACTACGCCTTGGTCTGGGGCGACTTCGCGGAAGATGAAGGCACCATCGAGGGCAACCTCGGCCGCTCGTTGAAGGACCGTACCATCATGCAGGTCTTCGCCGATGGAGAGCAAGGCAAAACGGCGGTGACGCACTGGAAGGTGATCGAGCGCTTCACCTACGTCACCTTGGTGGAGTGCAAGCTGGAGACCGGTCGCACGCACCAGATCCGCGCGCACATGCGCTGGATCGGCCACCCGCTCTTCAACGACGCCGACTACAGCGGCAACCAAGTGCTGAAGGGAACGGTCTTCACCAAGTACAAGCAGTTCGTCATGAACTGCTTCAAGGCGTTGCCGCGCCAAGCGCTGCACGCCCGGTTGCTGGAGATCGACCATCCCACCACCGGCAAGCGCATGACCTTCGAAAGCCCGCTGCCAGCCGATATGCAGAACGTGCTGGAGAAGTGGCGCACCTACACGAACGCACGGCCACTGGAAGACGACGAAGAGCCGTTCGACAAGGAGGCTGCGAACAAGTTGAAGTAGTTAGCACGACACCCTTTTTGAGTGCCTTGGGGGGGGGCTGGGCGTGTTTTGGCTTGCGGGGGGTTTGCGGGGGGGCAACAGACGCTTTACACACTGTACGTGGCATTAATACCTCAGTGGTTGTCACTCGGAAGGTCAAACGGAGCAACACGCTCACTCCGTCCTGATCACCTTCCCGCTCGTGGTGCGCTGGAACGTCTTGCGCGCCATGATCCGGCGCGGCAACTCGTATTGGGTGAGCACATCCTTCACCTTGTCCAGCACTTCCTGGACGATCTCCTCGGAAGGCTGTTCCAGTTCCACCACCATCATCACCGCTTGCCCAAGCTTGTCCTCGGGGTATGAAGTGAAGTAGTGTGGATAGGGCACAACTCCAGCCGTCTTCGCTTCGAGTTGCTCCGGGAAGATCTTTCAACCCACCGCTCAGGATCACATTGTCGTACCGACCGAGCCAGCGGAAGTGGCGGTTGTCGAGCAGGTCCACAACGTCGTTCGTGATGTGGGCTTTGGTGCTCAGGTGCGGTGTGTAGGCGATCAAGCATCCTCGGTCATCCTGGTCGAAGGTGACATCGCCCAGCGCGGTGAACATGCTGCTGCGCTCCTTGCAATTCAATTGGCGGATGGCAATGTGCGTCACCGTTTCGGTGCTGCCGTAGGTATGGAACACACGTGTTGTAACCGCTTGCAGATCCTCGATCAGCGCTTCGCTCACCGGGCCACCGCCCAGCAGGATCGTATCGAACTGTTGTTCCACGCGCGACTTGTCCTCTTGTATGGCACGGTGTAACTGCAACGGCACCATAGCGGAAAACCGGAAGCGCTCCTTCGTATTCAGGTTGTCCAACACGCTGCCACGCGGATCAACGACATGCAGGTCCAGACCGATGACGAAGGCGCGCACCACCATCATTTTGCCAGCGATGTACTCGCATGGCAAGCACAGCAGCGCCTTGTCGTCAGCGTGCAACTTGAATGACTCAGCGGTGAGGCGCGCGCTGGCGACCAGGTCGCGGCGTGAGAGCTTGAGCGGCTTGGGATCGCCGGTGGTGCCGCTGGTGTGCACGGCAAGCGGACCAGTGTGCAGCACCAGATCGGTAATGAGCACTTCCAATGGCCGTGTCCATTCGGCACCTTTCTGGGTCTCGTGTATCCGTTTGGCCGCATCGATGATCGCTGGGCCTTCCAGCACCTCACCGTTGATCGTGATCCGTTGGAAGGTGTTCATCCGGTGTGTTTTTCAGGCGAACAAACGTGACAAGTCCCAATCCACTTCGGGGCGGTAGCGCAGTTCGCCTTTGGCGGCCAGCAGGGGAGAAGGGATGTTGTCGGCGTAAACGCTTCCGGTGCCCAATCCTTGTGCAACGCTAACATCCAGCGTAGCCGTCCATTGCGCAACGGCGTTCAATCCAACGCTGCTTTCCAATGCGCTGGTGATCCACCAGCCGATGTTGCGTGCCTTGGCCAAGGCGATCCATTCCTCGGCAGCAGCCCAACCACCAACGAGGCTCGGCTTGATGACGATGTGCTGCGGCTTCACGTTCGCCAGCAGATCGAGTTTCGCATCGCGCGTGTTGAGACCGATGAGATCTTCGTCGAGCGCGATGGGGATCGGCGAACGCTCGCACAGTTCCGCCATCACTTCGTACAAGCCTGGTGCGACGGGCTGCTCGATGCTCTCCACCTGAAGATCGGCAAGCCGTTGCAACACATTCATCGCGTTGCGCGCATTGAACGCACCGTTGGCATCCACGCGGAGCGTAATGTCTTGTGCGCTGAATTCCGCGCGCACGGTTTTCAGCAGTTCGAGTTCATCCTCGATGCCGATGGCACCGATCTTCATCTTCACCGTGGTGAAGCCCGTTGCGACCTGCTCGCGGATACGCTGCTTCATCATGGCCTTGTCGCCCATCCACACCAAGCCGTTGATCGCGATGCCCTGCTTGCCCAACGTGAACGCGGAAGGGTAGAGGATCTTGCTGCCGCTCGCCTCCAGATCCTTCAAGCACTGCTCCACCGCGAAGCGCACGCTGGGGACATCGACAAGATCATCGTTGAGCCGTTGCGCCCAGTTCGACGTGTCGAGGCATAGTTCCAGCAGCTTGGTCTTCACATCCGCCGGGAACTCCTTACTGTGACCGGGAAAGAGCGCGGCCTCGCCGATGCCCTTGACCTCGGGGCGGTCTTCATTCCATGCGATCAGGTACCAGACCGTACGCGCGTTGATCGGCCCTTTCGACGTGCCGAGTTCGAACCTCGGCGTGAGGGTGATCTCCTTCCAAGCGGCGCGGATCATACCGCTAAGATGAGGCCCAAGGAAAACAGCAACGCGGTCAAGAAGGTGCCCATTGCCAACACCTTGAGTTGGGGATCGAGGGCGCGTGGGTCGGTAGTGGACCACACGCGCTTGAGGTGGATGATGAAGCCGGGCACGATGAGCAGGAAGAGCCAGACCTCCCAGCGCGAGATCAGCCATGCGAACGAGGCAAGGCAAAGAAGCGCGACCACCACAAGGCCGGTGTGGTAAATGCGTGCGGTGGCGCTCCCTATACGCACCACCAGCGTGCGCTTGCCGCTGGCGGCGTCGTTGTCGATGTCGCGCATGTTGTTCACGTTGAGCACGCCTGCACTCAACAGTCCGAACGCTGCGGCAGGAAGAAGAATGGGCCAATAGAAAAAGCGCGTGTGCAAGTAGAACGTACCGCACACACCGACGATGCCGAAGAAGAGGAAGACACTCACATCACCAAGCCCGGCATACCCGTACGGGTTCTTGCCGAAGGTGTATTTCACTGCAGCGCCGATCGCCGCGAGACCGAGCAAGAGGAAGACCAGCGTGGTGAGAGAGAAGCCGAGAGCAACGGTGATGAGTGAGCAACCACTGATGAACGCCAAGGCACCACATATGATCATTGCCCGCTTCATAGCCGACGGTGAGATGTGTCCGCTCTGCACCGCGCGCTGCGGGCCCATGCGGTCCTTGTTGTCAGTGCCGTGCTGATGATCGCCGAGGTCGTTGGCCAGATTGCTGAGGATCTGTAGAAGGACAGCGGTTAGCAGTGCCAAGACCAGGACGCTTGGGCTAAAGGCATCGTAGTGCATGATCGCTCTACGCCCATACCACGCCAAAGCACTGCCAACGAGAATGCTGCTCACCGCCAAAGGCAGCGTGCGCAGGCGGAAGGCTTGGAGCCAGTGCTTCACGGGAACTTCGGGAACTGCTTGAAGTCGGGCGCGCGGTCCTCCATGAACGCGTTGCGGCCTTCTTGTGCTTCGTCCATCATGTAGTACATCAGCGTCGCATCGCCTGCGAATTCCATCAGGCCGCGTTGGCCATCGAGCTCTGCGTTGAGGCCGCGCTTGATCATGCGCAGGGCCATGGGGCTGCGTTGCATCATGATCTTGCACCACTCCACTGTGGTGTCTTCCAACTGAGCAAGCGGCACCACCTTGTTCACCATGCCCATGTCCTCGGCCTCCTTGGCGGAGTATTGCAGGCACAGGAACCAGATCTCCCGCGCTTTTTTCTGCCCGACATGTCGCGCCAGATAGCTTGATCCGAAGCCCGCATCGAAGCTGCCCACTTTGGGACCGGTCTGCCCAAAACGTGCGTGATCGGCAGCGATGGTGAGATCGCAGACCACGTGCAACACGTGACCTCCACCGATCGCATAGCCGTTCACCATCGCAACGACCGGCTTGGGGATCTCGCGGATCTTCTTGTGCATGTCGAGAATGTTGAGGCGCGGAACACCGTCTGCACCCACGTATCCTCCACGTCCTTTTACGTTCTGGTCGCCGCCGCTGCAGAAGGCCTTGTCGCCTTCGCCGGTCAGCACGATCACGCCGATGCACTGGTCCTCGCGGGCGAGCTCCATGGCGTCGATCATCTCCTTGGTGGTCTCCGGGCGAAAAGCGTTGTACACCTGCGGCCGGTTGATCGTGATCTTGCCGATGCCCTCGAAGTACTCGAAGCGGATGTCGGTGTATTGCTTGATGGGGGTCCAGGTGCGGCTCATGGTGGTTGGGGCGCGGGATCTCTCGCCCTTACGATCTGAGGTTCGTGAAGTACTCGCGCAGCACCTTGGGCGAAGTGAGCGCGTCGGTGGTGATGTGGAGCACGGCCGGCTTCGTGTGATTCGAGTAGAGCCTGTCCAAGCCGATCACCAGTGAAGCTTGGTCGTTGGCGTGGTAGTAGGACAGGTCGTAGCTCTTCACCAGTTTCTCGATGTTGCGCGTGTGCGGTGCCTCGAACCACTTGAGCAGGTCCGGGTCTTTGTCCGGCCCATCGATGTAGCGGAAGATGTTGCCACCGCCGTTGTCGATGATGATCACCTTCAGCAAGGGTGAAAGGTGTTCGTTCCAGAACGCGTTGCTGTCGTAACAGAAAGCAGTGTCGCCGGTGATGAGCGTTGTGAGCTTCTGCGTTGCGTGTGCGGCTCCCACTGCAGTGCTGGTGCAACCATCAATGCCGCTGGTGCCCCGGTTGCTGAACCAACGATGACCGCGAATGCGATCGAACAACTGCACGTAGCGCGCGGGTGTGCTGTTGGCCACTTGCACGTCGCTGTCGCCGGGAATGCGGTCGTTCAAGATGCTGAACACCGAGAGGTCACAGAACGGCGCATCGGCAACAACACGGTGATGTAAACCCCTCGTGCGCTCATCGACCATCTTCCATGCCTCGCGGTACATGCTCTCGCTGCCTTTCACCGATCCGCTGATCTGCGCGAAGAACACCTCAGGGCTCACAGCGATATCGTGTGTGAGGCTTTGATAGGTGTCGTAATGGCGCTGGCCCACATCGATGTTCCAGTGCTGCGCCGGTTTCCACTTCCGCAGCAACGACTTCACGCGCTTGCTGACGATGGCACCGCCGAAGGTGATCAGCACATCGGGCTTCAGGTCGTTCTCGTTCTTCTCGTTGACGCCTTCGATCGCGCGGTCGATACACGTGATGTACGCAGGGTCATCGAGGTTGCTCGTGGCTTCGGTGTGCACGGTGACCTGAGGCATCGCAGAGAGTTGCAGCAATTGCTTCTTCAGCCCTTCGCTCCAACTACCCTGGCCAGCAAGCACCATCACCTTCAAGCTCGACGACAATTGATGGATCAACCAGCGCGCATGGTCGGGCAGGATGAACGATTCGGTCATCACCGGCGCTATCAGGTTGGACAGGCGTCCCGGCTGTCCTTCCGCCGTGAACAGGCGGGTCGCCTGTTCGACCCCGTACAGCGGTTCCTCGAACGGAACGTTGACATGCACAGGTCCGGGCACCGGCAATACCGTTGCGTCGATCGCTTCGTTGATCAGCCGTCCGGAATGCCATCGGCCCAGGTCGTCGCTCGGGCTGCGTGGCAATTGCACGCTGCGCTTCATGTGCAGCGCGAGTACTCCTTGTTGGCGGATCGCTTGTCCTTCGCCTTGGTCCACCCATTCTTCCGGACGATCGGCCGTGATCACAAACAGCGGAATGCGCTGGTAGAATGCCTCGGCGATCGCAGGACCGTAGTTGAGCACGGCGCTTCCACTGGTACAGATCAACGCGACCGGAGCATGCAGTTGTTGCGCCATGCCCAACGCGAAGAAGGCTGCGCTCCGCTCGTCGATCACTTGCAGGCAGGTGATCTTTTCCTGCTCGTTGAACGCGATCACCAACGGTGCACTGCGCGAACCCGGACTGATAACAGCGTGGTGGATGCCCTTGGCCGCACACAAGCGTGCGAGTTCAGCGGCCGTGAAGTGATCGGAAGTTGGCATCCAGTCGGCCGCTAAGATACCCGGCCGTGCCCGAGCACATCGATGGCCTGCGTCCATGTGCGGGCCTTGTGTTCGGTCTCGTTCCACTCCTTTTCGGCAACGCTGCCGGCGGTAATGCCGGCCCCGACATGTATAATGGCCCTATCGCCAACGGCGTGCAGGCACCTGATGTTCACGAAGAGATCGGTACGCCCTGCCGTTTGCCACGGTCCCCAGAAGCCTGCATAGAGCTGTCGGTCCTGTGGTTCATGCTGCGTGATGAATTCAAGGGCCGCCTCACGCGGCACCCCGCACACCGCTGGTGTAGGGTGAAGTGCGGTGGCCAACCCTGCCAACGAACGGCCGGCAAGGCGTGCGTTGATGCTGCTCCGCAGATGCACCACGGGGCCAGCGCTCAGCTGTTCAGGTCCTCGGGCGTTCAGTTGTTCCAATCCGGCGTCGATGAAGGTGTTAAGGACGCTGCGAGCCACCATGGCTTGTTCCTCACGCTCTTTTTCGCCCCAATCCTCAGGCCTGCCCGGTGCGTTCGCGGCGGGCATTGTTCCAGCCAACGCATCCGCGGAAACACGATCACCATCAGCATGCAGCAGTCGTTCGGGCGACGCGCCGAGCCACGTGCCGGTGATATGAGTATGCACCAATGCGACCAGGGCCATGGGTCGTTGTTCAAGAGCATCGGCGAACAACCATGGCAGTAAACCGGTGGCGCAACGCTGTTCAATGGTGCGCGCCAGCACCACCTTTTCCAACGAGCCATCGGTGATCCGGGTCTTTGCCTCGGTGATCGCTGCATCGAATTGCTCGCGGGCCATGGAGCGCATGTTCGGTTGGTCAAAAAGCGGTACTTCCGATCCGGACCCTACGCATCGGTTCAGGTTCGTCAAGTCCCTTTCATCCCCCCCGAACGTGATCCGTAGATCCGGGCGAAGAGCCATGACCTGCCCTTTGTCCGAGCGGAACGGGGCGATCGCGAAACGCTCCTTCAACTTGGCAAGCAGTTCAGGGGATACCTGTTCGACCACCACGTCATGCTGCACCCAGAGTTGAACCGGTCCACCGGGCAACCGGAACGCAGCGAATGTTAGCCCATCGGCGATGCACCGGTCCAATGCTTCGCGGATGCGAACGGTCATCGGGCGCGTGCAATGATCAGGTTCGTAAGCCTGCACACCGCCACCAGCGAGCCCTGCTCATCGGTCACTCGGATATCCCAAACGTGGGTCGTGCGGCCCTTGTGCACCATGGTGCCGGTGGCAAGCACGGTGCCGGAACGCACTCCTTTCAAGTGGTTCGCGTTCACCTCGATACCCACAACGGCTTGGGTATCCATATCGATGAGCATATAACTGCCTGTGCTGCCCAGTGTTTCGGCCAATGCCGCCGTGGCACCGCCGTGCAGCATGCCCATGGGTTGGTGAGTGCGCGCATCAACGGGCATGGTAGCCGCGAACGTTCCAGGAGCGCTGGGTACGAAGCGGATACCGAGATGCTCCTGCAACGACCCCTTGCTAATGGTATTGGCGGCTTCGATTTGCTGGGTGCTGAACATGAGCGCGAATAGGTGGGTAAAAGTAGCCGTGCCACATTTGCGCACCCGCGATGTATCGGGGTGAGACACATGGACAACGCCGAGCCGCTTCCCCGCGTACTCCTCGTGGAGGATGAGGAGACCTTGCGTAGCACACTCAAGCTGAACTTCAAGTTGGAAGGGTACGACGTGACCCTGGCCACCCGTGGTTCAGAGGCGTTGGACCGGATCCGGGGCGCTCGGTTCGACCTGATCTTGCTTGATGTGATGCTGCCGGACGTGGACGGATTCACCATCTGCGAGACAATTCGGCTGGAAGGCAATACGACCCCGGTGCTGTTCCTCACTGCTCGCAACACTGGCGCGGACCGGGTGCGCGGCCTGCGCACCGGCGACGATCATCTGGGCAAACCCTTCGAACTGGAGGAACTGCTGCTGCGCGCCCGGAACCTGCTGGCACGGTCAAGCCCTGGACCATCATCGGCGCCACTCGAAGTGTTCTTGTTCGCAGGCATGAGCATCGATTTCCGCAGTTATATGATCACGGGAAAGAATGGTCTGATAAAGACCCTCAGCAAGCGTGAGATCATGCTGTTGAAGTTGCTGATCGAACATCGCGATGAAGTGGTGAGCCGTGAGGAGATCCTTCAGAAAGTCTGGGGGTATGATGTGTTCCCGAACACCCGTACGATCGACAATTTCATCTTGGCTTTCAGGAAGTACTTCGAGGCCGATGCCAAGGAGCCGAAGCACTTCCATTCGGTACGGGGGGTCGGGTACAAGTTCACCATGTGATTTTTTTTTCCGGGGCACGGCAACCCCTTTCGGGGCTTGGCGTCTTTCCATCGGCCGAGGCGGGATGATCCTCCCGCTGAGGTTGGTTCCATCAATTTTTCCTTGCAGGTACCGCGCAGGGGTCCCCATCAGGACCCCTGTTCGGTTTTGTGACCTGTCAAGAACTTCGCTGTCCCTTGGCCGATGGGAGGGCTATTTTTGCCCCCCTCAGAACGGGTATTCGTCTAACAGGGGTGCCCAACTGTACCCCTTTGCTCGATCAGTGCCGTAGTAGTCTTTTTCGCATGAGAATTTTCGCCATCAAGTCCTTCTGTTCCGGTTGGGCGTTCACCGTGCTTTCACTGTTCGTGGCCGCCCCGGGCAATGAATGCCGTGGACAGGTGGCTCCGTTCCAGCACCAGGTCCTCATTGAAGGCCTGTCGTTCCCGATGAGCGCGGCCTTCCTGCCGGATGGCCGCATGTTGGGTGATCACGAAGGCGGGAACGGTGTACATCAGTTCGCCACTGGACCAGCAGCCGGTGACCTTGTCGCAGTATCTATGGCTGTGGAACGTGGACGGGAACGCGGAACATGGATTGACCGAGATCATCCTTGATCCGGACTTCGAAACGAACCATTGGTTCTACCTCTATTACAGCACGCTCTCCTTCAAGGACCGCGTTTCGCGGTTCACGCACGTGGGCGATTCCGCTGCGGTGAACAGCGAGGTGGTGATCTGGGAAACCCCCGTAACGTATTCCGGTTGTTGCCACATTGGTGGGGCGATGTGCATTGACAATGACAATAAGATCATGCTGGCCATCGGCGATGATTTCAACGCCGCGATCGCGCAGGATCTGCACAGCCCGTTCGGGAAGGTCCACCGTTTCGGATTGAACGGTGCGATCCCATCGGACAATCCATACTACGACAACACACCGGGTCTTTACAATGCCAACGGCGTGCTGAAGTCGGTGTACAGTGCTGGATTGCGCAGTCCTTTCCGGGGCAGTTACGACCCGCCCACCGATCGTTTCCTTATTTCGGTGGTAGGAGGTAACGATGTGGACAGTTCATGGGAGGATCTTCGACTGGCCGGTCCAGGTGAGAATTATGGCTGGCCTTACTGCGGGGATATTGGCAGGGGAGCCAATGGGGATTGTGATAGTTCTATCTATAACGATCCGGTGTTCACCTATCGGCACCTGGGCTCGAACGCGTCCATCATCGCAGGACCCGTTTACCGTGGGTCCATGTTCGGTGCCGCATGGCAAGGCAAGTTCTTCTACGCCGATTACAGCCGGGGATGGATCCGCTATCTCACCTTCGATGGCAATGGTGCGGTGGTGGGGGATGACCCGTTCATGCACCCTGCGCAGGTCGGTGGCGATTCGGCGATCAGTGTTGTGAAGATCATGGAGGCCCCTGATGGGTCGCTCTACTATATCTCCTTCTTCGGTGGACCGGATTTCACCGGTAGCATCCACAGGGTTTTCTTAGCGATAGACCAATCCCCGATCTGTGGTGTGGTCACCGCATCGCCCGATTCCGGTCCCGGCCCCACGTTGAACGTGCAATTGAGCGCCACGGCCACGGATCCCGAAGGCCTGCCGCTCACTTACCAATGGACCCCGGGGAATGGCACCACCCCACCGCCAGGGCCGATCGCGAACGTGTTGTACGCGGCGGAAGGCCCTTACTCGGCGCAGGTTGTTGTCAGTGACGGCAATTCATCAACGGTCTGTCCGGCGGTTCCGATCCGCGTTGGCACGCCGCCTACCGTACAGATCACAAGTCCGCTGAACGGATCGTTCTTCCAAGCGGGAACCGTTGTTGAATGTGTTGCATTGGGCAACGATGATGATCCGTTGCCGCAGTCGAGCTATTCATGGAACGCGGTGTTCCACCACGAGCAGCACATCCACCCCGATGCGAACGCTTCAGGCACGAGCAATTTCGATCTGATCATTCCTGCCGACGGGCATGGGTTCAGCGGCAACACCTACCTCACGGTGACGGTCACCGTTACGGATGCCAGCGGTCTTCAAGCCACGGCCTCCATCGACCTGTTCCCGCAGAAGGTGAACGTGTTGCTGAACACCGAACCGCCGGGACTGCAGTTGTTGATGGAGGGCATGCCGGTGAACACCCCGTTCGTTACGGACCAAGCCGTAGGGTCCGATCTTACGATGAGCATCCCGTTGGGCGATCAGTGCAGTGCGTTCGGGGCGTACACATTCTCATCTTGGAGCGACGGTGGCCCTACTACGCACGCCTACACGGTGCCATCGGGGAACGATACACTTACCGCCCATTTCGATTTCAACAGCAGTTGTGGCACGTGTGGCAAAGCCATGCAATTCGATGGTGCTGGCGATCTTGTGTCGATATCAACGCCCTTCACGGTGGTGGGTGACTTCACCTACGAGTTCTGGTTGAACGCAGCGCCGGGCCTTACACAAGCAGATGCCGTTATCGGCAACAACACCGATTTCTCCATCGATCTGAAGAACAACCGTATCCGTTTCTTCAAAGTTGCTGACCGCTTGACCGGCTCGCAGAACATCGTTCCGAACGAATGGCACCATTACGCGATCACGCGTGCGGGCGGTCAGTTGAAGTTGTTCGTTGATGGCGTGCAGGACATGGCGGCCAGCTCGTCCACCTTCACTGGTACCATGTGGGTGCATTCACTTGGCGACGCGCTGAACCCGGGTGAATTGAACGGAGCATTGGATGAAGTGCGCATCTGGGATCATCCGCGCACGGGCAGCCAATTGTCTCAGTACAAGGATCTGCGGATCGACCCGCAGACCCCCGGCTTGGCCGCGTATTGGGCCTTCGATCAAGGACCCGGCGAACAGGTGGTGACCGATCTGACGGCCAATGCCCATCACGGTGTGCGCGGCGCCAGTGCTGCCGTTGGCGCGGATGATCCGCAGCCGGTGGCTACGCTGGGTGTTTTGCAGTACGCCTGTCCGCGTTGGGGCAGCCTTGCGCTGCGTGCCATGCTCCAAGGTCCGTATGACCTAGGCAGCGGGTTGATGGATGATGATCTGCGGTTGGCCGGTCTGGTGCCGACGAGCGAGCCGTACACTGCCCTCGGTTTCGAGCGTGCCGGGAGTTCGGGCGAGATCGCCCAATCCGGCGTGTTGGGTATTGCTGGCCCCGATGCCATCGTCGATTGGGTGCTCGTTGAACTGCGGTCTGCGCTGGACCCCTCGGTGATCAAGCACACGCTTGCAGCGTTCATCCAGCGCGATGGGGATATTGTCGGCGCCGATGGTTCCTGGCCCTTGCAGATCCCTGTCACCGAACCATCCTGCTATGTTGCGCTCAGGCACCGCAACCACTTCGGGGCCATGACGTCCACACCGGTCCTGTTCGATAGCGATCCGGTGGCCATCGACCTCACCGCGACAAGTCAGGTCTGTTTCGGAACCAACGCCCGTGTCAGTGCGGGTGGGGTATTGCTTCTCTGGGCAGGCAACACTATTTTGGACCCCGATCTGAAGTATGTAGGAAGCATGAACGACCGCGACCCCATCCTTTTCGCCATCGGGGGAATTGTGCCGACGTCGGTTTCCACCGGATACTCCATGAACGATACCAACCTGGACGGCCTGATCAAGTACACAGGTAACTCCAACGACCGCGACATCATACTCTGGAACATCGGCGGCACCGTGCCGACCGCAGTCCGCCACGAACAACTTCCGTAAACCACCACTACATGAACCGTACGATCCTCACTCTCGCACTCGGCTTGGCATGGCCGCTCGGCATTTTCGCCCAGTCCGCCGTGGACATCGGTGTGTACAACAACGAAGAAGGCCAAGTGGAGGTGCGTGTGCGCCCCCAGGAGAACTTCAACGGAATTGTTTCCAGCATGGTCTTCACGCTCCGTTGGGACAAGAGCTCCGGCGCCACCTTGGGCGAGTCGGTGCAAACGGAGGAAATGAGCAATGCTATCTCCATCAACCCCAGTGGTCCAGTGCGCGAGAACGGCGATCACTTCTATCAGGTGTTTGCAGGCTTCAGTTTCAGCCCGCTTACGGAGAACAACCTGTCTTGGACCGCCGGTGAGGAAACCACCGTATTGAAAGTGCCGGTGAGCGGCAAGGCCGAGGTTGAAGTGGTGAACGATGCATGGACCGCCGAACTCGCGAACAACGGCGACTTCTACGTTTCGTTGGGCGGCGATGACCGCACGGGCATCATCTACAAGAGCTTGGCCAATGCGTCGGATACCGATGGCACCGTGGTGATCCAGCCGAACCCGAACAACGGTCTCTTCAGCTTCCAGTTCACCACCACCGCACCCACCGATCTTCAGATCGAGATCGTGAACACGCTGGGTCAAGTAACATTCACCGAGCGTCTCAACGCCTTTGAGGGCATGTACCGCAAGGAGATGGACCTGACCACGCAGAGCAACGGTATCTACTATCTGAAGGTGAAGCGCAACGGCGAACAGAGCGTGCACAAAGTGGTGTACCGCTGATCGTTCCCACAACTCAACTGGAACGGGGGCCAATGGCCCCCGTTCTTCATTTCAGGCTGGCGCAGAACGCACAGTGCTGGGCGTCCGTTGAATGCATGAACGGCACATCGGGGTCCAGTATCCTGCGCCCGATATCCAGCAGTACACGTTCGATCGCCGGCAACGAACTCCGGTGGATCCGGTCCTCGCCGTGGATGTTCAACACGCAGGTGCCCGCCAATGAGGGTTTCTGCAAGGGGATGATCCCGGAATGCAGCGCATCGATCGTGGGATCAGCGTTCAGGAACATGAACGCGTAACACGCCAACTGGAGCGCCTTTTCCTTTTTCGCGTTGAACAACTCCCCGTCCCAGTCGGCCAACTTCAGGTCTGCGGGTTTCACACTGCCGGTCTTGATGTCCATGATCCGGTACGTGCCGTTGCGGCGGTCCACGCGGTCGATGCGGCCGCGAACCCGCATGGCGCTGCCCAGCAGGGTTGCAGCTTCCGGCAGGTCGCAAGCGACGTCTTTCTCAAAGGCGATGAATTCCAGCTCAGTACCATTGGTGATGTCATCGGCATCCGCCAGCAGCGATCGGCGCATGGCCTCGGCCGCCATGTGCAGTTGCAGGTGTGCATGACCGCTCCGCAGGTCAAGGCCGGGGCACAACGCTTTCACTTCGGCGTGCAGCAGGTCGTCGAGCCCTTCGCATGCACCACGAACCATCGCAGCGGTCAGCACTTTGTCGATCAACGGCGTGCAGGCCAGTTGCAGGGCCTTGTGTACGGCCGACCCGAGGATGTTCGCGCTGAGCTCGTTCCCCGGCGGGTCGGGTTCTTTCAGCCCCATCACGTACTTGAAATGGAAATCGAGCGGGCAACGCAGAAACGTTCCGAACGCTGAAGGGGACATCCCTTTCGCCAAGACCTTTCGCAGCTGCTCGACCACCGCAGCGTCTTTCTGCACTACGATGGGCGCATGGGTGCGGTGGGCCAGCGGTGCGTGGTAGGCGGTGTGCGTGATCACCGTGTTGGTACCGACGGCATCCGCTTCCAACTGCGCGATGTAACGGCTTGGACCCGTTGCGGCATCACCGCCTTCGGCCGTGGCCAGAAGGTGTACATGCGTCGCGCGTTGCACCAGGCGATGGAACGTGTACGCCGCGAGTGCGTCGGCGTCCTTGGCCAACGGCAGGCCATGCACCATGCGCACATCGAACGGTACGAACGTCTGCTCACTGCTGGCCGGTGGCAATAGGCCCTCGTTGCACGAGAGGATGATCACGCGTTCGTGATCAACGGCGCGTGTCTCCAACATGCCCATGATCTGCAAGCCCTGCAAGGGCTCGCCGAAGAAGGCGATGCGCTGCGCGCGCACCAACCGCTCGTGCAGTTGCGTGTACGCATCCAGGTCGAATTCCACTTCCGCCCGTTTCAACTGCGCTTGCAGATCGTGGTGCAGCCCGGCCATGCGGTACAACTGCTCGTATTCGAAGGGATGTTCGCGCAAGTGCTCGGCAGCGAACGCGAGCAGCTTGTTCAGTCGCGCGGCGATCGGTGCGGCTGATCCAACGACCGGTTCCAGCGCATCGGCAAGGTCGCGCAACGCGCCGGACCTGCCTTCGCACACTTGCACGAACGTGGTGTGATCGACATTGTCCCGACCCGTAGTGCGCAGTGCTGTGAGCACCGCGTCCAGAAGATGCGCCAAGCCGCGCGTGCGCATGAACGGATGGCCCAACAGACGCTCGATATCGCGCAGGGGATAACCTATCCCTGCAACATGGTTGCGGTGTACGTCAAGGAACGAACCGATCAAACCGTTCACCGGCAGGTCGCGCAGGCGCAGGCCCACGGTAACGTTCACCGGTCCGATATCCTGCGGCAGCGCATGCAGCAGTGGCAGCAACAGCGATTCATCGGCCAGCACCACCGCCGTTACGGCGCGCTCCTCTGGCGAGAGATCGGCGAGCAATGCAGCCGCGTGCAACGCTTGGGCGGTGGACGTCGGAACAGTGGCGACGTGGATCATGCGTGGCGTCGCGCGCAGATCATTGGCGATCGGTACGAGGCCCGCGCCATATGTCGTCAATGCCTTTCGGAGGAAGTGGCCCGCCTCGTGTTCGGTGTGTTCGATGTAGCTGCTATCGGCATCCCAGCATAGCCGCGCGGTGCGGCTCTTCACCAAGGTATCGACGATGAACCGCTGCGCACCGGTGAACGCGTTCAACCCGGCGAACCATACCGTATCCCAAGGTGCTTGTGTGCCCCCCTTTACACGCTCCGCCGCCATGCGCGCGAGAAAGCCGGCCGTGCCAGCGGACTTTGCCTTCGACCGCTCGATGAACGCGCGATGCAGTTGTCCTTGATCATGCCAATACCGCAGCAGTCGTTCTTGTGCGGCGCTCGTGTGCTCTTGGGCAAGGCTCCAGTGCTCAATGCCTTCGAGTGCGCGCAGGTCGGCATAGAACCGGTCCAGGTCCAGCAGCTGCGCATCGGCGTCGTTGAAGTCGGCGAGCGTGGTGGGCGCCCATGCGAGGAAGGCATCCAGTGTATCGGGCACAGTGCGCGTGGTGCGGTGGGCTGCGTACAATTCGAACAGCGTTTCCAGATCGCCCATGCGCCGTGTGCCGGCCAAGGCTTCAATGAACCGGTCCCACGTAAGGATCTCCGGGCTCCATAACGCCTTGCCTGTCACCTGCGCCAAGTGCTTGCGCAAGTGCAAGCCCGCCCGCGCGCTCGGCAGCACCACGGCCACGGGGTGCATCTGCGTGCCATGCTCCGCCACCATGCACCGCGCAACCTGCAACAGGAACGGCTCCATGGCGGGAAGATAGCCGCGTGACTTTCCAACACCTTGCACCGTAGTGATGGATCCAGTGCATCCTCCAGAACCCCGTTGAACAAGGTATCGTTGCCGAGGCGCAGCGCTACATGCTCAGCAGCGCTCACATCGGCGGTCCGTTAGTGGTCAACGGATATCTTCAGCGGGTGAATGGAAACATGGTACTGTGATGCATGGACAGGTGCACAAGAGAGACGGGGCAGAGCCCCTAGTGCTGAAGCGCACTCGGCAAAAGCCGAGCGCGTGCGCCGCGACAGCCGAGCGAGTGCGGGGGTGGCCCGGCGCGCCCCCCCCCCCCCCCGCGCCCGCGCCGGGCGCCCGGCCCCGGGGGGGTTGACTACGGGGGGGGCCCCCCCCCCCCCCCCCGGCCCGGCCCCGCCCCCCCGGGCCCCGGCCCGGCCCTTTGCCTTGCCCGGGGGGGGGGGGGGGGGGGGGGGGGGGGGGCCCCCCCCCCCCCCCCCCCCCCCCCGGCGCTGGGGGGCTGGGGGCCTGGCGCGCGCCCCCCCCCGTTGTGGGGGGGGGGGGGGGGGGGGGGGGGGGGGGGGGGGGGGGGGGGGGGTTCGCCCGCCCCCCCCGGGCGGGGGGGGGGGGGGGGGGGCGGCGGGGGGGCGCCGCTTTTGTCTTTTTTTGGGCCCCCGGGGGGCCGGGGGCCGGGCCCGGGGGCCCCCCCCCCGCCCCCCCCCCGGTCGTCTGCGCTGACGTTCTGCCCCGCACGTGTAACTGGCTTAGGATAGATTTGGTGAAAACCCGCCCTGCACGCTATGACCGCCGATGCAGGTTGTAAATGTTGTTGACATGACTTTCCGTCGGCATAGTGGTCTTGGCTTTGGAGTCTTCATGGGTAGCCTCATGTTACTCGTTGCGTTTACGACGGTAGCAAATGCCAAGGAAGGTCGTGGGACGGGGATCGCCGTCATGCTCTCGATCATGGGCGTTTCCATCATGTTGGTGCAGCCACGTGTCGAATTGGATTTTGCGATGCGGCGATTCCGCACCTACTCGTTCCGGATCCTGGCGCGGAACTCTGACTTCAAGCCTATGCCGAAGATCGATCGTATCCAGGTCCGGGACATAACCTATCCTGGCGGGCGGGAAGGTTCCAAATTCTCTTGGGGCGACACGTACTCTTATGAGGTCTTTCTGATGTCAGTAGCCAACGAGAAGCTTGTCATTTGCGAGCGACCACGAGCATCACAGATACGCCGTGTGGTTGATGGACTTGTCAAAGCAAACAAGTTGCCGGTCCGGGATGTGACCAAAGAGAAAATTCTCGCCAAGGCCTGATACTACCCAGTACTCTCCGCGTTATTTCCCGTGTGCGCTTCAAAATGGAACGTGAGGGCCGATGGACATGTGAGTGGTGGATGCCGTTACTTGCACCGGCGTGAAGAAGTTGTTGGAACGGGCCTTATCGAATGCGTTCATGCTCCGGGTGAGCAAGGGCAATCGTTTCGTCTTTTGCTACCACGATGTGAGCGCAGCGGATGCGCCCCACCACTCGTGGCGGTACAGCACCACCCCGGCTCGGTTCAAGGAGCATATCGATCTTTTCCAGCAACTGTTCGCCATCGTTCCGCTGGAGGCGATCGCGAACGACCGCGACTTGTCCACCGGAAGGAACTACGCCGCACTGACCTTCGATGATGGGTTCCACAGCGTGCTAACGGATGTGCTGCCGCTGTTGAAGGCTTCCCGGCTTCCCTTCACCGTTTTCCTGAACGGCATTGCGGTGGAGCATGGGCGCAGCTGGATCACGGACCTGGTGCTTGCCGCGAACGACCCGGTGTTCGTTATGGGAATGTTGGCCGCCACTGCGCTGACCCCAGCCGATGCTGCCGATCCGATCGGGGCGATCATGGCGCGTGGCCGCTTCACGGCGGCCTTTGCCGATCGCCCGGTGCTTGCGGCGCGCACGAAGATCTTCCTGGACAGGGACGATGTGCGGCAGCTGCATGCCGAAGGGGTAACGATCGGTGATCACGGTTATGCGCATGCGGTACTCTCGCGTTGCGAGGCTGCGGTGTTGGATGCGGAAGTGTCCACGGGACGGGATCTTATCAGGGACATCACTGGAGCGGCGCCGCGCCACTACGCGCTGGCCTTCGGCAAGCACGAGCACTATGATGCACGGGCCGTGGAAGCGATACGCCAACGCGGGTACACCCATGTGTACAACACCAACCCGAACCGGGTGCGTGCGCACGAAGTGGGCGGCGCGGAACTTATTCCGCGCATCGGCTTCACCGGCGATAGCACCGATCAGGTGCTCTTTTATGTGAACCGGACGCTGCTGCGGAAGTACGCGTTGTGACCGGCTGGGCGGTTCACCCTTCAGTTGCGGCGGCGATCTGCGCTGTGGCGCGGTCGGCCTGTATGCGCAGGCGGTGGCTATGCTCGCTGTGGGCTTTGGCAATGCTGGTGTTCAGCTCGTACCCCACCAACAGCGCGATCATGTTGAGGTAGATCCACAACTGCACCGCCAGTATGGCCCCGATGGATCCGTACAGCGCATTGTAGTCGGTGAACCGGCCGAAGACCAGCGCCAGCGCCTTGGCCACAACGATCACCAACAGCGTGGCCAGCACACTACCGGGACTAAGCAGTTTGAAGCGGGTGTTGATGGGATCGCCGGCGCCGTACAGCATGGCAATGCCGGTGAGCAACAGCAGCAGCGGCACGGCCCACTTGATCACCAAGAGCCCGAACGTTTCGATGCCGCCCGTAACGATCCCCTCGCTGTTGAGCCAGCCGATGGCGGCGTTGCTGAGGTTGAGCACGGCAATGGCCACCACCATGAGCAGCACGAACAGCAGCAGCAGGATGAGGCTGATGATGCGCTGCTTCACCGGGCTGTGCCACGTGCTGAGGTTGCTGCTGCCGCTGAAACCGGCGAGGATGGCATCCATGCTGTTGCTGGCGAAGTAGAGGCCGGTGATGGAACTGAGCGAGAGCAGGGTGGCGTGCTTCTTCACCAGCAGGTCGTGCAGTTGGCTTTCGATGAAGGTGTACACCTCCCATGGCAGCAGTTCCATGAAGGTGTGCAGCAGCTTCTCCTGGAAATCGTGGATGGGGATGAAGGGGATCAGCGTGAGCAGCATGATCAGCGCGGGGAAGAAGGCGAGGAAGAGCTTGAAGCTGATGGCCGATGCGCGCGTAACGAGCTGTCCCTCACTGAGGGCACGGAAGAAAAACCGGCTGATGGCGTAGAGGCTGAATCCGGCGAAGCCCCAGAGCACGCGCTGCTGCGACCATGCGATCAACCGGCGATTGAGGCGCGAGAATATGACCCTGCGTTGCAGCCGGTTCCACATGCCTTTAAATGGCCTTGAGGCTCAGGTCGAGACTTTTCACGGAATGGGTGAGGGCACCCACGGAGATGAAATCAACGCCGCACTCGGCATACTTCCGCGCATTGGCCAAGGTGATGCCGCCGCTGGCTTCCGTTTCGTACCGCCGGTTGACCAGGGCTACGGCCTTGCGGAGTTCGTCGAACCCGAAGTTGTCCAACATGATGCGTTTGACACCGCCCGTAACGAGCACCAATTCAACTTCCTTGAGGTTGCGCGTTTCAACCTCCACATCGAGATCAAGGTGCAGGGTATGCAGGTATTCTCTGGCCGATCGGATCGCATTGGGCAATCCGCCGTTCATGTCGGCATGGTTGTCTTTGATCATCACCATGTCGTACAACCCGTGCCGATGGTTGGTGCCGCCGCCGATCCGCACCGCCCATTTTTCCAAGGCGCGTAAGCCCGGGGTGGTCTTGCGTGTGTCCAGCACCTTGCACCCCGTACCGTCCAGTGCATCCACGAACTTGCGTGTCATGGTGGCAATGCCGCTCATGCGCTGCATGAAGTTGAGCACCACCCGCTCCACCGTAAGGATGCTGCGGGCAGGCCCGCTCAAGGTGAAGGCGATGTCGTTCGCCGCTACAGTAGCGCCATCGCCGATGAGCGTGCGTATGTGCACATCGGGGTCGAAACGCGTTATGATGGCCTGTGCCAATTCCACACCGGCCAAGACCCCATTGCCCTTCACGATCAGCCGCGCGCTGCCTTTCGTTTTTGCGGGAATGGTGCTGAGGGTACTATGATCACCCTCCCCGATGTCCTCTTTCAGGGCACGGTCGATCAGCGCTTCGGTCCCTTCGGGCAGCACGTCAGTAATCGCTGGTGCCGGTTTCGATCCGGAGCTGTTTCACTTGCAACAGGTCGCCGGTTTTCTTCAGGAAGAAGGTGACCCGGAAGTAGCCCTTCTGCGTGCGCAGGATGCCAATGTGGTACTTGTCGCCCTGCTTGCTTTCGCCGCTGTGTTCGATCACCATGTCAACGGGCTGCTGCTCATCGAAGAATTTGCGCAGGATCTGCTCCGCTTGGGCCTTGCTGTAGATCTCGCTGCCACTGGGCGTGGTAAGGTCGATGTTGGCGATGAAGTGTTGGGCCAGCGATCTGCTGTTACCGGTTTTCAACGCCAGCACCACTTGGTCTTTCACGTCGGCTTGGCCAACGGAAAGCAGGGGAACGAAGAGAAGAGCAACAAGCCAGAGCACCTTGCGGAGCATCGCACGTTAGGTTTGGCGCCAAGTTCGGCAAAGACCGGGCCACCCGAACCCCCACCAACGGGCCAAGTTGTCAACACAACATGCCATGCACTTCCGCTTGATCCTGGTGGGCCGTACCGAACGCGGGCATGTTACCGAGGGCTTCGCGCACTACGCGGATCGTATTGCGCGCGCCGCCACCTTCAGCACCGTGGTAGTGCCCGAGGCGGGCAAGGGCGATCCGGCATTCAAGAGCAAGTGGGAAGGGGAGAGGATACTGGCCGCGCTGCTACCGGGTGAGGTGTTCGTGGCCCTCGATGAACGCGGAAAGTCAATGACCTCGGTCGCGTTCGCCAACCAACTGGGCAAATGGCGCGATGGTGGACGACAGCGTGTGGCCTTCGTAGTAGGCGGTGCGTATGGGCTCAGCGAGCCGGTGCGGGAACGTGCCGACCTGTTACTGTCCTTATCACCGATGACGTTCCCGCATCAACTGGTGCGGGTGCTGTTCGCCGAGCAGCTATACCGCTCCCTGTCAATACTGAAAGGGAGCCCATACCATCACTGAGTTTTCACCGGCGGCTTTCCTGTCGCCTCTTGGTCGGTAGAGGGCTTCTTGAGCAGGGCTGAAATGGCCATGGCCATCAGTACGTAAAGCACCAGCCTCACCGACGTTGTATAGCGCGCTTGTATGGTGAAGGGCAGGTGAATGGCCGTGTAGTAGAGCAGGAGCAGGATCATGGGATAGACCTCCTTCAAGCGTATTCGCTTCCTGATGAGCGCCAGTGGCACGGTGATGATGGCCAGCAGGAAGATCGTCAGCGTCATCAGTGTGGGGTAGAGGATCTTGATGCGGCCTTTCAGATCCGCGTTCCGGAAGTCCTCGCGCATGATACCGATCACCCACAGGCGCACGGCCGAATACGTTTTGAAGGTGAAGTAGTACCCCGGATGCTCGGCGATGTTCTTCCAGGTCTGTGCGATCAGGATCTTATCGCGTTCCAAGGTGTACTGCGTGTTCCACGTTCGGCATACCGGGCCGATCTTCACGATGCTATCGAGCATCACAGTATCCTGGTGCGTGAGGAAGGGTGCGAGTTGCGCGTCGATGGAATCCCATTCGGCGTTGAACGCCGCGATCTCGGCCGCCCGGTCTTCGTAGGGCACGAAATCGAAGATCTCGTCGCCCGTCATGTTCCCCCAATACCGCATCTCGCGATAGTTCGGGATACGCCCGGCCCAGTAACCGGTGTGGAACACGCCGCCACCGCCTTCCAGCGGTGTAACGCTGAATTTGCCGTGGTTGCTCTGATTCCACAGGCCGAAGGGAATAAGGGACAGACCGAAGATCCCCAGTGCGGTGATCTCTTTCATCCACGGCAGTCGACCGCGCTTGAAGAGTATGTCGCAAGCGAGGATGCAGAGCGGGAAGAGCAGGAAGATGGGTCGGCATTGGAAGATGAAGGCATAGAGCGCACCCATACCGATGGCATCGGCCCAGGTGCGTTCTTGCTTGGTCCAGATCCAGCAGATGCCCATGATGCAGATCATCACGGGTATCTCCGGCAACATGGTGCCGATGTAGAAGGGGATGTTGATGGAGGGGAGCAGCAATAGCAGCGCGATGTTCTTGGCCAGCAGCCCACCGCCCATGCGGCCAACGCATTTCAGCATCAGCCAAACCGATGCGGCGTAAATGCCGAACTGCACGAAAGTCAAGGCCTTCCATGTGCCGAAGAGCCACATCACCAGTGCGATGTACAGCGGGTAGCCCGGCGTGCGGAATGTGTCGGGGATGTATTGCTGCAACGGCCACCAGTAGGAGTATTCGCCGTTGAGTATGCCCACGGCGAGGCCTTGGTAGGTGTCGATATCGCCACCGCCGTGGTGCCCGAAACCGATGCAGGTGGCAAGCGCCACCAAGCCGTTCAGTACCAGCAACACGTTGAATGTGCGCTTTCGTTCGAGCAACAGGGTGAGCGATCGGAGCATGGTTCAGCGTTTCATGAAATCACCACGTGAGAAATACTTCTCGATCAAGCAGTACAGCATGATGAAGAAATAACGGCTGCCCATTTCCTTGATCTTCAGTTTGCTTTCGCCGGCTTTGCGGTTGCGCCAGCTATTGGGGAGCACGGCATAGCTGTAGCCGCGCACGATCGCCTTCAGCGGCAGCTCCAGTGTCAGGTTGAAGTGAGGTGAGAGGAACGGTTTGATGCCATCGATCGTCCCGCGGCGGTAGAGCTTGAAGGCGTTGGTGCAATCGTTGTACTTCATGCGGAAGACGAATCGCACCAGATTGTTGGCGGTGCGGTTGATCATCTTCTTCACCCAAGGGTAGTCGTACACTTTCCCCCCACGTGACCACCGCGTGCCGAAGACACAATCGGATCCTTCGCCCATTTTCCGGTAGAAGCGCACCAAGTCGACGGGATCGTCGCTGAGGTCGGCCATCATGATGGCCACACAATCGCCGGTGTAATGTTCCAAGCCCCAGCGTACGGCGAAGACAAAGCCGCCCGGTCCTTCATTGTGCAGTGTGCGCAACGTGGCGATCTCGGTTCCGAGATCGGCGAGCAACTGCGCAGTTCCGTCCTTGGAGTGGTCATTCACCACGACGATCTCGTGATCAATACCCTCCTTCGCGAGGACGACATACAAGCTGCGAAGTGTTTCCGCAATGCTGCCCTCTTCGTTGTGGGCCGGTATTACGACGCTGAGCTTCACTTGCGGCCGATCAGCAGGAACTGTTTGCCGAAGAAGCGCCACGCCCAAGGCATGGCAAGGAAAGCACGCACCAACGTGCGGTTCACCGGCAAGCCGCCGCGGAAGCTTAAGGGAAGGAAGCGCGGATGGATCACCTCCACCTCGAATCCTGCGCCGTACAAGTGTTCCGCAACGCCCAGCTCGCTCAGGATCACGGTGTGGTCGGCGAAGTCGAAGTACTCCTTGTACACGTACTTGAAGTTGGGCCCCATGATCGCGATGCGCCCGCCTTTGCGCAAGTGTCCGTGCATCTTGGTAAGGAAAGCGCCCACCTCTTCCTGGCTGTTCAAATGCTCGAGGAAGTTGCTGACGAACACACCGTCGAAATGATCTTTCGGCAAGTCGGCCTTCAACGTATCGTCAACCACCTGCTTCACGCCTTGCTGCGCGTGTGCTTGCAGAAAAGGGCCGTTCATGTCCACCGCCCATCGCTCCGGTGAAGGCACGTTGTTGATGAACTCGCACATGCCGGCGGCGGGGTCCACGATGCGCTGCGGCTGCCCCAGTTTGCGGTACATGAACTGGGCGAGTTCCTTCCATACCATTTCCCGTTTGGGTTGGTCCACTCCGCGGAAACGATAGGCGTATATGCGGTCCAGATCCATCAGTGCACGCGTTGTTTGAGGCCTTCGAAGATGCCGGTGAGTGTTTCCGTCAACCCGAACCTGTACTGCCATTCCGGGTAGTGGCGCTGGAACTTGCCCACGTCACTGATGTACCAGATGTGATCCCTGATCCGGGCTTGACCGCTGTACTGGATGTTCATCTTGTTGCCGGTGATCGTTTCGCACTGCGCGATCGCCTCGAGCATGCTGCAGTTGGCGAACCTGCCCCCGCCGGCATTGTACACCTCGGCCGGTCGTGGGGCTTGGTAGAAGTGCCAGAACATGCTCACGAGGTCATCGCTGTGGATGTTGTCGCGCACTTGTTTGCCCTTGTAGCCGAAGATGGTGTACTGCGTTCCGGTGATCGCGCACTTCATCAGGTAGCTGAGGAAACCATGGAGCTGTGCACCGCTGTGGTTCGGTCCGGTGAGGCAACCACCGCGGAAGATCCCGGTGCGCATACCGAAGTACCGCCCATATTCCTGTACGAGCACATCGGCGGCCACTTTGCTGGCGCCGAACAAACTGTGCTTGGTGTGATCGATGCTCATTCCTTCATCGATACCATTGGCGAAATAGGCATGATCAGCCGCGACTTCCCAACGTGTTTCATGCTCCACGAGGGGAAGGAAGTTGGGGTTGTCCCCGTACACTTTGTTGGTACTGGTGAAGATGAACACGGCATTGGGGCAATGCTGGCGGGTGAGTTCCAACAGGTTCAATGTCCCGTTGGCGTTCACCTCGAAATCGAGAAAGGGGATCTGCGCGGCCTTGTCGTGGCTCGGTTGGGCAGCAGCATGTATGATCAGCGCAATGTCAGCGCCGTATTCCCGGAAGATCCGTTCGAGGCCTGCCAGATCGCGGATGTCCTGATCATGGTGTACGTAATTCGGCAGGTCGTGCTTCAGGTTCTCCACGTTCCAGCGGGTGCTGGCCTCGGCTCCGAAAAAGGTGGCGCGCATGTCATTGTCTATGCCCACCACGCGGTCGAACCGCGAAGCGAAGAAGGAGCAAGCAGCGCTGCCGATCAATCCACCGGAACCGGTGACAAGGGCGATCTTCATTCAGGTATTGGGTTCAGCCTAGGATAGGCTTCAGTGTTTGTTCGTGTTCGGCCAACCAAGCATGGCAATCGGCCAGCAGCTGGTCGATGTTGCGTTCCGGTCGCCAGCCGGTGGCTTCCGTGATGCGCGTGTTGTCGGTAACGTAGAGGCGTATGTCGGCCTCGCGATCCAGCGGTTCGCCGCCGATGTCCAATGTGTTGCCGGTGATGGCGGCGCACTTCGCGCTCAGTTCCTGCAACGAAACGCTGTTGTCCAAGCCACCGCCCACGTTGAACGTGCGCGCGTGCATGGCGTCCATTGAGGCCACTTGGGCCACCACCAGGTCGAAAAGGTCGTCCACGTGCAGTACATCGCGCACTTGTTTTCCCGTTCCACCGAAGCCGAAGTACTTCAAGGGTTGTTTCCAGTGATGCCGCGCAAGCCAAAGCAGTATGAAGCCTTGATCGGTTTTCCCCATTTGCCAGGGCCCTGCGATCACTCCGCACCGATCGATCACGTAGCGGAAGCCGTGGATATGCGCATACTCCGCTACCAGCAGTTCGCTGGCCAGTTTGGTAGCGCCGTACAGGGAGCGCAGGCCCGTGAGCGGGAAGTCTTCCCCGATCCCGGCAGCGCTCGCACCGGGTATGCCGGTGTGGGCATCGATGGTGAAGCGCTGCGCCGTGCCTTCGGCTGCCAGGCGGTTCACCAAGTGCATCGGGTACACACGGCTGGTGGAAAGGAAAACGGTGTCGGCCTCGTCACGGGCGGCGAGGTTGAGGCAGTTGATGGTGCCCACCAGGTTCGTATCCGTTACATAGTGTGTAGGCGACCCATAACCCGCCATTACCGAGGGCTCGGCGCTGCACTCGATCATGAGGTCGATTTTCGGGAGCGCCGCCAGATCATTCGCATCGCGCACATCGCCATGAACGAATTCGATGCCGGCGCTGCGAAGTCGCGGGAGGTTCAATTCAGAGCCTCTGCGTTTCAGGTTGTCGAGGCAGATCACACGTCTCGACGGGTCGGCCGATTTCCATTTCAGGGCCATTGTCGATCCCACGAAACCGGCACCACCCGTTATCAATACTGTGTGGTGGTCCTTTGTGCTGGCGCCCATATGCTCTGCGTGGAATGATCGGTGGCCACGCTGTGCTTGCGCGGCAATGGCGGCCAAATATATCCGGGGGCGTTCGCTGTTGCTGTCGGACCATTGACGTGCCGGAAGCGTTCCGGTTGCGCCGGTCTTTGGAACGTGCACATCGGTTCAGGGCGGAATTCCGATCGGTAAGGACCGTTTTCAGACCTGGACCGCGACTGCCCTTCGTGCTTTCATCGTTTCTTCGGGACCCGAAGCAGCGTGTGTGCGACTGCGCCGTCGGAACCCGACCTCGACCCACCAGCTATCCCCGATCCCCATGATCAAGACCTCTTACATGGGCGATATCGATATCGAGCCGTGGGAGTTCGCCTTGATCCCGATCTATCTGATCATCATCTTCCTGATCGCTTCGTCCATCAAGAACAGGAAGATCAAGCAGCACCCTGAGTATCGGTACTATCTATTGGGCCTCTATGCCAAGATCTTCGGCGGGTTGGCTTTCGGCCTGATATACATCTTCTACTACGGCGGGGGGGATACCGTGAGTTACTACGAAAGCGGCCGCGCGTTGGTCAACCTGTTCTACAAGAACCCGGTCGATTATTTGCGGATGGAGTTCCTGCCGGTAAATGAGGATCTGTATGACGAAGTGCTCAGTTCCGAAACGGGATGGGTATCGAGCTGGTTGTACGGAGACCCCCGTTCGTACATGGTGATCCGCCTGATCAGCCCGTTGATGATCTTGGCGTTCCGAAGTTATTTCCTTACCACGATCCTGGTGTCCTGGGTCACTTACGAGGGATTGTGGCGACTGTACCTGATGTTCGTCCGGTACTACCCGCACCTGATGTCATCGCTCGCGATAGCCGTGCTCTTCATGCCGAGCACGGTATTCTGGGGCAGTGGCATCATGAAGGATCCCTTCACACTATCTGCGACAGGTCTGTTCGTTTCCCTGGTGGATCACGTGCTCGTTCGGCGGAACGTCAAGTTCAGGAGCATATTGGGCGGGCTGATCGCCGCTTGGCTCCTCATAGCCTTGAAGCCGTACATCATCCTAGTGCTCTTTCCCGGTACCATGTACTGGGTTTTCAACCAGCGGATCAAACGGATCAAGAATGCGCTCGTCAAATTCGTATTGATACCCGTGGTTTTCGCCGGGCTTGGGGGATTGAGCCTTTGGGTGCTCAATTCGCTCAGTGGTTCGCTCGGCAAGTTCTCGCTGGATGAAGCGCTGAATACCGCGACCGTCACTTCCACTTACCTGCGCAGCGAGCAGGTCGGTGGTAACAATTTCAATATCGGGGAGTTCGAGACCACATGGCTGGGCGCTGCGGGAAAATTCGTTCCTGCTACCATGGCGGGTCTTTACAGGCCGTATATGTGGGATGTCGCCAACATCGTTATGCTGTTCAGCGCGCTCGAGAATACTTTTTTGCTGCTCATGACCATTCGCTTACTATGGCGTACGAAGTTGGTCCGGTTGGGCCACGCAATTTTCGCTGACCCCTTGGTGGCATTCTCGCTTCTCTTCACGGTGTGCTTTGGTTTTATGATCGGTATCACCACGTCGAACTTCGGTTCGCTGGTGCGGTTCAAGATCCCGATGCTGCCGTTCTTCGTTTCCGGGTTATACATCGCCTTGAAGATGTATTCACTGCCGCCGAAGTCTAGAACGCGCTTACTGATGGCGCAGCGTGCAGCGCAAAGTGGTCCGCAAGCCGGGGTTGGCGCGGTGCACGATCCGACTTAGAAGAGCGTGTCGTAAACCGCCCGCGCCAGATCAAGTGTCTTGTATTTCCTCGCCAAGCCGGCGATCGCGACGCGGTGATCGGGATCGGCCAATATGCCCTGCATTGTTTGCAAGGCCTCATCCAGCCCAGCAAGTCCAGCACCGAATACGCTGCCGCCGATGCCTTTGCGCAAAAGGCGATGATCATCAGCAACAAGATCGGTCATTAGGATGGGCAAGCCATTGGCCCAATACTCCCCGTTCTTTACGGGGCATTGGTACAACTTCACCGGTGCTGGCTTAATGGGGCTGAAGGCGATGTCCGAAGCGGACAAAAACGCGGGGACATCATTGTGCTGGGCACTGGTCACATGCAGCCGCTCCGGGTCTATGCCCACTTGCAGTGCCCGCTCCCTTATCCAAGCGTGATCCATGGGCGAAAGAATGACAATGTGCATACCCTTGAAATGGTCCATGCTGCGCTTGAACAGCTCGAACGCCTCACGGTCATAATAGAGGCCGCCGAATTTCCCCACGTAGATCCCCACCTTCTCGTCGGGACCGATCCCTAGTTGAGCGCGCATACGCACCCGGTCCTGCGGATCGAATTGAAAGCGTTCTATGTCCGTGATGGAGGGTATCACCGAAACGCGGTCGGCGGCCACGCCGCTTGCGATCAGGTCGTCGCGGTGATTGTGCGTTACCGTGATGATCCTGTGCGCATGCTCGACTTGTCGGCGTTCGTACATCGAGAACACGCGGTACCTGAATCCGAACCTGGGCCACACACCGCATTCGGCCATGTATTCCGAATGGGGTTCGAACGATTCCACCACGTACGGCATTCCGGTGGCCATGTGAACATCATGTGCGAACGAACCGGCCATCGAGCCTTTTGCGAAGATCATGTCATAGGCACCGGAACGCGCCTCCGGATCAACTCCCGTCTTCCGTGCATCAGCAATTCCAATTTCGAAAGAGCACTGAACCCCAATCGCCTCAAGTGCAGAGGTCGATGCTCCACGCCGGGCAGGTGGAAGGGTAGTTCCTCGAGCTTGTCGCGCGAGTTCTCGAACGTATAGAACGTGATCGTCGCATTCTTCTCCTTCACCAGCAGAGGGAAGTACGGAAAGATGGCCGAAGCGTTGAGGGGATCACCCAAACTCCAATAACTGATGTACAGGATCTTCATGGTTTTCGTGGTCGGCGCTCCAGCATGGCTTTCAGTGCCCGCAAGGGTTGGCCTCGTTTCAGATAGGAGCGCATCATGATGTTGCGCACCTTATTCCACATGGCCGCTAGAGCTCCCTCGTCGGGTGGGTCCGGCGCCTCCTGAAGTGCGCGCAGCACTCCCCGATAACCATCGTGCAGCCCATCGAGGTTCTGCATGGCGGAATCGTGACCTCTGCGGTAACGGAGCACCACTTCAGTGGTGTAAGCGTAGCGGCCGTTGCGCGCCATGCTGAGCAAGAAGCAGAGGTCTTCCGCGTGGGTCAGCCGCGTATCGAAAGCATAGGCATGACCATGCATCCGACGGATCATCCACGTAAGGCCGACAAAGCAAGCCGGACTTAGATCAAGCAATGGGCGGTAGGGTACGCCGGTGAAGGTCGGCTTCCATGTCCGCAATACGTGCTTCATGGAAACATCGGTGAGTTCAACGGTGCCATCGGCAAAATGCAGTTGCGGGTCGGCGAGCAGCAATGCGTGGCGGGCGCTCAGACTCTTCGGGGGTAGAACATCGTCAGCGTCGAGAAAACAAAAGAAGTCACCGCGCATTCGCGCCAGCGCCATGTTGCGCGCAGCGCTTACCCCTTGCACCGGTTGATGCATAAGCTGAATGCGCGGGTCGGTGAACCCTTCTATCAACTGGACCGTTCCGTCGCGGCTGTTGTTGTCCACCACGATCAATTCCAGATCATGATGTTCCTGGGCGAGTACGGAAGTGATCGCCTCCACAATATGACGCTCTGCGTTGTAAGCAGGCATGATGACCGATATCATGACGCGCCTTTTTGCTGGAATTCCATGAACCACTCCCTCAATTTGGCGGTCCAGATGCGCATCTGGTAAGCGTAGTTGAACCTGTTCAGTTCCGCTCGGTCCGGATCAATGCGCCATTCCGCGCCCGTGCGCCATTCGTTCAACCGAGTGGTGAGCAGCTCAGCCAGTTCCGTGGCGTTGGTTGTTACGGTCCCGGTACGTGTTCGTTGAACCACGTCAACCGTAAGGTCGTTGCTTTTCACGCAGAGAATGATCGGTCTACCGGCGCCGAGGTACTCAAGGAACTTCACCGGCAACCAGCCATTGTTCAGGTCCATGGAAACGTTCAACAGGGCATCGGCATGTTGCTGCGCCATCAACGCATCCTCGCGCCCTGATCGTGGAAGGAATTGAATGACGCCGTTGACGCGACCGGCATCCTTCAGGCGTTGGAGCAGCGCGGAGTCGGCGCTCACTGCCCCGTGGAAGTCGAGGCGAAAGACCTGGTCAAGATCGGGGGCCGATGCACGAAGGATGTCAATGGCATCCAGCACTGTGCCCCAATCCTGACCGTCATACAACCGACCCGTATAAACCAATGTGAATTTGTCGTTCCGGAAGTGCGGGACCGGTAAGAGCGATGGATCGAAACCACCATGGACCATCAAACCACGTTCGACACCGGTGGCCCGCAAGGCATTCTCCAGGAATGGACCTGTCGCGGCTGTGATCGCGAATGCTTGCCCGGGCCATTTGCGCTCAGCGCGCCGCATCTTCCATGTTCGCAGCCGACCGGCCAGCCCAGTACCGTAGTTCGTTAAGCTGCCCATGCTCACCGAGCCGATATGCACGGTCCAAGGATCGCGGTAGTCCGCGATGAACATCGCTCCCCAGCGCTTAGCCAGCTGCGCAGCCAGGCGGAAGTGATACCAACTCGGGCATGTTGCCAACACGATGTCATGCTTCCCGACAAGGGTTTCAACCTCGTGCGGTAACGTGTCCCAGCGGTCGAGGTGGCCTTCTGGCAAGATCAGATCCGCCAGAAGCCTCAGCGGCCCATGCCCGGGATATGAGTCCAATCGCTCATGGGCCCGAGCAAGGGCCCGTTGCAGAGCGTTGGTATCGCGTTGCACACTCTTCTTGCTTGCAGTATGAACGGCGATCCCCGTTACATCGGGCAACCACGCCTGAGATTCTACCGCTGATGTACTGAGCACCGAAACCCGATGTCCCTCGTCGGCCAGTTGCCTGGCCAAATAGTACGGTCGGCGAGCCCCGGTGCCATTCACAGGGGGAAATTGGTTGGACAGGATCAATACGCTGGGCCTCACCGTTGTCTTCAATTGGCGGAACTGCTCCGCGTTGGAAGCCCGGCCCCGTCATCAGATCGCGCGAAGTAATGCAATGATGACATGGTCGAGGGTGATGATCGCCTCTATCCCGGTCGATGGCTGCGCGAACCGGGGTCAAGTGTATCAAGGGAGAACCCTTTCCTCTTGACCGACCTATTTTGTCGGACCAAATGCGCGTATGAACCTGCACGACCCTCTTCGTTGGCCATTCTGGAAGCACATGCTTTGGTTGTTGCCGGGGTTGTTCCTGAAAGCGCTCATCTTCCTGTACTTCGTGCACGATAGTGCTGGTGGTGAGCTTGTGGGCCGGTGGGCAGGGCATACGAGCGACACGTGGGAATATGTCGACCCCGTGGAAAGTCTGATCGCAGAAGGTGTGTTGGAGCCCGACCACCGCATGCCCGGTTACACACCATTGTTGTTGTTGCTCCGTCAATTTCTTTCGGCCGGTGCATCGGCCGATGCGATCACACTCCTGCAATGGTTCTTCGCATGCTTGGCCACCTATGGTCTGGCGCTGGTGGTGTTGATGCTAGGGGCATCGTGGCGATGGTTTTTTGTTACGTATTTCCTCCTGATCTGGGCCTTGTTCCCAGCGCGGTTGGAGCTGGCCGTAATGACCGACTCGTTTTGCACCTCGGCCATCGGGTTGCATGTTGTGTTGATGTTGATCCATATCAAGTCCGGGCGGAAATGGTGTCTTCCAGCGGCAGGACTTTTCCTCACATGGGCGATCTTCTTGCGACCCATCTATGCACTTTTGATCCCGCTCGATTTTGGTGTGCTTCTCCTGCTGAGCGCCGTGCCATGGCGCGACAGGTTGTTCCGGGCGTTGCTTTTCGCGCTTCCTTGGCTGGTCATCGACGGTGCGTGGGTGATCCGCAACTACAGCGTGCACCATGCCTTCCGGCCGCTCACGAACGGCACCTATAATGCGGGGTACAGTGCCTCATCGTACTGTGCTTTGATGCAGTTCGTGCAGGCGTATGGTGGCAATTACAATTTCTGGGACCCGACGAGTGACATGCGATGGTTCGGCATGCGCGAGCGCCGAGCCCCCGGCCAACCCCCGCTTGTCGACGCCTTTAGGGAACTTCCGACGTATGTGTACGCCTCGGATTACAACCGCGATAGTTTGCTGTTGGTGCGCGACGTGATGACGAGATTGAGCGATACGACGATCTCCAAGAGAGAAGAGGATAGCTTGACTGCCAGGGCTTGGAAATTGACCACGCGCTTCCGCATGTCGTTCGTCCGCGACCATCCGTTCCAGTTCCATGTGTCGTCCAAATTCAGGCTACTTGGCCACATGGTCATTCACTCCGGTAGCTCGGTCATCTTCAGTAGGCCCATGGCCCAATTGAGCTGGTGGGAGAAGGGGCTCAAACTGTGCCAGAGCGCGCTGTATTGGTTCGCTATCCTGTTCGGGCCGCTTGGCGCTGCTTGGTTGCTTTTGCGGGAAAGAAGAGACTTGTCCATGGTGCTATTGTCCTGCACCGTTCTCTACGGCCTTCTGATCCATCCAATGGTGATGAGGCTTTGCGAGATGCGTTATCTCGTCCCGACGTTCCCATTGACGATCGTTGTGGCGGTCATCGCCATCTGGTCTTGGTACCAGAGCCGCAAGAAGGCGATCGGTTGATCGCAGATTGAGCGTTCACGATCGTTTCTCAACGAGCGGAGCTCCGGAAGAAGTGATCCCCACGAACAAGGCGTTGGCCCTGCGCAACGCGGGTAACGCAGTTGATGCCTCGCGCGCCTGCTCGTACAGCCCGAACAAGTGATAGCCGAGAGGGTGCAGATGTGCGGCTATCCGCTCCAGCGGAACGTGGAACGTGTTGGACGGGTTCATGCCCACTTCCACTTCAATGAAGCGCACATGCTGATCGGCAAGAGTGGCCGATCCACCCAGCAGCACTTCCATATCGTTCCCTTCCGTGTCGATCTTCAGGTAATCGATGGATGTCACCTGGTTCCGCTTGCACCACTCGTCGAGCGTCATCACCTCGATGGTTTCCTTGCGGAAGGTGCCGCCGGCCAAATACGGATGCGGCGCACGTACCGAGTTCATATCGGAGTGCAGCGGGTCGGTGGTCACGTTCATTTCCATTTGTTCGTTAACCGATCCGAGCGCCGATCGATAGTGGTGGAATTGTTTACCGGAGGCAGTTCGTTGCAGTTGAGCGAACGTAGCGGACACCGGCTCGAAACTGTGGATCTGCGCATGCTTGAAATGCGCACCGAACTCCACGGCCGACTGCCCGACATTGGCGCCTACGTCCAAAACGGTGCGGACTTGATCAGGGGGGCACAACATCGCCATATCGTGGAACTTGTCCAGGCCCAGCGGCGGATATTTACGGATGTACCAACCGGTGAGATGCTCGGCGGCTGATCGCAGGCGGGTGGCGAAACGCATTTTCTGTGAAGGCAAAGGTGTGGTATCGGGTTCAGTTGAGCAGAGCGAAGAAAGCGTCGTGGCGTCCTGTCACCGAGAGAGGGCTTCAAGGACCGTTGTGAGCCGTTGTTGCATGGTGCGCTTGTCCAGGACGCGCACCGGTGGTTTGCGATCCATGTTCATGGCTGCGGCCAACGCTTCGTCCGTGTTGGGTACTATCAGTGTGCCCGATGCGATCAGCTCCGGGTACAATCCGTTCGCCGATACATGGATCGCTATGGACGGAACGCCCATGATGGCCGCTTCGAGCACGGTGGAAGAGTATTGTGTAACGTGCAGGTCGCAATCCTTGAGCAGCGCAGCCAACGGTGTCCCCATGGCCTCATCGATCACTACCTTATCCATCAAGCCGGCTTCCTGGATCCGCCAGGACACAGTCGCTGCCATGGTCGGCCTGTTCGGATGAGTGCGGATGATCCACTGAACGGTGGAAAGGGTTTTGGCGATCGTATCGAGCAGCCGGTCGGGCAAAATGTCCGTCAACGGTTGTGCTGTGAAAAGCACCCGCTTACGCCCATCGTTCTTCCAATGAACGGTCGCCGCCGATCTTGAAGTGGTTTCCAACCAGGGATCACCGAGCACGAGTGCTTGATGGGGTGTGTGTGCGGACCAACTGTTGATGTTGTCAGTGCTCGTCCGGTCCCAGCACCAGAACAAGCGGGGCATCATCGACCAACCCTCCGTCGGCACAGTGTGCCAACGCCCGTAGGCCAAATGCGCGGCCCCCTGCACGCCATGCTGTAGATCCACGACGGGGATACTCAACGCGTTGCATGCGTGCACCAAGGCCATATGCTCAATGTTGTACCACGAAACAAGGAACACGCAACGTGGTTTGACCTTCTGCAGGATGCGTGTGTGAAAGCGGCTGTAGAACGTGAAATTGCGCAGCCGGTCCTCCAGGCTTGCGGCACGGAACGATGGATGCGCGACCCTGACTTCCTCCAACAACGGCAACAGCCCTTGAACCTCTTGCGCGCGCGGAGCGCGCCCAAGCCAATGGATCATCGCATGGGCATTCAAGGATGGTGAAGCATCGAAGCGGTAGGCTCTTCCGAGTTCAGGGAAAGCCGTGGTTGATCCGCCGGCATGTTCCACGATGCACGTGCGCAAACCCAGGCTGGTCGCAGCTTCGAGTATCGGGTGCGCAAAACGGTCCACACGTTTGCCGCCGAGGTTCGTAAGCTGCACACTATGGGTGTTGAAGAGCAGATCCGCTTGTTGCAGGCGGTAACGCCCCAACGCGCCATGCACCAGCCCCTTTGTCAGGGCCGTTAGGCGTCCTGAGTTCGAATGCTTGGATCCCAGCACATGGTTACCGGGTGCAAGGTGCTCGGCCAGCAACTGCTCACCCACGCTCAAACGGATCACAGGCCAAACCCGCACACGGCCGAACAGCATGTTCTGTACATCGTGCCTTTTCTCCAGGTCGTTCAGGAAGGCTACGGCTTCGGCGTGCGTCATGCGAGTGGATCCTTACCGGGGCCATGCGACCCTTGGTGCTGTCTCCGTTGCGGTTCAGGATCCGGACTCACCGATGGTCGTGGTTGTGCCCCGGCTCAGTTGCGCTGCAAGCACCATACGTTGTTCCTTGAGGCGTTGCATGTTCGCCGCGAACCAGTTGTCGATACGTTGTTTCATTTCCGGCGGCATATCCGATTGCTTTCGCATGGCGTTGATCGCCAGCAGGTCGGGATCGCTCTTGAGCAGGGCGATCACATTGCGCAGGTCGGGCATACCGGGCAGGATCTTGAAGATGGCGCGCATCAGTTGAAGGTCCTCCGGGTAATCCACCGTCAAGCGCACTTCCGGCATCCTCAGCGCCGCTTCTGCCTCGATCATCAGCACGTCGAAGGCTTCTGGCCGGTTCAGGAAGGCGCCCCAGTAACCGGTGTCCTCTTCTTCTTTCAGTGCTACCACCGTTTCGAGTACTGCACGGCCCATACCGTATGGGGAGCAGCCCATGGGCAGTCCGCCATACCGCACCAGGTCGCGGCCCTTGGCGATCTCGTCGCGTATCCGCAGGCAATGATCCAATTGGAAGATCGGGTTCTCGCCGGTGATCCCTACGAAACCATAAGCGTCCGTTTCACGGCAAGCGCCGCAGAGCCGCAGCAGTATGTCCTCCGGGTGCCCTCTGGAAACACCGATGCCATGGCGGTGCGCGATCGCCTGCAGCGGATCATCGCTGGAAAGAGGGGAGGTGCAAACGATCACATCCTCTTTGCTGAACACTTTCAGAGCCCGTTCGATGATCTTGCTCACCACCTCGGTGCCGTCGAGTTCCAATAGAAGTTTGGTGGGCAGCCGTACACTGCTGAGCCGGGCGGTGATGAGGAAGGGAATGCGCATTTGACGTTCCGTTACTTGTGCGATATCACGCAGAGCGTTGCCCATGATCGCGCCGCGCGCGTTGCAGGTCTTCGTGCTTGCCGATGTCGAGCCAATAGCCGGTGATGGGGAAGGCGATCACTTTGCCTTGGCGGTCGAGCAGGTCTTGGATCAGGTCGGTCGCGTTGTATGCGGTACCTGAGGGTACCTGGCCGGTCACGTCGCGCTTCATCATATAGATGCCGGCGTTGCACGGGTACGCGATCGATGGTTTCTCGCGGAAGGCGCGCACACGGTCGCCCTCGAGGTCCATCACGGCGTAGGGGAGGCTCACATGGTGATCGGTGGTGGCCACGGCCAGGTCGGCATCGGCCTCACGGAACCGTTTGTACATGCGATCGAGCGCCACGTCAGTGAGCAGATCGCTGTTCATCATCAAGAGCGCTTCGTGCCGCATACTATCGAGCAATGCAAGCGCGCCAGCCGTTCCCAACGGTGCATCCTCGTGTACGTATCGGATCCGCAGTCCGAAACGTTCGCCATCGCCGAGGTGCTCCATGATCCGTTCGCGGAGGTAGTTCACCGAAATGGCCACGTGCTGTATGCCGAAGCGGGACAACAATCCGAGCGTGTGCTCGATGATGGGCTTGCCGCCAACGGGGATCAACGGCTTCGGAAGGTCGTCGGTGTCGGGCCTTAGGCGTTCGCCCCGCCCGCCGGCCATGATCAGCGCGTCCAGTGGCAGGATGCTCTGCGTGCTGTCCACATCCGCGATGCGCACGAGCCGCCCTGCTGCATCAATGATCGGTAACAACTTGATGCCGCGCGCGCGCAACTCATCCAATAAGTCCACGGCATCGGCATCGTCCCGCAGTGATCGCGGCGAAGGGTTCATGATCGTCGCAGCCGGCTGGGAGAGTTCTTTACCCGCGAGCAATCCACGCCGCACATCACCATCGGTGATGCTGCCCACCAATCGGCCATCCGTGTCCACCACGAACAGGTTGAGATACAGGCCGGCGCCGTTCAACTTCTCCAACGCTTCCTTTATGGAGGCGTTTGCGCGGAGCACATGTCGGTCGTTGGGGATCATGCGAACATCAACCCTTTCGAAGGGAAGGGAGTGGAAACTGTTTGAGCAGGCCGACCATGCGTTGTGCCGCTTGGCCATCGCCATATGTGCCTTGCACATTTGCCGGAGGACCGGCCTCGATGACCTTCACGGCGGCTAGTATCGCATCGGTATCCATGCGGCAACGTTGGATGTTGGGTGTAACAATGCGTCCGGTCTGGCGTTCGCCCAGATCAATGACGTGTTTCGGGCAGAAGGATGCCTCCACGTAGCCGCTGCTGCTGTTGCCGAGCACGAACGCGCAATACCGCATACAGGAGAGGTAGCCCAGTGCCCCCAGTGAATCGACGCTAGTGGCCGACGGTATCCCGGATAAGAGGACCTTCCAGCGCTCGCGTAAACGCAGACCGTGCGTGTCCGCATTCGGCAACGTTACCAGTAGGCGGTACCGTTCAGCAATGGTGCTAAGGGCACTGGAGAAGTTCGACCAGTCCGCTTCTTCGTCAGTGCTCCCTGCGGTCTCCGGATGGTAGGTAATGAGCACAGTGGGGTGGGACAGGTCGCAACCAAAGCGGTCCTTGATGGCATCGACCGGGAGCAATTGCATACTGCAGAGATTGTCAATGCTCAACGCACCCGTGTTGTACACGTTGTCATCGGACCCCGTGAGATGATGTACACGTTGTCTGTAAGCTTCCGCACCGGTGAAGTGCAACGCGGACATGTGCGTGATGGAATGGCGTAACGCATTGTCCATGGCGCCCAGTGTTGTTTCGCCGCCATGCAAGTGGGCAACAGGTATCCCGAACGGAAGTGCCGCCGCAACAGCGGCGAACATCTCGTAGCGATCACCGAGGGCTACGATCAGGTCGGTACCGTGATCGCGCCACACGGCACTGAACTGCTCCATGGTCTTGGCCATCGCCAGGGTTATACCTGCGGCATCGTCGCTCACCAGAACTGGCGGCAGGACCAGCGTTGGTGCAAACCCGGACGCGACCACTTCATCGAGCGTATGTCCAAAACGGCGGTCGCCATGACTTCCGAATGCGATCACGTGCAATTGAAAGAACTGATCCGCCCGCAGTGCATGGAGCAGCGGCAACTGAATGCCGAAGTCGGCCCGGCTGCTGGTAAGCACCGTGATCCTCATTGCAGGTCCTGTTCTTGGAGTTTCGTGCCCTTGCTCAGGTCGCGCGTGGTGCGCATGCCGATCACCTCGTCGATCCGCATGGGCGGAATGCCGTCGCCCGGGCGCAGCATGATCAGATCGTCGGCCGCGATCTGTTCGCCTTTAGCCACTGGCTGTGAAAGGTGAATGCTCTTGCGTGCAATGGCAATGTTCTTCGTTTCGCTGGGGCTGGGTTGCTTGTCAGCAGTGCCCAAGGCCGCTTCGATATTGCGGATGGCCTGCACCATGGCCTTCAATTCCGCAGGTTCCAGCGATGCACGGTGGTCCGGCCCAGACATGGAGCGATCCAGCGTAATGTGCTTTTCGATGACCGTTGCACCAAGTGCCACCGCGGCTATGGGTACTTCGATGCCCAGCGTGTGGTCGCTGTATCCCACCGGAACCCCGAACGCCTCGCGCATGGTGCCCATGGTGCGCAGGTGTACATCGGCCATGGGTGTGGGGTACTCGGTGTTACAATGCAGGAGCGTTATCCTCTGTTCGTCGGCGCCGTTATCCAAGAGCACATCCAGCGCGGCACGCACCTCATCCATCGTGCACATACCGGTACTGATAATCAAGGCGCGGGAATGCGCGGGCCATCGCTTGCAAGTACGGCTTGTTCGTGATCTCGCCGCTCGGGATCTTCCCGATGGTGATGCCCTTGCGCTTCAGTAAAGCAATGCTGTCGGTATCGAAAGGAGTGGAGAGAAAAGCGATGCCGCGTGCCGTGCAATGTGCGATCAACGCATCATGGTCAGATTCGGTGAGTTCGAGCGCACGTACCATTTCCAGCTGACTTTGCGCAGCACCGGTGTTGCGCTGTTGGTATTCTGCTTTGGGTGCATCTTCCGCAATGTTCATCTCCGCTTTGAAGGTCTGGAACTTCACCATGTCGGCCCCGGCATCCGCTGCCACGTCGATCAAACGCTTTGCCAGCGCTAGGTCGCCGTTGTGGTTCACACCGGCTTCGGCAATGATGGTCGTACGCAGGAGTGTCAAAGTTCTCGTGCTGGTTGGCCTACCACCGTTGATCCGTTCTGCACATCCTTCAGCACGACCGTTCCTGCCCCTACCACGCAATCCTCACCTACCTGCACCGACTGAAGCAGTATGGCGCGACTGCCGATGAAGGTGCGAGCTCCCACTGTGCAATCGCCGTTGATGATCGCACCGGTGGAAATGTGGCAGTGATCACCGATAACCGAATCATGCTCCACCACCGCACCGGTATTGAGGATGCAATTCCCGCCAATGTGCGCGGCACTGTTCACGATAGCGTAGTGGCCTACTACTGTTCCAGCCCCGAGCGTGGCACCAGTGGCCAACCGGGCAGATGGGGACACCACCGTTGCCAAGGACCCACCTGCTTTTGCCACCAGATCGAACAAACGCACTCGCAGGCTTGCGTCCTTGATCTGCCCTGCCGTCACGAGCATGCTATGTCCTTCCGCCACGAGTTCGGCGATCCGTGCATCGGTACCGATGATCGGATGACCGAGCACGTCATCGCCGACGAATTCCTCGCGATCGAGCACACCTTCGATCCGCCATTTACCCTCCGCCTCGATCACATCGATCACAGCCCGGCAGTGGCCACCCCCGCCGACAAGTATGAGTGATGGTTTGGACTTGCCTTTCGCACCGTTGGCCCGTTCCGCAGGCGCCAGCGTTTTCGCAGGCACACCCACCACCGTGAGGCCCGATGCCACATCCTTGGTGACCACACTGCCCGCTCCGATCCTGCAGTCATCGCCGATGTTCAATCCTTGCAGCACGGTGGCATTCGTGCCGATCAGGTTGTTGTTGCCTATGGTGACGCTACCGGAAATATTCGCCGACGGATTGATGACATTGGCGTCGCCGATGATGCAATCGTGCCCGATCGTGCAGGTGAGATTGAACACGTTGAACGATCCGATGCGGATCGCCGTGGTGAACATGGTATTGCTGGTGATGATGTTGCCGATGCCCATGGTCACCCCGTGTTCATCGCCCGTCATCGTGGGATGTATGAGGTTGGGGAAGGGCCACTCTTCTTTGTACCGTGCGGAGAGTTTCGCGATCACATGTGGATCACCGGAACCTATGGCCAGCGCCGAACCTTTCTTCAGTGTTGCGATGGCTCCCTCCGGAAGCACCGGATATGAGATGTTCCCGATCACCGTTTCATATCCCCCTGACAGGTCGAAGAACCCGCGCACGTTGAACTTGCCCGTGGCCCTGGCCAACCAGCACACTTCCTTGGCGAAACCACCCGCACCGAGGATCCAAAGGTCGGTCATGTCAAGGGGTTTTGCTTGGGATAGGCACTGCTCGGAATGTTCACCAAACGGTCCTGTATATCGCGGCTAACTGCAAGATCCCCGTGGATGGCATTGGTATACATCGGCTGATCGGTGGCCAGTTCCGAAGCGGGACGGGCTTGTATATCGCCGGCATGGCAGGCCGATAGGAAAGCATCGCGCTCCTGCATGTTGCGCATCAACACGGCGTTGAGCCAATGGTTGCTGCGCGTGCCGGTGGGTTCTTGCACCATCGTCCACGGCGTACCGGCGAACAACGCGTTGTATCGCTCGTGCAGCTCCCGCTTCACAGCGATGTTGTGCGGCAGCTTGCGCATCTGGCTCCTGAGCAACGCGGCATTCAGGTTCGGCATGCGGTAGTTGTAGCCGGTGGCATCGTGGCTGAAGGCCCATGGGTGTGCCACTTTCGCTTGTGTGGTAAGATGCTTGGCACGTTTGGCCATGTCCGCATCGCCGAACAACACGGCACCACCGCCGCCGCACGTGATGATCTTGTTGCCGTTGAAGCTCAGCGTTGCCATAGGAGCGAAAGTGCCCGTGTGCTTGCCACCGCGGCAGGAGCCGAGCGATTCAGCTGCATCCTCGATCACGGTGATGTTCCATTCGGCGCACACCGCCACCAGCGCATCGATGTGCATGGGCAGACCGAAACTGTGCATGGGCACACATGCCCGCACCCGTTTGCCGCTCGAATGAACGCACGCGCGCCCCTTCATTGTGCAATGCTTCACCAACCACGCGCGCACGGCATCCGGTGAAAGTCCCAAGGTGTCGGCATCGATATCGAGGAACACGGGTGCAGCACCGGTGTATGAAATGGCGTTGCACGTGGCGATGAAGGTGAAGGGCTGCGTGATCACGAGGTCGTTCGGACCGCATTCGGCGAGCATGAGCGCGGTGTGCAATGCAGCCGTGCCGTTCACCACGGCCACCGCGTGGGCAGCACCTGTGAACTTGACGAGGTCCTGTTCGAAGGCAGTGATCTCAGCACCTACGCTGCTTACATACGTGCTGCGCACGCAAGCCGCAACAGCCTCTTCATCCTCCTTGTCGAACCATGGCGCGTGCAGCGGTATAGGCCCGGTCGGATGGCCGAAGATCCCGCGAATGCCGTCGATGACTTCGTCAAACATTGTACATCTCCCACTTGTAGGCAGCGCGATTGGCCGGTTGGCTGAACCAATCGATCGTCCGCATCAAACCTTGTTCGAGGTTGCAAGCGGGGTTCCAGTCCGTGGTGGACTTCAACTTTTCCGCGCTGCCCAGCAACCGTTCAACTTCGCTGTTCGCAGGCCGGAGGCGTTCATCGCTCGATACGATCGTGGCTTGCTTCCCGGTAAGGGTCATCAGCTTCTTCGCCAGATCGCCCACGCTTATCTCCTGTTGAGTGGCAATGTTCACTTCGGCACCGATCAGCGAAGATTGTTCGGCGATCGCTATGAACGCTTGCGCCGTGTCTTCAACGTACACGAGATCCCGCGTTGGGTGGACGGAACCGAGCTTTATCTCCGTTGCGCCAGCAAGCAGTTGTGTGAGAATGGTGGGGATCACTGCTCGCGCACTTTGGCGCGGACCGTACGTGTTGAATGGCCGCACCACACTTACCGGCGTGCCAAAACTCAGGTGGAACGAAAGCGCCAAGTAGTCGGCGCCGATCTTGGTGGCGCTGTACGGCGATTGGCCTTGGCGTGGATGCTCCTCGGTAATGGGAATGGTGCGGGCTGTGCCATACACCTCGCTCGTGCTGGTCACCAATAAGCGCTGCACACCGGCATCGCGCGCGGCCTGCAGCACATTCAGCGTTCCCTTCACATTGGTGTCCACATAATTGTCAGGCGAGTGGTAGCTGTACGGTATGCCGATCAGCGCGGCTAAGTGGAACACTTCATCGCAGTCCTTCACCGCCAGGCGCATGCCGTTCGGGTCGCGCACATCCCCGGCCATCACCTCGATGTTCTTTTTCACATCCGGTGATAGGCTATCCAGCCATCCCCAACTGTTGCTGCTGTTGTAGCGCACCAACGCGCGCACGGTGCGGCCACTGCGTACCAGTGCTTCCGTGAGGTGGCTGCCGATGAACCCACCCGCGCCGGTGATCAATGTTCGTTGTGCCATAGTGTTCGGGCGAATGTACCCTTGGGTGGATATGGATCCGGGTTGCCCGATGGTGTTTTGTTATCGGTTCCCGGTCAACGATCGATAGGGGTTGGCGCGGATCGGCTCCCAACGTATGGACGATGCCTTACGCTACCGGTTGTTTGCTCCGAGCCCGCGTTACTGCAGGATCCTCCGCAAGCGTTCCACCAATGGAGCCGGTGTGGTGGTGGTTCCATGGAACTGCCGCGGTGCCCGCAAGTGATCGCGCAGTTCATCCAGGGTGAGGGCGATGCGCAATGCGCCGCTGGCCAGCGCTTCAGCAAAGAGATCGGCCGCGTTGCGATGAATGGCCACGGAGGGTACGCCCATGCTGACCGCTTCCAGTACAACAGATGAGTATTGTGTAATGTGGAGATCGCATCCCTTCAGGACAGCGGCCAACGGTAGATCGGACGCCCGGGAAACACGTGCATTCCCGGTGAGTCCCTCGGCGCCAAGCACCTCGGCAATAAGCGTCGGCAATTGTGGGTTACCGGGATGCGTACGCACTATCCACTGACAAGTGGTGCGCGTCTCCCTGATCGCATCGAGGACCGGGTAGGGTAACACATCAGGCAGGAAGGCCGTGTAAATCACCCTCGTGCGGCCATCTTCCTCCCAAACTGGTTGAGATGCGAAACCAGTGGATCCTTCCATCCACGGGTTCCCGAGTGCGAGCGCCTTCAGCGGTGTAGCCGCGGCCCATGCCATGATGTTGTTCGCGCTGTCCTCGTCCCAACACCAGAACGCTGATGGCATAACGCTGTACGCATCCGAAGGCAAGGCCGCCCAAGGCCCGTACGCCAGATGGCCCTTCCCCTGTATGCCGTGCTGAAGGTCGACGCATCGTATGCCCAAGGCATGGCAGACGTGCTGCACGGCCAGGCTTTCGGTGGCGTACCAACACACCAGAAAAACACATTGTGGCCGCGACTCGCCCAGTAAGCGGGTATGCAGATCTAGATAGAGGTCGAAGTCGTGCAGTTGGCTGGCCAAATGCTGCAGCGTAGGTGTATTGCCCATAGCCGATACCTCGCGCAGCAAGGCTTCCAACCCCACCACCGACCGGGGGTCGGGTTTTGGCTTGCGGGCGTGCAGCGCAGCGCGCAATGCCAATGCGGGGCTCATATCGTAGCGCGGGCAATGGACCGATCTGTTCGCCGGCGGGCGCACACCATGCCGATGCTCCACCACCGTACTGCGGAGACCGAGTTCTCCAGCAGCTCCGATCAGCGGGTCCGCATACCGCTCATGCGCAACCCCATCCCAAATTTCGGTGAACCTGTTCTCGGTGTAGAACAGCAGATCGGTACGTTCAATGTGGCGATGAAAGGGAAGGAGCGAGACGGTACCGATGGCGAGTTGCTTCCACTTTGATTCCGGATTGCGCCTAGCTTGATCCAATACAGCGGTATCGGCAAGTTCGTGGGCGATCAAGTGTTCGCCGATCTTCATTCAAAGGAGGGGCCAAATGCGTACCCCTTTGTGGATCATCGCGTTCACATCGTGCCGCCGTTCCAGATCATTGAGGAAGGCAACCACCTGCAAGCGGGTCATCCCCACACTGGGCGTATCCGCGCCCGCGTCCTCTCGCGCTGGTTCAGAGCGTCCAGCCATCATCCACCACGATATTCTGGCCGTTCACGTATTCCGACGCATCGCTGAGCAGGAAGAGCAGTGCTCCGTTGATGTCCTTGGGGTCGAGCATGCCCTTGCTGGTGGCGCTGGCGTTGTACCGGTCAAGGAATTCCTGCGGCTGCGCATCGCGGATACCGCCCGGGCTGATGGCGTTGCACCGGATCCGCACGCCTTGTCCGCGGTGGTAGCTGGCGATGTATTTGGTGAGGTGCAGGACACCGGCCTTGATCACGGCGTATTCCACGGGCATGGTCATCGCCGTGCCTGCGTAGATGCCGAACCTCGGTGCAACGACACCGTAAATGCTCGACATGTTCACGATGTTGCCGTGCCCTTGCCGCTTGAAGAGCTCCAAGAAGCGCTGGCATGCCAGGTAGTAACCACCCGCATGCAGCCCTACGTGCTCCACAAGGTCTTCGTACGTGGCATCCTCGAAGCGTCGAGCGTAGTTGGCATTGCGCGGGTATGCGTTGTTCATCAACGCATCCACGCGCCGAACCGAGCGACCGCCGCCTCCGCGCAACGGTCCAGCGACTCCCTTGTTGGTGGTATCCGCCGCCAACGGTAGCACGCGGTCTTGGCCGAACGCATCCTGAAGTTCACGGAGTTTCTGTTGTGTGGCCGATTTATCCAGATCGGTGGCCACAAGGTTGGCACCTGCTTCCAACACGGCCTTGCAGAACGCGGTACCCAAGCGCCCGGTTGCGCCGGTGATCACAATGATCTTACCCTCGAGTGGTCGGTTCATTTTACGATCTCCAATATGCCCCAGTTCATCAGCACGCCGCCCGAAATCTGCAATCGTCCGCGATCGCTGTTCACTGTGAACGTACCCAATCCTTTGCCATCGTGCACGATATCAATGTTCGGGGTGAAGGGATGCACATGGTGCTCGACTTTGAGGCCTTCCAGCCAGCGCGCCACCGTTCTCAAGCTGTAGGTGTTGTAATGCACCGAATGCCCCAGTGCCGTGCTCGGCCGTGTGTGATCGAACAGTTCGGCGCGGATGTCCATGTCGTGCTGGTGGTTGAACAGTGAACTGGCGAAGATCCTTCCGCCCGGCTTGGTGATCCTGATCAGTTGGTGCACTGCTGCATGCGGATCGGTAGTGACGAGAAGGGTTTGCCAGCAACACACCAGATCGAAGGAGTCGTCCGGTAGACCCGCCAAGGTGTTCAAGTCCTCGACAGCGTAGGTGAAGTCGGTGTCGCCGTTCAGCTTGTGCGCCAGTTCCAATGCGCCCGTGTCCAGATCGCAGAGCGTAAAATGGGCGGTAGGGTACAGTGCTTTCAGGTGATAGCTCAAGGCGCCACCGCCGCACGCGATATCAGCAACATGTGCGGGCTGAAGACCGCGCTCGACGAGCAATGCTTCGAGCGCTTTCTGCTGCTCGGTCTTCACCACGCTCTTCGTATGATAGTGGAGTGTTTCCGCTGTATTGGCCTTCAGGAAGTTGAGGTAATTATTGGCTTTGCTCATGTCAGTTGTACAACGTGGCGGGGTGTGGGCGGCAATTATCCGCCATCGATCTCCTTGTCGCGTTCGGTGTTGAAGTTCTCGAAATAGCGCCCCTGCACATGCATGTTGATGCGGTGAAGTTCGTGTATCCGCACGTATTCAATGAGGTCCTCGTCGGGCATGTCGAGCAGACCTTCACCGAGCCGCTCGATGATGGTGCGGAAGAAGGTGGCGTCCTCTTCATAATCCAGCGTGAACCGCATTGGCCCATCCGGAGCATGATCGCCGAGTTTGATGGTTCGGGTGCGGGGAGCTTTGAACACGCGGCCCCAGCCCGTTGCGTACTGATCTCCTTGCGCCGCTTCCACCGAACGCTTCAGGTAGGCTGTTGTGTAACCGCTCACATTCATGCCCAACGGAAGTCCCGCCGTTGCAACGATGTCCGCATCATCGGTGGTGGGCAGTGCATCGTACACGAGGCGTGCGGCATGGAACGAGCATAGCACATCGTCGCCATCGATGCTGATGATCCTATCGAGACCATGCGCTTCGGCGCACTGCAACTGACGCAAGGGGATGTGCGCATCGCTGCCGTGGAATACTTCCACCGGAAGCTGGCCTAGTGCGGATGCGAACACGTCGTTACCCGCCGCAGTACTGGTGGCGATGATGATCTTGATGTTGCCACCGGCGATCTTTTGCTGGAACTCGTGTGCCATGCGCGCGCACAACCATGTGATCATGGGCTTGCCTCCGGCCAACAACAAATGCTTCGCAGGCAATCGTGCCGACCCCATGCGTGCGGTGATCAGCAGTCCGGTCATGCCGTCAACCATCGGCCCTGTTCCCATGATCGTTCAAGGGTGTAGAGCAGTTTCAAAACCCGATGATCGTTCTCCAAGGTGTTCACGTAATGCGAAGGCTCCGCAATACCGTTCAGGAACGCACGCATCTCCTCGATATACATGCCTTCGGTAATGCTCTTGTTGTACCCGGCCGCTGCCGCTGGCATTTCGTGCGTGATGGTTTCCCATTCCTGCCGGTCGTGGTGGAAGACGCGCACGAATTGATCGTCCCAATCCCACATGAGCTGTCGTTCACTGCCGTTGATCAGCAGGCGGCGTATGGGTTGGCGCGTAACGACATCGATGGTGAGCACCATGGAGAAGGTGCCGTGGTCGAGGATGGCATTGTAGGTATCGTCGATGAGCGGCGCGCCGGGTATGTCGATGGTCTTGCGGTGCATGCCGCACACGCGCTGCGGGAATCCGAACAGCATGGTGAGCCATGTCAGATCGAACGGCACGATCTCGCGCGCACCCCCGGTCTCCTTCTTGCTGGCGTAGAAGTCGCTCACTTTCTCGTACGGATGCCAATCGGGCAAGTAGCTGCCGGAGTGGTAGATCACGTTGCTCACAGTACCGAGGTTGCCGCTGCGCACGCGCTCGAACACGGTGCGCATGGCAGGGTGGTAGAACATAGTAGCACTGGGCGCGGCAAAGACATTCTTGCTGCGGGCTTCCGCGATGATGTCCTCGAGCCCTTCATCGGTAACGCTCGCTTCCACGAAGAAGGGAATATCGAGAGCGATCGCTTCCTTCATGTACACGTGGTGCACATCCGGCGGCACGGAGATGATGAGGATGGCGGGCCTCGCGACGGCTAACGCGGCCTTGAAGTCGGCATGGACCGGAATGCCCGAGGCGGTGGAAGTCTCAGCGCGGCGGTCTTCACGCAGGTCGAAGCCGTGGATGTTGGAAGCGCCGAGCGCGATGAGGTTTCGGATGCGGCGCTTGCCCATGCTGCCTAGGCCCACCACCAGAATGGGTTTGCTGAGTTGGTCCCTCCAGTTTTCGGCAGCCATGCGTCAGAGTTGTGCGATGTCCCACTGGAATTTCGGGCGCAGCATGCCCGTCACCGTGGCGTAGCTCGGTGCGCGGGTGGGTGACTCCAGATCGTCGAGCACTTGTATGCTGATGGCGTTCTCGAGCACCAGATGCACCTTGTGTGGCAGCCACGTGCAGAACCAGAAGCTCACGTAGTATGTGTCTTCGTTGAAGAGGTTGGCGGGGAAGTGCAAGCTCGCGCGGTAACGTCCCGGCTCGGTGGGGTGGTTGCCTTCGCCGGGAACGTCATGAATGCTTGCTCGCCTTTGCTGTTGTACACGAGCGCAACAGGCTGCGGTTTGTAGCCGCGTTCGGCGATCTCGAAGTCCACCTCGAGGTCGAAGGCTTGTGTCACTTGCGCGTGGTCGATCACTTTGCCGTTGGTGTTCGTCCAGCGTAGGTGGGTAATGCGCCCCGCGCCATCGCTGCTGATGGGGGAGGAACTCAGGTCCTTCTCGCCCGTAAGTTCGTCGTTGTTCTTGTTGAGGTACTGGCTGGTGATGGCACCGGGTTCGCCCATGGCCTCCACGCGACCAGCATCCAGCAGCACGCAGCGCGAGCACAAGCTGTTGATCGCGCTCATGTTGTGGCTCACGAACAGGATGGTGCGGCCACTGTTGGCCACGTCCTTCATCTTCCCTAAGCACTTGCGCTGGAACTCCACATCGCCCACGGCGAGCACCTCGTCGATGATCATCACCTCGGGCTCCAAGTGCGCAGCCACAGCGAAAGCGAGGCGCACCTTTTGTCCGCTGCTATAGTGCTTCACCGGCGTGTCGATGAACTTCTGCACGCCACTGAAGTCAACGATCTCATCGTACTTGCGACGTACTTCTGCGCGGCGCATACCGAGTATGGTGCCGTTGAGGAAGATGTTCTCGCGGCCGCTCAGCTCCGGGTGGAAGCCGGTGCCCACTTCGAGCAACGAACTCACATGACCGTCGATCGTGAAACGCCCTTCGGTGGGCACGGTGATACGACTGAGCATCTTCAACAACGTGCTCTTGCCTGCGCCGTTGCGACCGATGATCCCCACGGCCTCACCGCGGTCGAGGGTGAACGACACATCGCGCACGGCCCAGAAATCCTCGCGCTTCCCGCCGGTGATCCGTTTCAGGTTCTCCGTCATGCGCGCACGCGGATCGAAGCCGGTGGGTCCGCCCAACTTGTAGCGTTTGCCCAGACCTTCCACCGTTACCATGCGGTTGCTCATGCGCTATACAAGGTCGGCCACCACGCGCTCCATGGAGCGGAAATAGATGAAACTGGTAACGAACAGGAACGCACCGCTGACTAGGCTGAGTATGCACAAACCACCGGGATCGCCCAGCCCCAGTATGCTCCAGCGCCACCCTTCCACCACGCCGGCCATGGGGTTGAGGAAGTACAGCACCTGCACCCAATGCGGTACCGAAGCCGTGATCTTACTGGCGGGGTAGGCGATGGGAGTAATGAACAGGCCGAACTGGATCATGAAGGGTACCACGTGTTGCAGATCGCGGAAGCGGATGGAAAGCGCACTGATCCAGATGCCGGTGCCCAGCGCAACAACGATGATGAGCACCAGATACAACGGAGCGAAGATCAAGTGTGCGCTTGGCGATACGCCGTACCACACGAACAACGCCACCATCATGAGCAATGCGACCAACAGGTCCATCAAGCCCACGGCCGCTTTGCTCAATGGAATGATGAGCCGCGGGAAATAGATCTTGCGCACGATCTCCTGCGCGCCGATGATGCTGCCGCCGCTTTCCTTCAGTACGAAGGCGAAGTAGCTCCATGCGCTGATGCCTACGATGGCGAAGAGCGGGTACGGCACGTTGCCCGTTTCCACCTCCACGGCGCGACCGAAGATGAGCGACATGATGATGAGCGTTGCCAACGGCTGCACCACGGCCCAGGCCAATCCGAGCACCGTCTGTGCATAGCGCACTTTCAGGTCCCTGATGGCCAGCGTAAGGAAGAGGTCGCGGTGGGCGAAAAGCTCGCGCAGATCCGGGAGCACCTTCCAATGCTTGGCGTCGACGGTAATGCGCATCTACAGGTGGAAAGTGGAAAGTGGTAAGTGGTAAGAGGGAAGGGCCAAGTGTAAAGGGGATACTGCGGGCGCTCGAAGTGAAAGCGTGGAAGCGGGGCGAATGTAGTTTCTTGGTCAGGCGTTCCGTGGTGTTGGAAAGCGGCGCATCAACAGGGAATGGAGAACAAAACGTTGGTGGTTTGCACGGCGAATGCCGGTAAGCTGGAGGAGTTGCGGTTGCTGCTGCCGAAGCACTTGGTGCTGCGCACGTTGGAGGAGGCGGGCATCACTGAAGATGTACCCGAGACCGGCGAAACGCTGGAGGCGAACGCGCTCCAGAAAGCGCGTTATGTGCATGAACGCACCGGCCTCGCCTGCGTGGCCGACGATACCGGGCTGGAAGTGGATGCGCTCGATGGGGCGCCGGGTGTGTTCAGTGCGCGCTACGCCGGCCCGCAGCGCAACGCTGCCGACAACATGAAGAAGATGCTCGCTGAACTCGATGGCACGTCCGACCGTCGAGCGCGCTTCCGAACGGTGATCGCATACATCGATAGCGATGGGAGCGAGCATCAATTCGAAGGCGAAGTACAGGGCACCATCACACATGAGCTGCGTGGGATCGGCGGCTTCGGTTACGATCCCATCTTCCTGCCGCACATGAGCGATCTCACCTTCGCTGAATTACCGATCGAGAAGAAGAATGCGATCAGCCATCGAGCGCAAGCGGTGTGGCGGTTCGCTCGATTCATAAGTGAGTGACCTCACCCCCCGACCCATCTCCAAAGGAGAGGGGAGGAACAACGCATCGCACAAGTATCCGATCAGCGTTTCACGATCCCTTCAATGATCGTATTGATCGCGTTCGCAACCCCTATCCCAGCCACCTCCAACATCTTCGGGTAGATGCTGGCGCCGCTGAAACCGGGTGTTGTGTTCACTTCAATGGTGTACACCTCCTGACCTGTCCAGATGTGGTCCACGCGCACCATACCGTTGCAGTTGAGGGCGCGGTAGATGGCTTCGCTGCGCTGCTGCACGGTGCGGGTAACATCATCGGGCAGGGGAGCGGGCACCAATTCCTCGGTGTCTTTGGAATGGTACTTCGCTTCGTAGTCGAAGAACTCGTGGGTGTGGCGCACCTCGCAGATGGGCAGCGCCTGCACGTGGCCGTTCAAGCGGATAACACCGCAAGTAAGCTCGCGGCCCACCACGCAACCCTCGGCCATAACGGCGCTGCACTCGCCAAAAGCCTTGGCCAACGCGGGGCCGAGCTCCTCGGCGGTTTTCACCTTGCTGATACCGAGACTGCTACCACTCTCATCGGGTTTCACGAAACAGGGCAAGCCCACTTGCTCCAGTATAGTGCGCCCCGGATCGTCGTTGCCGGCATGCACCATTACCGATGGCGCCACTGCGAAACCCATTTGGCGCAACAGGCTCACGGTGCTGTACTTGCTGAAGCTGAGCGCCATGTTCAGCACGCCGCCGGTCTGGTATGGTATGCCGAGCATGTCCAGCAGCCCCTGCAACTTGCCGTCCTCGCCAGGCGCCCCGTGTATGGCGATCAGTGCTGCATCGAATTTCCTGACGTGCAAGGGATCGTCACCCTTCGAAGGGGGTAGGGGGATGCGGACACTGAGCACTCCCCGATCCAGCGGCACCGCCTCCTCGTTGGGTGTTTCGCAGGTCCATGCCTCGCGTGTAAGGGTTATGTACAGGGCTTGGTAGCGCGTGGTGTCGATGGCATCCATCATGCGCTTGGCGCTCTGCATGCTTATTACACGCTCGCCGGTATAGCCGCCGCGGAACACGGCGATCAGGGGTAGTTGGCTCATTGGACGACCGCTGTAACGTTAGCGAAGGCGGAATGTGAGCGAAAAGTACCGGCGCCGGAAGTCGCGCAGAGCTGTTGGCCAGCGGACTGTTAACGGGTGGGTGTGGGATGGGGGCTTGGGGCGCGGGTAACACCTTAAGGAAGGAAATTCACCTTCTCCAACCGGGCCTACTGACCACCTCACGCAAAGGCGCTATGCCCGATTTACCGTTACTGTCCCTCTGTCAACCCCATGTGGAATGTCCTTGGCTTGCGCGCGCACATCCAACTTCACGCCCTGTTCGGTAAATACCAGTGGAGCCTGTTGCGCCAGTTGCCCGGTTTGATCATGTGTAAGCACCCCTGTTCAGGTGCCCGTGATAGTAGAACCTTTACCCCCTCCCGTCGATCATCGCAGCTGCCCCCTATGCCCTATCCCCTCCATCGCCAACTCATCGACGGTCGCAGCTTGTACCGGATCGAATCCGCCGATACGTTCACCGAGATCCAGATCGTGGGCGCGCGGGCGATCGTTCATCGGGTGGTGGCGCGCACCTACCCCGAGAAAGTGCTGATCCACGAGCTGATCGCGATGACCAATGGTTCGTACAAGGAGATTGGGGCAGCGGTCTTCAATGCCGCGCTGGAGCGGGCTGAGATGCCTTGACTTGTGTATCGTGACGGAAAGAATGGCCGCCTAGGCGACGCACCTGTATGCCGTCGCGTCCTATCTTTTGCGGATCGGAACCATGCGTTACAGGACAACCTCGTTGATCGCGTTGATGGGCATTTCGATGCTCAGCCAAGCAACGCACATCCTGGGCGGGGAGATGTTCTACACCCACGTGGGCAACGACGACTACGAAGTAACCCTGAAGATCTACCGCGATTGCGGCCCGGGCAATACCAACGGCACCGGGTTCGATGCCAGTGCGGAGTTCGCCGTGTACGATGCGAACGGGGCGTGGCTGTTCTCCGAATTCTCTTCGCTTGGTAACACCGTGCTGGTGCCGGTAGTACTGAACAATCCCTGCTTGCAGGTGTTGCCCATCGTGTGCGTGGAAGCGGCGGAGTATGTGGCGGTGCTGAACCTGCCGCCGATCGCAGGTGGATACAACATCACGTATCAACGATGCTGCCGAACACCCACCATCCTCAATCTGGCCACCCCTGATCAGTTCGGGATCACCTGCGCGGTGTTCGTGCCCGATGCGAGCATTTGGGGCGTGAACAGTTCACCAGCGTTCACGGCCTTGCCGCCCATTGCCTTGTGCAGCAGTGACCCCTTCAGCTTCGACCATTCAGCGGTGGATGCCGATGGTGATGTGCTGGTGTACTCGTTGGTGCAACCGTGGAATGGTGGATCACAGTTCGATCCAATGCCGTCGCCGCCTCCGCCACCACCGTTCGTCGATGTGCCGTGGGCAGCGGGTTTCAGCACCGCCAACGTCATGGGCACCGCACCGCCGTTATCGATCGATGCGAGCACCGGCATGATGAGCACGTTGCCCAACCTGCTTGGCCAATATGTGTACAGCGTGCGTGTGCAGGAGTTCCGGAACGGCGCGTTGATGACCGAAGTGCGCCGCGACTTCCGGTTCGAGGTGGTGCCGTGCCAACTCTCGGTGTTCAGCGCCATCCAAACGCAACAGGGATTCTGCTCCGGGTTCACCGTCGATTTCACCAACCAGAGTACCAATGGAACGATCTTCCACTGGGACTTCGGTGATCCGAACGCCACGAACGATACCTCGAACGTTTCCAACCCTACGTGGACCTACGCCGATACGGGCACCTACACGATCACTTTGATCGCGCAACCCGGTTGGCCCTGTGCTGATACGGCCACAGCCGTGTTCCAAGTGTTCGCTCCGATCAACCCGTCGTTCGTTGCGCCACCTCCCATGTGCATGCAGGCACTACCCGTGCAGTTGGATGCCTTGGGCATGTTCGGCCCGAACGCTGACGTGGAGTGGGACCTTGGGCCCAACGCGGTTCAACCGATCATGCAGGGCGACCCGATCAGCGCCGACTTCAACGCGCCGGGCAACCATGCGGTGGAACTGACGATCGTCGATAATGGATGCACGGAGTCCTACACCGATACGGTGCGCTTGTATCCAGAACCGGTGGCGTCGTTCGCGCCCGACACGTCAGGATGCGTGCCATTGCCCGTGCAATTCAGCAATGCGTCCACGGCGTGGACGCCGATGCAGTACGCGTGGGATTTCGGTGATGGCAATACCTCCAATGCTTCCACACCGGTGCACGATTACCAGATCGATGGCGTGTTCGATGTATCGCTGAAGGTGATGACGAGCAGTGGTTGCATCGATACGGTGGAGTCCGTGCATGCCGCAGCGGTGCGCACCTATCCGCAACCGGTAGCGGGGTTCACGGTGTATCCGCCGTCGGTGAACATCATGGATCCTGTTGTGCTCGTGAGCGATCAAAGCGAACAAGCCGTGCAGTGGACCTATTGGGTGGATGGCCAGCA
>JADJCX010000015.1 GCA_016703005.1 Flavobacteriales bacterium
AACTTATCGGCGTTGTCGATCACGCCTTCCAAGCTGCCGAACTGCTGCACCAACTTCATAGCCGTCTTCTCCCCGATCCCCGGAATGCCGGGAATGTTGTCCACCGCATCGCCCATCAATCCAAGGATGTCCTTCACTTGGTCAGTGGTCTGCAACCCCCAGCGGGCGCAGATCTCCGCAGGCCCCAGCTTCTCCGGCGGATCGCCACCGCGGCCCGGTTTGTACATGATGATCTTGTCCGTGACGAGCTGCCCGAAATCCTTGTCCGGCGTTACCATGAACGTCGTGTAGCCTTCTGCTTCGGCCTTCTTCGCCAGCGTGCCGATCACATCGTCGGCCTCGTAGCCATCGCTCTCGAGGATGGGGATGTTCATGCTCTCGATGATCCGCCGGATGTACGGAAGGTTGGTGCGGATATCATCCGGCATCTCCTCGCGGTTGGCCTTGTAATCGAGCAGCGTTTCGTGGCGCTCCGTTGGTGCGGCGGTGTCGAACACCACGGCGATGTGCGTCGGCTTCTCCCGCTTGATCAGATCGAGCAATGTGGTGGTGAACCCGAACGCAGCGCTCGTGTTGAAGCCCTTGCTATTGACCCGCGGGGCCCGAATGAAACTGAAGTACGCGCGGTAGATAAGCGCGAAAGCATCGAGCAGGAAAAGGCGTTTGTCTTGGTCTTGGGGCATGGGGGCTTCTGGCAAAAGGCCGCAAGCTAAAGCCTGGAACGCTCCGGCCGGGGGGGCGGCTCAAGCAGGGGGTGGTGGTTTCCGTGCCCCACCAGGCCAGCTGGACCACGATCAAGCGCTCCTTCCACACCACTTCCAGCACTGTTTGGCCAACAGCCTTCAACGTGGCGGGATCGATCACATCCATGTCGTCATCGTGGGTATGCCAACTGGGATGGAAGGCTTGGGTGCCTTGGTTGTACTCGATGATGTCGATCGTCGGGATCCGCAAACGCTGGTTCACGCTCACGTGATCATCAACGCCAACGTATTGGCGCACCTCATCAACGAACCGATCGCCGTAGCCCAATGCTTCGGCAGTGTTCCATACGCGATTGGTGATCTGCGGCGCGAGCTGCATGCTCCATCCTTCTTTCGGGAAACGGGCATCCCGTGCGCCACACATGTCGAGCAGGATGCCGAAGCGCGCTGTATAGTTTTTCACGTGCGGGTTCTTCGTCCAGTACTGCGCTCCTAAGCACCACGAATCGCTGCTTTGATGGCTCATGGCACCACTTGGTTCGCCGTAGTCCTCCACATCGGTGAAGAACACATCCACGCCGATGTCCGACGGGTGCTCACGCAAGTGCCGGGCAACTTCCAGCAGGATCCCCACCCCGCTGCCACCATCGTTCGCGCCGAGGATCGGTTCGCCTTGGCGCTCGTTGTCCTTATCGGCGAAGGGGCGCGTATCCCAATGGGCCATGAGCAGCACCCGCGCTTTCAGTTCCGGCCTCCAACTGGCAATGATGTTGCGCAACGGCAGCCGTTGTCCATTGAACGCGGTGACGCTGCCGATCTGTTCGATCACGGTATCGGCGTGTTGCTTCAGGAAGGCCACCAACCAATCGCCGCAAGCCTTGTGCTGTGCCGTGCCCGGCACACGCGGACCGAAGTCCACTTGCTTTTTCACAAAGCCATAGGCGCTATCGGGATCGAACAGCGGAGTGGGCGGCAGAGCCTGTTGCTCAGGCGTGACTTTCGGAACCGTTGGCGTGTTCGAGCCGCTGTCCGGGGCACACGAACGCAGAAGCAAAAGCGCGAGGAAGAGCGCAACGAGGACGACGGCTACTACACGGTTACGCATGTTCCCAGATGGTTCCTTCCTTGGTATCCTTGATCGTAACGCCGATCGCGGCCAGTGTGTCACGGATCCGATCGCTGGTAGCGAAATCCTTGTTGGCTTTGGCGTCGGCACGCATCTTCAACAACACCCCCATCAGGTCCGTTGTCAAGCTGTCATCGCCCTTCTTCTCTTCTTCGCGAATGCCGAGCACATCCACCATCATGGTGCTGTACACCTGCTTCAACCGTTCGATCGATGCGGCGGTCAATTCCGCTTTGCCATCGTTCACGGAGTTGATGACGCGCACACCATCGAACAATTGCGCGATCATGATCGGCGTGTTCAGGTCGTCGTTCATAGCCGCGTAGCATGCATCCTCGAACGCGGCCACGTCCATGCCATCCGCAGCGCCGGGTTTCAGTTTGCCGAGCGTCACCATCGCGGCGCGCAGTTTCTCCAATCCCTTCTCCGACGCTTGCATGGCCTCATTGCTGAAGTCGAGCGTGCTGGCATAGTGGCATTGCAGCATGAAGAACCGAACGGTCATGGGCGAGTAACCACGTTCCAGCAGTTTGTGGTTTCCGGTGAGCAGCTCCTCCGGTGTGAATCCATTGCCCTCGCTCTTGGCCATTTTGCGGCCGTTCACCGTGAGCATGTTCCCGTGCATCCAATAGCGCACGGGGTTCACGCCATCGGCCGCAACGCTCTGCGCGATCTCGCATTCGTGGTGCGGGAATTTCAGGTCCATACCACCACCATGGATGTCGAAGGTTTGGCCGAGGTACTTGGTGCTCATCACACTGCACTCCAAGTGCCATCCGGGGAAGCCCTCGCCCCACGGGCTGGGCCAGTGCATCAAATGCCCGGCCTCGGCCTTCTTCCAGATCGCGAAGTCCAAAGGCGAGCGCTTCTCTTCCTGCCCTTCCGTATCGCGCGTGTTGGCCATCAGCTCATCGATCTTCCTTCCGCTCAGTTCACCGTAGCTATGCGTTGCGGCGAACTTCGGCACGTCGAAGTACACGCTGCCGTTCACTTCGTACGCGTAGCCGTTCGCGATGATGCGTTCGACCATTTTGATCTGCTCGATGAGGTGCGCCGTTGCAGTGGGTTCGATGCTCGGGTTCTTCAGGTTGAAGAGCCGCATCACATCATGGAAGCCGTTCGTGTACTTCTGCACGATCTCCATCGGCTCCAGGCGCTCCAGTCGAGCCCTTTTCGCGATCTTGTCCTCACCGGCATCCACGTCATCCACCAAGTGGCCCACGTCGGTGATGTTGCGCACGTAGCGCACCGAATAGCCGATATGCGTCAGCCAGCGGTAGAGCACATCGAACGTGGTGAAGCTGCGCACGTTGCCCAGATGTACATCGCTGTACACCGTGGGTCCACAGACATACAACCCGACGTGCGGTGGGTTCTGCGGAATGAAGGCTTCTTTCTTTCGGCTGAGCGTATTGGTAAGGAAGAGGGCGTTGCGGGAAGCGGCGGACATGGCGACAGCCTTAGTGAAGGCCGGCGCGAATGTAGAAGTGGCCGTGTTACCTGTCCGGGCGCCTCACTGCTGGTCTTCGGCAGTTATCGGTGTATCGCCGATGTACCGCCCGCCGTCGTACACCTCGATGCGCTGCAGCTTGCCGTCCTTGTCGTACCGGTAGCGCTTTCCGCTCCAGAGCTGGCCGTTCTTGAAATCGCCGATCTGGCTCACACGCTTGTTCATGTCATACAGCGTATTGGATCCGTTCTCGTTGAAGCGCGCTGCAGGATTCACGGTCTCGTTCGCGGTTACCACCGGCGCAGCCTTGGTGGGTTCCTGCTTCGGGAGGTCGGTGGCCGGCTTGTTCACTTGGCGCAGGAACTTGTTGTTCGCAGCGCTCACGACACCATCGTTGAAAGTGGCTGTCTGTTGCAGATCGCCGTTGGCGTAGTAGCGTTTCAGTGTTCCCTCCTCCTTGCCGTTGTCGATGTTCACCTCCACGGCGAGCTGTCCGTTCTCGTGGTAGTACTTCTGTTCGCCGTCGCGCACACCGTAGTCGTTGAACACGAAATCCTGCTGTGGTTCGCCGTTCGGGTGGAAACGTTTGAAGTTGCCTGTGTTGCGGTCCAGGTCCCAGTTGCCTTCCTCTTCCAATTGGCCGTTCTGGTACCAGGTCTTGTACTCGCCCTTGGGACGGCCCATGTCGTAAGTGATCTCACTCATCAATTTGCCGTTCGGCCAGTACCGATGCCACATACCCGAGCGCTTGTTGGCCGCATAACGCCCTTCTTCGATAAGCTGCCCATCGGCGTAACCGGGCTTGTTGGCAAGGGGTGCTACTATGCGCCAATGCCCCTGCTTCTTGCCTTCCGCATCCAATTGGTTCAGCGTGTCCATGGCCTGCTCGTTCTTGACCGACGTCTGGTCGGCAGCAGCCATGCTTGCGCAGGCGAGCAACGCACAGGTCAAGAGGGAAAGTCGGACAGCGGAGTAGGCAACGTTCATCGCGCGGGCGGTATTGAGCCCGTCGTAACGGATGATCGCTAGTGGGGGTTACCCACCGCTCAACCCCTTGCTCTCACCTCTTCAGATTCTTCATCATCTCATTCACCATCGCGCGCAGGTCGAAGTCGGGCTTCCAGCCCCAATCCGCGCGTGCGGCACTGTCATCAATGCTACGGGGCCAGCTATCGGCGATCGCTTGGCGCTGATCGGGGGCATAGCTCATCTTGAAACCGGGGATATGCCGCGCGACTTCCGCAGCGATCTGTTGCGGGTTGAAACTGAAGCCGGCAAGGTTGTAGCCCGTGCGCTCCTTCACCTTCTCCGTCGGCGCTTCCATCAGGTCGATGGTGGCCCGGATAGCATCGGGCATGTACATCATGGGCAATGTGGTTTCCGGTCCTAGGAAACTGGTGTACGCACCGTTCTTGATCGCTTCATGGAAGATGTGCACCGCGTAATCGGTAGTACCTCCGCCGGGTGCGCTCTTCCAGCCGATCAGGCCCGGATAGCGGATACTGCGAACATCCACTCCGTAGCGACGGTGATAATAAGCGCACCACTGCTCGCCGGCCTGTTTGCTGATGCCGTACACCGTGCTCGGCTCCGAGACCGTGTGCTGCGGCGTGCCGTCCTTGGGAGTGGTGGGGCCGAACACGGCAATGCTGCTGGGCCAGTAGACCTTCTTGAGTTTCCCTTCGCGTGCCAATTCCAGGATAATGAAGAGGCTTTCCATGTTCAGCTTCCAGGCAAACGCCGGGTCCTTTTCCGCGGTGGCGCTGAGCAGTGCGGCCAGCAGGTACACCTCGTTGATCCCGTGCTTGTCGATCACCCGCTCGATCCCGCGGCGGTCCATGGCATCCACCATGGCAAAGGGGCCGCTCTGGGCGCTTTGCGGCTCCTTGATATCGCTGGCCACCACGTTGTCGTTGCCGAAACGCTCGCGCAAACCTTCCACCAGTTCGGTACCGATCTGGCCGCTGCTGCCGATAACGAGGATCTTCTTTGTCATAGTTCCATCATGAGGGGGCCAAAGCTAAACGGAGGCCTTCCGCTACCCGGCCATCACTGTACTTTCGCGGGATCGCACAGCAAGGTCGGCAAATGAACCCTCACCACCTCCGCAACCTGCATGGTCCTGAGCAGCTCAGGGCATTGGCGGAGCGTGAAAGCCGTGCCCGGACCACCCTATCCTTCTATCGGTACACCAAGCTCACCGATGTTGACGTGTTGCGCAATGCGCTGTACGGCGAATGGAACGCGCTCGGCGTGTTGGGAAGGGTCTACCTGGCCGCCGAAGGGATCAATGCGCAAGTGAGCGTACCAAGCGAAGCGCGCGATCGGTTTAGGGCAGCCGTGGATGCGCGTGATGCCTTCCGCAATGTGCCGTTCAAATTCGCTGTCGAGGATCCCGCTATCGCGTTCCTGAAGCTTACCATCAAGGTGAAGAAGAAGTTGGTGGCCGATGGCTTAGCCGATGACGCCTTCGACGTCACGAACGTCGGTGAGCACCTGAGCGCTTCGGCATTCAACGATCGCATGGCGGCCGGTGCAACCGTGGTGGACATGCGCAACAATTACGAGAGCGCGATCGGCCATTTCGAAGGGGCGCTACTGCCCAAAGCCGACAAATTCCACGGTGCGCTGAAGGAAGTGGTGGAACGGCTGGACGGCAAACAGGATGCACCTGTACTACTGTACTGCACCGGAGGTATTCGTTGCGAGAAAGCCAGCGCCTACTTAAAGCACCACGGCTTCAACCAGGTCGGCCAGTTGCACGGTGGCATCATCGACTATGCACACCAAGTTGCACGCGAAGGGCTGACCAACCGGTTCAAGGGGCGCAACTTCGTTTTCGATGGCCGCATGGCCGAACGCATTACCGATGATGTGGTGGGCACGTGCATGCAGTGCGGTTCCGTAAGCGACCGCATAGCCAACTGCCTCGAGGAAAGCTGCAACCTGTTGTTGGTGCAGTGTGAGGCGTGCGCGACCAAGTACAACGATTGTTGTTCGCCCAGCTGCCGGGAGATCCACCAGCTACCCGCCACCGTACAGCACGAATGGCGCAAGGGCCGCGTAACACGCAGCACCCTTGCTAAAGCGATCAGCGATCCGGAGGAACTGCGCCAACGCATCCGTGAAGAAGAGGAACTGCTTGCGCTCAACGGCACACTCCACCCTGAACTGACGACGCTCATTCCCTGATCCTGTACGGGCGCGAAATTTCGCGCCCCAACCACCCCGCAAATGCCCTTCTACCACGCCCTCGGCAACATCCCGCACAAGCGGCACACCATCCACAAGAGCCCGGAGGGCAACCACTACTACGAGCAGCTCTTCGGCACGGTGGGCTTCGATGGCATGAGCTCCCTGCTCTACCACGTGCACCGCCCCACGCAGGTGAAGGAGATCGTGGGCGCGAAGGACGTTGCACCCAAGATCGCGCTCGAGAAGAACATGCGCTCGTTGCGGCTGAAAGGCTTTGAGGTAGCACCGGTGGCCGATCACCTGGAAAGCCGCAAGCCGATCCTCGTCAACAGCGACCTGCAGATCGTCCTCTCCGCTCCCACCGCCAAGAAGGTGGACTACTTCTACAAGAACGCCGACTGCGATGAGATGATCTTCATCCACAAGGGCAGCGGCAAACTGCGCACCTTCCTCGGCACCATCGAGTTCGCGTACGGCGATTACCTGCTGATCCCGCGCGGCATGATCTACACGCTGGAGTTCGACAGCGCGGACAACCGCCACTTCATCGTCGAGAGCCACCACCCGCTCTACACACCGAAGCGCTACCGCAACTGGTTCGGGCAATTGCTGGAGCACTCGCCGTACTGCGAGCGCGACATCCGTCGGCCAAAGGACCTGGAGACGCACGATGCGAAGGGCGACTTCCGCATGCTGATCAAGAAGCAGGGCATGCTGCACGAGATGATCTACGCCACGCATCCGTTCGACGTGGTGGGCTGGGACGGCTACAACTACCCGTACGCCTTCAGCATCCACGACTTCGAGCCGATCACCGGCCGCGTACACCAGCCGCCACCCGTGCACCAGACCTTCGAGACCAAGGCCTTCGTGGTGTGCAGCTTCTGCCCGCGCCTGTACGACTATCACCCGCTGAGCATCCCCGCGCCGTACAACCACAGCAACATCGACAGCGATGAGGTGCTGTACTACGTGGACGGCGATTTCATGAGCCGCAACGACGTGGCCGCCGGGCACATCAGCTTGCATCCGGCGGGCATTCCGCACGGGCCGCACCCCGGCGCCATGGAGCGCAGCATCGGCAAGACGAAGACCGATGAGCTTGCGGTGATGGTGGACACCTTCAAGCCGCTGCAGATCACCGAAGAGGCACTGAAGATCGACGACGGGAAGTACTACAAGTCGTGGTTGGAGTGATTTGATCAGGTGACCAAGAAGGGTCGGAACCCACTCATCCATTGGGAGTCGCTCTTGGGCTGCTCGTGTTCCTGGTGAGCTATCCATTAATGCTCATACCCAGTATCGGCTATGGCATCCTCACGGTCCTTTATGTCCTGATCATCTTCGCACAAGGTGCATTCTATGGGCTCACAGCGGTCCATGGAAGATTGTGGTCCACGATCAGTTTCGTGGTGAACTTCATTCTTTGGGTGACGGAGTTGGTCCAACTTGAGCATCTTCTGGAAGGCTCCTCGACCCATAGGCCGCTTTACTACAACGACAGCTACTACTGGCTGAGATTCGTTCTTGGCGGGCTACTCTGGGCAACGAACAAGCTTGTGCTCGACTTCATCATTGGCCAGATCTTGGACAAACGCAAGGCGCACGCGGGCACAGCAAATTTGACCTAACTGTTGGAGGCGTGGCGCCCCCTCTCAAAGCCTCGAGGTCCTATCCGCAGTAGTCCTCGCTGCGCTGCGGGCTACTTGCTTCTATCCCTCACGCGGAATCCGGCAATCTCTCCCAGATCTCGAAGCCACCTTCCCATTCCTGGGTATCACGTTCTCATAGAACACGTGCAATAGGGTCCGCGAGGTCTCAAAGCGCATTATCCGATAAGTGCCAACTTCCTCATGCGGTTTCGTCGTGTATCGAAGTTGGCCGGTGGCCATGTACTTCGAGGAATCAGTGAATGATGCTCGACCTTCGACGATATGTCCTTCCGTTTCTCCAGTACTGAGCGCGGATGAATGTGATTCTCTTCTTCGTGCTCGATGACAATAGTCAGACCGACATTCTCATCATGCAACAGAAACTCATCACCCCAACCGCTGTTGATGCTAACCTCTTGAATCGAGCCGGTCGGGGCAAAAAGCAGCTCAAGCTCTTTCTTCCGCGAAAAATCTCCTGCTTCAATTTGCCGCGTTAGGGAATCGAACTCGCTAAGAGCATCTTGACTGTTGTTCCAATGAGACCACGCAAAGTCACTATCCGGTCGAGCGAGCAGTTCGCGGGTTCTACTAAGAATCTCGGCGAGCTCAAGTATGGCGCGGGACATGATTAGCGAATGTAGGGTGAGTCCTAAAAGGAGTCCGGCATTTCGCGTGAGGGATTGGACCGGAAAGCCCGGAGGCTGGTAATCCAGCCGAGGACTAGAAGGGGAAAGCCCGACCCGAGGCTTTGCGAGGGGCACGCCCTGACAAGCATCAGCCGCACCCACAAGAAATCACCGAACTTTGGAGCACGAGAATGCCAACCCCTGAACTTGGAACCATGAGAACCATTCTGATCGCGCTACTGGGTTTCGGAGCCGCCACTGCGGTTGCCCAGCAGAAGGAAATGTTCGTATCCATCCCTTGTCGCGTCGACGCGGAAGAAGTGGCCTTTGTGTATGACGCTGACCAACAGATGCTCCCTTCGGGAGTTGTTGTGGTGCGCATCAGCACCCTCAAAAAGACCGGGACGCGCCGATCATTCAACGAACTCACTACCGCCGATCGGAAGCGCTTGCAGAAACAAGCCCGACGCGCACACGCGTGCGAGATCGTGGTGATCAACGACTACAAGCGTCCGAAGGGATCCACCATCGTGGATGCGACAATGGAAGCACGCATGCAGCAGGAGATCCAGTTTTACATGGTGCAACGAACCCGGCCTTGCCCGGAATGCACCGCAGCGGCGAACTAAGCCTCGTCACATACTACCGAACCAATGAGCATCACGAGCATCACCCCCGATCTGAAGAAAGTCGTCGAAGGAGCCGCCGACTTCCTCCCACTTCTCGGCACCGACTACATCGAACTGTACGTCGGCAACGCCAAGCAGAGCGCGCACTTCTACAAGACGGCCTTCGGCTTCCAGAGCCTGGCCTACGCGGGTTTGGAGACCGGCGTGAAGGACCGCAGCAGTTTCGTGCTGGTGCAGGACAAGATCCGCCTGGTGCTGACCACACCGCTGACGAAGGAGAACCCGATCAACGATCACCTGCGCGAGCACGGCGATGGCGTGAAGGTGATCGCGCTGTGGGTGGACGATGCGCGCAAGGCGTGGGAAGAGACCACGAAGCGCGGCGCGGTGAGCTACTTCGAGCCGATGACGGAGAAGGACGCCGATGGCGAAGTGGTGAAGAGCGGCATCAAGCTGTACGGCGATACGGTACACATTTTCATTGAGCGCAAGAACTACCACGGCACCTTCCTGCCGGGCTACAAGCCGTGGAAGAGCGCCTACAACCCACCGACGGCCGGCCTGAAATACGTGGACCACATGGTGGCGAACGTGGGCTGGAACCAGATGAACAAGTGGGTGAAGTTCTACGAGGAGGTGATGGGCTTCGCGAATGTGCTGAGCTTCGACGACAAGGACATCAGCACGGGAGTACAGCGCGCTGATGAGCAAGGTGATGAGCAACGGGAACGGCCGTATCAAGTTCCCGATCAACGAGCCCGCCGAGGGCAAGAAGAAGAGCCAGGTGGAGGAGTACCTCGACTTCTACAACGGCGAGGGCGTGCAGCACATCGCGATCGCCACGGACGACATCGTGAAGAGCGTGCGCGACCTGATGGCGCGTGGTGTCGACTTCCTGAAGGTGCCTTCCTCCTACTACGTTGGTTTGCTCGATCGCGTGGGCCCGATCGATGAGGACTTGGCGCCGCTGGCCGAGCTGGGCATCCTGGTGGACCGCGACGACGAAGGCTACCTGCTGCAGCTCTTCACCAAGCCGGTGGAGGACCGCCCCACGATGTTCTTCGAGATCATCCAGCGCAAGGGCGCGAAGAGCTTCGGCAAAGGCAACTTCAAGGCGCTGTTCGAGGCGATCGAGCGGGAGCAGGAGGCGAGGGGGACGTTGTAGAGCGCTATTGTTTTACGATCCGGACACCGTAATTGCCTTCGCTGGAGCGCAACAACAGCGAGTAGCACCCGGGTGCGATACTTGACAGGTCAAGTACTTCACGATGACGCCCTCGCGAGAGAATGGCGTTGGAGAACACCGTGCGGATCCATCGACCCTGCGAATCAAGCAAGTCGCAGGCAATTGTTTCGGAACTGGCAAGCTCGAATTCCAATACTGCCTCATTGATGAATGGGTTGGGATATGCGACCCAAACCATAGCTCGTGGATCCGTCTCGACGGTTCCGACCTCAAGATCGTTCATGTACCTGTCCACTCGGAAATTCCCGGAGGGCGCGACACCCGCAACGCCAGCTAGCAGAACCTTCCCATCGGATTGGATGGTGAGCGCTGTACACGTCGATGTGGCCCCCACAGGTGTTGCCACGATGCCGTCATCGCTGAATAGTGTATCCAACGACCCATTCCCAAAATAACGCGCCATGGCAAAGCTGCTACCGTTGCCATCAACGTTAGCGGAACCGGCAACCAAGATCTTCCCATCCGGCTGGATCACGAGATCCCTGCCGTAAGACGAATAACCTATTCGCGTGGCAACAACCCCATCTCCCCAAAAGAACTATCCAATGTCCCGTTCTGGTCATAGCCCAATAGAATAAACGCCATACCCAACCATCGGGTCGCGAATAACCACCCGCTATGATCCTGCCGTCTGGCTGAAGAACAACGGCCCTGAGATTTTCGTTGTCACCCGCCCCCCCGTAGGTTGCCTTTCCATCCTCATTGAACGTGGTATCCAGCGAACCGTCAGAATGATAGCGCACAAGCGCCAAGTCTTCGTTGGGGGATGTCACCGAATGATCCGACCGCGATGATCCTTCCATCGGGTTGTACCGCTAGCGCATTCACACGGTCGGGTCCTGCGGAGATCTCGGTGGTTACCATACCGTCTCCATCGAACGAAATGTCCAGTGTGCCATCAGCATTGTAGCGCACCAACGCGAAGTCAGGACCATTCGCGCCATTTCCAACACCTCCAACCAAGATCTTTCCATCAGCCTGTAAGGCCATGGCATATGCGATACTCCCACCCCCAACATTCGTGATCGCTACCCCATCACCATCAAACGATGGGTCGAGTGTCCCATCCGAATTGTACCGGAGGACGACGATTTCGTAATAAGCTCCATTGTTGGATGTTCCAGCGACCAGGATCTTCGCATCCGCATCAATTGCGAGGGCATCTCCTTCATCATAGATGGAGCCAACGGCCGTAGTAGCTACCCCATTAATGCCGAAAGTGGGGTCGGGGTTCCCGTCCGTATCGTACCGTGCTACACATATGAGACTCGTTGAGCCGTCACCAGTGCTTCCCGCAAGGACAATTTTCTGATCAGATTGCACGACCACGCCTGCGGGTACGTCGAATCCTCCAAAATCAGATACGGCGATTCCGTTCCATCCGAACGTAGAGTCCAGCGTGCCGACTTGGCAGAAAACCAAGACCGGACATACGGCCAGAATATTGACGAGCGCACTACGCATGGAGTTGAATGGGAACGGAAGCTAAGACCTTTACGGCACCAGAGATGGACGTTAGGAGGCAGAAGAAACGCTGAGACAAGTCTCACTTCACCCGCGATCTACGCGCTCCTTTCTCGCCAGCACCGCGTACTCCTCCCGGATCCGATCCAGTTCGTCGTCGTCCATTTCCTCGAGGTCAAGTAACGCGTTGTTGGCCGTGCCGATCGCTCGGATGATCTCGTCGAACTTGATCTGCAACGCCTCCGTATCGCGGTTCTGCGTGTTCTGGATAAGGAACACCATGAGGAAGGTGATGATGGTGGTGCCCGTGTTGATCACGAGCTGCCAGGTATCGCTGTAGTCGAACAAGGGACCGGTGAACGCCCACACGACGATGATCAGGACGGCGATGATGAAAGTGGCCGGCCTGCCGGTGTATGTGGAGGTCTTCTTAGCGAAGCGGGTGAAGGGAGAGTTGATGGGCATGGTGGCTGAGCATTTGGAGTGGTCGTCCAAATGTCAACCCGCCAAGGCCATGCGCACTATTCCAGCACAACAAGCTTGCGCGCCCAGCGCTTACCGTCCCGTCGCAGATCCACCAAATAGCTGCCGACCGCCAACGTGTTCAACCGGCACGGGCCTCTCATTCCGGAGCGCGACAGCGCGACCTGTCCGCGCGCATCGAACACGCGCAACTCGGCTGTTGTGTTATCGCCTGTCAGTTCGAGCACGGGCACTCCTCCATCATACTTCACCAGCAGCGGATCACTTGCTTCTTCCTCCTCCACTCCTACGCCGATCGTGCAGCCGCTCACCAAGGCATCGAAGTCCTGCAAGGTCATGCTCTGAACGGCTGGGGCCGTGATCCAGCCGTTCACCATGCCGTTGTTGTAGTTGAGGGCGTACACACCGCACACGCTCACCATGTAGTCACCGGGCATTTCCAAGTTGGGCGGGTACTGGCTGTTCCAAATGGTGTTGCCCGTGAAGTCGGTCTCGTTCAACCCGAAGACCATCGTATCGCCCACCGCGATACCGTTGACGTAGATGCGGCACAGCGCACCATTATCGCCCCAAACGGTAAGGGTATCGTTGGGCAGTGTTGTACCGCCGAAGGTCTGAACCACTTTCACCGTGATGCCGTAGTGGTAGTCGGCGAGCTTCACCACCAAGGCAGTGGCATCGGGGTTCACGAACCAACCAGGCGAAAGCGTTTCGCAGTAGCTGTTGTTACCGAAGCAGGAACAGGCTTGCAGGGACGACGGCGAAAGGATGGCAGCAAGCAGGGCTATGGCTAAAACCTTCTTCATGACCGCGTATTTGCACGAAGATGCGATCACGGCACCGCCCGCTGCCCGTGGTTGGGCAGAAAGTTCGCCGGATGTCTATTGCTTGTGCTACGCTTTGGTGCGCGGCTTCACCAAACGGCCCAAGCCATAGTTGATCCGTAGGCTGAAGCTCTCGAAGTCATCCCACTCATCATCGGTGAAAGGACTCAGGTCATCTTGGGAATAGCTGACCTGAGGAAGTCGGGTATAGTCCACCGAAATGGAAACTGGGATCTTACCCTTGGTGAGTTCCCGCACCAGCGGTCAGTGCTGCCGTTCGAAGACTATCCACAAGCACACCGCTGTGAAAACCAAGCGTCGCCGAGCCCCCTAAGCGGCCAGTGACCGGTATCCGTTCGTCGAGCTCCCAAGACCCGTAGGGCGCCTCCCCTTCTTCCACCAAGCGTGAACTCGTGAGGTTCCGCAACGCACCTGCGAAACGGAACGAAGGGCGCCATAACCCGCTGCTTTTGCCTTTGACGACTTCGGTAAGGCTGAAGGAAGCGACCGGGGCATCGACGTCTAACGGAAACCCAACGTGCATCCAAGTGCCGGATAGTCCCGCCGAAAGACCGCCTACTATCCGACCAGCAACGGCAACCGTGTATTGCTGGATGACATCTTCACTCCCCGGTCCCCAAGTACCATAAGTGTTGCCCACTGGGTCCACGATCACGAAACCGCTTTCCGCCCAATTCCAATCGAAGCGATCATACTGAACAGCAACCGCGAAACGATCGCTCAATCGATAAGCCAACGCCGCATCGGCATAGTGCGCTGCATTCAAGATGTAGTAGGGAGAGGCGCCATGCGCGTAGGCCTCCAGCCCGTTCATTTCCATCAACGCGGCCGGATTATGGAATGCCGATCGGATGTCGCCAAGCATAGCGATATCGCCCCCGCCCAATGCTTCAGCCCGAGTACTCGGATGACGACCATGGAAAAACGGCTCGATGAAGCCGAAGCCTTGGCCAACGGAAACCGTAGCGCAAACAACACCAATAGCAAGCAAGTGCGTTCTCATGGGTAACAAGGTAGGTGCCTCTAACTTCGCCGCCCTTCCGATTATTGCATGTACCGCACCCATACCTGTGGCGAACTCCGCCTTGCCGACGCTTCGAAGACCGTGACCCTCGCCGGATGGGTGCAGCGCACCCGCGATCTGGGTGGCATGACCTTCGTTGATCTGCGCGACAGGTATGGGATCACCCAATTGACCTTCAATACGGACAGCGATGCGTCGTTGCGCGAGACCGCGCGCACGCTCGGCCGCGAGTTCGTTGTGCAAGTCACGGGCAAGGTGATCGAGCGCCAGAGCAAGAACGCCAACATGCCCACGGGCGAAGTGGAGATCTTCTGCTCTCAGTTCAAGGTGTTGAACGGTGCCAAAACCCCGCCCTTCACCATTGAGGAAGAGACCGACGGCGGTGATGAGCTGCGCATGAAGTACCGCTACCTGGACCTTCGCCGCAACAACGTGCGCAAGGGGATCGAGCTGCGTCACCGCATGGCCATTGAAGTGCGCAATTACCTCAGCGCGCAGAATTTCATCGAGGTGGAAACGCCCGTGCTGATCAAGAGCACGCCGGAGGGCGCACGCGATTTCGTGGTGCCCAGCCGCATGAACCAAGGCGAGTTCTACGCGCTGCCCCAAAGTCCGCAGACCTTCAAGCAACTGCTGATGGTGGCGGGTATCGACCGCTATTTCCAGATCGTGAAGTGCTTCCGCGACGAGGACCTGCGCGCTGACCGCCAGCCGGAGTTCACGCAGATCGATTGCGAGATGGCTTTCGTGCAACGCGAGGATATCCTCAACGCGTTCGAGGGCATGGCGAAACACTTGTTCAAGGCGATCCTGCAGAAGGAATTCAGTGGACCGTTCCTGCGCATGAGCTACGATGACGCTATGCGCGACTATGGTTGCGATAAGCCGGATCTGCGGTTCGGGATGAAGTTCAATGAGCTCAACGACATTGCACAGGGCAAGGGCTTCAAGGTCTTCGATGACGCGGAACTCGTTGTCGGCATCAATGCAGAGGGCTGCGCGGGCTGGAGCCGCAAGCAGACCGATGCGCTCATCGAATACGTGAAGCGCCCGCAGATCGGTGCTACGGGCATTGTTTTCGTGAAGTGGACGGAGGAAGGCTTGAAGAGCACCGTCGACAAGTTCTACGGGCCGGAAGTATTGAAGCAATGGGCCGACCGCTTCGGCATGAAGCAAGGCGATCTCGTGTGCATCATGGCCGGTGGTGCCGACAAGACGCGCAAGGCCCTGAACGAATTGCGCCTGCACATGGGCGATCTGCTCGGCCTGCGCGATCCATGGACCTTCAAGCCGCTGTGGGTCGTTGACTTTCCGTTGCTGGAGAAGGACGAGGATAGCGGTCGCTGGCACGCGATGCACCATCCGTTCACGTCGCCAATACCGGAGCATGCGCATCTGTTGGAGAGCGATCCCGGCGCCGTGAAAGCGAACGCCTATGACCTTGTGATCAACGGCACCGAGATCGGTGGCGGCAGCATCCGCATCCACGATCGCAGCATGCAGGAAGCCATGTTCCGCGTGCTTGGTTTCACCGATGAGGACGCGCGTTACAAGTTCGGTTTCCTGCTGGATGCCTTCGAGTATGGCGCACCTCCGCACGGCGGCGCGGCCTTCGGTTTCGATCGCTGGGTATCGCTCTTCGGTGGCCGCAGCGATATACGCGAGTTCATCGCTTTCCCGAAGAACAACGCAGGCCGCGACGTGATGATCGATGCTCCGAGCCGTATCGACGATATCCAGTTGAAGGAGTTGGGCATCGCGGTAAAGGGCTAGGCGACTTATCCCGATCTCACGCGCGTCATCGCGAGCACATTCAAATGTGCGTGGCGATCCAAACACGGGCTTGCATGGGCACTGGACCCGTGACTTTCACAACAGCCTTTGGATCGCTTCACTCGGGGACTCGTTCGCGATGACGGGATGGGCTGACGCCTACTCCATCACGGGCACCACTTCCTTCTCCAATGTCCTGAAGCGGCGGGGCACCGAGGCCTTGATCGCGGCGACCAACGCATCGAGCAGCTTGCGGCGCACGAAGGGTTTGCGCACCACCAACACCACCTCGCGTACAGGTTCGGGCGTGGTGAAGCGCCGCACGTTCTTCTCGTCATCGTTCACCGAAAGTTCGGGCACCAGGGTGAGGCCGCTGCCGCTGCTCACCATGCGCTTCAACGTTTCGATGCTGCCAGTGCTGTAGAAGATATTATCGTGACCGGCGGAACTGGGATGCTGACACACGCTCAGCACTTGATCGCGCAGGCAGTGCCCTTCGCTCAATACCCAAAGCGGCGCCTTGCGCAGGTCCTTGCGCGCGATGCGCTTGTTCTTCAGCAACACATGCCCATGCGGGAAATACGCGAGGAAGGGTTCGTGGAAGAGCGTGATGGTCTCCAGGTCGTCGGCTTCCACCGGCCCGGCCAGTATGCCGATGTCGAGCTGGCCGCTGCGCAGTGCTTTCAGGATGCGACTGGTCTTGCGCTCATCGATCGCAAGCTTCACATGCGGATGCGCATCGGCGAAGCGTGCGAGGAAGAGTGGCAACAAGTACGGCGCGAGCGTGGGGATGATACCGATGCGGTACAGGCCCGCCGTGCCGGTGTGCAGTTCCTTCACCAACGAGCGCATCTGTGCCGCTTCTCGCAGCACCACGCGCGCTTGCGCGATCAGCTCCGCTCCTTCCGCCGTTGGTCGCGCGGGTTGCGACTTCCGTTGGAAGATGGTGACACCGAGCTCGTCCTCCAGCTTGCGCACCATGGTGGTTAGCGTGGGTTGCGTTACGTAGCAATGCAGGGCTGCTTTGCTGAACTGGCCGGTGTCATCCACCGAAACGATGTACTGGAGCTGTTGTAGGGTCATCTATGATGCCGTCGATAAGTGCATCGAAACTATCGATTAGGTCGATGACGAACGTCAGGATAGCTTCGGCCTCCCTCTACCACTTTTGGAACGCGCACCGGCCCTCGCGGGAAAGCGGCTCAACGAACAACCGAGAAACAATACCATGGATAAGAACCCTCAACACGGCGCCACACTCGAAGCCGGTCAACCCACCAACGGCGCAGGCAAATGCCCCGTCATTCACGGCGCCATGCGCAACCCCGTTGCGGGCCGCGGTATGGGCAACCGCGAGTGGTGGCCCAATAACCTCAACCTCGGCATCCTGCACCAGCATGCTCCGGCATCGAACCCAATGGGCCCGGATTTCGATTACGCGGAGGCGTTCAAAAAGCTCGACTACAAGGCACTGAAGGCAGACCTCACGAAGTTGATGACGGACTCGCAAGACTGGTGGCCCGCCGACTGGGGACACTACGGCGGCCTCATGATCCGCATGGCCTGGCACGCCGCAGGCACCTATCGTACGGCGGATGGTCGCGGCGGTGCCGGCACTGGCAACCAGCGTTTCGCGCCCCTCAATAGCTGGCCCGATAACGGTAACCTCGACAAGGCGCGCCGACTCTTGTGGCCCATCAAGCAGAAGTATGGCAACAGCATTTCCTGGGCCGACCTCATGATCCTCGCGGGCAACGTGGCGCTGGAATCCATGGGATTCAAAACCTTCGGTTTCGGTGGTGGCCGCGCCGACATCTGGCAACCCGAGGAGGACATCTATTGGGGCGCTGAGACCGAGTGGCTCGCCACGAGCGACAAGGCCAATAGCCGCTACTCCGGCCTACGCGAATTGGAGAATCCGCTCGCCGCAGTGCAAATGGGTCTCATCTACGTGAACCCGCAAGGCCCGGACGGCAACCCCGATCCTGTGGCGAGCGGCCGTGATGTGCGCGAGACCTTCAAGCGCATGGCGATGAACGATGAAGAGACCGTGGCACTCACCGCCGGTGGTCACACCTTCGGGAAGATGCACGGCGCGGGTGATGCGGCACTCGTTGGCGTTGAACCTGAAGGCGCCCCCATCGAAGCACAAGGCTTCGGCTGGCTCAGCAAACATGGCAGTGGCAAAGGCGGTGATGCGATCACGAGCGGACTCGAGGGCGCGTGGAAACCGAACCCCACCACGTGGGACAACGGCTACTTCGACATGCTCTTCGGCTACGAGTGGGAACTGACCAAGAGCCCCGCCGGTGCGCACCAATGGGTGGCGAAGGATTGCAAGCCGGAGCACCTGATCCCCGATGCGCACGACGCGAACAAGAAGCATCCGCCGATGATGACGACGGCGGACCTCTCCCTGCGCTTCGATCCCGCTTACGAGAAGATCTCGCGCCGCTTCCACCAGGATCCGCAGGCCTTTGCCGATGCCTTTGCACGCGCATGGTTCAAGCTCACGCACCGCGACATGGGCCCGAAGAGCCTCTACCTCGGACCTGAGGTGCCGACTGAAGAACTGATCTGGCAGGATCCGATCCCAGCCGTTGATCACAAACTCATCGACGCTGCCGACATCGCTGCGCTGAAGAGCAAGATCCTCGCTTCCGGGTTGAGCGTGTCCGAACTCGTATCCACCGCATGGGCCTCGGCTTCCACCTTCCGCGGCAGCGACCGGCGCGGGGGCGCGAACGGAGCACGCGTGAGACTTGCACCGCAGAAGTTCTGGGAGGTGAACGATCCAGCACAGCTTGGCAAAGTGCTCAGCGCGTTGGAGAAGATCCAGAAGGAATTCAACGCAACCGGTAAGAAGGTCTCGCTCGCGGATCTGATCGTACTCGGCGGTTGCGCCGCCGTTGAGAAAGCCGCCAAGGATGCTGGTCATAACGTGACGGTGCCCTTCACGCCCGGCCGCATGGACGCTTCACAAGAGCAGACCGATGTGGAGAGCTTCGCCACAATGGAACCGCAAGCCGATGGCTTCCGCAACTACCAGAAGAAGACCTACAGTGTGCCGGCTGAAGAGATGCTCATCGACCGTGCGCAGCTGCTCACGCTGAGCGCGCCGGAGATGACGGTGCTGGTCGGCGGTCTGCGGGTGCTCGGCGCCAATGCCAAGGGCTCCAAGCACGGTGTGTTCACCGAGCGCGTGGGCCAGTTGACCAACGACTTCTTCGTGAACCTGCTGGACATGGGGCACGCTTGGGCACCGAAGTCCGGTGAAGAAGGCATCTACGGAAGCCACGACCGCAAGAACGGCGACCGCAAATGGATCGGCACACGTGTGGATCTCGTCTTCGGTTCCAACTCACAGTTGCGCGCACTCGCCGAAGTGTACGCGCAAGCCGATGCCAAGGAGAAGTTCGTGAAGGACTTCGTGAAGGCGTGGGTGAAGGTGATGGAGTTGGGGCGGTGGGGCGGGGGGACCCTTTCTACTTCGGGGGGCCGGGGGGGGGGGGGGGGGGGGGGGGGGGGGGGGGGGGGGGGGGGGGGGGGGGGGGGGGGGGGGGGGGGGGGGGGGGGGGGGGGGGCGGGGGGCGGGGGGCCGGCAGCCGCGGCCCCCGCCCCCCCCCCGGGGGGGGCGGGGGGGGGCCCCGGGCCCCCGGGGGGGGGGGGCCCCCGGGGGGCCGGGGCCCGGCCCCCGGGGCCCTTTGGGGGGGGGGGGGGGGGGGGGGGGGGGGGGGGGGGGTTTTTGGGGGGGCCGGCCGCCCCGGGGGGGGGCCCCCGGGGGCGGGGGGCTTCTCGAACGCCTCCGACTTGTCGGGGGCGTTTTCTTTTTTGCCGACCGCGTTGCGCAGCGCCGAACCCCTAGCTTATTGGCCTGCGACTTGCCGGAAAATCCGTCAAGCGTACAACCATGAAACGCGAACTGCACAACGACAACGAGACCCTTGCGGTCGAGAACGGGACATTCATCATCAAAGGCCGCGCATCGGGGCGGTTGGACGTGCGCAAGCGCACGCTGCGCTCCTTCGTGGAGGGTGCGTTCCGCACGGCCATCGAAGGGCGGCAAGTGGAAGAACTGCTGCTGCACTTGGGGCCCTTCTTCATGTGGCGCATTGAAACGGGCGCGCTCAACAACTTCGATGCAGCGCTGAAGGAAGCCCTAGCCGAGAGCGACGACGAGTTGGTGCTCTTCAGCGATCGCGGGGAGTTGAACACACGGTTGAAGGTGGTGGCGATCTATTGAGGCCCCCTGACTCCCCTTCCCCGGTCCACACGCCCATGTGGGCAACTTGGAGGGTGCTTGTTGCGGTAGCCTTCGGGGCTGCTTCTACTTTGTTGCTTGTGGAGACGTGTACGATCGCGACGGTCGGCGCGTCTCAGTGGACGATGCTGAGAGCGACTTCCCTGATCACCGGTCTGTTGGCCGCTGCCCTGTGCATGGCGCAACCCCCAACGACGATTGCAACGACGCGGCCTTGCTGTGCGCCGACCAGCCGCTTACTGGCAACAACACCGGCGCCACGGGCTGGCCGGGCTTCTGCCCCGGCACCAGCAATGTGGTGTGGTACAGCTTCACCACCAATAACCAGGGCGGCACCGTGGATGTCGCGGTAAGCGGGATCGATTGCCCCAATGTGGCGGGCATGGACAATGAGCTGAGCGTGATCCTGCTGAGCGGCGATGGCAGTTGCCTGCCTGCCAGCTTCGATGCCGAAAGCGCGTGCGTGGCCGATTCGGTGGACTTCATGATGACGAGCGATCCGCTGGCACCCAACACGCAGTACTGGGTGGTGATCGCCGGTGAGCAGGACAACGGGGCCACGCAAGCCGCGCAATGCGATTTCAATGTGGAGATCACCGGGCCGGGTGCCGATATCGTGGGCGTGGACTTCAACGCGGGACCCGATGTGGAGATCGGCGAAGGGCAGACCATACAGCTCGATGCCACCGGCGGCACCACCTACAGCTGGACACCGAACACAGGTCTATCGGACGATAACGTGGAGGATCCCTTCGCCACACCGAACGAAACGACACTGTACTCGGTGACCACCACGATCGACGGCTGCACTTACACGGACGAGGTGCTGGTGGAAGTCATACGCCTCATTGAGATCATCAACACCTTCACGCCGAACGGCGATGGCATCAACGATACGTGGACCATCCGCGACATTGAGGATTACCCGAACGCCCGCATCATCGTGTACGATCGCTGGGGCCAGCGCGTGTACAGCACCACCGGCTACGACGAGCCTTGGGACGGCACCAACGACGGTGCGAAGCTGCCCACGGCCACCTACTACTATCACATCCAGTTGAACAAGTTGGAGGGACAAGTGCCGCCGTTCACGGGTTCAGTATCCATTATCCGATGAGTGTGAGAGCGGCTGTTGGTTGTTGGTTGGTGGTTGCTGGGCGCGGAATGCGCATGCATGGCCGGTTGCTTGCGCTCTTGGCACTAACAACCATCAACCACCAACTATCCACCACACAAGCCCAGCAGATCAGCCAGTACACGCAGTACGTGTTCAACCACTACAGCGTGCAACCGGCCGTGGCGGGCAGCAAGGATTGTTTCGACGGTCGGCTGGGTTTCCGCCGGCAGTGGGGTGGCATCCAAGGAATGCCCGTTACAGCGTGGGCCACTATACACGGGGCGTTGCGCAGCAAGAAGCCCTTCGTGAAGAACAAGCACGGTTTCGGCGTGAACATCGAAGCCGATGATACCGGGCCGATCGGCTACCCGCATTTCTACCTCGGCTGGGCCTACCACATGCAAATGGGCCAGGACTACATGCTGAGCATGGGCCTGTTCGCCGGGTTGAAGCAGTTCAAACTGGATCTGGGCGAGGTGACCTTGGACAACCCGAACGACCCTGCGGTAACGGGCAACAAAAGCGTGATGGTGTGGCCGGAGATCGCGCCGGGCATCTGGGCCTACGGAAAGAATTTCTGGTTGGGCGCCAGCATGTTCGGCACCTTCAACAACCCGATCACGTGGCGTTGGCACCGACAGCCGCTACACGCGCCACTACTTGTTGAGCGCCGGTTACCGCTATCGCATCGGCAAGAAGACGGCCTTCATCCCGAGCACATTGTGGAAGATCAGTCCAGGTTCGCCCATGGCCATGGACATCAACGTGCAAATGGAATGGGTGAAGAAAGTGGCGGTGGGCGTGAGCTACCGCAACGTGGATGCCTTCGCCGTCATGGGGCGCATCAACTTCATGAAGTACTTCTCGCTCGGATACAGCTACGACATCACCACCAGCTTGTTGCGCCAAGGCAGTAGCAATACGCACGAGATCATCCTTGGTATCACTCCCTGTCCGCCCGATGCGGGCCGCCGAAGTCCGGTGGCCTGCCCCGTGTGGGAATAGAAACGGAACAGCATGAACAGATCAGGCCTCACCCTACTCTCGAGCATCGCATCGGCAACCCTGTTGCTGTGCGCCACCATGGCCCAAGCGCAAACGCGCGAGCACGGCGGACAAGTGCGCTATTGGGTTGGAGGCAGCGGCAATTGGGAGAATGCCGACCACTGGAGCCTGCAAGCCAACGGCGTCGGCGGGGCTGGTGCGCCCGGTTCCAATGACAATGCGGTGATCGACCCGAGCGGCGCGGTGGCGGTGTCCATACCTCTTGATGCCGAATGCAAGAGCTTGCTCGTTGTGGGCGACAACGGCCCAGTGACCATTGCCGGGCTGAGCAAGAGCACGCTGCGCATCGGCGGCGATTGGACGTTGAACGGCGATGTGATCTGGCAACATCCCGGCAGTGTATTACTGAACGCACGCGAGGGTGAGCATGCCTTGGCCACCGGTGCGGTGATGATCCACAGCGATGTGATCACCGGCGGGGACGCTACATGGTACATGACCGGTGCATTGGTGATCGCCGATGATCGTTCGCTGATCCTGCGCAAGGGAACACTGCGCACCAACGATCGCGTGATGCAAGTGGGCAAGCTCTGCTCGGAAGGTCGCGGTGCGAAGCGCTTGGAGGCCGGTGGTGCCATCATCATGGCCAAGGTGTTCGAAGCCGGAAGCTTTAAAGCCGATGTGGATGGAGGAAGCCCCGGCCTGCTGGTGGCCGGCGAAGCCACGGATTGGGATGGCCGTCCGGTGGATGCTGAGCAGATGCTGCGCTCCGCGGTGAACTGCGGGACCGGTGCCGGACAAACGCCCTTCCAAGTGGTGGCCTCGTGCACCAGCAACTTCAACGGCTTCTGTGTAAGCTGCAACGACGCGTGCGATGGTGCCGTGACCGTGACCATCAACGGTGGAGTGAGCCCGTTCAACATCCAGTGGCAGGGCGGTCCGAACACGCCGAACTGGAGCGGTCTGTGCGCGGGCAACCGTCTGGTTGTGGTAACGGATCTGGGCCAAGGCGTGGGCTGTTTCGCGAGCGTGAACGTTACCGAGCCGCCGCCGATCAGCGTGCTGTTCTTCGGACTGAACCCACCGAGCTGCGCCAACTCGTGCAACGGTAGCGCGATAACCTTCCCCGGTGGTGGTGCTGGCGATCCGAACAACTTCGCCTACAACTGGAACGGCGGAGTGGAGACATCGCCGAACCCCACACAACTGTGTGCCGGTGTGAACACGTTGACGATCACCGACGAGAACAACTGTGTGTTCGATACCACCTTCACACTGAACGTTCAGCCGATCGTGGTGGTGCCTACCAGCACCAACGCCACCTGCTTCGGCGATTGCGATGGAACAGCGAGTGTGGTGGTGACCGGCGGCACCGGCACCATCGACTACGACTGGACGCCCGATCCGCCACCAGGCGGCGGCGAAGGCACGCCGAATGCGAGCCTGTTGTGCGCCGGTAATTGGAGCGTGCTCATTTCGGACGACAACGGTTGTGACACCACCGTTGCATTCGTTATTACCGAACCGTTGCCCATTGTACCGAACGTAACGGCCACGCCTGCAACGTGCGCGAACAATTGCGATGGCACTGCCACCGCCGCCCCCACCGGCGGCTTGGGCACTTACGATTTCCTGTGGACACCCGGCGGACAGACAACCGCCACCGCGACCGGTCTCTGCCCGGGCAACTACACAGTGCTGATCACCGACCAACCCAGCGGCTGCGATACGTTGGTTCCCGTGGTGATCACCGCGCCCCTGCCGATCATACCGAACCTCACCATCACCGATGCCTCGTGCAGTGATGTGTGCAATGGCACGGTGGTCTGTTTCCCACAGGGCGGAACCGGTGCATACTCGTTCCTGTGGGCACCGGGTGCGGTCATTGGGCAAGGCACTCCGACAGCTTCGAACCTGTGCCCCGGAAACTACACTGTACTGATCACCGACGCGGCGGGCTGCGACACGTTGGTACCCTTCACCATCAACGCGCCGCCTGCCATTGTTCCCGACACGTCATGGACGGATGTCACATGTGCAGGTCTTTGCGATGGAACCGCTAATGCACCGGCTGTCGGCGGCACGGGCCTGCTCATCTACGTGTGGAGCCCTGCCGTTGCCGGCCAAGGAACACCGTTCGCAACACAGCTCTGCGCGGGCAACTACAGCGTTACCATCAGTGATGTGAACGGCTGCGACACCACGGTAACGTTCACCATTGCCGAGCCACCGCCGATCACAGCCGTGCCAACGATCACGAACGCTTCGTGCAACGGCACCTGCGATGGCGCGGCCGATGTGCTGGTGAGCGGAGGCACCGGCACATTGCAATACGTGTGGGCGCCACAACCGGGAGCCGGCCAGGGCACACCGAACGCGAGCCAGATGTGCCCGGGCAACTATACACTCACCGTCACCGACGCGAATGACTGCGAGTTGGTGGTGCCGATCACCATTGCCGAGCCACCGCCCTTCGTGGTCACGTTGACGGTTACACCTGCGTCGTGCTCGAATGCGTGCGATGGCGCGGTGGATGCTGTAGTGACCGGTGGCACACCCTTGTACGATTTCATTTGGACGCCTGCACCAACCCTCGGACAAGGAACGGCGAATGCCAGTGGTTTCTGTCCTGGGCCTGGCACCGTGCTGATCACGGATGACGCTGGTTGCGATACGCTCATCAACTTCATCATCCTCGCGCCGACGCCGATCCTTCCCAATGAGACCGTGACGAATGTGACGTGCAACGACGGCAATGACGGTAGCATCATCACCAATCCCACGGGCGGATCCGGTGCTGCATTCACCTTTTTGTGGGCACCTCCGCCTCCCGCGGGTCAAGGAACAAATGCCGCCACTGGATTGACCGCAGGCACTTGGAGCGTAACGATCAGCGATGGCAGTTGCGACACTACGTTGACCGTCGTCATCACCGAACCGCCGCCGTTCGACATCAGCAGCACGGTTACCGATGCCACTTGCAACGGCGATTGCGATGGTGCGATCGATGTGCTGGCCACCGGTGGTGTGGGCGTGTTGGACTATGTATGGTCGCCAGCGGTTGCTGGGCAAGGCACGCCGAACGCCTCGCTCTTGTGCGCTGGCAATTACTCGCTCACCATAACCGATGATGCCGGCTGCGACACGACGCTCGCCTTCGTGATCCTGGAAGCACCACCACTGACACCAGCGCTGACCACCACCACCGCAAGCTGCGGGGTGTGCGACGGAACAGCGACCATCGATAGCGTACCTGGTGCGGTGGGCATCATTACCTACGATTGGCAACCACCACCCGGCAACGGCCAAGGCACGGCGAACGCCACGGACTTCTGTCCCGGACCGTACACCGTTACGATCACGGACGGCAACGGCTGCGATACCACGTTGGCATTCGTCATCAACACACCGAGCGGCATCACCGCCGTGACTTCCCAATCGAACGAGAGCTGCGCCGGCGCGTGTGACGGTACCGCGAGCGCCATTGCCGGTGGTGGTTTGCCGGGATACACATACGACTGGAGCCCGCAACCGCCCACCGGTCAAGGCACCGATACGGCGAGCGACCTCTGTCCCGGCACGTGGAACCTCACCATCAGCGACGCAGCGCAATGCGACACGACCATCGTGTTCATCATCACCGGACCGCTGACGATCCTCCCCAACGAGACCTTCACCAACGAAACGTGCAATGGCCCTTGTGATGGAACGGCTGCCGTGAATCCCGCCGGTGGCAGCGGAGTGGGTTTCACCGTGCTCTGGAATCCAGGTGGACAGACCACGCCGAGCATCTCCGGCTTGTGTGCCGGCATCTACACTGCCACCATCCTGGACGACACAGGCTGTGACACGACGGTCACCATCACCATCCTACCGGAACAACCGGTGAGCGCGAGCATAACGGTTACCAACGGCTTGTGTCATGGCGAATGCAACGGGGCTGTGTTGGTAACCGCCAGCGGTGGTACGGGACCATACAGCTACTTCTGGACACCTGTTCCACAGAACGGACAAGGCGATAGCACCGCAACAGGTCTATGCGAAGGTGGAGGTAACGTGATCGTTACGGATGCGAACGGATGCGACACCACGCTCTTCTTCGACATCTTCAAGCCGGGCCCCATCATCCCCAACTTGGTGGTGGAACCCGAGGATTGCAGTGGTGCTTGTTCCGGACAAGCAGCCGTATTCCCCTTCGGTGGCACGGGCAGCTTCACTTACGATTGGCAGCCGGGCGGACTTACCACCAACGTTGTAACCGGCCTCTGCGCGGGTAACTACACCGTCACCGTAACGGACTCTGTTGGATGCGACACTCTGGTGGCCTTCACCGTGGAGCCCTTCTCCCCCATCATCCCCAATTTCAGCACCACACCAGAGACATGTGTCGGATCATGCGACGGAACGCTCACGTTCGGGCCCAACGGGTGGTGAGTTCCCGTACACGTACTTCTGGGACCCCGTTCCACCGAACGGACAGAACGTGCAGCAGGGCACGGGTCTGTGCGCAGGTGTGTACAACGTGACCATCACCGATGCAAGCGGTTGCGATACGACAGCGAGCGCATTGATCACAGGGCCACAACCCTTCGATCTGAATGCGACGGTAACGAACGTGCTCTGCAACGGCGACTGCAACGGCAGCGTGGTGCTGTTCCCAACGGGCGGCACACAGCCGTACACCTATACATGGAGCCCAATACCGCCTAACGGCCAGGGGCTGCCGATCGCCACGGACCTGTGCCCGGGCACCATCACCGTTACGGTGGCCGACGACAACGGCTGCGATACCACCGTGACCTTCACGATCACCGAACCGCTGCCACTGGCTGCCAATGGTAGCAGCACCGAAAGCCAGTGCCAACTCTGCAACGGCACGGCAACCGTGGCGCCCACTGGCGGTACCACGCCCTACTTGATCGTGTGGACCGATGCCAACCTGAACCTCGTTGGTTTCGGCACCACGGTTACGAACCTGTGCGCCGGTGTGTACACGGCGAGCATCGCCGATAGCGCGGGTTGCTTCCTGCAACAAGCGGTTGCGGTTACCGATAGCGATGGCGAGGTGCTGACCGTTGTGGGCGGCATCACCTCCTGCCCGAACACCTGCGATGGTACCGTGGAAGTGCAATTCAACTGCAGCGATCCGCTGTGCGTGATCGCATGGTTCAACAGCAACGGTCTGCCGCTGTTCCAAAATGGCAATACAGTGAGCGGCCTCTGCGCAGGCGACTACTTGGTGCAAGTGACCAACGCCAGCGGATGCGTGAGCATCGACACGGTGACCGTTACCACGCCATCGCCGATCATTGCCAACATCAGCACCACACCGGTGACGTGTGCTGGCGATAGCACCGGCACTGCCACCTCCGGTCCAACTGGAGGTGTGCCCGGCTACGGCTTCAACTGGGGCCCGGATCCGATCACCGGCGATGGCACGCCACAAGTGACCGGTCTCGCAGCGGGTGTGTACACGTTGAACATTACAGACTTCAGCGGGTGCGATACCACGTACACTTTCCTCATTACTGAACCGTTGCCGATCACGGTGAACGCCGTGCAAACGGATCTGCTTTGTGCAGGCGATTGCAACGCGAGCATTGTAGTAACGCCGAACGGCGGCACCGGTCTATTCACATTCGATTGGAATCCCGCCCCACCGAACGGCGACGGTACCAACGGTGCGTTCCAACTGTGCGCAGGTTCGTACGATCTGACGATCACCGACGCGAACGGCTGCGACACCACCGTTACGTATGTGATCGCGGAGCCGCAACCAATCACCCTCAGCGTTGCATCGACACCGAGCACCTGCTTGATCTGCAATGGCACGGCCACGGCCACTACCGGTGGTGGCACGGGCAGCATCGTGGTAACGTGGACGCTTGGCGGTGCCCCCGTCGGAAACGGTGCTTCGCTGACCAACCTGTGTGCAGGAGTGTACACCGCTACCGCCACCGACGACAACGGATGCAGCACAAGCACCGCTGTTGTGATCACTGATAGCAACGGCGAAGTGCTGACCACCATTGACGGTGCAACCGGTTGTGCTGGCGAATGCAGCGGCATTGCGCAGGTGCAGTTCATATGCACCGTTCCCTCCTGCAGCATCGAGTGGTTCGATATGCTGGGCAACAACTTGAACCAGAGCGGCCAGATCAGTGTGGACAGCCTGTGCGCGGGCAGCTACATCGTACTCGTGACCAACGGCGATGGGTGCACCAGCGCCGATACCGCAACGATCGTGGAGCCGAACGGTATCACGCCCAACATCAGCAGTACGCCAGCGACTTGCGCAGGTGCTTGCGATGGCACCGCGACCTCAGGACCCGTGGGCGGCGTTCCCGGCTACACTTTCGATTGGGGACCTGACCCGATCACCGGCGATAGCACGACACAAGTCACGGGGCTCTGCGCTGGCGTGTACACGCTGACGATCACCGACGCCAACGGATGCGACACCACGGCAACAGTGCTCATCACCGAACCGCAGCCGATCGGCATCAGCGCAACGGTTGAGGATGCTTCGTGCAACGGGTTCTGTGATGGCAGCATCATCGCCACGGTACTGGGCGGTACGGGACTGTACACCTACGATTGGAACCCCGATCCGCCGAACGGCGACGGCACCGGTATCGCCATTCAGCTCTGCCCGGGCACGTACGATCTGACGGTTACCGATGACAATGGCTGCGATACCACAGTGACCTACACCATCGACGAGCCACAACTGATCGTACTCTCCAGTGCGAGCACCCAGAGCCAGTGCTTGATCTGCAACGGTACGGCCGCCGTGATCCCCGTTGGAGGAACGGCACCTTACACCTACGACTGGACACTTGCCGGCGCATTCTTCAGCACCGACAGCGCGCTGGTGAACCTGTGTGCCGGGCTCTACAGCGTTACCGTTACTGATGCGAACGGCTGCGCTGCCGCGCTCCTTGTACCGATCACCGACAGCAACGGTGAGGTGCTCACCACCATTGATGGGCTCACAACGTGTCCGAACACCTGCGACGGCGTTGCACAAGTGCTCTTCAACTGCGGCGTAATACCCTGCTCGATCGCGTGGTACGACATTCTCGGTACCACGCTCAATGAGCCGAACACCTTCAACGTGGACAGCCTTTGCGTTGGCTCTTACCTGGTGCAAGTGATCAACGGCGATGGTTGCATGACAATCGATACGGTGAACGTCACATCGCCCGATCCGATCGTTCCGAACCTCAGCAGTACGCCGCTGCTCTGCAACAACGAGTGCATCGGTACCGCAACGGCAGGCCCTACCGGCGGTACGGGGGTATACACGTATGACTGGAGCCCCGATCCGCTCGTGGGCGATAGCACGGCGCAGATCACGCAGTTGTGCGCAGGCGTTTACACCGTGTTCATCAGCGACGGGTTGTGCGACACCACTGCCAGTGTGCTCATCATCGAACCGGCACCTTACAGCATCACCGCTACGATCGATAGTGCTTCATGCTTCGGCACTTGTGATGGCTCCATTGACCTTATGATCCAAGGTGCCACAGGTCCGTATGTCATCGACTGGAGCCCGGATCCGATCAACGGCGACGGTACGCCAACGGTGATCGACCTCTGTGCAGGCACCTACACGGCGACGATCACTGATGCGAACGGCTGCGACACGGTGTTGACGTACGTGGTGAATGAACCTGCTCCGCTTTCCGGCACGGTTGCCACTACCGACAATGCGTGCTTTGGCGCTTGCCAAGGAGCGGCGGCAGTGCAGGTGGTTGGCGGCACCGCTCCGTACACCATCACATGGGCGCTCAACGGTATCGTGTTCGCCACCGACACACTCATAGTGGACAGCCTGTGCGCAGGCGACTATACGATGACCGTAGTGGATGCGCACGCCTGCGTCACCATCGCCAACTTCACCCTTGACGAAGGCCCTGCCATCCTTCCCACGCTCACCTTCATCGGTGAAACGTGCAACGGCCCTGGCGATGGCGAAGCGCACCTGACGCCAAGCGGCGGCACCGGCACACTGACCTTCGATTGGAACCCCGATCCGGGCAACCCCGACGGAACCGTGGATGCATTCGGACTTGTCGCGGGCAACTACACCATCACCATAACCGATTCGTTGGGTTGCGATACTGTAGTGCCCTTCACCATTATCCCGTTCCAGCCGATCCTGCCGAATCCTGCGATCACACAAGTGCTGTGCGCGGGTGATTGCAACGGCCTCATCACGCTCGGCACCACCGGTGGCTTCGGCAACTACACCTACGATTGGACGCCCGATCCACAGAACGGCGATGGTACCAACGTTGCCTCCGGTCTCTGCGCCGGGAACATCTCCGTGCTCATCACCGACCAACTCGGTTGCGATACGACGGTCATGTTCACCATCACTGAACCCACAGAGCTGACCATTACCGTGGATCAAGTGGTGGATGCGCTGTGCAGTACGGCCAACGATGGCAGCATCGCGATCACCGTCGCCGGTGGCACGCTCAACTACGGCTTCATATGGAACGGCCCGAACGGATACAGCAGCACCGATGAAGACATTGCAGCATTGGCGCCCGGGGTGTACACGGTGACCATCACCGATGCCAACGGATGCCAAGTGAGCGCGAGTGCCACGGTGAACGCCACCATAACACTGGATGCGAACGCCGGACCCGATATCAGCGCCTGCAATGGCGATGTCATCATACTCGATGGAAGCGCCAGCATCGGTGCCACCAGCTACACTTGGACGGACGCGCAGAACAACATCGTAGGCACGAACGCCCAATACACGTTACCCACGCTCACTCCCGGGACGTACACCTACACCCTCTCCATCAGCAACGGCCCGTGCAACGATAGTGAACAGGTGGTGGTGACCATCCTCGGGTCGCCAGGTGCTGATGCCGGACCGGACGTGAGCATATTCCTGCAACAGACCGTTGTGATAGGTGGCAACCCGACAGGTCCCGCAGGAAGCTCCTACATCTGGCAACCCGACTCACTGCTGGATGACGCTTCTCTTGCCAACCCGATCGCCGACCCGCCCAGCACCACGTGGTTCGTGGTAACTGTTACATCGCCCAACGGCTGCACCAGCATCGACAGCGTACTGGTTACGGTGATCCCGGAGATCGTCATTCCCACGGGCTTCAGCCCGAACGGCGATGGCGTGAACGACGCTTGGCAGATCGACCTCATCGAGCGTTTCCCTGATTGCACCGTGGAGATCTACAATCGCTGGGGCGAACTGCTCTTCGCAAGCGTGGGCTACGCCGAACAATGGGACGGCACCTCCAACGGCGGCGAAGTGCCGATCGGCACCTACTACTACGCGATCGAGTTGAACGATCCCGACTTCCCTGAACCGTACACCGGACCCTTAACCGTGCTCCGCTAAACCGACATGGCCATGATCCAATCAACTTCATTCCGGGTGACACGCAAGACCGTGTACTCGACGTTGCTCGGTTTGTCCCTGCTCATCGGTAGTGGTGCATATGCACAGCAGCTGCCCCAACTGAGCCAGTACGCGTTCAACGACTATGTGCACAACCCGGCCGTAGCCGGCAGCCGCCCCGCATTCGAACTGCGAAGCAGCCACCGCAACCAATGGGTAGGCATACAGGATGCACCGCGCACCTTCACGCTCAGCGCCATTACGCCCATTGGGCGGAAGATCGGATTGGGTGGATGGATCTACACGGACCATACAGGACCCACACGGCGCACGGGCATGCAGTTGAGCTTTGCGTACCACTTCAACCTGACGGCCGATCTGAAACTCTCATTGGCCTTGAGCGGCGGTGCGCAGCAATTCCTCATCGACGGCAGCAAGATCACCTTCCACGACGGGAACGAAACGGTGATCGACGACCAAGTACGTGGACAGATCGTGCCGGACTTCGCCTTCGGGGCGTACGCCTACCACGCCAAGTATTGGGTGGGCATCAGCCTGCCGCAGACCGCGCAGAACAAGGTGTACTTCTTCGATGCGCAGACCAGCACCCTCAACAAGCTGGAGGACCACTACATGCTGATGGGCGGCTACCGCTTTGCGCTGAGCGATGACTTCGTATTCGAGCCACAGGCGTTGGTGAAATACGTGAGCCCGGTACCGGCCAAGATCGACCTCACTGCGCTCATCAAATACCGCAACCAACTGTGGGTGGGCGCCACCTGGCGCAGCAAGGATGCTATCAGCGTAATGCTCGGGGCTACGGTGAAGAGCACCTTCCAGTTCGGCTACTCTTACGACATCACCACCACCAACCTCAACAAGTACAGCAGCGGCACCCACGAGGTGATGCTAGCCATCCTCTTCAACAAGGAGCGCCCGGGCGCGAAGCCGAAAGCCGAGACCAGTGGCGGGCCTGTACCGGCGATGCCCTGATCCAGCCACAGGCCTTATTGGGGTCAGCGATCACGGTAATGCATGTGACACGTCGCACTGAACGCCGAAGCCCCGCTCTCGCGGGGCTTCGTTCTTGTTGACCGACCAGGGCTCGAACCTGGACTCTTCTGAACCAAAATCAGACGTGTTGCCAGTTACACCATCGGTCAATGCTGCTCGGTGGACCGCACATGTGCGGCTGGCTCCTCCGAAAGCGGGGGCGAAAATAGGTTTTTCGGTTACCCGGGAGCACGAGGAGGGAAACGGAACTGCAGATCCGCGAAACTTTGAATGAAAAACCGCGGAATTGAAGAGTCGGGGCACAACGGGAAAGCACCCGGCCCTACTCGGACCGCTTCCCTTTTGCATTTTGCGGTTCAACGTTCTCCGGTTTTTCGGTTTCACCGCTTCCCGCCTCCCTTTCGTTGACAAGTCTTGGCGCATCCGCCTGCATTTCGCCGTTGGCGGCGGCGGCTATCTTCGGCCGCCGCTCGCGGAAACCCCTTCCGCAGCATAGGCGATCCACGGTCCGCATGCAGTTCAAGAAGCTCAATATCATCACCGGTTGGCTGGTCTTTCTGGTGGCCACCGTTACCTACCTCCTCACGATAGAACCCACCGCCAGTTTCTGGGACTGTGGCGAGTTCATTGCCACTGCCTACCGCTTGGATGTGGGCCACCCGCCCGGCGCTCCCCTGTTCATGATGCTGGCGCGCATTTTCAGCGCGTTCGTTTCCCCCGAGAACGTACCCATCGCGATCAATACCCTGAGCGCATTGTGCAGTTCGTTCACCATCCTCTTCCTCTTCTGGAGCATTACGCACTTGGCCTTAAAGCTTGCCGTCCGCAAGGGCGATGAGGAACTGACCACTGGCAAGATCATCGCGGTCATCGGCAGCGGTATCGTGGGCGCTTTGGCCTACACCTGGAGCGATTCGTTCTGGTTCAGCGCGGTGGAAGGCGAGGTATACTCCATGTCGTCGCTCTTCACGGCTGCTGTGTTCTGGGCCATCCTGAAATGGGAGAGCGAAGCGGACCAGGCGCACAACAGCCGGTGGTTGATCCTGATCTGTTATTTGATCGGTCTCAGCATCGGTGTGCAGCTCCTCGGGTTGCTCTGCATACCCGCAATTGTTCTGGTTTATTACTTCCGCAAGTACACGCCAACAGTGAAGGGCTTCATTTATGCCATGCTCATCGGTGCGGTGATCCTTGGAACGATCCAAGCCATCATTATCCCGGGCATCGTGAAGGTTGCCGGGTGGTTCGAGCTATTGTTCGTCAACGACTTCGGTTTGCCGTTCAACACCGGGAGCATGGTGTACGGTGTGCTGCTCGTGGGTCTTATCGTTTGGGGCCTCATGTGGACCCAGCGTTCGGGCCGAGTGGTGCTCAACACCATCATCCTGGGCGTAAGCGTGATCCTGTTGGGGTATACCACCTATGCCATGACGGTGGTGCGCAGCCATGCCAACCCGCCCATCGATGAGAACAACCCCGAGAACGTATTCAACTTGGTGAGCTACCTGAACCGGGAACAATATGGCGACCGACCGTTGCTCATTGGCCAGTTCTGGGCGAGTCCACCGGCCAAGCAGAATATGTGGCGCGATGGCACCCCCGTGCGCACTGCTACGTGGATGATCAAGAAGGGCACGAAGGTGGTAAAGCGCTGCTACGATAGCTGGAGCGCCGACCACTACATGGAGCAGAACCCGGGGTTGACGGTTGAACACTATTACGATGAAACGGACAGCCGCTTGAAGAGCGAGCCCACGTACGAGCCGGAGTTCACCATGTTGTTCCCGCGTATGTACAGCGCCGATGGCCGGCACGTAGGCGAGTACAAGAACTGGGTCGATTTCCCCGATCCGGAGATGTTGTCGTTACAGTTGCAGGAGGCGCAGTCCGTGGGCGATCGCGATGGGGCCAAACGCCTGCGCGATGAAATAAACGATGTGCAGAAGCGCACCATGCGCGCCACGGATCGCAACGGCGAACCCACGTTGATCATCAAGCCCACACAGGGCGAGAACCTCCGGTTCTTCATGGACTATCAGGTGAACTGGATGTACTGGCGCTACTTCCTCTGGAATTTCGGGGGACGCCAGAACGACATACAAGGCACTAGCGGCGGCATTACCGAAGGCAACTGGTTGAGCGGTATCGATATGATCGATGAGCAGCGCTTGGGCGAGCAGAGCACCCTCCCGCCGAGCATGACGAACAACAAGGGCTACAACAAGTTGTTCCTGTTGCCATTCCTGCTGGGCTTGATCGGTCTGATATACCAGCTCACCCGCAGCTTGCGCGACTGGACCATCGTGTTGCTGCTGTTCTTCTTCACTGGATTGGCCATTGTGATCTACCTGAACCAGACCCCTGTGCAGCCGCGCGAGCGCGATTACGCGTACGTGGGCTCGTTCTATGCGTTCGCGATCTGGATCGGTCTCAGTGTCTACGCACTGTTCGATGCAGCGCGCAGCATCAAGCGCAAGGATCTGCTCTATGCCATTGGTGCTGGTGCCGGCCTCTTCATCCTTAAGTATGCTGCCGAAACCATCGGTGGTGGCGACCACGGTGCCAGCTATTCGCTGTTGTACATGACGCTTGCCGGCGGTGCTGCGCTCATGTTATTCAACGTGTTGGGCGGTGCCATGAAGAACGACACCGTTGTGGCTTCACTGGCAACATTGCTATGCCTTGCTGTGCCGTTGCAGATGCTGAGCCAGGAGTGGGATGATCACAACCGCGCCAACCGCACCCCGGCACGCGATGTGGCCGCCAATTACCTGAACAGTTGCGCTGATAACGCGATCCTCTTCACCAATGGCGACAACGACACCTTCCCCTTGTGGTACGCGCAGGAAGTGCAGGGCATCCGCACGGATGTGCGCGTGGTGAACTTGAGCTTGCTCAACACCGATTGGTACATCGACCAGATGCGCCGCAAAGCCTACAAGAGCGACCCCGTGCCGTTCCACATGGCGCCCGAGAAGTACCGCCAAGGCACCCGGGATGCCGTGTACTTGGTGCCCGAGAACCGCAAGCAACCACCACTGTGGGACCTTAAGAAGGCCATCGACTACGCCACCAACGACAACAATCTGCCGCAGCGCGGCGATGCATCGTACGCGATCATCCCCACCAACTATTTCCGGTTGCCGATCGATAGCGCCAAAGTCATCGCCAACGGCACCGTGAACGTGAGCGACAGCGCGCGCATTGCCGACGCCATGATCTGGCAAGTGGGCAAACAAGCGCTCTACAAGAACCACTTCCTGGTGCTCGACCTGCTGGCCCACAACAATTGGGATCGCCCGATCTACTTCGCCGTCACGACCGGTCCTGATAGTTACATCAACATGCAGGACTGGTTCCAACTGGAGGGTCTAACCTACCGCGTGTCGCCCATCATGAAGAAGAGCACCACCCCGGGACAATACGGCCACGTGGCAACGGACAAGATGCTCGACAACGTGACGAACAAGTTCGCTTGGGGCAACATGGACACCAAGGATCCGATCTACCTCGATGAGAACATCCTGCGCATGACGATGAACCTGCGCATGCAGATGAGCGCCCTCGCCGATGCGTTGACCAACGAAGGCCGCAAGGAGGAAGCCATCAAGGTGATCGACCTCGCCTTCGAGAAAATGCCCGAACGCAACGTGCCCTACGACCGCGTGATCCTTCCCTTGATCGAAGGATACTACGATGCAGGTGCCACCGATAAGGCGAACAAACTGGCCGAGCGCCTGTTCGATATCATGGACGAGAACATGCAATGGCAGCTGAGCCTCGACGACAAATTCTACTCCATGCTGGGACAGGAAACCGACATTACGCGTGCTGTAATGTCGCGCATGGTGGAGGATGTGAAGAACCAAGGAGGCGACGCCGCGCTGACCGAGAAATTGCAAAAGCGCATGGCTGAAGTGAACGAGGAATTCGCGATCAAGAACGGTGAGCCAACGGCTCCTCCCGCTCCCGGTGAACAACGACCCACCTCACGCATCAAGCTCTAGGCCCCCATGTACCTCGCGAGGACACCGGCCATCGCGAGGGCGCTCTACGGTTCGCGCCTTTGGCGCATGCCTGCGGAGGATGATGGTGGAAAGTCGATACACCTCACCTTCGATGATGGGCCCATCCTGGACGTGACCCCTTGGGTGCTGGAGCAACTTCGTGCGCACCAAGCGAAGGCCACTTTCTTTTGTATTGGCAAGAACATCGAAGCGAACCCTGACGTGTTCGCGCGAGTGCAGGCCGATGGCCACACCATCGGCAACCATACATGGGACCATTGCAACGGTCGCCACACGTCACTCGCCGACTATGTGGCCAGCGTGCAGCGTTGTCAGCCGCTCACAGGTTCATCCCTGTTCCGACCGCCCTATGGAAGGCTCACGCGCGACCAGGCCCGCGCACTGAACAACGACTTCACCATTGTCATGTGGAGCGTATTAAGCGGCGATTTCGATGTGCGCATCGATGCCGAGCGCTGCACGCGCAACGTCCTCAAACACACTGAAGCGGGCAGTATAGTGGTGTTCCACGACAGTGTGAAAGCGTGGCCGCGCTTGCGGGAAACATTGCCCAAGGTGCTCGAGCACTTCTCAGGGCTCGGGTATTCGTTCAAGGGATTGTGAGCGGCGCCCCAATTCTTTCGAAAGCTCGGCTGTGCCCGATGTCCGACGGTGATGTTACGCGCCCGCCATGGGTCACTGCCGATTGATGCGTTCCAGGAACGCCTTCACCCCGCTGGTCAACCGCTTGATCTGGCCGCCCACGCCTTCTGTATTCACGTAAACTGTGTTGTGGTCGCCGGCCAGTTCATGTTGCGGCCGTGTGGGCGTGTAGTAATAGGTAGCGATGCTCTTGCGGTTGATCCCTTCCGGCGCGTTCAATGGCTTGGGGTGGCCGTGGAAACTGATCTCATTGGTTTCGAACATCGCGCACCGGTTGAAGGTGGGCGCCACTTTGGCCAGTAACTTCTTCTCCGGCCCGGTGAGGTCCCAGAGCTCGAGGTTGCCTTCGTACTCCTCCTTCCAATCCTTGTTCATGTACACCAGCACGTTCAAGCGGCGGTGGTGTTTGGTGTCGGGGTGGAAATTGTAGTCGACGTGAACATTGAGAAAGGCACCGCGCGTGCTCTGGTGCAGGCCGCCGCCGAAAAGCTTCGCATCGCCTTCAAGTTGTTCAATGTCGGTCACCTTTTCCAACCATTGCAGGAAAACCGGCGAATTCAACTCGCCGAATACGCGGTCCATCACACTGGCCGGCTCGAAAACGGTCTTCGTGCATTTGTTCTTCTGATCGATATAGGTGGTGCCGTCCCACTTGCCGTCTTTGATGGTCGGATAGTGGCTCAAGACCTCTTCGGCGCGTTCGGGTTTGAAGAACGACTCGAAGGTGGTCCACCGGAAGGGCTGCTTCCCTTGATAGTCGGCGCGTATTTCGGCGTAGCGCTGCTGCAGGTTATCAAAGTCTATGAATTCCATGGCGTGTGTGATCAATGGACGCGGAGAGAACGGCCCGGTTGCCGGGCCAATGTATTTCCGGTTCTCACCAATTGTGTCACCTAAAATGGAGAGGGGAGCCCTTGATCAGCGAATGCCGATGGTTCGACGCGAGCGACAACACTTGTCGTGCGACCGTACTACTCCAACACCCCCGTCACCACATACTCCACGCGGCGGTTGGCGGCGTGCTCCTCCTCGGAGCATTGCACGCCGGCTACGCAATGGTTCACGGGATGTGTAGCACCATAGCCCTTCGCGCTGATACGCTCTTTCGCCACGCCTCTTGAGCGTAGCACATCGAGGATGGCATTGGCGCGCTTCTGGTCGAGCTTCAAGGCTGCATCGGCATCGCCGCGCGAGTCGCTGTGCACCCCGACTTCCACGATCAACGTGGGATTGGTCATCAAGCGCTCGGCCAGCTGTTCCAGTTCGGCCTTGGCCTTTGGGTCGGGCGCGGAACTGTTCTGCGCCCAACGCTGGTGCTTCAAGGGCACCGCAGTACCTACACCTATCGGCTCGAAATCGAGTTCGTAGGCTTCGTTCAGGTCGATGATGCCTTGCTTCACCCCGACAGTGGTCACCGGCATGCTCATGCGCCAGAAGCCCTGCTTCTCGATGAGAACCTCATACTCTTCGTTGGGGGTCAACCGGAAATCGAAATCACCGCCCTCCCCTGTCATTTCCGTCTCGGTGAAGAGCGTGGTGATGTTCACCAGGCTCACTTTCATTCCTTGCACGAAACCGAGGTGGTCGGCGTAGCGTGCCACACCACGCAGCCAGATGCCCGCCTCCGGCACCATGTGTATGTCGCGCGCCATGATCTGCTGCTCGGCAATACGCTCGGTGCTCAAGTGCTGCTCACCGTCGTAGCGTCCCTTCATCCGCGCCTTCACCACGTACTCCTTGTCCTTCTCGACCGTGAAGGTGTACTTGCCATAGGTATCGGTCGTCGTGCTCTCGATCACCGTGCCATCCGCAGCAAGCAGTTGCACTTCCACATCGATCACCGGCGATTCGTCCTCGTCGTCGATCACGAACCCGGTGCAGAGGAAGCGGTCCTCGAGCGGACGTTTCAACACGAAGGAATAGATATCGTCATCGCCTTTGCCACCGGGCCGATTGCTGCTGAAGAAGCCCCGTTCGCCCTTGCTGTCGATGATGAACGCGAAATCATCCTTCGGCCCGTTCACCGGCGCACCAACGTTCACAGCGACCATGAAACGCCCATCGCTACCGGGTTTCGCTTGGTACACGTCCAGACCTCCCAAGCCGGGGTGGCCATTGCTCGCGAACCACAACGTCCCGTTACTGTCAATGAAGGGGAAGGCTTCGTTGTAAGGTGAGTTGATGGCAGGGCCAAGGTTTTCGGGTGCGCCCCACTGCCCACCCTGATCCCGGCACATGTAGATATCGGTACCGCCGTTGCCACCGGGCATGTCGCTGACGAAATACAAACGCTTGCCGTCGCGCGAAAGTGCAGGATGGCCAACGGAGCATTCGCTGTTGTTGTAGAGGAACTGTTCCGTGGTGCTCCATTCCTTATTGATCCATTCCGCTTTGTAGATGGCAAGGCGTGCAATACCGTTGTTGCTCTTCTGTGCTTTGCCTTTGAACAAGTTGTTGCGAGTGAACCAAATGGTGCTCACATCCTGGCTCACCACCGCCGGTCCTTCGTGCAGCTTGCTGTTCACGTTGCCCTCCAACGCAGTTGCGTTCACCAGATCGCCGGCCTCCGTGCGTTGCGCGAAGTACAGATCCAAGAAGGGCTGCGCGTTCCATGCCGCCGTGCGCTGCACGCCCACACGTTCGTTGCGCGCACTGGCGAAGATCACGCGGTCATCATCCAGCCAAGTGGTTCCGAAGTCGCTCACTGCGGTGTTGGTGCTCACCGCCCTCACTTCCCAGCGGTCGATGTCGTACATGAACTTCTTCGCGAAGTCGCTGATGTTGCTTCGGCGCGGTGCGCCTTCGCGCATCGTCGTGAGCAGATACTGATCCATCCACTCTTCCGCCTCCTTGTACTTGCCGTTGCTTTTCAGTGCCTGCGCATAGTTGTACAGGTCCTGTGGTTCGCGGTTCAGGAATTTCACGGTGATGGCGTACCACTTCTCCGCTTCTTCGGTGTTGCCCAAACGCAGGTAGCAATCGGCCAAGCGCTTGGTCACATGCTCGTTCACCGCGCCCTTGTCGGCGGCCACTTCGTAGTGTTCAATGGCCTCGGCGTAGGCCATCTGTTCGTAGGACTTGTCCCCCAAGCGGATGCGCGCATCGGCACTGCCCTGTGCCGCGGCGGCGGTCTGCATAACGAGCAGCACAGCCAGTGGGGCGAGCAATTTCCGGGTGGCGCGGCGTACCAGCATCTCAGAAGTATCGAGGGGTAATGGTGCGGCCTTTCACGAAGCGGAAGTCGTAGCTGAGCATGATCTCGTGCGTGCCGCTGTTGTACGCGCCAAGGCGCGAGGTGGTGAGGTCGAACGCATAACCGACCCGCAGCTGGCGGCTCAGCATGTACTGGGCCATCACGCCGAACGAATCGCCGAACCGGTACATGGCGCCGAACCATACACGCTCGCGCAAGAGGAAGTTGGCATTGACGTCGAGCGAGAGCGGCGCCCCTTCCACCGCACGTACCATGATGCTCGGCTTGAACTTCAACTCGGTACCGAGGTCCCTCACCACACCTGCGACCAGGAAATAGTGACGGGCTTCCTCGGCCGTGGTGATGACACTGGCCGTGGCCGAGTTCAATTGGTTGGTGAGCAGTTTGGGTGCGCTGAGGCCGACGTATGCACGTGGAGTATGCCAGTAAATGCCGAACCCGAAATTGGGCAGGAACTGCCCACCCAAATTCTGGTTGCTCGGATCGACTTCCACCGTGCTCAATTCTGCCAGGTCGGCTTGGAAAAGATTTCCACCGCCCTTCAGACCGAACGCCAAACGCGAGTTGGCACCGGTACGGATCCGGTAGGCCAAGTCCAGATAAGCACCGGTCTGTTTCACCGGCCCCGCCTGATCGTTGAGGATGCTGACACCGATGGCGATCTTCTGATTGCGCAGTGGGCTGTGCCCTGCGATCGTTTGCGTGCTTGGTGCGCCTTCGAACCCCACCCACTGATGCCGTGACAAGGCCATAACGGTCATGACATCGGCGCTGCCCGCGTAGCCAGGATTGAAAGCCAGTGTATTGAACATGTACTGACTGAACAGCGGATCCTGCTGGGCAGAGGTGCCCAACGCAAACCCACACAACGCGAGCACGCCCAACGATCGTATGCTGCTGCGCATGCTCATCGGTTCAAGTACACGTAACCGCGGATCGCTTCGCTTCCGCTGGTGAGTTCAAGCACATAGTAGTAAGTGCCGGCGGGGAGTTGACCCGGGATCAAGGCCGTGTTGCTGGTACCATCCCAAACGATGGAGCTATTGTCGTAGCCGGAGCTCTTGTACACCTCGTTGCCCCAACGGTTGAAGATGATGATGCTGTTGCCGGGGTATCCTTCAATACCGGGAATGATGAACTGCTCGTTGGTGTCATCACCGTTCGGCGAGAACGATTCGGGAACGAACACCTCCTCTTCGAACCCGCATGGTGAAACACCCGTGATGGTGACTGCGCCGCAACCGTACTGATCATCGATGGTGATGCTGTATGCCTGGCTGTCGAACAAGGGATCACTCTCGAACGTGAACGGTGCGCTGGAACTCAACGTGCCGGTAATGCCCGTGACGATGTAACTGCCCGGATCGCCGTTCTGTATGGTGAAGCGCACCGCGTAGGTACGGTCCTGCTCATTGCACGTGGTCTGCACAGCGATCACATCAACACTGCCCACGACGGTCACTTTAACCAGAGCGTCATCCTCCGCACAGCCTTCCGCTGCAACCGTGTAGGTGAAGTCATAGTCTCCCGGCGCACTGCCTGTGGCATCGAACAAACCACCGGTCAATCCGCCGGTGTTGTCATCATCCGCCCACGTGCCACCGGGTTGCGGAGTCCCGTTCAGGCCTGTGAACAGGTCGAGCGCCGTGGTACTGTCGCACGTAATGAGGAGTCCGTTTATACCCGCATCCGGTGGCTGGTTCACGACAACGAGCACCGTGGCCGAACTATCGGAACAAGGTGCGGTGCCGGCCACCAGGTAGGTGTAGGCACCGGGCGCGTCCACGCCGGGGATGAAGTTGCCGTTGCTCGACCCGCCGCCCGGCGCGGTCCATACACCACCGTTTTCAGGTGTTCCTGCAAGCTGTTCGGCCAGCGCGAACGCCGTGCCCGTAGAGCACACAACGATGCTGGAGTCGCCCCCTGGATCGGGATAAGGCGTTGGTTGTATCAGCACCACAGTGCTCACGTCGCCACAATCAAGGCTCGTAACCGTGTACGAGAAGGCATACGGCCCGCCCTGTGGAAGTCCGCTGACATCCACCGTGCTACCGGTCAGGGTACCCGTCCCCATCAAGTCGGTCCATGTTCCACCGGTTTGTGGTGTGCCGCCCAAGGTCGGGAACAGGTCGAAAGCCACGTTGCCGCCACAGACCAATAACGTATCGCCAATACCGGGATCTGCGCCGATCACAACATTCACCGTTACGTAGTTGGTGTCCGGATCACAAATACCCGCAGTGGGCACCACATACCGGAAATCGTAGGAGCCGACAGTTACAAGGGTGGCATTGAAGCAATTGCCACTGACAGCGCCCGTGGCATCCAGATCGGTCCACGTGCCGTTCGCATCCGGCGTACCTCCAAGTGCATCCAAAAGATCAACACAGATCTCACTCAGGCATGCATTCACATTGGCGTCGTCACCGGCATTCGGCGCCTGTGTGTTCTGTATGAAAAGTGTGGCGGTGTCGTTGACACAAGGTGCCGAACCACTCACGACGTAGGTGTACGTTCCTGAAATGTCCGCCGCCGGGTTGAAGACGGGTCCATGTGCACCGCCTCCGGGACTAAGCCATATACCGCCAGGGTCCGGGTTACCGGGCAACTGACTGATCAAGCTGAAGCCCGGATCATTGCTGCACCAGTTCAATGAAGTGTTGTTACCGGCGTTCGGCGCGTTGTTCTCCGTCACCGAAACCGTACTGATCGCCGCCGCGCATGGGATCTGTCCGTTCACTTGGTAGATGTACGTGCCCGTTCCATCGATCGCAGGATTGTACACGTTGGAATGACCCACGCCCGAGAACGTCCAAGAACCACCGGCATCCTCCCCTTGCAGTACGCCGTTGAGCGAGAATGGCACGGTGTCATTACAGATCGTAATGCTCGCGCTGGTACCCGCTACCGGTGCTACGCTGATGCCCACTGTCGTGGTCGATGTGTCTGCAACACAACTGCCAACGGCAGGCGCTATGTAGTACCACTCACCCGGGGGATCCACACTGGGGTCGAGCAGGCTGCTATGCTGCAACCACGTCGGCGTGAACCACTGACCATTGCCATCAGCGCCGGGGCCCAGTCCTTGGTTCAGATCATAATTGGCGCCAGTGCTGCACAATTGCACTGCGTCGTCGTTGCCCGCATTCGGGCCGTCGAGCACGGTTACGGTCAGCTCTGCGCTGTCGGGATCGCACTGCGATGAAGCACCGAGAACGTAACGGAAGTCCCAGACTCCCTGCCCTGCTTGTGCTGCGTTGAAAACACCGTTGATAAGCGCGCCACTGTTGTCGAGATCGACCCATGTGCCACCCGCTTGCGCATTGCCGGACATCAACCCGAACAGGTCGACGCTCGTCTCGCTATCGCATACTTCCACCTGGGTGTTGTTACCGGCGTTGAGCGCATTGACGATCTCAACGGTTACGGTTGCGACATCATCAGCACATGGACCGGCGCCCTCAACGGTGTAAGTGAAGTCGTAGAAGCCCGGAGCAATGCCCGATGCATCGAATGATCCGTTGTTCAGTTGGCCTGTGTTGTCGTCATCCGCCCATGACCCACCCAGTTGCGGAGAACCATCCAACTCCGCGAAGAGGTCGATCCCGGGGTCGTCGACGCAGGCCGTTACGTTCCCATTAGCGCCTGCATTCGCCGCGGGAATAACCGTCACCTGAACGCTCGCTTGCGCCACCCCGCAAGGAAATGCTCCAGTCACCGTGTACGTGTATGTACCCGCAGCGCTGGTGCCGGGGATGAACAACCCGTTCGTGCCACCGCTCCATGTTCCACCGCCCATCGGCGAACCCGCCAACCGATCGATCAACAAGAACGCCGGCTCGTCGCTGCACACCAACACCGCCGTGCTAATGCCTGCATCAGGTGCCGTGTTCTGCAGTATGGTCACCGTGCTTTGATCGTCAGGACATGGCGCGGCACCATCGATGAAGTAGGTGTACGTGCCCGGGTCGCTGCTACCGGGAATGAAGAGCCCCCCGAAGGGATCGCTGCCCGGATCGGACCACTGACCATTGTTATCAGGACCTCCGCTGAGCTGCGTAAGAAGTTGGAAAGCCGGTTGATCGCTACAGATCGTTACCGTGTTGTCGCCACCGGCATTCGGCGCATCATTCTGGATCACCGTAATGGTGGAGGACGCCGTGGGACAAGGCGCGATGCCATTGACCGTGTACACATACACTCCTGGTTCAGCAACTGGTCCGGGTATGTAAATGCCAGGATTGACATCGTTGCTCGGGTCGTACCATGTGCCGCCGTTTGCCGGGGTGCCGTTCAGTAGATCGATCAATACGAACGGATCGCCATTGTCACACACCGTGGTGTCGTTGCTGATCCCGGCGTTCGCCGCAGTGTTGATCGTCACGGATACCGTGCTCTGGTCGGAGTTGCACGGCGATTGTCCCGCAACGGTGTACGTGTAAACTCCGCTCGGATTGGTGCCCGGTAGCAGTATGCCGCTGTGCGGAAGTCCGCCGGGTCGGGTCCATGTGCCCCCGGTTTGTTCGCCTACGAGCACGCTGAGCATGTTCACCGAATTGCCAGTGCTGCACACCGTGAGCGTACCGTCCTGACCGGCGTTCGGCGCTACGTTCACATTCACTGTTACCGTGCTCGTCGCTGGGGGACATGATCCCGTGCCTGCCACGGTGTACGTGTACGTACCTGCCAAGCTCGTTCCCGGAATGAACAATCCGTTGAACGATTGGTTGTTCGGGTTGGTCCACGTACCCAACTGTGGATCGTCAAGGAGATCCACCAATAGGAAGGACGCTTGGTTGCTGCAGATCACAACGCTATTACTGGTGCCTGCATCCGGTGCTTCGTTCACCACAACATCCACCGTGCTCTGGTCGCTGACGCACGGGAATTGGCCAGGCACGGTGTAGGTGTACGTGCCTTCGATATGTTGGCTGGGAACAAAGGTGCCGCCGAACGATTGGTTGTTCGGGTCGGTCCAAACACCGTTCAGGTCAGGTGTTCCACCCAACTGGTTGAAGAGGATGACGCTACCACCGTTGCTGCATACGTTGATGGCAGAGCTATTGCCGGCGTCCGCTTCGTCATTCTCGAAGATCTCGAGCGTGGCTTCGTCGGATGAGCACGGGGGCAACCCGGGAACCGAGTAGATGTAGATCCCGGGATCGTTCACTGCGGGATCGTAGATGCCGTTGATCGCGCCGCCGGGACCGGTCCACGTGCCACCGAGTTGCGGACTACCTCCCAGTTGGTTCACCATCACGAATTGCCCGGCACTGCTGCATGTGGTATAGGTGGCATCGTTGCCTGCAAAGGGTGCGAGGCTTACGCTGATCGTAAGCGTGGATGAAGCACTACCGCATGGCGCGGTGCCCGGAACTGTATAGGTGTACAGCCCCTGCGGACTCACCCCCGGAACGAATGTATTGCCGACGCCCGTCCCGCCCGGACCTACCCATGTGCCGTTCGTGGCCGGTGTACCGTTCAGTTCATCACGCATGCTGAACGACGCTGCATTACTGCACACGGTGATCACATCGCTACCACCCGCGTTCGGCGCCGTTGTTTCCGTCACTTGAACCGTCGATTGATCCGCTTGACAAGGCGGCGTACCGTTCACCGTGTAGGTGTATGTGCCCGGTGCATTCGCGACGGGATCATACACGCCATTCATATTGCCGCCCGGCCCGCTCCATTGGCCGCCAGCGTCCGGATTGTTTCCAAGCAGTGTAATGAGCGGAACGGCCGCTCCGTTGCTACAGATGTTCAACACCCCATTGCTGCCTGCGTTCGGCCCACCCACCACGTTCACCGTAACGGTTGCGCTATCGGGATCGCACGTGGCAGTGCCGGAAAGACGATAACGGAACTGGTAGGTTCCGGAGCCGTTCACGGTAGCGTTGAAGAACCCACCCGTTATGGCGGGTATGCCGCTGAGTTGCACCCACGTTCCGCCCGATTGCGGATTGCCTCCCAGCGCATCGAAGAGGTCGACGTTCGTTTCGGTATCGCACGCATTATCCGCGCCGTTGGTGCCGGCATCAAGCTGTTGCACCACCGTCACATCCACGTGTGCATGATCATCAGGGCACATGCCAATGCCGTTCACTTCGTACTCGAAATCATACGTGCCCGGATTCAGCGCACCAGTGTTCAGTATGCTGCCGTTCAGCTGACCAGTATTATCCTGATCGTCCCAAGTCCCACCCGCATCATACGGGCCTACCAACGCCGTGAAGAGATCCACCAGAACCACGTCCTCACATACCGTAATGGCTCCATTGCCACCCGCGTTCGGGGCAGGATTCACCACCATGGTCACAGTGGCCTGATCGTTCGAGCAAGGTAAAGTACCTGCCACGGTATAAGTGTACACGCCAGCAGCGTCGGTACCGGGTATGAACGTACCGCTGTGCGCCCCCCCCGGACCCGACCATGTGCCGCCTGATTGCGGATTGCCGTTGAGCTCTAGGAACAAGTTCACCGGCTGCATGTTGCTGCACACGGTGCGCGTATCATCACCTCCGGCGTCGGGCGCATTCACCTGAGTTACCGTTACCACCGCGCTCTCATTGGCGCACGGGGCGGAACCGGTAACCGTGTATGTGTAGATGCCGGGGATGCTTGTACCCGGAACGTAGTTGCCACCGGCCACGACCTGGTTCAAGGGGTTGCGCCATGTACCCCCGTTCTGAGGTGCGCCACCGAGGTAGCCGAACAGCGGGAAACTTGCACCGTTACTACACACTGTTACTGCGCCATTCGTACCTGGGTCCGGTGGCGCTACCACGTTCACGGTAGCGAACGCGGTATCGTTGATGCAGGGCGTCAGCCCGATAACAACATAACGATACTGGCCCGCCACACTGGTGCCCGGTATGAACGTGCCGTTGCTCGCGCCTCCTCCGGGTGCTGTCCATGTGCCGTTCCCGTTCGGGCTGTTGCCCAACACCGTAAGCAGGTTGAACGCACTACCGTTACTGCACACCGTGATCGTGCCATCCGTGCCGGCACGCGCTGCAGGATTCTCCGTTACCGTTACTGTTGATTGGGCATTGGCACACGGGCTCGCACCGGTCAACGTGTATGTGTACACACCGGCAGGGTGGTTCACGTTGGCCGGGTCGTAGGAACCGGAAGGATGGCTCGTTCCGTTGGGCCGTGTCCATGTTCCACCAGCATCAGCGCCAGACAGGAATTGCAGCAAGGGCGTATTGAGGCCATCGCTGCAAATAGTGAGCGTACCGCTGGTGCCGGGATCCGGTGCCTGAGTTACCGTAACCGTAACCGTTGCGGTGGCCGGTACACACGGCGCGACACCCGGTACCGTGTATGTGTAAATGCCCGGCGGATCACTGCTCGGGTCGAAACTGTTACCGTGCGGAACGTTACCAGGTGCCGCCCATGTGCCGTTGTTGTCAGGTGTCCCGGTCAGCTCGGCGATCAGGCCGAAAGCCGCATCGTTGCTGCATACAAGAACACTCGCATTGCCGCCCGCATCAGGGGCTGTACTCACACTGACAGTAACCGTTGCTGATGCCGCTGCGCATGGTGCGAGGCCCGTTCTGGTGTACGTGTACACACCCGGCAGCATGGTGGCCGGGTTGAAGTTGCCAGTGGTCGGGCTCGGGCCAGCCCAGGTACCGCCGGCATCCGGCGTACCGGTCAACGTGTTGAACAAACTGAATATGGGATCGTTGCTGCACTTGCTGATGCTCGCATTCCCGCCAGCGTCCGGCGCATTGTTCACGGTAACCGTTACAGTAGCGACGTCAGCCGCACACGGACTTTGGCCGGGCACGGTGTACGTGTAAACGCCGGCTTGATGCACCCCCGGTGTGAATGTTCCACCGAAAGCACCACCGGGACCGGACCATGTGCCATTGTTGTCGGGGGTTCCACCCAATTCGCCGAGCAGCGTGAACGAGGCATCGGTACTGCAAACCGTGATGCTCCCATTGCTACCGGCATCGGGGGCGTCGATCACGGCGATCGTCAGTACCGCAGTAGCATCGGCACATGGTCCGGTGCCTAGCACCGTGTAGGTCCAATCGCCGGGCTGGTCCGTACCCGGGTTGAAGATGTTGTTCGGGTGAACGGTGCTGTTGGGCCGTGTCCACACACCGCCCGCTTGCGGATTGCCACTCAATTGCAAGAGCATATTGAAGTTGGCCGCATCGCTGCACACCGTTTCCGTCGCGTTCGAGCCGGCGTTGGGAGCAGCCGTTTCCGTTACGGTAACAGTAGCGGTCGCGTTGCTGCATGGAGGCTGAGCAGTTACCGTGTATGTGTAGATCCCGGCCACGCTGGTGCCTGGGGTGTAGGTGCCCGGAACAGGCACTCCACCCGGACCGGTCCATGCCCCGGTGTTATCCGGTGTGCCGCCCAATTGACCGAACAGGCTGAAGGGTAACTCGTTGCTGCAGATGCTGATACTTCCATTCGTGCCCGCATCCACTGCCGTATTCTCTATCACCGTAACCGTTGCTGTGGCATTGCTGCAGGCGCTTCCACCGCTGACCGTGTAGGTATAGACCCCGCCAACATCCACCAACGGGTTGTAAGTAGCGCTATGCGCGAGGCTTCCGGGGTCGGCCCATGTTCCACCAGCGTCGGGAGTGCCGCCCAAGAAATTGAAGAGGTTGAACGAGGCTCCATCGCTGCAAACGGAGTTCGAGCCGTTCAATCCAGCATCGGGAGCCGTGTTGATCGTAGCGTTCCAACCCGCCCCCGTGAGCAGTAGATCGCTTGTCCAATGAAAGGTGAGGCAGCCGCTGGGGTTCGTGGCGGTGAAGGTTTGGCCGCTCAATGACACCAGACCAGACCCGATCGCAAGCGTCGGTGCAGCCGTCGTGGTCCCATCATGGATCTCCAACTGATCGAAAGCGCCCAGCAATTGCACGCTCCAACTCACGAAAGTGACCGAAGTGGGCAGCCCGCTGTTCGCGCCGCCACTGGGGCACAGCGTAAGGGTGAAATCCTCGCTACTGCCGTAATCGCCGCCTGCACCACCACTATCGTACAGGTTGCCGGTGCAGCTGTTCACCGTGGGTCCATCGCTGATCAGAAAGCTCTGCGCTTGGGCACCACCCACCACCAAAGCCAGCAAAAGGGCTGCTGCCAGCCCTTTGCTTCTGATCCTCGAATGTGCTGTACCGTTGGTCACTCCGCTTGAAACTACCCCCGTGAAAAGGACGCGCAAGGTAATCCAATGCCCTGCTTGGGCGTGCTGGACGCGGTGTTTCACCTCCTGCTCTTCGGCCATGACCATGGTTCTTATCGACTTGTCGTGCCAACTATCCGACGAATACACCACCGGAAGCGGACTTCCGACGCACGTAGAGCCAAGAAGTTGCTCGCTGAATGCGCCTACAGCGTGAAGAAGCCCCAAACCACGCCACCGATCAGCAGCAGGATGAATGCGGCCAGGTACGGCACGCTCATAAGCAGGAAACGCAGCCCAGTGGAAAGCCAACCCTTGCCGTAGACCCGTTTCAAACAAAGCAGCAGATAGACCATGCAGCACAGCGTGATCAACAAGCCCATCCAAGATGGCCATTCACTTGGTACGAGCAAGGCCAAAAGCAGCACCACGATGAAGAAGAGGAAGTAGATGGTGTGGATGTGCACGGAGAAGATCAAGTGCTCCCAGTAGTATCTCTTCCGGAAGAAGATCCAAAGGAGGAGTACCGCAGTGAACGGCATGAGGATGAACATGACCACCGATATGGCCTTGATGACCGCATGGCCAACCTTCTTCTTCCCCTCGGAGGTGGTCAGGTCCACCCTGCCAAGCGAACGGATGGCTCGGCGTTCGATCCAAGAAACCGAATCGCGTTGCGAACCGAGCAGGGAGTCCACTTCGGCATCGGTCATGTTCCCCCGGCGGAAGAGGATCTCGTCCTTCCGTGACGTGAAAGAGGTGGGCAGGCCGTTCATGAAAACGCTATAGCCCACGTTCAGGCTGTCCGCTTCGGGGAGCAGCGAAAGTGCGCCGCGCACCGCTGCCCGGGTTCCCGTCAGCGTGTCAGGGTGCGGGGCGAGGAGGGAGTCGAGGGCGAAGTCGCTGACCGACCGAAGACGCGCTGCCGTGGGCTGGTAGAACGGCGCGTCTATGGGAATTTCGATGTCCACGTCGTCCATTTCCAATTCATCCCACCTCAATGCGACTTCGGCGCTGTCCGAAAGAATGCTGCGCAACGACGCGATGCGGCGCCCGGTATCCACTTCGGTGCTGGTGGGGAGGATGTTGCCGCGGTCGGCCGCACGGTCCAACCATAGCGTCAGCAATGCGAAGAAGAGGACGCTGGTGAAGATGTAGAACCGTGCAGGGTGCACGTACCGCGCGCGCTTGCCCTCCACATAGTCCTTCGTCAGCTGCCCGGGCTTGGTGAAGATCACCTTCAGCGTGTTCCAGAGCTTGGTGTCGAAGTGCGTGAGGTTCTCAACGAACTCGTACAGGAAGGTCTTGAAGGGAACGCGGAGGTCGTGGTTCTCTTGGCCGCAGTGCGGGCAGAACTCGAATTCGGTGCGCAGTTCCGTTCCGCAGTTCAGGCAAACGGGGCGCTTCTTGCGGTGCCGATGGGCCATGCGCCGAAAGTACCGGACGCCTCAACGTCCGATCCACCACGCGCGCAGTCGACGTTGCGCTTTGGTGGGTTTGGGAAGGACCACCGCCTTGCCATTCGCGTCCAACGCAATACCGACTTTCCCCAGCCAATCCTGCACGGGAAGTGCGCTGGGCTCGTTCAGATGGCGCTGAAGGAAAGCGCCGATGTCCGGCCCGGTGAGCCGCTCGACCCCGGTGAACAGCGCCTCGTCCTTGAACGGTCGGCCCACCCCGTACTCGCGTTGCAGGTCGCGCACCAGTTCCTGCACGCCGTAGGCTCCGCTGGAGCGTTCGCGCAGTGCGATGTCCAATCCCATACAGAAGAGCGTGCCCTTGAGATAGAAGTTGTAGTACTGGTCCTGGCGTTCCATCGCCTGCTGGCTCAATGCGGTCAAGGCAATGTCATCCGGGAAATTCCGCATCATGCGCACCTTCTCGTTGAGCACAATGAGGAACTCGTCCATGCTCTGGCGGCCTTGCTTGATGGGCATGTGGATGGCGAAGTATTCGGTCATGCCTTCATAGAGCCAGAGGTGGCGGCTCATGCGCGGCGCGCGGAAGTCATAGTGTTCGATCTCCTCGCTGTGAACGCTTAGTGGCAGGATGGTATGGAAGAACTCGTGGCTGGCGACGCCATAGACGTTGCGCGCGATGGCTTCAGGGTCCAAAGGCATGCAGAGCAGGATCAGCGTGGAGGCGGAATGCTCCAGACCATCGGCCATGCTGCTGCCTTCGCGGTCGCTGGGATGGTGGTAGATGAGGAACGTGTACTTCTTCACCGGCAATACCCCACCGAGGTATGCGCGTTGGTCGGCAAGCAGCGGACGGATGTACTTGGCAACGTCCTGCGCGATGGCCTGCCCGGTAGTGCTGTGACACGCCACGAGCACATCAATGTCCGGCAGGCGGATGTGCGCCGTGTCCGGTGGTGCGATCATCACCGGGTTATCGACCAGATGGCGATAATTGGCGGCTTGGAAGGTGATCTCGTCCGGGCTCTCCTCTGTGCGCGTCAGGCTCGTTGCGGCATAGAGGTTTGCGGGCTTCTTCAGGTGGATGGTGTAAGGCAGTTGCTCGTGCCCTTCGAAGTATCCAAAGACGGTGTTGTGGTTCAACACCACCGCATCGCTCTTCACCGTGCCTTCGGAGGAGCGGTAGTTGCCCCTCGTGAAGCGGATGTCGAATTCCTCCCAGCCATCGTCAACGGAGTAGGTGATGCGATGCAGGCCTTGCGGTTCCGGTATTCGCCAGCGCCCCACTTCCATGCGTTCAATGGGTAGTGGGTTGCCGTCGCCGTCGAAGGCCTCCATGGTTCCAGCCAGTCGGCCATGGTCCATCGCGCCGTAGATGCCGGGCACGATGCGAGGCAGTGCGAAGACAAGCGGCCCGCTGCCGAATGACGGCACGACCAGTTCCACCTTCAAGCGGTCGTTGGCTTGGTCACGTAGGTCGATGGTGGCGCTAATGCCCTGTTGGGCAAGCACAGGAAAGCCGACTGTTGCGGCAAGTGCAAGCAGGATGGTGCGCATGGTGATCAATACGGAGATCGGTCGTGGGAGCGCCTCTGGGTCGGAATTTACTGGTCGCCTAGAGCTCCTTCAACAACTTCCGCAAGTCCACCTTCTCGCTTACGATGCGATCGAGGTCAGCGATCGCCACGCGTTCCTGTTGCATGGTGTCCCGGTCGCGGATCGTCACCGTGTCGTTGGTCATGGTGTCGTGGTCCACGGTGATGCAGTACGGCGTGCCAATGGCATCCTGTCGGCGATAGCGCTTGCCGATACTGTCCTTCTCGTCGTACTGGCAATTGTGCGAGAGCTTCAGCCCGTCGATGATGGCGCGTGCTTTCTCCGGCAATCCATCCTTCTTCAAGCGGCATCACCGCGACTTTCACAGGAGCTGGAGCAGGAATGCGCAGCACCACGCGGTCCTCACCGTTCGCGAGCTTTCTCTTCTTCGTACGCCGCGCTCAACACGGCAAGGAACATGCGGTCCAGGCCCATGCTCGTCTCCACCACGTACGGCACGTAGCTCTCGTTCGTCTCGGGATCGAAGTACTGCAGCTTGCGACCGCTGTGTTTCTCGTGACTGCTCAGGTCGAAGTCGGTGCGCGAGTGGATGCCTTCCAGTTCCTTGAAGCCGAAGGAGAATTTGAACTCGATGTCACATGCGGCGTTGGCGTAGTGCGCCAGCTTGATGTGGTCGTGGAAGCGGTAGTTCTCGGCGGGCATGCCCAGCGCGCGGTGCCAGGCGATGCGCTTGTCCTTCCAGGTGGTGTACCACTCCATCTCCGTGCCGGGCTTCACGAAGAACTGCATCTCCATCTGCTCGAACTCCCGCATGCGGAAGATGAACTGCCGCGCGACGATCTCGTTGCGGAACGCCTTGCCGGTTTGCGCGATGCCGAAGGGGATCTTCATGCGTGCGCTCTTCTGCACGTTGAGGAAGTTGACGAAGATGCCCTGTGCTGTTTCAGGACGCAAGTAGATCGTGCTGCTCTCGCCGCTAACGCTGCCCAGCTCCGTGGCGAACATCAGGTTGAACTGCCGCACTTCCGTCCAGTTGGCCGTGCCGCTCACCGGGCACTTGATCTCCTCGTCGATAATGAGTTGGCGCACAGCTTCGAGGTCGTTCGCCTCCAGCGCGGTCTTCATCCTTCCTTCCACCGCGTTGATCCGCTCCTGCGCGCGCATCACATTAGGGTTGGTCGCGCGGAACTGTTCTTCGTTGAACGCATCGCCGAACTGCTTCTTCCCCTTCTCCACCTCCTTCTCGATCTTGTCCGCGTACTTGGCCATGTGCTCTTCGAGAAGCACATCGGCACGGTACCGTTTCTTGCTGTCCTTGTTGTCGATCAACGGATCATTGAAGGCGTCAACGTGGCCGCTCGCCTTCCACACGGTGGGGTGCATGAAGATCGCCGCGTCCAACCCCACGATGTTCTCGTTGAGCTTGGTCATGGCGGCCCACCAGTATTGGCGGATGTTGTTCTTCAGCTCGGCCCCGTACGGGCCGTAATCGTAGGTGGCGCTCAGGCCATCGTAGATCTCGCTGCTGGGGAACACGAAGCCATACTCTTTCGCATGGCCAATGAGGGTCTTAAGGCGGTCTTCGTTGCTGCTCATGTGTGTTCGCTGCCGTCCTGGAAATCTTCGACGGTGCGGGGCGCAAAGATGGCAGCCAGCTGTTAGCCAGGGCCGCTCACCGAATGGATGGGCCCGAGGCCAGGGGCGCGGCATTCGGGGTCATTTGAGGCACCGGGAGCATACGGTGTTTTCAGACAGTCCTGAGCACTTTGGGCAGCAGATGAACTGGAGGTGGACTGGCCGCGCCATGCGAGTACCAGCTCCGCCAGTCGGGTAGTGATGAGGTGATGCGCGTGAAGATCCTTCAGGCGGACAGTAGTGGCTACGATTGTGCATTCATGGCCACAGATGCGGACCGACTGGTGTTCACGTGGGCGGGAGGCGCGGGGCACCGCGTTCTTTCTGTATTCGTTTTAGTGGCTGCTGCATGCGCGTGAGCCTGCGACGATGGAGATGTCTGTACTCAAGGCCAGCAGTTTCACCGGAGCAGATGGTGCCGTTGTACAACTAAGCGAGGTACTTGGCTCAACCGCCACCCTCTTCCTCACCCTCGACCCAGAATGCCCGATGACCTTAGGCTACGCGCCGATGTTCGATAGCCTTCAATATGCTTTGCCTGAAGGCGTGCGCATGGTGGGCTTCTACCCTGCCCCGTTCATCGTCGCGGATAGCGCGAACCTCTTCGCGCAGCAGCATGGATTCACGTTCGCGCAACTCATGGATCCCGATTGCCGATTGGCGAACGCGTTGCGCGCTCGTGTTACGCCCGAAGCTTTTCTCGTCGGTGCCGATGGCGCGGTTTTGTACCGTGGCGCAATCGACGACAGCGCGGTGCGGGAAGGGCGTAAGCGAGTTGCTATCAAGCACTATCTCATGGATGCTTTGCGCGCGGTCAGCGCGGGCTCCGTAGTTGCCCTGAAGACAGTTCCTGCCCTCGGGTGCATTGTTGAATGCGACGGGACCGAAGAACAAGAGCGATGAAATACGGTCTATTGATCACGCTCGTGGCGCTGCTCCTCAATGCCTGTGGTGGTGACGCGGGTCGATCCATGGAAAGTTCATCCACACTACCCGACACTGTGACTTTCGCGGAACACATTGCACCCATCGTCCACACCAACTGCGTGCCTTGCCATCGGCCCGGACAGGCTGGGCCGTTTTCACTGATCACGTACGCGGACGTACGCCGCAAGGCGAAGACGATCAAGAAGGTGACCGGCGCAGGCTACATGCCGCCGTGGCCTGCCGATACCGGCTACTCGCACTTTCTCGGTGAACGTGTGCTCTCCCAACGCGATATCGCGCTGATCGCGAAGTGGGTGGATCAAGGCGCCCCTCAAGGAGATCCGGCGTTGATGTCCCAGCTTGGCAAGGACGACAATGATGGTGCGTTGGGAAAACCGGATGCCGTGGTGTGGATACCGGATGTCTTCCACATCCCCGGCGATGCACGCGATCGTTTCGTGATCACGAAGGCGCCCTTCGCATTGGAGCGTGATACGTTCTTGCGCGCCATCGAATTCGTACCGGGCAATCGGCGCGCTGTTCACCATATGAACGGTGCGCTGATCAACTACGCAACTGATGCGAAGGCCGATCCTTTCCTTGGAGCAGCCTATTTGGACGCTGAACAGGTGGAAGGCGTTGACGCCTTTGCATGGTTGCAATTGCAGAACGACGACGGTACGTGGCCCGCACTCGTGCCCAGCGCGATCAATTACCTGCCCGGCATGGCTCCTGTCCAATACCCTGAAGGCATTGGCGGATTGCGCCTAAGCACGCAAGGTGCCTTTCTGCTCAACACCTTGCACTACGGTCCTTCATCCCGCGACACCAGTGACCGTTCGCACTTCAATCTCTACTTCGCCCCGCGCGCACCCGAGCGACCGCTGCGCGAACTCTTTCTGGGTAGCACGCACACCGCCATTGAACCACCGCTGCACTTGGAGCCCGGCGAGGTGAAGACCTTCCACACGGATGCTGGAGTTGAAGGAGGACATCAGCGTATTGAGCATCAACCCGCACATGCATTTGTTGGGCACGCGCTTCGTGACCTACGCCGTTACCCCGGCCAACGACACGGTGCCGTTGGTCCGCATCAACGACTGGGACTTCCGTTGGCAATACACGTACACTTTCCCGCGCATGCTGCCGCTAATGCGGGGCACGGTGATCCATGTGGAAGGGACTTTCGACAACTCCACCGACAATCCACAACAAGCGTTCGATCCACCGCGCGCCATTACCGGCACCGACAGCAAACTCATGCGCACCACCGACGAGATGCTGCAGTTCTTCGTGAATTACGTCGACTACCGGAATGGGGATGAAAGGATCAGCCTTGCACCAACGGCTCCGGCTCCGCCCCTTCGTGCGCTTTCAGACGGCGCTGCCACCATGCGTTGAGGAGCAAGCAGCCAAGGATCAACGCGAAGCCGATGTAGCTGCCCACATGGAGGCGTTCGCTATCGGGCCAGATGAGCAAGGCGATGATGATGGTGTATACCGGTTCGAGGTTCACGGCCAGCATCACCGTGAAGGGCGACAGTTGCTTCATGACTGCAATACCGGCGGTGAACGCAATGGTGGTACACACGATGCCGAGCAGCAAATGGTAGCCGATCTGGTCATTGGCCAATGTCCATAGCGGCGGAGGCAACTCGCCTAGCGCGGCACATGCCAAGCCCATCACCACCACTACCGCGAGCATTTCATAGAACCCGATGCGGAAGGCATTGTCGCGCTTCACCAACACGCCGTTCACCACGTTGAACCAGGCACTGAGCAAGGAGCTGATGGTGGCTACTACGATACCCACGCGATGCTCCGTCTCCAGTCCGAAGATCATGAGCAACGCAGCGATCACGATGGCGCCAAGCACCACTTCGTACATGCGTATGCTACGCTTGAACCAGAACGGCTCCAGCAATGCGGTGAACACGGTGCTGCTGGCCAAACAACCCGCAGCGATGCTCGCCGTGCTGATCTTGATGGCACCGTAGAAAGTGATCCAATGCAGTGCGATGAGGAGACCTGTCAGGAGCCATTGTTTCAGATCGGGTGAGCGCCAACCCAAGGGCTGCCGCAACGCAATGCCGAGTATGGCGATACCGATGATGGCGATGACCGTGCGCGTGTAGACGAGCGGAAAGGTGCTCTGCTCAATGAGCCTTCCCAGAATACCCGTCCACCCCCAAATGAAGATGGTGATGTGCAACACCACGAGCGCATTGCCACGGCTCTTCAGCATGCGAGCAATGTAGGTGTGCCCGCTTACTTCACTTCCTCCAAGGCCTTCTGCGCGGCTTTCTCTTTCTCCGCCTGTGCCTCAATGGCCGACTGCTTGGATGCTTGGGCCGCGAGGTTGTCCTTCACTTCCTGCTCCAGGTCTTTCACCTTCTTCTCGCCGTCCACGATCGCCTTGCCTTCTTTCTCGATCTTGTCTTTCAGCTTGCCTTGGTCCTTGATCAGGTCCTGCAATTCCTTGGTCTGTGCTTCCGTTGGCGCGGCGCCCATGGCTGCCGACTTTGCCGCGATCGTTGTTTCGTTGGACTTCAGGTCGGCCTCCGCCTGCAATTTTTCCTGTCCGGCTTCCACTCCTTTCTGCCGCGTTTTCTCGATCGACCCCTCGGCCCTACCTTTCTCTTTCACTAGGTCGGCCAGTTCGTTTTCCAGTCGAAGTTTGTTCTTCTTCTCCGTTTCCAGCGCCGCCGTCAACAGTTCCTTCTTGTAACGCACGGCCAGTGTGTAGGCATGTTTCTTGGCACCTTCCACCAACTCGGGGGCGCTGGTGCTGCTCACCCATGCCCCGTTCACCCGGTAGCCCAGGTGAAGCTGCACCCGTGGGCTCTTCTTCCCTTGTTCGGCCTTGCACACCATCGTAATGGTATCCTGTGAGACTTCCGGCACGCGTACGCCCGAAGCGCGCAATTCCTTCTTATTGCTCACGTCCTTGCTGGCCTCCTTCAGTTGGCTCTTGTACCAGCTTTCCACCGCATCCGCTTCGGCGTTCTCGAAGGTGACCACGGCGGTGGGATGGTTCCCATCACTGAACGGAAAGCTGCCCAGCAGCACTTCGGTCTGGGCGAAAAGGGTGCAACTGGCGAGCAGTGCGGTGCTGAGGAGTATCGTGCGCATATTGTCAGGGGGGTTAGGGTTGAAGTGCGGCCAGTAGGCAATGGACGTGCCGTCCGGTCATGGGTCACCTGTTCGGTTGTTCGGCGTCATCGTCAACGTTCACCACGCCACCGCTGACGATGAACTTCATTACATCACCGGCACCGGCATCAATGGGCGTAACGTTATCGGCAGGCACGATGTACAGGTTGCCGCTCCATGCGAAACTGTGCGGCAAATAGACCGCGACCTTGTTACCCGGGATCCCCAACAATGACAGATCGCTCTGGGTGAGGAATCCGAGTTTCTCGATCTCCGCGCCTTTGATCATACGCACCAGCACGGGCCGGTCGAATTTCCGCTTGTTGCCGACCAAGGCTTCCATCAGATCCTTCAGCGCATCGAAGATCGATTTGAGGAAGGGGATGCGTTGGAGCACTTCCTCACCCAACGCGGCGAGCGGCTCATACAAGAACGTGCTGCCCAACCAGCCGATGATGGTGATACCGGCCAACAGGATAAGGATACCAAGACCGGGAATTCCCACCGGGATGAGGCCATCCAACAGATTGAGCGCGCGTACGGAGGCCCAGATGATTGCTGCAATGGGTACCACCAGCAGTAACCCGCGCAAGAAGAACCCGAGGGCGAGACGACCAAGGCTACGGACGGCCATTGTGGTGTGGAAATAGGAGAATGATGAAGCGTGATGGCAGGTCCACCATGTGAGTTGCGCCGCCGAAGGTAAAAGCCGCTATTGGTTGAACCGGTGGCCGGGCAAGGTTCCCTCTTCTCCCTTCCACATTCTCACAAGCACTCAGTTCACATGGCCTCCCTCACCTTCTTCGGTAGCGAGGCCCGGACCAGTTCGTAGCTGTGGTCCACCAATTCAAGGATCAGTTTGGTCGGCACTTCACCGGTGGTGCCCACGGTGTTCCAATGCACCTTGCTCATGTGATAGCCGGGGATGATGCCCGCATATTGCTCGCGCAGTTCAGTAGCACGCTCGGGGTCGCACTTCAGGTTCACGGATCCGAAATGGTCGATGGGCGCCAACGCGAACATCTTGCCCATGACGCGGAACACCAGCACGTCAGGTCCGAAGGGTGTATCATAGGTAACCCCCTTCTTTTTCTCACAGTAGGCGCGCAGCTCGTCGAGCGTCATCGAATGATGGTGTACAACAGCGGGCGGCTGGGGGAGGCGTCGTTCATGAAATGCGCCAACTGTAGTTCCAAAAGGTAATCGCCATCGGGGACGTGGTCGGGAACGTGGATCAGTTCGGTGATGGTGCGGTGGAGGTCGGTGGTGGCCGGGTGATCCCAAAATGCGTGGTGCGCCGCCAAGGCGCCGCCATCCTCTTCGCGATCGACACTGGGCAAGTCGAGCAGGAAATGTTGCACACCGATGCCGCGCAACCAAGTGCAGGCTGCCGCCTGCACGAATGGGGCATTGGTGCCGCTCCAATCGCGGGTGCGTTTGTCGTTACCGTTCGGAAGGGTGCGCAACACAAGTGCTTCGGGCCGGTCCACACCCAGCGCTTCCTGGATCTGTGCTGCGGTAACCACACGGTCGTCGCCCAATTCTTGAGGCTCGATGGTGATAAGCGTGGCCGTGAAGAAGTAACGCTTGAACATTTCCCCGACAGGATGGACCTCCCGTGCGATGTGCCCAACACTTTCTGTGTGTGTACCGTGGCCATGCGGATTGAAGAACACGTTCAAGAAGTTCACGGGTGCGCCGTCGGCCACCGCGAATCGTTTGTCGCCCATGACCACCGGCTCCATGCGCACTGGATCCACCCACCAAGCGCGCAATTGCGGCGTGCCCGCATGCAGCGGAATGCTCAGGTCGATGGGCTTGCTGAGGTCAACACGGAAGTGATGGTCGTGGTGCGTGATCTCGGCTATCATGGGCTGAGGAACAGGTCGGAAGCGATGCGGTCCGCCAGCAACTTACCGGCTTTGGTCAAAACTATGCGGTTGGCGTTGCGCACCAAGTGGCCGCTGTCGAGATACCGCTGCAAGGCACGTTCGGTGGTCGGGACCAAGTCCGGAAGCTGGGCCAGATCAACTCCCCACATGGTGCGAAGGCCTGTCATGATGCGTTCGTTGGCCTGTTGTGCCACCGTTGGGCGCTCTTCTTCCCAATAGACATCGCCAGCATTCACGCCAGCTATGTAGCGGCTGTTGTTCGCCACGTTCCACCGGCGCACAGCGCCATCGAATGAATGCGCACTGGGACCAATGCCCACGTACGGCACGCCTTGCCAATAGCTGGTGTTGTGGCGGCTGAAGTGGCCGGGCTTCCCGAAGTTGCTGATCTCGTAGTGCACATAACCGGCGGCTTCCAGCCGTTGCTGAAGCAGTTCGAATTGTTGCGCTTGATCTTCGTCCGGCGCAGCGATCACATCTCCGCGTTCCATCTGCTTGTGCAGAGCAGTACGCGGCTCAACAGTGAGACAGTATGCCGAAATGTGCAGGGGAGCGAACGACAACGCCTGATCCAATTGCGTGGTCCATTCTTCAATGGTCATACCAGGCAGGCCGTAGATCAGATCCATGGTCCAACTGGTGAAGCCGGCTTTGGCGATCAGCTCCAAACTTCGAAAACTTTGGTCCGCATTGTGCGCGCGGCCCATAGCGCGTAAGCGATCATCCCGGAAACTCTGCACCCCGATGCTCAACCGGGTGATGCCGATGCGCATCCATGCATCTATGGCTTCAGCAGTGACATCATCCGGATTCACTTCCATCGTCACTTCGGCAGCATCACTGACATGTCCCAACGTTCGTGCATCGCTCAAAAGAGCAGACAAGTCACGCTCACTCAATAGGCTGGGTGTGCCACCGCCGAGATATATGGTGTCTACCGTCCCCCCTCTCAACTCGTGCGCTCGTCGCAGGAGTTCCGTGCGCATTGCTTGCACAAGGGCGTCCATCCGATCCAGTGTCGTGCTGAAATGGAAATCGCAATACGTGCAAGCCTTCCTGCAAAAGGGAATATGGAAATACAGGCCGGCCATGTCAGTCCGGAGCCATTAACTCTTCAGCGTGATCCTGAACGTGGTCCCCTTGCCCAGTGCGCTGCGTTTCACAAAGATCCTGCCGCCATGGTACTGCTCAACAATGCGCTTCGTCAGCGACAGGCCAAGACCCCAACCGCGCTTCTTCGTAGTGTAACCAGGACGGAAGACGGTGCGGTGTTTCGCAGGAGCGATCCCATGACCCGTGTCGGTGACATCCACATGCACTTCTGGTCCTTCGGGAATGATCTCGATGGTGATGCGGCCTTCGCCTTTCATGGCGTCGATCGCGTTGCGGATCAGGTTCTCGATCACCCAACTGAAGAGGGCGGTGTTCAGCGGGACTTTCCGATCCGTGTCAGCCGGTGTCAATACCTCGATGACCGCATGGCTTGGTAAGCGCGGGCGGAGGTACAGTACCGTTGCGCGCAGCACGTGATAGAGTTTCTCGGGTTGCAGATCCGGCGCGGATCCGATCTTGCTGAATCGCTCCGTGATCGTCTCAAGCCGCTCGATGTCCTTGCGCATCTCGTTGATGGTGCTCGGCTCGGTGCCCTTCCCTTTCAGGTGATCGGTCCAAGCCATGAGCGAGCTGAGCGGTGTACCCAGTTGATGCGCTGTTTCCTTGGCCATGCCCACCCAAACCTGGTTCTGCTCGGCGTTGCGGAATACGCTGAAGAGCGCATAGCTCACCAACAGGAACAGTCCGATGATGAGCAGTTGTACATACGGGAAGTAGCGCAATTGCGTAACCACCACACTTTCCTCGAAAAAGATCAACTGCTTGCCACGCGGTCCCAGGTCGAACTCGATCGGCTTGTTGACGGCCTCCATCTGGGCGATGCGTTCTGCCAGCAGTGTACTGTCTGCGATCACCTCCGGTTCGATGTGGCCGTGCTCGATAACCTGCTTTCGGGAACCGTCGGTGTAGATCACAGGAACGCTGGCGGTGTTCATAACCGTTTCGCTGATGAAGCTCTTGATGATCCCGTCCATCACCTGTTGCAATTCGCTCAGCAGTTTACTGTCGTTGTAGTGCAAATACTGCTTCTCCGTGCCGAACACGGCGATCTCGATCGGCTTGTGGAGTTTGGACATCGCCGTCAGTTCGGCTTTCAGACGGGTGGGGTCGCGCTCCACCAGCGTGTCCATGTTGCGACTGAATTTCACCGCACCGCTGTCGTCGATGATGATCACCGGTATGGTGGTGTTCTCCTGCACCACACGCAACAAGAAGGAGAAGTCGCTCAGGTCGCCGCTGATCAATCGCTGCTGCGCTTCGGCATACAGTTCAACACGTTTGCGTTCTTCATTCCGGAGCGTATCAAACAGGCGATCCGTGTAGTTGACGAGTTCTGCGCGGTTCTTCACCGCTTCGGCCCATAGTTCCACTTTACGCCGTTCTTCGTCGCGCACTTTGCGCACAATGCGGTTGCTGTAATACAGAGAAGCCCCGACGATGAGCACGGCCACCGCCGCGAGCACCAATTTCCAACGTTGCTTCTTGCTGTAGAGATCCACGGGGGCGTGAAGATCGTGGATAGTGCGAAGTAGCGCTCAGCGCAGGGTCATTCCACACTGAAGGTCTCCTTCTCCTCCTCTTCCTCCTTGAATAAACGACCCAGGCCTTTTGGCTTCCGCTGGGCTGGCACCAACGCTTGTTCAGTACGTGCGCTGTCGCCTTCCCATACCGTGGTGAACTTCGGCTGACCGGAGCTGCTCGCCTTCGCAGTGGGCTTGCCCTCGCGATCACCGAACACGTTCAACTCCTCCTTCAGGATGCTCTTGAGCTCCGCAGATTCCTGCTTCCGCACTTCACGTCGTTTGGCGCTGGCCGCCGGCGCGTCGTTGCCGAACTGGGGGTTCGCGCTTGTGCCATACATGTGAAGGAACACGCGCAATCCGGTACCATCGTCCTCTATCGGCCCGAACTCGTCTACCTCGCCATCGAGCGCGAGCAGTTCGTTCAACCGGAAATTGAGGTGGTGATCGATGCGGTCATTGAAGCCATGGGTGCCGCTCATCTCGATCTCCATCACACTGCTCTTCACGAGCATAGTGGGCACATGCACTGCGCCGTCCTTGATCGCGATCTGGTTGCTGAGCGTGCTGAAGGTGATGTTGGCCAAGCGCTTTTCGAGCTCGTCGATATCGACGAACGGTGCGATCAACTTGTTCTTGCGCATGTGTGCGGCAACATCCTTCATCGCCTCGTGCTCAATGAGCGCTCCGTTGCTGATGGTGAGGTCGGCGACGCAAACCAGCTTGTCCTTGTCGAGTTCGAGCGATGGTGACAACGGGGCTGTCAAACTCACCTTGGCGTCGGCCAATCCTTTCAAATGGCGATAGCCGATGAAGTCCTGCCCAAAGTCCTGAAACTCGCGGAACAGTTCTTTCACGTCGATCCGGTTGAACGTTGCCGTGACCACCAACGGGAACGATCCCGCATCGCGACCATCGAGCGACAGATCGGCCAGCACGTTGCCGTTGGCGGTTGCACACTTCACATTACTGGCGTGGAGCACACGATTATGCAATGTCAACCGGCCGGTGATGCCGGTGGCGGTGAAATCCTCGAAGACGAGTTCGTCCACGGAAGTCTGTACATCCAACGCGATCATGGCAGGCAGAGTGATGTCCCCCTTTCCTTTGTTGCGCTTGCCTTCCGCAGCCGATAACAGGGCGCCGAGGTCGATGCGTGGAGAACTGGCCCGGGCCTCGATACTGAGCTGTTGATCGGCGAACAACAAATAGGGCATCAAGTTGCGCAGCTTGCCGTCCATGATGATCGTGCTGCCTTGCACGGAAGCGGAAGCATGGGTGATCTCGGCATCGTCGCCACGCAATGCGAGCATCGCGTTCAACTTCTCGAAGGGATGCCGCACGGTGCGCAGGCTCAAAGTAACGTCCTTCAACTCGGCCGTTCCGCTGAGCGAAAGAGCCTTCATATCAGCAGCTCGTATGCGTTGGACATCGCGGAGTTTGCCCGTAACGGACACATTGGCTTTCACCCGCCCACTGGCTTGGGCAACCGTGTCTATGCGGGCGAAGTGCAACAGATCGGCCAATGCCATATCCGTGCGCAGATCGGCACGAAGGCTGGCGTTGGTGCTACCCGTTAGCCGAAGATCACCGCGCAATGTGCCGCTCCCACTATGCGCACTGAGATCCTTGACAACCAACCTCTTCGGCGTTCCATCGCTGGCCAAGACCACATCAATACTTCCGCTGATCCCGTTGAACCGCGTGCCGGTGCTTTGCTCCTTCATGCTCGCGTCGCGCAAGGCCGCTGTGAGTTCGATATCTGGTCCGTTGCCGGCCAGTTCACCTTGGTAACGCAGGGCGATATCCGCATCGCCCGTGACGGCATAGCTGCGCAGGAACGTGCGAGCGACCGGCGGCAATTGCGTTATCAAGTCTTTCAACTTCACATCGGCTCCCAGTACGCTCAGATCGATGGCATGGAGGCTGTCCCTCTGCGTAACGGTCAGTGCGAGGTTGAGCGGCATATTCCCGGCCATCACGCGGCCTTCGGTGATCTTGAACAACGCATCAGCACGACCGATCTCCATGGCCAGGTCTAGGTCACTTGCGTGATCGGCGAATGTGCTGCCGTTCGCGGTGAGCAAGTGTTTCAGCCAAGCATCGCCCCGAAGCCGCACGCTGGCCCCACCGCTCTCGAACACTCCGCTCAGTTGCAGCGAACGACTGCGCGTGCTCACTTCGAGGTCGCGGCGTTCATCGCGGTAGCGCACTTCCAGTCCATCAAAGGAGACTTTGTTGAGTGCGATGCGTGTTGCCGTTCCAGCCGTGGTATCGCTCTTCCAAATGAGCCAATTCTCCTGGCCTTCGGAGTTAAAACCCGGATAGAGCTTCACGCGCTTGCCTTCCACCTGGTCCACAGTGTAGTCACCGGCGAACAGATCCATAAGGCTGAACGAGAGGTACAGATCGTCGGCATAGAGCAGTGTATCGGGGACGGCCTTCCCCGAGCCCGCCTCCATGATCAGCACACCCTTGATGCGCAATGAGGCGAGCGGGAAGTTCTTGAGCAGGGTGAGATCGATGCCTTGTTCCGTCACCGGTGCGGTGAGGTGCTTATTCAACTCAGCCAGAATGCCTGCCTTCACCTCTTCTTCATAGACTGTCGCCAACGTGAAGGCACCACCGAGCACCAGCAACACGACCGAGGCCGTGATCAAGAGGGTGCGGCGAAGCCAGCGGGGCACGGTGGGCAATAGTTTCGACACGATCTCGAAAAGTACCGGGAGGCTCCGGCCAGTTCACGCACAGTGGCGGCCGTTCCTCCACAGGCACGTGTGGGCAGAGAACGTGCCGGGAGGGCACATCGGTATGCGCAGCAGGAAAGTCGCTGGACTTATTTCGTCCTCTTCAGCAAGGTCACCTCCTTATCGCTGAGGTGGCGCCAATGCCCGCGTTGCAGATCCTTCTTGGTGAGCCCGGCGAACAACACCCGGTCCAGTTTCACCACTTCGTAGCCCATGGCTTCGAACATGCGGCGCACAACCCGGTTGCGGCCCATGTGCAGTTTTAGCCCCACTTCGCTCTTGCTGTCGCCCACGTAACTGGCTTCATCGGCTGCGGAAGGACCATCTTCCAAGGCTATGCCGTCCACCAACTGCCGCAGGTCCTTCGCCGTTACGTTCTTGTCCAAAGTCACGTGGTAGATCTTCTCTGCCCCGTGGCTAGGGTGAGTGAGTTTCTTGGCCAGATCACCATCATTGGTTAGCAGCAGTACGCCCGTGGTGTTGCGGTCCAATCGACCCACGGGATAGAGCCTTTCCGGGCAAGCAGCACTCACCAAGGACATCACCGTGCGGCGGTCCATGGGATCGTCGGTGGTGGTAATGGTGTCCTTGGGTTTATTGATCAGTACATAGCGCTTCTTCTCCATACTGATGCGCTGGCCACCATAGTGGATCACATCGTCCGGGCCCACTTTGGTACCCAGTTCCGTAACGACCTTGCCGTTCACCTGAACGGTACCGGCAATGATCAGATCATCGGCCTCGCGCCGGCTGCAAATGCCGCTGTTCGCAATGAAGCGGTTCAGCCTGACCTGTCCAGGGATCTGTTCCTGTTTGCGGGCAGGTGGGCGTCCGCCTTGACCGGTGCGATTTCGGGTGTACTCGCGATCAGGGGATGTGCGCGAACGGAATGGACGTTGTTCGCCACCGCTCCTGCCGCCCGGCCCAGAGCGGAACGAACGGCGTGCATCATCACCTCCTTCCTCGGCTCGGCGTGGCTTGCGATCATAGCTGGGGCGGTCACTGCTGGCACCGCGATCACGATAGTTCGGACGATCACCATCGCGGCGTGGCGGGCGGCCAGCGGACGAACGATCATCGCTACCGCGTCGATCACCACCGAATGAGGGTCGGTCGGTCGGCCTTCCGCGCGAGGGTCGCTCAACACGGTCGCTCTGTTCGCGGCGTGGTCGGTCATCGCTGCGTGTTGGCCGTGGGCGCTCGCTGCGATCATCGGTCGGTCGGCGATACGGGCGGTCACCATCCCGCGGTGGCCGCGCTCCTGCATCACGGTCCCGTGTTGGTCGACGCGGTGGCTCCCGATCGTCCGCCGCGCGGCGAGGACGAGGTTCGTCATCGTCTCGACCTTGGCGGAGTGGACCATTGCGGTCGGTGGAACGTGCGGGGCGTGGGCTGCGCTCGCTGGAGCGGCCGCCATCTCGGCGGGCGGGTTTGCGGGACTTCATCTTAAGGTGGGATAGAATGCGTCGGGAATGTGTTCGATCTGTGGTTCGCCGGGGCCAATGGTCACGCTCACGATATCGTAGCGCACCTCCAATTCATTGCCGGTCTTGTTCAAGTAGTTCTGCGTTGCGCGCATGATCCCGGCCCGCTTGGCCTTGTTCACCGCCATCTCCGGTTCGCCCCACTTGCTGCTGCGCCGGGTCTTCACCTCCACGATCACCAGAAATTGCTTGTTGGTTGCGATGATGTCCAGTTCATTCTGGCCCGATCGCCAGTTGCGCTCAAGAATGCGGTAGCCCTTCTCTTCAAGTAGCGGCATGCCAGTTGCTCTCCGCCTGCGCCCGTTTCGAGATGCTCTGCCATTGAAAACAACGACGACCTGTGCGTAACCCATCGACGAAAGCCGCGTTGAAGGCCCCAAAAGTCGGGAACTTTCGGCCGCAATGGCCGATCAACCCTCAGCAGAAAGGCACAACGGAACGGTAAGACCACCATCATGAAAGCGATCCTCCGCCCTCTTTTCACCCTCGTACTTGGTGCCACGGTGGCTTATGCCGCTAACGCCCAAGCCTTTGAGGGGACCATTGAGTTCACCAAGACCACGGGTCCGGTGGTGACGAACTATAAGTACTACGTGAAGGGCGACCATGTGCGCATCGAGGAGATCAACTCCCGTGGTGAGGTACAAGGCATCATGCTCGTTGACACCAAGGACCGCACGGTATATGCCCTGAGCCCTGAGCGCAAACTATACATGGATGTGCCCAACATGCGCCTGCCCAAGGATGTGAAGACCGAAGTGAAGAAGACCGGGGAGATGAAGGACATCGCAGGCTATAAGTGTGAGAAATGGGTGGTGAAGAGCGCCACCGAGGACCGCACCATCACCTATTGGGTGGCTGCCGATGAGTTCACCTTCTTCGTGCCCCTGTTGGAAACCCTGAACCGCAAGGACGAGCAAGCCGTGTTCTTTTTGGAGATCGATGGCGCTGCAGGCGTATTCCCCATGCTGGGTGTTGAGCAGAAGCTCGATGGCAGCGAGGTGAGCAAATTGGAAGTGACCAAGGTGACCAAGGGTGTTCAGAAAGCAACACTTTTCGAGGTGCCAGGCGACTACAACAAATTCGAGCGGAACTAGGACGTTCGCGCAGCACCGAAGCTCAGCGTTGCACCGGTATCGGTGACGCTGAGCTTTGTTTTTGCACCCATGACCAGTGCACGGTTGTCGGCAATGTGCCCGGCGGGGAAGTTGAAACACACCGGATAGTCAGTGCCCTCTGTTGCCCGCAGGATGATCTCTTTGGCATCGGCACCGAACGGGTCGTTCTCATCCTTGTTGTGCATGTCGCTCATGCCACCCACGATCAAGCCTTCCAAATTCTTGAACCAACCTGCTAGGCGCAGGTTCATGGCCATACGGTCCAGGTGGTACAACAGCTCATCAAGGTCTTCGATGAACAGGATCTTGCCTGCGGGGTCGATATCGTAAGGCGTGCCGCGCAGTGCGTACAGCAGGGAGAGATTGCCACCGGTAAGTACGCCTTCGCATGAGCCCGTGCGGTGCGCAACAACTTCGGCAGCACTTGCCCCTCCCACCCCGCCGCTCGCGATCTCAAACCCTTCCCCGAACAACGCTTTCCGCAACGTCTCGCGGCAGTCCTCGCTCTTCGCGGCGATCATGAAGGGCATTTGCGCATGCAGTGAGCACAGGCCCATGTTGTGCAGCGCATTGTGCAGTACCGTGATGTCGCTGAAGCCCACCAGCCACTTCGGGCTGCGTTTCAATGCAGACAGCCGCAGGTGCTCCATAAGATGCACCGTGCCATATCCACCGCGCGCGCACCAGATCGCCTTTACCTGCGGGTCGTCGATAGCGGCCTGCAGATCGGCCGCCCTCTCTTTCGCCGTGCCCGCCTGCTGGAAGTGTTTCCGACCGATGCCATCGCCCAACTTCACCCGCAGTCCCCAGCTCCCGGCCAATGCGATACCGTCCCGCAATTCCTCGATCGTGATCGCCCGCGCGGTCGGCACGATGGCGATCGTGTCACCGGGCTTCAATGCGGGCGGGCGTTGCAGAGCGTTCATGGGTGCGAAGATGCACGGCTATCTTGCGCGCTCTTCGCTCCGTTCGAGCGAGTTCTCGACACCGTGAAGGAGATCAAACGAACCACTGTTACCGCCGCGTTGCCCTACGCGAACGGTCCATTGCACATCGGGCATATCGCAGGTGCTTACCTGCCATCGGACATTTACGTGCGCTGTCTGCGGTCCCGTGGCAAGGAGGTGCTTTTCGTGTGTGGCAGCGACGAGCACGGCGCCGCGATCACCATACGCGCGCTGAAAGAAGGCACCACACCGCGCGCCATCGTGGACAAGTACCACGCAATGATGGGCAAGGCCTTTCAGGACTTCGGTATCCACTTCGACATCTACCACCGCACCAGCGCCGAGCTGCACAAGCAGACCAGTCAGGACTTCTTCCTGCAACTGCACAAGAACGGCGCGTTCACGGAACAGGAGGAGCAGCAGTACTTTGACGAAGAGGCGAAACAGTTCCTCGCCGATCGCTACATCAAGGGGACGTGTCCGGTGTGCGGCAACACCGAGGCCTATGGCGATCAGTGCGAAAAGTGCGGCACCGCGCTGAGCCCGAAAGAACTGAAGGACGTACGTAGCACACTGAGCGGTAGCGCGCCCGTGCTGAAGCCCACGAAGCATTGGTACCTGCCCATGGAGCGCTCGCAGAAGTGGGTGGAGGATTGGATCAATACAGGAGTGCTTAACGGCGAACAGCAACACGATGCCAGCGAGTGGAAACCACAAGTGCTGGGACAATGCAACAGTTGGCTGAAGGATGGTTTGCGTCCGCGCGCCATGACGCGCGATCTCGATTGGGGCGTACCGGTGCCGCTACCCAACGCGGACGGCAAGGTGCTGTACGTGTGGCTTGATGCGCCCATCGGGTACATCACGGCGACCAAACAATGGGCGAAAGACAAGGGCGTGGAATGGGAGAAGTGGTGGAAGAGCGACGAGACGCGTCTGTTGCACTTCATCGGCAAGGACAACATCGTATTCCACTGCATCATCTTCCCCATCCTGCTGAAGATGCACGGCGGATTTATACTGCCGCAGAAGGTTCCCGCCAACGAGTTCCTCAATCTCGAAGGGCAGAAATTGAGCACCAGCCGTAACTGGGCGGTGTGGCTGCACGAATACATCGAGCGTTGGCCCGGCCGACAGGATGAGTTGCGCTATGCCTTGGCGAGCATCTTTCCCGAGTTCAAGGACAGTGAGTTCACGTGGAAGGATTTCCAGGACAAGAACAACAACGAACTGGTCAGTATCCTCGGCAACTTCGTTCAACGCGTATTCGTGCTCTGCCACAAGTACTACGATGGCACAGTGCCGCAGCCGTCCAGCGGCAATGAACAAGACGTTCTGCTGTGGTCGGAACTGAACCCGCTACCGGAGAAAGTCTCGGATGAAGTGGATCGTTTCCGATTCCGCGATGCGCTGGCCAGTGCCATGCAGGTGGCCCGACTCGGCAACAAGTACCTCACCGATACCGAGCCGTGGAAGTTGGAGAAGACCGATCCCGAGCGCGTGCGCACGGTGCTGTTCAACAGCCTGCGGATCACGGGGGCGCTCAGTGTCGTACTCGAACCCTTCCTACCCTTCACCGCGCGGAAGTTGCGCGCCATGCTCGGTCTTGGCGAGTTGAAATGGGATGATGCGCTGCGCCACGATCTGATCAAGCCCGGCTCGGTGCTGGGCAAGCCGGAGCACTTGTTCAAACCGATCGACGATGCCGACATCGCGGCGGAAGTGGAACGCCTTCATGCAAACCGACCAGTGGAACAGACCCCACCTGCCGACAAGCCGATAGCGCCCGCACCAAGTGCCGCGAAACCGAACATCAACTTCGAGCAGTTCAGCGCGCTGGATCTGCGCATCGGGACGATCACCGCTGCGGAGAAAGTCGCGAAGGCCGATAAGCTGCTGAAGCTCACCATCGATATCGGCGAGGCGCAACCGCGCACCGTTGTCAGCGGCATCGCGTTGCACTTCGCACCGGAGCAATTGCCGGGTCAGCAGGTGCTGTTGCTCTGCAACCTGGAGCCTCGGAAGCTCAAGGGCATCGAGAGCCAAGGCATGGTGCTGATGGCCGAGAACGCCGAAGGCCAACTGCGTTTCATGCAGCCCGGTGAGGCTATGCCGCCGGGAAGCGAAGTGCGTTGAGCGTTATAGCGCCAGCGCGCAATTCACCGCCGCAGCAGCATTGATGTTGCCATAGCCCTTGCTTCCGCTCGGGCTGGGATAGAACTGCGCCGTAGTGATCAAGCAATTCTGCACCTGCGCCCGGGTGAACGCCGGGTTCACGCTCCACACCAACGCCGCGATACCAGCGGCGGTGGATGTCGCAGCGGAGCTTCCACCGATGTAGGTGCTGTTGACACCGCTTGCCGGCAGTGCGAGCGAGTTGCGTGAACTGCTCACATTGCGCTCCATCAGGATCGTCAGGTCCACCTGGCTTCCGTCGTGGCAGCTACTGCATTTGCTGCCGTTCTCCTTTACACCGGTCACCGCAACACACTTGGTGAGCGCTGCCGGATAGACCACGCCCCACCAGCTCGTCCAACTGAAACTGGTGCCCGCGGCGGCCATCAGCATCTTGCCGGCGCCATAGGCGTAGTTCACGCCATCCTCCAGCACGCCGCTGCTGAACGGTGTGCCGATGCTCATGCTCACCACCCGCACTGCGGCGTTGTTGCCCATGGCCACCAACGCGTTCTTCACCCCCGTGCGTTCACTGCTCTTGTCAAGCACCACGTCCTCGCAACCACGGATGAAATGCAAACTGCTCTCGTAGGCAACACCAACAGGTGCCCCCGCATTGTTGCGCGGACCCGTGGCCAGTGCGCTCATGCTATTGCCATGTGTGCAGCTCGAATAGGCCGAGGTGCCGAACGTGTAACCCGTGGTGACCGTGCGGCCCACATTGCTGTCGCCATTGTTGAAGTCTCCGCCGAGCAGTGATTGCGATGCGCTCAATCCCGCGTCGATGACACCGACGGTGACGCCGTTGCCTTGCGACAAGGTCCACGCGGTGGGCACCGAATGGTTATTGAAGTTCCATGGCAAGCGAGCGTTCGGCGTTATGGTGCTCTGGTCGGCAGCGTTCACGGCCGTAGTGCTCGGGCTGCATCCGCTGGTGCTGCGTTCGGTGTCGTTCGCTGGCCAATAGTCCAGTGGCTCCAAGTAGCGCACGTTCTGCAAATTGTAAAGCGCAGTAATGGTCGTCTTATCGGTGAGGCGAACCGTTATGATGGGCAGCGTAGCGTCGTCCTCAACGAGGATATCGCGTAGGGTCACAGGATCCTTCGCACCGGTGTTGAGGTTCTTCAGGATGAGTTCGATGAGCGCATCATGCACCGCGCGCCACTCGGGTGATGAGAGGTCGATCTCGTTCATCTTGTTGCTGATGTCACCGTAGCCGGATGGCTTGTAGCCGATGGCGAGACTATGATCGTTGTATTGCACCGCGCTCCACAACGTGCGCAGATCCACCCATTCCCAGCGGAAGTCGTTGCGCTCTTCGAGCAGCCCGATCACGCGACGATCGAGTTCTTCTTGCGACATGGGTTCACCGACCGGCACTTCGGCCGGCACTTCCTTTTGCATCAACACGGGCAGCGCAGCCGATGCATCGGGCGCAACGGGATCCTTGCGGCAGCCGGACAGAACGAGAACAAAAGTGAACGCGGGGAGCAGGGCGGAGCGTTTCATTGTTGGGGGGTTGGTTGAGGGATGGCGCGTGGGTCAGTGCCGGGGTTTGGCCGGACGGTTGTCGAACTTAGGCAGTGGCGCCACCGCTTCAGTAACGGGGGCCTGTGTGATCACACGACTATCCAGTTCGCGCGTCGCTGTGGGCACCTTCACCTGAGGACCTGGGGCGGCAGGAAAACGTTCCGCTGAATAACGCGCGATGGTTCCGTCGGGGTTCATTTCGTCCGCGCGGTTCGCGGTGATGGTCCATGAGAACGGCACAGTGGAGGTGCCGCCATCCAGTTCCAACACGTCGAATCCGTTCTGGGTTTTGTTGGTCACGTACACACCCTTGCAATCACCTTCCAATTGTACGAAAACCCTCAGCGGATGCTCCTCGCTTACCACGATGTTCCTCACAAGTACGGGATCCAGCACCACATGCGCCCTGCCATTCACCAACCGGCCTGAGCCATTGTCCTGGAAGAGGTTCTCCGGCGTTTCAGGGCAGGACAACGCGACAAGTCCACCTTGCGTATCCTTCACCACCGTATTCACCGTGCCCGGCCCGATGATCTTGCGAAGCACACCCCCGTTGTCGCGCACGCCAACGTATGCCCACGTCTGTGCGACCCCCGCGGCCTGCACTTCGAAGTAGCCGCCGGATGAGGCCGCTGCACCAGACGTGTTCGCGTTGTTCGCGCCATTGGTACTGACCGTGGTGGTGGCGAAACCCATCACGCCGTATTGTGCACCTGTGCCCACCACACCCGCACCGGAGGCGGGTGTGAAAACGGAACCTGTGAGATCGTTGCCCACGCCTACCAAGCCGATGCCACTAGCAGCCGTTTTGCCAATTCCGAACCCGCCAACACCCGTTCCATTGAACGCGGCACCGGAACCGTTGGCAAGAAATGTGGAGACAGCCGCGTTGTTACCCGCAACCAGAAGCCCGGTGCCGGTCGGCGAGGAATTGAAACCGTTGATGCCATAGCCGATCGGGGATGCCGAAGTACCCAGCAAGCCGAAGACCCAGCCATTGACTCCCGCAGCGTCGCCGCGAACGCCAACTGCTATACCCGGGCCGGCCACAGCAGCGGTGGAGCCATGCACGCCATAGGCGGCTTGTCCGGCGGCCATGATCAACGGGACGACGTTGACGCCTCGAACTCCCGCTGCACCCGTCGCCCCGGTGGATTGGCCTTGAACACCGTGGCCAGCGCTGGTCAAAGCAGGGTGGGCATTGATACCGAACACACCGGCTGCGGCATTGGAGAAACTTCCTCCATAAACACCATAACCCAACCCGGTAGTGCTGGTACTGGTTCCCAGTACCCCAAGGGCAAAACCGTTGGCCGGTGTTACTGTACCTGTTGCATTGCCCTGTACGCCGATCGCAGTGCTCGCAGCCGCACCGAGCGGCACGGTGGAATTGCTACCTAACACACCAATGCTGGAACCGAAGCTGGTGGTGTTCGCGCCGTACAGGTCGCCCCAGATCGCAATGCCGGTGGTGGACGCCCCACCGTTGGTTTCGCCGTACACACCGGTGCCATTGCCGGAGGCATAGCCGTTCAACGCAAAGGTGCCGGCCGCATTGTTGATCGATGTGGTGGTGCCGTTGGTGGTGTTGTTGGCGTAGGCCGAGAACACATCACCCGTGAAGTGCGCAGTGTTGTTCACCACGACCTGTCCCGTGGGCATCACCCTGGCACGTTCGTTCGCAGCGGCACTGCCACCGGTCTTGATCACGAGAGCATTGGCATCCGTTGTGCCGATGAAGTTGGTGCCCGCCACCGTGCCCGCATTGCCGAGCAAGGTCCAACCGCTATTCCCGGTAGCGAGCCGTATCCACGCACCGTTCCAGTAGTAGTAGCCCGGTGTCACATTGTTCGGCGCAACTCCGGCGGTTGCCGTGTTATACACGAGCAGTGACGTGGCAGGTGCCGTTACAGGCAATGCTGAATTCGTGGCGGTTAGCAGTACGCGCGGAACGAGCAACCCCTTGTCAGCACTGACGAGGTCGAGTATGGCGGTGGCATCGGGTGCAGCACCCGTGCCGTTGATGCCGATGTTCTGGGCATTGACGAACAAAGCAGCGGATACGAAGACGACGGTTGCGCAAAGACGACTGAACTTTTCCATGACACCGGGCAATTCGGTCGTTGGGACCGACGACCAAATGTGGCCCGGGCACTGCCCACATGCCCATCACGAATTCTCGTGATACGCGCGGTGGGTCAGGGTTCATCAGCGATCCGCGCATAACACGAGCGCCCCGACAAGTCAGGGCGCTCGTGTCACGGATCACCGCTTCAATTGCCCTAGGGCTTCTGCGCGGGTACTCCGTTCATGAATACTCCTTCAGCAACCTTCACCTTGCCCCGGTGTTCCCCGGCCATTACTACGGCACCGATCGGCGTCACCTTCTCCACATCGTAACCATACACTTCCCAATCGGCCGGCCAGTGGAACACCGTTGCTGGATCGGGGCGGTTGGCAGCCTTGGCTTTTGCGGGGTCCAGATCGTGCTTCAACCGAGCAGGTCCTGGCGCCTGTGGGAAGCGACCCTCCCCGAAATTGGTTTTGGGCTTCGCGATCAACTGATAATCGACGGTCCCGGAATGCGTTCCGCCATTGAGCTCGACAAGGTCGAACCCGGTCGCTGTGCGGTTCGTGATGGTGACCCCATTGAAGTGCGGCATGTCCACAGGCGTGCAGAAAACACGCACGGGATGCGCGGCGTCTACAACGATGATATCCGCAAGGATCGCATCGAACTCCACATGCGCCATCCCGTTGACCAACTGCACGGTGCCGTAATCTTGATACCAGTACTCGGGTGATTCAGGACAGATCAGCGTCACCCGGCCGTGGTTCTCCGTGGGCACGATCTCCGCCACCATGCCGGTGCCAGCGATCTTCCGGTTGACCCCGCCCACAACACCACCTACCCATGCGTACTGATAATTGAATGGTGCGGTGTATTGGTCCGATTCGAAATAGCCCCCGGTGCGCTCGAACACTGAGTTCGAAATGGCCGTTCCCCATACGCCTATGGCATCCTGGTTCTGGGTATTCGCGGTATACAGTCCGCCCAGTGTCCAGCCCACATTACCGGCCACGGTGCCCCGCTCTCCCCAAGCCCTGTGCCCAGCTTGAAGGCCGCCAAGTGCTGCGTTCGTAACGTTCAATTGGCTATAGCTGCCGGGTGGATTGAACGCCGCGCTGGCATTGTCGACGAGATTGTAATTGGCGATCCACACGCTGCTGAAAGCGATCGCTGCGGCCACGGTCGCAGCGCCGCTGCTTTGCGCAAAACTGCTGGCATAACCAGCGGCAGGGTTGCTCGCATAAACACCAGCACCCAACAACGCGGGTTGATTCGGGATGGGGATGTTCGTTTCACGACCAAGAAACCCACCCACGCTGTTGCTGTGGCCGTTTATCGCATCGAAGGTGCCGCTGGCCACCTCCAGCTGCGCCAAGGTGGGCACAGCCACGTTGATGCCCACGTAGCCGTTGTTGCGCACGCGGATGCGCTCAATGTTGTTCGTGCGGATCTGCAAGTCAACGTTATCAGTGGTGCCGAGGAAGTTGGTCCCCACAACAGTACCCGCATTGCCAAGGATCGTCCAGCCGGGGTTGCCTGTTCCTACGCGCACCCATGCCACGCCGTCCCAGTAGTAATAGCCAGGTGTCACATTGTTCGGTGCAACACCGGCCGTGGCCGTGTTGTACACGAGCAATGACGCCGCAGGCGCAGCAACCGGCAACGCGGAGTTGGTGGCTGTGAGAAGCACACGCGGCACGAGCAGACCCTTATCGGCGGCGACGAGATCGAGGACGGCCGAAGCAGCCGGCACTGCACCCGTGGTGTTGATGCCGATGTTCTGTGCGTTGGTCTTTAAGGCCAACAGGAAACATACAATGGCAATGGAAAGGTGGCGGGCGGTGATCATGACGGGGGAAGTTTCTGCTGATGAAATTACTGGGATGGTCTGGATAATCAATACCCCTAGCGTAGAAAGGACGCGGGGTACGGGGGGGTGGTTGCTCTCTCCCCCTCAACGGTCCACCCTTGGCCAGCACCTTACTGCCCGACCGGTCCCGTAGTTTGGCGCCACGAGACCCCTTGCACCATGCTGACGTTCCGCCCCGTTATTACCCTGCTGCTCTGTGGCCTGGCCACTGCCGCCGCCGCCCAGCCCTACCAGTACGGCTGCTCCCACTTCCGCAACCTCGCTGGGCGCCCTGTGCCCACAGCCATGGAGAAGAGCCGATCGATGAGACGATCGCACGCAGCGACACCTTCAACATCCTGCACTACGACATCAACATCGACGTGACCGATTACGCGGGACAGCTCATCACGGCCAACACCACCATCACCTACACGCCGCTGATGGCCGGGCAGACCTTCATCCGTTTCGACCTCTTCCAGCTCACGGTGGATTCCGTTACCGATACCAACGGCGCACTCCCCTTCACACACGATGGCGACTTCCTCCGCATCGACCTGCCGCAACCACAAACAGTGGGCACCAACTACCAGTTGACGGTACACTACAACGGCGATCCGCACCGCGATCCGCAGTGGGGCGGCTTCTACTTCGCGAGCGATTACATCTACAACCTGGGCATCGGCCTCAGCACCATACCACCCAACTTCGGCAAGGTGTGGTACCCGTGCTTCGACAGCTTCGTGGAACGCGCTTCGTACACCTACACGGTGAAGAGCGCAGGTGGCCGCACGGCGCATTGCATGGGCAACATGGTGAACGAGACGTTCCTCGGTGGCGACACCGTAGTACGCACGTTCGACTTTACGCAGGAGATTCCCACTCACCTGAGCGCGATCGCTGTGGCCGCTTACCAGGACCATGACTACACGCACGCTGGTGCGTTCGGCCCAGTGCCGGTGCGCCTGAGCGCGAAGGCCGCGCAGCTGACGCCGATGATCACCAAGCTCACCGACCTCGGCGGCGCCATTGATGCGTGCGAGCACTGGTACGGTCCGCATGCGTTCGACCGTGTTGGCTATGCGCTCACCACCGATGGCGCGTTGGAGATCCCCACCAACATCGCATACCCGCAGTTCATGACGGGGCAGAGCGACTTCGACAACCGCGGATTGTACAGCCATGAGCTCGGACACCACTGGTTCGGCGATGTGGTGGCGCCGCACGTGCACAACGACATGTGGTTGAAGGAAGGCCCCGCTGAATACGCGAGCCACCTCTTCGAGGAATGGTTGAACGGCAACGAAGCCTTCGTCGATGTGGTGAAGGACAACCAGCTCTTCGTGTTGGAGCAGGCGCACATACAGGACGATGGCTTCCAAGCCTTGAGCCCCATGCCCGATGAGCACATCTACGGCCGCCACACCTATTACAAGGGTGCGGCGGTGCTGCACAACCTGCGCGGCTATCTCGGCGATTCGCTCTTCGCCGTGGGCATGCAGTACGTGCAACAGCAACTCGCGTACAGCGATATGACGCCGCAACAATTCCGCGACACGCTCACCGCCGGGACGGGGGTGGACCTCAACGCCTTCTTCGATGCATGGGTGTTCGCGCCGGGCTTCGCTGCATTCGTCGTGGACGATATGGAGGCCACCGCGAACGGCGGCCAATGGAATGTGGACCTGTTGCTGCGCCAGAAATTGCGCGGCACCACGGCGTGGCACCAGCAAGTGCCGCTGGACCTCACGCTCGTGGGTGCCAACTGGCAGCGTCAGGAATTCCAAGTGACGGCAGGTGGTGAGTTCAGCAACGTGGCGGTCGTGGCGGACTTCGAACCGGTGATGGCGATCATCAACGGGCACAACCGGTTGAACCAAGCGCGCATGGACTATGAGTTCACGATCCCCGCGGATGGTGCGTTCTCCAGCGTGATGCCGCGCACCGAGTTCAGGTTGTACGACGAAGCGCTGACTGACTCGGCGCTGTTCCGCGTGGAGCACATTTGGAGCGGACCCGATGCCGACAACTTGGGTTGGGGCGTGGATGAACTGAGCACCACGCACTACTGGACCGTTGATGGCATTTGGCCGGCCGGCACGGACCTCTGGGCCCGGTTGTACTACGACGGCAACGGCGTGGATGACCTCGACTTTCCGCTGTACGGTGCCACCGAAGCCGATGCCATACTCGTGTACCGCGCAACGGCCAACGACCCATGGGAACTGTACCCCGACCTTGTAGCGACGATCGGCAACACCACCGATGGCGTGGGC
>JADJCX010000016.1 GCA_016703005.1 Flavobacteriales bacterium
ATCAAGGCGATACGTCGTGCCATAGTGGCCAACCCCCCGGATGTAGCGGCCACGGAACAAGACGTTGTTCCCAGAAATCCATTTGTTGCTTTCAAAAACCATTTGTTGTTTCCGGAAAACAACACGTTGTTTTTAGGAAACCATTTGTTGTTCCCCGGAGACCATTTGTTGTTTCCCGGAAACCACGTGTTGTTTCCTGAAACCACTTGTTGCCCCCCCGGAAACCATTTGTTGTTTCGTGAGAACCATTTGTTGTTTCCCGGAAACCACGTGTTGTTTCCTGAGGATCAGTTGTTGTTTTCCGGAAACCACGTGTTGTTTCCTGAGAACCACTTGTTGCCCCCCGGAAACCATTTGTTATTTCGTGAGAACCATTTGTTATTTTCCGGAAACCACGCGTTGTTCCTTGGGAACCATTTGTTGTTTGCCCGGGTCAACGTGTTGTTTCCGCAGAACCTTCGGTTGATTCCCCGGAGCAAGTCGTAGTGTCCTGAGAGTAAGGTGTTGTCGACCAAGCCACTGAAACAGAAAGCCCCCCGACTTGCGTCGGAGGGCTCTCCTCAGTGCCTCTTGGGGAGGCGCAGTTGCTTACTCGATCACCAAACGGCTGGTGAAGGTGCGGCTACCGCTGATCACGTTCACCGTGTACATACCGGCGGCGAGATCGTTGGTGTTGAAGACGGTGTTCAACTCCTGCGCACCATCGGTGGTCAGGGTGTTGCTCATCACCTTCTTGCCGAAGAGATCGAACATGTCCATCGTGGCCACCATGGCCTCGCTGTCCAAGCCGTTCAACTCAAGCGTCACGTTACCGTTGCGCGTTGGGTTCGGCCACATGCTCATGCCCTCGTTGCCAGCAGCAATGCTGTTGAGGTTGCCACCACCACCTTGGAAGGGTGCGGTGCAGTTGTTCGGCGGGTTGTTGGTGATCTCCACTGTGCACAGGACCCCATGGGCACCAGTTAGCACCACCGTCGAAGCTCACACGAACACGTACCTCGTACGTAACGGTACCGCACAGCAATGGATTGGACACCCAGTTGTTGAGGGTAAGCGCGTAGCTGCCCGTTGCCGTTGCGATCGTGCGTGTGTACAACTCAGGTGCGTACACGAACTCGTACTGGTACTTGTTGGCACCGGCAACGATGTTCGGGTAGAGTTTACCGGGATAGCCGGACGCACCAACCGTTTTACCGGTCACGTTGCAGCTAAGGGTAGTACCTGCATGCAGCGCATTGTTATCCAACTGCGTGGTGGGGCAAGCCAACGGTGCGCTCAGCACCATTACGCGGCAGGCCGGACCGAATTCGCCGTAGACACCGGCCACGCGGGGACGTACACGCATGTTGAGCATTTTATCCAACGGCACGTTCGGGAGAACGCTGTTGAGGCAGCTGAACTTCATGTGCGCTGCGCGGGTTGGGCCAGCAGGCGTTCCAACGCAGGTACCGCTTGCATGGCTGCGGAACAGGCGACGGCTGTAGCCGCCATCTGGATCGAACAACCAGAACTGGTAACCGCTGGTAGCGTCCGTTACACCGTACTCGAGGCTAACATCCGGGTCAATACCCGATACCACAACATCGTTGATCAGGAAGTCCACCTTGTCGCAGGTAGCAACCGTCAACTGGGTAGCACCGATCGGCACGCAGAAGCCGTTGGCCACCGAGCTCACGCTCAGGAACTCACCGTCGTTCGTGTTGTCGATGATGCGCTTGCCGGCATCGGTGCTCAGCTTGTAGCCACCAGTACCGTTCACGCAGCACATGCCATCGCCGAAGCTGTCGAAGAACGCCAGCGTAGCAACCGTCGATCAAGCAGCAATCGATGCTGATCGCCGTGTTGTCGGCGTAACCGCTACCGCTGCACACGGGGATCGTGTTACCCACCGGAACGATCTCCCAGCTGGTTTCGCTGCCGAAGTTGTCCGTGTGGATGTCCACCACAACACCGTTGTCGTTGCAAGCGGCGTGTTCAAACCACCGCAGGTGATCTCCAAGATGAAGTTGCCGGTGTTCGTGCTGAAGCCGGTCACCAACACATGGTAGGTCTGACCCAAGGTGCTCAGGAACTCCAAAGAGCTGTGCAGATCGTTGGTGCAAACGTTGAAGCCGTTCCCATCCGTGTCATCGTCGTTGCCTTCGATGCAGGTGAACGTCACACAATCAGGTGTGGTGAACACACCCAATTTGGTGTCGTAGGCGCTGCCGCAGAGGCTCACCTTGGTGTTGCCACCGGTGCCCACGAAGGTGTACCATACACCTCCGGCCGTATTCAGGGCCGTGGTGCACGTGCCGACCGCGTCGATGGTGGAGTTCAAGGTGGTACCGGCCGTTACGCTGTTGCACGCAACAGCGATCGCGTTCGCACACAAGTCGTTCGCTGGTGGGCAGGTGTAGGTCTGTGCACCAAGCACCACATCGCAAAGTGCGTTGGTGGCCTCCATGGTAACAGTAACCGTGGTGCCGCTCGGGAACGGACCTACCGTGAATACACCGATCGCGTTCGCCGTTACAACGCTCGCGTCGAAGTCGTTGGTAAGGTCGATGCGATGCGCTGCTACCAAGGCTGGTCACGTTCACATCGATGCTGTACTCGTTGTTCGCGCAATCAGGCACGATGGTCTGTCCACCGGCCACAGGGGCTTTCGCAAGGCACCAGGTTAACGCGCACAAAACGCATTTGGCCCAAGTCGCTGCCCGTATCGTCCGTTACACGCAGGATCCAAGCGCCGTTGGGGTTGCTGGCATCGTGCAAGGTGCTCAAGGGCTGCTCAGGAGCGAAGTTGCCGACCACGTTGCTCGTGGCGGTGTTGTTCAGCGCTGCGCCGCCGGCTACCAAGGTGAACAAGCCACCAGGGCACAAGGTCGGATCGCCGAGGTTGTCACCGCTACCGAAACGATCGTTCACCAAGTTGACGATGGTGCCGTTCGGGTTGATCAGCTGGATGTCCATATCATCATTCCATGTGTGGCTGATGATCAGGTCAACGCTCTGCACGAATGCATCGGTACCGAGGGCTGTGCCAGGATCACTTACACAGAATGGTATGTTGGTGACGCCTGCATCGAGCAGAGGGTACACAACAGCCGCGTGGCACACGTTGTCGGCATCGTTGCCAACAACAGGGGACAGCGTGGTGGTGCAAGAGGGGATGCTCGTGCTGGTAACCGTAACGGTTACTGGGGTGCCGAATGCCGTTCCCGGCACTGCATAGAGGCCAACGCCAACGCCGGAGTGGATCAGACCGTGTACATCGGTGCTGATGTCCACCGTAGAAACACCAGCGTCCGTAACGTTCACATCGAACGTGAACTGGCTGGTGGCGCAGTTCGGCACAGGTGCGGTGGTGGTAGCAATAACAGGATCAGGGCATGCCGTAAGGTTCACCTTCACCCAACGCACGCTGCCGTCGTCACCGCCGGTGTCGTCCGTTACCCGCAATGTCCACGCACCATTGGGATTGCTCAAATCGTGCAAGGTGGTCAATGGCTGCTCCGGGTTCCAGGTACCAACAACCGCATTGGTATTGGTGTTCGTCAGCGCAAGTCCACCGTCCTGTAACACGAATTTGGTAGCGCAACCAGCGATCACACCAAGGTTATCGCCGCTGCCGAACCGGTCGTTCACCAAGTTCACAATGGTGCCGTTCGGGTTGATGAGTTGGATGTCCATGTCATCGTTCCACGAATGGGCGATCACCAATTCCACGCTTTGCACGAAAACGTCCACACCGAGGGAGCTACCGGGGTCGGACATGCAGAAGAGCACATCGCGAGTAGGCAAGGTGTTGCTAACAGTGTATTCCGTGGCACCAAAACAGGTGTTGTCGCCATCGAGCACGTTCACAGGACCCAAGCTCGTGTTGCAGATCGGATTGACGGTATGCACCACCGTGAAGCTCTCTGGTGTGCCGAGGGCGTTCGGGTTGCTGGGGTAGGAACCAGTGCCTACACCGGTAGCGATGGTGCCGTGGATGCTGCTGATGATGTTCACGTTCGGTGCATCACCTAGGGCGGTCACGTTCACTGTGGCCGTGTACTGGCTGGTCGCGCAGTTCGGCGCGCTCAACGTTACGTTGGCCGAAGGCGAGGCGCAGGGGGGGTCGAACCAGCGGTATTGTAAACCACTGACCGGTGCAGTTGCCGGGGCGCTGCTGGTGAAACGGGCGGTACTGGTGTTACCGATTCCAGGAATACTGGTGGCCCAGTTTGCGCCTGCGGTGACCAACCGGTTGTTCACGTTGGTCGGGAAAGTGGCATTGGGTCCGCGCAAACCAACCTGCGGTGCAAGATCGTAGTCGCCACGCCATTGGATGTGGTCCCGTAATGGATCTCGATGCTATTGTCCACTTCATTGAGGCGGATCTGGTAGTTCAGGATCACGCCGTGTGCGGTAGTCAAAGTGGTACCGAAGGGTTTGAACCCGCTCCATTGAACAACGAAGGTTTGGGTTCCTGGTGAGCCCAAGGTCTCGTAACGTATCTGGCCCGACGTGGCGGTGATGGTGCCAGCAGCTCCCGAAGAAGTCGCGTTGGCCGACATGGTAACTGTGCCCGCTCCGATTGAAAGGATTGTCGCTCCAGCTGGAATGCCGGTTCCGAAAATCGCTTGACCTACTGACATGCCCGCCGTTGTAGAAACGAGGGTAAGCGTAGGAGAAGCCAATGTCCGTGTTGCGGTGGCAACGAATCCAGCTTGCAGGTCCCGAGAGAACGCTGCGACCGCACCGCTGTATGCCGCGGTGTTGGAGATAGCGCCGTAAGGGAATCCGGCGGCTGGGAGCGTTGCACCAAAGGTCACATAGCCGTTGGAGTTGATGTTCAACCCGGTGTAAACCACACCATCGTAGGTGAAATTGAACGGAATGGTGCCTCCGGGCAACGTGTAGTTCACATCATCCATCGAAGTCGCGCCGCTGGTACTGGTCTGAGTTGCGACGATAGTACCACCCGTAATGGGCGTGTACGTCCCAGTGGTCTGGGAGAAGTTGTAATTGGTGGCTACCTGCGCGCTCAATGGCAGCGCGGCCAGTAGTGCACCAACGGCAAACGCGAATGCGCTTACCTTTTTGAAGAGTTGTCTCATGAGGTGTTGGGTTTGGGTTAGGGAATAGTTTTCGTTTTGGGGGACGCCAAAGTAGACGGTCAACCCGTATTAAGGGCCGACGGTTCAAAAAAAAATCCCGACGGACGTGGTTCGCACCAAACGGCTCAGGGTTGCCTCTGCTCCCGAGATTTCGTGATGGAGGGGCACCGATCCGAGAGCACCGTGCGCAGACTATCCAAGGTGGTATCCGGGATCGGTTTGTCGCCAGCGATGCGCAAAGCAACACAGGCGCTTTCCTCATGGTGCAACGCGGATAGCGCTGCGGCCGCAAGTACCAGTGTTTCCGGCTTTCTTGGCGCAACGGCAATGGATCGTTTGGCATCGGCCCACGCACTGTCCGGCTGCCCGTTTTGCAAGCGGCAGATCCCGCGCAGGTTCAGCAGATCGGGTGAGCGCGGATCGAGCCGCAGGGCTTGGGTGGCATTCGGTTCCACCTCGTGGCACAGGCCCAGCTTCCATTGTATGTAGATCATGCTGGGCACCAACCCGGGGTGGCCCGGCACCTGCTGGAAGGTGGTGATCAGATCGGGCATTGCTTCGCGGTACGCACCCCGTCGCAGGCGGAACATGCCGCGTTCGAAGTAGGGCTTGTAGTCGTTGGCCGGCCGCAATTTCACGGCCTTGTCGAAATCCTTGAGAGCGGCGTCGTGGTCGCCAGCGTTCTCGAACGAAACCGCACGGTCCATGTAGTAGACGAAGTATCGGGGATCATAGGCGATCATATCCGAGCGCACGCTCACCGCTGTGCGCCACACTTCCGTGCGCTCGTGCGCTATCCAAGCGCACGCTGCCGACAAAACCACCAATGCGGTTGCCCATACAGCGGTCTTGTAACGCGGCGCCCAGCGCACCAAATACTCAAGGCCGATGGCCAGGGCCAAACTCCACCCAATGCCAGCGGCGTAGGTGTACCGGTCGGCGCGGATGGCTTGACCAACGGGCAGCCATTGCAGCACCAGCAACAGGTTAAGGATCATGAAGCCCAGCGCGAACACCAGCAGGTTCGGCTTGCGCAGCGCGCGCACCAGCAGGAACAGAAGACCCATCGCGAGCACCGCGGCCCATGGATACCATTCGGGCAAATGGCCAGCTTTCAATGGATAGGGGTAACGCGCGTTGAGCCCGGCGGGCACCAGCTGCTGAGCGATGTAGACGATCAGGTTGGCGCCGCCGACCCATACCCGCTGTAGCCCGTCCAGTTCCACGTTGCCGATGGTCTTGACGCTTTGCTGCGCATCAATGGCAAGGATGCCGAAGACCATGGCCACCACTGCGAAGCCGCTTTTCTCAAGCCATGGTCGCCAGGTGTTCAACGGGCGTTCTTTCAACTGGTCGATGAGCAACAGGCACGGCACGAAGGCCACGGCCATGGCCTTGCTGGCACACGCCAACAGGAATGCAACGTGCGCGGCCACCAGCCACGGCCAACGTTTGCCATCGAGCCATCGCAGGTAGCTGATGAACATGCACAAGCCGAAGAGCAACATCAGCAGGTCCTTGCGCGCTGAGCCAAGCCACGCTCTCCACCCGCAACGGATGTACGGACCACAGCAAAGCCGTTAGCCCGGCCAGCAGCGCGCGACCGGTCAAACGCCGGATGAAGAGCCCAACAAGCAAGGTATTGAGGAGATGGAGCAGCACATTGGTGATATGCATGAGCCGTGGATCCTTGCCGCCCACTGCGATCTCGGCCGCATAGCTCAGCATGGTCACCGGATGGTAGTTGCCCATCACGTAACGCTTCAATTCGACGCTGACCTGGTCAGCACTCAGCGCACCAAGCTGTTCGTTCTCACTGATGTACTCGGTGTCGTCCCAATCGGTGAACGCGAAGTGGGGGGTGTTGCTGTACACGAAGCCGATCGCCACGCAGGCGAGCACCATCAACGGCCAGAACCAACGGGCTTCGTTGATCGCGTTGTTTTCGCTCAGCGGCTCGTTCGCGGATGGCGGTGCAGGTCCGTTCTTCTTGCGCACGGCGGCAAATGAACGAGGGAGTGCGGTATGTGAAGCGCGCCATTGCCTCGCGCCCGTTACTTTTCGCGGATCAAAGCGTGAACACATCATGAAAGTCCTTGCTAGGCCTATCCTTTCCGCAACCACTTCCTTCATCCTGTGCGCGGGTGTGCTGCGCGCCCAGAATACCGTTGGGCTGTTGCAATACGACCAGAACACATCGTATGAGGGCTACACGTTGTACTACCCTACCCAACAGTCATCGGCATACTTGCTGAACAATTGTGGGCAGGTGGTGCATGCGTGGCCCGACAGCCTGCTCAACGCCAGCAATTCAATGCGGTTGATGAACGATGGCGGCATACAGCGTTGCGCCATTGCACCCAATGTGCAGTCGCTCATTTTCGCTGGTGGCGCCGGGCAGTACGTGCAGCGCAAGGATTGGAACAACAACATTACCTGGCTGTATGAGTACAACAACGCCTCAGTGCGCATGCACCATGATGCGTGCCTGTTGCCCAACGGCAATACGCTCATTGTTGCGTGGGAGTCGAAGACCATATTGGAAGCATGGCAGGCTGGGCGCGATACGGCAGGCTTCGGATTCCAAGCTGTATGGCCCGATCACTTGATCGAGGTGGAACCGACCGGTGCCACCACCGGCAACATCGTGTGGGAATGGCACGCATGGGATCACCTGGTCCAGGACTTCAACCCCTTGGCCAACAATTACGGCGTTGTGGAGGACAATGCGCAGCTCATCGACATCAACTACGATGAAGCACTGAACCCCGACTGGATGCACGTTAATTACGTGGAGTACAATCCGGTGCTGGACCAGATCGTGATCAGCGTGCCGCACTTCAATGAGCTATGGGTGATCGACCACAGCACCACCACTGCCGAAGCCGCTTCTCATGCTGGCGGCAATAGTGGGCGCGGCGGTGATCTGCTCTATCGCTGGGGTAATCCGCAAGCCTATCGCCAGGGAACGATCGCCGACAAAAGACTCTTCTTCAACCATGGCACGGCTTGGGCGAAGGCCGATGCGCTGCCCGGTGATCCCGATTTCGGCCGCATCATCGTGTTCAACAACCGCCTTGGCAACGCCAGCAGCGCCGTCGACATCGTGAACACCCCAGTGGATGCGAACGGGGACTACACCTATCAGCAAGGCACGCCATTCGGCCCGCCAAGCCATTCGTGGCGTTACGAGGCCCCGGTGCCGACGGACTTTTTCTCCGGTGGTCTGGGCAACGCGCAGATGCAGCCCAATGGCAACGTGCTCGTCTGTTCCGGTCGCCAAGGCTGGCTCTTCGAGGTGGATCCCCTCGGGAACATGGTATGGCAATACGAAAGCCCTGTTGTGAACGGGAACCCGGTTGCGCAATACACCATGCCGCCCGGCACCGGTAATCAGGTCTTCCATGTGAACCGGTATCCCGCGGACCACCCCGGTCTGGTGGGACAGGTGCTGAACCCGATCGGCTATGTGGAGTTGAACCCGGATACCCTCTTCTGCTCCATGCCCATGACCGTTGAGCCGGTGGAACTCCCGGCGCAGGTGCAACTCCTCACCAACGTGGTGAGCGACCAAGTGGTGGTGATCGGTGCGGGAATGGGAACTCCCTATGCGGTGCTCGACCGGTCGGGCAGAGCGGTGTTGAGCGGCACGATCGTTTCCGGCCAGCAGGAGATCGCCGTGCGCGCGTTGACACCGGGCTTGTATGTGCTGAAGGTCGCCGATGTAGAGCAGCGCGGCCAGAAGTTCGTGGTGGTGCGATAGGGCCACCCGGCGGATCGCTACGCAACAACGCGCCCGTGCTTGCACAGGCGCGTTGTTGCGTTATCCGGTTTTTTTGGCACCCCTCAGGAAGGGCTTCAGCGGTCCAATTTTCTTTATCAACAGGAATGGCGACCATGTTGGTAAAAAGAGCCAACAACCCGCGCCATTGTTGGCCGTGTGGCGCGCCCGCCAAGGCCCCCGGAAGTACATTCGCGCACCTTCCCGGAAACGGGGATTTCACGCACAGGAAAAATGGCTGAGACAGCAGAAATGAGCGAAACCAAGAAGACGGCGGCCGCAGCCTATTCGGCCGATAGCATACAGGTACTGGAAGGCCTCGAAGCGGTGCGCAAGCGCCCTGCGATGTACATCGGCGACATCGGTATGAAGGGCCTGCACCATTTGGTGTACGAGGTGGTGGACAACTCCATCGATGAAGCGTTGGCGGGGCATTGCGATACGATCCACGTCACCATCCTGCCCAACAACAGCATCAAGGTGCAGGACAATGGCCGTGGTATTCCCGTGGACATGCACACCAAGGAGAAGCGCAGTGCGCTGGAGGTGGTGATGACCGTGTTGCACGCCGGTGGCAAATTCGATAAGGACAGCTACAAAGTATCCGGCGGCCTGCACGGTGTGGGGGTGAGCTGCGTGAACGCATTGAGCAGCGACCTGAAGGTGGAAGTGTTCCGCCAAGGGAAGAGCTACATGCAGGAGTACAAAGAGGGCAAGCCCCAGTACCCTGTGAAAGAAACCGGCACCACGGATGTGCGCGGAACCACCGTGACGTTCAGCCCCGACCTGACGATCTTCCAAGTATCGGAGTACAACTTCGATACGCTCAGCGCCCGCTTGCGTGAACTCTCATTCCTGAACAAGGGCATCAAGCTGACACTTACCGACGAACGCCGCACCAACGATGACGGCACGTTCGTGAACGAGACATTCTACAGCAACAAAGGCTTGGTGGAATTCGTCCGCTTCCTGGACGGCACCCGCAACCCGCTGATCGAGGAGGTGATCTACATGGAAGGGGAGAAGCAAGGCATCCCCGTGGAGATCGCCATGATCTATAACGACAGCTACGGGGAGAACCTCCACAGCTACGTCAACAACATCAACACGCACGAGGGCGGTACGCACTTGGCGGGTTTCCGCAGCGGATTGACGCGCACGCTGAAGAAGTACGCCGATAGCAGCGGTGCCACGAGCAAACTGAAGTTCGAGATCGCTGGCGATGACTTCCGTGAAGGACTCACCTGCGTGATCAGCGTGAAGGTGCAGGAGCCGCAGTTCGAAGGACAGACCAAAACGAAACTCGGTAACAACGAGGTGGCCGGCGCGGTGAACATGGCCGTAGCCGAGATGCTCGAGAATTACCTCGAAGAGCACCCGCGCGATGCCCGCACCATCGTGGACAAAGTGATCCTGGCCGCTACCGCCCGTCACGCCGCCAAGAAGGCGCGCGAGATGGTGCAGCGCAAAGGCTCGCTGAACGGCATGGGCTTGCCCGGCAAACTGGCGGATTGCCAAGAGAAGGATCCCGCGTTGAGCGAGCTGTTCCTGGTGGAGGGCGACTCAGCAGGTGGCACCGCCAAGCAAGGACGTAACCGTGAGTTCCAAGCCATCCTTCCGCTACGAGGCAAGATCCTCAACGTGGAGAAGGCCATGGTGCACAAGATCTACGAGAACGAAGAGATCCGGAACATGTACACCGCCCTCGGCGTGAACATCGGGACGGAGGAGGACAGCAAGGCGCTCGACATCAGCAAGCTGCGCTACCACAAGGTGATCATCATGTGCGATGCCGATGTCGATGGCAGCCACATCCAAACGTTGATCATGACCTTCTACTTCCGCTACATGAAGGAGCTGTTGGAAGGTGGTCACGTGTACATCGCTACACCGCCGCTCTACATGGTGAAGAAGGGCAAGGAGGGTGTGTACTGCTGGACCGAGCTCGAGCGCGATACCGTGATCGAGCGTATGAAGGCCGGTGGCAAGGAGACGGGTGTGCACGTGCAGCGCTACAAGGGTCTCGGTGAAATGAACCCTGAGCAGCTCTGGGAAACCACCATGGACCCCAGCCGCCGCACCCTCCGCCAGATCACCATCGAGAACGGTGCCGAGGCCGATCGCATCTTCAGCATGCTCATGGGCGATGATGTACCACCACGCCGCGAGTTCATCGAGAAGAACGCCGTGTACGCGAAGCTGGATGTGTAATACGAACTGATCATTGCAGGACCGTCCGAGGTCCTACGCGAAAGCCCCGACTTGTCGGGGCTTTTTGCATTCCCACTGACAAAGGTTCCAGTGAGGTTCCGCGTTGACTACTGTTGGTCGTTGAACTCCTTCAACGCCTCTCTCAATTCCATGAACATATGTATACAGCCTCTACATACCTGCACTTGCGCCTTGGAAATCAAGAGGGCTTCGACCTTAAGCAGTTTTGTGGATGAGATGACCATGCCTTTTCGTTTTAGTCGGACCACAGCCTCTGCTCCATAGGCCTGTAGACCTGTTTCCTTGCTATTCAGCCAAGTGTAAATGGTGGCAGTGTCGTTCCGTTGTATCAGCTCTTCGACCTGGACACGAGGTGCAGGGTCAGTACCTGCATAACCGCAGCCGCTTCCGTACACCTCAGACCTGAAGTCGTCACGCTGAGCAAAGCAGCTTGAGCAGATCCATAGTTGAAGGACAAAGGCGATCGATCGGTAGAGCATGACAGAACGAAACTACTTCAGCACCGTCACATGCCCTATCACCGAGTCCTCTTTGCGGGTGCGTGCATCGCGGTAGTGGAGCTTCCACACATACACTTCGGTTTCCACCAATGTGCCGAGGTATGATGCGTTCCACGGTTCGTGCACGGTAGTGCTCTTCCAAAGTTGCTCGCCCCAGCGATCGAAAATGAGGAACTCGAATTCCTGCACCAGCGCCGGTTCGTTGAAGATGGGCATGAAGCCGTCGTTCGTGCCGTCGCCGTTGGGCGTGAAGGTGTTGGGCACGTGCACCGTCAACAGGTCGAGCACGACAACCGGTGCGCAGATGGTATCGGTGCAGCCGTTCGCGTTGCTGGCGATCAAGCACACCGTGTAGGTATCACCCAGCACATCGGGGAAGGTGAACGTCGGGTCGATGTCCGCGCTGCTGCCCAAGCCGCTGAAGTCCCACACGAATTCCGTTGCGTTGCTGCTGGTGTTCACGAATTGAACGGTGGGATCGCTGACCAATACACTATCGGGTGCGGCGTAGAAGTCGGCGATCACGGGCGGTGGGCTCAGCACTACGGCATCGATCTTCGCGATACAACCGTTGGCATCGAGCATCACGATCGGGTAGGTGCCCGCGCACAGGTCGATCATCGTGGCCGATGACTGGAACGTGATGCCGCCATCGAAACTGTACTGCGCACCCTGCGGATCGATCACCGACAGCGTTCCATCGCAACTGCCGGGACAGGTCTCGTTCACCGCAAACACTGTGTCGATCAACAGCGGTGGTGGTTCGTTGATGACGAAGGCGACCGGCGTACTGCAAAGGTTGGTATCCAGTACCAGCACCGAATAGCTGCCTGCGCATAAGTCCATGGCGATGGCATCAGTAAGCCCCGCAACACCATTGCTCCATTGGTAGCTGTACCCCGCGTTGCCCACGTTACCGCCGGACACGCTGATCGCTGCCGTGCCATCGCATGCGGCGTTGCATACGGCATCAGTCGTGGCGGCAACCGGTACGATCGCCTCCGTGAAGGTGATGAGCACGCTATCCGACGCTGCGCAATTGTCCGGCGAAACGATGGTGAAAACGAAAAGTGCGCTGCCGCCCACAGTGGAAGTCACTCCGGTACTGGCGGAGTTAGGGTCAGTGATCGTCACTGTGTTGGGGCCCGTCCAGAAGCCGCTGTTCCAATTGCCAGTTGCTGCGAGGGTGTATTGCAGATCGCACGTCACGGCATCCGGTCCAGCATTAGGAGGTGTAACAATGAAGATGTTCACCGTGGCGCTCGCGCTGATGTTGGGGCATGCGGTAAGCCCGAACACCGTATACACGTATGCACCTTGAGGATCCACATCCGGGTCGAAGACCCCGTTGCTGGCGTTGCCATTGGGGTCGAGCCACGAGCCTCCGGTATCCGGTGTGCCGCCGAGCAGTGAGAAGAGATCCACCGGTGGGGCTTCAGGACAAACGACCGTGCTGCCATCGGTCCCGGCATCGGGCATCGGTTCAACGGTCATGGCAACGGTGGCCGTTGCGTTGGCGCAGGGTGTTGTGGCCAGTACGGTGTAGGCGTACGTTCCTTGAAGGTCAACGGCCGGGTCGAAGCTTCCACCGAAGGCAATGCCATTGGGATCGGTCCATGCCCCACCGGCATCCGGGTTCCCGCCGAGCAGGTTGAACAGCAGCACGGAAGCATCGGTACTGCACAAGGTCAACGCACCGTTCGAGCCGGCATCGGGTGGTTGAACGATCGCTACTTCAACAAGAGAGGTGTCGCTGATGCACGGCGGTGGGACGTAAAGGACATACGTGTAAATCCCTTGTGGTGCTAGCGCTGGATCCATTGGCCCGCTGCAGGGTTGGTTGTACGGATCCAACCATAGCCCGCCCGGGTCGGGGCTTCCCTGCAACACGTTGAAGAGATCGACAGGAGCGGCGTCCGCACAAACGGTCACGTTGCCATCGATGCCGGCGTCAGCATTGGTGAGCACATTCACGGTCACTACCGCATCGTCGCTCGGACACGGTGCCGTGCCATTCACCGTGTAGGTGTAGTCGCCCGCCGCATCCACGCCGGGTGTGAAGAAGCCACTGAACGCATTGCCATTGGGATCCGTCCAATTGCCACCGGCATCCGGTGTGCCGCCAAGGCTGGCGAACAACAGGTCGCCCGCACCGGAAAGACAGAGATTCAGGATCCCATCGAGACCTGCATCCGGTGCGATGACGATGCTCACACCAACGACGCTCGACAGATCCGGACACGGCGAAACACCAGCGACGGTGTACGTGTAGTTCCCGGCGAGATCGATGGCGGGATCGAATGTTCCGGAGTGCGCGTTGCCGTTCGGGTCGAGCCAGGAGCCACCGACATCAGGGGTGCCAGTCAATTCACCGAAGAGATCTACTGCGGCACCCGTGATGCAGGCGATGAGGATTCCGTTGCTGCCGGGATCCGGTGGTTGTATCACGTCTACGTCCACTGTTGTGCTGACAGAAGAACACGGCGGCGGCACCGCGATCGTGTAGGTGTACGTCCCGATCTGATGCAGCGCGGGATCGAACGTCCCAGCGAACGGCAGTCCATTGGGGTCAGTCCACGCCCCACCTGGATCGGGACTTCCACCAAGCTGCGCGAAGAGACCGATGGCTGCGTCGCTTGCGCACAAGCTCACCGCACCAGGCAAGCCGGGATCGGGTAGTGTGGCAACAGCTACGGCGGCAGTTGCCGTTGCATTCGGGCATGGCGAAGTACCAGTGACCGTGTACGTATACCCCCCGGGCACGTCAACGGCCGGATCGAACAGCCCACTATGTGCAATGCCGTTGGGGTCGAGCCAGGATCCACCGGCATCGGGGCTGCCGCCCAGTATGTTGAACAGATCCGTGGCCGGGCTGCTGATGCACAACAGGATCGCAGCATCCACCCCGGCATCGGGCGGTGGAACGATCCCGACCGTTACCGTGCTGCTGACATCGACACATGGTGGCGGAACAGAGATGGTGTAGGTGTACACACCAGCGCTCATGTTGGCAGGATCGAAGAGGCCACCGATCACAGGGCTCGGCCCTGACCATGCACCTCCGAGATCTGGTGTGCCACCGAGTTGCATGTAGAGATCGATCGCCCCGTCGGTAGCGCAAAGTGTTGCGCTGCCGGGTGTGCCCGCATCGGGTGCAGCAACCACGGTCACGGTCACCGTGGCGTTATGGCTTGGGCAAGGTGTTGTTCCGGCAACGGTGTAGGTGTACACACCCGCACTCATGTTGCCCGGGTTGAATAGGCCTCCGACAACCGGGCTTGGGCCGCTCCATGTGCCACCAGCATCCGGACTTCCGCCAAGAGCGGCGAACAGCGCAGCGGCAGGACTGCTGATGCAGAGCGTCAACGCACCATCTGCTCCTGCATCAGGCGGCTGCACCACGTTGAGGGTCACAGTGCTGCTCACGTTGATGCACGGTGGCGGAACCACAATGGTGTACGTGTACACACCTGCGCTCATGTTGGCAGGATCGAAGAGGCCACCGATCACAGGGCTCGGCCCTGACCATGCACCTCCGAGATCGGGTGTGCCACCGAGTTGCACGTAAAGATCGATCGCCCCGTCGGTAGCGCAGAGTGTTGCACTGCCGGGGGTACCTGCATCGGGTGCAGCAACTACTGTTACGGTCACCGTGGCGTTATCGCTTGGGCAAGGTGTTGTTCCGGCAACGGTGTAGGTGTACACACCCGCGCTCATGTTCGCCGGGTTGAACATTCCAGCGATCACAGGGCTTGGGCCGCTCCATGTGCCACCTGCATCCGGACTTCCACCGAGAGCCGAGAACAACGCAGTTGCTGGACTGCTGATGCAAAGCGTCAACGCACCATCGAGTCCGGCATCCGGTGGTTGCACCACGTTGATCGTAACGGTGCTGCTCGCGTTCACACACGGTGGGGGCACTACGATGGTGTAAGTGTATACACCTGCGATCATGTTCGCTGGATCAAAAAGGCCACTAACAACAGGGCTCGGGCCGTTCCACGTTCCGCCAGCGTCAGGTGTGCCGCCGAGTTCATTGTAGAGATCGATCGGTGCATCGGTAGCGCAGAGTGTTGCACTGCCGGGGGTACCTGCATCGGGCGCAGCAACTACTGTTACCGTCACCGTGGCGTTATCGCTTGGGCAGGGAGTCGTTCCGGCAACGGTGTAGGTGTACACACCCGCGCTCATGTTGGCTGGGTTGAACATTCCAGCGATCACAGGGCTTGGTCCGCTCCACGTGCCACCTGCATCGGGACTTCCTCCTAGCGAGGAAAACAGCGCAGTGGCTGGACTACTGATGCAGAGTGTCAACGCACCATCTGCTCCTGCATCCGGTGGTTGCACCACATTGATCGTTACCGCACTGCTCGCGTTGACGCATGGTGGGGGCACTGCGATCGTGTAGGTGTATACACCGGCGCTCATGTTCGCTGGGTCGAAGAGACCACCAACAACTGGGCTTGGTCCTGACCAAGCACCTCCGAGATCGGGCGTGCCGCCGAGTTCATTGTAGAGATCGATCGGTGCATCGGTAGCGCAGAGTGTTGCACTGCCGGGGGTACCTGCATCGGGCGCAGCAACTACTGTTACCGTCACCGTGGCGTTATCGCTTGGGCAGGGAGTCGTTCCGGCAACGGCGTAGGTGTACACACCCGCGCTCATGTTGGCTGGGTTGAACATTCCTGCGATCACTGGACTTGGCCCACTCCACGTGCCACCGGCGTCGGGACTTCCTCCGATGGAGGAGAAAAGTTGAGTTGCTGGACTGCTGATGCAAAGTGTCAAAGCACCATCCGCTCCTGCATCGGGTGGTTGCACCACGTTGATCGTAACCGTGCTGCTTGCGTTGACGCATGGCGGAGGCACTGCAATGGTGTAGGTGTACACACCAGCACTCATGTTGGCCGGATCGAACAGGCCACCAACAACGGGGCTCGGGCCGCTCCACGTTCCGCCAGCGTCAGGTGTGCCGCCAAGTTCACCGAAGAGCGAAATAGCCGAAGCACTTGCGCAAAGTGTTTCGGACCCGGGTGTTCCGGCATCCGGGTTCAACACCACGTTCACATTCACCGTTGCTGAAACCGTGGGGCAGGGCAGGATGCCATTGATGGTGTATGTGTAGAGTCCGGGAACCATAGTGGTGGGATCGAACATGCCGCCGACCACAGGACTGGGTCCGGACCAAGACCCACCAGCATCAGGGATTCCACCCAGTTGCGCGAACAAACTCGTCGGTGGGCTGGTTGCACACAGTGCGATGGCACCGCTGATCCCGGCATCGGGTATTGGGTTCAACACCACCGTCACGGTTGCTAACTCAGGTGGGCAAGGCGCAATACCAGCAACAGTGTATGTGTATACACCAGCGCTCATCGTGCTCGGGTCGAACATGCCGCCTACCACTGGGCTTGGTCCGCTCCATGCGCCACCCGCATCTGGACTTCCACCGAGCTGTGCGAAGAGCGAAACTGTTGGATCTGTGGAGCAGAGTGTTATGGATCCGTTGGTGCCGGGATCCGGTGGTGTGTTGATAGTGACAGTGACCGTCGCGTCTTCACTTGGGCACGGTGCGAGGCCCGCAACGGTGTAGGTGTACACGCCAGCATTCATGTTGGCTGGATCGAACATGCCACCCGCCACTGGACTTGGTCCGCTCCATGCGCCGCCCGCATCCGGACTTCCACCGAGCTGTGCGAAGAGCGACACTGCTGGATCTGTGGAGCAGAGCGTTATGGATCCGTTGGTACCGGGATCCGGTGGTGTGTTGATGGTGACAGTGACCGTTGATGTTGCGTTGGGGCAAGGAACCACCCCGAGCACAGTGTAGGTGTAGACCCCCGCGCTCATGTTCGCTGGATCGAACATGCCGCCCGCAACCGGACTTGGCCCACTCCATGCGCCGCCCGCATCTGGACTTCCACCGAGCTGCGCGAACAATGACACTGCTGGATCTGTGGAGCAGAGTGTTATGGAGCCGCTGGTGCCGGGATCGGGTGGTGTGTTGATGGTGACAGTGACCGTCGCGTCTTCACTGGGGCAGGGTGCAATACCTACTACAGTGTAAGTGTAGACCCCGGCGCTCATGTTGCTTGGATCGAACATGCCACCACCGACTGGACTCGGTCCGCTCCAAGCGCCGCCGACATCCGGACTTCCACCGAGCTGTGCGAAGAGCGACACTGCTGGATCTGTGGAGCAGAGTGTTATGGATCCGTTGGTGCCGGGATCGGGTGGTGTGTTGATAGTGACAGTGACCGTCGCGTCCTCCTGGGGCATGGTGCAGACCAGCAACTGTGTAGGTGTACACACCAGCACTCATCATGGCTGGATCGAACATGCCGCCAACCAAAGGACTTGGACCGCTCCATGCGCCGCCAGCATCCGGTGTTCCACCGAGTTGTGCAAAGAGCGACACTGCTGGATCTGTGGAGCAGAGCGTTATGGATCCGTTGGTGCCGGGATCGGGTGGTGTGTTGATGGTGACAGTGACCGTCGCGTCTTCACTTGGGCACGGTGCGAGGCCCGCAACGGTGTAGGTGTACACGCCAGCGAGCATTGTTGCCGGATCGAACATGCCACCAACCACCGGGCTTGGTCCGCTCCACGCGCCACCAGCATCGGGACTTCCACCGAGCTGCGCGAAGAGCGACACTGCTGGATCTGTGGAGCAGAGTGTTATGGATCCGTTGGTGCCGGGATCGGGTGGTGTGTTGATAGTGACGGTGACAGTAGCGTCCTCGGTGGGGCATGGTGCAGCACCAGCAACTGTGTATGTGTACACACCAGCACTCATCATGCTTGGATCGAACATGCCGCCAACCAAAGGACTTGGACCGCTCCATGTGCCGCCAGCATCCGGTGTTCCACCGAGTTGCGCGAAGAGCGACACTGCAGGATCTGTGGAGCAGAGTGTTATGGATCCGCTGGTGCCCGGATACGGTGGCGTGTTGATAGTGACGGTGACAGTAGCATCCTCACTTGGGCATGGCGCAAAGCCTGCAACCGTGTAGGTATAGACCCCCGCGCTCATGTTGGCTGGATCGAACATGCCTCCAGCAACTGGACTCGGCCCACTCCATGCGCCACCTACATCTGGACTTCCACCGAGTTGTGCAAAGAGCGACACTGCTGGATCTGTGGAGCAGAGCGTTATGGATCCGCTGGTTCCGGGATCGGGTGGTGCGTTGATGGGCGTCGTGGAGCGGTTATGATCGTTGGTACCGGGATCCGGTGGTGTGTTGATGGTGACAGTGACCGTTGATGTTGCGTTGGGGCAAGGAACCACCCCGAGCACAGTGTAGGTGTAGACCCCCGCGCTCATGTTCGCTGGATCGAACATGCCGCCCGCAACCGGGCTTGGTCCGCTCCAAGCGCCACCTGCATCAGGACTTCCACCGAGTTGTGCGAAGAGCGACACTGCTGGATCTGTGGAGCAGAGGGTTATGGATCCCGGCGTGCCTGCATCAACGATCGCACCGACGGTGATCGTGATGTCACTGGTGCTTGGGCATCCAGGGTAGCCGTCCTGATAGATCGAAACGGTGTAGGTTGTTGTGGTGCCCACCGTCGCCACGGGGTTGGCAATGTTGGGGTTGCTCAATCCAGCAGCAGGTGCCCAACTGTAGATGATAGCATTACTACCGGGGGAACAGTCCGCAACGCCGCTGAAGGTGACCCCGTTCGGGAAAGGTGGGTTGTCCGTGAAGACCGCTACTCCGTTCGCATCGCTCAACACATAGCTGTGCTCGTTGTTGAAGAGGATGCTCGGTTGGTAACTGATCTGTATGGTCTGTCCATCGACAACAGGGATATTGTAGCTGATGTCGGTGCCATTGACCATGCCGTACACCGTGGACACCCCATTCACTGTTACCGTAACTGTGGCACCATCCCATCCATCGCCGAAACTGTCGAAGAGGTCAAGCGTGTACACACACGGAAGCGGTGGAATGATGCCGCTCACGATAGCGTTCAGTTGTACCGGTCCTCCGGTGCAGATCACCACGTCGGCACCTGCATCCACCTGCGGTCCGGGTACGATCGTTACGGCAATGGTTGTGTCGTACGTGCAACCGAAGTTGTCCACGGCATGGTACACGTAGTTGAAGGTGCCCACGCCCGGCGGCGTTACACAGATCTGGTCGCAATCCGCGCTGCTGCTGGTGATGTTCGGACCGGTCCACCATGTGCTGTCGCAAGCATTGCCATATGCGGGCGTGAATACGGTCAGGCTGTTGTACAGGGCCGGGTCAAAATCCACGGTGAATCCGCAGAGGAAACCGTTGTCCAAGCCCCACAGATCACAGATCTCCAAGGTCCATGTGCCGTTGAGCGCACTACCGAGCAAGCCGGACAAAGGCTGCACGCTTTCGTACGTTCCTGCAGGAAGTGTGATGCCGGCATTGGCCGCCATGGTGCCGTTGATGGCGTTCGCGTCGATGCAATACGTCCAGCAGGTCCCAGGATTCGGGTTCGCTTCGTCATTGTCATCCGGTATGCCGAGGTAGGTAGCACCGCCACCTTGCTGATGAAGGATCACCGTTTCGCCCGTCGGACTGATGATGGAGATCACCAGGTCACCAAGGAAGGAATGTTCAATGTCGAAACAGATCGCGTTCAGATCGGCGAGGTTGTTCAGCGTGGCACCCGGCGGGAACTGGGTGAAGAGCAACTCGCTCGTGAAACATGAACCCACATCATCCGGCAGCAACACGCCTGTACCGTAGTTGGCATCGGGCAACGCACTCCACGTTACCGGGTTCACCATGCCGTCAAGGCAAAGGGTTTCACCAAGGCACCCGCTTTGGTCGCCACCGGTCCCCGTGAACGTTGGTTCCGTGCCCACCAACACTTGAAGATCGACCCGATTGGTACTGGCGCATCCGTTGTTGTCTTCCAAGTACAGCTGCACGATGTACTCACCGGGGTTGGCGAAGGCGTGCCCAACTGCAGGTGCAGCAGTGCTTGTTGATCCGTCATCGAAATCCCAGAGCCACTGCGCCAAGCTGAAGCCCGGGGCGGCATAGGAAGCAGCGCCATTGAAATTCACGACTTCCCCCGGGCATACCATGGCAGGTGCACCGCCAACAATGCTGGCAACGGCTGTTGGCCGCGCACATGGCGTCGTGCAGGTGATACTACCCGCGAAGATGCCGAGACCCGAGTCGTTGCTGTGCCAAACGAAGGTGAGGCAGCCGGTGACATTCCCGATGCTTGCGCTGATCACCTGCCCCTGCAAGGCGGTACCTGTCCAGTTGCCGATCACGGGCGCCGAGGTGTTGTCGCCATCGTAGATCGTCATGTTGTCCACGGGCGCCGCACCTCCACCGGTGAAGTTGGCCGTGATGAAATCCACGGAGATGGCATCGCCGGGATTGTCCGGGCAGATGGTGTAGGTGAAGTCTTCGTTGTTGCCGTAGCCGGTGCCGCCCTGTCCGCCGCTATCCAGAAAGGCCCCAACGCACGTGTTGACAGCCCCGTTGAAAATGGGGAAGGGCTGCGCGCAGGCCGTTGTGCCGAGCGCAAGAACCAGAGCAGGAAGAACTACGCGTAGTGTTCCGATCAATGGTGCAGGGGACAGGGGTGGAACAGTCGAAATCTACCCGCCGGATCATTAGTTGATCCCCCGATCGCAGACTATTGGACCAGCATGGTCCGTGCGTCGACGAAGGCACCATGAGCACGTAGGAAAACCTGTGCAGAAGAGCTACTTCAAGACGCTGACGTGGCCGGTGAGTTCGCGCCTCGTCTTCAGTGTAGCACTACGTGCGTGAAGCTTCCACGGATAGACACCGTCCTGGACCATGAAACTGCCTGCATTCAAGTAGCCGCCATTCCAGGTCTCGCTTGGGCTGGTGGTTTTGAAGATCACTTCACCCCAGCGATCGAACACGAGCAATTCAAAATCCTCGGTATCGATATCCGTTCCTCCAACGAAAAACTGATCATTGGTGCCGTCACCGTCGGGTGTGAATGTATTGGGTACCCAGATGGCAAAATCGTCGTTGATCGTCACCTGCTGGATCGATGTATCGGCGCAGCCCAGCACGTTCGTTACGATCAGTTCCACGTCATAGATATCGCCCTCATCATTCGGGAATTCGAACGCGGGATCCACTTCGGTGCTCACCCCAAGACCGCCGAAATCCCAAAGCACTGAATCGTAATAGAGCGATTGATTGTTGAACAGGACAACAGGGTCGTTCACCGTGGTAGGCTGTGGCGCCCACAGGAAACCGGCTTCAGGCTGTGGCAACACTTGGATGAAGTTCGACAGCAGCGAATCGCTCTCGCAGCCATTGGGCCACTGCACTTCCACCATCACATCATAGATCCCGTCCGCGCCATAAGTATGGGAGGCGCTGTCATCCTCAATGGTGAACGAGCCGTCGCCATAGGTCCACGTCACCAATGCTTGTCCGGTCGTGTCCTGGATCCCGAAGTTCACTGCGAAGGGTTCGCAGCCCAGCACCGTGTCGGCGCCAATGATCAGCGCGGGCACCGGAGTGATGATGGCCAGCACACATTCAACGATCGCCGGTGTTTCGCACGCATCGGTCAGTGTTACACAGATGGTCCCGGTGCTATTGAGCGTCACGTTCGCGCTGTCGCCGAACTGTTGGCCTTGTGTCCACAAGTAGTTGTATTGGCCATTGCCACCTGCTGCGTTCAGTGCGTTCAATCCGATGGGAACGCCCGCGCAACTGTACACGGTATCCACCATATCCAAGGACAGCGAATCGCGCACATCTACCGCGATCAGCAACGTATCACTGTGGCAGCCGTTGGCATCAATCGCGAAGACGTTGTAGTCCGTTTGCACAGGCGGATCCACACTGTGCGGGCCGTTGCCGTTCAGTCCTTGATCCCAATCGTAGCTGAATACCCCGGATCCACCGCTGGCCTGTGCGCTGAGCAGTGCGGAGCCATCCAAGCAGATCAGGGTGTCGTTGCTCACTATGATGTTCACCGGTAACGGCTCATTGATCGTAGCGCTCAGTGTGTCGCTGCAACCACTGCCGTTGATGCCTTCATAGATGATGACGGTATAGGTTCTCGCAGCGCCGATGAACGTGTCGCCATTGCTTGCAAGTGTGGTCTGCACGCTTGTTCCACTTCCGTCGGTCCATTCGTAATCCCACGGGCCTCCGTTCCCCGTGGTGATCGCTTCAATGCTTCCGTCGGCAAGACCGTTGCAGCTAACGTCGATCACCAAGCTGTCGTTGTCCAGACTTGTCAAGGCTTGTCCCACGACCACCGGTTCGGTAATGGCGCAACCGTTCGCGTCGGTAAGCGTGAGGGAGTAGTTGCCGGCCGGGATGTTGAGGAAGGTGCCGTTGTTCAATTGTTGGGTACCGCTGAGGTTGTACACAATAGGGGGTACGCCACCGATCGCATCCGCCAAAACCTGCCCATCGGCGCCGCCGCAGCCTGCTGCAACGATCTGCACAGTGACATCCAGCACGCTGTCCAACGTGAACGTGATAGTGCCGGTGTTGCCGATGTTGCCGCACAGGTCTTCCACATCATCGACCAGTTCAAGCGTGTAGGTGCCAGCACCCAGTGGCGGGTTCGCATCCAACACGAAGAAGTTATCCTGGTTGCCGCCGTTGTTGCAGTTGGTGCTGTTGGCTGCAGTGATGGTGTACGGACCACCGGGGCCGGTGATCGCGAGGTCGGTAGGTTGCACACTGCTGCACAGCACGAATTCAGTGAACAGCAGATCGAGCGTCGTGTGATCGCAACTCACGGCAGTAATGGTGTCGATGCTCGGTGGGCTAACATCGAAAATGCTCGCAGTGGAGCCCCCGATGCCGAAATCAACGGTGTAGCCGTTCGTGCTCTGGCTCCAGTTGCTGATGTACAACGTCAGCGTTTGGCCGGCGACCACGGGAATGCAAGGCTCGTTCTGTCCACCTGCAAGCCCATTCGCTCCAGTAACACCGGCAAGCCCACTGAAGTTGCAGCTGATCTCCATTCCCGCTGTGCTGAATATGTCAGCACAGCTGTTGTTGGTGAGATCGTAAACGGCCCAGTCGTAGTCGTCGGTGAGGTCGTTCGGTGTGATCGAGAAACAGACCGTACCCGGTGTTTGTACGGTGAAGGTGTACCACTGGCCATCCACTTCTCCACCACCCAAGCATGAAGTAGCATCGTTGATCTCATTCGGGTAATTGCCTTCCCCCACTGGACTGTTCAGTTCCGTGTAAACGTTTTGGCAAACCGGTATCGACCCGAAACAATCTTGTGTTGTGGGTGGTGGTAACGCCCCGGGCAAGCTGATGCTCAGATCATAACTCGGATGACAGGCTGGCGCAGGCCAACTGTCCACCATTAAATAATATGTGGTGCCAGCGGTAACTGAAGCCTGCACGGTTTGGTTGGCTCCTGCACTGAAAGCCTGGCCTGCGCAATTACCGCCCGTTCCTGGGCAGCCATCGTACAGGAACAAGCCCACGAAAGAAGACGTGCTCGTAAGGTCAATAGTGACCAGGCCGGAGGTTGCAGGGGTGAAGGCATACAGTTGGTCTTCACCGCCCATGTACAGCGCAGAGCCACATATGGTGGCGTTGCCGCTATCGTAATCATCCCCACTTCCACAGTTCGTCAGCCCAACGCCATTGAACGGGAGCGTGAGCGGTGCCAGGAGTGCCGAGGCACAATCGGGACCACCTTGGCCGAACGAACCGACGGCAATGATCAACGGGAGAATGAGCGAAAGGCTTCTCTTCATGTTGGGACAGGGGAGAGGATCCGGTGGAGCGGCGAAGTTCAGCCGATCGACGGAGATGGCGGAGTGTTCGGCGCTTGGTTGTTCATGTTTTTACTGTTGATGAGGATTGGTCGCAAAAAGAGAACGCCCCCCGGGAATGCCGGGAGGCGTTCGAAAGAGGCCTTGTTCGCTCAACGTACCAGCACCACGTGACCGTTATAGGTCTCGTTGCCCAGATCAACCACCCACAGGTATTGACCGGTCGGGAGGAGTTCCGTTCCAAGGTTGTTCACACTGCCATCCCAAGGCATGGTCGCGTCGGTCGTGCGGTACAGCAAACCGCCCTTGGCGTCATACACCAAGAAGGCGAACTTCTGCTGCATGGTGCGCAATGCTTCCGGGATGAAGCGGTCGAGCGTGCCGTCGCCGTTCGGGCTGAAGCTCGGCGGGGCCATCAGATTATAGTCCTCGGTGATGATGATGTCCTTCTTGGAGCGATCGACACAGCCCTTTTCATTGGTCACGGTCAACTCAACAGGGTAGGTACCACGTTTTTTGAAGAGGTGATCCGGGTGGGCTGCGGTGCTGGTGCTGCCGTCTCCGAAATCCCAGTGGTAGGTGGCGCCGCTGTGGCTCTTGTTCTCGAAGTGCATGGTCGGTAGGTTGTCGGTACCGGTGCGCTTCATGGGAGTGAAGGATGCGTCGGGCGATTCATAGATCACGATCTTGTCGCTGGCATCCTTGTTATTGATGGCGCCACCGCTGGTGTTGCTCAATGACAGGATCACTTTGTACACACCGGTCTTCGTATAGGTGTGCTCCGGTGTGTTCTTGTTGCTGAAGCTGCCGTCGCCGAAATTCCAAAGGAAGATGCCGCCTTCGGGCGCAGCACCTGCAGCGAATTCGACCGTGGTGCCTGGGCAGCCTTCGTTCGAGCTCGGTTTGATGGTCAAGGATGAACTCTCGGTACTTCTGGTCTTCTCCCTGGCTTCCAACTGCGCCCACATGGGGTCATCGGCCTTCTTGTGGATGACACGTTGCTGCTTGGGTTCTTCAATGATCGGCTCCGAACCGGTTGCTCCGATCTTGTTCTCCTTCACTGCTGCTGGAACAACTTTTCCGGCTTGAGGGTCTTCCTGCACTGGTGTAGGGACGATCACCTCATTCGTGTTCGGGGCATTGTTGTCCGCCACCAATTCAATGGGGTCTGCTTTGGCGAATTGGATATCGCCATCGGCGCTCCGTGTGCTGAGCAGGTACACCCCACCGGCCACTGTTACGCCGGCTGCGACCAGGGCTGCGTAGAAGCCGCCGCCTTTCAGCCAGCCCGCGCGCTCCTTCCCGTCCAGGGCCGCTTCCAAGCGGCTCCAGTCGGCGGAGTTGTAAGGCACCTCGAAATTGTCCAAGGAGTCCTTAACAGAGCGTTCGAATCCGTCCATCTGCTTCATAATTACGGGAGCTTGTGCTCCTTTTTAAGGATCTTCTTCAAGTTGTTCTTCGCTTTCGCGAGATTGCTCTTCGAGGTACCCACGTTGATGCCCAGTGCATCGGCGATCTCCTTGTGGGTCATTTCCTCAAAGACGTACAGGTTGAATACCGTGCGGTACGCCGGGGTCAACTTCTGCATGGCATTTATCACATCGGCCGGCTTCACCTCCATCTCCTCATCCGGCCCTTCATCGGCAATGTTGTCTTGCTCATCGATATCGCTGAAATCCTCAATGCTGCGCTCTTCGCCCAGCAACAAGTAGGCATTCTTGGTACGGCGGAAGTGATCGATGGCGGTATTCACCATGATCCGACGGATCCAGCCCTCGAAGCTGCCGGCCCGGTTGAACTTGTCCACGCTGCGGAACACTTTGATGAACGCTTCTTGGAGAATGTCCTTGGCTTGATCGGTATTCTTCGTGTAGCGCAGGCAAACGGCCATCATCTTCCCGTAGAACAGCTCGTACACCTTCTGCTGGCTCCGTCTTTCCTGAGCAATGCACCCATCAACCAAGGCCACATAGGCTGGTTCGAGCGTCTCCGTCCCTGTCCACACAGGGCGGAGACGGGCGATCAGGGGTTCGGTTGCCGTTACAGCTTCCATGGGTCCGCTTCGCAATGCGGTGAAAGTAGCCATTCAACCACCAAGACGCAGCCTGTTGAAAATGGATGCCTGACAGCCATGTGTTCGTTGCGGCCCGTTGATAAGTTTGCCGCCCGAAGGACGAAAGTCACGGCGCCATAAGGCGCGCTGGCGCTGACCAGGCGGGCTCTCTGACCGACGGAAATACAACTACAGGACGTCAACGGATCAACAAGCGAACAGATGAAAGTAACAGTGGTAGGTGCCGGTAACGTGGGCGCAACATGTGCCGAGGTGGTGGCCCGGTGGGAATTGGCCAACGAGGTTGTGGTTCTGGACATCAAGGAGAACTTCGCGGAGGGCAAGGCGCTGGACATTTGGCAAACGGCCCCCTTGCACTTGTTCGACAGCCGGTTGATCGGTAGCACGAACGATTACGCCAAGACCGCCAACAGCGATGTGGTGGTGATCACCAGCGGGTTGCCCCGCAAGCCGGGCATGAGCCGCGACGACCTGATCGCCACGAATGCCGCGATCGTGAAGAGCGTTACGGAGAACGTGGTGAAGCACAGCCCGAATGCGATCATCATAGTCGTGAGCAATCCGCTGGATGTGATGAGCTACTGCGCATTCATCAACAGCAAGTTTCCTGCGAACCGTGTTATCGGTATGGCGGGTATCCTGGATACTGCCCGTTACCGCGCTTTCCTGGCGACCGAATTGAACGTGAGCCCGAAGGACATCCAAGCGGTGCTGATGGGTGGCCACGGCGATACCATGGTGCCCCTGCCGCGCTACACCACCGTTGGCGGTATCCCTGTTACCGAACTCATCTCGAAGGAGCGACTGGACGCGATCGTTGACCGCACGAAGAAGGGTGGGGGCGAGATCGTGAATCTGCTCGGTACTTCAGCATGGTACGCACCGGGCACCGCTGCGGCGCAAATGGTGGAAGCCATCGTGCGCGACCAGAAGCGTGTGTTCCCTTGCTGCGTATGGCTGCAGGGCGAGTACGGCCTGAAGGACATCTACATGGGCGCGCCGGTAGTACTCGGTCGCAAGGGCGTTGAGCGCATCATCGAATTGAAGCTGAACAAGGAAGAGCAGGAGCTCTGCAACGCCAGCGCCAAGGCCGTGAAGGAGGTGATGGATGTGTTGGACAAGATGAACGTGCCGGCGTAGGGACTTTGGCGTAGGGCAGAGTGCACACGGAATTATCGAAGGCGCCTGAGAGGGCGCCTTCACTTTAATGATGAGTGAGGGCTTTGGTCAGATGGAAAGGTCTTGGCACCAAGAACGCGACAAGTCACTTTCGGTTGCGCTCGACCCGAAAGTAAAAGGCTGTCCTCGTTCCATTGAAGCCTTTACTTCTTCACGACCAATCGTTCCACTGCGAGAACATTTTGGCCGCTCACTTCAACCAGGTACACTCCGGTGCCAAGTGCCTCGGTTCCGATCATTGTGTTCTGCGCGGTCATCGGCACGCGCATGACCTCCTGTCCGAGAGCGTTCAAGATGCGCACTTGCATTCCAGCCCGCCATTCAGCGCCCATGCTCACGATCACTTGTGTGCTCGAAGGATTCGGGGCGATGGAGAACAACGCCCCAGGTACCGCGGTGCCAACACTTTGCGTGAAGTCGTTCATGTAGAAGCTCACGCCGCCGCGGTAGTTGCCAACAACGCCATCCAAGTCGCCGTCGGCGTTAAAGTCATATAGCGCAACCGCCGTGCGTTTGCCCGTGCGGATCGACTGGAAAGTGCTATCGATGAGCGTGAAAGTACCCGTGAGGTTGCCATCGATGTTGCCATAGTGATGCAGCCAACCGCTCTCACTTCCGATCACCAATTCGCGCTCTCCCAAGTTGTTGAAGAAGGCGAACGGGGTTGAATAGCCGGTGACATTCCACCATTCAGCCACATCGAGCCCTCCCAGCGAATCGTTCTCCAGTGTCCACTCCGCAACAGCGGCCGTGCCCGTATTGTGGTAATAGCCGAGGTTGCCGTTCCGCTCACCCACGGTGAGGTCCAGCAGTCCATCACCATCCATATCGAACAGCACGGGTGTCGCGAATTGGCCCACATCGATAGTGATGTTGCCCGCATCGGTAATGTTCGGACTGAGCAACTGGAAGTCGGCCACCGGCCCAGTGCTGATGTTCTGGAAACGATGCATTCTTCCTTGCAGGTCGCCGATGATCAAGTCCTTGTCACCATCGCCGTCCAGATCGCCGAAGGCGGGGTACATGGCCATGCCAATGCCACTGCTGCTCAGGTTCTCATAATCGCGGTTGACCAATGTGAACTCCGGCTGCGTTGCGGATCCGGTATTCTCGAACAGTGCCAGTTTGCAGGGATAGTTGCCACCAGCTACAAAGTACCCGAAGTTCGCTACGATCAGGTCCATCAGCCCGTCGCTGTTGTGATCGAACAACACCGGATAAGCGCCTTCGCCCAAGTCGATCATGTCCTGCTGGAAAATATTGTTCTGCTGAAAGTCGAACACCGGCGCGGCGTCCGTACCGACGTTCAGGTAATACCAAAAGCTGGTGAAGTTCTCGCTCAACGACCCTGCATTCGGGCTGGCCAGTAGATCACGCTTGCCATCGTTGTTCACATCCACATAGAAAGAGCCCGCGAATATTTGTGAGTCGTATGGCACGTCGTACACCGGGAACAACGTGTCCTGCGAAGCCATGTGGTTCGCATTGGGCGTGCCATCGTTCCACAGGCCAACGATGTACGGATAACTGATGTCGCCGAGAAGAAGGTCCATCGCCTCGTTCGCATCCAGATCAAGAACGCATATGGTGCTACCTGCATGTGCGCGGTCATCAAACGAACGCTCCAACGGTGTCATGTTGTAAAGGTCAAGGGTCAGGTTCTGGATGTCGTTCCCGAACTCAGGGTTGGGAACGTTGTTGGTACAGGTATCATCCAGGTGGATGGCGTTGGTATTGAAATTCTCACTGAAATACCCGAAACAGCGGTTGGCTACTTCGTACACTAAACTGTCGCAGGTCCCGTAGAGTTCCATGCTCAGGTTCTTGTGGTACTCCACGAACGCACCGAAAATGGAGAAGGTAAGGATGTCCAGATCGCCATCGCCGTCGATATCGGCCATATCCGGAAGGTCCACCGATGTGATGTAGAGGTTGGCATCCGTGGGTACATAGTTGCTGCGCACAAGTGTGTCCATGAGGACAAAGGCAGGGTTACCGGGGGTGCTTATGTTCTTGAATATCCTCGCCCCGCCCAATGAGTAGGTGAAAATGTCGGCTTTGCCATCGCAGTTATAGTCACGGGCCAGGGCCCAATCATGCAGTTCGTTGAAGGGGTAAACGTTGTCGAAGTCCTGCGTGTGGGTGTAGTCCACCGTGTTCGGGGTGCCGCCGTTCAAGAGCGTTACCACCTTATCGCCGCTGCGGTCGAAAATGAACAGATCGTCGTCGCCATCCTGATCAATGTCCATGGGGCTTACTTGACAGAAGTTCAATCCGCCGCCCCACGCCATGTCGAAGGCGGTTCCGTTCTCGGTTACCGGGATACTCCCGTTGGGCACCAAGTCGAATTGCGCGCTGAGCGCAGCAGGGATCGAAAGCGAGATCAGAAGGGCAAGAACGTTTTTCATGGTAAAGTGTGGACGCTAACTGCAACGTGATCGTTGCTTTGTTAATGGCGGCCAAAGCTATGTCCGGTGGATGTCCCGCAGGCCGTATTCGACATGTGCAGAAGCCGTATGGGCCATGCCTTCGGCCGCATGGGCACGTTTCTATATTTGCCGCCCCATTTTACGAACCCCTATCGGTCATGCAGAACAGAGGAGCGCTTTGGATATTTACCATCCTATTGGCGCTGGCGTGCTTGTGGCAACTGAGTTTCTCTTGGTTCACAGGCCGCGTTGAGGACAATGCGAAGGTCGAGACGGCACCTGGCACTTATCTGTGGGATTCGGCCGTAGCTGCTAAAGGAGCCGCTAGTGCCATCGATACGGCGAAGCTGTTGCTGGAGCTGGAGAACCGCTACATCCGTGATCATGCGAACGATGTGGTCTATCCCGTCATGGGCTTCACCTATGCCCAGTGCAAGGAGAAGGAGATGAACCTAGGTCTTGACCTCCGCGGCGGTATGGCCGTTACGCTGGAGGTGAGCATTCCTGAGCTGGTGGTCGCTTTGAGCGATGAAAGCGATGACCCGGCTTTCAACACGGCGATTGCCGCAGCGCGCAAAGCGCAGTTGTCGAGCACTAAGGACTTCATCAGCCTCTTCGATGAGGAGTACCGGAAGGCCGACCCTAACGGTCGTCTTTCTGCGATATTCAGCACGGGCGAGAACGAGGGCATGTTCGGCCAGGATGATGATAATGCGGAGATCATTGCGTCCCTGAAAGTCCAGGCTAAAGCCGCGTTGGACAACACGGAGAGGATCCTCCGTACCCGTATCGACAAATTCGGAGTTAGTCAGCCGAGCATCCAGAAGCAGCAGTTCTCCGGCCGGATCCAGATCGAACTGCCAGGGGTAAAGGACAAGGAACGCGTGCGGAAGGTGCTGCAAAGCACGGCCAACCTTGAGTTCTGGGAAATGTACCTCAACACCCCGGAGACCTTTGAGTTCCTGAAAACCGCGAACAGCAGCTTGAGCGCAGCGCTTTTTCCAGAGCTTGCTGACACATTAGCAGCTGATACCGTGGTTGCCGATACGGCGGTCGCGGATGGGGGAGCGGTGGTTCCTCCCGATACATCAGCCATGGCTGTCGTTGATAGTAACGCTTCGGACACCAATGCCGTTGCCGATCAACTGGCGGATGGCGATACGACTACGGACGATGGAAACGGTGGGGAGCCCACCGAAGAGGAACGCCGGAAGTACCGTATGGAGAATCCGCTCATGAGCGTGTTGAACCCTTATATCGACGGTGAGCGCCGTTTCGTACCCGGAGCTGTTATTGGCGTTTCACTATTGGCCGATACGCCTGCGGTGAACACTTACCTGCAAACACCGGCGGTGCAAAGGAGCCTGCCGTCGAACATGCGTTTGGCGTGGGCCGCAAAGTCACGGAACGTGAACGGCGTGACCTTGTTGGATATGTATGCGCTCCGTCTTACGAGCGATGGAAAACCCCGTGTGGATGGGAAGGTCATCGTGAACGCCTATCAGGACTTCGATAACACCGGTGGTGTTATCGTGAGCATGTCGATGAACAGCGAAGGGGCTGAGAATTGGCGCCGTATGACGGCCGACAACATCCAGAAACCGGTGGCTGTGGTATTGGACAATTTGGTCTACAGTGCCCCGAACGTCAACGAGGAGATCGGTGGCGGGAGCAGCCGGATCACCATGGGCGGTGGCAACGACATTCAGGCGAACATTACGGAAGCCACGGACTTGGCCACCATCCTGAAAGCCGGCGCTTTGCCCGCACCAGCGCGGATCATCGATGAAACAGTGGTGGGTGCTTCGATCGGCGAAGACAACGTGCAGGGTGGACTGTGGAGCTTCGCTATCGCGATCATCGTGGTGCTCATCGTGATGATCCTCTATTACGCTCGGGCTGGTTGGATCGCCGATATCGCTTTGCTGTGCAACGTCTTCTTCCTCCTCGGTACCATGGCTAGTGTTGGCGCTACGCTTACGTTGCCCGGTATTGCGGGTATCGTGCTCACGATCGGTATGGCCGTGGATGCGAACGTGCTGATCAACGAACGGATCAGGGAAGAGCTGAAAGCGGGCAAGATGCTCAAGAGCGCGGTGGACTTGGGGTACAAGGGAGCCCTCAGCGCCATCATCGATTCGAACGTTACCACGTTCGTCACGGGCTTGATCCTGTTCTGGTTCGGTAGCGGTCCCATCAAGGGCTTCGCAACGACGCTGATGATCGGTATTGCAACGTCGTTGTTCACTGCCATTTTCATCAGTCGTTTGGTGATTTCGTGGCGCTTGGACCGCAACAAGGACATCAGCTTCTGGACCAACTGGAGCAAGAACATCTTCTCCAATACGAACATCGATTTCATGGGCAAGCGGAAGATGTTCTACATCATCAGCATCGTCCTCATCGCCGTCAGCATCGGCTCGATGGCTACCAAAGGCTTTAACTGGGGCGTTGATTTTACCGGTGGCCGCACCTACGTGGCCGAATTCGATAATGCCGTGGACGTGGACCAAGTGCGAAGCGCCATGGAACCGGTAGTAAAGACCGAGGCGGGCCGCCAATACACCATGAACGTTAAAACCTATGGCGGCGACAAGCGATTGAAGATCACCACGAACTACTTGATCGAGGATCCGATCCTGGGTTCTGATTCCATTGTACAGGCGCGTATATCAGATGGCCTTGCCAAAGTGGGTCCCTTCCATTTCGCGGACGAAACGCGCAAGGTGGATCCCACCATCAGCGATGATATCGTGAAGGGCGCCATCACTTCGGTGCTGATCTCCTTGGTGTTCATGTTCATATACATCGCCATACGGTTCAAAAACTGGCAGTATGGTGCTGGCGCCCTGCTCTCACTGATGCACGATACGATCATCGTACTCGGCCTGTACTCGCTGCTATGGGGCATTGTGGGATTCTCATTGGAGATCGACGAAGCATTCATCGCGGTCATCCTTACGGTCATCGGCTATTCGATCAACGATACCGTGGTCGTGTTCGACCGTATCCGTGAGTACCTGACGGATCACAAGCGCGAAGGCGTGGTCCAGGTATTCAACAAGGCCATGAACCTTACGCTGAGCCGCACCTTGATGACCGGTCTCAACGTGATGATCGTGTTGCTCATCATTTTCTTCATGGGTAGCGCTGCGATCAAGGGCTTCGTGTTCGGTCTCTTCGTCGGTATCGTAGTGGGTACGTACTCATCCATCTTCGTTGCCAGCGCTGTTGCGGTTGACTTCCTCAAGCGAAAGGAAGAGAAGCAGGTGGCCTTGGCTGCTTGATAGTATGCTGGAGTATTCATTCAAAAGCCCCGTGGTCCATCCACGGGGCTTTTGCTTTCAAGAGATGCCTGCTGTTATGCACCTTTGTCCCGTCACATTGTTCCCCTGAACAGCTGGACGATCCACACGATACTCGACATCAATGACCCTGCTCTTCTTGGATATCAGCGGTGGCGAGATCCTGGTGATCTTGGTACTGGTGCTGTTGTTCTTCGGCAGCAAGGGTATACCCGACGTCGCTCGGACCCTCGGACGTACCATGCGACAATTGCGTGATGCCAGCAATCAGGTGCAACGGGAGATCCAGAAGGAGACGAACGTTGTCAAACGGGGCTTCGACCAGCAGAAGGCCCAGTTCAGGATAGAGGAGCCTGAGCATCGCAAGCCGTCGGTTCCCATTTCGTCCGCACCTGACCTGCCGAGTGTTAGGCAGCCGGGAGAGGAGCCCGGTCCGGGCGAGCAGAACGGTCCTGGGGCTTGACCTCCACGTTGCAGCATCGAACCTGACCGAAGGGGGTAGGATGGTATTTTTTGGTTTTTTTCGTGCAGACCCCCATTTTCAAACAGGTGTTTGAAAAGAAATGGAGCTGTTTCTTGAGACTACCCCCCTTCTGAAAATACATTCGCGGCCAGAAAACACCATTTTTCATGAGCGCCCCCCACCTGCGAGCCAAGGCCATGTCCGAAGTCATGAGCCGTCGCCCGAGACACTCCGAACCCCCTTCCTTGAAGATCAGTGATTTCTTCGGAAGCAGCGTATTCAATGAGGACGCCATGCGAATGTTCCTCACGGAGGACGCATACTATGCCGTACGGCAAGCGATCCATCAGGGGCAACGGATCGAGCGGAAGCTTGCGGACCAGGTCGCAAGTGGCATGAAGGAATGGGCGTCCAGCAAGGGAGCAACTCACTACACGCATTGGTTTCAACCATTGACCGGTCTCAGTGCGGAGAAGCACGACGCCTTCTTCGAACCGATCGGTGGCGGTCGAAGCATTGAACGATTCGACGGTAGCATGCTCGTGCAGCAAGAGCCCGATGCCAGCAGCTTTCCCAATGGCGGTATCCGCAATACGTTCGAGGCCCGCGGTTACACGGCATGGGACCCGAGCAGCCCCGCCTTCATCATGGGGCGCACACTGTGTATCCCCACCATTTTCATCAGTTATACCGGGGAGGCCCTCGATTACAAGATGCCTCTTCTTCGGGCCATCCACGCCATCGACAAGGCCGCTACCACGGTGTGTCAGTACTTCGACAAGGACGTGAACAAGGTGATCGCGACCTTGGGTTGGGAGCAGGAGTACTTCCTCATCGACGAGGCACTTTACCATGCCCGCCCGGATATCATGATGACAGGCCGTGCGCTGTTCGGGCATAGCCCCGCAAAGGGCCAGCAATTGGAGGATCACTATTTCGGGGCGATACCCGAGCGCGCCCAGGCATTCATGCGCGATTTCGAGACCGAGGCACTCAAACTCGGTATTCCTGTGAAGACCCGTCACAACGAGGTGGCTCCGAACCAGTTTGAATGTGCTCCGGTTTTTGAAGAGTTGAACCTTGCTGTGGATCACAACGTGTTGCTCATGGACGTTATGGAGCGCACGGCACGCAAGCACGACTTCCGTGTGCTGTTGCATGAAAAGCCATTTGCAGGTGTGAACGGCAGCGGTAAGCACAACAACTGGAGTTTGGCCACCAGCACGGGCAAGAACCTGCTGAAGCCGATGAAGACACCAAAGGAGAACCTTCAGTTCCTCACCTTCTTCATCAACACCATCAAGGCTATCCACAGCCATGCCGATGTGCTTCGTGCCAGCATCGCCAGCGCGAATAACGATCACAGGCTCGGGGCAAATGAAGCACCACCGGCGATCATCAGCGTGTTCATCGGCGACCATCTTGGGAAGCTCTTGGATGAACTCGAGCGCGATATCAAAGGCAAGATGACCGCCGAAGCCAAGACGGAGCTGAAGCTGAACATTGGGCGTATTCCGCAGATCATGCTGGATAATACCGACCGCAACCGTACGAGCCCGTTCGCCTTTACCGGGAACAAGTTCGAGTTCCGCGCAGTGGGCAGCAGCGCCAATTGTGCGGGGCCGATGACCGTGCTGAACACCATTGTTGCCAAGCAGCTGAACGATTTCGCGAAGGAAGTTGACGGGATGATCAAGAAGGGTGTGAAGAAGGACGACGCAATTCTGCAGGTCCTACGCGACCTGATCGTAAGCAGTAAAAGCATTCGTTTCGAAGGCAATGGCTACGGTGATGAGTGGGTGAAGGAAGCCGAGAAACGAGGTTTGTCGAACATCAAGGACACTCCTCGCGCTCTGGATGTTTGGAGCCGGAAGGAGACAATGAAGCTTTTCGGCGAAATGGATGTGCTGAGCGCGGTTGAACTGGAGGCGAGGCATGAGATCGAACTACACAGCTACATGCTGAAGATCCAGATCGAGAGCAGGGTATGCGGCGATCTGGCACAGAATCATATCGTGCCTACGGCTATTACCTACCAGAACCGCCTGATCGAGAATGTGCGTGGGTTGCGCGATGTCCTCGGGGTGGAAAAGGCCAAAAAGGCGGCCGCCACGCAAGTGAAGCTGATCGAGGAGATGAGCGACCACATTGGAAGCATCATGACGTTGACCGAGGATATGATCGAGGCGCGCAAGAAAGCCAATGGGATCGAGGAGAGCCGTGCAAAGGCCATTGCCTACTGCGACACTGTGAAACCTTATCTCGACCAGATCCGCAACCACAGTGATAAGCTCGAATTGCTTGTTGATGATGAGCTTTGGCAACTACCGAAATTGCGCGAAGTGCTCTTTACGCGGTAGTTGAACCTTAGCATTTCAGAAAGAATGGCCCGGGCCGTTTCCGGGCTTTTTTCTGTCCTGCGCTTTTCAACAGTGAGCACCTTCTATGGTTCTGTAGGCCCTCGGTCTTTCTTCAAACGGCTTCAGTTACTGGATTGGCGTGCGCAGGAGGCGCCGGTGTCACTTTTCCTTATGTCAAGTTCATGTCCCAATGGTTTGTACGATCGCCTTCCCGCAGGGCTTGGAAGGGCCCTTGTGCCAGTGTAGCCTTTGACCCGGACAGTTAGACGGTTAAGGTGCAGCGACCAAACCGCTAGCCCCACACTCATGGCTGGTCGGGATTTTGAAACAGGCCAAACCGAGACTCTATCAGTTCGTCGGTTCTGGCGGGCTAATTCGCGTGTAGTGTGAGTCTGCTCAGGATCCAGGGGGGCTTGAACGAGGATGTTGTTCGGGTCTTTCATGGCTCACCGGTACCGGATCTATTACAAAAGCGAGAAGCCCCGCCCCGACACAAGTCGGAGCGGGGCTTCAATGCTCTTAGTTCTGCTTACTGGATGGTCAAGCGTTGAGCGCTCTTGCGATCGCCCATGGTGATATCCACCATGTATACACCGCTGGCCATGCCGGTTCCCAGTTCAAGCACGGTGCTCACCTGTGTGGCACCCTCGGTGCCGATGGTGCGGGCGAACACGCGCTTACCGAACACGTCGTAGATATCAACGGTAACAATGTTCTCAGCGCCGGTGAGGCCATTGAGCACAAGGTTCACGTTACCGTCATTGACGGGGTTCGGGTACAACTGCACATCGCTGGTGCTAACGACTTCAACGTCGCGGCCACCGAACGCTGGCGGGTTGTCAATGGTCACCTGACAGATCGGGCCACAGAATCCGCTCCAGCTGCCGTTCACGAAGACCTCAACGGTCACGTCGTAGGTCTCGCCGTCAAGCAAGGTGTAAGTTGCCCAGTTCAACACGCGCACATAGCTCGCTTGTGTGATCAGACGGGCACCGACAACAGGTGTCAGCGGGCCGTTCGGACCATCGGGATCCAGCGAGCCAGCGAAGCGGAAGCGGTACTGCAGCGCACCAAGCACGGGTTGTGCCCAGACTTTATCGCTATAACCGAACGACTTGGTAACACCGCAGCTATGCGTCGGTGAACCGATATCATCGATCAACTGGCCGCAGCCAGGGATGGCCGTTGCATCCAAGCCCATTTCGCAACCACTGCCCCAATTTTCGTTCGCATAGCTCAGATCACCGTCCGCATCGCGACGAGCGCGAACGAAGTAGTGCGTGCCGGCCACCAAAGGATTGGTCTGCAACTGGCTGAATTTCACGTAACGCTGCGATACCGCAATGCGACGACGGAAACCGAAATCGGGATCGGAGAACTCGAACTGGTATTTTCCTGTGCCTGGTGCTTGTGCAGCGTAAACCTTGTTGTTCAAGGTGTTGTTGAAGATGCCGCACTCCGAAGCCTCGATATCAGCAGGACCTTTCGGCAAGCAGAATTCGTGGCCCGTGTAAGCCGGGTTGTTCGCGTTCGGGGAGTCATCTCCGCCATTGTCGCTGGAACCAGCCAACGTGCCAACTCCTTGGAATACGTCAGTTATCAGGAGTGCCCCACCTGGGCTGCGTACCTGCCAGTTACCAATACCGTAAGAACAGCACATGCCATCACCGAACGCATCTTGGATACGCATGGTGAAGCAGTTGCCGAAGGTCAACGGCAGGCAAAGGGTAACGCTGTTGTTCTGCGTTCCATTGGCGAGAAGATCCGTGTATGGTCCACCTGATGCGATCGGTGCGATCTCCAGAGCGTCATAGATCTCCCAAGTCGTTTCAGAACCCCAACGATCTTGAACGATCACGATCTCAACAGCTTCGCCATCAACAGTGAATGCTGCTGCGATTGACCGTAGGTAAGTGCAGGAGCGAACGGCACAACCGTTACCACTGGCGCACCACCATCCACATCGTAGGTCACGGTAACACTGCTCAACGGCTGTTGGCCGTTGTTGGTGATGACCACTTCGGGTGCCACGGTCGTTGTGCAGAGGTTACCAACCGGTGAAACGATAGTGGTCGGGGCCGCATCGTTCTGGGCTGGGAATTCGAGCAGGATGCCGAATGTGCCTTCCGTACCGTTTCCACCTTGGTTATCCACCAGGATCCAGTAGTCGGTATTCGCGGTAAGCAGCGGGAAAGAGGTAGTACCCTCGCCAGCCTGTACGCAAGCCACCTCGGTCAGCGTACCACAGCCACCCGAATACAGGGCATAGCTCAATGCGGTAGCTGAATAGGTTACATCAAGATCCGGACGTACAAGGTCAGGTTCATGTAGGTGTTGGCACCAGTGTTGAATGTGTACCACACACCCTGTGCACGGCCCGCCGCTGGAACGAAGCTCAGATCAACATCGCAGCTAGGGTTGGCATCGGCAAAAGCACCACAGTTGGTACCCGTTGCAAGCACGCCCGAGCCATCACCCAAGACGGGGATAAGAGTCGAAGCGCCACCGCACAGGTCGTTGGCTGGTGCAGCACAGGTCGGTGCGCCACAGGTCAGGTTCATGGTGAACACGCCCGTGCTGTTCACGAAACCACCAGGACCATGAACAACAATGTAGTACCGGTTGCCGGCCGTGGCGGCCCAGTTCACCTCGCTCGGCGTATTCGTACCAGCGCCGCAGTTGTCGTCGTTGCCCGTGAGGCAAGTCAGCGCACCGCAAACGCCAGGGGAAGCACCTGCGTCGTATACCGTGATCATGCTGTTGTAGGCAGTGCCCACACAGGTGCTGGCAGTAAGAACCTCCGAAACCAAGGCATCAACGTAGTACCAAGCATTCGGGCCCGGACCAACATGGTTCGGCAGGCACACACTTGGACCTTGGTTGTTCGAGTTGCTCACCGTGGTTCCACTCACCGCACCTCCGCAAAGGATCGGCAATGCATCGACGCAAGAGTTCGGCGTACAGCGCGCCCGCCGCCCGCCGCGCCGCGGCGCCGCCCCTCGCGCCGCGGCGCCTCCGCAAACACCAACTTCTTTTCAAAAGCGCGCTTCGCTTCTTCGCGGCCAACCCCCTTTTTTCCTTCCTTACTTCCCCCACCAAACACACCCCCCCCCCCCAAAAAAAAAAAAAAACACCACACCCCCCCTGGGATCACAGGCGCGTTAGCCGTGATATTCACATTGTACGTCGGGTCAGGGAAGGTCAACCCCAAAGGATCGGGTAGTAGTACTCGCCGGGTGGCAGGCTGTTGTAGAAGATCTGAGGATTGCCGTCACCGCAGAGGAAGTTGAAGGTCTGCGAATTGACAGGGTTCGTACCGCTGCAATCCGTGTACATGTTCAACGCCGCGTTCGTGAAGTTCACGGTTCCGCAGTAGTCGATCACCACGTCGGCACATGTGAGCAGTTCGAATGTTGCCCATACGTAACCCGTTACTCCGCCGAAGATGCCAGCAATGCCAACATCGTCATTGGCGCAGTTGGCTGTGCCATTATAGTTGATCGTGTTACCGATCGATAGCGGGTTGTTGGACGGGATCTCGTTCGTACACTCATCGCGTGCTGGCGCAACACATGGCGTCAGGCTCAGGTCCCATGAGTGGCCCGTGGACTGCCACCGGTCATCCCACTCGATATAATAGGTCGTGCCGCCGTTCGCCAACCAGCCGAAGGTGGAATTGAACGGATCGCAATTGTCGTCACTGCCGCCAACAAAAGTCAGCGAGCCGCACGTACCAGTATGCACCGACACGCGGGTGTCATCACCGGCATTGTTGAACGGGGAACAGCTCGAAGCCACTGCCAAACCGCTCGAGGCAGGAGTCCAAGTGTACCAACGCGCGTTCACTGCGCCGCCAGCGAGAGCATTGGTGGCACCGCCACCACAGTTCATGTCGCCGTGCGTATTTGAACCCAGCACCGCCGGAACGGCGCCAACGCATGTACCACTGCAGCAATCCGTGAAGGTGCCTACAACGATAGAGCAGTTCGGGTCGCTGGTGGAGGTCAAGGTGATCGTAACAGGAACGCCAGCAGCATACACCGCTGGAATGTTGACGATACCGGTGGCAAGGACGCTGGCCACTTCAATACCGTTCACGTCGCTCTCGATCGCAGCTCAGTGCTACTTCCCAAGCTGGTAACGTCCACCGCGATGGTGAATGTGCCAAGGCCGCAATCATCCGTGGCCACACCAGTGGCGGCAGGTGGGGTACAGCTTACATATGACAAGTTCCAATCGAACCCGGTGCTGCTCCAGCGGTCGTCCCATTCGATGTAGTAAGGTGTTCCGCCGGTGACCGGTACGTTGAGTTCTTGCGCAGCGAGGCCGCAGTCATCATCCGTTGCACTGACCAAGACAAGAACTCCACAACCGCCCGTGCCGTCCCAGATCATGAGCCGGGAATCAACGCCGGATGCGCAGTTGTCAACACTGATCTGCCCGGTATTCGGTGGGGTGAACAAGAACCAGCGGGCGTCCGTTGCCACACCACCCAAACCGCCGCCGTTCGTAGCGCCGGCACCACAGTCCAGTGCGCCGGTCGTGTTCGTGCCCACTACAGCCGCAGCTGCATTGGCGCAGGTGCCGTTGCAGCAGTCCGTGAAGTTGCCAAGGTCCTCGTTACACAGTGGGTCATCAGCGATCAAAGAGATATTCGTCACGGTTCCCACAGGAATGCCACTGATCAATTGGATCCCGAGCGCATTCACGTTCAAGATGTCTGTTCCAGGAGTCACATCAATATCAATGTCGGCAGATGTGCCCAAAGACGTAACGTCGACTTGCAGGTCGTACGTACCACCACCGCAGTTCTCTATAAGCGTTACCGTAGCTGTGGGTGGTGTGCAGGCAGCGAATTGCAGTTCCCAGGTTACACTGGCAGGTGTCCAACGCGCATCCCATTGGATGTAATAAGGTGTGCCACCCGTTACGGCCAGATCATCCATCGACGCAGCAAGCCCACTGGTTTGGCAGGGGAACAGCTGCGAATCGTCGTTTGAGAATGCACAAGTCAGCGTACCGCATCCCAATGAACCATCAAAAACGCTGAATCGAGCATCCGTGTTGCCGCAGGAGTAAACGTCCATTAGACCATTGCTCGGTGGCGTGTAGACGAACCATTTGCTGGCGAAAGGACCAGCCACACATGCCGCATTATATCCAGCAGCGCAGTACAGTGCGCCGGTTGCTCCCTGCGCACCTGGTGCTGCTACAACGACAGCGTCAGCACAGGTTGCGAAGCAGCAATCAATGAAGCTGCCCAAGGCCACGTTACAGGTGTTGTCCTGTTCGTGCACCAAGGTGATCGTACGGGCGGCCCCTAAGGCAATTCCGGTGAAGGTCTGGATACCAGTGGCGGCGATGCCCGTGATATCCGTTCCAACGCTGATATCCAATCCTACGGATGTGGCGCTTCCCAAACTGGTTACGTTCACCTCCAGATCATAGGTTCCACCAATGCAATTGGGGATGAGGGTAACCGTAGCGGCTGGTTGCACGCAGGCAAATGGGGTGAATGTGAAGTCCCACGTATAGCCGGTTCCCTCCCAGCGGTCGTCCCACATGATATAGTGGGTACCCGCGGGAACGTTGATGTTGCTCAACGAGCTGGCATAACCGAGCGGGCCACAGAAGTCATCGCTGAGTCCCAAGCAGGTCAGCGCACCGCACCCACCTGTACCATTGAAGATGGACAAACGGGTGTCTGTACCCGTTGCACAGGAACTCACGTTGTTGATGATACCGGGCGTCCCCGTAGTGAATGAATACCAGTCGGCATTTACGGCTCCACCACCGGTGCATACAAGACTGGCACCGCCACCGGCGCTCGGGCCGTCACCTACTATTCCTAGGGCCGGGGCCACCGCAACTGCGGTTGCGCAATTGTCACCTTGCCCAACTGATTCCATCGCAAATAGCAATGGCAGCGCAGCAAGCAGCGTGTTAAAACTTCGGAACGTTCGTCTCATGAGTATGGTTTTGGTTGAACGGGTTTCAGGTAAGCGGCCGGGAAAGTAGAGAACTGTTAGTCACGAAAACAACCAACTGTTGAAAACTTCATGTTCTGGGTTTCACATTAAGAGTGCGCTTCACTGGCGGATCGAGCTGGTGATTTCGCATACCCAATGTTCGCTGGAGTGACCGGCCAGATTGATCGTCAAAGGATTTGAAACCAATGGTTGCCAAGCGGCGTTTCAACTGCCTCGAACATGAAAACTGCTTTCAAAACGGAACTGCTGGTGCTTGGCATAGTGTTGATGTCCCAAGCGCAGGCTCAGGGTGACTCCTTGATGTTGGCCGATGACCTTGGGACCTTCTCCACGCTTCCGGAGGACGACTCCCAGATCATCAGCGATTACGAGCGGCTCAACCGTTCACTCGGTCATGACAGTATCCGCTACTGTCAAGGCTACGCATGCTCCGGATGGGTCGAGGACAAGTACGCCGACGGTACTCTGAAGCATAGGGGCTATTACCAGGAAGGGCAGCTTCTGGTCTATAAGAATTTCCATTCGAACGGTGCGGTGGAGCGCGAGTTCAGGACCGTGGACAATTTCAGGGGACAATTGACCACGTTCCACCCAAATGGTGCCATCAGGACGGAGATCAAGTACTTCAAGGGCGAATCGTTGGAATGGACGGACCATTACGCGAATGGCCAAGTGCGATACGAAGAAGAAAAGCACAAAAGCGAACCTTGGTATTTGAAGATGAATCTCTACCAAGCCGATGGGAAACCCATCAGCACGTTAATGGTCGTGGACAAGAAGAAGGGTGAAGTGGAGCAGAAGGAGTACTGGCCGAACGGAAATCTGCGCATCAGTGGACGTGCACGATTCGACGCCAACCGACGTGATTGTGTGCGGGTTGGCACTTGGACGAGTTACGACCCCAACGGGAAACCCGTTTCAGAAGACCGCTATTTGGACGGTAAGATCCACGAGACCAAGAAGCTCTGAGGACAAAACGACCCATAAGAAACACGAAGCCCCCCGGTACCGGGGGGCTTCGCTCATTCGTACGGGACCGGTCACTTCTTCTCGTCCTTCACTTCTTCAAAATCCACATCAGTTACCTCCTGATCGGTCGTTGTCGTATTCTGGCCAGCGCCATTTGCCCCACCCTGCTGGGCCTGTTGCGCAGAGGCGTACATCTCTTGACTGGCTGCTTGGAAAACACTGTTCAGCTGACCCATTGCGGAATCAATTCCAGCAATATCCTGCGCGCCGTGGGCCTTTCGCAGTTCGCCTAAGGCTGATTCGATGGGCTCCTTCTTGTCCGCTGGCAGTTTGTCACCGAATTCCTTCATCTGCTTCTCCACTTGGAAGATGAGGCTGTCCGCTTGGTTGAGTTTGTCCACGCGTTCGCGCGCTTGACGGTCAGCATCGGCGTTGGCCGTTGCCTCTCGCTTCATTTTCTCAATATCCTCCTTGCTTAGGCCACTGCTCGCCTCGATGCGAATGCTCTGCTCTTTACCCGTGGTTTTGTCCTTTGCACCCACATGGAGGATGCCGTTGGCATCGATATCGAAGGTCACTTCGATCTGCGGGGTGCCGCGCGGAGCGGGTGGTATGTCGCTCAGGTGGAACCGCCCGATGGTGCGGTTGTCGCGGCTCATGGGTCGTTCGCCCTGTAGCACGTGGATCTCCACACTTGGCTGGTTATCGCTGGCCGTGCTGAACGTCTCGCTCTTCTTGGTCGGGATAGTGGTATTGGCCTCGATGAGCTTGGTCATTACGCCGCCCATGGTTTCGATGCCCAGGCTGAGCGGCGTCACATCCAGAAGCAATACATCCTTCACCTCACCCGTCAGCACACCTCCTTGAATGGCCGCGCCTACCGCCACAACTTCATCAGGGTTCACTCCCTTGCTGGGCTCTTTACCGAAGAATTTCTTCACGGCTTCCTGAATGGCCGGAATACGTGTGCTACCGCCGACCAGGATGACCTCGTCGATCTGGGCGGTGGTGAGGCCAGCGTTTTTCAATGCGCTTTCGCACGGGGCGATGGTGCGCTTGATCAGGCTGTCCACCAATTGCTCGAATTTGGCACGGCTCAACGAGCGCACCAAGTGCTTCGGAATGCCGTTCACCGGCATGATGTAGGGAAGGTTGATCTCGCTGCTCGTGGTGCTGCTCAACTCGATCTTGGCTTTCTCCGCAGCGTCCTTCAGGCGCTGAAGCGCCATGGGGTCTTTGCGCAGGTCGATACCCTCGTCGTTCTTGAATTCATCGGCCAGCCAATCAATGATGCACTGGTCGAAGTCATCTCCGCCCAAGTGGGTGTCACCATCGGTGCTCTTCACCTCGAACACGCCGTCGCCGAGTTCAAGAACGCTCACGTCGTGCGTGCCGCCACCACAGTCGAACACGACCACTTTCTGGTCTTTATGCTTTTTGTCGAGGCCATAAGCAAGCGCTGCCGCCGTAGGCTCGTTGATGATGCGCCGCACTTTCAAACCGGCGATCTCGCCAGCTTCCTTGGTAGCTTGGCGTTGGGCATCGTTGAAGTAGGCAGGAACCGTGATCACCGCCTCATGCACTGAGGTGCCGAGATAATCTTCGGCGGTCTTCTTCATCTTCTGGAGAACCATGGCACTGATCTCCTGGGGCGTATAAAGCCGGTCGCCGATCTTAACACGGGGCATGTTGCCATCACCGCGCACCACTTCGTACGGCACACGCGCGATCTCCTTCGCGTCCTCTTCATAGGTGTTGCCCATGAATCGCTTTATGGAATAGATGGTGTTCCGCGGGTTAGTGATGGCCTGGCGCTTGGCGGGGTCACCCACCTTGCGTTCGCCACCTTCAATGAAGGCCACGATGCTGGGGGTTGTCCGCTTGCCTTCGCTGTTCGCGATCACAACCGGTTCGTTGCCTTCCATTACGGCCACGCAACTGTTCGTGGTTCCCAGATCGATGCCTATGATCTTGCTCATTGTAGTTCGTTGTTTATGCGCTTATGACCGGGCTTGGCCAAGTTCAGTGTTGTGTTTCAGGACTTTTTGATCGTCGGCCGCCGTTGTCAACGTTCATGCCGCCGCATGACATGCGTGCAGAACTGTCAGACAGTGTCCGAAACAAGGTTTGTGTCGCGGAAACCCCTGCCAGAAGGTCAGGAGGTTTTAGGGGCAAGCGTAAGGGGTGCCGTCACTCACGCTATATGGCGAACAGAAGCCACGTCCCCCAGTGTACTGCCCAAAGGCTAGTTCGTCCAAGCTCTCATCCTTGAGCAGCCTATACTCTTCACTTGGAACGATGGTGCTGATGTTCCCCGGTGCACGTTCAAAGTAGCGGCTCACGAAGATCCCATAACCGTTTGTGACATTGGTGAAGTCCGGTCGATCCTCAACGATGCCAGTAACGGGCGCGCCCAAGAGCAGGAACGTGTGGAAGTCATCGTTCGCAACTGCCCAATGGAAGGTGATCCCAAGGAATTCCCTACGGTCCAAGCCGGCATCCGCCTCGGGCACCAATTCGCCAATGGTTCTGTAGAAGTCCTCTCCGACCATTACCACCGAAAGCTCCGACCCATTATTACCCTCCGCTACGACGCTCCCAAGGAATCTTGTGAAGCTGATCGTGTCGCTTACACCGCCGCGCACCTCTATGTAGTAGAAGGTGTAGTAGGCTTCATAGCGTCTGCCATCGGAATCCTTGTACCACTTCAACTCATAGTTCTGATAACCAAAGGAACTCACGAAGTTCGGCCTAAAGGAAGTAGGAGCGGAAAGGTTGCTGCTGAGAGCGAAATCATTGACGATCTCAGTTCTGGCACTGATAGCCACGCCCTTTGCGACCGCTCCGAAACGGTACTGGTGGTCCTGGTTCAACGTGGCGTTGAAGTAATAGACCTTCTGGTCGGGGTAGTGGAAGGTCCCGGGCAGGCGATCCTCAACAGTGGTATCCCTCAACATGAACACTTGAACCAGGTTGTTCCCATCCCATTCCTCAACACGGGCGGTGTCCAACTGCTCACCACTGTACTCGTTGCTATCCGGTATGGCAGCATAAACGAGCGCGTTGCCTTCGCCCTGGAAGGCGCGATTGATCTTAACGTAGTGCGTGGTTTCCGGCGTGAGCCCATCGGGCTTGGTGATGCTCAACGTAGCATACACGATCGGAATCTCTTTGTACGGCGCATTCACGTCGATCTCTGTGCTGCAATTCCAAGCCAGCAATGCCAGCAAGCTCATGGTAAAGGCGGTTCTCTTCATCATTGCGGTTGGTCCTTCCGCGCCGCGCGGAGGTGGCCAAAAGTAACTGAGTATGGACAGGCGATCCTGCCGTACGCCGAAGGCTTCCTGCCGTTCCTGTATTCCCGTGCACCTCTGCCGCGTGCGCGCCACTCCCCGGCGGATAGCTTTGGCCGCCTCTGAGCGATCTGCCAGAAAGCACCTACCAATGAGCAAGACGAAGGAAGCCAAGCGTGTAACCACCCACGTTTTGCAGGAAATGAAGGCCAGCGGTCAGCGCATTTCGATGATCACGGCCTATGACTACTCGCTTGCGCGGTTGGTCGATGGCGCGGGCATTGACGTGATCTTGGTCGGCGATAGCGCCAGCAATGTCATGGCCGGTCATGAGCCCCCGTTGCCCATTACGCTCGACCAGATGATCTACCACGCTTGCGGGGTGGTGCGCGGCTGCGAGCGGGCCTTGATCGTTGTAGACCTTCCGTTCGGCACGTATCAAGGGAACACCAAGCTGGCGCTCAGCAGTGCCATACGGATCATGAAGGAGAGCGGTGCGCATGCCGTGAAACTCGAGGGAGGCAGGGAAGTGGCGGGTTCAGTTGAGCGGATCCTATCGGCCGGTATTCCGGTCATGGGCCATTTGGGACTGACACCACAGAGCATCTACAAATTCGGAACCTACGTGGTGCGGGCCAAGGAGGAAGCGGAAGCCCAGCGGTTGCGTGAAGATGCCAAACTCTTGGAGGAAGCGGGCTGCTTCGCCATTGTGCTGGAGAAGATCCCGGCGGCCTTGGCAACGGAGGTCGCGCGAAGCGTAAGTATCCCGGTTATTGGTATCGGTGCCGGGGCAGGGGTGGACGGGCAGGTCCTCGTACTCCACGACATGCTTGGCATCAACAAGGAATTCAATCCGCGGTTCTTGCGTCGCTATGCGGACCTGCACCACATCATCACGGATGCGGTAGGCAATTACATCAGCGATGTGCGTTCCGGCGATTTCCCGAACACCGAGGAGCAATACTGACCCCGTGGAAGTGCTATGGAGCGATGCCCATTTCGTCGTGGTACAGAAGCCCGCAGGCTTGCCCGTGCAAGCGGACAAAACCGGTGATCCTTCTGTTCTCGATGTGATCACCGCGCAATGGGGCTCGGAAGGAAGCACTCAATTGCCCGGACTGCCCCATCGATTGGACCGACCCGTGACGGGTGCGTTATTGCTCACGCGTACGGCTGAAGCACTTGCCGCCATCAACATGCTGTTCTCACGCCATGCGGTGCGGAAAACGTATTGGGCGATCGTTTCAGGCGTGCCTGCTGCCAGCGGCGTGTGGAAACACCGATTGATCCAGGACCCCAAAACACATAAAGCATACGTGGCGCGTCCTGAGCAGGAGGCAACAGATGCCGAACTGCAGTTCGAATGCCTTGCACAAGGCGATCGATATGCCTTGCTCAAGTTGGAGCCCAAAGGCGGTTCCTTTCACCAAATGCGCGCCCAATGTGCTGCTGCAGGTCATCCGATAAAAGGCGATGTGAAATACGGTGCGCGCAGGGGGGAGCCTGACCGGTCGATCGCACTACATGCGCGTTCCCTTGAGTTCAGGCATCCTTTCAGTGGTGCTCGGCAGTTCATCGAAGCGCCTGCACCATCCGCCCCGCTGTGGAAGGCGCTCCTCAGCAAAGCAGGTCTGGTAGACGGGGTTTCGCCCTGAAGCCGGACAGTTCGCACCGATCACCGATCGCTTCTACGGGTACATTCGATTTGCCCGATACCATTCCGGCTTCTTCCTCATGCGCATCGTTACTACGCCACTTGCTATTGCCTTCATCGCCAGCACCCAAGCGCAAGTGCTGATCAGCGATTCCCTGATCAACTCCATGACCGTAGCCGAACTACAAGCACAGGGAGTGGGCGATGCCGACTTCGATATCGATGTGTACAAGGTGCGCTACTATACTGTGGATCCACAGGGCCAGCCGACGATAGCCAGCGGGGCCATGGTGGTGCCGCAGGGCATATGCTACTTCCCATTGGCTTGTTACCATCACGGCACCATAGTCGAGCGCGAGGCCGTTCCCAGTCGACTTAGTTCTGAGATCATCGTTGGGTATTTCCTCGGTGGGTCAGGATATGTGAGCGTATTGCCTGACTACGTGGGTTTAGGCGATTCACAGATCCTTCATCCTTATATGCATGCGGCCACAGAATCAGCCGCAGCGCTGGACCTGATGCGGGCGGCGCGGGAGTTCTGTGGGGCGAACGGCATTCAATTGAACGGGCAGGTTTTTCTGGCCGGTTACTCGCAAGGCGGACATGCAAGTATGGCTACGCACAAAACGATACAGGAACAGTTTGGCGGTGAGTTCAATGTAACGGCGAATGCCCCCTGCAGTGGGCCCTACCAGTTGAGCGGCGTGCAGGCACAGGCCATGATCGACACGATACCCTATCCAGCGCCGTATTACTTGCCATACATCGTGTACAGCTATGCCAGCATTTACCCGGACCTCGCCGCGATCCTACCCGACGTTTTCCAACCACCGTATGATGTGCTCCTTCCACCGTTGTTCGATGGAACGCACAGTGCGGGCGATATCGATGCGGTGATGCCTACGGTCCCAAGCCAGGCGCTACAATCAGCCATGTTGCAAGCTTTCAGCACTGACCCGCAACATCCCTTCAGGCTGGCGCTTCAGGAGAATGACAATTTCGACTGGGCGCCGCAAGCCCCGGTATGGATGTTTTATTGCGAGGGCGACGGACACGTATTCTATGAAAACACGATCGCAGCATTGCAGGCCATGAACGCGAACAATGCACCGAACGTTCTTGCCAGCAGCATGGGTGTTACGAATGACCACGGTGCTTGTGCTTTGCCCGCGCTGATGGCAGCGAAGTCTTGGTTCGATGGGTTAAAAGGGGACTGCACATGGGACGGGGTCAGTGAAGCGAAAGCAACGCGTTGGACCGTATATCCGAACCCTTCCTCATCGGGTTGGACCATTGAGTGCGCGAGCGCAATGGATCGAACGGATTGGCAGCTGACCAACGCTCACGGCTGCGTTATTACGGGTGGAACCTCCTCCAACCTTTTCGTTTTCAACATCCCAACCGATGGGTTGCCCGCGGGATGCTACTTGTTGCGGCTTGTTTCGGAGCGTTCGGTTCAGATGACCACCGTGTTAGTGGAACGGTGATCCGGTTCTAGGTCGGATCAACATCCGTGACAAGTCGCACCGACGAGTGGGGCTTCTGTGCGAAAAAACGATCGATCGTATCGCGCAACGCTTCTTTCTCGGCGTGATGCGCACTGCGTTGGATCTTCACCAATACGTTGCGCAAGTACTGCGTACGCACGCGTGCCACGGTAGGTGTCTCGGGGCCCAGCACGCGGTCGCCGAAGATGGGTCGCAAAGCATCGGTCAACGCTTGTGCGGTCGCCGCCACCCGTTCTTCTTTCACGTGTTTCAACGATAGCCGCACCAACCGGCTGAACGGAGGGTACAAGTGTTTACGGCGTTGCTCGATCTCGCGAACATAAAAACCTTCAACGTCGTGGTGCCTCACATAGCCGATAACAGGGTGCGTCGGATCGTTGGTCTGTAGGGCTACGGTGCCCGCTTTCTGTCGTCGTCCTGCTCTGCCGGCGACTTGGGCCATCAGTTGAAAAGCCCGTTCATGCGCCCTGAACTCAGGGAAGCGCAATAGACCATCGGCGCTGAGCACACCAACAAGGCTCACATGGTCGAAGTCGAGCCCTTTCGTCACCATCTGTGTGCCCACCAGTATGTCAATAGCCCCTTCGCTGAAGTCGGTGAGAATGCGCTGGTATGCATGCTTGCCACGGGTGGTGTCCTGATCCATGCGAGCGATGCGCGCGTCCGGGAAGATCAACGCAAGATCCTCTTCGACCTTTTCCGTTCCGAACCCCAGCATGCGCAGTCGGCGACTTCCGCATTTGGCGCAGGCGGTCGGAGGTTCGTATTCCCGCCCACAGTAATGGCAACTGAGCCGATGCCGCCGCTTGTGATAGGTGAGGCTTACGTCACACTGCTCGCATTCGGGGGTCCAATCACAGATCTCACATTGCCACAGCGGGACATATCCGCGCCTGTTCTGGAAAAGGATCACCTGCTCGCGCTGGGCCAGGGCCCCGGTGATCTTGTCCAGCAGGGCTTGGGCGAAATGTCCTCTCATCAACTTGCGTTTTCGCGCATCGGCCAGATCGATCGTTTCGATCGCGGGCATGGGCGCATCGCCGAAACGCGTGATGAGTTCACCATGGCCGTACTTGCCGTTCCGCGCGTTGTACAACGACTCGATGCTCGGCGTGGCACTGCCAAGCAATACACGGGCATTGTGCAAGCGTGCCAGCAGGATGGCCGTATCGCGAGCGTGGTAGCGCGGTGCCGGGTCCTGTTGTTTGTAGCTCGGCTCGTGCTCCTCATCCACCACGATCAATCCAAGCCTGCTGAAAGGCAAAAGCACCGCACTGCGCGCGCCAAGCACGATCGGGGCTGAGAGTGGCTCATCCAGTATCCGCTTCCATATTCCCGCCCGCTCGCTTTGTGACAAGCGCGAGTGGTACACCAGTACGCGATCGCCGAACCACTTACGCAATCGTCCGATCACTTGGGTGGTGAGTGCGATCTCCGGCAACAGATAGAGGGCTTGCTCACCGCGGGCAACCGCTTCGCTGATCAGTTGGATGTACAACTCGGTCTTGCCGCTGGCAGTGACACCGCGTAACAAACTCACTGGGTGCTGGGCCATTTGCAGCTTCACCTCTGCGAGCGCGATACTTTGGGCGGGCGAGAAAGTGATGTTGACGGGACCAGTATTCGAAGTGGGCGAATGCTCTTCCTTCCGGTCGAACGTTTCCAATACACCTTTCCTCTCCAACTGCTTGATCACAGTGCCGTCAACACCACTGCTCTTCTGCAAGGCGGTGCGTTTCACGGGGCGTTCGCGGGGGCCGAAGCAACCGCTCAGTTCAACGAATTTCATCAACGTCCGGAGCTGTTTCTCCGACCCCTTGGCCTCAAGCGCATCGAACCAGTGATGCAGCATATCCTCCGAAGCCGCTTTTGTACCGAGTTTCACGTACGTCTCCGTTGGTTCAGTATAGCGTTCCTTCAATTCCTCCGCCAAGGTGACCACGCCGGCACTGATCAGTTCATTCACCGTGGAAGTGGCGTCCGTGCTACCTACCACTTCGCGGAGCGTTTCCATGGTCAGCACCGGCTGAAGCTCCAATGCATCAAGCACTCGCAGCGCACGTGTGCTCAGTTGTTTTTCGTCCACGCTTGAACCACTTGCGGCGATCCGGCTTTCGCTGGTGAGCATGAACACGCTGGGGAGTGCCGCGGCCATTACTTCACCCGGACCGCACAGATAGTAGGCGGCCATTTCATCCCATAGATCGAGCTGATGGTCGTTCGCCAATGGCGACAGGTCAAGTACTGCACGAACCGCCTTTGGCTTCACGCCTATCGGGGCTACCTGATGTACGCGGCGCACAATACCGGTGTAGACCTTCTCCCGACCCCGGCCCATGGGAACAACAACGCGGCGACCAGGGGCTGCTTGAGCGCGAAGATCCTCCGGCAACGCGTATGTAAGGGCGCTGGGGAATGCCAGCGGCAACAGCACGTCGGCATACCACTGTTTCAGTTCTTGCGATCGGTCGATACTTCCCATGTGACGCGCCACGAAGGAAGGTGCTTGGGCGGCATCCAGTATCTGTGACAGGACGCCAACCATGCATAACTATGTGTGGCACCCGTTCGGGACATGGGCTATTTTCGGCGCCCGTGAAGAAGCACCCGTTCAGGATCATTCTGCTTGTTTGCTTGCTGGTTCCGGTGCTGAGCGCTGAGGCACAACTGACGGTCAGTAATACGCTCACCCCTCAACAGATCGTACAAACCGTCCTGCTCGGGCCGGGTGTCACGGCTAGCAATATCACTTTCCAGGGCGACCCCGATCAGATCGGTACGTTCAGCGGGATCTTGAGCAATATCGGAATGTCCAGTGGTATGGTGATGTGTTCCGGTAGCATCAACGTTGCCCCTGGTCCGAACAACAGTGCAAGCCTCACGGTTGGCGGTGGCAATTTCGGTGTGGGTGATCCGGATTGGACACCATTGTCAGTGTACTGCCATTTCCGCCCAGTACGAATGATAGGGCGGTACTTGAATTCGACTTCATTCCGACCGGTGATTCGTTGGCGTTCAATTTTGTGTTCGGGAGTGAGGAGTACAACGAGTACACCTGCGGAACCGTAACGGATGTCTTTGGTTTCTTCCTCAGCGGGCCGGGGATCAGCGGCCCCTTCACCAACAACGCCGAGAACATCGCCCTGATCCCGGGTACCAACATCCCGGTCGCGATCAATACGGTCAATTTGGGTGTTGCTGGCGCAAATGGTCAGGCGGTGAATTGTGCTGCATTCGACCCGAACTGGGCGGCCAACAATATTTACTTCACCAACAACTCCCCTGGGGTTACGGTGCAGTATGATGGCTTCACCGTTGTGTTGACCGCTACGGCCCAGGTGCAGTGTGGACAGACGTATCACATTAAGCTGGCGATCGCCGACGTGAGCGACACAGCATTCGATAGTGGGGTTTTCATAGAAGCAGGTAGTTTCCAGAGCAATGCTGTTTCACTGTCCACACAGATCAACGCGGGTGGCCAGGACAGCACGATCTATGGAGGTTGCGGGGAGGCAACGTTGTGCCTAAGCCGCGGTGGCGACCTGTCTTTGCCCGAGACGGTGCAGTTCATCACAAGTGGTGTGGCCCTAGAAGGGGAGGACTACAATAACGTGCCGAACAGTTTCACCTTTCTCCCAGGCGAGGACAGCATTTTTGTGAGCATTACCGCAACCTTGGATGCATTAACGGAAGGCCCTGAACTGGTTGAGATCTTGGCCATCGCCAATGGCAACTGCGGCGTTGATAGCACGTTCCTCCATTTCTATATCGACGACGCTCCGTTGATCGACCTGGTGATGAGCAATGACACTGTTCTCCCGTGCAACGACAGTGTATTCGTCAGCGGAGTCGCCACTGGGGGTTATGGCACTCTTGTTCTTGATTGGAATACGACCATTGCGGATGGTACCACCGGTGCATGGGTGGCTCCGGCTGCAACCACCACCTATACGATTGTTGTCACGGATGATTGTGGAGTAGTGACCGAGACCGGCAGCGTAACTGTAACGGTACCTGTGCCGGACCCATTGGTGGTTCAGGCCTTTCCTGACACCACTGTTCTTTGCCCGGAAAGCGCCGTTGGGCTGTTCTCCTTGGTCACTGGCGGTACTACCCCGTACGCATACTCTTGGACCGGCGGCTTGGGATCGAGCAGTACGGGCAACGTAGCTCCCCCTGTGACACAATCGTGGTCCGTCACGGTAACCGATAATTGTGGGTTCACCACGGTTGATGCAGTCACCGTCACGGTGGATTATGACACGATCGACGTAGTGACGAGTGCCGACACGAGCATCTGTCGTGGCGATACGGCGTTCCTCGATGCGGTCGCATCCGCTGGTACGGGCGATTATGAATTCGTGTGGAGCAATGGGGTTATAGGGCCGTTGAACCCCGTTACGCCAGGAGCGAACGCATCCTACTCAGTTACCGCTACCGATGAATGCGGGATCAGCGCTGTTGACGATGTTATGGTAGGAGTGAACGCACCTGTCGCCGCATTCAGCTACACGGGCAGTGTTTACGTAACGAATTTCCCTGTGCAGTTCTTGGATGAAAGTGTTGGGGCGACCAGCTGGTTCTGGGATTTCGATCTCCCCGATCTGACCAGCACCGACCAGTATCCGGTCGTCGCATTCGAAAGCGATGGGTTCTTCAATGTGATGCTCGCTATTGTCGCTGAGCTGGGATGCGTCGACACCACATACCGCAACATTCTGATCGACCCTGAGCTGCAGTTCTATGCGCCGAATGCGTTCTCGCCGGATGGTGGTGGGCCGAACGAGGTGTTCTTTGGTAACGGTGTCGGGTTGCTCAAGTATCACATGCGCATCTTCGATCGATGGGGGGAGTTGGTTTTCGAGACCGAAGAACTCTACGGTGCCTGGAACGGTAATGTTGGCGGTGCCGAGGCACCTACCGGCGTCTATGTCTATTGGTTCCGTGTGCAGGGCATAAGTGGCGAAGTGCAAGAGCACATCGGCCATGTCACCTTGCTTCGTTGACCCCGCAGTTGGGCTTTGGACATGTAGATCAGTCCTAACGATCGGTCACGCGCAAGGCAACGATCCCAGGTTTCGAATTGTCTTGGTAACGATTCCCGTTGCCATGTCATCAATAAAGAAATCGAACCCCAAGTCCAACGCGGACCGCACTGCCGTTGCATCGATCGAATACGATTTCCGTACGCCCCGATGGCAGGAGTATTACCGGAGAGTGCGAGCAACTGTAAAATTTCCGCGGTACTACAATAAGAAGGACAATTGGTAGCACCGGCTGCCTGCCCGCTTTGAATTGTGGATAACCCTGTGGATCCATGTCCCTCAGGGTTGGGCTGAAGCCCCCGCCGCCCGGGTACCTTCGTCGCCGAACGTTCACGAAATCGGTACGACATGTCCGCGTCCTTCTTAGCGAAATTGGCCCCAAGCCTCATAGCGCTCGCTTTTTTGCAGAGCTGTGGAGGGTCGGGCAGTCCGGATACATCCGCAGGTTCGGACGATAGTCTGACGCCCGGTACTTCCGCGGATCCCCGGTAATGAAGTTGGGGGCAAGCTCTTCAGTATTCCAGCCCTGTTCAAACGGCCCTGCTGATACGCAAGCTCGGGTTGGAGTACAGCCAGGATCTGGTCATGTCTGCGTCATCGGTCGACGCGATGACAACAAAGACTTCCAAGGCCTTGGCCATGGGTATGTATGGCGCCGACCTAGCCTATCTCACCATGTACAAGGACGGGCAACGTGCGGTGAGCACCTTGCAGGCCATCGAGCGTTTGGGCAACGCATTGGATGTCGGCAACGCCTTCGACCAGCCCTTGATGGAACGGTTCAAGAACAACTTGAACAACGAGGACAGTTTGCTGCAACTCGGTAGCGAGGCTTATCGCGCAGCGGATAAGTACCTCAAGACGAACGACCGGACGGATGTAAGCGCACTGATCTTGGCAGGTGGTTTCGTTGAGTCGCTATACCTGAGTACTTCAAGCCCAGGCGCCGAGAAAGACCAAGACCTTGCGAACCGGATCGGAGAACAGAAGACGACATTGACCAACCTCATCGGTTTGTTAGGGGAAGTGGAAGATCAACAAGGTATATCAACCCTAACAGGGCAATTGCAGGAATTAAGGGTGCTTTTCACAGCAATTTCGCTTACGTACGAATACGCTGAACCGGTTACCGAAGAGGCCAAGAAGACCACGTACATCAACAGTTCCTCATCCGTTTCGATCACCGGGGATCAGCTGAAGGCCATTGCCAAGAAGATCGGGTCGATCCGCAATTCCATACTCGCATGATCATCAGGCCATCCGTCGTTCTGTGTTGCGCAGCCATCATCATATGTGGTCGTTGCACAGCCCAATCCAGCCCCATATGCGACCCCATTGCTGAGCGCTGTGAACGCCATATCACGGAGCAGTATATCCCCGACGGACAGTTCTATCGCGCTCTTCTGAGCGGTGATGAGACTGCCGAATTCGAACTCACTCTTTTCGGAGGAACCACCTACCGGTTGGCCGCGTGCAGCGGAGATGGTGACGGTATTCTGTTCTTCAACGTGGTGGACAAGAAGGGCAATGTGCTTTTTTCCAATCGCGACCACGGTACGGGGCCTTATTGGGACCTGGTGGTTGCCAACACCATTGATGTGGCGATCGAGGCCCAGTTGGATCCGGCCAAAGCAGGTAGCGGTTGCGCTGTCCTGTTGATCGGATTCAAGAAGTAGACGAGTCGTCGCCTTCGGTTCACTACGCTTGCAACTTTGGGGCATTCGGGCCGTAAAGAGGGCGCCTTCGAAGGGGTTCTTCCCCCTTGTCGGTTGTCCCTGAATGAGTGAAAAGATACTCAAGGCGTTACTGCAATTGTTCGCGATCATCGCGCGGGTGGAAGGAACTTCCTCCGCAGGTGTAAGCGGCCGCAGCATTGTAGAACGCTTTCTCCGCCAGCAATTCAGTCCGGAGGTGGCCGCTGGGCATTTGGCCCGGTTCGATGCCTACTTACAAGCGTATCGGGCAAGTGGAGGGGAAAGTCGCAATGGTCGTAAGCGAACATCGCTGAACAGCGTCAAGGTCCTCAAGATCTGTGCGCAAGTGAACGAAGAACTGGAGCGCCGGCAGAAGTTCGCCGTCTTGGTGCACCTGTTGGAGTTCATTCATGCCGGTGGTGAGGTAGGGGAGCAGGAGCAGGAGTTCGTCAGTACGGTTGCGGACGCTTTCACGATCGAACAAGAGGAGTACTTGCGTTGTCGTTCGTTCGTCGACGGACTAAGCGTTGGCAGGGAGGATGCCGCTCATCTGCTTTACATCGATGGAGCGCACACAGAGGCATACGAACACGCCCATCACCTACACGCGCATGGCCTTGAAGGCGAACTACGGGTCCTGAACCTTCCGAGTGTTGGGCTTTACCTGGTACGGTATCTCGGAGAAGGCCGTGTGTTATTGAACGGTCAGTACATGAGCACTGAGCACCACTACGTGCTCGGAAATGGCTCTTCCGTTCGACCGCCCAACGGTAGGCCCATTTATTACAGCGACATTCTCGGCAGTTTCATGGCCGGTGGTGACAAGCCGAGTATCGTGTTCAAGGCCGAATCGATCTCCTACACATTCCCGAACGGGCGTACCGGACTGCACGAATTGCAATTGGCCGAGACCAGCGGCAAGCTGATCGGCATAATGGGCGGCAGCGGAAGCGGCAAGAGCACCCTGCTCAGTGTGCTCAACGGAAGCCTGAAACCGACCAAGGGGAAGGTCACCATTAACGGTATCGATGTTCATGCCGAGCGCGACCGCATCCGCGGTGTCATTGGTCACGTCAGCCAGGATGATCTGCTGATCGAGGAACTGACGGTTGGTCAGAACCTCTTCTATAACGCGAAGCTCTGCTTCGGCGATCAAACGGATGACAAGATCAACGAACGTGTTGATCGCCTCCTTCAAACGTTGGGGCTCTATGAAACCCGTGACCTGAAGGTCGGGAATCCTTTGGAAAAGACCATCAGTGGGGGGCAGCGCAAGCGATTGAACATCGCACTGGAACTGATCCGTGAACCGAGCGTCCTTTTCGTGGATGAACCCACCAGCGGTCTCAGTTCACGTGACAGCGAGAACATCATGGACCTGCTGAAGGAACTTGCCCTTAAGGGTCGTGTGGTGTTCGTGGTGATCCACCAGCCCTCATCCGATATTTATAAGCTTTTCGATAGGCTCCTCCTCGTTGATCAAGAGGGTTTCCCTGTGTACTATGGCGACCCAGTGGATGCGGTGGTCTATTTCAAGCGCGTAACCGGACAAGTGAACAGCGATGAAGGCCAGTGCGCGGCTTGTGGTAATGTGAACCCTGAACAGATCTTCGACATTCTTGAGGCCCGTATGGTGGATGAGTACGGCAACGAGACCGATCAAGGGGGTCTTGAAACAGTTCAAAGTCTTCTGGACACGTGACGTACTGAGCAAGTTGGCCAACCGGCAGTATGTCCTGATCAATTTGCTGGAGGCGCCTGTGCTGGCGTTCATAATGGCCTTCTTCTTACGGTACTACCGTACCGGTCATGGCACCTTGGGCGAGTACGTCTTCAGGCACAACGAGAACCTCCCGCAATTCCTGTTCATCTCCGTCATCGTCGCACTTTTCCTTGGCCTTACGGTCAGCGCCGAGGAGATCATTCGTGACCGTCGGATCCTACAACGCGAGCGATTCCTTAGCCTGAGCCGCTCGAGCTACATATTGAGCAAAGTCGCCATCATGTTCGGGATCAGTGCTGTGCAAACGCTTTTGTTCACGGTTGTCGGCACTTTGATGCTCGGTATCGAGGGTATGACATTGGTGCATTGGGCAGTGCTGTTCAGCGCCTCCTGTTTCGCGAACATGCTGGGGTTGAACGTCAGTGCCAGCTTCAACAGCGCGAAAGTCATTTACATCCTGATCCCCGTCCTGATCATTCCGCAGCTCTTGTTCAGCGGGATCATCGTGAAGTTCGACAAGTTGCATCCGTGGTTCGCGAACGAACGTAGCGTGCCGTGGATAGGTAACGTGATGGCCAGCCGCTGGGCGTATGAAGCAATGGCCGTTACGCAGTTCACGAGCAACGCCTACGAACGGAATTTTTATGCCTTCGATCAGCGCATGAAAACCGCGAACTGGAAAAAGGACCTGTGGGTCCGTGAGTTGAAGAACCATTCACAGGAAGTACGACGCCAGATCAATGGCGAGGGTAAGGCAGCGGATATCGGATACAGGCTTGATCTCATCCGGAATGAGGTAGCACAGGAACAGGTCTCGGTGAAAGGATTCACCTTCCCGGATCTTGATCAATTGACACCCGCCACGGTTACCATCCCTGTGTTGGACGAACTGGATGCCGCGCTGCAGACCCTGACACTGCACTACCGGTCGAAATACCAGAATGCGGAAAGAGAGAAGGAGAAGCGGATAGCCTCGCTCACGGCCACACCGGCTGCTCGTGCTGCGTATTTCGCATTGATCGATGGGCATCGCAACGAGAACCTCGCCGATGTTTTGACCAACAAGAACGACGTGAACGTCATTGTGGAATACGATGGTTCATTAGTTCAGAAAAGCGATCCGATCTACTTGGATCCCGCCCGCGGTGGGTTGTTCGATGGACACTTCTATGCCCCCACGAAACTCTTCTTGGGCTTCCGGTTGGGAACTCTGTGGGCCAACATCTTGGTGATCTGGGGTATGACGATGTTTTTCTACCTCACCTTGCAGATCGATCTGTTCCCTAGGCTCTTGAAGCGCTTCAGCGGCGCCCCCAAGGCTGCAAAATGAAGAAGACCCCGGATCCGGGGTCTTCTTCATTCATTGCGTTGGTCAGTTCAGCTAGATCGTCCACCTCTTCGATGCGGATCATCTTGAACGGGATGTTGATGATCGCCTGATAGTCCTCGCCTGCTTCAAGCATATCCTCGTCTTCAACCTCATAGTGCCACAAGACGGACACGTCATTGCCAGCGGAACGCACCTGTTCCAACTTTTTGAAAAGATCCAAGATGCACTTACTGCTGCTCGTGTTGAAGTACTCCAACTGGACCCTAAGGACGGTCGCTTGCTGCGCTGTGCGGGAATAACGGTCGATCCAGTCGATCAGCGGTTTGTAGAACTCAATGCTGTTCTCAGGTATGGATCTTCCACGGAGTTCCAGGATCCCGGTGCTCTCTTCGAAATTCACGGAGGGTGTTTTAGGTGTTCCCTCGATCTTGATGGGTGCCATGCGCCGGATTTAGTTTGTCACGTTCACGTTGAGGCTGAAGAATGCGCTGCCTTCCACGGCGGGTACAAACCCATACTCCAGCTTTTGCCCGCTTTTTCGGGCTATATCGATCATTCCCAAACCACCGCCACCGGTAGCACTGAAAAGGCCATTGCTGAGCGTCTCCTTGTACAGTCCGCGCAGCTCATCGGGCCCCAGTGAATTGATGGTATCCAGTCGTTCCCGCAGCGCATCCACCTCCACAGCACGCATGAAGTTCCCGGTGAGCACACTGTACCCCTTGTCGTTGTGAGCGATCATCACTACACCGTGACCTTCCTCATCCCTTGCCCGGATCAAGGTTCGATGCCGTCCCGTTATGGTGGAACAAGTTCTGCAAGCATTCCATCACCACGTTGAAGACCTTCTTCCTAACCTTCGCATCCGCTTCGATGGTCTCCATCTTCTGTTCAGTGATCTCGAGGATCGCCGTGATCAGATCGGCCGAAAGACTACCCTTGAAGGACATCATGACCCGTCCGTTTTCCAGCTGCGTGTACAGATCATAAACGCGTTCCAACATCCACCACCGTTTGATGTCAAAGCTATCTGTGTTGTAACCAAGGCCGGTAGCGCAGTCCCGTAGTTATTCACGGAATTGTCAACCCGATCGTTTGCCCACCCGCAGTAATGGCAGAGGCGCCATCGCAGGCACCCGCACCATGATCAAGAATGCGCTGTCCCAGCCCGTCGGGCAGAATGATCTCCATTCCGCCACGCGTCCACCTACAGGTCGTACCAACACTTAACGCCTCGGAGGTATTGGCCGAATAGGAAGCCCCGCTTCGGTCTTTGCCTGTCAATACGTGTGTCAGGGTGTACTCATCGTCGTCCGGTTCCATAGTCAGGTTGCCTTCGACCACACTGTACGCCATTGAACCGGAGATGCGGCGGCTCCACGCGCCCGCTTGCCAAATGAAACTGCTGTCCAACTCAACCTCTTGCACTGCTGCGTTGGCGTTGCCATGCATTCCGAACCTGCTGGTGAAGCCGGAAGCTCCGAAGTTGCCGCTATAGGCTGAGAAGGACCCTGGGCCGACGCCGACCGAAGATGCAAAAACAACCACCAAGTTGCCCTCACGGATACGCCCATCAACATCGGTGCACCCACCTGATGGGTATCGGAGATAGACTGTCACATCTCCTGCGTTCGGAAATGCAACAGTATCACCAACGATACTGTCAACCACTGCGCATGTTCGTGATCCCATAGTAACCCACGGTGCATCACCGGCCTGCAGCGCCCGGATCAATGGGTACACCGGCAGCAACACCATTGAGGCATGCGCGTGATCGATCACAGAGCGGACATCCTCCTCCTGCAATTCGTTATCGTTGTCCGATTCACAACCGCTGATCAGCAAGGCGGAAAGAAAAAAGTACCCGTAGCGCATGTTGCGAATGTAGCCGCGTCGGTCACCTACATTCGTCGACGCTCATGGACAAGGCGTGGTACAAGGACTGGTTCGGTACACCGTATTACGCCATGTTGTATGGTAATCGTGATGATGCCGAAGCGCAGGAGCAAGTGGAAGGGATCATTGCACTGACCGGTTCGCGCCCGGGTTCTCGGGTTTTGGATATGGCCTGCGGCCGAGGGCGTCATGCGCGTTGCTTTCTTTCCAAAGGCATGGAGGTAACCGGCTTCGACGTTAACCCGACTGCTATTGAAGTAGCCGTGGCGTTGCGCCGAAAGCGGATTTCCGTATCCACGACATGCGAGAGCACTTCGCCGATGCTCGTTTCGATCTTGTTGTGAACCTCTTCACCAGTTTCGGTTATTTCGAGCAACGGGACGATGACCTGAAGGTGCTCAGGGTTGCACATGCAGCCCTCAAACCAGGCGGTTCGTTACTGATCGATTTCATGAATACGCCAAGGGTTCTTGCGGGACTAGTGGAACAGGAGGAACGCACGGTAGGTGAGGTCCGCTTTACTGTGACCCGTCGCCTGCGCGGTGGTATGGTGGAGAAAAGCATTCACGTGCGCGATGGTGGGTGCGATCATCGTTTCACCGAACGGGTGATGGCGTTGTTGCCTCAGGAGATCGTTTCAATGGCCGCCGAATGCGGCTTCGCTGTTCATGGCCAATTCGGGGATTCGATGGCTCGCCTTATGATGTGGACCGGTCGGATCGTTACGTTCTTTGGGCCAAACGTGTGAACGGATGATCGCTGTTGTTGCGCTAGGACTTTTTGCTGTTCCCCTGCTGGCGGGTGCCATTGTGCACTTGGCCAAACCCCAAGGACTGTTCCTTAAGCTCTCCTTGTCCTTCAGCGGTGCTTTTCTTCTGGCCGTTGCGTTGCTTCACATGTTGCCGGAACTTTTCCTTGAGGCCGGGGAAGGAGCGGGCATATGGCTCTTGGCCGGGTTCCTTCTGCAAGTGATCATGGAGTTCTGGAGCCGTGGTCTTGAGCATGGACACATGCACCTGCAGGCAGGAAGCCGATTGCCGACCGCGGTGCTGCTCAGTCTATGTACACACGCTTTCATTGAGGGGATCCCTTTTGCGGATCCATCCATTGCGTCCGATGTCCCGTTCGCCCTCGGGGTAATGCTGCACCATTTGCCGGTGGCGATCGCGTTGGCTTTGGTGCTTCAAGTGGCGAAAGCCTCTGGGTTGCGGGTATGGACGCACATGGTCGGTTTCGCCGCCGCGGCTCCTCTTGGTATCCTCACCGGTCGATTGATCGGCGAGCAGCAGGAGGGGGTGTTGAACGCTGCCCTTGGCATAGCCTTGGGCATGTTCCTTCACATCACCACTACCATCATCTTCGAGAGCAGCAAGGAACACCGCATTGACCGCGCGCGGTTCGCAACGGTGATCGCCGGGGCGTTCTTGGCTTGGATGTTCGTGCATTGATTTTTTCTTCGGCCTTGCGCAATATCGTTCTTCTTTTAACTTTGTAGTACAAAGTACTTTGGAAAATGTCTAGCCAAGACCCGCGAACTGAAGATGCTACAGCCTTGGACGAACTGGGCGCTATCCGCGCCATCATGGATCGCAGCCAGCGCTTTCTTTCACTGAGTGGATTGAGCGGAATAGCGGCTGGCGCGGTCGCAATCGTTACGGCCTTCGTGGCGGACCATTGGCTGGAAAGTCTGGGTGCGAGCCGTATGGACCAGTATGCACCGCTGCTGGATCCCGGCTATCCGGGCAAGATGGTGTGGGACCGTGTGGCCGCCTTGATCATACTGGGTGTCGTGGCTGCGGTGCTCGCGATCGCCAGTGCTTGGTGGTTCACGCGTCGCAACGTCCGGCGCAAGGGGCACCGGATGTGGGATGCCACCGTCCGGAGGATGTTCGTGCACATGGCCGTTCCGCTTGCTGCTGGTGGGATCTTCTGCTTGGCGTTGTTGGTTCATGGACTCCCGGCGTTGGTTGCACCGGCAACACTGGTATTCTATGGCCTTGCCTTGATCAATGCGTCGAAATTCACGCTGGACGAAGTGCGATGGCTGGGCCTGAGTGAACTGGTCGTTGGACTCTTCGCAGTATTCGTACCCGGGCACGGGTTGTTGTGCTGGTCCCTTGGGCTTCGGGGTGCTTCATATCGGATATGGCACGTACATGTACCTACGGTACGAACGTCGATGATCGCCGATCTTGACAAGGCATTCGAGAGCCGTGTGCGCCTTGGCATAATGGCTGTGCTCGCCGTGAACACATGGGTCGATCACGCGCGTTTGCGGGAACTCCTTGACGTTACCGATGGAAATCTCGCGAGCCATCTCTCCGCATTGGAGCGAATGGCCTACGTGGAAGTCCGGAAGCGTTTCGTGGGCAAGAAGCCGAACACGGCCTACAAAAGCACTACGGCGGGAAAGCGCGCGTTCCAAGCGCACCTCGATGCACTTGAACAACTTCTCAAAAAAGATCTGAGACCATGAATTCCCTTACGCTGCGCACAACGGCCATCCCAATGATCTGGCGGAATGCATTGCTTCTTGGGGCTTGCGTTCTGCTTTGCGATCAACTGTTCTGGAACGCCGGTGTGGGCATCAATGTGGGGCTGGGAGTGCGATCGTTCTCATCATGAGGTCGGAGTGCTTTCCATGACCGGTCGAGCGAAGTCCATATTCGCTGCCATGCTGCTGTGCGCAGTGATGATCGTGTTGCAGGGAACGACTCTTTCGGTCATCGCAACGCTGTTGTTGCTTGCCCTATTCAGTGCACTCATGTTGGAGCCAACGTTGCGAAGTGTTCCGGCCGGCATCGCGCAAGTACTTTACAATTTCGTCTGTGTCCCACAGGCCTTCTTTGAAAGCTTGGTCGGTTCCGTTCCGGAGAAGAGCGCTTCGCGTCGAGGGATGCGTTGGTTGAAGCTGTTGTTCTTTCCCGTGGTAGCGCTTGTTGTCTACTACTGGATCTATCGAGCCGCTAACCCCAAGTTCGAAGCGTTGACCGCTGGTGTTATCGACCGGTTCATGGACGGGTTCATCAACATCTTAAGTAACCTGTTCTCCGATCACGGGATCTTCATACTGCTGTTGATGGTTCTGTGCGGCGCGCTGATCTTCAAGCTCGCCCCAGGAGCGATCGCCGATGCAGAGAGAGCTCTTTCTGATGCACTGAGCAGGGTGCGCGTGCGCAGGTTGCACTGGAAGGCACCATTGTCGCTGAACGCACTTGATCGCGAACGCCACATAGGAATGTTATTGCTCATCATGATGAATTCCATCCTGCTCGTGGTGAACGTGATCGACATCGAATGGGTGTGGTTCGGATTCGTACTGGAGGAAGGCTTCAGCTTGAAGCAGTTCGTTCATGAGGGAACATGGCTGCTGATCATCAGTATTCTGCTGAGCATGGCCATCATGTTGCGGCTGTTCCGTCGCAACTTGAATTTCCATCCGCGCGCGATCTGGCTGAGACGAGCAGCCTTGTTGTGGATCGTCCAGAATGCAGTCCTGTGTATCAGCGTTTGTATCCGGAATGCGCATTATATCGGCTTCCACGGGCTTGCGTACAAGCGCATCGCGGTCATTGCTTTCCTGGTACTTGTGCTGATCGGCTTGGCCACGCTCGGATGGAAGGTCCAAAAGCAACGGAGCGCCTACTATTTGTGGCGCGTGAACGGTTGGGCCTTAGTAGCTGTGATCACTGTCATGGCCTGTTTCAACTGGGATGTCATCATTGTTGAGCATAACCTGGGTCATCCGAATCCCGCGGAGATCGATACGGACAATTACCTCGCCCTGAGCGATAAGGTGCTGCCCTTACTGCATGCACACGAGGATGTCGTGGCGCATCAAATGGAGAAACACGGACGCAACAGGGAGCTGTGGACCGCTACCCAAGACCCGACGGTGTTCCGGGAAGGTCTTGAAAGGAGGACGGCCTCTTTCATGGAGCGCTGGCGTGCAGCGGATCTGAGAAGCTGGACTTGGGCCGAACAACGGACATACGACCAGCTCTTGAAACTGACCGAACAGACCAAGTAGCACATGGAACGGGAACGCAAACGCATCAGGATCTGGATCGTCTTCTTCGTTGTTGTCCTTATCCTCAGCGGACTGACAGCTGTTCCGCTTGAATGGGGGACGCAGTTGTTGGCAAAGTGGCTGCAAGTGTTCGATGGTGAACTGCCGCGCTGGGCCAATTACGTTGCCGGTGCCGTTACCGAAGTTGGGACGATGTATCCATGGATGTTCTATGGCACGGATTGGCTGGCTTTCGCGCATGTGGTGATCGGACTTGCATTCATCGGTCCCCTTCGGGACCCCGTGCGCAACAAGTGGGTGATCGAGTGGGCCTTGCTATGCTGTGTTCTGGTGGTGGTCTTCGCGTTCGCTTGGGCCCCCGTTCGGCACATTCCTTTCTATTGGCGGTGCGTGGATGCGTCGTTCGGGGTGATCGGCGCCATTCCGCTCTGGTTCGTGCTCCGCGACATCCGTAAGGTTGAACAAGCAGGGAGAAGAGAATGAGGCAGTTGGTGATGGACCGTCATTTCAGGAAGGCCGCGCTCATCACGATCTTGATCGCGGTTCCAACGGCTCTTGCGCTCGGCCCCGACAGCTTTCTGCTCATGCTAGCCCGCTCGTTCATGCGCCAATGGATCATAGCGTTCGCTCTTTTGACCGCATTGTTCGCGCTGAAGCGCATGATGGGGATGGCACTGCTTGGGCTGATGGCGGTCTTCGTTCTTTCTGTGCGCGCGGTCGATCCCATGGCAGCAATTGCTCCGCAACGTGCCGGGCAACATCTGCTGCGGGTTGGGCAGTTCAATGTCCTGCAACCGAACGGGAAGAAGGAGGCGATGATCGGAACGGCACGAGCGAGCGGTGCCGACGTGCTTTCATTCCAGGAAGTGGACGACGCATGGGCCAAGGTGCTTGATAGTGCGCTGTCCGGCGACTTTCCGTATCGACGGATAGTACCACGTTCTGATTGTTATGGTATCGCACTTTTTTCCCGACTTCCATTTGAGGCGTTGGAGGTTATTGATCTTCTTGGGGCTCCTGCCATACAAGCTACCGTGCGATGTGATGGCGGGCAAGTGGTGGTAACGGCCGTTCACGCACGATCGCCTTTCCCATCCAGCGCATTCCATAAGCGCAACCGGCAGTTGGAAATGCTTGCCGAACGACTGGCCGTAATGGGTAAGCCGCAAGTGCTGATCGGCGATTTGAACACGGTGACCTGGGACGATGCGATGCTAAGGTTCCGGGGACGCGCGGGTCTGGGCGCTGCACCCCAATTCGTGCAAGCCACTTTCCCGAATGTCCTTGGCATGTCTCTGATCCCCATCGATCATATCCTCGGCTCGTCGCAGATCGCGATAACCAATGTTTCGACCGCCTTCTTGAACGGTTCCGATCACCGAGGGCTCATCGGCGACATCTCTCTCAACGTGCAATGAGCCGAACCCGGATCGCACACTTCGCGTGGCTTGCCGTGTTCGCGATCGCGATGGCGTACTTGGAAAGCGCGGTCGTGGTCTATCTCCGGGCATTGTTTTTCCCGAACGGATTCACCTTCCCGCTCCCGCAAATGGATCGCAGCATTGTGATCACGGAGTTGGGGCGTGAACTGGCGACCGTCGTCATGCTTCTTGCTCCTGCGTTCATGCTTGCGCGCAGGAGCATCGAGCGTTTTGCCTGGTTCTTGTTCGCCTTTGGCGTGTGGGACCTGTTCTACTATATCTGGTTGAAAGTGCTTCTTGGTTGGCCGGCGTCCTTGTTCGACATGGACATATTGTTCTTGGTGCCCGTTCCTGGGTCGGACCTGTGATCGCCCCGTGCATCGTCTCGGTTGGATTCGTTCTGCTGGCGATCACTATCCTTCGTGGTGTCGAAGTCAACAGCGCGTTCGGCCTGAAACCGGTCGAATGGACGTTGCTCGGTTCAGGCGCTGCGGTGATCCTTTGGTCCTTCATGGGTGATCATCTCGTCCATGCAGTGCTACAGGGCGGCGATCCGATCAATGGCGGACCGGCGTACATGCTGAAGGACTCCGGTTTGGATGCCGCTTTCTCATGGTTTTATTTCCTGCTTGGAACAGCACTCGCGACGGGTGCACTGCTGTGTACCTGGCGACGTGCCACCTTCAGGCCGGTTGCCCCTCTCTCTCCCTCGCCAATGTTGAAAAATCCGTAACCCACCAAGACCACCTTGCGTTGAAGCGTGCGTCTTTGCCATGGAACCCAAAACCAAAATGGTAGCTGAAGCACGCCTCTTCCTTCGCTTGGCTTTGTTGTCCTTTTTGGGACTGATCTTTTACTACTCCCACCTGTTCCTGGGTGTTCTGGGCAATGCATTTCTGTTCAAGACCTTGGCCATTACATTCCTATTGGCCACTATTCCGCTGCCGATCATCGCCATCAACAACAAAAAACTCTTTCCGGAATTGCGCGGCCAAAGCCGCCAGTTCCTTACGCTGGCAGCGGTTTTGCTCCTTTTTCATCATTTCCTGATGACGTTCGTCTTCGTCCTTTTCCTCAAGGGGGAGAACGTACTCTGAGCAACACGCCCGTCGAGGGGTAGCTTTCGGCCGCCCTCCCATGTGCCTTATCCTTTTCGCATTCCGGGTCCATCCCTTCTACCCGCTCATTGTTGCGGCCAACCGCGATGAGTTCCTTGAGCGCCCAACGGCCGCAGCCTCATTCTGGAGTGATCAGAAGGAGATCCTGGCCGGCCGTGACCTTTCAGCCGGAGGCACGTGGTTGGGAATTACCCGTAGCGGGAGATTTGCAGCCATTACCAACCACCGAGACTTGCGGCGGGGCCGGCCGAGCCAGCCACTTTCACGTGGGTCCCTTGTGTTGAGCGCTTTGAAGGGTGAACCCGACTTGAAGTCGGCGAATAGATATGATGGATTCAATCTGCTGTTCGGCAGTGCACTGGGTCTGCGATACAGCAACAATATCGATGGTTCACTATCCGATGTTACGCCTGGCATCCATGGCTTGAGCAATCATCTTCTGAACACACCATGGCCCAAAGTGCTCAAAGCAAAGACCGGATTCAGAGCGGCCATTGCAGCGGAACAGCCCGAACCGGAGGCCTTGTTCAATGTTCTATTGGACCGCTCCATCGCTCCGGATGAACAATTGCCGAATACGGGTATCGGCACCGAACGCGAACGTGCACTGAGCCCCGCGTTCATTTCAACCACCGGGTATGGTACGCGCTGTAGTACAGTGGTTTTGTTCGGTAGTGATGGTCGCATCCGATTCGAAGAACGGACCCATGAGCCGGTTGGAATGGTTGAGTACATTGTAGAAACCAAAGCATGAAGAAGAACAACGAAACCAGCATAGCGCTGCTGATCGATGGCGACAATGCACAGCCCAAGCGGCTTGCCGCCGTGATCGAGGAAGTGAGCAAGCAAGGCACTATCACGATCCGACGCATTTATGGTGATTGGACCAGCCCGGGCATGAACAGCTGGAAAGAGCGGCTGAACGCGAACGCCATACAGCCCGTGCAACAGTTCGCCTATACCAAGGGCAAGAACAGCACTGACAGTTCATTGATCATAGATGCCATGGATATTCTGCACGGCCGCTTGGTCGATGGTTTCGCGCTTGTTAGCAGCGACAGCGATTACACCCGTTTGGCCACGCGCTTGCGTGAGGCCGGGTTGTTCGTGATGGGGGTGGGGGAGCAGAAAACCCCGGAGGCGTTCGTGAAAGCTTGTGAACGATTCATCTACGTAGAGAACCTTGAAGTGCAGGAACCCGGACCAGCCGATCGCGAAAGTCTAGGAGCTACAGCAGCTACCAAGCGGGATCGCCGTTCAACGAAACCTGTCGCTGGAGCACTGTCCACCAATAAGGACCTGCTGAAAAAGCTGCGCAAGGCATTCGATATCGCAAAAGGGGATGAGGAAGAGGCTTCGCTCAGTTTGATCGGCCAAGCGTTGCGGCGATTGGACCCCGGTTTCGACCCAAGGACCTTCGGGTATGCTTCCCTGTCCTCGCTCATTGGCGCGTTGAAGGACAAGCTGGAAACGCGTAGAGAGGAGAAGGGCAATACGGTGATGGTCCGGTTCAGGGAGTGATCACGGGTCGGACGGAATATCGTTCCGGACCTTCTGCTCCGTGTCCAATCGAACACGGAAGGACATCATCAATTTCACATACGGCCCATCGCCCATTCGGTGGTCGACGTATTTGCCCTCACCGAGAGCTCCGTAGCGATCATCGAGGCTGCCGCCCTGATACTGGCTCAAAACCGTATGGCCGACTTCAAATCGCAATGCAATGAGCTGCTTGAACATGTAGATATCTCCGAATGCCCCAAGCTGGTTTTCATCCATTCGTTCGAAGTCGCCGCTACTGCATCTCGCCTCGTTCGAAGGCGTTGAGGTGATGGCGACGGGCAATGCCCGTCAGGATCGACTTTCCAGTTTTCATTCCTTGAGCGCGTGCACCCACGTAATGGGCAGTACCCACCCGGTCAAACGGTCCGAACGTTGAAGCAGATCCGGGGAGCGATGCGCTGGCACCTTGGCCTTCCACTCTTCCCAGAAAGGACTCACCACCAGTTTGTCGTTGCCTTTGCCTATGGGCAGGGGCAGCGAGAGGCCTGCTTCCCACCGTTGAAGCCTATTGGGGCTGTACGTGAACATCGTGCTCGCGATGTCCAGATACGGTTGCGCCGCGGCTCGCAGAACACCGACCCATAACACGCCGAGCATCAGTGACCGCCTCATGGCGTTGAAGATGCACAGGAATTTTTTCGCTGGACCGAAACATCTTCTTCCGACCGTGCGTTTCAATTCACACGAGACCCCGTAAGGCCTCGATATCAAGAAGCACCTGGGGGACACAGACGCCTGAAGGCAGAAAAAGTCCCGCACCGGCCCGTAAGCCAGTACCAGGAAAACACCGGAAACGCGCCCCGTAAGGCGCGTTTCTGCTTTTTGCACCATGGGCGCTCCACTCGCCCTATCGCGGCGATCTATCCCGCAGGGCGGTCATGGGCCGCTCGAAGCCGAAGTAGAGGATCGAAGCCAACCCGATGCTCGTGCACCAGAAGACGAATAGAGGGACCATGGATCGCTGCCACGATACTTGCGTGATCCCGTTCATTCGCTCCGGTAAAAGCGGCATCAGGTTCAATTGCACCAGCGCGAAATTCACCAGATAGAGGCTGTAGGAGATCGTTGCTATGTAAACGATGGGTTTCGTAAAACCAGCGAACCGATCCGGATGCCAAGTCGAGAACCAGGGCAAGCAAAGCAGGATGCCAACGCTCTGCAGATCGTGCAGAGCCATGATCTCGAACCACTGCGAGTGACCGAGCAGCAAACCTTTCAACTTGATCAGCAGGAGGAGTGCAACACCCGCGAGCAGGCCGATCAACCGCGAACGTTGCCATAGTGTTGTTCTGAACACCGCCATCCACGCTGCGGTGACACCGATCATCAGGTTGTCCATCCGGTTCACGACGATCATTCTGAAGTGGCTATCGATCTTGTCTATTTCCAGGGCATGTGTGATCTGCCACTGTTTCAGTGCCAAAGGTCCAAGGATGAACACGGCGATGGCCAACAGTAGCACGTCGGGCTTTCGCGCCGGCCGTCCACGCGCGATCATCAACAATGTGATGGGGAGCAACAAGTAGAACCACTCTTCAACACACAAGCTCCAAGCTTCGCCGAAGAAGCCGGGGTGCGGCCAGGCCAGATTCTGTAAGAAGAGGAAATAGCGCCACAACCAATCCGGCATCCTGTAACCGTTGATCATTGCGGCGGCGATCACGATCAAGAGCACCAAGAAGTAAGCAGGCAGTGTGCGCCACCACCTGCGCTTCCAGAAGTGCAACAGATCACTGAAGTTCCGCAATCGTCCCTGGACTTGCTCCGCGAACAGTATCCTGCCGATCAAAAATCCGCTCAGGACGAAGAAGAGCGTAACGCCATCGACCAGCACCGGAGCATGCCAGAGTTCCCTGTCCACGAGTTGGTCGAAGAAAAAATACCCATGCTGGTGCAGTACGGTGCAAATGGCGATCGCACGCAACGCATCCAGGCCGAATACACGCTTTCCGAGCGGCTGCTCCACGCCTTTGGTCGGCACCACGTGGAGGGTGTTCATGTTCCTGGATCAGGGCTTCACAAAGCGGACACCATGTGTCGACCCATCAGCCAACGACAATACATACCATCCGCTTGAAAGTCGCGCCAAGGGAATTACCGCGCTCGAACCGGTCACCTGCTCGGTGATCAATATCCTGCCTTGTGCATCGTATACGCGAACACTGCCGAGCATTCGGGTTGCAGAGACATAGAGCACGTCGTTCAGCACGGACACATTCGCCCCCATTTCACCTACAGGTTCGTGTACGCTTGTGCTTCCGTCAACACAGACCGGATAGAATTCGAAGTTCATCACGTTCGTTGAACCTTGAACGAAGAAGTCCTCCAGAGTCGTCCCCGACCCTGTTCCTACACCGAAGTACAACTGGCCGCCCGAGACGTTCGGCTGTGTCATGGAGAGGGTGTAGGTACCCGGAGGCAAACACACATTGGCAGTATCGTATTGCTGGTTGCCGAGTTGCAGTTGACCCGCGCCGACCGTATTGGCCAGGGAATCGGTGATGGTCCAAGAAAAGCTGGACACGACGAATGCACCCCCGGTATTCTCAATGTACACGATTGCGTCGCTGCACGGGCCGGATGGACAAAGGTCCTCAGTGATATTGAAGGTGCACGCGTGATCGACGTAGAACCCGGTCCAAAGTTCAAGGGTTCCGCTGAACGACCCCATCGGGAGGTTAGCGTTCGGGTGGATCGTGAGCAAGTGCACCTGCGGGTTTTGGCCGATGCCGAAGTAGTTTACCGTTTCCATCGCCAGCGTATCGCCATTACCATCGAACAATATGAAGCCGGGATAATCGAAAAGGACCGCGGAGTTGTTGTAAACCGTCAGCTCGATCACCGTGTCGGTGAACGCTGAGTATTCGATGCTGACGATGACAAGGCTGTCGCAAGCAGGCAGGTTCGGCCCGCCGGAAACGGTGAAGACATGTTCAGGTTGCGGCGCGAAATCCCCAGTTGCGGTACCTGTGATCACAAGGGTGTATGTACCTGAGGCCAATTGGCCGATCTGAACGGTTTCAGTGTGCGGCACGATGACCGCTAGTCCGCCCAAGTCGGCGCAGTTTACCGTCAACGTAACAAACGCTACCGACGACGGATGCGCTTGTGGAGATAACGTACGCACCCGTACTGGAAAGTCCACCGACCAGATCAATGCTGATGTTGTCGGCTGTAGTCGGCGCCAATGGGTCAACAGCGATGTTATCGACATAGAAATATGTCTGGCCGGAGACGAAAGTGGAGCAGAGTATGCCAATGGCCAGGAGCAGTGGTTTCATGGCGTGGGGTTTCGTGGAAGACGATGGTGTGAAGTTGGTCGCTGCCTCCATGGGGCGGCCTCGATCCCGGCAGCGGTCCGTCGCCTTAGCTTTTCATGTTGTCGAACTGCAATGGGACCTCGAAATCCCCTTCGCGGCATAGGGACATCACCGCCTGTAGGTCGTCGATCTTCTTTCCCGTCACGCGGATCATATCGTCCATGATCTGTGGTTGCACCTTCAGCCCGCTCTCCTTGATCGCCTTCACGATCTTCTTCGCCTTTTCACGCTCGATGCCTTGCTGTATGGTGATGGTCTTGATCACCGATTTCCCGCTGGGCTGTGGTTCCTTGCTCAGGTCGAAAGCTTTCAGGTCGATGTGCTGTTTCGTAGCACGCTCAAGAACGATTTTCTCGATGGAATCCAACTTCATGTTGTCCTCGGTGCTCAGCCGGATGGACAGTGCCTTCTTGTCAACGTTACGGTTGTGCGGGCATCCAACTGCACTTTTATGGCTTTCAGCCCTTCTTTCACTTGTTGGGTGAGGATCAAGTTCCTCTTCTTGCGTGGCATGACTTGTTGGTTTTCGTATGTAAGACGCATCCGGAATACCGTGCCGTGTGTCTACATACGTTAAAGGGCGTTAAAGCGGATGACCGAAAGGCAGGAATCGCGCCGAAGGCAGAGGTCGACTTATACCACATCAAGTTGTTCACCTACTCGGGACATCACCTAGGGGGCCACTTGCCATTCGTTATGCAAGAAAAAGGGCCGGCTCTTTGAGACGGCCCTTTTTCAGGATGAATAGCGCTTCGCTATTGTATGACCAAGCGTTGAACGCTCTTGCGATCGCCCATGGTGATATCCACCATGTATACACCGCTGGCCATGCTTGTCCCCAGTTCAAGGACGGTGCTCACCTGCGTTGCACCCTCGGTAGCGATGCTGCAGGCGAATACGCGGACCCCGAACACGTCGTATATATCAACGGTCACCATGTCCTCAGCGCCGATGAGGCCATTGAGCACGAGGTTCACGTTGCCATCATGGACAGGGTTCGGGTACAGCTGCACATCGATGGTGGTCGCACCTCAACATCGCGGCCACCGAATGCTGGCGGGTTGTCAATGGTCACCTGACAGGCTGGGCCGCAGTATCCGCTCCAAACACCGTTCACGAACACTTCAACTTTAACGTCGTAGGTCTCGCCATCAACAAGCGTGTAGGTCGCCCAATTCGACCCGCACATAGCTCGCTCTGGGTGATCACACGAGCACCGCCAACGGGTGTCAAGGGTCCGTTGGCACCATCTGGATCGTGGAACCTTCGAAGCGGAAACGGTACTGCAACGCTCCAAGCACCGGGGGTGCCCAGACCTTGTCGCTATAGCCGAACGACTTGACAACGCCACAGCTATGGGTCGGCGAACCCATATCGTCGATCAATTGTCCGCAACCAGGGACAACGCTGCATCCAAGCCCATCTCGCAACCACTGCCCCAGTTATCGTTCAAGAAGCCATCGTTCGCACCATCGCGACGTGCACGAACGAAGTAGTTCGTTCCGGCGACCAACGGATTCGTCTGCATTTGGCTGAACTGCACGTAGCGGTTGATGACCGCTATGCGACGGCGGAAGCCGAAGTCTGGATCGCTGAACTCGAACTGGTAATTACCCGAACCAGGGGTTTGTGCGCAGTACACCTTATTGTTCAGCGTGTTGTTGAAGATGCCACACTCTGACTCTTCAATATCCGCAGGCCCTTTCGGCAACAGAATTCGTGGCCCGTGTATGCGAGGTTGTTCAGATTGGGTGAACTGGAGCCACCATTGTCGGTTGACCCGGCCAGCGTTCCGCTGCCTAGGAACACGTCACCGATAAGCACGTCCCCGGCTGGCTGCGTACTTGCCAACTACCACATGCGCAGCACATGCCGTCGCCGAACGAGTCAAGTATTCGCAACGTGAAGCAGTTGCCGAAGAGGATAGGCAGGCAATGGGTCGAAATGTGCGAAAGAGTTCCGTTGGCGGGTAGGTTGGCATAGGGCCGCCGCTCACTATCGGTGCAATTTCCAACGCGTCATAGATCTCCCAAGTGGTTTGCGCTCCGAAGCGATCTTGAACGATCTCGATCGTGACGGATTCGCCATTCGAATCGAACGAGCTAGTGGATCCATTATTCGAAGCGATTCCATCCGGTTGCCCGTTGGGGTTGGCCACGGTAGCCTCAAAGGAGTGGAGGATTTGGGTCACGCTTACCCCCGGAAGTTGAACCACAATGGACTCATTATAGCCCAGTGGCACTGCGCCGACCCAGTTGAACGTCTGTTGTGCGCCAAGGTCAACGCTGTACAGGATATCGACACTCGACAAAGGAGCAGAGCCGTAATTGGTCAGTTCCACCTCCGCAAAGACCACCGAAGAGCACACCAAACCCACAGGCGATAGTATCTCGGAAATACCTGCGTCGTTCTGCGCCGGGTGTTCGAGCAGCACGTTGAAAGTACCAGCCGTACCGATGCCACCAGTGTTGTACACCACCAGCTTATAATCGGTGTTCTGTGTGAGCAGTGGAAGGGGTTGGTCGTAGCCCTCGTTATTCGTAGCACAAGCCACTTCGCCTGTGGCAAGTGCGCTAGTGCATGAACCATTGAACAGAGCATAGCTAAGGTCATTGGCCGTCAGGTGGTGCTCAATTGGTAGTTGCCTGCGTCTGCACCACTTCCATGTACGGCGATGAGGTATGTCTGCCCGGCAAAAGCCCCGAAAACCACCTCGCTTGACCCACCAGGACATCCAGGGGTATCGTCATTCACTGCAAGGCATTGGAGGTTATTGCAATCGGGCGACTGTGTGTAGATGGAGAGGCGTGTATTGAAAAGTGACAAACCGCAGGTACTGACCGTTACATCCTCGTCGACCAATGCGGTGTAGGCCCACCAATTGACACCACCGGTTGAAGCCGCGCCGTTGAACCCACAACCACCGACGGGCAGACTATTCAAGTACCCTGTGGTCCTTCCGAAACGGACCCCACCGCATCCAATGGCTATTGGAGCGCATGGGATGTCGCTTACCTCAAGATTCTGCACGCGATCGTGAAAGACGTTGCATTCGCAAGAAGCGTCAACACCGAATGAGATACGTGTTACCCACCGTAAGTCCCTCCCACAAGTGTTGGCGCCCCGGATGTTGTGGCTCCGCTGCAGAAGAACGTCGCTGGCAACGGTGAACATGCCAGCAGGGTAGATGGCGAATTGCATGCCCGGTACCGCATAGGTCAGGTTCACGAAAATGTTCGGAGCGGTAGCTGTGAATTGATACCAAGCATCGGGGTACGTGTTGAATGTTCCCAAACCACAGGGGTTCGTTCCGGCCGTGGCACCTGCACAGGTGAGATTTCCGCCGGTTTGAACACATGTGGTACCAACAGCGATCACTTCGGCCGCGCCGCATGCATCATTGGCGACAAATGGTGTGCAAAGAGGACCACAGGTCGCTGTCATGGAGATCGTTCCGCTGCCAGTTCCAAAGCCCTCCACGGCGATGTAGTAAGTGGTTCCCAACACGGCATTGAAGGTCACGATCGATCGGAGTCCACAGGACCCGGCATCGTCATTCCCATTCACACCGACAAGCGCCGCACAACTGCCTTGGTACACGTGAACACGCGTATCGAAGCTGGAAGCACATAAGTCCAGCGTTACGAAAGAGTCGTCGCCAACAAACGTCCACCATACGCCGTTGTCCACGGTGGCTTCGCCTCCAGCGCACTGACTTGGTGTTCCATCCGCCGTGGCGCCGACGTTCGTGCCCGTAACCGTCTGTCCGCATATGATCGGCAGTGCGCCGGTACATGCGTCGTTGCACAAGGCATTCGCACCGCTGAAAGTGCCCAAGCTTACATCGCAAGTAGCATTGACATTGTGTCGCAAGAACTGTGATGTGGAGGAAGCGATAGGGTATGGCCCCATGACGTAGGAACCGGTGGTGGTCACCGTCTGCTCAACACCCAACAGTGAACTCTCAGCCCGATCGAGGTTGCGTTACCCATGCTCGTGATATTCACGTTCACGCTGAACTAACCATTCAAGCAGTCGGGTGCAATGCTGGTGGTTGCAGTAGCGCCAGAAGCAAAGCGCGCAGGTTACGTTTAGTGTAAAGACCCCGGTGTTCGTGCTAAAGCCGGTCACGTAAATGCGGTAAACGGTTCCCAATGTGGAGGTCCAGGTTACCTGTGATTGTACGCCACAGAAGTCGTCAATACCGGTTACGCAGGTCAGTGCACCACAAGCCCCGGTGAACACGCCGATCTTGGTATCCCAAGTCGCGCCTCCACACAAAGACGCAGTGATCGGTAGACCTGTTCCAGTTACCGTGTACCAAACCCCACCGGATGTGTTCAATGTCGTTCCGCACGTGCCGGGGGCGTCGCTCGCGTTCGAACCGATCGTGGTTCCTGCGATCGAGGTGTTGCACGCGATCGGGATCGCGTTTATGCAATCATCGTTGCAGATCACCCCAATGCCCGTGTATGGGCCGAATGCCTGATCACATGTTGGGTCGCTGTTGTGCGCAACAGTAACGGTTTGCGAACTGGCAACAGGGAAAGGGCCCAAGATGTAGACACCGCGCCCACGTTGTCTTGCCAAAGCACAGCTCCTGGATTGGTGCTGATATCCACGTTCGGTGCAGAGCCCAAGCCAGATACGTTCACGCTGAGCGTAAATGTGCCAGCTGGACAATCCGGCACGTACGTAACGCTCACGGTAGGAGCTATGCAGCTCGGGGAACACATGCGCCGAACCCGGTTTTGCCCAAAACCCAGTTCGAAGAAGCGCCGGTCAGCGCGAAGCCGCTCAACGTTCCGTTATTGGCATTTGCCGTCAGGTCGGTCAAGGTGGTTACGCCTGGATTATTTCCCCCAGCCGTGCCTTGGTCGAAGCGGTAATATGCTACAAGCCCTGTTTCCGTTCCACATACAATGTGTTCATCTGGTTGGCGATCGTCAATGGATTCAGCGCCACATTCCAGATCCGGACCTCATCGATCCGGCCAGGGAAATTCCGACCGGTTCCAACTGCCCAATCACCGATCACTAATTGGTTGGCCGTGGTAGCGATGCTCGTCGTAACCGTTGCACTCGCTACTTGCACACCATTGATGAACGCCCGTTGCGTAATGCCATCATACGTGCCTGCAATGTGGTACCACGTGTTCAGGTTCATCGAGCCCGGTGGCGAGTTGATCTCGCTGAATGTTGTACCTGTTCCGATCGCGAAGTTCAGCGTGCCATTTGCGGCAGCCCGAAGCATGTAACCGACATTGCCGCCTTCCTTGTTGATCACGTTGCCCTCGTAGACAGGGTCCGCCAAGCAGTGGCATGATCCACGCTTCCAATGCGATCCGTGCCGGTAATGTTCACCGAAGCACCGGTACCACAGTTCACGCGATCGTTCACTCCGTCGAAGCTCAGGGCATTTTGGCCTACAGTGCTACAATCGAAGTTGTAGGTACCAAGACTGACATCACAGCTGGGGTCAAGATTGCGCAATAGGCTAACCACCACATTGGTATTGGTAGGGAAGGGGCCCAACTGCACCGTGACCAGCCCCACGCCGAATTGAGCACCCGGGTTGCCACCGAAATCGCTGACCACATCAACGCCGGGTGCGCCAGCGAGGTTGGTTACCGTCACATCCAGAAAGAACTGATTGTTGCCACAATCTTGCACATACACCACAGAGCCTGTTGGTGGGAAGCACGTTGGTGGTGTGAACTCGTATGCACCCATGTCATTGCCACGGGGCGCACAGTTCAGGTCGTTGGTGATATAGCCAGGAGGCGCGGCACCCGTCCCATTGACCTCGTTGGCTTGGGGCGTGAGGTTGCTCACCGTGTTCACGAAGATCGGGTTGTCATTGATATTCCCCGATACTTGACCGGAGGTTACTCCGAGGGCCCAGGCAGCTGCCCCATTGAAGTTTGTTGCTCCACCAAGAGCAGTGAATCCCGTCACCCCCGCATCGTTGGCGATGAAAATGTCATTGTTGGTCAGTGATGTTCCGGTATTTGCTACCTGTATGGTCGAGTTGGTGTGCACCACACCGAAGTGCCGTGCAGTGCCGGTTTGTGCGACCGTATGGTTCGCCAGAATGTTGTTCGATGCCGTAATGATCGGCCCGGTGGTCACATTCAAACTTTCAAAGCAAACGTTCGAAACGTTCGGGCTGCTCGATCCATCAATGCTTACGGCGTTATTCCAGATCTCGTACGTCTGGGCGTTCCCACCGGCCGTACTCGCCAAGAAAATGCCTTTCATCGCACGGGTGGGTGAGGCCGCTCCCGTGTATGCAGAAATGATCTCGCTGATGGCATTGTTGTACATGCGCAGCGTGTGCGCTCCTGTTGTGTTATGGGTGGCGCGAATCCCCGCGAGAAACACGGTGGAAGTCGTGCTGTTGCGGCGGATCGTTCGAATGATGTTGTTCGCTACAGTGCACGTACCTTGAAAGGTGCCAATGTTGATCCCATCCAATTGACCGGTCGTGTTCGACACGTTCCGGATCGAATCGTGATGATCGTGAAGCCACTTTGGTTGAGAGCTGGATCCCGAACGTCGCCGTCGTTAACGTACCACCGCCAATGTCAGCAGGTGTACCCGGGTCGCCGATCACGTTGAACGTACCGCAAGCTGTAGTGGTGATCTGACATGCCAGATCCGGGAAAGCACTAGTGCCATTCAAATTGATCCCACCGTAAACGTTACGGATCGTCAAATTGCGATAGATATTGTTCGAGTTTGCGCCACTCGCATTCGTTGGGGTTACCCCGCCGCCGGTGGTTGTGGAGGTTTGCATGATCCCTCGGCTCGTGGCATTTGCACGGTCCAGGCTGATCGTCGTGTTCTGGATCGTGTTGTTCTGAGCGCCGTCCGTCGCATTCAGGTTTCGCACGAGGAAACCATATTCCATTGCCGTTCCTGTCAGGCGGCTTACATCGATCCCATCGAAGGTGATGTAGTCTCCACCACTGATCGTTATGCCGGCATCAGTCGCGCCCCCTCCGCCAGTGGGTTGGATCACAGGATTTGTCCCAGCCGTTTTCTGGAAAATGATGGATTGACCGCAGTGCCAGTGGCCCGTCATGGCCGGTGGCGTCTCAACGAAAGCTTGACCTGCGGTAACGTTGAATGTCAATGGACCGCAGATGCCGTGCAGGTTGATATAGTTGATCGCGTCAGTGAACAAGCGAAGTTCGCGCCGCCGGTGGGCAGGGTGTTGTCAATGGTGTAAGCGCCACGGATCGGGGTGGCCGCTTGCGACACGACGCTTATCTCATCGATCGCAATTGCGGAAGTAAGGGTTGGCGGCATCCGTTCTCCACTGGAAAACCAATCGTTGCGTGGTTCCGGCAGCGCTGGCGGGAATTACGAGGGTTTGATTGGCGTATGTCAAAGCCGTCTCGAAGTTGGCCCCGATCTGCCCTGAGCCCAGTTGGGTACCCGCAACCGGGGTCGTCGTTGTCGGCACTAGAAAGACGCGCAGGAAATCGAAGGTGGCGTCGACCACGCTCACTTTGTATTTGAACTGGAGTACTATCAATGTTTCTCCGGGTGGGAAAGCGATATCCCGATAGAAGTGGTTCACATTCAATGTATTCACACCATTCCACACTCCAGCGTTCGTGGAGTAGGCGGCGTTCAGCCCCGCTGATGGTCCAGGTGTGTTCAAAATTCCCACTGTTAACTGACTACTGGCGCCATTTGCGGCTGTCCAACCGTTCGAGGTAAAGTCCACCCCGTTCTCAAAGCCGCCATTTCCCGTTGGACTGACCAGCGTCGTTTGAGCACTTGCGCTCGGCATCAACAACGTTGATACGAGCAGCAGTGCGAGGAGGCGCCCTGCAAGGCGCCTGTTTCTGCCTGATGAGTCAAATTGGTTCATGGGTTCAGGGTTGGTTTCAGTTGTTTGGGCTGGTATTGGATCGCACGCGGATCTATCGGTCTTCCTATTTCATCGATGGATCCTCAGTTGGAGCGGGCCAATGCTATTCCATCCCGGCATCAATTTCCAGTTGTGGTATTTTTCTTTGGGGTTGAGGCAACCCTGACTATTTAGCTGCGAACGAACTTTCAAGCACCTGTTTTTCAGCAGCTTTCAACTTCTGATCGATCTGCTGTTCCCGTCTTCCACAGTTCATAAGTCGGGTCCAAGTGGTGGTCGACGGATGAATGGTGATGCCTTTCAGAGTACGAAGAGCGGGCTGGTTGGACTTTCCGCGCCGAGCTAGCACCGAAATGGAAATGGGCACCTGAGTGGACGCTGTACATCCTATCGCCCAGCAAGAAGGGCCTACTCGGTGAGAGCCCTTCTTAGGATCAGGATGTTAAATGCGCTTACTGGATGGTCAAGCGTTGAACGCTCTTGCGATCACCCATGGTGACATCCACCATGTATACACCGCTGGCCATACCTGTACTCAGTTCGAGCACGGTGCTCACCTGCGTTGCACCCTCGGTGCCGATGGTGCGGGCGAACACCCGCTTACCGAACACATCGTAGATGTCCACGGTCACAATGTTCTCAGCGCCGCTGAGGCCATTGAGCACAAGGTTCACGTTACCATCATGTACGGGGTTCGGGTACAACTGCACATCGCTGGTGCTGACCACTTCAACATCGCGGCCACCGAAAGCTGGCGGGTTGTCTATGGTCACCTGACAGGTAGCACCACAGTAACCGCTCCACACGCCGTTCACGAAAACCTCTACTTGAACGTTGTACGTCTCGCCATCAAGCAGCGTATAGGTAGCCCAATTCAGTACCCGCACATAGCTGCTTTGGGTGATCACACGAGCACCTGCGATCGGTGTAAGCGGTCCACTGTCACCATCGGGATCGATGGAACCTTGGAAGCGGAAACGATACTGTGTTGCTCCGAGGATCGGGGTGGCCCACACCTTATCACTATTGCCGAACGACTTGGTAACGCCACAGCTATGGGTCGGCAGATCCGTATCGTCGATGAGTTGAGCGCATCCTTGCACAACGCTGACGTCAAGTGCCATTTCACAACCGCTGCCCCAATTGTCATTCAGGAAACCATCGTTCGCTCCATCTCGACGGGCTCTTACAAAGTAGTGTACACCAGCTACGAGCGGACTGGTCTGCAACTGACTTAGTTTGACATAACGGATGGGTACGGTGATACGACGGCGGTATGCCTGATCAGGATTCGAGAACTCGAACATATAAGGGCCGCTTCCCGCTGCCGCCGTCGTGTACACCTTGCTCGAGAGCGTGTTATTGTACACGCCACATTCGTTGCTTTCGATATTGCTCGGACCTTGTGGCAGGCAGAATTCATGCCCGAAGTATGCTGGGTTTGCGCCCAACGCGGGGGATTGATCGCCATCATAAATGGCCGATCCGGTCAACGTGCCACTTCCTTGGAAGTTGTCACGCAGGAGCAACGACCCTGTGGTCGATCTCACTTCCCAACGGCCCTCGCCGTACAAGCAGCACATACCATCGCCGAAGGAGTCGTAAACGCGCAGCGTGAAACAGTTGCCGAATGTCACCGGCAAGCAAGCCTGTTCGGTGATCTGCTGGGTTCCCGCTGCAGCGAGATCAGTGTATGGTCCGCCACTGGCTACTGGAGCGATCTCCAATGCATCATAGATCTCCCATGTCGTTTCAGATCCCCACCGATCCTGATGGATCACGATGGTGACTCCTTCGCCTGACGCGTCGAAGCTCGATCCATCAGCGTCATTCGCAGGAATCTGGTCCACTTCGCCATTAGGCAACGAAGTGCTCACGCTCAGGTGTGCGGTCCTTGCGCCAGCAGCGTTGGTGGAAGTTCCACCAATTCGCTTGCGTTGAACGCAAGGTTCCCGGTCCATGAGAATGTTTGCGTGGCGCCGCCATCAAAACTGAACAGAATGTCCACGCTGGTCAAGGCCACGGCACCGTAGTTGCGGAGTTCAACAACTGGAGCGATGTTCGAAGTGCATACGAGGTCGTTGGGGTAGTGCACACTGTCGATCCCCGCATCGAATTGCGCCGGAACGGTTACCTGTACACCGAACGTTCCCTCGGTGCCGATGCCACCGGCATTGTACACCAATAGTCGATAGTCCGTGTTCGTGGCCAGCGCGGGTAGCAGAATGTCCTCGCCCTCGGCCAAGGTTGCGCAATCGATCTCGTTGCTGGCGCTCAGCGGCGTGCACGCTCCGTCATACAGCACGTAGCTCAGGTTCGTTGCACTATAACCGAAGTAATCGTCCAGAAGATCCAAGTATGCAACGCTGTTCACACCGCTATTGAACGTGTACCACACGCCTTGCACATTACCTACCAGATTGCAAGTCGGGTTGAGGTCATTGAACGCGCAGGTATTGTCGCCCAAGGTCGGTATGCTGAACCCGTCGTTCAACACGAGCGTCAACGTTTCGGCATCGGCGCAATGGTCGTTCAATGTGATCGGGAGGCATGGCGCGGCACACGTAATGGCCAACGTGTAGACGCCTGAAGCCGCTCCGGATCCATGAATGGCCACGTAGTATACCTCGTTGGCCAGCGCCAGGAAACTCATCTCAGATGAGTTTGCGCTGCAACCCGACTGGTCGTCGTTGAGGTTAGCGCAGGTCAGGTTGTTGCAATCGGGTCCCTCGAACACTGAAATGCGTGTGTTGAACGATGCAAGGTTGCACGTGCTCAGGGTAACCTCTTGATCGATCGGTGTGCTGAAGCGCCACCAATTCACGCCGGAAAGCGAAGGAGCGCCGAGGAACGGGCACGCATTGGTGGGCAGTGTATTGGCCATGCCGGATGTATTTCCGGTCACTGTCACTCCACATTCGAGCAATTGTGCTTGGGTGCAATCATCTGTAGGCACAACACATGATGCGGAATAGTTATAACTGTTCACGCACGTGCCGTCGTTCACGGACGTGAGGCTCACGGAAATGTTGGTGCCATTGCCGTAGGTGCCCAGAACGTGTGTGCCAAGACCGGCATTGAGCACGTTGTTCCCAAGACCGTCGCTGATGTCAACCCCAGTGTGGGGACCGAGGTCCGTAACGGTCACCTCAGCGGAGTACGTGAACAGACTCGTGCAGGTGTGCGACACGCTGGCCTGCGGCAGGAAACACGGCGCTTCGGTCACGCAGAAATAATCGATCGCCATGTCGCCTTCGAAACCAGTTGCCAGCGTCGTGCCTGTGATTCGGAAGCTGGCCGTGCTTGCAGGCAGGTTGGTGAGCGTTACGCGCACTTCTTTCCACGCACTGGCCTCCGTGGTTTGATCGGGATCTTCACCCGAGCGCGAGAACACCGTTGTCCAGTTACCAGCGCCAACAGGCGATTCCATCTCAAGGGAAAGTGTTCCCATAGCACCATCGTTTCCGCACATGTGGTACCAGAAGGATACCACAGGCTGATTGGTCAACGATGTGAAGTCGAACGCAGGGCTGTAGAGTTGGGCTACGCGGCTGGCGCAAGTGGAGGCTTCGATATAGAGATAGTTCCCTCCTGTGACTCCGGGGAAGTAGTCGAGGCTCGGCCCCGTGATCGTGCTGCTCGTTCCATTTTCATCCGTCAGCCAATCCGTCCCTGCCGCACCTTCGTTCGCATTGGTCCACCCGAGCGCTGGTGCCAGGTTGTTCACTGTAGCACAGGTCAGACCACTAAGGGTATAGCCTTCCAGATCATTACAATATGGATAGCTGTTCACCAATAAGAGCGTCGAGCCTGTTACAGGTCCGATCGCAACGGCGTCTCCAGCCAAGCAGGTTTCGGTAAGGTAGAACTGGAAGGTCTCGCCGCTTGCCAATCCACCTACCACTGCGGGTGGGGGTAGCGCACCAGTGACCACCGTGCCAGTACCAGGCGTAAAACCGACCGGTCCATACTCGATCGCATAACCCGTGTTGGTGGCGCCTGGGGTCCAGTTCAACGTCACACTGTTGAACGTATTCGATGTAACCGCCAACGCAGTGGGGACATCCGGGCAATCAGGCGTGACCAAGGTGGGAATGAGGCACCACTGGATAAGCGATCCCAAGTCAGTTGTAGCATCGTCCGTAACACTGAGTGTCCAAGTGCCCTCGAACAATTGGGTATCGAAGGCGCTCAATGCATCGGCCAACGTGCCGCTGGTGCGGTATTCACCAACCAAGGGAACGGTGAGCACGGTGCCGCAAACGATCGTTGTCGCAGCTTCATCCGAGAAACGCACGTTCATGCTGTCCTTGCTGGCGCATTGATCGTTAAGGATGTCGATCACCGTGCCGCTGGGGCTGGTAAGCCTTATGTCCAGATCTGCCAGATCGGTGTGATTGATCTTGATCACCACATCCAGATCCGTGATCCGTTCCCCCATCATTGGTCCGGTAACAATGGTGCTCACTATGTTGCTTGCATCCGGGATCGACGCAACCGTGCTGTTCGAGTAGACACCGCATAGCACAGTTGGTGGACAGGTGAACGTGAGATTGCCGAGTGATGCATTGCACAGCGCATCTTGGTTGTGCACAACGTTCAGGTTCACCACGCTTGCACTGGCAAAAGGACCCACGGTGGTCATACCCAGGGTGCTTACGTTATCGGCAAGCACGGTCGACGCACCACCGTTCACCGAGCCCACAATATCCACATCGGTGGCATCACCAAGGCTTGTGAGATCAACTGCAACGGAGAACTGGTAGTTGTTGCAGTCTGGAACTATGGACGCCGTTGCAGTAGGTGCAGTGCAGTCGAAGCAAAGCACTTCCCAAAGCCATGGGTCGTAGACGGTGGAGGTGGCACATTGTACTGATGGGTCAGACGTCAAGGTCATATGCAGGTACTGTCCTGTGGCCAGCACATCCACGGAGAAGAAATCAGGATCGGTGGTCAGGATACCGCTGCCTGCCGGCCCAAGGTTCCCGGTGTTCGCCGGATTCGCGAACAGGATAGGGAAGGTATTATCGGGTCCGTCGTAGATGGTCAGGTCGTCGAAGGCATTCGTTTCCAACGTACCACGCAAGAAGCGCAATCGCAGTGAGCCTGTGCCACTGGCGAAATAGGTCCAGCTTTGGTTGTCGCTGGCCACATAGCAGTAGCTACTGCTCTCAGCCGGGGCTCCGCACTGGATGCAGTCAACACCGGCACTGAAGCTGCCCAAGTCCACATCGCAATTGCTATTGCTCGCATGCACGATCGACAGGTCCACCACATCTGTACTGAGGTAAGGGCCCATCACATACACCTGCAACAGGCTGACGTTGTTGTGTACCACCGTGGCTGCACCTCCGTTCACCGCCTGCACAATGTCAACCGTGGCGGAGTTGCCGAGGCTGGTCAGGGCAACATCCACGGTAAAGTCACCGGTTGCGCAGTTCAGGTTCTGGGATGCGGTCGCAACAGGCGATACGCAATCGATACACGTCACCGTCCACTCCCACGGGTCATAGACCGTGGATGTGGCGCACTGCACCGAGGGGTCCGAAGTGAATGTCATGTGCAGGAAGCCACTGGTGCTATACACGTCCACCGCGAAGAAGTCAGGGTCCGTGGTGAGGATTCCACTGCCCGCAGGACCTAAGTTGCCAGTGTTCGCCGGGTTGGCGAATAGCACAGGTGCGGTATTGTCGGCACCATCATAAATGATAAGGTCGTCGAAGGCGTTGGTTTCAACAGTTCCTCTTGCGAATTGCAAACGGAGGATTCCTGCACCCTGTGTAGCATACGTCCACGTTTGGTTGTCGCTAGCCACGTAGCAATAGGTCTCGTTCGCCGGAACAATTGGCGAACACTGCACGCAAGTGAGGCTATTGTTGAAAGTATAGGTTCCAAGATCGGACGTGCATTGGGTGAACAGTGGATGTACCACTTGCACTTGCCGTATTGGCAAAAGGGCCCACGGTATATACCTCGCAGTGCGCTCACATCATTGTGCACCACGGGCGGGGCGCCGCCGTTCACGCTGGTAACGATATCGACGGTGGCCGCATCGCCAAGGCTGGTCAGGTTGATGTTCACGCTGAAGGTGTTCGTGGCGCAATCGCTAACGTCCGTTCCCGTGGCAACCACCGGCACGCAAGGCAACTGCTCCCGCACGCAGAAGTCGTCCATGGCCATGTCGCCTTGGAAGGTGAGCGTGTTTGTACCCGTGATCCGGAAACGGACGACCGGACCTGGGAAGGCATCCAAATTCAACCAGCCAGTGTGGTTCCAAACGTCGCCTTGGTCCCCGGTTTCGGTGAATATCGTGTTGTAAACCCCGGGAGCGTTGCTCACATCCTCCACGGCCACTGAGAACGTCCCCATATCACCGGTTCCGTCGTCCCACATGTGGTACCAAACTGACACTTCCGCACCGTTACCAGCATTGAGACTGCTGATATCATACAGTGGAGTTTCCGCAACCCGGTCCGGACAAGCGGTCGATGTTTCGATATAAAGCCATTTGCCGCTGCCCGATGTATGATCGAAGATCGGACCGGTACCTGTGCTCGGCCGTGAACCGGTCCAGGTACGCCATGTGCTGGTGTTGATGTTCGACCATCCTTCTTCAAGCGTGCATGCCGTTGTGCAGGTACTCGAAGTGGAACAATTGGTCCAGGTATCGAAATCCTCGCAGGCAGGGAACGCGTTGATCGGGCATGTGTATGTAACTGCGGGCAAAGCCAAATCACAACTAGGGTCTTGGTTGTGCAGAACTGAAACCACCACGTTGCTTCCGCTTGCGAATGGTCCAACACTGTATACCTGCAGTGCGGAAACGTTATCGTGGTAGGTCACCGGGACACCGCCGTTCACGCTGGCAATAATGTCAACGTCCGTGGCCAGGTTGCCAAGCGCGGTCAGGTTCACATCCACATTGAACTGGTTGGTACCGCACGCGGGAACAATTGTGGAGGTGGCAGCCGCCTGTGTGCATGTGATGAAGTTCAAGTTGACGAACTGGACGGTACCGATGTTGCTGGATACTGCATCGCAAAAGCGCAGGATCCAGGTTCCGCTTGCGGGTCCACCGTTGTTCACGGTGCTGATCGGTGTGTGCGGGTTGAATGTGCCCGTGACGTTGTTCGTTAAGACGGTGGTCATTGCGGTGCCGCCATCCTGAAGCCGGAATACCGCAGTGGGGCAGTTCAACGGGTCACCGAGGTTGTCGCCACCGGCGAACACACCGGTATTGATCAATGCGACTTGCGTACCGTTCGGGCTGATAAGCGTGAGGCGCTGGTTGCTATTGAACAGGTGTGAAGTAATGATATCAACGGATTGCAGGTTCACATCCGTACCGAGCGTAGTACCCGGAGCCGTGATGGCCAAACCAATATCCAAGTTGTTCTGAAGCGCGCAACCATTGTCCGGCACCGTGAGTCCTAGGGCACACGTATTGGCCGTCGTGCAAGTAAGGGGTCGAGTTGAAGTTGCCCAGTGGGATATTGCAGGCCGCATCGCCCGTGTGCACCACCGTTACCGCGACCGGTGTGCCGATGGTGAAGGGTCCAAGTACGTACGTGCCCGGAGCAACTACACCGTTGATGGGCGTGCCAGCCGAAGGCACGAGGTTTACGGAAGTCGCATCACCGAGCGAAGTAAGGTTGATGGTAACGGAATACTGGTTCGTAACACAGCTCGCTCCGCTGACTTGAGCTGTTGCAGCAGGCTGAATACAGGCCAAGGCCTCTCGCACACAGAAATCATCAAATGCTGCATCACCTTCGAATGTGGCCGTTTGAGTGGCACGTACCCGGAAGCGGACCAATGGTCCAGCCGCTACCGCGTCAACATCCAACCATCCAGTGTGCAACCATAAGGCACCCTGCGTGCCTGTCCGGGTGAAGAGTGTCGTATAGGAGCCGGGGCTATTCGTCAGGTCCTCCACTTCCACGGTGAACGTGCCGATCTGCGCACCCAACATGTGGTACCACAAGGACATCTCGGCGCCATTCCCGGCTGTGAGGGAACTGATGTCGTACGTGTTGCTGACAGCAATGCGCTCTGTGCAGTTGCCAGAAGCTTCGATGTACAGGTATCGACCTGTTCCCGTGCTTGGCCCGTTCGGGTTGTCCGTATCCGGACCGGTACCTGCGCTGTTGGCCGTACCGCTGGTTTCAACCAACCAACCCGGCGTGCTCGTGTTTGTCCAGCCCTCTTCCAAGGGTTGAACAAAGGTGCAACTTGAGCTGGCCGTGCCATCCGTGAAGGCATTGAACGTTTGGCAGAATGGATAGCTCGTGATGGGACAATTCGAAACGTTCTGGATGAAGTTGCCCAAGTTCAACGTGCAAATGTTGTCGGGGGCGGTTACCACGGTTATCTGGACAGTTGTGCCGAGTGCAAAGGGACCCATTACGAAGGTGCCAGATGCCGTTACCCCGGAGTACTGTGTGGTCGGTGTACCGGCAATGGTGTGGACCAGGTTAACGCTTGTGTTACCAGTGCCCAATCCCGTTAGGTCCACCGAAACCGAGAACTGTCCCGCACCGCAATTGAGGGTTGTGCTGGCCGTTGCCGTAGGAGCGGTACAATTCGCACCGGTCCAGGTCATGGTGAATCCATTCGCCGGGCTGATCACTCCAGCGAGTGCAGAGTTGGCCATCGCGCACGTGGCAGTGTTGACCGCACCAGCTGTCGTGCTGTTCCAATCGGCAGTGGTGGTGCGGTTATTGAAGTCCGTCGCCGTATGACCACCCAATCCAACTTGAGCGTATCCGGTACTCACCACCGTTGGGTTGAAGAAGCTGGAGCCCCATACCACATCGACCACGTTGGTGGTTTCGTTCAGTCGGATCTGGAAGTTGATGATATCACCGGTGGTGCCAGCGGTACCAACAGCGCGTTCATAGTTGGACCACTGAACTACCAACGTGCGGTTCGGTGCCGTTCCGATGGTCTCGTAGCGAAGGTCTGAACCGCTGCCGGTGCCCTTCCCTCGGATATCGCGCCCTAGCGCTGCGATGCGGCTGCGCAATTGAGCTGGTGTAACAGCGGTTGCGAAGCTCAGGGGTACCGTGGAGGTGGTCATGTTCACGGCGGTGGCACCCAAGGCCGATTGGCCCAATGAGATCCAACCATCCGTGCTTACCGCAAGACGATCGAACGTTACCCCACGGAAGTTGAAATCGAATCCGATCGGAAGTCCAACACCGGTGTTCGTTGTGCCGCCGGCAGGAACGCCGGGTCAACGAATTTCTGGGCGCCGTTGGTTTCCAGTACCCAGCACCGAACCGCCTACGATCGGCGAGAAGGTGCCCACACTTTGCGTGTAAGCGTATTGAGATACCAGCTGCGCTAAGGCAGCATTGCTCACTAGGCCGAACACGGCCGCGAGCGTCAGAAGGCGGTACAGAAAACGCATAATGGGTGATTAATTGGTTGGAGCAACTATTTGGATTGGGCTGCAATGCTATGGAAGGTTTCCATATCGCATTGTTCATAACCGCAACTTCTCAGGGCGAGGCAACCGCGGTCACATTTGAGCGTACGCACGCGACTACGGCTTTTTCTACTGCGGTATCGCGCCATGTATTTGTGACCTCGCGCACAGTTTGCCGCTCCTTTTCTGTGGTTGTCTCAGCAATATGCTTGTGGCGAAGTGGTGGACGAGTGATGGACCGGTTCACAACCGGCTTCCGCTTCCCCTCGAGGCTTTGAACTGGCCACCTGTTGTTTGGGATCCCATCGTCTGCCGCACCAGCGCATCAATATCCGCCGTCGCACCCTTGCGCACAGTCAACGCCGATCGCGGCGCGCTCACCACCGCCACGTAGTCATCGATCAGCGTTTGCAACGCCGTCAGGTCAGCGCCCGCCAACCTAGCACCCCCGTTGCCCAACAACCGTATCGCGCCCAAGGAACAGGTTGCTCCGACTGTAGTTCACCTTGCCTTGCAGCACCACATCGCCTGTATCGAAGGCGAACGCATACGTGGCTTGCGCCACCTCCAGCGCCTTCTCCACCATCGCGTTCTTCTTCTCGGCCTTTCGTCACCCTCCACCCAGCACCTTCACGCTGAAGGCGTTCGCGTAGGCCACCGTGGCCGTCCAAATTGCCGTGTGCTTGTCGCACACCTCCTGCACCGCATAGAACATGCTGATGCGGTTCTCCTCGGTCTTCTTCATCGGTCCTTGTCTTAGGGCGTCCACCCCTCCTTCCCCCCACAAACTACCGCCCATCTGTACCCGAGCCTGCACATCACCCACCCCCCACCGACCTCGAGGTCGATAAAGAGACGGACGTTCAAGCACATCTTCAAAGCCCACGAGGGTTTCCGGTCGTCGCCGAGACCTATGCCAACCACACACCAAGGCGAACTCGCGAACTCATGGGCGATTAACAGCTTGCTGCCGGGGTCATGGTCCCCGTAGGTGGCATCAGGCATCAACCCGAGGCGGCGATGATGTACGTGCTGTGCACACATGGTCAACGAAAAAGGTGCCGCCATGCGCCCCCGGTGGACCAGCACCGTGGCCAAATCAGTGAAACGGTACAGCACCACCCGACCACCGGAGCCATCCGCGTACCAAGCGCGCCACGTTCGGATGACCAGGAAAGAATTGTCTACGGTGTCGGCCACGTTATCCATCCCATGAACAGCCGTCCACTGATCGACCAGAGCCAGCGCGTTCCCGGGATCCACGGTATGATCCCGCAGACCATGCATGATCACCATGCGCGGGTAATGTTCTCCCACAATGTTCCGGTTCGACGCCGTGACCAACGCTGCCCGTTCCGCCGCATCGAGCGGTGATGGGTTGCCCATTTCGCGCATGGCAGCAACAGCACTCAGAGCGCATTTGTAAGGACCTCCTGCGAAGCTTGCAACAGTCGCGAACACCTCGGGGTAACAGGCGCCTGCAGCCACTGCCATTGCCGCACCGGCCGAAGCGCCCATGATGTAGATCCGTGTGGAGTCGATGTTCCAGTTGTTCAGCGCGTATTGCACCATGCTGTTGATGCTCGCCACTTCGCCACTGCCTCTGGTGATGTCCTTTTCCTGGAACCAATTGAAACAGCGCGACACGTTATTTCCCGTGCGCTGCTGCGGGTAGATCACACGGAAACCCTCGCGATCCGCGAGTTCATTCCAGCCGCTGTGCTCGGCAAACCCTTCCGCGGTTTGGCCACATCCGTGCAGCACCACTACCAGTGGCCGCGCAGCGCTGCTATCGAAGTGCGTAGGAGGTTGGTGCGCGAACATGCGCAGGTTGCCCGGGTCGGGCCCGAACCCTGTCACCTCAACGAGTTCTTGAGCGATCGCTGGAAGTTGTGACGAAGACAGCAAGATCAATACAAGAACACGCGCCCAAGCTTTTGTCGGATCAATGTGCGCCCGCATACAAACACCGGTGATCAAATGCGTGCTTGGTAGGTGTACAGTTCGAAGTACCGCCCTTCCGCTGCGATCAGTTCAGCATGAGTACCACGCTCTGCAATGCCGCCTTGTTCGATCACCAGGATCTGCGTTGCCTGCCGTATGGTGCTCAAGCGGTGGGCGATCACGAAGGTCGTTCGGTCCTTCACCAACTCGTTCAAGCTTTTCTGGATGAGCGATTCGCTCTCGGTGTCCAAGTTGCTGGTGGCTTCGTCCAGGATGAGGATGCGGGGATCGGCCAACATGGCCCTGGCGATCGCCACGCGTTGGCGCTGTCCGCCGCTGAGTTTAACGCCGCGTTCGCCGATCACAGTATCCAAGCCAAGTTCGAACCGGTCGGTGAATTCATCTACATAGGCCGCCTTCACAGCCTTTTTCAGTTGTGCTTCGGTAGCCCCGGGTCTAGGGAACAGGATGTTTCTCCCGAATGGTGCCCTCGAACAGGACATCATCCTGCAATACCACGCCAAGGTGCTGGCGGTAGCTGCTGAGGCTCACTTTGCTCAGGTCTTTTCCGTCGATGGTGATCGTGCCCGATCGCGGCGTGAGGAATGTTGCGGCCAACCCGGCGATCGTGCTCTTGCCGCTGCCGCTGGTTCCCACCAGCGCGGTAACGCTCCCGCGGGGTGCATCGAATGAGATGCCTGTTACCACGTCTTTGTCGCCGTCGTATGCGAAGCTCACGTTCTCAAAACGGATGTCGCCATTGATCGAGCCCAGGCGTATCGGACGCTCTTCGGGAACGTCCTCCGGTTGCATGTTCAGGATCTCCTCGGTACGGTCCAAGCCGGCGAATGCCTCGGTCAATTGACTGCCGATGTTGCTCATCTGAACAATGGGCGCGATCATGAAGCCGAGCAACAGTGTGAAGGCGATGAACTCTCCTTTGGTGAGTTCGCCACCGATGATCTGCCAACCACCGAAGCCCATGATCCCGGCACTGGCCAGACCGAGCAGAAGGGTGGAGGTGCTGGTGATGAGCGCGGTGGATGTCAGGCTCTGTTTCACGTTCTGGAACAACCGGTCCACGCCGCTCTCGAAGCTCTTGTTCTCCTGTTCCTCCGCGTTGAAGCCTTTGATCACCCGAACACCGTTCAGCGTCTCGGTCAAGCGCCCGGTCACTTCTGCGTTGATCTTGCCCCGTTCGCGGAAGATCGGCCTGATCTTCCCGAAGGCCTTGAGCGCGATGATGGCGAACACGCCAACAGGCACCAAGGTGCACACCGTCATCAGCGGGCTGATGCGGATCATCAGTACCAACGAAGCTATTGCCGTGAGCGTGCCACCAACAAGCTGTACCAAGCCGGTCCCCACGAGGTTGCGAACGCCTTCCACGTCCGTCATGATCCGGCTCACCAGCGCGCCGCTCTTCGTACTGTCGAAAAAGCTGATCGGCAACGACAGGATCTTGCGTTGCACTTGCGCGCGCAGTTTGCTGATCAGCAACTGGGCTTCAACGCTCAGGAGTTTGGTGAGGATGAAGGAAGTGACGCTCTGTAGCGCAATGGCCCCGACAACCAGCAAGAGCAACGTCCATAATCCGGGCAGGTCTTGGTTGGGGATCACTTCATCCAGCAACACTTGGCTTTGCAACGGGAGAATAAGGCCGGCGGCCCTGCTGATGGCAATAAGTCCCAGCCCGATGAGAACCGTCTTTCGTCGCGGCCAGATGAACTCTTTGAAGGCTTTCGCCCATGTCATTTTGTTTTTGGGCGTAGTCTTCTCTGTCATTTCGGATCGATCGGGTGGGCGATG
>JADJCX010000017.1 GCA_016703005.1 Flavobacteriales bacterium
TGACACCTCCGGCACTCCTTTGACCGAGTTCAAGTTCCAGTACGCGCGGGCATTTGAAGGTGGAAAAGCGAAAGTCCAACTGGACAACAAGTGGGGAGCGATCGACAAGAAGGGAGCTGTTGTTGTCGACTTCACTTACCAGTACGCTGACTTTGACTGAGCAGCCATGCCTGGAACAGGAGAACAAGGACAGGCTCGATGGGATTCGTGCGCTGAGGATCAAGTCTACAAGCGCGACGGAATGGACGTGCGTACGCGAGTTCTGCATTACGGCACTGCACATCGAGGGGATGGTAAACTTGATGCTCAACCAACTGCTCGGTGTCAAGGAGGGCAAGACCATACCAATTCACTCCTTCGATACTAAAGTTGAGATCCTTGTATTGATAGGAGGCCTCCAGACTGAGGACAGCGATTTGTTCAAGACGTTTGGCCGTATCCGCAACAAGTTCGTCCATAGCATACACGCGAACACGCTAGAGAAATGCTGTGAACTCGATGGTCACAATACAACCGAGAAGGTTCGCAAGCTTGGCCAACAAGAAGCAGAGAAGCTAAAGGCACAAGGGGTGGAGGGTTCCTATGAGCTGCTCGCTCTTGGCGTGAAGCGGCTCTCGGAGGTTGTGTTCAACAAGGCGAAGGACATCGAGAAGATCGTTTATGCGAGAAACGAAGTGAAGGTCCAGCACACGATCTTGATGAACTGGATGAAGAATTTGGGAAGGAGTTCTTCGCAATTGCCAACCCTGCAATACAAGGAATAATCGATGAGCCGAGGGAGAGCTACACGAAGGAGGAGGTATTCGAACTGCTGGTGAAAGCGATAGAGGAATTCGGAGAGCCGCGAACATTACTTCAGACGATGTGGTGCTCAAGTACATCAACGATGTCCGTCAGAAACGGGGCGAATCTCCTTTGACCGCTGTGCCGACAGAGGAAGAGCTTCTGAAGCAACAGTCTTGATGCAGCGCATAACCTCAGTTTGTAAAGTCTAACCATGCCCCGCCTCATCGTCCACGGTTCCACCATCTCGCTCGACGGCTGCGACAGCCGCGACTAGTCCCCGTCGCGGTGCGTGGGCTTCATCGCCTCTTCGACGAAGCGATCCAGTGATCCAAAGATCTTCGTTCGCGGCAAGTCCGGAAAGCGTTCACGCTTGCCCGACCAGGTCAGGTGAACGATCGCCACGCGTCCATCTGAAAGCGCGAACAAAACATCGTCACAGTCTTGGCGTCGGCCGATGACGGTAAGGCTGGCGCCCGCTAGAACATGGCCTTTCGGGATTTCCCGCTGGAGCACTGCCAGCAAGCTGCGGCGTACCGCTGGGTCATCTACCGGATGCCATGGAATGAGCCAATCCACTTGGACGCTTTCGTGGACCTCCTCACACACATCAGCGGCGAACAGAAAGAAGCGGCCAGGCTCCAGGAAGCGTGGTGCGTTGGTCCGCCACCACTCGGCCGCTTGCGGTGCATGGGTTGTCAGCAACTCCAAGGCGGTCCTCGCTTCGACCACGTATCCGGTCGCGCGTTTGGCGTGCCCCGTTAGCACGGCGAGCAGCACTCCCAACCATGTTCTGGGGCCGGTAAGAACGCCCCACCAAGTCGCCGCTGCTGTCCGGCATGCCGCTCGTGCACAGGCATCACCAGCCCGACCCAAGCTTGGCGAACGGGTTCCGGTGCCTCGCCTGGGGGTGTGCTCGTGACGCGGATCTTCATGCGGGTGAGTTGCCACAGCAATTGGCTGTTTCAATATTACCCACGTGCGGCTGAAGGCGGCGAGCAGCTTGATGAAAGCGCCCATCTTTGATCGACAACAATTCCACCATGCCCCGCCTCATCGTCCACGGTTTCACCATCTCGCTCCGGAGCCTTCGTAGCGTCTTGGTGCTTTTTGTCCATTGTTGCTGGGAACATCGCATCGGCAGGGCTATATACCGCAACTGGCTCAGAAGCACATCTCCTTTCTTCGATTCGCTTGAGAAAAGTCTTGGGTCTGAATCCTATGCCAACCGATGCGACTCATGACCCAGTTGTCGCAGCCTGTCTACTTCGTAAGAACGGATCGGAATTTCAGTCCTAGACCGCTGGTGTCCTATCTCTATTCCCTCAACGATTCTGTTGTAAGACAGATCGAGGTGGAGCTGGACAGCCTCCACTTTCTTCCATTCACCTATGATGCAAGGCACGACTACCACGAGCGGAATGACAGAAAGGAAGAGTACTTGATGGTCTACGATTCCATTCTTAGTGAGCTGACGGTGAAGTTGGGGCCGTCAACTAAGCAGGAGCCGCTATACCAGCACGACAACATGGGTAACGGGTGGTTCTGGATGCGAACGAATGATTGGGAGAATGACACTATGAGCGTGAACCTGACCTTGTCGTTTTCGGACACCGCCAATGGACACTACAGGATCAGGTTTTATTGCCGTTGGAAGTACGACGCTACCCCTGGCTTAGCATCCCTTTCGTCCAGCTTCAAGGGTAATGAGGAACAGCGAATGGCCCAAGAATACCTGGACCTATTGCTGAGGAGGAAATACAAGGAGAGCTGGGCGATGCTCGATGAGGACCTTAAAGCGCTTGTGACCTTCGAGACGTATGTGGAACGGGTCTCGCCGATGGCCGATGATGCAAAGAAGCAAGGCAGGCGTGTCGAACTGTACATGACGAGTCTCATGCACGACATGACAGGAGGACTCAGGCCAATGTATGTCTTCAAGTTTTTATCCGATAAGATCTCCCCTCCGCAGCGAACGATCACCGTATCCTTCAAATCACTTGATGGCACCCGTGTTTACGGAGTCACCCCGCGCCAGCAGATCCCGTTGAAGCAGGAATAAGAAAGAAAGGTCATTTGACGCGCAATGAAATCTGGAACGGACAACACAAGGGTCTGCCGCATGGCGTTCGTGAGCGGCTATCGATCTACTGACTTTCCGCTTCTACCCCTCATGGAATCCGACGAACGGGGTATTCCTGCAGGATCGCTGAGCACTGCTTAATTATATCAGGGAGGTAGCTCTGGTCGAGATCGAACTCCATCCGGTGCGACTGTGTCATGTGATCCGGAGTGATCTCTACTCGTGCTCGGATATGGCCGACGAGATCGGCAGTTTCCAGCAAAACCTTGAGTTCCGGTTCGAATGGGTCAAGCACCGCCGAACCTGAATTGTTCCGATGCATCGCAGCACACCGATCGCCGAAGTCCGCCACGTCCGAGACCATGAGAAGCGAGCCCTGAACCCGAATGCTCGCGCCGTGGGAGCCACAGTGGGCGGTGACACTAAGCCAGTTGCGATCCCAAACGTTGGAATCATCAGGGTGTGCCCATCCATGGACCCATAGCTGGAATCCAGCGATCTTCAAGTCGGGCGGGCCTAATTCCGCTTGCGGGTTCATGTGGGTAGGGCTTACGACGAGCCGACAATTCAATGATACCCCAAGCGAGACGATCATGACATACGTCCGAACAAATGTGGTACGGACAACACAAGGGTCTCCCGCATGGCCTTCAGGAGCGATAAGCTCCTTGACGTGGCTTCGTGCAGCCTGTGCTATTTCCTCAAGCCGCTTTGAAACCCACTGAAAGCGCCGAGGTCATTGCGCTCAAGGGGCTTTCGGCATGCGTGCCCACGGCTTGTATGCGAACGGTGTAGTATTCCAGCGGATCCAGGCCTTCGATGCGGCAGTGGCTTTTGCTGCTGATCACGAAGGTCACCGGCCCTTCGCTGGTCTGGTAGCCCTTGGTGACATGCACTTTGTACACGCGTGCGCCGCGCACGGGTTTCCAACGCGCTTCGATCGTCTGGGGTCGATGTCCGCTTTTGGCCGTTTGGCCCTTTGGCTGGGCCAGGGTGTTGATCGGCGCAGAGGGACGGCGCTGATCGAAACCGGCGGACATCATGATCGTTCTGTCGCCTTGTGCGACCAAGGAGACATAGCCCGCCAATGACTTGATCATGTCAGCCACCCTTTCCAGCTTCCGCTGCTTCTGATAGAAATCTATTTTGGTACCACCGCCATAGGTTGATACCACTGCTGCGGCGAGCTCGTCAATGGCCGCTTCGTAATCGGCCATGCTCGGCGTAGGCGATGGGAACAAGGGATTGTTCTTCATGTGGTTGCGCACCACACGCGCCTTGAAGAGCATTTGGAGGGCGTTGAGGCCTCGGAGATCGGTCTTGATGAGTTTCATTGGCGATAGTTCAAGCGGGCGTTGTAACGAAACCACCCGCCGCGCGGTTACCGAACGCGGTTAACCGATCGCCGCGCCATTTTGGGCGTATGCGCTCCAGCGCTGATCGACCGCCTTGGCCGGTCTTCCGTGGCCGCTCGAGGTTGCAATTCGACCAACGCCGTACCGCATTGCGGAGCGATGACCGGACCTGGTGCGCTGATATGCCACCGTTGTCCCGTGACACTCGACCGCCTCCGGTCATCTCATCAGCGCGTCGCCGCGTTGCGCGTTTGAGCAACGGCTGTCTGCCTTCGACGTTCCTTGTCCGCTGATCGCGTGATGCCATTTGGCGATCGCGTAATACCTGAATATCAAGCGAAATGCAGGAACACGGTCCTTGGTTTCCGGGTGATAGCTTTGGTGGGGTCGCACTACGGCCGATGTGAAAGCAATGAAACCCGGAGCCAACAACGAGCGTGTCTACCGCATGGCCTTCGCGAGCGTCTATCCGCATTACGTCACGAAAGTCGAGAAGAAGGGCCGCACCAAGGAAGAGTTGCACACCGTCATTCACTGGCTTACGGGCTACACGGAAAAGGGCCTTGCCAAGGTGATCGCCGACAAGACTGACTTCGAGACCTTCTTCGCGAAGGCGCCACGCATGCACCCGAACGTGGGCCGATCACGGGCATGATCTGCGGCTATCGGATCGAAGAGATAGAGGACCCGATCATGCGGCAGGTACGCTACCTGGACAAGCTGGTGGATGAACTGGCCAAGGGCAGGGCGATGGAGAAGATCCTGAGGAATTAATGGCATCCAGAATGATCCTCGCGCGCATTTCGATCGCTATCTGGCCTTGGACGAGGCCGAGCGCCAAGCCTTGGTGGAACGCAGCCGCGTGCGCCGGTTGAAGAAGCGCGGTTTTATCCTGCAGGAAGGCGAGGTGTGCAAGTGCTACACCTGCGTGGTGGAAGGGTGCTTGCGCATGTACGAGATCGATGCGAAAGGAGTGGAGCACAACCTCCAGTTCGCGCAGGAGAACGAGTGGATCGTGGACATCGGGAGCTTCCATGCGGAGAAGGCGAGCAGCCTCTTCATCGAAGCGTTGGAGCCCAGCACGGTGGTCTGCATCGAGCACGCCGATCTGCTGCGGCTCTATACCGAGCACCCGAAGTTCGACCGCAACTTCCGAGTGATCATCGAGGACCAGTTCGTGGAACTGCAACAGCGCATGCTCCGCCGCAACGCGTCGAGCGCGGAGCAGCGCTACACGCATTTCGTCGAGCGCCATCCCGGCCTTGCGGCGCGCGTGCCCAACGTGCATGTGGCCTCCTACCTCGGCGTAACGCCGGAGTTCCTCAGCCGCCTGAGGGCGAAGACGGGCAAGCGCTGAACCTTGATCTGGATCAAGGACATTTCTTGACCTGTTCCATGGCGGTATGGGGATCGTGCTCGCAACCTTTGCGTCATAAACAAACTCCTGTCATGAAGCACAACCTCCTCCCCGCACTGTCAGTGGTCTTGCTGATGAGCTGCCAAACGCCAGGCGAACAAACCCCCTACGAACCACAACGACACCGGAACCATGAGCACAACCAACGACGAAGCGACCATCAAGGAGCTACTGTTCGCCTACCGCGATGCTTTGAACGCATCAAGCGTGGATCAGGTAATGCCTCTACACCACCGACGGCGTGTTCATGCCCACGGGCTTCCCGACAGCGGCGGGCACCGAACAGGTAAGGGGCGCGTACGCCGGTGTGTTCTCCTCGATCAAATTGAACATCGAGTTCTTCATCGACGAAGTGGTGGTGGATGGGGATCATGCGTTCGGACGCACCACCTCCAAAGGCACTACGCTCATCCACGCCACTGGTGAAACGGTACCGGAGGAGAACCGGGAGCTGTTCGTGCTTCAACGCACCGACGGCGGCTGGAACATCGCGCGGTACATGTTCAACAAAATGAAGCTGATCAGGCATCCGCTACCTGGACAAACTGGTGGATGAACTGGCCAAGGGCAGGAGGATGCAGGGTCCTGCGGAAGTGAACTAGTGTTGGCGACGTCAGGGCATGCTTGCTCGCGCCTGCTTGCGTCGGCAGGCAGTCGCGCGGGGATGTCCACGATCCGCGCGGTCGCGCCCGGATCGGGGCGTTGTGCTGCGGGCCTGTGCGAGCCGGGTAGTGACTTGGATCGTGGCGGCTTTTTGGCTCCACCTTTTTGCCGACAAAAAGGTGGAAGGAGCAATGTCTTCGACTACCTCTTCACCTCATACCGCATCCCCACGGCCCCGAGCCGAACTCCTCCCGGCCCACGAGCTTCAGATCCACCATCTTGGATAGTCCCGCGAACAAGGTCGGCCCGCGACCGACGATGCGCGGATGCACCACGATCTGGTACTCATCGATGAGGCCCAGTTCCGTCAAGGCCATGGCGAGTTGCACACCGCCCACACCGATGCCCTTGCCCGGCTGCTGCTTGAGGTTTTGAACGAAGGGGGCCAGATCGCCGCGCACCATTTCGGTGTTCCACTCTGCCGTGTCCACGGTGCTTGACACGAGGTATTTCTTCGCCGCGTCCATCGTCTTGGCGAACGGCTGCATCCACGGCGGCATCCACTCCGGCCATTGCCCGTTCGCTGGCATGCGCCACGCCTCTTCCATCATCTGGTAGGTGATCCGGCCGAGGAGCATGGCGTCGCACTGGGCGATGTACGCCTCCGCGTTTCGGTGCAGGTCGGCGTCCGCGATCCCCACGGTGTGATCGTAGCAGCCGTCCAGGGTGACGTTGATGGAGAAGCGGAGGGGGCGCATTGTGCTCCGAGTTTGGCCAAATCGGCTACTGTGCATCAGCAGCGGCTTGGATCTGCTCCTTTGTTTGAAGTTGTTTTCCGCAGAACGGGCAGAAGATCACCGCCTGATCATAGAAGCCCGGGCCCTTGTCCGTGGGCACATAACCTATCGTGAAATAGAGAACGCCATTGTCTTCAACGCGGAAGAACTTCTCAGGCGGAACGCTCATCGCATCCGCCAAGTCTTTGCAGCAGGTCCCGAAGTTGCCCGAATGCGTCGTCGCCATGTTCGATTGCTATGAGTGGACAGCCTCAATATTATCTCGATCGCTCATCTCCGCTCAACGGCAGCCTTGATGTCATTCAGGTCCTGGAGGATCGCCTTCTGATCAGCCAGCGTATGGTTGGCCCCGTGCGGCCCATACCAGCGCGTTGACACTGGTGGCCTGTTAGGCCGACCTGCTCTTCTTTTATCCGTCATGCTCTACGTCGGCTCGGCGCTGCGCAACATGCCAAAGCACCCCAGCGGGGTCAACAACGTAAGCGATCCGCAAGCCCCAAGGCTGCAGTGCCGGTGCTTTCGGCGCTGGCACTCCGAATGTTCCGGGGAGATCCAACGAGGAAATGTGGGTCCACCATGCGTCGAGGTCGTCGACCATGAGTTGCATCATGAAATTCTCGGCCCACTTCTTTGGAAATGCTTTTGGAGGAGAAAGCTGCTCTGCTCCGATCCGGAAGATCACCACCTCGTCGGAGTCCAGCAGTTTGGCAAAGCCCAATGCCTCATAAAGCGCTTGGATAGTCCGAGATCTTTTGCTGGGAGGAAAGGCCGGGCAACCTCATTGCTTGTTTTCATGATGATCCGTTCGGTTTTGCATGGACGTCACCTATGCTTCGACGATGATGGTTTCGGTGGGGCGTGGAGAATGGCGTTGTGAAGTTCTTCCATGGTGAGGTCGCGAATTACTTCAGGCGGTTGTTTGCGCAACCGTCGGATCAGCTCACCGATCCCGAGGAGATCCAAACCCTCGCTGTTAAAGAGATATTCATTCTCGCCCAAGCCGAACGTTGGGCGATATCCGTGAACAGGATCCGCGAGCTGTACGCCGAAATGAGTTGCAGCCTTTTGGAGCAATTCGTCGCCGTCATCGCCCGTGATACCCAAGTCGTTTTCGAGTCGCGTGTCGGGCGTGATTACCTGGTTACGCCGCAAGGCAGCGAAGTCCCGCACAAAGGCCTCGACGTCCTGGAATGTTGGGGAGGGTTCATCCCTGTTTGCGCAGCGCGCCAACATGCCGATATGTGTTCAGCAGCAAGCCCGTCGGCGAGGCCTTCGAACTGACGAAAGCGAACTCGCGCGGATCCATGCTGTCCGAGAAACAGCGTTTGCCGCGACCCAGCAGGATCGGATACACCGCCAGCACAAGCTCATCTACCAAACCCTGTTGCAGCAGCACGGAAGTCACCGACGCGCTACCCCAGATGAGCAGGTCAGGGCCATCCTGTGTCTTGAGGCGGCGGATGCCTTCGATCGCATCCTTGCCCAGATCCCCGAGCGGTCCCCATTCCAAGCTTTCCGGCCGGTGGGTCACGATGTACTTCGTCGCGGCGTTGATCTTGTCCGCGAACGGACCGCCGCTCATCTTCGGCCAGTAGCCGGACCAGAGATCGTAGGTCTTGCGGCCCAGCAACAGGTCGAACTTGTCGCCCTGTGCCTCGGCGGTGGCCGCTGCCCCTTCCGGACTTCGATACGCCGCCGTCCAACCGCCATTCGCGTATTCGTCATCACCAGGCGGTGCGATCACACCATCCAGCGAGATGTGTTCCATCATTCGGATCTTTCTCATTGGGGTCTTTTCTGGGTGATGAATGCACTATCATCTGTATCCAAAGACGCGCAGAAACTGCTCCGACTCCTCGAAGGGAGCGCCGACATCGTGCAAGACTGCTTTGATGGTCTCTCGGTCATGACCGCTCGGATCTATCTCAAGCCACTCGATGGAACAATAGTTGGGCCCAACGTGATAGAACCACTCTCGATCCCAGCTGGACAAGTGCTCGACCAACAGATCATACGTGCGCCATGCTGGTGGTGGGGCGAAGGAGCTGAAAGCATAACACAGCTCACGCCACTTCGTGTCGTTCATGAAGCTGCCCAGTCCCCTCGCCTCGGCTTTTTGGCGACATTTTTCAGCAGTGGTGCTCATGATGTACTGTAGCAGATCGCTACTACTTCGGCTCCCACAATTCGATCTTGTTCCCTTCCGGATCGTACACCCACGCGAAGCGGCCGTAGTCCTCATCCTGGCGCTTGGGATCGATGCGCACACCGTCGGCCTCGAGCTTCTTCAGCAGACCATCCATATCGCTTACGCGCAGGTTCAGCATGAACTGTTGCTTGCTGTCGAAATAGTCGCTGTCGCGCTTGAACGGCGAGAACACGGTGGGCCCGGCATCCTGTTGCCAGATCCAGCCGTTCTCCTGGTCGTTGATGCCGAAGTGCTTGTTGTACCAGCTGGCAAGCGCCTTGTGGTCGTCCGAGCGGAAGAAGAATCCGCCAATGCCGGTGACGTGTCGTGACATGGGGTGGTGATCGATGGCACCAATGTAGGCGAGCAAGGCAGCCAGTTTGCGGCGGCGCCATTCGTACGCCGCTCAACTGACGGTCCCCGTGTTCAAGCCTAGCGCCGCTGCTTCTTCCAACTTGGTGGAATGTACACTCGACAAGTCACGACCACATTGCTTCTGCTGGCCGGTCTTTCCTCTTTTCCGCAAGCCGCGCTCGACCTACACGCCGCCGCGAAGCAAGGCACCATCGAAGTCTACAACCGTGACCTGAGCCTCATCGATGAACCCGCTCACGCTGGCATCCGCTTGAGCAAGGCCTATGGCGAGGGCGTCGCATGGCTGAAGGGTGTTGAGTTCTCCAACGGCACCATCGAGTTCGATGTGCGTGGCGAGGATGTGAAGCAGCACAGCTTCGTCGGCATCGCCTTCCACGGCTCGAACGATTCCACTTTCGATGCCATCTACCTCCGTCCATTCCAGTTCAGGGCAACAGCCGACTCGTTGCGGATGCGGATGATCCAGTATATCTCCTTGCCTCAACACCCGTGGCGCAAGTTGCGTGTACGCGCTCCCAGGGTGTATGAGCATTCGATTGAACCGGGCCCCGACCCGAATGCGTGGGTGCATATGCGCATCGTTGTGCAGGGCGATACGATCACCACCTACATCAATGGCGCCATGGAACCGAGCTTGGTGGTGAAGAAGGTGACGCAGCTTCGCGCGGGCCGCGTCGGCTTCTATGTTGCGGATACCTCCGGTGGCGATTTCGCGAACATCAGGATCACGCAGGCGAAGTAGTGCTGTGCTGGCTCGTAGTTTTGGCTACGATGCAAGCGCGTCTCACATTCATCACGCTCGGCGCCGCCGACCTCCACCGGTCGAAGCGCTTTCCGTTGAGATCACTCACGCGAAATGAAGAGACGCGATGAACCGTAGACTCCTTGTTCTCGCGTTCGCGGTCTTGGTGATCGGTCTGTGCTTCTCCATCAGTAGCTGGTCAGTTTCGGAATCGGAGATTGTGGGAACATACGTGAACCGTAACTACCGGAATCCGATCGCTGAATTGCCACACATGCCCGATACTTTGGTGTTGCTACCCCAAGGTCATCTGATCAGCAGGTATTATGGACGCGGGTCGTATACGATCGAAATGCACGGACTAGGCAAGAAACTCTTGTTGAAGCCAGGTAGCGGATCTGCCGTAGCGCCATCCATGGTTGGCATCGATGTGTCGATAGATCGAGACCTGCGATTGATAATGAGCACTGATTTTGACCAGTACTATGAGAAGCTTGAATGACTGAAACAATGCAAGCCCGCCTCACCTTCATCACGCTCGGCGTCGCCGACCTCTACAGGTCCAAGCGCTTCTACTCCGATGTCCTCGGCTGGACACCCATGCACGATGCGGATGGCATCGTCATGTCATGTTGAACGGCATGGTACTCTCGCTCTTCCCGCAGCATGAACTTGCCGAGGACGCCCAAGTGCAAGTAGCAGTTCATCCCCCCACTGGGGGACAGGAGGGGGGCCTCGCTTCACCCTCGCGCAATGCCTGCGTTCTACCGAGGAAGTGGATGCCCTCTTCGCCGAGTTGAAGAAGCACGGCGTCACCATCACCAAAGAGCCGGTGAAAGTCTTCTGGGGTGGTTACAGCGGCTACTTCGCCGATCCCGATGGGCACCTGTGGGAGATCGCGCACAACCCATTTTTGGAGATGGATGCGGCTGGGAACGTGACCGGGATGAAACAAGGCCGATCGTGTCGAGCGTCCACGACATCGACGAAGGCTATACCCAGGACTACCTGGTCCATGGCGTTGTGGCGTTGGCTGTGGCCGGTATGATGCTGTTGGTGCATTGGTCATGGACGATCGCTCTCTGTCTGGTGGCAGTGGCACTTTTCGCGATGCGCTCGGGTATCGAGATCGATGTGCCAGGTAAGAAGGCCCGCGTGTACAAGGCCTTGCTGAAATGGAAATTCGGGGAATGGCTGAAGACGCCGACGTTCTCGCGGATCGAACTCATCTATACGAATGAGGCGCAGGTGATGAACTACAAGAGCATTTCAACGAATGTGCGCACGCGCACCTACGAACTGGTGTTACAGGGGGGCGTCGGCGATCGGCTCCTCTTCCATGAATTCACTGACTATTCCAAGGCGCGAAAGTCTGCCGATATCATGGCGCAAGGTTGGGGCCTTACTTTGGTGGACGATGTCGAAGTGATGAAGCAACGGGCACGAGAAAGGGCCGAACAGAGAAGGCGATAGGCCTCTGAACAAGAGAACGAATGAGCAAGACACTTTCGAAACCAACGATTGCCAAAGCTGCCCTGAACGGCCACGGCACTAACGGCACCGCGAAGAAGAGCGAACGCCTCCCCGTGATGAAGACCTACAAGATCTTCATCGGCGGCAAGTTCCCTCGCACCGAGAGCGGGCGCTATTACCAAGTGAAGGGCGACGACGGCAAACCCTTGGCGAACATCTGCCGCAGCAGCCGCAAGGATGTGCGCGATGCGGTGATCGCGGCGCGCGGTGCGGTGAGCGGCTGGGCCGGTCGCAGTGCCTTCAATCGCGGGCAGATCCTCTACCGCATCGGTGAGATGCTGGAGGGACGGCGCGCACAGTTCGTGCACGAGATCATGTTGCATGGCGGCACGCGCGAGCATGCAGAGGCCCGCGTATCCGCGGCGATCGATCGCTGGGTCTACTACGCCGGTTGGTGCGACAAGTATCAAGCGGTGTTCAGCAGCGTGAACCCCACGAACAGTTCGCACTTCAACTTCAGCGTGCAGGAACCCACCGGTGTGGTGGGCATCATGGCACCAGAAGGCAGCGCATTGCTTGGACTTGTCTCGATGATCGCACCCGTGATCGCAGGCGGCAACACCTGCATCGTGGTCGCCAGCGAGAGCATGCCGTTGCCCGCAGTAACGTTCACCGAAGTGCTCGCCACCAGCGACCTGCCCGGCGGTGTCGTGAACATCCTCACGGGTTACCGCAAGGAATTGCTCAAACCGCTCGTGACGCACATGGACATCAACGCCGTGGTTGTTGATGCGGCAACGAAAGAGGAGCGCGTGATGCTTGAGACCGAAGCGACCTGCAACCTCAAGCGTGTGGTCTATCCCAAGGTCTCCGATTGGAGCACCGAAGAAGGTCAATCACCTTACTTCATCCTCGACACGCAGGAAGTGAAGACCACCTGGCACCCGATCGAACGGGGGCAGGGTGGGGGTGGGGGGTATTGAACCGTGGTTCCATGCCCAAGCTCTACGGTACTTCGGCCTGGTCTTCCTGATGTTCAGCAATGAACACAGCCCGATCCATGTGCATGTGCGCTACGGGTCTTACGAATCGGTCATCGAACTCATCATCCGCGATGGCAAGTTGGAAGGTGTGGTGTTCCGGAAACTCAGCAACAAGCGCGCACTCCCCCCTGCACAACAGCGTGAAGCCGAACAGTTCGTCCGGGCCAAGGGCAAGGACATCATGCGCAAGTGGAACGATTACTTTGTGCTGCACAAACAGGTCGCACCGGAACGGATAACCAAGCGCATTAACCGATGACCATCCCCGAGAACGTCTTCATCAAGAGCGCCAAGTACTTGGGCGATTACCGCATCGCGCTCCGGTTCACGGACGGGCGCACAACTGAACTCGACTTTCACGACTTCCTCGCTGAACCATCGCAGAACCCTATGGTGACGCGCTACCTCGACGTTACCCTATTCAAGGCGTTCGTCATCCAGGACCGCGCCGATATCGTTTGGGGCGATTGGGAGATGTGCTTCCCGTTCGCCACGCTCTATGCCGGTGATCTGGCTGTGGACTCCTTGGGCAACAAGAAGCGGTTTGCTCGAAAGCCAGTTCGACCGCTAACGGCCGCAGTGCAGCGTGCTGGTGTCAAGCCTTTGGCTTCGCGCCGAAAGGCGAAGATCGCGGCCAACAGCCGCCGATCGATCCGCAAGACGATCAAGAGAACATGAACACCTACTTCATCCTCGACACGCAAGAGGTGAAGACCACTTGGCATCCGATCGAACGCGGGCAGGGTGGGGGGTATTGAATCGACTCATGTACGCCCGGCTGTTTCTGTTTGTGTGTGCGGGCCTTTTCCTCGCAGGGTGCGACTCAGGACCTTCGTCCTCCCCGGACCCGTCACCTGGGCAAGTGCTGGATGCAGGCATGGACACATCATCCACAGCAATGCAGCCGGATACGTTGATCAGTGACACTGTCCTTACGGATGAAGGTTATGCGGTGATCAAGCATCGATCGTCCTGGTCCTCGGCCATCGACTCGGTGGAGGTATTCAAGCAGGACAAGCTGGTGCGGGCCGTGCGGCTGAACGACGGTGACTACCAAGGTGCACACACGTGGTTGATGTGGACGAACGAACGCTTCCTCTGTTTCGGCTACGGTTGCGGATCGCCATGTTGGGGTATACAGTTGGTGGATCTCGAGAGCGGCGCAGGGCCGATCGAGTACGGCTATACTGTGCATGCCGACTCGGTGTACAACATCGTCTGCTACCCGGATACCACGCCGTATGAGGGCCTGCACTCCGGTTTCATCATCGAGAATTTTGCGACCGGTCGCAAGCGAACGGTGCTGTTCGATCACATCGATTCCGCCACCCCGGCCGTTGACTTCGATAGTTCTTGGGTGGAGAATACCACACTGCACCTGCGTCATGTGTTCACGACCCGTACGGAGAAGGTCGATCTCAGGGGCGTCCTTTGAACCTCTTGCCGATTAGACAAGGCGGGGAAGGACTGCGAATAGGCTGCACGCTTGTGCATGCCGTTGTGCCGGTTTACCGAACGGAGATCGTAGTTTGGCTGCATGACCAACGCCCAAGGACCCCGACATGTCGCAGCACTTGCTGTGGTGGGCCTTGTGTTGGTGGTTGGTGCGTGCCGCAAGGATGTGCCGGTGACACAGGAACCGGGGGAACCCGTGCTCGTGCTTCCGGAGGCGATGTACAGCTACGCGGTGCCGCCGATGCCGGCGCACTTCGACAACATCCTGCTGCAGATCTGGGAAAGCACGCCGGCAGATAATCCGGTGACCGATGCCGGGGCCACGCTGGGCCGAGTGCTCTTCTACGACCGCAACCTCAGTGCGAACCGCGCCACCAGCTGCGGTAGTTGCCATCACCAGGACAGAGGCTTCGCCGATCCGCACGCTTCCAGCACGGGGCACTTGGGCCAGCCAACGCGCCGCAATGCCATGCACCTCGTCAACCAGTTCTACTCGCGCCAACACTTCTGGGACTTCCGCGCACCCACGTTGGAAGCACAGGTGCTGATGCCGATCCAAGATCCGGTTGAAATGGGCATGACGCTTCCGGAAGTCAGAGGCCGGTTGTATGCAATACCCCACTATCGCCCGCTCTTCGCCGCGGCCTTCGGCAACGATAGCATCACTGAGGGCCGCATCGCCCGTTCGCTTGCGCAGTTCGTCCGCTCCATTGCCAGCTACCGCACGCGCTACGACGCCGGCGAGGCGAACGGGTTCGCGGACTTCACACCGATGGAGCTCGACGGCAAGAACCTCTTCTACAACGGCGCGACCAAGTGCAACCACTGCCACATGACGGCGAACTTCCACAACCGCGAAGCGCGCCACAACGGATTGGATGCGGTGTATGCTGACAACGGCCTCGGTGAGTTCACCGGGGATCCTGCGGACAACGGGAAGTTCAAGGTGCCCAGCTTGCGGAACGCGGAGCTTACTGCGCCCTACATGCACGATGGACGGTTCAACACGTTGGAGGAAGTAGTGGAGCATTACAACAGCGGGGTCCAGCCGCACCCGAACCTCGATGACCGCCTCACCGTGGAAGGACTGGTGGGAGGGACGCCCTTGCAAATGGGGCTCACGCCGTATGAGAAGCAGGCCTTGGTCGCGTTCCTGAAAACGCTTACCGATGTTCCGCTGGTGAACGATCCGCGGTTCGCGGATCCGTTCGTGCAATAAGCCGAGGTGAAAGGCCGGAAGGCTTGAACACCGATACGCCTGGCCGCAGTGCTATGCGGGATGCGGTCGCTTGAACAGCGGCTCTTTGGGAAATAGTTCGTGCGTCACTTTACATTCAACCATATGGTTGAATATATTCGCCCCGATGCCAACCCCACAGACCCTCGACCGCACCCTTACCGCACTCGCCGATCCAACGCGTCGGGCGATCCTGCGCCGCCTTTCTTCCGGCGAAGCCCGCGTAACGGAAGTCGCGCAACCCTTTGGTATGTCGCTAAACGCGGTGAGCAAGCACATCCTTGTGCTCGAGCGCGCCAAACTGGTGAAGCGCCGCAAGGTCGGCCGCGACCACTACCTCAGCTACCGGCCCGAACCACTGGACACTGCGGCGAAGTGGATCGCTGAAACACGCACGTTCTGGGCAACCCGCCTCGATGCCTTGGAAAACTGCTGCGCGACGAGGACGCCGCCAACCGCTGATCACCAACGAACCAAACACCATGACCCATGGACAAGTACGGAACCGTCATCGCACCGAACACCATCCGCTTCGAACGTTTGCTGCCCGGCCCCATCGAGCGCGTATGGGCCTATCTCACCGAATCGGAGAAACGCGCTAAGTGGCTGGCCAGTGGCCCCATGGCCCTGCATGCAGGAGGCGACGTGGAACTCTTCTGGCTGCACACCAACTTGGACACGGCGAAGCCCGATGACCCCCGGAGAAGTACAAGAACGGCCACCGCATGAAGGCGACCATTACGCGCTGCGAACCACCGCATGTGCTGGGCTACACATGGGGCGCACGCGCCGATGCGCTCTCGGAAGTGGTCTTTGAACTAAGTGAACAAGGCAACGATGTGCTGCTCGTGCTCACACATCATCGCCTGCCCAACCAGAACGATCTGCTCGGTGTATCCGGCGGCTGGCACACGCACCTGGATGTGTTGGTGGAGCACTTGAACGGACGTACCGCACCTGCCTTCTGGAGTAAGATGGACAAGCTGAACGCGGAGTACAAGAAGCGGCAGGGTGGCGCTTGATCGTGCTTGGGGTCATCCGGTCAGTGCCTTGAAGTTCGTTCCAGATGTTCACTGCACAGCAACGCGCTGCACGGATCTTCCAATAGTGGTTTCCACGGTCAATAAGTACACGCCGCGCACCAGATCCCGCACATCGATCGCTGCTTGATGGGCAACACTGCCTGAGCGCACGCTGCGTCCTTGGGCATCCGTCAACGTATAGCTGCCCATCCCTTGCAGCGCGATGGAAACATGCTCGTTGGCCGGGTTCGGGAACACCGTGAATGGGTCGGCTTGTTCGTCATGCGAGAATCCCACGCTCGTGTCGAACGCATAGATGAACACCGTTTGGTACGCGAAGGCACTGCCGCCTTGCCTGTTCGCGACCAGGTAGAGGAACTCCCCATCATAGAACATCCCTTGCGGCCGCTGGTCATTGTCGATCGGCGTATCGGGGAGGTCGATCCAGCCGAGGTCTTGGTCCGTTGAGAGGTCGTATGCGTAGATGCGTTCCCTGATCGCCGTTCAAGTTGTCGGTGACATAGAAGAGCGTATCGCCACGCAATGCGATGCCGTATGGCTGTTCGCCATGAAGTGGCACCGTATCAATTGGTGCGGGATCGCCGGGCACCCATTTGTAGGCGTACGCGAAGGGGAACACATTGAAGTCGGGGTAGTACATGGTATACCACACGGCGTTCCCGTCAGCGCACAAGTCACCGATGCCCGATGAGTTGCCACCGATCACATCAGGGAAGGTCCATGTGTTGAGCAGCACTCCGCCATTGTCCACTTCATACAAGTGCGCGCCGTTGGTAGTGAAGTCCTCGGCGATCAAGTATGAGCCGGGCTTGCGCACCATGCCGTGGTTGAAATCGAACCCCGTCGTTTGTTGTCCGAGGATGGTACCCGCGTGATCGCTGAAGTACACATCGCCGGAAAAATCGTCCCCGAGGAAGATCGTATCGGCGTTCACGTGTATTCCCCAAAACCCTTGGCTGATACCGGGGTAGGGGATGCTGTCGACAAGGATCTGGGCGTTCGCGGAAGCTGCGATGAGCAGTGCGCTGGCGCAGGTGGGGAAGTAACGTGGTTCCATGGTCTTGTGCTGGTCGCCGAAAGGTAGGACCACGTGGTTCCTGCGCATAGCTTGTCACCCTATGCGCTTCATCCACTTTCTTGTTGCAGGTGTTCTGTCGGTGCTGCTGCTGTGGATCAACATCGCGGTGCACCGCGCGCCGGCAATTGGTTCCGCGGAGGAGGATGAGGCATTGAAAGAGCAGCTGGCCTTCTTGGAACCGCGCGTTCGTGACGGTCTCGCTGCCGAAATGCAGCAACTCTTTCCCGAGGGCAGGGTGTTCACCTATGCGTTGTACGGGCTTGCATGGTGCGGCTTGGCCGAGCGACTTTCCGCTTCGGATGCCCTGCGGACCCACGCTCAACGAGAAGCGCTTTGGGCCTATGCGCAGATCGATTCGCGACTGTGCTGGTCGCAGTTCCCTAAGGAAGCGGCCCCCGAGTTCGGGGTGTTCTATGCGGGCTGGCGCAATTACTTGTTGGCACGGTTGGTTGCTTCAGGTGCGGCCCCGCTCGACACGTCATTGGTGTATGCGTTCGATCGGCAAAGCGACAGTCTGGCCCTTGCTTTCACGCGTTCGGATTCGCCGTTCTTGAATCGTACACCGGCGCCGCTTGGCCAGCGGACGCCACCGTGGCCATGGCGTCGCTGGTCATGCATGGGCAATTGCGCGGCCGTGATCACAGCGCTGCAAAAGCGCGTTGGGTTGCGCAAGTGCGCGAGCGATTGGATGAACGTGGTCTGATCCGCATGCTTGGCAACCGTGGGAGGATGGCTTGGGCCTGTCGGCGCGCGGCAGTTCGCAGGCCCTCATGAATGCGCTATTGCCGCTCATCGACACGGCAATGGCTGCGGAACAGTTCGCCCGGTTCCGCGAGTTGTACTTCACGGAACGTTTCGGGGTCCCGGCCGTGCGGGAGCATCCGATCGGCGATGGTTCACCCGGGGATGTGGACAGCGGCCCGTTGATCCTTGGGTTCGGCCCTGCCGCGACGATCGTCGGCTCTGCTGCCTGCCGGATGAATGGTGATGCCCACCACGCGGCGGAATTCGAGTCCACGGTGCATGGCTTCGGGTTCTCGACCGGCATCGATCGTAAACGCTACGTCTTTGGTGCATTGCCCATCGCGGACCTCTTCATAGCATGGGTACGCACAATGCCTTGCACAACGCCATACAGCGGCGCTCCGATGTTCAAACGCTTTCATCTCTGGTGCGGACTATTGTTGCTCCTGCTGTGGTCGCCGGTGCTGGTGCGTTGGTGGCGCGCGCGCGGTTGAACCACGTTGCGTAAGGAAGCCCTGTTGACAACTCACCCGACCCTTAGGCTTGCACAGGTTGCCGATGATCCTACTTTGGCGGCACACTCTAACACCGACCACCATGCCAGCTGTAGAAGGTTACTGCGTGAAGTGCAAAGCGAAGCGCGAAATGAAGGATGCCAAGGAGAACACCATGGCCAACGGCCGCAAGGCGATGAAAGGCACGTGCGTCAAGTGCGGCACGGGCATGTTCAAGATCCTGGGCAACGCCAAGAAGTAGTCACAGGACGATCAAAGGAAAAGGCTGCCTGCGGGCAGCCTTTCCTGTTCTTGACGGTGGGTATCGTTAACCGCGAGCGCTGGACAGTTCGCGCCAGAAGTCACGGAGTTGTTTACGGAAGAGCAGGAAGAGCAGGATGTAAGGCACTGGTATCAACCAGAGGATGCCGGCGTTGATGCCACCCGCATCACCGTTCTGTTCCGCAACTGCCTTGCACATGGCACAGCCTTGGGCCAGCGATTCGCTCGCGAGCACGAGCGACAGGACGAGAAGAGCGGAGAGGCGTTTCAGCACGGGGCGAAAGTAGTCGCACGTTGAACCTCAGTAGTAGTTCATCATCATCAAGTACACCACAACCCCGGTGATGCTCACGTACAGCCACAGCGGCAGCGTGACTTTCGCGATCTTCCTGTGGGAATCGAAGCGGTTGCTCAACGCACGGTTCAACGTGATCAGCACCAGCGGTACGATCACCGCCGCCAGAACAATGTGCGAGAGCAGAATGAACAGGTAAACCCCACGTATGGGGCCGCCATACACCGCGCTTTCGAAACTGGAATGCTGTGTAACGTATAGCACCAGGAAGAGCGCGCTGAGCCCGACGGCAGAAAGCATCAGCCTCTTATGCCGCTCTACCTGCTTGGCCATGATGGCTCGCCATGCCATGATCAGCACGATCGTGGTAAGCGCATTGATCGCACCGTTGATGGCGGGCAACGTACCACGTGCAATGCCCAAAGAGAACAGGTCCGGTCCGAGGTACAGAAAGGCCACCACGCCGAGCAGAACAACGCTCAGGACCCAGATCAACCAACTGTTGTTGCGTGCACCTGCGGTGGTCATTGCTCGTGCTTTTCCTTTTCCAGGCGAACACGCTTCCGCTCTTCGCCCATCAGCATCTTGGCATCGGTCACGAGTTCCTTCACCTTCGCCGGATCGGTACCGTCATAGAACCCACGGATATGCCGCCGCTTGTCCACGAGCACGAAATTCTCGCTGTGCAGGAATACCCCCGGAGCAAGGACATCTTCTTTCGCCGCTAGCAAGTAGCCCTCACTGCCTTGGGTGTACAGGGCCTCCTTGTCACCGGTAACGAACTTCCAGCGAGCGGTGTCTGCGCTGTATTCGCGAGCGTAGTTGGCCAGTACTTCAACTGAGTCGTTTTCGGGGTCGACGGTATGGCTCAGGAACACGATATCGCCGTATCCATCAACGGTGGTCAGTTGCAGATGCAGCAACTCGCGCATGTGGGCGCTCATACGCGGGCAGATCGTGCCGCATCGGGTGAAGAAGAAATCGACGATCAGGATCTTGCCCTCGAGGGTCTTGTCCGTTACCGGCTTCCCATCGATACCGGTGAAGGAGAACGGCGGTATTTCGTGGTAGAGCGTATCGCCGTTCGCCAGCGCCTCGTGCGGCCCGAGGATCGGCAATTCACGGTACTTGCTTTTACCGGTGCTGATCAGGAAATAGATGATCGGCAGAAGGATGAAGACACCTCCCAGCAGCAACCATTTGCGCAGGGGCGAGGCGGGCTGCAAGACCTACAGGAAGTGATGGAGTGCGCGCTCGATATAGTTGCTCTCCCAGAGCGCGATCCAGATCAAGTACAGCACGAAAAGCCCGTAGGGCAGCAGGATCATGGCGCGTACGTTGCGGCGCTCGTCACCCAAGTGCATGAAACGCATCACAATGAACGTGGCCTTCACCAAGGTGAGGACGATGAAGCTCCACTTCACGCTCTGCCATGAGTTGGGAAAGATGTCGCGCCAAGCAGCCCCGAGATAAACCTCCACCGCAGTGATCACCGCCATGATCAGGGTCACCATCCAGATGCCCTTGCGGATCTTCTTGCCCTGTTCCTCGCTGTGGTGGTTATCGAGGCTGTATTCGATCACATCGTCGCGTTCCATATCGGTCCGGTTTTGCGGTAGTGCCGTTCGTCAAACGAGGTAGAAGAAGGTGAACACGAAAACCCATACGAGATCCACGAAGTGCCAATACAAACCGGCCTTCTCCACCATCTCATAGTGGCCACGGCGGTGGTACACACCGCGCATGACACCCAAGAGGATGATGATGTTGATGACCACCCCGCTGGCTACGTGGAAACCGTGGAAGCCCGTGATGAAGTAGAAGAAGTTGGCGTACTGGGCTGGGCCGTACTCATTGTTCACCATGCCCGTGCTGCTCCATGGGTAAGGGGCCCCGGCCACGTAATTGATCTGCTTGTTCCAAAGGGCCATGGCTGCGTCGCCCTCTACATGTTCGTGGCCGTGCAAATAGCCGGTGCCATCGGACTTCACCAAGTGGAATCCATTGTCGGGCTTGGTCGGGTTATCGGTATCGTGGTCGTTGTTATGCACCCAGTACTTCTCCCCTTCGCTGGTAGTGATGTAGCCACCACTGCCGTGCTCGAAGTGGCTCCACTCCCAAGCTTGCGAACCCACGAAACCTGCTCCGCCAAGTACCGTGAGGAACAGCCAGAACACCACGTTCTTCTTGTCCATACGATGGCCGGCTTCCACCGCCAGCACCATGGTAACCGAACTGAAAATGAGCAGGGCCGTCATGAAGGCCACGTACATCAACGGGAAATCCCCGTGGGTGAAGGGCAGGGCCCGGAAGACGGTTTCGCCCATCGGCCAAGCGTCTCCGACCGGCAAACTGTGCCGCACGAAGCCATAACCGATCAGCAGTCCGGTGAAGCTGAGTGCGTCGCTCACCAGGAAAAACCACATCATCAGCTTGCCGTAGCTGACACTGAACGGGCTACGGCCGCCTTCCCAAAGTACCTCGTTGGGTATCGCTTTCGATGCTTCTCCTGACATGCTTCTTGGATTGCGGCGGCAATGTTAATGAACGGCCGTTAAGAACAGAAAGAGGAATACCCACAGTCCACCGAGGAAATGCCAGTAGACCGTTCCGCTCCAATGTCCGATATGTTCCGTAGCGGTATAGCGGCCCAGATACCCCTTCACCACCATGACCAGCAGGCCGATCAGGCCCAGCGCCAAATGCGCCAAATGCAGCAGGGTCAGCATATAGAGGTAGCTGCTGCTCCCGTTCCATAGCTCTTCGATCTCGGCGTTCAGGATGGTTTCCCGGGCAGCGTCGGTTTCCAAGAAGTACTTGCCGTCCTCGAAGACCAATGGGACCCCTTTACGGCTCATGGTGAAATCTTCGCCGTACGTGCCTTTGATATTGAGCACACCGCCGTCACCGGCCAACGAGTTGCCGCGGGCGTAGAGGTCACCGAACCCTTCGAACTGGAAATAGGTGAAGGCAAGACCCAAGGCCAAGGCCAAGGCTGTGAGCAAAGCGCCCCGCTTTCCACCTCCCTTTTTGGTGGTCGTGTACGCTATCTGCAGCACCACACTGCTGAGCACGATGGCAACGGTGCTGTAGAGGAAGGCTTGAGGTAACCGCAGCCAAACCCAGTAACCGCTTCCGCTACTGACGATGTATGCGCTCGTGAGTCCGGCGAAGAGCATGACGATCGCGAAACAGATCAGCTTCACAAGCAACCGGCGGGCGCTGTGGCGCATGGCCAGGTCCTCAGCGGCTGCTTCAGCGGTGCTCATATGCGGTCGAGCACGTAGGCCAGTTGTACCAAGGGAAGATGCAGGAAGCTGGCGAACATCAACCGGCGAGCGTCCTTCTTATCGTGTGTGCGGAAGAGTTTAACGGCGGGCACAACCATGAGCAGACCAGCGGCCACCGCTACGACCATGCTGGCCACGCCACTAAAGCCGAAGAACCAAGGAAGCATGCCGGCCGGTACCACCAGCAATGCACTGAAGAGGATCCAAACGGTCGTTCGCGCATCGCGACCACCTTTGGAGGGCAACAATCGGAAACCCGCCTTTGCGTAGTCTTCATCAAGTACCCAAGCGATGGCCCAAAAATGGGGGAACTGCCAAACGAACTGCACCAGGAATTGCAGGCCGGGACCCAGCCCGAAATGACCCTGCGCGGCAACAAAACCGAGCATGGGGGGAATGGCACCGGGCAACGCGCCCACGAACACCGCCCAAGGGCTGTAGCGCTTGAGCGGGGTGTAAAGGGCGGCATACATGAACAAGGCCAACAACCCCAGGATGCCGCTAAGGGACCCGAACACCAGCCAGAGCGTTGCAACACCCGTTGCCCCGGCCAGCAGAGCGATCACGGTGGCTTCTCGGGATGTCAGCGTGCCGCGCACCAAAGGGCGTTCACTGGTGCGGGACATCAAAGCGTCCTGCTCCTGCTCGATCACTTGGTTCAACGCGTTGCTCGCCCCGGTGACCAAGAATCCGGACAATGAGAGCAGGAATAGACCGGACCAAGAGAACGCGCCTTGTGGCACACCCATCAAATAACCGAGCGCTGCGCTGAAAACCACCAGTGACGCCAGCCTGAGCTTGAAGAGCGCCGCGACTTCGCGAAGCTTTACGGCAAACGGAACGGCGACGGTTGCGGTAGGGGTCCTTTCCAAAGCGCGGCGAAAATATCCGCTGGGACCATGTGACCCATCAACGGTTTTCAACCGGCGTGGTGAGCATCTACTTTCGTCGGCCCGTATCGAGGTTGGGGCCGCGTCCATGAAGGAACTGAAGCAATTCTGGAAACAGTACTCACCCTATTTCCTGGATATTTGGCAGTACTTGGTGATCCTGCTCGTCGTGATCATAGCGGCCATTGTCATCCTTTGATCCGTTCGGTCGGGCCAAAAAATGAACAGCCCTGGCAAATGCGCAGGCTGTTCATCAAAGGGTCTTGTGGCACCTAGCGAGTGGTGCGTCGCTTACCGCCGCCACCACCGGTGTTGCGCGGCGGGGTGGATTTGCCCGGTTGGCTCGGCTTCGTTCGCGGTTGCGTGACTTTACCTGGCTTTGCTGTCGGCTTCGCTTTGTCTGTTTTGCGCTGCCCGGGTTTTGCTTGTTCGTTCACCATCGGCTTGCTCCGGGGCGCTTCGCCAGCAATGCGCTGTTCCTTGGGTATTACGCGTTGCTGCTTTCGAACGGCAACGTTGCGTTGGACCATGACGGATGCGTTGCGATGACGGCCGTATAGCGCGTAGGCGCCCCCCACATGACAGACATTCGTGGAGTGGTACCACCCGTGAGAATGGGCGTGGTAGTGGTGGAAGTGCCCCCAATGCATACAATACCATGGCGACCACCAACCTGGGTAGTAGCCCCAGTACCATGGCGAGATCCATACGTTGAACGAGGGTCCGTAACACCATTGCACGCAAGGCCAAGCCCAAACGTTCACGGTGATATATGCACCGAGGTCATCGGGGGCGGAGGGGCCACGCGGACCCTTGGTGCCCTCGGTTTCCGAATAAGGTTCAACGATCCTTTCAGGCCCGTACAGGTCTTCGTCGCCCCGGATCTGCACGAGAGCGTTCGCATCACCAGTTTTTTCCAGCTCGATGACGGCCACGTCCTGAGCCTCTTCTTTGCTCACCGCCACTTGCATCACAATGGCAAACGCATTGTTCTCTTTGTGGCTTTCAACGCGTATGTAGTCAACCTTGCCATCGTCGTCCAGGTCAAGATTGTTCACATGGTTGGCTTCGTCGTTCAGCGATTTTTCGAAATCCTCAAGGTTGCTTGACTTTTTGAACAGGTCCAAGGCGCCCTCCAAGCTGAAGTGGTCGCCGGGTAGGCCGGTGCTATCGGCAGGTACCGTTGAGGCGCTTACGACCGCCGAAGCAAAGAGCGCTGAAAGCAAGGTTCGGGTTCTCATGTTATGTCGAGTTGAAGTTCGGACTACCATGATCGTGCCGGGTTTGATCCGGTGTGCCAGAAATGAAATGCCCTGCACCATTCGGTGCAGGGCATCCACCCTTCACAGGTCGAGAACTTACTCAAGTATCAGCTTGCCGCTGACCGATCGATCCGCCCGGGTCACTCTATAGAAATACATGCCCATGGGCTGCCCGGAAGCATCCCATTGCATCAGGAGATCCCCACCTGGCAGCATTTCTCCATCATACAAGCGCGTTACCAACACCCCTGTCATGCTGAAGACCTCAACTGTCGTATGTGCAGCTTCATCCATGGCATGGATGGCCAACGTGGTCACCCCATTGAACGGATTAGGGAATGCCGTGACGCGGATATCCTCGAGAAGGACCTCTTCCTCGATCTCCAGTTTTGGCACTCCGTTGCAGAGCAGGTAACCGGCCGCTTCCGTTCCACCTTCGTATCCATTGTTAATGGTGCTGATCGCAGTGTGCAGTTGCGCCAGCGTGTAGCTCGAAGTGCAACCACCAATGCGCTTGTCCGCTTCAGTGGCCAAGGCTGCAACGGTCATCCCGGCGAAGGGACCACTGCCGATCACCATGTCCTTCAGGGCGAGTTGGCTCGTGCTGAACCAAGGGTTGTACGCGTCGAACTTCAATGTCAACTTCAATGCGACAAGTTCACCGGCGAGGGCATTCGAATACCCTGAGCCGGGGTTGGTAAGCGTACCCGCCGGCAGCGCAGCGACGGCGCCAGTGGAAGGCAGGAATGCCGAAACTGCTGCAGCCGTGGTAAGCTTCAACTTGTTGCTTCCACAGCCGATGGTCAGGTAGTCCGGTGAGGTGTACAACCATCCGAAATAGGCCGTCATGTAGGCGGCTGGGTTTGTACTGCCGTTACTCGTTGCCCCCCATGTAGCCTGTGATTCCGTGCGCAGGCCATCGCAAATGGTGGTGCCGACCGGTGGGGTATACGTGGCCGTGGCGGAACTGCCACAGCCGTTGGAAGACATAACCGTTACCGCGTATGTGCCCGCCGAGCTGACCGTGGCCGTAGCTGTGGTTTGCACCGGGTTCGTCGTCCAGCTGTAAGTATAAGGTGATGGCGCAACACTTGCAGCCGCCGTAATGGTCCCTGCAGCTGTATTGGTGGTGCACACGACCACCGGCAACGGTTTCGCAGTGACCGTAACAGCCGCAGATGTGTTCGAGCACCCACCACTGGTGATCGTTACGGTATGACTGCCGGAGGTTGAAGCAACGTACGTACTACCGGTTGCACCCGTTATTGTTGTTCCGTTGCGTTTCCACACGTACGTGTACCCGACGCCCGTGTTCGCGCTGAGCGTTACGCTTCCGCCAGCGCAGAACGTAGTGCTGCCACCTGCAGTAACCGTGGCCGTAACAGTTGTGGGCGTTCCCACGCATTGGCAGTTAGCGCTCCACTTATCATTGATCGTGCAGGCGTTGCCGTCGTTGCAGTTAGCACCGGGCACGGCAGGGCCACCGACGACTCCTTGGCAGTCGACCGGGGCGCTTGCAGAGGGCACGTAGTTCACCGATGCGATCTGACTGCAACCGTTCGCGGCGGTAACACCAACAGTATAGGTGCCTGCTGCACTCACAGTCGCGGTGGCGGTAGTTTGGATCGGGTTCGTGGTCCATGCATATACATAGGGACCCGGTGGGCCCGAAATTGTTGCCGTAACCGTTCCAGCGGTTCCGTTCGCCGTGCATACGATGGTGGGCAATGCGTTCACCGTTACCGTTGTGCCTGGTGACGTTACAGCGCAGCCGTTCCTGGTCACCGTAACCGTGTGACTTCCGGAGGTGTTGGAGTTGTATGTGCTTGCCGTTGCTCCGGCTATCACCGTACCGTTCCGGCTCCACGTGTAGGCGTAGCCCGCACCGGTACTGGCATTCAGGTTCACGCTGCCTCCGGTGCAGAATGTTGTGGTTGATGCGGGTGTGATCGTTGCGGTAGGTGAGTTGGCAACCCCTACGCACTGGCAGTTCGTATTCCAAGTGTCGCTGATCGTGCAGGCGTTGCCATCGTTACAAGCTGCGCCGGGTAGGGCAGTTCCTCCCACCACACCTTGGCAATCAGGCGCAGGTGCGCCACCGGCAGCGGTGGAGAACGCCCCCAGCGAAAGGTTGAAAAAGCTTCCGCTCGGGGTGGTCTGCAACTTGATCGCGCGCACCATGTATTGCGCGCCGGCGACGAACGGGACACCCGCGTTCTGGAAGGTCGTACCGGTGATCATGGTCGTGTTAATGCGGGTGAGGCTGCCATTGGCGTTGATCCTATCGATGTGATAGCCAAGCACGGTTTCAGCGCTTGCCGTCCAAGCGAAGGAAGCGAGGCCCCCGGCGTTCGCGACCGAGAAGTTCGAAGGCGGGGCCACCATGCGCGTGCGCAATGTTGGATCACCCATGAGGCCCAAGTGCACGCGGCCGATCGTACCCTGCCATCCGTCGGTCAGCGGTGTGTAGAGCGCAGTGTTGTTCATGGTGGCGAGCGTGCTGGTGCCGATCGTTTCGCCTAAGCCCATGTGGTGCACGTACCACGCCGGGATGGCGGCGTAGCAATTCACCAATGCATCACCGCTGGCCAATGCGGCGCGCAGGAAATTGTTCTTGTTGTCCCAATCGCCGAAATAGCTTCCGAAGGACATGTTGAACACGCTGCCGAGTGCGACGGTGTTGGCGTAGTCATCCGTGATGGCCACGTTGCTCGCCCCGTTGTAGGTGAGCACGCCACCAACCGTGGCTTGAAGCCCACCGCCGCTGGCGTAAGACCACAGGTAGCTCTGTCCGTTCACGTAATAGGTGAACGGGAAGCCCGTGCCCGGAGCTGCGGTGACGTTGGCGGCACCGACCATCGTGGAGAAGCCGCGCCAACCGCTGCCGGCCATCGGGCTGCCAGCCCATTGCAGATTGTCGAAGAGGATCGCCCGTTCCTGTGGCACAAGGCCTTTCACCTTGTAGTTGTGAAGCTTGATCAGGTAGTTACGCGTCAGTTGGGTCTCGGTTTGGGAGAAGGCCGGCATGTCGTACATGTCCACGCGGCCCACTTGCAGTTCGAGCGCGCTCGGGTAATCGCTCTGGTCGAATTTCCCATCACCCGGAACGTTGTTGTTGGCGGTACGCGCGGCACTGGTCACGCTAACGCTGTTGTCTGTCCAGCTACCGTTCAGTTCGCCGTAATAGCCGTCACAGGGCCATGCACCTTTGTGTTCGCTATGGCCGTCGGGGTTCTGGTTGCCGCTGTACGGCACGGCCAAGTGGCCGACAATGAAGAGCGCCCTTACGTTGACGGGGTCGGCATTGTAGTGCGCCTGTACGGTGCTACGAACGGTTGCAACGGATGCGGTCCGGGCGAGATCCGTGCGTAGCACGGTCCACCCATCGGCCTTCATATCGTTTTGGAGCTGCGTCAACTCAGTGGCCAATGACGATGTGAAGGTGTTATCCACTAGCAGCACGATCTTTCCACGATAGTCGGCCGCAGGCACTTCGATACCGGAACACAAATACCCGCTACCGGTGGTGCCGCCTGCCACCCGAACGACCTTGTACTCATAGGCCGTCCCAACGGTAACAGCATAGTCGGTGTAGCTGGTCGCAGAGGCTGCGGGCGCAGCAATAGCACTGCTCCAAGCCGTTGCGCTACGCAGCTTGCGATATACCGTGATACTGCTCGTATTGGGCAATGTGGTCCATGCCAGCGTGATGCTAGGTGTCGTTTTCTGAACAGTTGCGGATAGAGGCACAGACACGAATTCGCTGCTGCTCTGGGCAATGCATAAGCTGGCTACGAGAACAGCGAGAACAGTAAGGTGATGACGGAGCATGGGCAATTGGTTCAGGTTTTCCGGGCCCCAAAAGAAGTCCATGGCGCAACGCGAGTAAACCCCCTAAGGTCCTTGATGGACAAGGCTTTTGGCGCTTCTGTCGGGCGGCAATGCCGTTTCATCGGGCGCATATCCGGATCGGACCGGAGCATGTCCCGCTTCGACGGTTCGGGCAACGATCCGCCGAAGGCACCGATCCATTCCGACGGGAGCCATATGCAGCCCGTCGGAGAACACGTTTGCGCATTAACAGCTGATCGTTCATTGCGTGGCGCATCTTCGCGGAATGCGCAGGAACGTGTTCCGAGTACTCGCCCGGTTAAACAAGTTGCTGTTGCCGAAACTGTGGCATCGCGACCTGCGCAAACTGAGCAAGGTTCAGTTGGCCATTGCGGCCTGGCGCTACTTCGTCACCAAGAACGCGCTGTAAGAATTCACTGCATCAAGGCGTCGACCAGCTTGCGTTGTGCTTCAACGGTCAGATGCAGCGGATCGCGATAATTATTGCGGTCGGCGCTGATCGGGTTGCCAAGAGTGTCGAGGTCGACGTACGTGGCAATGCTACCTAAGCGCTCGCGGTACCCCGCTTGTAGCGGGTCCAGACCTGCTGCTGAACGGATCCCATGCAGTTCATGGTAAGCTGGCCACTCTATCAGTAGCAGTTCGGTCCCGCGCAGGCGGCAGTGGCGTGCGATCGACTCAAGTCGCGCATAGAACGAAGTGTCCATGATGAAGTTGGTCGCCGCCTCGGTCTCCATATCAACGACGTTGTTCCAGTGATCGGGTGCCAGCACATCGTATTGAACGGACTCCGGTGACCAAAATGCTTTCAACGCCAGTGCCGTGGCTGCAAGCACGCGTCTGTTGCTCACATAGAGGCCCGGGGTGCTTTCCACTGCGAATGGTTCGCTGTAGAGATCATAGTCTTGACCCGCCGCCATGTTGCGGAAGCTCACTTGCAGCCAAACTGTTCCGGGCGAGGCAATGCTGTCGATGTAGCCGAACACATCCGCCGCTGTGCGGTGGTTCCCGCCCGGCACCCCGAAGTTGTACCAAGGTTTACCCGTGACTTTCGCCAAGTGTTCCAAGTCGAAGTAGGAGAGGCGTGAATCGCCGATGAGGACATTGGGGACCGGTGTGCGGCGGTACTCCTTCATCTTCCACATCAGGTTACTGAAGGCCATGGTGCGGCCATCGTGGTTCAGGTTCTTCAGCTTCACAGCATCATCAACCACGTGCGACCAGTTGAAGTAATTGTAGGGATCCACGACAACCACCACGCCGAACACGAAGGAGAATGGCGCGCTGATGAGCGCAAGTCGGAGGAAGAATTTGCGCAGGCCCATTAGAACTGGAAGTAGATGAACTGTGCAGTGTGGTAGTAGCTGCCCAGGAAAATGCAGAAGGCCACAATGCCCGCGTATACGGCATACCGTTTCATGGGCGACCACGAGGCAAGGCGCAATGTCATGGATCTGCGATCGTGCATGCGCTGCACCAATTCCATGATCGCGATGCCGAGCAAGGCCACGTACATTTCATTGGCGGAAGAGCCGACCATCGGGGCCCAGAACGTGAGCGCATCGCTTGTGAGGAAGCCGCCGAGGTTGGTGAACAAATGCGTTACGATGTACCATGCATTGGTCATGGTGTCGGCACGGAAGAAGATCCATGCGAACGCTACCAAGAGAAGTGTGGTGCTCGTTTGCACCGCATTGTTCAACCACGTAGCCTTTCCTAGCCCCAGCGCAGCACCCAACTTGCCTCGCGCATTCGCCGTTACTACCGCGAATACGAGGTAGAAACCATGGAGCCCCCCCCACGCGATGTAGGTCCAGTTCGCTCCATGCCATAGCCCGCTCAGCAGGAAGGTGATCATGAGGTTGTAGTACCACCGCCATTTCACAACGCGATTGCCACCCAAGCTGATGTATACATAATCGCGGAACCAGCTGCTGAGACTGATGTGCCAGCGCCGCCAGAATTCGCTGATGTTGGTGCTGTAGTATGGTGTACGGAAGTTCCGCATGAGGTCGATGCCCAGTGTTCGTGCAGCGCCGAGCGCTATGTCGCTATAGCCGCTGAAGTCGCAGTAGATCTGTATGGTGAAGAAGATGGTGGCGAGTATCAGCGCCGGGCCATCGTGGGCTTGTGGATCGTCGTATACATGATTCACCATGGCGGCAACGCGATCGGCGATCACCAGCTTCTTGAAGAATCCCCACGCCATCAACTTCAAACCGCTTGTTACAGTCTTGTAGTCAAAATCGAACTTTAAGTGGAGTTGGCGCAGCAGGTTGTCGGGCCGCTCGATCGGCCCGGCCACCAACTGCGGATAGAACATCACGTAGAGCGAGAAGAGGCCAAGGTGTCGTTCGGCCGGCTGGTTGCCACGGTATACTTCAATAGTGTAGCTCAATGACTGGAACGTGTGGAAGGACAGCCCGATGGGGAGGATGATCCCGAGGTCGGGAACACTGTAATCCAAGTACCCGAACGAATGGACCAGATCTTCCCAGTTGTCGGTAAGGAAGCCGTAGTACTTGAAGATGGCGAGCACCCCGACATTGGCGATGATGCTGGCGATCAACCAGCGTTTGCGCGTGGCGCCGGTGCTCCCGGCGATCAAGATGCCTGCGGCGTAGTCAACGGCGATCGTGAAGGCGAGGATGAGGATGTACACCGGCACGAAGGCCATGTAGAACCAGCAGCTCGCAGCCAACAGCATGGGCCAGCGGTAGCGGTAGGGCAACACGTAGTACAGTGTTGTCACCAGCACGAAGAAGAACAGGAACTGGATCGAATTGAAGATCATGCGGGGAACTGCTGCCCGGGCGGCGGCCTGCTAAGCTGCGCTTTCCTGACGGGTTGCAAGATCCGTCGGCGCCAGCTCACAAGTGGGCGACAGGTCCTGTGGTTTTCAGCCCACCCGGGTTGATGGAACTTCCCCTTGGGCCGAACGATAGATTCACCCGAAGAGTTGGCCAAGCACATCGTCAACCCGGCCGACCTGCACCACATCAATGCCCTTGGTGCCGCCGATGCCGGTTGTACCCTTCGGTACGAAAACGCGTGCGAAACCGAGTTTGCGTGCTTCCGCGATGCGCTGCTCCGTTCGTGTTACAGGTCGGATCTCCCCGGTGAGCCCAACTTCGCCAGCGAAGCAAACATCCATTGGTACAGCAATGTCCTCACTACTGCTCAGTACCGCGCAAACCACCGCTAGGTCGATCGCCGGTTCCTCTATTCGGAAGCCGCCAGCCAGATTCAGAAAGACATCTTTTTGCCCGAGCCGGAACCAGCAGCGCTTCTCCAGAACGGCGAGCAGCATATTCATTCTACGCAGGTCGAAGCCCGTGGCACTGCGTTGTGGTGTACCATAAACCGCGCTGCTCACGAGAGCTTGGACTTCGATCAGCAATGGACGGCCACCGTCCATCGTAACGGATACCACGACCCCACTGGGCCGCTCGCCGCGTTGGCCCAATAACACTTGACTGGGGTCCGCGACCTCGGTGAGGCCGGTGCCTCTCATTTCGTAGATGCCCAACTCGTTCGTGCTGCCGAAGCGGTTCTTCAGCGGTCTCAGTAACCTGTAGGCGTGGTCGCGATCACCTTCGAACTGAAGCACACAGTCCACCATGTGTTCCAGCACTTTCGGTCCGGCCAGCAGCCCTTCCTTCGTAATGTGCCCGATGAGCACAACCGGAATACCCGTGGTCTTGGCAAGTCGAAGCAGTTCGGCGGTGCATTCACGCACTTGGCCAACGCTTCCGGGACTGGCGTCCAATACCGCTGTGTGCAGCGTCTGTATACTGTCGATCACCAACAAGCCGGGCTTCAAGTCCTCAACTTGTTTGAAGATGTTCTGGGTATTGGTTTCGGTAAGGATGAAGCACTTCTCAGCAGCACCTGGGAGCTTGTTCGTGTCGATGCGCTCTGCGCGCATCTTGATCTGGTGCTCACTCTCCTCGCCGCTTACATAGAGCGTGCGCAAACGTGGAGCGCGAACGGCGGTCTGAAGGAGCAGGGTGCTTTTTCCGATCCCCGGTTCGCCCCCTAACAACACAATGCTGCCGGGTACGATGCCGCCACCGAGCACGCGGTCCAGTTCAGCATCTCCCAATGGAATGCGCGGTCCATCCTCCAGCGGAATGGCGCTGATGGCAATGGGCTTTGGAGTTCGCGCTTTCAGGGAAGTCGGTAACGCACGTTTCTCTTCCGCACGGTCGATCACCTCTTCCACCAACGTATTCCACTCTTTGCAATTGCCGCATTGGCCCAGCCACTGTGCGAAGCTGGTCCCGCAGTTCTGGCAAACGAATGCCGATCGGACCTTAGCCATGTTTGATCTTCTCGACAAGCGCCGTTGTAGAGAAGCCTTGAACAAAGGACAACGATCGCACCGTGCCACCGTTTGCAAGCACAACTTCGCTGCCTACGATCTGTTCGGGTTTCCAGTCGCCACCCTTCACCAGCACATCCGGTTTCAGAGCGGTGATCAGTTCCAGGGGGGTGTCCTCTTCGAATACGACCACCGCATCCACGCACCGCAAAGCACCCAAGACGATACCGCGGCTCCGTTGGTCGTTCAATGGTCGGTCCGGTGCCTTACCCAATCGTCTTACCGATGCATCGCTGTTCAGCCCGATCACGAGCCGATGGCCCAGCGCAGCGGCTTCTTCCAAGTACTGGATGTGGCCTTGATGCACGATGTCGAAGCACCCATTGGTGAACACGATGCGATCGCCCTTGAGACGCCAAACGTTCAACATCCGTCGCACCTGCACGAGGTCCATGATGCGTGCTTCGGAGCCCCGGATCGCCGGGGCAAGGACAGGGGCGTGCGTTTCGCTCATGATGTTGCTCGCCGTTTTGCGGCTGCCGATAAAAGTAGAGACAGGCCGCCAAGCACAATGATCATCAATGTCTGTGCGACCCAGAGCAGCCAGCCCATTGCCAACGCATCGGGCTGGAGAAGGTCTGCACTATCCACCCCCGGCATGTAGGCGCTAACGATCAGTGCCACGAAGGCAGGGTACACGCCGATGCCCCCCTGCACCAGTGCTATGCCGATAGAACCGGCAATGAAGCCGGCGAATACACCTGCTGCCGGCACTTCGGCCGTTGTGGGCAACGCAAAGAAGCCTACCCAGAACATACCGATGTATAAACCCCAAATAAGGAAAGTGTGCAACACAAAGGCTGCCGTGCGCCGCATGCGCAACACGGAACGCATGCCATCCATGAAGCCCCGCACGGTGTCTTTCAGTCGAGTCCGCAGCAGGGGCCGCGTAAGAAGGAGCCATACGCCAATGGCCACGCAGATCACAACAACAATGACCGCCCAGACCCACCATGGCGTACCGGATGCCGCCTTGGTACCCTGACCGGCACGAAAGGCCGCTATGCGCGTTTGGAGCAGGTCCAGCTTTTCCACTTGTAGCAAGAGCGTAACACCTGCAATAATGAGCAGCATGACCATGTCGATGACCCTTTCCGCCAGTATGCTGCCAAAGCCCTTCTCGAAGGGCACACCCTCGCTACGGTATAGCGAAACGGCCCGGCTTGCTTCACCGGCCCGCTGCACCAGCATGTTCATGAAGTAACCGTTCATGACTGCATGGTAGCAGTTCCAAAAACCCGGTGCGTAACCCATCGGCTCCAAAACGTATCGCCAGCGCCATCCGCGACTCACGTGGCTGAGCCATCCCAATAACACGGAGGCGAACAACCACTTCAGGTCCGCTTGGCGAAAGGCGGTGAACAACTGTTCGCGTTGCTTCTCGTCCAATGCCGAATAGAAATACACGACGAGCCAAATACCCAGTGCGATAGGGATCGCCAGCTTCAGGAACCCGATGACCGCTTTCTTCATGTGCCGTGCGGTCCTGAACGGTTCACTGTTTCAGCCTGTTGGTCCGTTCGTCCGGGAAGACGACTGTCGGTTTGAAGACCTTCGCCTCATCGAGTGTCATGTGGGCGTATGCGACCACGATGACAATATCACCCACACTGACGCGGCGTGCCGCCGGACCGTTCAGGCAAACGACCCCGGTGCCTCGGGGACCCTTGATCACATAAGTATACAAGCGGTCGCCGTTGTTCACGTTCAACACTTGCACCTTCTCACCTTCCACGAATCCGGCCGCATCGATCAGATCTTCATCCAACGTAATGCTTCCTATGTAATTGATGTCGGCCTCGGTCACCGTTACGCGGTGAAGCTTGGCACGTAGTACTTCGATCGTCATGCGTAAGTTGTCGCTTGCCACGCAGCTTTTGCTCCGAGAAAGGGCGGCGAAGTTATCGGCGCAAGGTGATGTTGTCGATGAGCCGCACTTTGCCGACGTAAGCTGCGATCATTGCGATGGCCTCGTTGCGCATGTCCCATTCCATAATGGGTTGTAAGGTGAGCGGATCAACGGTTTCCAAGTAGTCAAGCTTGATGCCTGGGTGAGCCAATATCATCTCAATGGCGGAGTGCTTCGCTGCCTTCAAAGAGGCAACGGTTGAGGCGGCCTGGATCGAGGACAATGCCTTGAACAGCACTGTGGCCCTTTGGCGCTCCTCGGCCGACAGTCTCATATTACGGCTGCTCATTGCAAGCCCGCTCGTTTCCCGCATGGTAGGGCAGCCGATCATTTCAACCGGCCATTTCAGGGCATTGGCTGCGTGCCGCAGAATGGCCAACTGTTGACGGTCCTTCTCCCCGAAGTAGGCGGAATTGGGTCGGATGTAATGGAATAGACGCTCCACCACGTTCACGACGCCTTGGAAATGTCCCGGCCGTGAAGCACCTTCCATGACATTGTCCAAACCGTTGAGGTCATACGTCAAGACCCCATGGTTCGCGTACAATGCGATCTCGGAAGGGGCAAAGACCATATCGCAACCAACTCTTTCCAGTGATTCCCTGTCGGCGGCCAACTGCCTCGGATAGTTGGCGAGGTCTTCTGCGTTGTTGAACTGGAGCGGGTTCACGAAGATGCTACAGGCAACGGCCTCATGGACCGATTTTGCATTGACTATCAGGGACATATGTCCATCATGCAGGGCCCCCATGGTGGGAACAAAACCTACCGATCGGCCATTTTGGCGCTGGACGGCGCTCCAAGCGGTTGCAGCTGATGGATTAAGGATGAACTCCACGTCTGTCGCGCATTTGGAACTTCGACAAGAGCGCCTAAACTATGGTCGGCCTTTCAAGCACCCCTTCTTTTTCTATATTTTTGTCCCCGCAATCCCCCGAACATTCCGATGAGCATCAAAAACGTGAAAGTCCTTACCGTATCGCAAGCCATCAACCCGTTCCTCGATGGCCCCGAAATGGCCAGGACAGCGCGCCAACTTCCTCAGGGGATGTTGGACCGTGGCAACGAGATCCGAACATTCATGCCCAAATGGGGTAACATCAACGAGCGCCGCCATCAGCTGCACGAAGTGATCCGATTGAGCGGCATGAACCTGATCATCAACGATACCGACCATGCACTACTGATCAAGGTGGCGAGTGTGCCCAATGCCCGCATGCAGGTGTATTTCATCGATAACGAGGAATACTTCAAGCGTAAGGCGGTGATCCACGATGCCAACGGGGATTTTTACAAGGACAATGATGAGCGGGCCGTTTTCTTTTGCCGCGGTGTACTCGAAACGGTCCGTAAACTGGGATGGGTGCCCGACATCATTCACTGCCACGGCTGGATGACCGCGTTCGTCCCTTTGTACATCCGACACTTTTTTACCGATGACCCACACTTTGAGAACGCCAAGCTCGTTTTCAGCGTGTACGATGACAAGAAGGAAGCATTGGACAAAGACTTAGCGAAGAAGTTGACAATGGAAGGGTTCGACAAGAATCTGGTGAGTGCTTTGGCAAAGCCCAATACTGATGAACTGTACAAGTTCGGTTTGGGTTTGTGTGACGCGGTGGTCAAGGGAAGCGCCAAGTTGCCCAAAGACTTGAACGCAGCGGTTGACAATAGCGGCAAGCCGGCACTGGATTATGTGGGGCCGGACCAACACGTTGCCGCGATGGCGGACTTCTACGCAGCTGTGTTGGAGGAAGCACTCGTGTGATTTGAAGCAAATGCAGGAGACTCACTATGGGCGGCCCACAAGCTGGGCCGCCCTATTTTTTTTCGTGGTGACCATCGCCGTCGGATGCCGAAAGCCGGAAGACGAACTGGGTTTGGACCTACTTCCAGCCGACCATCTATTAGGGCTTTTCGAAACGGACACCACTACACTTCTGGCATACACCATGTTGGATGAACCGGTGCGCACCAGTCAACTGACACGGAATGTCCTTGGCTCTTATGTGGACCGTCAGTTCGGGATGCTGCGCGCTGGTATCGCATTCCAAGTTCGGCTGACCTCGAACAATGTCGGGGAAGGCCAGAACACATCATTCCTGGTAGCGGATTCCCTTGTGTTGTCCTTGGTGTATGATGGCTTGAGCCCTGTGTATGGGAACCTGCATCCGCAGGAGTTCCGTGTGCATGAATTGGATGAGGTGCTCAGTTTAGACACCGTCTACAAAAGCGATCGCGTCCCCGCGACAGCCAGTGGGGACATCATGTTCGAAAAGGGGCAGCTGATAACACCGCGCCCGTTCGACGGCGTTTGGATCGGAGGGGACTCGCTTGCTGCTCAATTGCGATTACGACTTGAGGATGCAGTCGCTCAGCGGTTCATGGCCGCATGGGGCACATCCGAACTGGAGAACAACACCAACTTCATTGAGTTCTTCAACGGATTGGTTGTTACTGTGGCTGAGCAATCCGTGCCGGGAAAAGGAGGGCTGCTGAATTTCCCGCTCGAGGGAGGAAGTTCGAAACTTACTCTCTACTACCGTAACACAACGGTTGGTTCCGAGGACACCTTGGTGTACGACTTTGCCATCAACGCGAACAGTTCCCGCTATACGTTCGTAGATCGCGACCTCGCTTTGGCCACTGACCCGGGGTTGCTCAATGCGGTGGCTGACAGTGGCCAGCAGAAGGCCTATCTGCAAACGTTCGGAGGCGCGCGGACGGTCATCCACTTTCCACATGTTGACGCATACAAGGATCAGGGGCTCGATGCGATCGCCAAGGCCGAACTCATTCTTCCTATCGCAGGTGAGTTCTTGCCGGAGAATCCACCGCCCATACTGTGTTTCGCATTCATGAAGGATGATGAAGGAGAGGACGCCGCGCTTCCCGACCAGCAATCAGGGATCGGCCAGATAGGGGGTTCGTATGATGCAGCGGGTGCGGTGTACCGATTCAACATTACACGGTACTTCCAAGGCCTTGTCAACAAAGACATCGCGAACACCGGCTTGCAGATCGTTACCGGGTTCAACGGTGTTACTGGCAATAGGGCCGTGATCGGTGGGCCGGAGCACCCAACCACACCAATGCGGTTGCAACTTACTTTCACCACTCATTGATCTTCCATGTGCGGAATAGTGGCATACGTAGGCGATGAGAGAGCCTACCCCATACTGATCAACGGGCTGCGCCGGTTGGAATACCGTGGCTACGACAGTGCCGGGGTTGCTTTGATCCATGATGGCGAACTGCACTTGCATAAGTGCCAAGGGAAAGTCAGCGACCTTGAGAACCACGTGAACGGGGCCCCCATGCTTGGTACCATCGGTATCGGGCATACACGTTGGGCAACCCACGGTCCACCCAATGATGTGAACGCACATCCCCATTTGAGCACAAGTGGCGATATCGCGTTGATCCATAATGGCATCATTGAGAACTATGCCCCCATCAAGGAAGAACTCAAGCACAGAGGGCATGTTTTCAGGAGCGACACGGACACAGAGGTGCTGGTCCACCTGATCGATGACATTCAGCGGACGGAAAAGGTGGACCTCGCAGAAGCGGTGCGATTGGCCTTGAACAGTGTTGTTGGGGCATACGCGATCGTGCTCCTGAGCCGAAAGGAGCCTGATCTGCTCATTGCGGCTCGGAAGAGCAGTCCACTCGTGATCGGCATCGGGGATAACGGAGAACATTTCTTGGTCAGCGATGCCACTCCTATAGTCGAGTACACCAAGAACGTAGTGTACTTGGAAGATGGCGAGATCGCGGTGATCGATCGCAAGAGGGGCCTGCGGATCAAGAACATCAAGAACCAGTACAAGACCCCCTTCATCCAAGAGCTTGAACTGCATTTGGAAGCGCTTGAAAAAGGCGGCTACGACCACTTCATGCTCAAGGAGATCCATGAACAGCCGCGCAGTATTCGCGACTCCATGCGTGGGCGTTTGAACCTTGCGAAGGGTGAGGTGGTTCTTGGCGGTATCAAGGATTACGAGCAGAAGTTCGTTAATGCGAAGAGGGTCGTTGTCGTTGCCTGTGGAACAAGCTGGCACGCCGGACTGGTCGGGGAGTACCTGTTCGAGGATCTGGCGCGCATCCCCGTGGAGGTGGAATACGCGAGTGAATTCCGCTATCGGAATCCGATCATCAACGAGGATGATATCGTCTTGGCCATCAGCCAGAGCGGAGAGACGGCGGATACCATGGCGGCCATTGAACTGGCCAAGAGCCGCGGCGCAACGATCATTGGCATCTGCAACGTGGTGGGGTCGAGTATTGCCCGCGTTACGCATGGTGGGTCGTACACCCACGCCGGACCGGAGATCGGTGTTGCCAGCACCAAGGCGTTCACGGCACAGGTCACGGTGCTTGCGCTTATGGCCATGATGATCGGCCAGAAGAAAGGAACGTTGACCGGAAGCAAGTTCTACCGACTACTGAACGAATTGGACGCGATCCCAGGGAAGGTGGAGAAAGTGCTCACGAGCGAGGCGCATGTGAAGTACATCGCTGATATCTACAAGAATGCCACGAACGCGCTCTACCTCGGTCGTGGATTTTGTTTCCCGGTCGCTCTCGAGGGCGCGTTGAAGCTGAAAGAGATCAGCTACATACATGCGGAGGGCTATCCAGCTGCTGAAATGAAGCACGGCCCGATCGCCCTCATTGATGAAGAAATGCCGGTCTTCGTTATCGCAACCAAGGGGGCCAGCTATGAGAAAGTGGTGAGCAACATCCAGGAGGTCAAAGCCCGAAAAGGCAAGATCATCGCGATCGTTACCGAGGGCGATACGGTCGTAAAGGGATTGGCCGACCACGTGATCGAGATCCCCGATGCACCGGATTGTCTGGTGCCACTATTGGCCTCCATTCCGCTGCAGCTCATCAGCTACCACATTGCTGTAATGCGCGGTTGCAATGTTGACCAACCCCGGAATTTGGCGAAGTCGGTCACGGTGGAGTGACCTCGTCGGCATTTGGAGGGGTCCACATGAATATGTTCCTGTTGTTCCGGTAGGGCTCCAAGTCCTTCTTCAGCAATATGTGGAAGAGGTCGATAACCGGTAGGACCCCGAATCCTCCACCCAGCGTGAGGGTGTAGATGATGGGCACTTTGGGCCCGGTGCCCAAATAAAGCCGATGTCCGCCGAAGGGCCCTAGCGCTACGGTCAGGGCAAGAGCAACAAGTCGTTCATTCTCCTGCATCGCGGACCCCGAGCGCTCAAGGCTCGCTGCGAGACTGTCGATCCGATGTTGCGCAGCCTCCTCATGTCGGCTAGGATGAAATGGCCCGGCCGTGGATGCCTGTGCTATGCCATTGACCAAGAGCACACAAAGGATCAGTACCGGACGCATCGGGCTGAAAGTAAGCGGGCGGTCCCGATAGCTTGGAACCGCCCGCGATACAAAGACCCTCCTCGACTATTTGCTGGCAGCGTACCTGCGCTCAACCTCCTTCCAATTCACCACGTTCCACCATGCGGTTATGTAATCAGGACGACGGTTCTGGTAGTGCAAGTAGTAGGCATGTTCCCAAACATCCAACCCAAGGATGGGCGCACCACCGCACCCCGTCCCGGGCATCAAGGGGTTATCCTGATTGGGCGTACTGCAGATCTCCAGTTTACCACCCTTATGAACGCACAACCAAGCCCATCCGCTACCGAACCGGGTAGCTCCGGCGGCGGCGAATTTTTCCTTGAAAGCATCGAAGGACCCGAACGCAGATGTCAAAGCCGCGGAAAGATCGCCAGCAGGTGCACCTCCACCCGTTGGGCTCATGGCTTGCCAGAACTGGGTATGGTTGTAATGCCCCCGCCGTTGTTCCGCAGTGCCATATTGGCCATATCCATTCCGGTCATCAGATCCTCGATGGACTTATCAGCCATCGGGTTTCCTTCAAGGGCTTTGTTGAGGTTGGTGACATAAGCAGCGTGATGTTTTCCATGGTGAATACGCATGGTGGCTTCATCAACATGGGGTTCCAGAGCGTTGTGCGGATAGGGCAGTTCAGGAAGAGTATGGGCCATGGTCGGTTGGATTTGCGGGCAAGTTGAGCCGTGAAGTGCGAAAGATAGCCCCATAGATTTTCGGCCCGTCGTCGATGGAAAGGTTAAAAGTTTACATTCGCGCTCACTTTCACCAAAAACAAGACAGGAGATGATCAGGAAGTTCGCAGTGCTCGCCGTTGTTGCGAGCCTCTTCGTTGCCTGCGGCAGCGGAAAAACCCCAGAGCAATTGGAAGCTGAACTGAAGGCTGCTGCCGACAGTGCTACTGCTGCTATGGAGCAATCAATGAAGGAGGCCGAGGCCAAGGCACAAGCCATTGCCGATAGCACCGCAGCTGCAGCCGCAGCTATGGTGGACACCGCCGCCGCTAAGGTGGAGGGCGCTGTTGCTCAATAAGGTTACAACGCATCCGACGAACGAGGGGGTCCGCAAGGACCCCTTCTCGTTTTTCGGTGTACCTCGTTCTTACTGACCGATGCGCTCCACCGCGATCGCGAACAGGCTGTCTGCTTCCAGCGCAATGGGATAGTAGCCTTCATTACCCCATATGTTGCGCGCAATAGCGGACTTCAGGCGTTGTGCGATGACCCGCTTACTCCGTTGATAGTCATTGGGCCGAAGCGCGATGCCTTGATTGGTGGCATAAGCGACCAGCTCTCCGAGAAGCGCCTCGTTGATGGTGAAGGCCGTGCGGAACGCAGTTGGTGAGCCCATGGCCTCCAGTACTTGCCGCTTACGGTCGGAGTAATCGAAGGCGAATTGGTTCAGTGTTCCTGTGAAAACCAGTTCGCTCAAGTATCCCGATCCTTCGGTGGTATCAGCCGGAACGAAAACGTCAGGGACAATGCCACCACCACCGAACACCGTTCGACCGGACTTAGTGGTGAATGTTTGAGCAGAGTCAACCTTAATGCTGTCAGCCGAGAGCAACTCTCCATGCTCAATGCGCCCGGCGTAGTCGTCCTCGTATGCGATCCCTTCACCGTACGGCTTCTGTATGCTCCGGCCGCTCGGCGTGTAGTACCGGGCAGTGGTCAGCCGCACGGCACTGCTGTCCGGCAGATCGCGATGTTCTTGCACAAGTCCTTTGCCGAAGGTCCGACGACCGACGATCGTTCCTCGGTCATTGTCCTGGATGGCCCCGGCCACGATCTCGCTCGCACTTGCACTGCCTTCGTCGATCAGAACGGCCAAGGGTATCTTCTCCAGCACACCCATTGAAGTCGCACGGTCCGTTTGCCGCGGATGATTGCGGCCTTCAGTGTAAACGATCGTCGCATCCTTCGGCAGGAATTCATCGGCCATGTGTATCGCCGCATCCAAGTACCCTCCTCCATTTCCGCGCAGGTCCAGAACCAACCGCTTCATGCCTTGGCCCAGTAATTTCTCTGCCGCTGCAGCGAACTCCTCTGTGGTGGTCTTAGCGAAACGCACCACTTTGATGTAGCCTGTTTCCTTATCGGTCATCAGGGCAACGGCCACGCTGTTTATCGGCACCTTGCCCCGCTTCACCACCACTTCGAACGGGTTCCGTTTTCCGTTGCGTAGTAGTCCGATCTTCACGGAACTCCCGCTCTCTCCGCGCAAGTTCGCCATCACATCCTCATTCGTAACGCCGACCCCGGCGAGGTTCTTTCCATTGGCACTGATGATCCGATCGCCGGCCAGCACGCCCAGCGCCGCGCTTGGCCCGCCCTCGACGGGGGCGATGACCACGATGGTATCGCGCTGAATGGTGAATTCCACACCGATACCCTCGAAGCTCCCTTCCAATGGCTCAACCGCTGCCCGGAGGTCCTCCGTGCTCAGATAGTAGCTGTGCGGATCGAGCCTTTGGAGGAGATCCTGGATCACCTCATCGGTAAGCCGATCCTTCTGCACACTGTCCACGTAATCGCGTTCGATGAGGTCGATCACTTGGCCGATCTTCTCGCTCGGTGTTGCGCGGTGATCGAAAAGGGCCACTGCGCTGAAATTGCGCTGGCCACCGCTGAAGTATCCGATCACCAGCCCAGTGCCAAGCGCCAAAGCAAGCATGAGGGGTATAAGCAAACTGAAGGTGGAGCGGCGTTCCTGCATGCTGCTACAACGTGTCGATGCGTGTGATCCGCACACCCCCGCGCTCGAGGAAGTCGAGACCGGTCGGGTCCTTGTATGCTGTCAAGTACACAAGCCGCTTGATCCCCGCTTGCAGGATCAACTTGCTGCACTCTTTGCACGGTGAGTGGGTGAGGTACAATGTGGCGTTGCGGGCATTGTTCGTACTGCGCGCCACCTTCATGATCGCATTGGCCTCTGCGTGCAGCACATACCAATGGGTAAGCCCCTGCTCGTCCTCGCAGTCGTTTGGGAAGCCGGTCGGTGTGCCATTGTACCCGTCACTGATGATCATGCCATCATTGACGATCAACGCACCGACTTGTTTCCGGGTACAACGGCTCAGCTTGGCCCACTCAAGGGCCATGCGCAGATAAGCGGTGTCATAACGCACCTGTTTGCGCTCATCGGCAAAGACCAGATCATCTTTCTGCATTGGATCGATCGTACGCATTGGGCCGCCCGATCACCTGATCACCTGATCACCTGACCATCCGATCCATTCTGTACCCAGGGCGGGACTCGAACCCGCACGATTGTTAAGATCACTGGTGTTTGAGACCAGCGCGTCTACCGATTCCGCCACCTGGGTAGGTGCCCTTCCGCTGAAGGGAGGGCGAAAATAGGATCTACTTCGACAGCAGCGACCAGTTGAGGGAACGTTTGACCGTTCAACCGGGGTTCTTTGTTGGATCCTGCTTCAACAACCCGCACATGGCATCGTACTCCGCAGGCATTTTCTCCTTGAAGGCGGCCGTGCATTCGAAGAAATACTCCACTGCACAGGCGAAGAACTCCGCCTCGTTGGTGCCCGCGTAGCGCCGGAAGAGCCGCGACTCCCCGGCGCGGACCATCTGGATCTCGGTCATGGCCAAGCGGTTCCAATCGGCCAGGGCGGCCGGGTCCAGGAAGTCGTCCTCTTCGTTCGGGATGCGGTTCTCCAACCAAAGCGCATGCGCCATCTCGTGAAGGCCCAAGTGGACGGCATCCGTTAGGTCGGCACCTCCTTCGATGAAGTGCTTCCAAGACAATGCGATCGTTCCGCGTCGCACGTAGGTGGCTCCCTTGTACAGATCGCCACTATGGCGATCGCGGTATACATCGGGATAGATGATGATACTCCCGAAGTGTAGGAGCAAGAGCGGCTCAAGACCGAAGGTCAGCTGCACGGCCGTGGCCGAAATGCGCACCTTCATTTCGCGCGTGAGCTTGATGTCTTTTCCTACCCAGTGCTTTTCGTAAACGAACTCCTTCACGCGCCGCCTGAACTCGCGTTGGCGATCGGAGGATAGCCTGCGGTAAAAAGCGGAGTGCTGCTCAAGTAGAACACGGTCCCTACGGCCCATTGGTGCGATGCTGTGACCGATGATACCGACCATATCAAACACTTCACGGCCGACGATGAACAGGAAGCCGAGCGCGAGGGCCAGCAACCCTATGATGCCAATGATCCCCACTATCCAGTTCTCCATCCGCTCGTCAAGTGTAGGGTCGTGGTCGGCACCGGGGGAAGATACTTTCGGACCTTCCATGCCCGAATCCACTTCCACCGAACTCTACGACGGCCTCAGCACGCGGCCCGCAACGTTCACTTGGCTCTCGCCCGCGCAATTGGAAGTGCACGCGGGAAAAGAGACGTATACATGGAACGTGCTGGACAAGCAGTTCCATTGGGACAGCGGCGAACATCATTTGCGCTTGAGCCATGGCACGCGCACGTTGATCGTGAAGGACGCCACCGCACAGCGCCTCATGGTGGCGCACCTGAAGCAGTACTCGCGCAGGCGCAGAACCGGTGGCGTGGCGCCTATCCTCTTCAGCCGCGCTGCCTTCTTGTTCCTCGTGATCTTAGGCGGACTTGTCGCGGCATACATCTGGTTGATGCCCATCATTGCGGAACAGCTCGCGCTGCGCCTGCCGCGTTCGGTGGACGACCAGCTCGGTGAAGCCTCCTTCAATGCCATGGCTGCATCCATGGCGTTCGACACGACGCGCTCAGCCGCCATGCAACGTTTCGGCGATGCCTTGGAGATCAGCAAGGATCACGTGCTGAAGTACCACGTTGTGAACGACGCCCAAGTGAATGCCTTTGCGATGCCCGGTGGGCACATTGTGGTGTACACCGGCCTGCTCGATGAACTGGACACGCCACAGGAACTTGCAGGACTGCTCGCGCACGAGGGCACGCACGTGCAGGAGCGCCATAGCACGCGCAGCATGGTGCGGCAATTCGCGAGTTCATTCTTCCTGGCGCTGGTCGTTGGCGATGTGGGCGCGTTGGGCGAGATCGCAGCGAACAAAGGCGATGAACTGCGCGGGCTCGGTTACTCGCGCGATCTGGAAAAGGCCGCCGACGACATCGGCATGCAGCGCATGCATGCAAATGGCGTTGATCCGCGCGGCATGATCGACCTGTTGGAAGAGTTGAAAGGCGCGCATGGTTCCACTGCGGAACCACCGGCGTTCCTGAGCAGCCATCCGCTTACGGACGATCGTATCGCAAACGCAACGGCACGGGCATCAACGCTGGGTGTTCCAGCGGAAGCCAATGCACGGATAGATAGCCTCTTCGCTGCGCTCAGGAAATGACACGGCGGCTCACTTTCCCCGTCCGTGAAGTGCTTTTTCTCCTTCGGCTTTGCGAACTTGTCCGCATTGAACTGCTGCGACGCGTTGCGCGGAATGCTGAGCGAAGTCCACTCATCGCCAGCGAAGGTGCGCGCCAACAGCACTATCTGGCCAACGTGGTAGGCATAGTGCGCAAGCTGACGGTGCAAGGCATCCATCACCGAGTGCCCTTCGTTGCGGATAAAGACCGTACGTGACAAGTCAGCATCGGTGAGCGGTGCTATCGCTGAGAAGAAACACGCCCATCCGCTTTCCCAATCAGCCAGCAATGCTGCACGATCCTGCCCCGGATCCACGAACTCGCTGTCGCGATCACGCCAGGGCTTCTCGCCGTCGCTCGTTAGGAAATCCGTGAAGCGCGAGCGCATATTGCCCGCCATGTGCCGAACGATGATCGCAATGCTGTTCGCGTCGCTTGCCAGGACCGTGTGCAAGTCTTCATCCTTCACCTGCGCCATGGCCTTGTCGCCAAGTTGCTTGTAGTAGGTGAAGAGTTGGAGGGCGCTGCAAGTGTGGACATGCTTAGCGATTTGATGGCAGGAGGGCGCCTCGCAACAGCCTTCCCTGTTAGTTGTGCGCGAGCTTCTCCAGTCGTTGTTTGTCAAGAATACGGATGTCACGGCCTTTGGTGTCGATGAGGCCTTCCTCCTTCAGATCGGTGAGGCAGCGGATCAACGATTCGGTGGCGGTGCCCACGATGCTGGCAAGATCCTCGCGGCTGATCTGAACCCTAAGCTGGCGTTCTGGTCCTCGGCATAGCGGCCGTGCACGCGCAAGAGGGCTTGTGCTACGCGTTGCCTAACGCTGGCGTAGGCAAGCTGCAACAGGTGCTGCTCATTCTCCTTCACGTTGTGTGCGAGCATTTTGATGAACCGGATGCTCACATCGCGGTCCTTGTACAACAAAGCCAGCAGGTCTTCGCGTGGTATCAACGCTACCTCGCAGTCCTCCAAGGCCTCGGCGGTTTCCATGGCGCGGCCATTCTCCAACAGGCCCATGTACCCGATGAACTCACCAGCGCCGTGGAGGCCGGTCACGAACTCCTTGCCATCGTTGTTGATCTTGAACGTGCGCACCTTGCCATGCACCATGTACGGCACTTGCCGTAGCTCATCGCCTTCGTGGAAGACCACTTCCTTCTTCGCGACTTTCCGCGTTTTGCGGTCGCGCCCGATGTCCTTTAGCGCATCCACGCCGCGTGCTTGGTCCATGAACTGGTTGAGGCCCTCGAAGCCGTTGTCGAACCCCTTGCGGAAGAGTTCGCTGCGCTTCAGGCGGCCTTCGATGGCGTTGAGCAATTCGCTCTCCTCGAAAGGCTTCGTGAGGTAATCATCCGCACCGAGTTCCATGCCCTTGCGCACCTCGCCGCGTTCCGCTTTCGCGCTCAGGAAAATGAACGGCACTTCGGCCGTGGCCGGGTTGCGCCCCAGCATGTGCAGCACGCCGTAGCCGTCCAGTTCGGGCATCATGATGTCGCAGAGCACCAGGTCCGGTGTTTCCTTCCGGGCCACCTCCACACCGCGCCGACCGTTCTCGGCTTTCAGCACGCGGTAGTCCGCCAGCTCGAGGATCTCGGCGGTGTTCTCCCGCATGTCCGCGTCGTCCTCGATCAGCAGGATCGTTTTCATGAGGTCAAGTGTTGTGGTAGTTCAGCCGTGAAGACGGTGTTGCCGGGGGCACTGGTGAAGCGGATGGAACCACCCATCATCTCCAGGTAGCGTTTCACAAGGTTCAAGCCGAGCCCGGTGCCTTGGATCGTGGTGGCGTTGCTACCGCGGAAGAACCGTTCGAACATGTGTTGTTGATCCTCCTGCGGGATGCCGATGCCTTGGTCCTTCACTGTTATCGTGAGCCTGCCCTTTGCGATGGATGTGTGCAACACGACACGTTTGCCCTCCGGTGAATACTTCACCGCGTTCGTCACCAGGTTCGTTATCGCGTTGCTGAGCATTTGCCGATCAAGTGTCACGCTGCGTTCGTCGCCTTCGTGATCGAAGTCTATGGCCTGTCCGGTTTTGGCGAGGGCCTTCAGCTCTTCGATGAGTTCGATGCATTGGTGCACGATATCCATTTCCACCGGTGTGCAAACCACTTGGCCTTGCTCGATCCGTTCCAACGAAAGGAACTCATTGAGCATGGCCGTCATCTCGCGCACCTTCCCACGGATCCGCGATACGTGCTTCTCCACCCGATCGTCGTTGGCTTGCTCCGTGTAACGGCCAATGAGGTCAACGCTGCTCATGATGGTGCTGAGCGGAGTGCGGAACTCGTGGCTGGCCATGGACACGAAGCGGCTCTTCAGCGCATGCAGTTCCTTTTCCTTCTCGAGTGCCGTACGCAAGCTGCGCTCCGCATCGCGCAATTCAGTGGTGCGCACTTCCACCCGATCCTCCAGTTCCTGGTTGGTGCGCTTCAGTTCTTCTTCGGCTTTCCGCCTGAGCGTAATGTCCGTGACAAGTCCCATCACGTAACGGTCGCCATCCATCTCGAAATGGTTCAGGCTCACTTCCACCGGGAAGACGCTGCCATCGCTGCGCTTGCCCCAGAGATCCATGCCAATGCCCATGGACCGCTGCACGGGTTTCTTGTCATACGCTGCGCGATGACCCACATGGCGCGCACGCGCAGCGTCGGGCAAGAGGGTTTCCACCGTTGCGCCGATCAATGCGCCTTCATCGTATCTGAACATCTCGTTGAGCCGGGGGTTGTGCATAATGATGGCACCCTTCCCATCAACCACCACTAATCCCTCTGCAGCTCTTGTGAAGAGGAGCGCGCACACCTGAGCGATGTCCACTTTCTCGAATGCTCCGCCGGAAACCTTCACCATGGTGGAAAGGTAGCCGCGTGCATGGATGGCACCGCTCATCGAGGCGTGCCAGCTGGTGCAACGCTGCTGAACCCGGTGCCCTCTTCGTAAACCCGCCACTTGCTCATGGGCTTGGCGTAGAGGTTCAGGGTAACGGCCCTGTCGGGCCCACGGTTCGTGAAGCGGTGTATCGAGGAGCCATCAGTGATCGGTTCGACGGAGCCGGGGTGTAGATGGATCTCACGGGCGAGTTTTATTCCGTCACCCTCCACGGGTGTGAATCGCTCCTCGACCACTTCCCCCATCACCGGATGGATCCATGCCATCTGGCTATCGTAATCGTGGATGCTGGTGCGCTGGCCGGGCTCGTAACAGATCACCAACAGTTCGAAGTCATCGTTGCGATTGATGCAGGTACGGGTGTAGTGCCTGCTGTTCCAGCGGAAGTAAGGTTCCAGATCGCGGCTGGGAACGGCATAGCGCGCCAGTATGCTCTCGAACGCCTTCGGATCGCGATGGCGGAGTAATTCCTTTACGAGGTCGTGAATGGTGGTTATCGGGGTGGAAGGCATGATGGACCCTGACGACTGTTGCGCTTCGGACAAACGTATCGGGGTGCGCGAGCGTGTTTCCTGACAATGGTCAGTTCCACGTGCGAGTTGTGTCATGGTTCTTGCTTTGGGAACCGTGGAACTTTGAACCCAACGGACCGCAACATGCCCAACCTGACTTTCCACGTGGACAACCTGAAATGCGGCGGATGCGCGAACAGCATTCGCAAACGGTTGAGCCAATTGCCCTCGATAGGGACCGTGATCGTTGACCCCGAGGCCAGCAGTGTTACTGTTACGCACGATGGGGCTTTGACCCACGAGGAGGTTGCTGCGGTATTGATGGATCTCGGCTATCCGGAAACCGGTACCGGCGGTTTCGCGCAGAAGGCGAAGTCATACATCAGTTGTGCCGTCGGGCGCTTCCAAGGAGAGGATTGAACGGGTGAAGACGTGCGGGACCTTGTCTTGCCTGAGCTGGCAAAATGCGTGGCGAAATGGCCCGGTCTGCGGAATTGTTTCCACGGATGGCCCCGTACCTGATGATCGTTGGTTCCCTTGCTGACGGTGGTCACGGTTGCGGTCCATGTGTTGTAATAGCCTTGTTCCATAGAGCCGAACATCATGACACGCATCCTCATCCCAACCGATTTCAGCGCCAATGCCATGCACGCGGCAACGTATGCCACCCAGCTCTTCGGCATTGAGGACGCGACATATGTGCTGGTGCATTCGCATTTCGATCCCGGGGTCGGCAGCCCTCTGGCACCGTTCCAGTTGCCGGAGCTGATCAAAGCCGCTGAAGAAGGCTTGGCCACCGTGGCCAAGCAGTTCGTTCAGCGCACGGGTGCACGTTCCGTCGAGCAGCACGTTCTCTATGGCGCGCTCGCACCTGCGCTCGACGAGTTCATGAAAGAGAAAAGGACCGGCTTGGTGGTGATGGGAAAGCGCGGCAGTACCGGTTCGGCATTGTTCGGAAGCAACACCACCGATGTGCTCAAAACCAGCAGCGTGCCCGTGTTGGCCGTTCCGGAGAAGGCGCTGCTGCGCCCGTTGAAAAGGATCCTGCTTGCCGATGACCACGATGAAGTACTTCCGGAAAGTCTGGACATGCTGCGCATCATCGCGTTGCGCCAAAAGGCCGAGATCATCGTCAGCCACATGCCGGTCGGTATCACCGAAGGCGAGGACCACTGGAGCAACGGACTCTACGCCATAGCCTTGAAAGGGATACCCCACAGTTTCATTGAAGGATATGGGCACGATGTAGTGGACGGGATCGAGCGCACCGCGCACAAACGGGGCGCCGATATGGTCGCCGTTCTGCACAGGCATCGGGGTTTGCTCGACCGCATCCTGCACACCAGCACGGCCAAGGAACTTGCTCTGGAGTTGGACATGCCACTGCTCGTACTGGAGCAGAAGGCGTAGACACGATCACTGACCTGACAGCGCAGCCTGCACCTTGGTCCAGCGCCCACCGTTGTGCGCGTCGAATCCGTGCGACTTCAACGTCTCCGCGGCCATTGCGCTGCGGCGGCCGCTGTGGCAACAGGTAACGACGGGTTTGTCCTTCCTGATCATGTGCAAGTACAGCAGTAGCTCGTCCAGCGGGATGTTCACCGCACCGGTCGCATGACCGCGGGAGAACTCCTGTTCGGTGCGAACATCGAGAATGGTCGCTCCTTCAGCAAGGAGCTTTGGCAGGTCCGCTTTGGGACCGAGCCCGAAGAGCGAGCGTAACACCCGATGGGTATCAGTTCGCCGTCTTCTTCTCCTCGCGCGTGCTGAAGCCGAACGGCGCGTACAACGGGCAGAAGCTCATGAAGCTGGTCAGCACGAAAACGGCCGCAAGCACCATCAGCACGATACCAAGCGTACCTGTGATCGTTCCTGTGAAGTAGAGGATGGCAACAATAGCGGCAACGATCAAACGGATCACGCGGTCCGGACCTCCCATGTTCGGTTTCATTTTTCTGATGTTTGTCCGAAGGTGAAGGTTCCCGAGAACGCGATAAGTGACGATCGTCACCGAGCCGGGCTTCACATACGTTTTGCCAACCAGCGCATGAATTCCTCCTTCAGTTCGCGGTAGAGCTTTTCGAAGGTGGCCATCTCTTCGCGGTGACCGGTGTGGTCAACGAACAAGCGATGATCCACCGCGATCGGATGATCACGCACTTCTTTCTCAAGGGCGTTCTCGTGCTGCTTCAGTTCATGGCGCAACTCATCGATCACTTCGCGTTGGCGGATGTACTGGTTCTGGAAGTGCTCCAGTTCGGCCATCACTTCTCCAGTGGAATTCTGTTTGGCGATCTCCTCCATGCGGTGTTCCAGGATGGTGATCTCTTCCTTGCAGAAGGCGAGCGTGTTCAACCACAGCTTGTGGTCGTTGTGCAGGTCGCTCAGGTGGACGCGTTTCTCGGTTGCAGTGGTCATGGTCGGTTCGGTTTGGTACTGTGAAGGTGAGTTACTTCCGGTCAATGGCAGGCAGTGACTTGCCCCGGCTCTGTTACGGCTGGTGGGCTTACCATGGGGATGCCCAGTTCAAGGGCACGCAGGATCATCAGCACGGCCAAAGCGGAGACAAGCACGGGTGATGCTTTCCGCAACAGCGCGCGCGCAGAGGTGCCGATCATACTACCCGACATCCGCAGGCCGATCAACGCCGGCAGCGTGCCGAGGCCGAACAGCATCATGAACAAAGCGCCGTGCTGCATAGTGCCCATCGCTGCAGCGCCGATGGCGGCCGCATAAACCAGTCCACATGGCAGCAAGCCATTGAGGGCGCCGGTGAAGAACACTGCTTCCGGTGCCGTGCGCTTCAGGTTGCGGGCAAGCGCTCCACGGAGCCTTCCGATCCACAACGAAAGGCGACCTGTTGGGCTCCAGCGTTCAAGCAGGCCGGGTACGATCACCGATAGCAGCAGTACTGCACCGGCAATGATGGATACACTTTGTTGAAGTCCCGCGAGACGCAGACCCGTACCGAACGCACCGAACAGCGCACCGAGAAGGGCGTAGGTGGAAACACGTCCGCTGTTGAGGATCAACGTGCTCATCAAGCGTGCGCGCCAACCGTTGCCAGGGCTTGGCACTGCAAGCGCGATCGGTCCGCACATGCCGATGCAATGCGCACTGCCCGCCGCTCCGAGCACGAAGGCCGTGGCGAGCATGGGGTTCATGGCACCACCAGCTTTTCTTCGGTGTAGTAGGCGATCCCATTGGCGGACCACTCCAACAGCGCGTTGTAGCGCCCCGCGACCAGCCCGGGTGTAACGGCATCGAAGATCCCGGTCGTGTCGGCTGCGACGATCACCTGCCGGTCGGCCAATGGATCGTTCGGTCGGAGCAGCGTGAGGACACCGGTGATGGAACCGCTATGCGCCTCGGGTGGGAATGTGATCCGGACACCTTGTGCACTTGGTACCATGGACACGTTCGCGGAGAGCGCGTTGGCGCGTTCGGTATTGTCGATGCGCTGCTGGTATTTCAGCTCTTGCTCGTAGTACTGTTCGGTCACGAGCGGCTCCGGGTTCTGTATGGACTTCACCACCAGCCAGGTCATCAATCCTCCGAAGGTGATCAGCGTAAGTACAAGTCCTTTTCCCCAGTTCATGGTCGGTTCGGGTTGATGGGTCCTACGAATGATGTGCTCACCTTCTCCAGCAGCTTTTCACCGGTGTACACACCGATCACCAGCTTGGTCTTCATGCCTTGCAATTGATCCTTCGGCAGGATGATGAACATCTCCGATTGACCCAGTTCGCCGGCCTTCAGGTCCATGGCTTTGCCGATCAGCTTGATCTCGCCGTCCACGTTCATCAACTCCAAATGCACGGGCAGATCGTGGTGCGTTTTGTTCACCGACTTGATCGCGTACAGGTTGCTGATGCGGCCGTCGGGTTGCGTTTGAAAGAGCATGCCGGGTGTGCGCAGCACGGTGGTCTCGGTATCGGTGCGCAGGATGATCAGTGTTGCGAGCACCCCGACCAACGCAGCGAGCACCACCGTGTAGGCCTTCATGCGCGTGTTGAAGTGGAAGGTCTTCTTCTCGGCCACTTCATCCTCGCTGGCATAGCGGATCAGTCCGGTCGGCAGATCCACGCTGCGCATGATGTGATCGCACGCATCGATGCACGCGGTGCAGTTCACGCATTCGAGTTGCGTTCCATTGCGGATGTCGATACCCGTGGGGCACACATGCACGCAGGCTTTGCAGTCAATGCAATCGCCCTTGCCTGCGGTGCTCCGTTCTTCACCCTTCCGGAACAACCCCCGCGCTTCACCGCGCACATGATCGTAAGCTATGACGATGCTCTTGCGGTCCAACAGCACGCCTTGCAAGCGGCCGTAGGGGCACACCGTGGTGCAGGCCTGTTCCCGGAAGAAGGCGAAGTTGCCGTAGAACACCCCACTGAAAATGGTCATGGCGATCAAGCCTCCCGTATGCTTCGCCGATGGGTCGCGCATGATGTGCAGCAGTTCGTCGCTGCCGATGATGTACGCGAGGAAGGTGTTGCCGATGAGGAAGCTGATGCCGAAGAAGGCCGCATGCTTCAGCGTTTTCTTCCACAGCTTGTCGGTGGTCATCGGCCCGTTGTTCAGGGCCTGTTGCTGTTTCCAATCGCCTTCAATGGCATACTCGATGCGGCGGAACACATGCTCCATGAACACGGTCTGCGGACAGGCCCAACCACAGAACAACCGCCCGAACGCGACGGTGAACAATGCAACGAAAATGATGAAGGTGATGAAGCCGATCACGAAGATCAGGAAGTCCTGCGTCCAGAAGACCTGGCCGAAGAAGACGAAGCTGCGCTCGAGGATATTGATCATCAGCACCGGCTCCCCGTTGATACGCAGGAACGGCACCACGAACAGCAGCACCAACAGCGAATAGCCGAACCACTGCCGCCAACGCGTGAACTTCCCGTTGGGCTTCTTCGGGTACACCCACACCCGCTTACCGCGCTTGTCGACCGTGCTGATCGAGTCCCGGTAGCTCTCGTCCTTCGTTGATCCTTTCTTGGCGAAAGCGTCGCGCTGGATATGGGCGGGTTGTGCGATCATTTCACTTTGCCGCCATCCGCGTCGTATCCACGGATGCAGCGAGACTATCCACGGTGTTGGCTGTGCTGTCCGAAGGCAGGGGTTCTGTCCAGAGATCGCCCTGGGGCGGCTTCTGCGTGGCGGGACCGGTGCCTTGCAGGCTGAGGATGTAGCTTGAAAACGAAGCCATTTCGGCCGGCTTCAGTTGCGACTTCCAACTGATCATGCCCTTCTCCTGCACACCGTACTTGATCGTGTAGAAGATGTTCTTCACGCCGCCGCCATGGATCCAGTAAGCGTCGGTGAGGTTGGGGCCAACGGAAGTCTCGGAACCCGCGCCATCGGCACCGTGGCAGGGCGTGCAGTATTGCGTGAAGATGTTGCGGCCAGCGGCCAATGTGCCGGGATCGGTGGACGCCGTTACCGTGTTTTCGTCCACACTGGCACCCAGTTTCGCAGTGTATGCCGCGATGTCCAGCTTGGCTTGTTCCATGCTGTTGGCGTATTCGGTCTTCTGATCCGGCAGGAAGCCCATCACGGTGCCAGCCAAGTAGAACACGCTCCAAATGATCGAGCCGTAGAACAGCCACACCCACCATGGCGGCAGCACGTTGTCCAACTCGCGGATGCCGTCGTACTCGTGGTGCATCAGGATGTCCTCTTCCTTCTCCACCTCCACTTGGCGTGTGAGCCGTTTCGTCAACCGCTCCACCCATGTCGGCCCGTCGTTCAGTGGAAGTTCAACGGATGTTTTTTCAACGCCGGTGGTGGCCGCGATCAGTCCACGCAGCAGAACGATCTGCACCACGACGATCACGAAAAGCAGTGCATTGGTGGCAGCCAGCAACCAGAACAGGTGGTAGTTGCTGATCGTGCCCCCCTCGCCTTTGTAGGCCTGCGCACTGGCTTGCAGTGAGAACAGGAACAGGAACGGAAGCAGGACCGCGGCTCGACTGTTCCGCTGCGCGAAACGTTTTGCCCATGCGCCCGCGCCGCCCATGGTGCGCATGATGCCGGTGAGCGCAAGAATGAAGATCACCTGTACCACGGCCAACGCGATCATGGCGTAGTTCAAGCTGTTGTCCACTTGGAAGGCCGGGTTGTTCGTGGAGGCTACCGGTGCCTCCTGTGCCAGCAGTGGCATGGCCGCTCCGGCGGTGAGCACAAGCGCGAGTACCCGTGAGGCGAGTGATGGGCCGGTGGACTTGGTGACCGTTGTGGGTTCCGGGCGATCTTCCGCGAGTGGCAAAGCGGACATGCGTGCGATGTGAGCGCTGCTCACCTTGCGGATCCAGATCAGCATGGCCAGAAAGAAGCCGAAGAAGAGCAGGAACGAGATCACGGGATAGATGCCGATACCCGAGATCGTATCCAAATGGTGTTTGATGAACTTCAGCATCGTGGATCAGGGTTGTGTGTTGGCAACGACCGGGGCTTTTGCCTTGATGTCCGTACCCACGCGTTGCAGGTAGGCGATCACCGCGATGATCTCCCGGTCGCTCATGGCGTCGATGCCCACCTTCTTCAGGTCGGCAACGATCACCGCGCTTTGCGCGCTCAGGTCGGCGTTGGCCATTGCAGGGAAATCCTTCGCGTAGGGTACGCCCAGCGTGCGCATCGCTTCGATCTTCTTCACCGTTGTGGTGGTGTCGAGGGCGTCCTCGAACAGGTGCCCGTATGCGGGCATCAGCGAACCGGGGCTCATGCTCGTGGGGTCCCACATATGGTAGTAGTGCCAGCTATTGGGGTACTTGCCACCAACACGCAACAGGTCGGGACCGGTGCGTTTGCTGCCCCATTGGAACGGGTGGTCGTACACGAACTCACCTGCTTTGGCATACTCGCCGTAGCGCTCGGTCTCGCTGCGGAAGGGGCGTACCATCTGGCTGTGGCAGGTGTAGCAACCCTCGCGCACATAGATGTCGCGCCCGTGCAGCTCCAACGGTGTGTAGGGCAGCACGCTCGCGATCGTGGGCACGTTGCTCTTCACCAGGAACGTGGGCACGATCTCCAGGATACCGCCGATGCCCACCACCACCAAGCTCAGGATCAGCATCTGTATCGGGCGACGCTCGATCCAACGGTGCCAGTGGCCGCCGTCGTTCGCAACGGCCAGCTTCTCCATGGCCGGTGCTTCGGCCTCCTCGTTCGCGATCAGGCTTCCGGCGCGCACCGTCTTCCACACGTTGTAGATCATGATGAAGACGCCAACGATGTAGATGCTACCACCCAGTGCGCGCAGCCAATAGGCGTACTTGATCTCGAGCAACGTGTCGAGGAAGTTCTTGTACACCAGGAACCCGTCCGGCGTGAACTGCTTCCACATCATGCTCTGGAAGAACCCGGCGAAGTAGAGCGGCACCGCATAGAAGATGATGCCCAGCGTGCCCAGCCAGAAGTGCACGTTCGCGAGCTTCTTCGAGAAGAGCTGCGTGCCGTACAAGCGTGGCACCAACCAGTAGATCATGCCGAAGGCCATGAAGCCGTTCCAGCCGATGCCGCCGATGTGCACATGCGCCACGATCCAATCCGTGTAAGTGCGCGATCGCGTTGATGGACTTCAAACTGAGCAACGGGCCCTCGAGCGTGGCCATGCCATAACACGTTACGGCCACCACGAAGAATTTCAGCACGGCATCCTCACGAACGCGGTCCCACGCACCACGCAGGGTGAGCAACCCGTTGAGCATGCCACCCCAACTCGGCGCAATGAGCATGATGCTGAACACCGTACCGAGACTCTGCGCCCAATCGGGCAATGCGCTGTAGAGCAAGTGGTGCGGGCCCGCCCAGATGTACAGGAAGATGAGCGCCCAGAAGTGGATGATGCTGAGTTTGTAGCTGTACACCGGCCGGTTCGCGGCCTTCGGCAGGAAGTAGTACATCAACCCCAGGTAGGGCGTGGTGAGGAAGAAGGCCACCGCGTTGTGGCCGTACCACCACTGCACCAACGCATCCTGAACACCCGCATACCAGCTATAGCTTTTCGTCAACGAGATCGGCAGCTCGATGCTGTTCACGATGTGCAGCATGGCCACCGTTACCCACGTAGCGATGTAGAACCAGATAGCGACATACAAGTGGCGCTCCCGACGTTTCAAGATGGTGCCGAACATGTTGATGCCGAACACCACCCACACCAGCGTAATGGCGATATCGATCGGCCATTCGAGCTCCGCGTACTCCTTGCCGGTGGTCATGCCCAGCGGCAGGGTGATTGCGGCCGCTACGATGATCAATTGCCAACCCCAGAAGTGGATGTTGCCCAGCAGGTCGCTGTACATGCGCGTCTTCAACAGGCGCTGCAGGCTGTAGTAGACCCCGGCGAAAATGCCGTTGCCCACGAAGGCGAAGATCACCGCGTTGGTGTGCAGCGGACGCAACCGCCCGAAGGAGAACCAGGCGGCCATGTTGAAGTCGGGATCACCAACTGCAGCGCGGCGATAAGGCCCACCAGCATGCCCACAACACCCCATAGGATGGTGACGAACAGGAAGTTCTTGACGATGCGGTTGTCGTACTGGAAACGCTCGATCATCGGGTCATTGGATTGTTGACCTCTCCGCCGGGGAGAGGCAGGGGTGTTGCTTCGTCGTGCAGGATGCGCACGGCCGGTGAGCGGTCGTCGTCGAACTGCCCCCGTTTCACGGCCCACACGAATGCCGCGAGGAACAACCCTGCGACCAGTGTGCTGGCGGTGATCAAGAGGAAGATGACGCTCATCAGTTCCGTGGCTTCACGGGCCGAAAATCCAGCGGCGTGGAAAGTCGCGGACTGAGGGTGGTCAGCGGGAAGGATGACTTCTGTCAGGTTCCGGTGGATGCGTGGGGATCGCACCCAACGACAAAGGCGCCCTTGCGGACGCCCTTGCCGACTTTCACCAAGCTCCGGTCATGCGCGGAGCTATTGGTGGAACGGATACTCACTGGACCGGTGAGGGAGGCAACAGCACTTTGTCGATCACGCAAACCAAGCCATTGCTGCTGGGGACCGTGGCTACGATGTTCGCATCGTTGATCATCACCTTGCCATCCTTCACGCTGAATTTCACGTTGCTGCCGTTCACCATGCCAAGCGATTGCCCGTCGCGCAAGGCCTCGGGCTTGAAGACCCCTACGGCGACATGATACTGCAGGATGTCCTGCAGATCACTCTTCTTCTCGGGCTTCAACAGGCCATCAACGGTACCTGCGGGCAACGCATCGAAGGCGGCGTTGGTCGGCGCGAAAACCGTGAACGGGCCAGCGTTGCTGAGCACATCCACCAGTTCGGCGGCCTTCACAGCGGCAACGAGCGTGGTATGATCCGGCGAGCCGACCGCTACACCCACAACGTTCTTCTGCGATAGGTCGTCCTTCACGGTGCTTTGCCCACCACCGGTCGGGGCGGCAGCAACAGTAGTGGACCCGCTAGGAGTTGGTGTGCCGCACGAAGCGAAGAGCAATGCGGCCAGCGCGGTGAATGCGGAAAAGGAGAGCTTGATGTAGCGCATGTTGTGGTTGTTCTGACGGCCGCAAGCTGCCAGTGTCACACGCGAGCCTACCTGACGACCATCAGCAGCAGGACTGATCCTTGACAGGCTCAAAGATCCTTGCTGGCGAACGCGCTTACTGCCCGCCATGATGGTAATGCCACCCACAAGATCAATGCGCACAACGCGACGAGCATGCCGCCGACGCTTCCGAAAAACTGCTGGTACACGGCTCCTGTGTATCCAAGTAGGGCGGCGAGGTCGATCTTCAACATCACCAGGATGCGCGCCAGATCGATCGGGTTGAAGGCGGCGAGAGGAACAATGACCGGTTCAATGGGCCGATCGCTGAAGGCGAACATGATCCACAGCAAGAGGGCGTCGTACACGAGAACCATCAGCACCCATGTTACCAAGCCGATGCCAACACCCCGCGCCCGGTCCCGGTTCTTCACAGCGATCCAGCCACCGATCGCGGTGAACACCGCTGTCAGTGCCGCCCCGGTCAGGAGCAAGGTCCAGCCAGCGGCGCTTGGTGCGAAGACCAGAACAGGCATGCCTATCCCGACCAGGAAGGCGATCAGCATCGCGATGGTGATGGCCAGCAATTGCGCGAGCACGATGTTCCGGCGGCCCAGCGGCTGCACAGCCAGCAGCACGGTGAACTCGTATTGGTTGTAGAAGTAGATGATGGTGAAGACGAGGGCCAACAACGGCACCAAAGCGAGCACGACCTGTGTCAAACTGATGAGCGCCTTCGTAGGGTCACCTTCAAGCATGAACAGGCCGATGGAGACCAACAACAGTAGCGTCGCGTAGCCGATAGCGAAGCGGTTCCGCGCCAGGTCGATCAAGGTGTACTTACACACTTTCAACATGTGCGGGGGGTAGTTGGGCGAGATACTTCGGCAGGGCTTTGGACAAGCTGGTCTCGCGAGTGATATCGAGGATGGTCTCGGGCGCGAGCAGCACACGCAGGCGGCCGTCCTGCAGGTAGGCCAACCGGTCGCCGAGCTGTTGCACCTCTTCCATGATGTGCGATGTGATCAACACCGTCGTCCCATTTCTTCGTGCCTCCGTTACCGCGTCGAGCAGCGTACGAGCGCTCAGCGGGTCAAGCCCAGCCGTCGGTTCATCCAGCACAAGCACCGTTGGCCGATAGCGGAAGGCCAGCACCGCGCTCACCTTCTGCCGCATGCCTCCACTGAGCGCTCCGATGCGCTTGTCCAGCAGGGCATCCACTCCCAGCGCCTCGATCAAACGATCATCCGTGCTGCCCGAGGGTGCATCGCGGATGTCGTTCATCATGCGAAGGAGTTGATCGACAGTGAGCTCGCGGGGGAATTCCGCCAGTTGGGGCATATAGCCGATGGCTTTCCTGTACTGTGGATCAGCCCCCACCTCCATCCCGTTCACGTGTATCGCTCCTTCCGCGGCGCGCACCAAGCCGAGCAGGCATTTGATCAACGTGGTTTTGCCCGAACCATTGGGACCGATCACCATCACCACTTCACCCGGCGCGAAAAACGCATTGACGCCGCGCAGTGCCCATTGCTTGCCGTAGCGTTTGCCCACACCTTCGAACGTCACCCTATCCATGGGGAGGGCGCATCAAGGGTGAAAGATCCTCCAACGACTTCGGCGTAAGCGAGGGCAACAGACGTTCGCTCTCATCGAGCAGTTGCACCATGAGGCTTCGGGACAACACCATCGCGTATGGCATGCGCTCCGTTACCAAGGCGAACAGCCCGAAGGGCCGGTAGGGCACATCGCCATGGCCATCACGATCAAGGTCATAGCCTCGATACCGGTCCCAATAGTTGCGCTTCAGAAGGCTCAGCACCAGATCGCCGTTGGTGGTTACATCGGATGTTTTGCCGCTGACCGTATCGCTCTCGCACACGGCGTCGGTACTGTTGGCAAAGAGCCGAACCGCCCAACCGTTGTTGCTGAACCTGTTCGCATGGACCGCCGCCCGGTTGCAGCCGTCCATCAGTATGCCTACCGTGTTGTCGGCAAAGATGTTGCGCTCGATCCGTGAGTCGTTGATCTCCTTCAGCAGCAGGCCATACGCACTGGCCCCGCAGTTCCGCAGGAAGCGATTGTCGGTCATCACCACGTCATGCGTGAACATCACGGCCACGCCTGCGCCGTTATCATGGAAGAGATTATGCGTGTAGCTATCGCGGTGGCTGAACATGAAGTGCAGACCGTACCGCATGTTGAATGCCGTGGTATCGCGCGTGATGTGCGAGTCGGTGACGAACTCCAGATAGATACCGTCGCGATGGTGCTCCACCCGATTGCCGGTGATGGTCACGTTCGCGCACTTCCACAGGTGTATACCGTTCGCTCTGCTGTTCTCATCCGTGGCGGGATCGCCGATCACTTGGTTCCCCTCCACACGGGCACGGTCCACGCTGCTCAGATAGATGCCGAAGAAACTGTCCTCAACGCGGTTGTTCCGGATCGTAACATCGGTAACGCTGATGCACTTGATCGCGGCGTTGTCGTTCAGGTTGCTGATGGCGGTGCCGCGGACCACGAACCCAGTGATGGTGACATGCGGGGCTTTCACCACCACTACTTCGCCCGCGCCCTCTCCATCAATGATGGGCCACCCTTCGCCCAGGAGCACCACGGAACGCTCCAGGGTGATGGTGCCTTCGCGATAATGCCCGGACTTCACCACTACCGTATCGCAGTCGGCGGTCAATGCAAGGGCCTCCTTGATGGTGCGCGTTGCTTGGGGGCCGACAATACACTTACGCGCGTGCGCTGCGATCTGCGTCGCAAGCAGGATCACGATCAATGCGCGGGTCCTCATCGCTATTCGGTCAACTGTTTGCGCGCTTGCGACCAGTCGAGCAACTCGCCACCGACCAGACCAACGGAAGCGGTGCGGTCGGCTTCGGATGCATACGCGGCCACGTTACCGTTCATGGGGCTATGAAGGTCCGGTGAGTGCAGGTAGTAGGCTCTCGTCGCATCGAGGAGTGCACCCGGATGCGCGTGATCGCAGACCCAATACGCCGCCACCTGAGCCTCTGCCACTCGCCCTTCAGCAGTGTATTGCACCATGCATTCCGGTGAGTCGAACGTGTAGGTACGACCCTTCGCGGTTGTTAGCACTGCGGCGAACTGTCTATCCATCACGTTCATCCGGCAGAATTCACATTCAACTTGTCCGAAGGCTATGTCCGGCTTTCCTGAGTTGCCACAAGAGGTTAACAAGAGCAATGTGCCCAATGCAGTAACGACAGGTATAGCATGGGTTGCGGCCTTTGTTGAAGTTCTGCCGCCCTTCGGCCAGCGCCACTCAACGAACCAGATGATGCAGGCCAACGAGATCACACCGAAGAGCACCCAACCTCCAGTATCCGGCAACGACCATGCGTCGAAATTCAAGAGCTTCTTGTGGCCGAAGAGCGGTGGTTGGTAGGCCATTCCTTCCACCTTGATGGCAGCATGGGGATCCAGGTCGTGCCCATACTTGTAGCCCCATGCGTACATGTCCCACATCGCCCAGATCACGAAGGCGAACAAGCCGAGGAGCCAAGTGAACAACGCGCCGTTCCTGCCGAGAGCCGCGGCGATCACACCCCATCCAATGAGCAAGTAGAAAGCATAGCGCATGATCGCGAACTCGGGGAACATCTCGTTCTCGATCGTGGCCATGCCGATGTAATGGTTGAGGCCGTTGATCTTCTGGACATCACCGGAGAAGCGATCATGGAAGATCTGCAGGTATAGTCCTTCGGGATACTGTGGGGCCATCAGGTCGATGCGCCAGATAGGCACGGTCAACAATGCACCCAGCGCGAGCGCGGCGATCACGATCAGGACCCTGTTCAGCGGGCGGATGCGGGGAGTTGTCATAGGCTAGTTATTAAGACCGAACACCGGTGGATGGGACCCATCCACCGGTGTCGTTCACGACCGGTCGAGGTCGGTGTTCGTCCGACTAGGAACCAGCATCCACGGAACGGGTCTCGGCCTTCAGTTCCACACTGCTGCCCGCAGGCGATACGCGGACGTAGCCCTGCATCTCCTGGTGCAGCGCGCTACAGAAGTCCGTGCAGTAGAAGGGCACCACACCGATCTGGTCCGGTACCCACTTCAGGGTTTGTGTTTCACCGGGCATGATCAGCAGTTCCGCCGTGGCAGCGCCCTTGATGGCGAAGCCGTGCGGCACGTCCCAGTCCTGCTCCAGGTTGGTGACGTGGAAATACACCTCATCGCCGATCTTGACGCCCTCGATGTTGTCCGGGGTGAAGTGCGAGCGGATGGTGGTCATCCACACGTGCACCTCTTTGCCCTTCCGTTCGATTTTCGTTTCTCCTTCGCCTTTGGCCAAGTAGGGATGTTTGTTCTTGTTGATGTCGAAGAACTTCACCTCACGTGGTTTCACCAGTTCGGCTGGCAGGGCTTGTGCATAGTGTGGTTCGCCGATGGTTGGGAAGTCAAGGAGCAGCTCCATCTTGTCGCCATCGATGCTGAAGAGCTGCGCGCTCTGCGCCAACTCCGGTCCGGTAGGCAGGTAGCGGTCCTTGGTGATCTTGTTGTAGGCGATCACGTACTTGCCCCACGGCTTCTTGCTGTCGCCGCCGGGCACACAGAGGTGACCGATGCTGTAATAGGTGGGCACGCGGTCCACGGGCTCCAAGGTCTCCAGGCTCCACTTCACGATCTCGCTGCTCACGAAGAAGCTGGTGTACGCGAAGCCGTTCGCATCGAACTCGGTGTGCAGGGGGCCAAGGCCGGGCTTCTTCACTTCGCCCTTGATCACACTCTGGTACTTCAGCACAGGGATGCCCATAAAGTCGCCTTCCACATCGTTCTTCGCAATGGCCTCCTGGATCTTGCTGAACTGGAACACGGGGATCAGCGCAGCCAGTTTGCCGCTTCCGACGATATACTGACCAGTGGGGTCCACATCACATCCGTGCGGTGATTTCGGGCAGGGCATGAAGTAGATGATGTCCTTCAGCTCGCGTGGGTCCAGTTGCAGCACCTCCTTCATCACGGTGCTTTCGCCGGTGTGCGTTTCATCGTTGTACCAGTTGCTGTAGTACTCTACTGGAACCTTGCGTCCCTTGCCTTCCTTGGCGTATTGCTCAGCCTTCTTCCAGTTCACGGCCATCACGAAATCCTTGTCGCGCTGGCTGGCGTTGACTTCCATGAGGCTGTATGCCTGTTCGCTGTTGTAGCAGCTGAAGAAGAACCAACCCTCGCTCGGGCCTTTGCCCGCGTGCGACAGATCGAAGTTCACACCCGGTGTGATGATCTGGAAGGCGATGGACATCTTGCCCGTCTCCGGTTCGGGGTGGATGAAGCTCACGGTGCCCTTGAAGTTCTCCCGGTAGCTCTCAATAGGCACATCCCGCTCGGCATCGCTACCCATGGGAATGCTGAAGCGTGTTCCGGCCACCACATACTCACTATTGCCCGTGGTGAAAGGTGAACTGTGGTTGCCACCGCAGTTAGGGATCTCAATGATGCTCTTGGTCCGGAAGGTCCCGAGATCCACCAACGCGATGCGCGGTGTGTTGTTGCCATTGATGAAACACCATTTGCCATCGGGTACACCATCGGTTTGTGAAAGCTCCGGGTGGTGCGAATCGTCCCAAGGAATGAAGCCGTGCGTGGTCATGAGCATGGGCTTTGTCTCCTCGCTATAGCCCCAGCCACTCTGCGGATCCTGGGAGAAAACGGGTATGTGCCTGAGCATGCGCCCGCTGGGCAGGCCGTACACGCTCATTTGCCCGCTGAAGCCTCCGCTGACGAAATTGTAGAACTCGTCATAGGCGCCCGGACGCACATACACTTTCGATGCGGCGTCGCCTTGCACGGCCACCTGGGCTGTTGTGGGCCGACAACCATTGAGGGTATTGAGCAAGAGGAAAACGCCACCGGCCGCCGATAGCAGCAGCAAGGTGGGGATGAGTTTGCGTTTCATGATCACGGCGTTGGTTTTGGACAATTCAAAGGGTGCGCATGAACTCGAGCACTTGGCGGGCTTCGTCCTGGCTGAGGTTCTGGTTGGGCATGCGCACGAGGCACTCTTCCAGCATCTTCTGTGCTTCGGCATCCGTCTCCAACATGGCGTCGGTGTGTACGATCATGTTCATGATCCACTCCGGCTTGCGCTTGGTCATGATCCCTGCCAGCCGGGACCCACCATGCGCTTATCGCCCAAGCGTGTGACAGGCCTGGCATTTCACATCGTAGGTGATCTTCCCTTCTCGGCAAGTGCTGGATCGATGTCGCCGAGGTTCAGGTCCGCCGCCGTGAAAAGGTCGGCATGGGCGGTGGAGTTTTCCTCCTCTGCCGTTCCACTACCAGTTGGTGGGGTGGTGGCGCCCGGAGGGCCTGCCGGTGTTCCACCGCCGCCACAAGCCACGAGCAGCATTATACCGCCCAGCAGAGTTAGTGTCTTGACGTCTATCGAGTTGCTGTTGTTGATGCGGGGCATGACCGTTGATTTTGGTTCGCATCAAAACTGACCGGCACCAAGAAGCTGACACCTGTCAGTTCTCACCTGGGAACATGACTTTCGTCAGTCGCATGTCCAACTGCCGTTCGGAATCTCGCATCCGATGCGCCGCCACTTCCTGATCGCTCTGGGATCACTCGCTTGTGCGGCCAGTATAGGGGCGCTGCTCCGGCTCATATATGTGATGGATCTGCCGTGGCTCGTTTTCAAGCCGTGGCTGCACGCGCACTCCCACGTGGCCATGCTGGGCTGGGTTTTCCCGGCATTGCTGCTCACGTTGCTCGGACAGGATGACCGGAAACCGCCACGGGGGTTTCTGGGCTGGTTGTCCGCCTCTCAGATGATGGTATTGGGCATGCTCGTCAGCTTCCCGTTGCAGGGGTACGACACGTTCTCCATCACTTTTTCCATCCTTCAAATGCTGATCAGCTACGTGCTTGTCGGTATCGTATGGATCAGTACGGCGCACTGGCCCAAGTCCGGCAGCCGTCGCTTGGTGAGGCTGGCGATCATCTTGCAGGTGATCAGCACACTTGGGGTCTGGGCAATGGGGCCCATCATGACCCATGGCTTGGCGGGTACGGAGTGGTACTACTGGAGCATTCAGTGGTTCCTGCACTTCCAGTTCAATGGCTGGTTCTGGTTCGCGGCCCTGGCCATTGGCAGCCGTTGGGCCGAGCGGCACGGTGTCGATGTGCGGCTCGATGGGTTCACCACCGCGCTTTGGGTGGTGAGTGCAGTGTTCACCTATGCGCTGGCGATCGCTTGGTCAGAGCGGCTGCCACTTGTGCTGGCGATCAACACCGCTGGTGTGGCGCTGCAGTTTTGGGCTGCCTGGCGAACGCTTTTGGCCATGCGCCGCGCGCGCTTGCAGGTGCTCGTGAAGACCACCCGATGGATGAGGATCTTGATCGGCGTTATGATGGTGTCCATGGCCGCGAAAGTCGCGGCGCAAACAGCGGTGTCCATACCCACGGTGACCAATATGGCGCTCACGTTGCGCAACTATGTCATCGGGTTCATTCATCTCAACACACTGGGCGCCATCACAGCGCTCATGTTCGCGCACGCAGTTATGCGGGGCTGGTTCAATGAGCGGCTTTTGCTTGTTCGAGTTGCCATCGGTCTGTTCATCTCGGGATTTGCTCTCAGTGAACTGCTGCTCTTTCTGCAAGGCACTTTATTCTGGGCGGGGCTGGGTATGATGCCCGGTTATTACACAGTGCTCCTTGGGTTCTCAATGCTCCTGCCGATCGGTGTTGGGTCGTTGCTTGTCCACATGCTCGCGATGTGGCCTCGTAGCACGTCGCATGACGAGTAATGCACGTGCGGATCGATACCGCCGGTTCACTTAGTTCGTGTGGCGTTCCGTTGAAAGAACCAGGTGCTGATGAAAAGCGAACCTACGATCGCAAGGGGGCCGCTGATCGCAAGTATCCAACCCGGATGATCGATCGCCCGGATCCCGTAGCCGGACGCCAATGCCAAGAGGATCACCCCGCCGATGAGCGGCCACCGCCAAGCCAGCAATACGATCGCTAACAAGGCAATGGCCGGCACCGAGTGCAGAAGAAAATGCAACGCCTGTTCAGATGGTGGTGCTCCCGGCTCGAACGCATCGAGGGCGAACACCCCAACGAAAACGGTGAGGAGCAGGCCCAGGATCCGAGCTGACCAGCGGAGGTAGGGGAGTGCGGATCTCATGGCAATGAGAGGTTACGGTAGCACGAATGTGGACCGGCATCAGGAAATACCCATGACACTGATCATGCGGAAGCACCGTACGATGCCTTTCGCAACGCGGCGAGGAAATGACGAACGATGATGCCCATGCCGACCAACAGCCCAAGCCCGGCTGTGGCGAACACCTTCAGCACCTCGAACACCGGCTGCATCATCCGCTGGAAGTCGGACATGCCCAACACCACATCGCGATAGCCCTTCACTGCACCGGCGGCGATCAGAGCGAGCCAAAAGAGCAACAGGCTCGCCATGGTCATCGCCAAGCCACGCGCGATCCATTTCTTCCGGCTTGCCGCGAGTTCATCCACACGCAGCATGAAGCCCAGCGACGCCAGCAGGATCATGGTGTTGATGCCGATGGTGGCTCCCATGGCGTGCGCAACGGTGATGTGCGTGCCATGCGTGTAGCGGTTGATCGCGGGTACCGACATGAGCAGCACAAGTATGAGGTTGAGGAAGACCCACAGCTCCGAGGCTACGAGGAAGCGATAGGTGAGCAGGTGCTTGAACCGGCGGTGCTCCTCCAGTTTCTTCCTGAACCCTCTTACGATGGCAATGAAGAAGGCGAACTCGGTCATGCTGACCGCATAGGCCGCGTGCCGCATCCAGCCCGCCGTGGGCACGTTATAGAGGTGATGGCCCCAATTGAACATGAGGTTGCTCAAGCCAAGGAACCAAAAGAGGAAGGCGGTGCGTCCCCGCGCTATCCCTTCATCGCCACTGATCTTGACCATCAGGTAAAGCGCGGTGCCATAAAGCATCTGGTTCCATGCGCCCACCATGGCGCCGTTCGATTTCCACTGCACAGTGATCTCGCGCAAGTACGTATCCCTGAACCACGGCACGTGGTAGAGGTTCTGCTCGATGAAGGTGATCAGGAAGAACACAATGCCAGTGGTCCACATCCAGACATACAAGGGCGGGTCGGTCGGTCGGTGCCTCCACGCGCGGAAGTAGTCCAGCATCAGAAGCAACCAAGCTCCTAACAATGGAACGCACAGAATGGGGGGGAACTCCCAATACTCCCTTCCACCGAATTTCCGGAAGGCGTAGAACACGAACACCGCGATAGTGGTCGCGACCCAGATGCTGAAGAACACAGCTTGGAGCGCGGACCGCCCTTGCTCCGTGAACACCTCGCGCTTGTAGTGCATTACACCGGCGGTGGCCCCGGAGATGATCCAGAACAGAGCGGCCGAGACATGCATGGGGCGCAGTTGCTCGAACGGGATCAGGTCGCCGATGTCCGGGAACACGAACGCGAAGGCCGCTATGGCGCCGAAGATCAGCGCCGCCAGCAACAGCGCCAAGGCGAAACCGATCTGCCATCTGGTCACCTTGTTCATGTCAGTGTTCGTTGATCAGGTACGTGCCGGTCCAATGAACGGTCTCCGGGGGCACCTTGCTTGTTCCGGACCGGTCGACCCATTTGAGGAACGCGATGAGGTGGTCCATCTCCACGTCACTCACTGCCAGTGCGGGCATGCGGCCCGTACCGTAGCGAATGAAGGTGCGGATTCTCGGTTCTTCACGCAGGGAAGCCACGTTGGTCAGGTCTGGTCCCATGTATCCGCCCAGACCGTAGAGTTGGTGGCAGCTCTGGCAATTCCGCTCCTGCCACACGCGCATACCGGAGCGGATGCCCGAATTGGCCCGATCGGTGTCCAAACGATCGCCCACGCCGTACACCAAGACCGTGTACACCGCGAATAGAACGGACAGGGTGACAAGTATCCCACGCATGGCCTGCGTATCGGCACAAAAAAACGAGCGGCTTCAATAGCGGAGCTGATGGATGTCAACTTCCTCGGTTATTCCCGTCCTTTCTTTTACCCATGACAAGAAGCTCGAACAACGAAACCTCATCGTCATGAACATCACCTCCGACCGCACCATTGGTTCCATCGTTGCCGAGGACTATCGCGCAGCGGCGACGCTTACCCGGTACGGGATCGACTTCTGTTGCAAGGGTGGCCGAACGGTGGAGGAAGTGTGCCGCACGAAAGAGATCGATCGGTCCATGCTGGAAAACGAGATCCGGCAAGGGTTGACTCGCGATGCCGGATCGGGTGAGTACTACACACAATGGAGCTTGAGCCGGTTGGTCGACCATATCGAGAACATCCACCATAGCTATGTTGTGGCGCGGACATCGGTGCTGCGGGAGTATCTGGCCAAACTCTGCAAGGTGCATGGCGGGCGGCATCCGGAGCTTTTCGAGATCGCGGCCGAGTTCGACGCATGCGCCCATGCGATGGCCGCACACATGAAGAAGGAGGAACTGCTGCTATTCCCGTTCATCAAACAATTGGAGAAGGCCAGGGCGGAAGGCATGCCTACGCCACATCCGCACTTCGGTACGGTGAGCAACCCGATAGCGGCCATGATGCACGACCACGACGCGGAAGGCGAGCGCTTCCGCCGCATCAAGGAGTTGAGCTGCGGCTATGCTGAACCCGCTGACGGCTGCGCAACCTACCACACGGCCATGGCCATGCTCCAGGATTTCGAAGCCGACTTGCACCTGCATATCCACTTGGAGAACAACATCCTGTTCCCGCGTGCGGTAGCCTTGGAGAACGATCTACGAGCACATCAGCAGCCCGTGTAAGTCCTGCCTGGAAAGTGAGTCGCGGATCAGGACTTCACGACGACCTCCTCGCTCCGCAATACCACTTGGCCGTTGTACACCACCTCCCACGTCACCGGCACGATCTTCTGGAGCATGGCTGAAACGCCGCACAACTCTTGTTGTGAACGCTGCACCACGTTCAGCGCGAGGTCACGATGGTCGGGTATTCCATGCAGATCATATACGACATGTATGCTCGTGTACACGATCGGTGGGGTGCTGCTGATCTCGCCGGAGACCTTCACGTCGCAGCTATCGAGTGTGGCGCCCTGCTTGCGTAAGAGCCCGACAACGTCCATTCCGGTACAACCAGCGAGTGCGGTGAGCATGAAGGGCTTGGGGATAGGCCCCAGATCCTCGCCACCTGCGCGCTCTGGTGCATCCATGATGACGGTGTGGCCGTTCACCAGTGCGTTGAATTGCATCTTCCCCATCCATACCGCTTCGATCTCGTGCTTCATGGTCTTTCCTATGCAGCGGCAAGGTTGTTCGTTCGCTAGCCCTCGCAGCTGACGGAAGTCACACTATAGGCTAGACGTGCCCGATAGCTTTCCAGCCAAGATCCACCGACCATGAACTCTCGCATCGTGTTGCTGCTGTCGCTCTTTCCGAGTGCCGTTCTTGCCCAGAACCCCCTCGCCATTCCGCCCGCATTTGACGTCGACACCTTCCACCTTGTCGTCGACGAACACGTGCATCAATTCTACCCGGGCATCAACACGAACACCTACGGTGCGAGCGCGGAGTACTTGGGGCCCACCCTGGTCTTCCACACGAACGATACAGCGTGCATCCGCGTTCACAACGATCTCGCGCAGATCACCAACATGCACTGGCACGGGTTGCACGTACCAGCCGAATTCGACGGCGGTCCACCGCGCGAGATCGCACCTGGCGGTGCGTGGGATGTGAAGTTCCAAGTGAAGAACCCGGCCGGGACGTACTGGTACCACCCGCACCCACATGAGCTCACCGCAGAGCAAGCCAACATGGGGATCGCTGGCTTCATCATTGTGCAGGACGATGAAGAAGCCGCACTCGACCTGCCGCGCACCTACGGTGTGGATGACTTTCCGATCGTCGTGCAGGACCGGCGTTTCCAAGCGAACGGTTCATTCGTCTTCGGCCCCTTCGGCGATTCGGTTCTCGTTAACGGAACGCCGCGACCTTACTTGGAATGCCCGGCACAAGTGGTGCGTTTGCGACTGCTGAACGGATCCAATGCACGCATCTATCCGCTCGGATTCGAGAATAACCATCCGTTCTCGGTGATCGCCAGCGACGGGGGCTTGTTGAACGCGCCCGTCACCATGGACCGCATCCCGTTGAGCAACGGTGAACGTGCGGAGATCCTCTTGGACCTCACTGGCATGGAAGGCGACAGCCTGTTGCTGATGTCCTATGGCAGTGAACTGCCCGCCACGGTACCGGGAAGCTCGTTCATCCTATGGGAGGGCAGCGCTTTGAACGGTATCGATTTCCCTGTTCTTCGAATACGGATCACGGCGCCGACAACAAGTCCGGTCACCGCCGTTCCCGCGGCACTTGGTACAGCACTCCCCCTTGATGAGGCGCTGGCCACGAACACGCGAACGAAGGTGCTTTCGGGCAATGGCATGGTGGGCATGGGCATGTTCTACATCAACGGCCAGATGTTCGACCTGAACGTGATCAACGACACGATCCAGCTCGGAGCGATGGAGATCTGGGAGATCGAGAACATCTCGAACATGGCGCATCCGTTCCACATCCATGGCGGATCATTCTACATCCTCGACCGCGACGGGATCGCGCCACCACTTTGGGAACAAGGTGCAAAGGATGTGGTGTTGGTGGATGCCGGTGCCGGTGTGCGTGTGATCATGCGCTTCGACGACTACATCACCGATGGCTGGCCCTTTATGTACCACTGCCACAATCTGCTGCACGAAGACAATATGATGATGGCCCAGTACATCGTGGTGGATCAGAACGTCGCGGTCGTTGACGTTATTGAAGCTCCTGCGATCAGCGTGTTCCCTTCGCCAACGTCATCATCCATCAACTACTCCGTACCATTCGCGGCGACGGAATTGCGCCTCTTCGATGGAAACGGACGTGCGGTAGTTCACCTGGTCGGACCGATTGTTCCTACTGGGGCTATTGACTTGGGCGGTTTGCCCAGCGGGCCGTACATGCTTGTAGTTAATTCCCGGACCCAGGTGGCGCGCACGGTGGTGATGAAGGAATAGGTACACTTCCCTCGCCACCCGCCGCTTTGTAGCGGCATGCCTCGGACATTCTCTGGCCTATGCGCTGTGGAGTTCCGCGATCGGTTCGAAATGCGCCGTGAAGTGCCGCAGGAATTTCGGCTCCTTCACGATACGGATGCCTTTCACCTTTTCGCGCATGCGCATGATCTCCTCGAAGGTCTCCGCTACGTATTCGATGTGGCTCTGCGTGTAGACCCGTCGCGGGATGGCCAATCGGACCAGTTCCATAGCCGACGGGATCAATGAGCCATCGGCGGCGTACTTGCCGAACATCACCGAGCCGATCTCCACGCAGCGGATGCCGCCGAGCCGGTATAGTTCGCACACCAGGGCCTGGCCGGGATATTCGTGCCATGGGATATGTGGATAGAGCTTCTTCGCATCGATGTACACGGCATGCCCGCCGATCGGCCGCATGAGCGGTACGCCCAGTGCGTGGAGCTTCTCGCCGAGGAAGGTGGTGCTGCGGATGCGGTAGTCGAGGTAGTGCGGATCGAAGACTTCTTCCAGCCCAATGGCAATGGCCTCCATGTCGCGGCCGCTCAGTCCGCCATACGTGGAAAATCCTTCGGTTATGATCAGCAGGTTGGTGCAAGCCTCAGCGAGCGCCTCATCGCGCAATGCGAGGAAGCCGCCCATGTTCACCAGCGCGTCTTTCTTCGCGCTCATCACCGCACCATCTGCCAAGGAGAACATGCGCTGCGCGATCTGGCGGTAGGACAGCGATGACAAGTCTCCCTCGCGGTGCTTCACGAACCAGCTGTTCTCAGCGATCCGGCAGCAGTCGAGCAGGAAGAGCACGCCATGGTGCTTGCAAAGGGCGGATACGCCTTCCGCGTTGGCTATGCTCACCGGCTGGCCGCCACCACTGTTATTGGTGACTGTGAGGATCACCGCGCCGACATGGCCTTTATGCTCCTTCAGCAGGCGGTCCAGTTCGGCCACGTCCATATTGCCCTTGAAGGGATGCTGGAGTGCCGGATCCTTCCCTTCGGCGATGGGAATGTCGATCGCGGTGGCCTTGGTGAACTCGATGTTGGCGCGTGTGGTGTCGAAATGCGTGTTGCTGATGAAGACCTTGCCAGGGCCGCCGAGGTGGCCGTAAATGATGCGCTCGGCCGCGCGGCCCTGGTGCGTGGGCAGCACATGGCCCATGCCGGTGAGTTCCTGTACGGCCTGCTCCATACGCTCCCATGATCGGGAACCGGCATATGCCTCATCTCCTTCCGTCACACCGGCCCACTGGTGCGCGCTCATGGCGCTGGTGCCGCTGTCGGTCATCAGGTCGATGATCACATCGCGCGAGCGCAGGAGGAAGGGGTTGTAATGCGCTGCCTTCAATTGGCCTGTGCGCTCGGCCTCGGTACTGATGCCGATGGGCTCCACGCTCTTGATGCGGAAGGGCTCGATGATCGTGCGGTGCTTCATGCGTCGCAATGAACCGCGATCGGCCGTGTACCCACATGACATCGGTCAAGAAGCAACCATCACCCGCACTTGCTCGCCCCGCAGCTCTTGCACTTCAGGCAGCCTTCCTCGTAGTAGAGACCGTCGGCATCGCCGCATTCGGGGCACTTGCGGCCAGCGGCCTTGGTGCCGTCGGGGATGTAGCGTTGCAGCGCTCGCACCACGCCGTTCTTCCAGGTGTTCAGCGTGGCGTCGTACAGGTTCAGGTTGGCCACCACGTCCACTACATGCGGTAAGGGCATGCCTTGGCGCAGCATGCCGCTGATGAGGATGGCGTAGTTCCAGAACTCGGGGTTGAAGGTGCGGCTGAGGCCCTGAACCGTTACGCGGTAGTCGTCGGTGTCAGCGTATTCCAGGTCGTAAATATTCTTGCCGAGCTTTTGGTCTTTTCGCTTCACCACCCAGCCGTGGGTGACCCATTTGGGTAGTTCGAAACCACCGTTGGCCTTACCGGTGAAGATCTCGTACGGCTTGCCGTCGAGCAGGCCCACCACGGCGATCCACGGTTCTGTTTCATTGTGGAAGCGAAGCACGTCGGCCTCGAGGTGCTCAGGCCGCGAGACGTGCGCTGGTTTTTCCGTGGGGGCCTCCTTCATTTCGGCTACCAGCACGCCGTTGCGGCTGCCGTCACGATATACCGTGATGCCCTTGAGCCCTTCCTTCCACGCTTCAAGGTAGATGCCGCCGACTTCCTCCACGGTGGCGGTGCTTGGCAGGTTGATGGTGCTGCTGATGGAGTGCGTGGTGTACTTCTGTACCACGCCCTGCAAGCGCACACGCTTGTGCCAGTCGATGTCGTTCGCGGTGGCGTTCGCGTAAGGGCTTTCCGCAGTGTCGGTCTTTCCGCTCGCATTCATCCAGTCCAGCACGCGCGGGTGGTGTACGGTGAACTCCTCCCACTGGTCGCCGAGATCATCAGTGAAACCCACTTTGGCCTTTTTGTCACCGGGCACCACTTTGCGACGGCGCGTGTATCCGAGCATGTACACCGGTTCTATGCCGCTGCTGGTGCGCGTGAGAAGGCTGAGGGTGCCGGTGGGCGCCACGGTGCTCAGGCTGATGTTGCGGCGGCCGAACTTCATCATGCGTGCATGCACATCAGGCAGTTCCTGCTGCAGCATGGTGGTGAACTCCGACGTGCGCTCGATGGCGGGATCGAAACCAGTGAAGGCTCCGCGCTCTATGGCCATGTCGACGCTGCTATCGAATTCTGCGCGGCACTTGGTGCGCATGATATCCTCTGCGGCGATGAGCGCGGCATCGCTGTCGTACTTCAGGTTGAGTCCCGCGAGCGCATCGGCGAGACCGGTGAAGCCGAGGCCCGTGCGGCGGCCCTTGCGGCCGGTGTCGCGCAGCAGCTCCCAGGTGTCGCGCTCCACGCGCTTGATCGGATCAGGCTCGGGGTCGCCGTCTACTTTGGCGAGGATGCGGTCCACGGCTTCGAGCTCCAGGTCCACGAGATCGTCCATGAGGCGCTGCGTCTCGTAGGTCACCTGTGCGAAACGTTCATGGTCGAAGTGCGCTGCGGGCGTGAAAGCATCGGTGACGAAGCTGTAGAGGTTCATTGCTATCAAGCGGCAACTGTCGCCGCCCTGCATGGCGATCTCGCTGCATGGGTTGGTACTCTCGTTGCGGAAGCCGGGGTACACGCTGCTGGTGCTGTAGCGGTGCTGGCGGTCCCAGAAGATCACACCGGGTTCTGCGGTGTGGTGCGCACAGGTGATCAGCGTGTTCCACAACTCGCGCGCCTTGACCTGTCGGGTGAGGATGGGCTCCTTCGCATCGATCGGCCAACGCAAGGTGAAGTCCGCGTCGGCATCCACCGCTCGCAGGAACTCATCACTCACGCGCACGCTCACGTTGGCGCCGGTCACTTTGGCAAGGTCCTGCTTGATGGTGATGAACTTCTCGATGTCGGGATGGGCGATGTCCATGGTGAGCATCAGCGCCCCGCGGCGGCCTTTCTGAGCCACTTCGCGCGTGGTGTTGCTGAAGCGCTCCATGAAGCTCACGGCACCGGTACTGGTGCGTGCGGCATTGCTCACCGCTGCTCCTTCGGGCCGTAGGGTGCTCAGATCGAAGCCCACGCCGCAGCGCCGTTTGAAAAGCTGTGCCAGTTGTTGGTCATTCCGGAAGATGCCGCCGTAGCTGTCGAGCGGTGAAGGGATCACCACGCAATTGCTGAGTGAAGCGAGGCGGTAGGGATCGCCCAAGGAGGCCATCACGCTGCCCTGCGGCACCACATCGCGGAAGCCATCAAAGAGATCGAAGATGCGCGACTCGTCCAGCGGCTTGCGCTGCTGCCCATATCTGGAGAGCAATTCCTTCCGCTCTGCGGGGAGCGGCGCATAATTGCATTCGATGCGCGCGAACTCCTTCGCCATTCGGCGGTGCATGTCGGTCGGGCTCTGATCCACCAAGTGGCCCTTGCCGTCGCGCAAGACGTATTTATTCAACCACGTGGTTGCAGCGAGGTCATCTCCGCTGAAATAACGGAGTACTTCCGCCAGCACGTCCGCTCGGTCCTGGGGTTTGTGTTTCGCGGCGGGCTTGGACACGGTAAACAGGTCTGGTGATGGAGCGGCGACGATCGTGTGAACGGTGGTTGTGAAGCGGGCAAAACTCTCGGTCGCCCGCCACTGGTCTTCATGACGATGATCAGGTTCGACATCCGTTCATCCACCGTCTTATCAACACAAGTGTGGACACGACAACGGAGCGCCTTAGCGCTCCGTTGCTGCCATCATCGCTTTAACCGGGGAGCCGGCTTCAGGCGATCCGGACTTCCTTGCCGTTCTTCTCCGGCAAGGCTTTCGTTTTCGGGATGGACAGCTTGAGGATGCCATCCACGAAGTTGGCCTTCACGTTGTCTGCGTCGGTGTTCGCTGGTAATTGGAATGAGCGCTGGAAGGAAGAGTAGATGAACTCGCGACGTGTGTAACCGTTCTTGTCTTCCTCGCTCTCCTTTTTCTTCTCAGAAGAAATGGTGAGCACATCACCGTCCACCTTCACCTTCAGGTCTACTTTCTTGAAGCCAGGGACCGCCAACTCGAGGTCGAAGCTCTTGGTGTTGTCCTTGATGTTCACCGCAGGCAGCGTTGCGTTGCGGAAGAAAGGTGCGTTGAATGCCCGTGATGGTAAGGACCAGATGTCGGAGTCCATCAAACGCGATGGCAGGTTGAAGTTTTCATCGTCGAAGAACGACGGGAACATGGTGCGAGGTGCGGGCAATGTTGACATGGTAGCTGGGTTTTGGTGATCGTTGTATCAACCTCTGGATGACAACACAAAGAGATCTCATTGGAAAGGCGTCGTCATTGATAGTTGTCAATTCGGCTATTGATAATTGTAGGCCCTTGCGGATCCACGTTTGAAGATGGGGTCCGTCTTCTGCCATTTGTGGATATGACGTTCGTCAGTCCGACCTGCGAAGCCACCGTTTAGATTTTCCGATCCAATGGAACCAGCCCAAACCCCGAGTGCGTTGCGGAAGGTCTTGTTGGAGGTCGGGGAGGTTTCCTTCTTCACCGGCCGCTTTTTCCGCGAGGCCTTCCGTCCGCGTTTCGAGTGGCGCGAGCTGCTCCGGCAGTCGTTCCTCAACGGCTATCTCTCGCTGCCGTTGGTGGCGGTCACCGCGTTCATCATGGGCTTGGTGCTCACCATCCAGAGCCGGCCGACCTTGGAGAGTTTCGGCGCGGAGACGATGCTTCCCGCAATGGTTTCCATCAGCATCGTGCGCGAGATCGGCCCGGTGATCACCGCATTGATCTGCGCTGGCCGCATCGGTTCCAGCATGGGTGCCGAACTGGGCAGCATGAAGGTGACCGAACAGATCGACGCGATGGAAGTGAGCGGCACCAATCCGTTCAAGTACCTCGTGGTAACACGGGTGTGGAGCACTATCCTGATGCTGCCATTGCTGGTGATCATCGCGGATGCCATTTCCATTTTTGCCTGCTACATCGGCGTGAACATCAAAGGCGCCGTGAGCTGGGACCTTTTTCAGCAGCAGGTGTTCGATGCGCTCGTCTTCAGCGATGTGTTCCCGGCCCTCATCAAATCGGTCTTCTTCGGGCTGGCCATCGGCGTGGTGGGTTGCTACAAAGGCTTCACCACGGAGAAGGGAACGGAAGGTGTGGGCCGCGCAGCGCACTCGGCCGTGGTGCTCGCCTCGTTGCTCATCTTCATCCTAGACCTCGTGGCAGTGCAGGTAACCGAGATCATGGGGCTCAACTGATGGAAAAGGGAACCACACCCGCAATAGGCGCACCGGCCGATGTGGGCCCGGATGCCGAGGTGGTGATCGCCATCAAGGACCTGCACAAGTCATTCGGCGAGAAGAAGGTGTTGCAGGGCTTCGACCTCACCGTGCGCCGTGGCGAGAGTGTGATGGTGCTGGGCAAGTCAGGCTCCGGAAAGTCGGTGCTGATCAAGTGCATCGTGGGCCTGCTGAAGCCCGACAAGGGCAGCATCTCGGTGCTCGGCAAGGACATGCTCTCGTTGGATCACGACGAACTGGACCACATCCGTGTGAAGATCGGCTTCCTCTTCCAGAGCAGTGCGCTGTATGATTCCATGACCGTGCGCGAGAACCTGGAGTTCCCGCTGCGGCGGCACTGGATCGCGCAGGAGGGGAACGATCGCGATGCGCTGGTGAAGGAGGCGCTCGAGAACGTGGGGCTGGAGAACACGGCTGACATGTACCCGAGCGAGCTCTCGGGCGGTATGCGGCGACGCATCGGCCTGGCGCGCACGCTGATCCTGAAACCGGAGATCGTGCTGTACGATGAGCCGACCACAGGGCTAGACCCGATCACAGGCAAGGAGATCGTGGAACTGATCCTCCGCTTGCAGAAGAAGTACGGCACGTCGTCCGTGATCATCTCGCACGACCTCAACGTGGCAAAGCTGGCAGCCAACCGCATCGCCGTGCTCATTGAAGGGCGCAACCATGCGGAAGCGGGGTACGACGAACTCTACGCCTCGGAGGATCCGCAGGTGAAACCATTCTTCATCTTCATGTAATGGCCAACGAACGAACGAACATTCTCAAGCTCGGGGTCTTCGTGCTGGCGGGCACGCTGCTGCTGGTGCTGGGCCTCTACCTGCTCGGCGCAAAACGCGATCTCTTCAGCCGCACGCTCGACGTGTCGGCCGAGTTCAAGGAAGTGAGCGGCTTGCGCGCCGGCAGCAACGTGCGCTACGCTGGGATCAACGTAGGCACGGTGGTGGACATCACCATTGTGAGCGACACGCTGGTAATGGTGGAGATGATGATCCGCCGCAAGGATGCTGCGCACATCCGAACGGATGCAGTCGCCGAGATCGCATCCGACGGCCTCATGGGCAACAAGCTCGTGAACATCATTCCCGGCGAGGGGACGGGTGGACCGCTCGCGGACGGGAATGTGCTGAGCACAGCGCCGGGGCTCGATACCGATGCCATGCTGCGCACACTGGGAACATCGAACGAGAACCTCGTTTCGATCACCGGTGATCTGCGCGAACTGGCGCAACGCTTGAACTCAGAGGACGGTCTGCTGACGCTGCTCACCGACACCCTGTTGGTGGTGGACGTGCGCAACATGGTCGCCGATGTGCGCGGCGCTGCCGCCAATGCACGGGAGATCACGCAACGCGCGAACGACGTGGTGCGCAACCTGCAGGCCGGCGAAGGGGCATTGGGCGTGTTGGTGAGCGATCCCGCTGCCGAGCAACAAGTGCGGCAAGTGATCGGTAACCTGCAACATGTTTCCGATTCACTCGCATTGGTGGCACAGGAGCTGAGCCGCTTCGCCGAAGGATTGAACAAGCAAGGCGGCCTCGGTCACACCCTTACGCGCGATACCGCCGTGGTAAGCGATGTGAAACGCGTGATCGCGAACCTCGATACCAGTTCCGCGACACTCACGGAAGATCTGCGCGCCTTGCAGCGCAACTGGTTCTTCCGCAAATACTTCAAGGAGAAAGAGAAAGAAAGGAAGCCTTAGAGCACTGCCACGCGAAGCTCACGGTTCCTTCGTGAGCTTCACGAGTTTCGTCCAACCGCCGCCGTCGTAGGCTTTGAACCCATGGGCGCCGAGCATCTCGGCGGCCGTGGCGCTCATGGCATCATCGGCGTTGCACGTGATCACCGGGCGCTCCTTGGGGATCAAAGGCAGACTGTGCAGTAGTTCATCGATCGGTATGTGCAACGATCCGGCAATGTGCCCACCGTCGAACTCGTCCTGCGGACGGATGTCGAGGATGGTCGCACCCGCTTTCAACAACTGCCGTAAGTCCTCATCGGAGGGTTCGTTCAAGAGTTTCTTTCTCAGTCCCATGCTCCAAAGATGCCCATTCGCTCAAAGCACGTGCGGCACCTTATCGCGTCGTCGTTCATAGGAGGCGAGCGCCGTAATGGTCACGCCGAGCAACGCGTAGAACGCTTGCAGCCAAGAGAGGTGCTCGATCATCACCGTTTGCACGAGGATCCAGATCACTTGCCCGGACCCGATCAGCATGGCCCATGTAGTGCCCACGACACGGCGGCGCGACACGCCCACCGCTGCCACCGCGCTCCCGATGCCGAACACGGAGAAGAGGATGACACCCGGCCAGAAGAAGTCGGCGAAGAAGGTGGTAGCGAAGTCGCCCGGCGACATGCCCATAAGGCTGCCGTCCGGTCGGATCATCAACAGTGCGCCGCCGCCGAGCGCGGTTACCGATAGCAGGGTCAGCAAGGCCAGCAGCGCCCGTCGTACAGTGATCATGGTGGTGTTGATGGCTTGAGTTCCTGCAGCTGGCGTGCATCATCTATCGAGCACGAAGCGCTGGTTGAAGGTAGCGCCACCGGCCGTGATCGTTGCGATGTATAGTCCGCTGGACAAGTCGCCGGTCAACGATAGCACGGCGTCCACTTCCCCATCGTTGATGGGAAGCGTACTGCTCATCACGCGCTTGCCGAAGAGATCGGAGATGTCCAGCGATACGGTTGTCAGTTCGGGATCCAAGCCGCTCAAGCCGATGCGCAGGTTGTCGCCGTTGGTAGGATTAGGGTACAGCAGCAGTTCAGGCGTATCAGCCCATGTGTCCTCCGCGCTACGCGGCTGTTGCCCGGGCGTCAGTGGGAACCAGCTCATCTTCACGGTGCAGCTCGGTCCGTAGGCGCACCATGTGGCCCCATTGTCGAAACTGGCGCGCACGGTAACGTTGTAGGTGCGGCCCGCTTTCAGCGGAAGGGTGTACCACTTGGTGAGGATGAAGGAGCGCGAAGGCTTCGCGATACTGCGGCTGTAAGCGGGCTGTCCGGGCACGTTGGTGAAGAGGAACTGGTACTTGTTGGCACCGGGTACTTCGGTGGACGCTATGATGCTGGTGCCGTTGAACTTCAGGTCGGTGGCCCCGCAACTGATCACGGGGTCGGCGGTAGTGGTGAGTTGCGATGGGATACAACCGTCTCCGGCCGTGATGATGCGTGCGAGGTGGTTGCGGCCCGTTCCGTCGTATTCGATGAAATTCCCTGCGGCGATCACCTTGCCATCCGCTTGCAGTGCCAAGGCATAGACGAAACTGTTGGCTCCACTACCCGGATCGAACGCGGCATCGAGGCTGCCATCCGTGTGGAGGCGAACGATGCTGTTGC
>JADJCX010000018.1 GCA_016703005.1 Flavobacteriales bacterium
GTTCGACCTGTTCACGCGCTGAACGCCGAGCAGTTCAAGCTCCTGTGGCTCTGCCTGCAACGCGACTAACCTGCTGGGCGGCATCCCCAAGAAGGTGAAGGCCGAGAGCGTGCAGGAGGAGGAGCAGGTGACCAAGCGGCTCTACAAGGATTACAGCGCCTTCAAGACCGCCCTCTGGCAGGACCTCTGCGCCAACCACCCCGAGCGGGACAAGCTTTACTCTTACAAGAGAAGGCTGAAGCTCCTGGACGCGCTTCCTGTTCGTGTTGTTCAGTGAAGCAAGGGCCTGTTGCCAACCCAACACCCTGCGCGGCATCCTCACCGACTGGAAGAAGCTGATCGAGCTGGACGAGCACCGCCGGCTCGTACGAGCGCTGCCTGAAGTACTTCGGCTACCTCAACACCGGCTTCAAAAGCGCCACGCAAGACATCTTCGCCTACAACGGGGGTCTTCAAACCGGATGAACTGCTGGACACGGTGCGCATCAGCGATGCCGTGCTGGAAACGCACTTGGACGCGCTGACCAAGTACGACTTTGCCAGCGAGGTGGACGTGGAACATCCTCGGCCACATCTTCGAGCACAGCCTCAACGAGATCGAGGCCATCACTGCGCAGGTCGAAGGGCGCGCGCTGGACACCAAGAAGACCAAGCGGAAGGGCGGCAAGTTCTACACCCCGGGGATGCATCACCAGTACATCGTGGAGAACACCGTGGGTCGCTTGTGCACGGAGAAGAAGGATGAACTGGCCATTGTCGACGAGGACTATGCCAAGGGCCGCAAGGGCCGGCAGAAGAAGACCATCCAGGAGCTGGACACCAAGTTGGGGTGTACCGCGATTGGCTGCTGAGCCTCACCATCTGTGATGCCGGCCTGCGGCAAAGCGGCGCATTCCTGAACCAGGCGCTGGACTTCCTTATCGCCGAGCACCGGTATGCTTGAGCGAACTGGAAAGCAAGTTGCTGGGCCAGAGCATCGTCGTTCCGGGACATTGGCGACCACATCCTGGGCGCAACATCTATGGGGTGGACATCAACGAGGAGAGCGTGGAGATCGGCGCCTCAGCCTGTGGCTGCGCACCGCGACCGGGCCGCAAGCCGAACGACCTGAGCGGCAACATCAAGTGCGGGAACAGCCTGATGCGACGACCCAGCCGTGGCGGGTGCCAAGGCTTTCGATTGGAAGAAGAGTTCCCGGCTGTGTTCGCGAAAGGCGGATTCGATGTGGTGGTGGGGAATCCGCCGTACAGGCTGTAAATTGTCTGCTGAGACAACCAGCTTTATCGAGAAGCTACGAGACACCTTGAGTACCAACTGAATTCGTACGTGGTGTTCTACGAGCGCGGCGTTTCCCTTCTGAAGGCCAAAGGATTTCTGGGATACATCACGCCGGCAACCTTCACCTATCAACACTACTTCAAGAAGCTGCGGACCTTTCTTCAGCGACATGAACAAATCGCCGTGGTCAAGTATTTTATGGGTCTTCGTGGATGCCGACACGTCGGCGATCAGCACTTGGGTTCTGCGGAACAGCAAGAACAAGCAAGCGGACTTCTCGTGTCAACTATGCCATGAAGCAAGTGAAATCTCCAGCCTTGCTCACGACGTTGCGTATTCGGCATTCGTGGCCGACGACGGCACCTACAAACTGACTGGCTCAGGCATCGACTTAGACAAGCTCAACTCAAAGTGCGATAGACTCGGGGATGTATCCACGATTATTGTCGGCATCAAACCATATCAGACCGGTAAGGGTGTTCCAAAGCAGACGCCTGAGCAGGTGGTGGCAAAGCCGTTCACTTCGACACATCGTGTCGATGACTCTTACATCCAGTGCATCATTGGAAAGGACTTTCACCGCTATCGCTACATGAACGAGCCTGAGATGTACCTGCGGTACGGGGAAGTGGCGGTCGCAGAACCGGAGGGAAACGGCCCCCTTCTTCGAACCGGAGAAGATTGTTCTACGCCAGACCTCGGACTCACCGATCGGGCATATTGATAATCGCAAGCGCGTCAATCTGAACAACGTCTACAACGTTGGCTACGTTGATTCCCGATATGACCTGCGGTATATCTTGGGTCTGTTGAACAGCAAACTTCTCAACCACATCTATCAGTCCATTGCGCAAGAGAAGGGCCGGACGTTTGCCGAGGTCAAGAAGGTGAACTTGGAGAAGCTTCCAATAGCGACTGCGGATAGGAAAAGCCAAGCAAGAATAGCAGAAGGGGTAATTTCCATTGTCGCTTCCAACGAACAACTCCAGTCGGTTCAGGCAGGACTTGTCTCCCTCCTCCGCTCCAAGTACACGCTCCCCACGCTGAGCCGCGCGTTGGAGAACTGGCCTGGCTTGGAGTTCAAGGGCTTCTTGGCGGAGCTGAAGAAGGCGAAGGTGTCCCTCACCCTGGCCGAAGAGGCGGAGTGGCTCACCTACTTCACCGCCGAGAAGGTCAAGGCCCAAGCGCTGCAAGCCCAGATCGCCAAGACGGACAAGGAGATCGATGCGCTGGTGTACCAGCTGTATGGGTTGACGGAGGAGGAGGTGAAGGTGGTGGAGGGGAAGAACTGAACGCCATGGAATACGTTATCTGGTGCGATGAGTCGGTGCAAAAGGGAGCGCATTACAGCGATTTCTATGGCGGTATGTTGGTGCGATCCACTGATCTGCGGGAAGTAAACGATCGGCTGCGCCATGTGCTGGATTCGCTGAAGTATCCGCATGAGGCCAAGTGGCAGAAGGTGAACGAACACACGCTGGAGGTGTATGTACGTTTCGTGCAAGAGACCTTCGCACTGATCCGCGAAGGCAAACTCAAGATGCGGATCATGTTTCGGCAAAGCGCCCATAGCCCCAGAACCTTACGGATGCGCACAAGGACCGGTCGTTCCACTTGCTCTACTACCAATTCATCAAGCACTCTTTCGGTTGGGTGCATGCGAACCCCGGAACGGAGCCGATCCCGGTGCGCATCTACTTCGACAAGTTGCCGGACAAGGCGGAGAAGAACGAGCTGTTCAAGAACTACGTCTTCGGCCTACAGCGGTTGGAGCCCTTTCAAAGCGCACGGATAATGATCCGCCCGGACGACATCGCCGAAGTGGACTCCGGCAGGCACATTGAAATGCAAGCGGTGGACGTGGTGCTTGGTGCCATGGCCTTCCGGTTGAACGACCTGCACTTGGCCATTCCGGAAGGGAAGAAGCGACGTGGCAAACGCACGAAGGCGAAGGAGACCTTGTACAAAGCGATCCGTGCCGAGATCTACAAGATGTACCCGAACTTCAACATCGGGGAGAGCACAGGGTCCGGCCATCCCGGATTCGAAACACGTTGGAGTTCGCCCTATCGCCACTGGAAGTTCATTCCTCGTGACTTCACGATCGACGAGGATCGCTACAAATGACAGCGCCCCACCATCGCTACTATCCTCCAACGCGAACGTTGGGCTTCGCTCCGGCAGGGCACCCGCACAAAGTTAGGGCGAACTACGGGCCTGTTCCTTCATTGGGTCCCAGGAATCCGCCAACGGGTGTTCATAACGCCACGCTCCCCACGCTGAGCCGCTCGCTGGAGAACTGGCCGGGCTTGGAGTTCAAGGGCTTTCTGGCGGAGCTGAAGAAGGCCAAGGTGCAACTGACCCTTGCCGAAGAGGCGGAGTGGCTGGGCTACTTCACCACCGAGAAAGCCAAGGCCCAAGCGCTCAGCGCAGAGATCGCGAAGACGGACAAGGAGATCGATGCGCTGGTGTACCAGCTATATGGGTTGACGGAGGAGGAGATAGCGGTGGTGGAGGGGAAGTAGAGAACGGCCATGCAAGCCGACCGCCGCACGCTGCTCTGGGTCTTCGCCATCAACGCGGGCTTCTTCATGGCGGAGTCCGTGGCTGGCTGGCTGGCGCGCAGTATGGGCCTAGTAGCCGATGGACTGGACATGCTGGCCGATGCCTTCGTGTATGGCCTCGCGCTGGCGGCCATAGGCAAGGCCGTGGAACACAAGCGACGGGTGGCGCACATCAGCGGCTACATCCAGCTGGGGTTGGCGATGCTGGGCTTTGCCGAAGTGTTGCGCCGCACTTTCCTGCATGAGGCGATGCCTGAACCATTGACGATGCTGGTGGTATCGCTCTGCGCGCTGTCGGGCAACCTTGTGTGCCTGTACCTGCTGCGCAAGGCAAAGGGTGGCGAAGCGCACATGCAAGCCTCCTGGATCTTCACCAGCACCGATGCGAAAGTGAACGTGGGCGTGATGGTGGCAGCAGGGCTCGTTGCGCTTACCGGCACCCATTGGCCTGATCTTGTCGTAGGCACCGTGGTGTTCGCCTTGGTGTTGCGCGGGGCTGTGCGGATACTCAGGCTGTGAGCACCGGACCAATGTCATCCGGGACAGCGAGGACCTTGCACGTGGATAGGACCCTCCGTAGGAATGCGGATACAATGTCCGATGAGAAGAACACAGGGTCTGGGTTGGGACGCCGCAAGCCACCACGATCGTGATGGATTGCGGCGTCCACGTTTTGTGTTCAGCCGTTCAGCTCCGCCCTCACTTGGCCTTCACCGGTGTAAGCGCCATGCTGCATTTGCTGCACTTGTCGCCTGCCTTGCCCGTCACTTCCGGGTGCATGGTGCAAGCGTGCGTCGCGGTCGCCGGTGCTTTCACCTCGGTCATGGCCATACCGCATTTGGTGCATTTGTCACCTTTCTTGCCCGTCACGGTCGGGTGCATGGGGCAGGCATGAAGCGTTGCGTGCTGGGTCATCGCCATTCCACAATGCGCGCACTTGGCGTCCTTGGCGCCCATTGTCTCCGGGTGCATGGGGCAGCAGTACATGGCCTTGGTCATGGCCATGCCGCAATGCGGGCACTTGGCATCCTTGGCACCCATCGCCTCCGGGTGCATCGGACAACAGTGCATACCCATGCCCACAACGGCCGCATCCTTGGGCGCCACCAGGGCCATTTTGCATTTGCTGCACAGGTCGCCCTTTTTGCCCGTCACCTCCGGGTGCATGGGGCAACTGTACACCGGATCTTGTGGCATCGCAGTGGTAGCCGTGTGTGGATGGTCATGTTGCGCCAGAGCGCGCGATGTCCATGGGTTCATGGTGATGAGCGCGAGCGTTAGCGAGGCACCCAGCATTGAGGTTGAAAAGGTCTTCATGGTTCGTTGGGGTTGCATTGTTCGTGTAATACCTGCCCATGCGCTCCCATCAATGGACAGGAGCGCGAGGCATGGTCGGTTCAGTTGTGGGCCATTTCAGCAACGCCCATTTCGCGGCACGCTTTGGCGCAAGCCTCGCAGGCTTCAGCGCAACGTTTGCAATGCTCGTTGTTGTGCTTGCGGCACTCCTTGGCGCATTGGTCGCACACCTCGGCACAGAGGGCGCAGAGGCGGTGGGCGATGCTGTCGCCGATCTTGTCATCAGCGCGCGCCATGAAGGCGGCGGCCATGCGGCACAGGTCGGCGCAATAGCGGTCCAACTGGATGCAATCGGCCATCATCTTCACGTCGGCTTCGCTCAAGCAGGCGGTGGCGCAGTGTTCGCATTCGTTGGCACAGGTCTGGCAGGCCTGAATGCAGTCGTTGTGTTCCTTATGCATGGTGCACGGGTTGGTTGGTTTTCTTCTACCAAGGCAACGAGAACCAAGCCACCTTATTCGGGAAGTTCAGATAGCTACCGTCCCACTCACTTGCACGTGACTGGACCCTGATCAGCGCACGTACTAACGGGGTAGATAGACCCCAAACCGGGATGTTGCGAGCCATGCCTTTGCCTTGCAAGGATCAACGGCTTTGGTCGCGTCGGCGCGCCAATGGATGGCCTTACGTTTGGCGCACCATGTCCCTTAACCGCGTTGAACGAGTGCGTCGCAGCTTTGCGATGGGACTTATTGCGTTGGTTGCGTGGAGCGCGTTGATGCCTGTGCTGTATCGCATGGATTGCCTGAGCAGCGGCCGGAGCGTTACGTCTTGGTTCACACCGGTCAACTGTCCTGGCACCGATGTCCCTGCCGGTGACCGCCCCTGTATCACGCCGAATTGCTGCGTGTTCATGAGCGCTTCGGTGGATCAACTGCTCTTCAATCCGGATAAAACCGTGCCCGTTCCGTCGGTGCCGGAATTGGCGTGGACCCCTGCCGTTTGTGTTGTTCCGGCGCTCGGCCCGTTGCCCACCACTGGGCACTTCGTTGATCGAGGGCCGCCTAAGGCGCGATCGACCGACCTCGTTTTTATTGGAAGCCTGAGGATCTGAGATCCCCAGTAGAGTGCGCCCGATGCTTCCCGGCATCGGGCTGTGTCGTTTTCCAATAAACCCCGGTTGTTGTCATGTCAAAGGATCCCGAATTCGGTTTGAACAATTTGCCCGGTACCGCTCGATGGGTGATGTCGCCATGGGTGAGCTATATGAACAAGTTGCTCGCCAAGCTCCGTTCGCCCGTCGATATCAAGAAACGCTTCAACCACCGCGAGGATATGGTGAGCTTGGAGCAGATCGGGAACTTCGAATTGCTCATTACCGATCTGATCGATCGCGATGTACAGGGCGACTTCGTGGAATTGGGTTGTTACAGCGGCAGCACCTCAGCGGTCTTCGGAAGTCTTCTGCATCGGCTGGCGCCTGAGCGCAGGTTCTTGGTGTACGATCGGTTCGATATGGAGTTGGGCAGTACCAGAAACATCCGTAGCCAGTTCGAGCAGCGCATGAAGGATTGCGGGCTGCCGATGCCGATCGTGCACGAGGGCGACCTCTTTGCGCTGCTGCCCGCACAGCTCCCCGCATCCATTGCGTTCGCGCACATCGATCTCGGGACCGGGGGCGGGGTATACCAGCATGCCGAGTTGCTTGTACATTCACTGAAGCACGTTTATCCGCGCCTGTCAAGCGGTGCAATACTGATCCTTATGGACTACCATGTTCCCGATGTTACGATCCACGGCAACGATTCCAATCCTGCGGTACGCCTCGTGGCCGATACATTCTTCGAAGACAAGCCGGAGAAGATGCGCGTGCTCTATGGTGGTCCATGTTCCCATGCCTATATCCGAAAAAATTGAACCATTATGACCCGTGCCTCAGTTTGTACATCGCTCATCATCGGGTGCATTTGGGCCCAAGCGCAGACGCCGCTCCCCATTCCCGATACGTTAACCGGTCCATTGATCCAACTGGCGCTGCAAGAAGGCACGCAGGAGTTCCATCCCGGCGAGGTGGTGGCCACGTACGGCTATAATGGCGATCTGCTCGGCCCCACCTTGATCCTCCAGCAGGGCGAACCCATCACTTTGAACGTCACCAATACGCTGCCCGACCTGACCACCACGCATTGGCATGGCCTGCATGTGAGCCCCGCGAACGACGGTGGGCCGCATTCGGTGATCCTGCCCAACACAACATGGTCGCCATCGTTCACGGTGATGGATCGCGCTTCAACATTCTGGTACCACCCGCACGGCCATGGCCTTACCGACTACCAGGTGAGTTTAGGTGCCGCCGGTATGATCATCGTTCGCGATGCGCAGGAGGCGGCCCTCGACTTGCCCAGGACATACGGGGTCGATGACATACCGTTGATCCTTCAAACGAAGGCGATCGTTAGCGGCCAAGTCGCGTTGCACACCGGCTTGGACAGCGTAGTGCTGGCCAATGGTGTGCGCAATGCGTGGAAGGAATTGCCCGCCCAAGTGGTGCGCTTGCGCTGCTTGAACGGTTCCAGTGAGCGCACCTTCTTGTTGGGTTTCAGTAACGCACTTCAGTTCCATGTCATTGGCACGGATGGTGGGTTGCTGGCTGCACCTGTCACCTTGAACCGCCTACAGTTGATGCCCGGGGAACGGGCTGAACTGCTTGTGGACCTTGGAGGGCAGCAAGGACAGTCGTTCCAGTTGATGAGTTACGGGAGCGAGTTGCCCGACGACATCATTGGCGCCGCGCAGGTCGGCAACGGTATGGCAACGCTCGATGGATATGACCTGAACGCACTGAACGGTGCGGACTTCGCACTGGTCACCTTCGCCGTTGGAGCGCCCACTGGTGATGGCACACTCGTTGTGCCCACAGCACTCGTGCCCACCAATGCATTCAACACGGCCGATGTGGATGTAACGCGTCCGTTCAACATTGAACCGGAAAGCATGGGGGCCATGCAAATGATCGAAGGCCCTTTCGAGATCAATGGCGCGCTGATGGACATGGATGTGATCAACGAAGTTGTGCAATTGGGCAGCACCGAGATCTGGGAGTTCATCAATAACACAATGGTGGGCCACCCGATCCACATCCACGACATCCAGTTCAATATCCTCGATCGCAACGGCTTGCCGCCGGAGCCTTGGGAAAGCGGGTGGAAGGATGTGGTCTTCGTGCCTGCCATGGGCAGCGCGCGTGTGATCACGCGCTTCGATGATTTCGCCGATCCGGATATGCCGTACATGTACCACTGCCATCTGCTCATGCACGAGGACGAGGGTATGATGGGGCAATTCCTCGTGATCGATCCCAATGCCGTTGGCGAACTGATGACCGATCAGGTCGGCTTGACCGTTTGGCCGCAACCGTACGCCGATGGCCCGCTTCGACTGCAAGCCGAAGGGCTCGAGGGCCGGTGCACGGTTGCGCTGGCTGATGCCTTGGGTCGCACGGTGCTTTTGGAACAAACCGTTTTCAGTGATGGTCGCGGTTCCATCGTGTTGCCGGTGGTCGCCCCGGGGCACTATGTCCTGCGCATCACCGCCCGCGGCCACGTGCCGCTGGCAACCACGCTGATCGTCCAACCTTGAACCACGGACACAAGATTTTCGATACTGCCTTTCACTTCACATCACAACTGGAAACCAAAACAACGTTCACATGAAAAAGCTCTTCTCCGTTATTCTCGCATCTGCGTGCCTTGCTTCGGCAACCGCGCAAACCACTGCACTGGATTTCACCGCCAACGATTGCGATGGCGTGAGCCATAACCTCTTTACCGAACTCGAGGCCGGTGATGTGGTGATCATCGAACTGGTAATGATGGGCTGCCAACCCTGCGTTACCGCCGGCAATAGTCTCAAGAACAATGTGCTGCCCAACGTGAGTGACCCAAGCCGTGTGAAGCTGTACAGCATTGGCTTCACCAACGGTATCAATTGCACCCAGATGAACGACTGGAAGAACACCAACGGGTTCACGCACACCGTGTTCGCAGGCATGAGCGCACAAACAACGCACTACGGTGGTATGGGCATGCCGACCATCGCGGTGGTAGGTGGTGCGGCGCACGATGTGTTCTACAGCGAACAAGGTCATAGCGACAGTGATAACCCCGATATCCTCGCCGCCATAGAAGCAGCGCTCGTTGCGGGTGTTGGCATCAATGAGGTGAACTCAACGGATGTGGTCATTCACCCGAACCCTGTTGTCGATATCCTCAACTTCGATAAGGCCGATTGGACCAACGCCCGCATCCTCGACCTGCAAGGTCGTGAAGTGATGAATGTGCAACTCGTGGCAGGCAAGCTGGACGTGTCGCTGCTACAACCCGGCATGTTCGTGCTGCAATTGACCAATGCAACGGGTGCGCTGGGTACTACGCGCTTCGAGAAGAAGTGATCAGGAGTGATGGTCGGAGCAGGCGGAGAGCCTGCTCCGATGTTGCACCTTCATGGAGACAGTAACACTGCTGAACCGCAACACAACATGAAGTTTTACGCCGTTGGTATGCTCGCACTGCTCGCCGCGGTGCAAGGCACTGCACAAACAACCGCCGTCTCATGGACAGCCCCGCTCGATTGCAATGCCGCTGGTGAGGGTGCGCTAAGGCCGCGCATTGCCATCAATGGCGATGGCAACCCCGTGGTGTTGTGGGGCGACTATTCACCCAACAGCAATCATGTTGCGGTGGGCAACGGTGCCGCTTTTCTTTCCCCGGTGGAGGTGAGTGCGCCCGGTTGCGTGCCTGCGGTGGCCGACTGGATGGGCAGCAGTATTGCTGCCGCGGGCAACACAGTGTGGGTGGTGATGAAAGGCACTCCCGAGGAAAGCAAACCCGTTTATGTGCGGCGCTCGGACGACGGTGGCTACACGTGGGGTGACACACTGCGGGTGGAGCCGTATGACGGGCTTGTCTCGCGCTTCCCCTCTATTGCGCTCGATGACCCTGATGCCCCATTGGTGCAGTACATGCAGTTCGACAGCGGCTACTTCGGTGCCCGCCAAGTGGTATCACATATGATGGGAGGCGGCTTCATGTCTCCTGTGCAGGTGAGCACCCCGTTCGCACCCGGCGATGTATGCGATTGCTGTCCCAACCAAGTGGTGGTGCAAGGCAGCAACGTGGTCGCTCTGTACCGCAACGCCGGTCCGAATATCCGGGTCATGTGGGGCGCATCGTCCGGTGATGGCGGCGCCACATTCCCGGTTGGAACCGAGATCGATACTACAGGGTGGCCGCTGAACTCTTGCCCGAGCAGTGGCCCCGATGGCTACCTCGATGGCGACTCCTTGCGCTATGTGTGGATGAGCGGTGCGAACAACGGCACGAAGGTGTACGTCGGTAATGCTCTTGCGTCTGACCTATCGCTGGGTGCTCAGTGGAACGTGCACCCCGGCCAGATGCAGATGTTGCAACAGAACTTCCCAAGGATAGCAGGAAGCGGTGATACGCTTGGAATAGTATGGCAGCAGAGCATGGGTGGACAGCACGAGATACTCTTCAGTTGGAGCGTTACCGGTCCCATTGGGCTGAGCGCACCGGATACGGTGAACCTTGATGCCACGGGTGCCCAGAAGACGCCTGACATCGCATATGCTGACGGAGCCTTCCACATTGTTTGGAGCGAACTGGCTACGGGTCAGGTGCGCTACAGAAAGGCAACACTTACCAACGATGTTGGCGTGCAAGCATTCACTCCGGAGGCCATGCGCATTTTCCCGGATCCGGTCAGCGACCACTTGTTCATTGAAGGCATCATAGTAGGCTTGGCAGAGGTTGTCGACCTGCACGGTCGTGTGCATCTCTCGGTTGCTCTTAGTGCTTCGCAACTGGATGTTCGTGCGCTTGCGCCAGCGCCGTATCTGCTGCGTATTACCGATGCGAACGGCCAACAACGGACAGCGCGTTTCACGAAGAGGTGAGTGCGGTGCATGGGTCCCTTACTTACCATCCGCAACATGGTCTGCGACCGGTGCAAGTCGGCCGTGGCGCGTGTGTTCGATGGGCAGCACTTGCCGGTGAAGCGCATCGAACTCGGAGAGGTGGAACTGCTCCGCGAACCTTTGACCGACGAGCTGGATGCCTTACGCGGCGCGTTGCGGGTGGAAGGCTTCGAACTGGTGGATGATCGCGACGCCGTGACCATCGCCCGCATCAAGGCGGCGATCGTGAAGCTGGTGCACCACGATGGCGATATGCAGGGCCGGGTGAAACTGGGCGATCATCTCAGTGCGTTACTGCACAAGGAATACTCTGGTCTCACAGCGCTCTTCACGCAGGTGGAAGGCATCACCATCGAGCAGTTCTTCCTCTTGCAGCGCCTTGAGCGCGTGAAGGAGCTGATCAAGTACGATGAGCTCACACTGAGCGAGATCGCGGACCGCACGGGCTTCAGCAGTGTTGCCCACTTGAGCGCACAGTTCAAGAAGCTCACCGGCATGACGCCGACCGCTTTCAAGCAACTAGGCTTGGCGCGTACCCCATTGGACAGGGTGGGCCCGATGTAAACTCTTCCGGTCAGGATGTAACGCCTACGGTCCTTTGTCGCCGGTGCTTTGTACCGTCAAGAACGAACGACCATGGACAACACGAACATCACCCTTCCGCTGCTCGACGTGAACAGCCCGCATTGCGCGCTGCGCGTTGAGAAAGCCATCCGCACGGTACCCGCTATCGCCGGCGCCGAAGTGGACCTGAACGCACATATGGCCCACCTGACCAGCACCGCACCGGCTACCGCAGTGCGCGAGGCGGTGGCCGCCATACGCAAAGCAGGCTACAACGTGGCCACCGAAGCGCACCGCTTCACCACCACCGGTGTCACCTGCGCCGGTTGCGCGAAAAGCGTGGGCACCATCCTGAACAAGCTGCCCGGCGTGATAAGTGCGCGCGTGGACCATGTGGAGAAGACGGCCGAGATCGAAGTGGTGAAGGGCACGTTATCGATCGATGATCTGCTGAACGCCCTCAAACCCGCTGGCTACGGCCTTATCGCACAAGCCGCATAAACACCAATGGCCATGACTGCCGAGACAAGCACTCTGGTGCTGCCCGTGGAGAACATGGACAGCGAGCACTGCGCGCTGATCGTGGACAAGGCCCTGGCCACCGTTCCATCGGTGACCGCCCACCATGTGGAGCTGGACAACCGCAGCGCGGTGATCGAGAGCACCACGCCCGTGGAGGCCGTGCGCGATGTGGTGAAGGCCATCCGCGACAACGGGTACGATGTACCCACCCTGAGGCGCACTTTTCCCGTGACCGGCATGACCTGCGCGAGCTGCGTGAGCAGCGTGGAGAGCATGCTGCTTGCCCAGCCCGGTGTGATGAACGCCGCCGTGAACCTGGCCACCAACACCGTGCAGGTGGAGTATGTACCCGGTGTGATCGATGAACGCCGCATGCGCGCGGTGGTGCAGAGCATCGGCTACGACCTGCTCATCAGCGAAGAGCGCGAGGCGACCGCCGACCTGGAGGCGATCCAGCGCGCACGCATGACCTCGCTGAAGCAACGCCTGTGGGCCTCCATCGCACTGAGCACACCGCTGGTGGTCATCGGCATGTTCGTCATGCACGAGCCGTGGGCCAACTTCGTGATGTGGGCCTTGAGCACACCGGTGGTGCTCGTCTTCGGCCGCTCCTTCTTCATCAACGCATGGAAGCAGGCGAAACACCGCAGCGCCAACATGGACACGCTGGTCGCCCTGAGCACGGGCGTGGCCTATGTTTTCAGCGTCTTCAACACCACCTACCCTTCGTTCTGGACCAGCCGCGGGCTGATGCCCCACGTCTACTTCGAGGCGGCGGCGGTGGTCATCACCTTCATCCTGCTCGGCAAGTTCCTGGAGGAACGCGCCAAGGCCGGGACCAGCAGCGCCATCAAGAAACTGATGGGCCTGCGCCCCAGCACCGTGCTGCGCGAAGGGAGCAACGGTCAGACCAGTGAAGTGCCCATCGCCGATGTCAACGTGGACGACATCCTGGTGGTGCGTCCGGGCGAGAGCATAGCGGTGGACGGGGAGGTGATCGGCGGCGAGAGCTACGTGGACGAAAGCATGCTCAGCGGTGAGCCGGTGCCCGTGGCGAAGCTCGTGGGCGCGCAGGTGCTGGCCGGCACCATCAACCAGAAGGGCAGCTTGCGCATGAAGGCCCGCAAGGTCGGTGCCGCCACATTGCTGGCGCAGATCGTGCGCACCGTGCAGGACGCACAGGGCAGCAAGGCGCCCGTGCAGAAGCTCGTGGACAAGATCGCGGGCGTCTTCGTGCCCATCGTCATCGGCATCGCGCTTCTCAGCGCCATCGTGTGGTGGGTCTTCGGAGGCGAGCATGCGTTCACCCAAGGACTGTTGGCCATGGTCACCGTGCTGGTGATCGCCTGCCCGTGCGCACTGGGTCTTGCCACGCCCACCGCCATCATGGCCGGCATGGGCAAGGGCGCCGAGAACGGGATCCTCATCAAGGACGCCGAAAGCCTGGAGCGCGCACGCAAGATCACCGCCATCGTGCTGGACAAGACCGGCACCATCACCGAAGGCAAGCCGGATGTGGTGGAGGCCGTAGGCCTCGACGACCAGGAAGCCGCCGCAGCGCTGCTCGCCATCGAGTCCCGATCGGAGCATCCCCTTGGCGGAAGCGGTGACACGCCACCTGCACACCATCGGCATTCATCAAGCACCAGAGGTAACCGGCTTCGAAAGCCTCACCGGCAAGGGCGTGAAAGCCACGGTGAACGGAACCATCTGGTACGTCGGCAACGAGCGCTTGCTCGAAGAGAACGGCATCGTTGTCGAGGGTGCCTACCGCGAACGGGAGCGGACCTGGCAGGAAGCCGCGCACACCGTGATCTGGTTCGCCGATGCGAAAGAAGTGCGTGCCGCCGTGGCCATCGCAGACCGCATCAAGCCCAGCGCGATTCAGGCCATCGCCCGGCTGAAAGAGGCCGGTGTGAAGGTCTTCATGCAGACCGGCGATTCGCGGCGCACCGCTCAGGCGGTGGCAAAGGCAGTGGGCATCGATGACTTCCGCAGCGAAGTGCTGCCCTCAGACAAGGCCGCTTTCGTTACCGCCCTGCAGCAACAAGGCCATGTGGTGGCCATGGTGGGCGACGGCATCAACGACAGCGAAGCGCTCGCCAAGGCGGACGTGAGCATCGCCATGGGCCAAGGCAGCGACATCGCCATGGACGTGGCGCGCATGACACTCATCAGTACCGACCTCAACGCCATCCCACGCGCGATCACGCTCTCGCGCAAGACCGTCAACCTCATCCGCCAGAACCTCTTCTGGGCATTCATCTACAATGTGTTGGGCATCCCGATCGCGGCCGGTATCCTGTATCCCATCAACGGCTTCCTGCTGAACCCCATGATCGCCGGTGCGGCCATGGCCTTCAGCAGCGTGAGCGTGGTGAGCAACAGCCTGCGCCTCCGTTGGGCCCGGCTCGACAATTGACCGAACGACCTATACCTCCAACGATCATGAAAACCCTCCTCTCCCTCATCGCGCTACCAGCGCTGCTGTTCTTCAGCAGTTGCAGCGCGCAGATCAAGAACGCGCAGAGCACCATCGTGCGCATCACCGGTAATTGCGGCATGTGCGAGAAGACCATCGAGAAGGTCGCCTACGTGAAGGGCGAAGCGGAAGCTGATTGGGATGTGGACGCCAAGACCGCGCGCATCACCTTCGACAGCACACGCACCAGCATGGATGCCGTGCTGCAACGCATCGCCTACGCGGGTTATGACAGCGAACGCTACCTCGCTCCCGATGCCGCCTATGCCGCGCTGCCCGGTTGCTGCCAATACGTGCGCACGTTCAAGAAGGCGCCGTTGACCACGACTCCGGTCGAACATGCCGGGCATGAAGGCATGGGCACGGACCATGCGCAACATGGCAGCACTTCCCCCGATACGCTTGCGGCGCAAGTACCGGCGAACCCAAAGTCCGATCAGTTCAATGGTCTCTTCACCGCCTATTTCGCTCTGAAGGACGCGCTCGTGGCTTCGGATGCGAAGAAGGCTGCGGCCCATGCTTCCGAATTGTCCGCTGCCGTGAAGGCCGTGAAGATGGAACGCATGGGACCCGAGCTACATGGTGTTTGGATGCAAGTGATGGAGCCGCTCGCGAACATCAGCGCGGGCATCGCTTCGAAGACGGATATCGAGGCGCAGCGCAAGGCCTTCGCCGAACTTTCAGCACCCATCCTCGCGCTGGTGAAGGTCGCGCCGCGCCCGGAGCCGGTCTATTACGACCACTGCCCCATGTACGAGGGCGGCGCGGACTGGCTGAGCCAGGAGAAAGGCATCAAGAACCCGTTCTATGGTTCGATGATGCTCACCTGTGGCAGCTTGAAGGAGACCATCACGAAGTAATGCCCGCGATCACGCCCCATGGACCTGCTTCGCTTCCTCCGCATCGCGATCCAGTTGATCGCCCTGTTGATCTTCCTGCTGAGCGGAGACTTGGCCACTGCGCAGGACGGATATGGTACACGCGCATTGGGCACCTCGGTGCCGAGCGGCGACTTCACTCCGCGCACTAACCGCTATGACCTCACCATCCGGGATACCATCGTCAACTACACGGGCAAGGCGCGCAAGGCCTTCACGGTGAACGGGCAGATGCCCATGCCCACCCTCACCTTCACCGAAGGCGATACGGCAGAGATCGTGGTGCACAACGCCATGGAAAAGGAGGAGACCTCCTTGCACTGGCACGGCATCATCCTGCCGTATCAGCTGGACGGCGTACCCTACCTGACCACGGCCCCTATAAAGGCCGGTGAAACACAGGTGTACAAGTTCCCCCTTTTGCAGAGCGGCACCTACTGGTACCACTCGCACACCAAGTTGCAAGAGCAGAACGGCATGCACGGCGCGCTCATCATCCACAAGCGGAATGTGGAGCCCATGCCCGAGCAAGTGCTTATCCTGAGCGAGTGGACGGACATGAAGCCCTTCGAGGTGCACCGCCGCCTGCACAGCGCGAACGATTGGAGCGCCATCAAAAGCACCGGATCCGGCCGGGCACCGTGCAGAGCTACAGCGATGCCATCAAGGACGGTGCGCTCGGCGTGAAGCTCACCAACGAGTGGAAGCGCATGAACGCCATGGACGTGAGCGATGTCTACTACGACCTCCTTTTCGCCAACGGCAAACCCGTGGACGAAGCGCCGCGGTTCAAGGCCGGTGAGCGTGTGCGCGTGCGGCTGATCAACGGCGGGGCGAGCAGCTACTTCTGGATCACTTATGCCGGTGGGAAGATGACCGTGGTGGCCAGCGACGGCATCGATGTGGAACCGGTGGAGGTCGACCGCTTCATCATGGGCATCGCCGAGACCTACGACATCATCGTGACCATACCGGCGGACAGCACGGCCTATGAACTGGTGGCCACCAGCGAGGATCGGGTACGCTCCACCTCCCTGTGGCTCGGCAGCGGCATCCGGCAGCTCGCCGCACCGCTCCAGCCGCTGAAGTACTTCGCCGGTATGGAGATGATGAACGACATGATGAAGATGAACGGCGACCTCGATGACATGGGCATGAACATGAGCCTCCAGCAGATGGACATGAACGTGGTGATGTACCCGAGATCACCGGCGCGAAAGCGACACCCGTTGAAGGTGCAGGACATTCCCATGGTGGTGACGAATACAACAGCAATGCGCTGTCCAACATCGTCACGCTCAACTACGCCATGTTGCGTTCACCCACCAGCACCGCGCTGCCGCCCGGGCCCGTAAAGGAGATGCGCTTCGAGCTCACCGGCAACATGAACCGCTACCTCTGGGCCATCGACAACAAGACCGTTTCGGAGACGGACCGCATCCTGATCCGCAAGGGCGAGAACGTGCGCATCATCCTCTACAACAACAGCATGATGCGGCACCCGATGCACCTGCACGGCCACTTCTTCCGGGTGGTGAACGGTCAGGGAGACCACTCGCCGCTGAAGAACGTGCTCGACATCATGCCCATGGAGACGGACACCATCGAGTTCGCCGCCACCGAAACGGGCGACTGGTTCTTCCACTGCCACATCCTCTACCACATGATGAGCGGCATGGGCCGTGTGTTCACTTACGAAGGGACCGGCGCCGAACCCGCAACTGCCCGATGTGAAGAAAGCCGCGCGCCTGTTCTCCCGCGACGACAAGGAATGGCACTTCATGGTACAGAACGACTTCGCCACGAACGGCAACGACGGCGAGGCCATGTACATGAACAAGCGCTGGAACCTGCAGAGCGAATGGCGCTTGGGCTACATGGAGGAACACGGCCAGGAAGTGGAGACCCACTTCGGTCGCTACTTCGGCAAGATGCAATGGCTGTTCGTGAACGTGGGCCTGGACTGGCGCACACGCGAAGGACACGGCGGCAACGATCCGGAGGATAACCTCTTCGGGCAGACCAATACCAAGAACAGCCGGAGCGTGGGGCATATCGGATTCCAGTACACCCTGCCGATGCTCCTGGTCCTTGACGTGCGCATCGACACCGATGGCCAACTGCGGTCACAACTGATGCGTGAGGACATCCCGCTAACGCCCCGGATGCGGATGGACCTGATGTACAACACCGATCTGGAGTACATGGCCGGCCTGCGCTATGTGCTGGACAAGACGTGGGCGATAAGGGCGCACTACGATAGTGACATGGGCTTGGGCGTGGGCATGACGATGAGCTACTGAGGTCTGTCCGTTTGAGGGTGCATTCCATTGCGCGATCTTGGCGGCATGAAACACATCTTGCTCTTCATGGTGATCATGGCGGTCGGGTCAACATCCGCCCAGAACCCGGTCATACAGATCGTCCTTGACGCAGTGAGCACCGACAGTTTGGTCAGCTATGTCAGTCAACTCAGCGGCGAAACGACCGTGGATGTGGGCAACGGACCCGAGATGATCGTAAGCCGCCACAAGTTGAACGCTGGTAATGCTGTTGCCCAAGCATGGCTGCAGCAGAAGCTCACCGAATTCGGTTATGCGCCGACAACGCAATCGTTCAGCGCAACCGGGTTCAATGTGCTTGCCGAAAAAACCGGTGCGCTCCATCCCGATAGCAGGGTGATCATTTGCGGCCACTACGATGCCATGCCCGGCGGCATAGCCGCTGCACCGGCTGCCGATGACGATGGCAGCGGAACGTGTAGTGTGCTTGAAGCTGCACGGATCCTTGCACCGTACACCTTCGAACACACCATCGTATTCGCTCTATGGGATGAGGAGGAACAAGGGAAGATCGGCAGCCTCTTCTACGCTGGGGTTTCCGCCGCCAACGACGATACGATCCATGCCGTGGTGAATATGGATGCCATTGCTTATGATGGCAACGGCGACGGACTTGCACGCATCCACACGCGACCGGTCGCGAACAGCCTTGCCATCAAGGACACGGCGCTTGCGGTCAATACTGATTACGGCCTCAACATCAACTTGGCCATCAATAACCCGGGCGCCACGTATAGCGATCACGCCAGTTTCTGGACCGAAGGTTACGGCGCCATCCTTGTCATCGAGGATTTCGATAACGACGGCAACCCGCACTATCACACACCGACCGACCTGCTGCAGTACCTCACCCAAAGCATGTGGAGCGACCTCACCAAGTTGAGCATCGGTACGGTGGCCACCCTTGCCATACCGTACAACAACAACTTGGCCTTAGTTGAAAGAGCTGCACCTACCGCCCAGCTCTTCGCTTTTCCTGTGCCGTCGGAAGGAGATGCGCGTGTTTGGGTGGAGAGCCGCACCGCAGGAAGGGCGAGGTTGGAATTGGTTGACGCTATGGGTCGCACCATGTACCTATTGCACGAAGGCCCGCTCGCACAGGGCAAGCAGGCCTTCGACGTACCGTTGGGCGATCTGGCGCCCGGGAGCTATCGCGCCGTTCTCACCTCTTCGGACGGAACCAAGAGTTCCGTTGCACTGGTGCGCACGGCGCAGTGATCACAGTTTCACGAACGGCTTGATGACAGCGCGACGACCGCGGTCCATCACCAAGTAGTACTGTCCCGAAGGCAGGCCAACGAGGTTCACGGTGTTCACCCGATTGTCCTGAACCGCCTGGGTGCGGAGCAGTCGGCCGTCGGCGCCTAGGATGTCGACGGATACCACGCCGGTGCAACCCTTCAGCGAAAGCATCACTTTCTCGTCCGCGGGCACCGGGTACAATGAAATGGCCTTGCTACCTGCCACGGGTGCAACACTGTTCGGGTCCAAAACGGTGATCGTACCGAATTGGGTGGTGGAGTGGAAGGCCCCATTGAACTCGCCGGTGCAGTGGTAATCCCAAACGCCTGCGGCATTGAAGGTGTGCGAGAAGGTCCAAGGTGAATTCACGGTGATGCCGCTATTGCTGAACCCATCCGGATTGTCAGGGAACATGTCCAACTGGGCATACACGTTATGCGAACCACTGATACAGTTCCACTGCACGATGTCGCCGATGTTGATCGTAATGAACTGTTGATCGTAGTAGGGGAGGTTGTTGGGGTCGAGCAATGACCCGCCAACTTCAACCTGGTGGGTGACTTGCGCGGCAACCGCCAACGGTGCCAAAGCGAAAAGCGTAACGAGTTTCATCATGGAATGATCGGTTATCTGGTTGTTCGCAAAGGAAGGGGCTGCTGGTCCCCGTTGGTGGCAAAGAAATCGGTCGGGCTGGGAAAGCCTCAGCGTCGTATTGGTCACTTCTTCATACCCAGGCCCGCATCAATATGGTCCAGCACCTTGGTCATTAGGTGCAGGCGGTCCTTACCGCGCACGTTGTGGGCATGTCCGGGATACTCGAAGTAGTCCACCTGGACACCCTTATCCACGCAGTTTTTCACGAAGGTCAGGCTGTGCTCGCGGAGCACCGTATCGTCCATGGTTCCATGTATCAAGAGCAAGTCGCCCTTGAGCTGATCGGCTTTGTCCGTGAGCATGCTCGTCGCGTAACCCTCCGGATTTTCCGCTGGTGTGTCCATGTACCGCTCGGTATACATCACTTCGTACATCCCCCAATCCATTACCGGGCCGCCAGCGACCCCCACTTTGAACAGGCCGGGCTTCTTCAGCATCAAGCTTGTTGTCATGAAACCACCATAGCTCCAGCCGTGTATCGCCATGCGTTCGCCGTCCACGTATGGAAGCGTCTTTAAGTACTCGGCACCCGCGACTTGGTCATCGACTTCCACAGCCCCTAAGCGGCGATGGACCATCTGTTCGAACGCCAGACCGCGATGTTCGCTGCCATGTCCATCCACAGTGAACACCAGATATCCTCGGTTGGCGGCATGCAGCATCCAGGGCGAAGCTCCACCGAGGAACGAGTTGCTGACCAGTTGCACGTGCGGTCCATTGTATACGTAAACGATCACAGGGTATTTCTTCGCTGGGTCGAAGCCGCTTGGCTTGATCAACCGAGCGTTCAAGCGATCGCCGTTGGCGCCGGGTATGGTGAACAGTTCCGTTGCCCCGATGGAAAATCCAGCGTAGGGGTTCCTGCTGTCCAACAGGATCTTCAAAACCTGCCCGCTGCGCGCATCTACAAGTTGGGTCCTGCTCGAAACGCTGGTGCTGCTCCACTGGTCGATCACGCGGCCGTCGTCCACTTGGCACAAATGGGTGCCGGCTTCCTGGGTGATGCGTTCGGTTTTTCCGGTCGACAGTTCTACCTTAAAGAGATGCAGTTCGCAGCTACCCATGTCGCCTAGCGCGGTGCCGGGTCCATCTTCGGCAGTGCCTTGGATGTACACGTATTCCTCTTTCTCATCGGTGCCGAGAAGGTCCGTCACCGCCCAAGCACCCTTGGTCAACTGGCGCAAGAGGCCGTTCTTGAGGTCATACAGGTAGAGGTGCTGCCAGCCATCGCGCACGCTCCACCAGATGTATTGCCCTCCTTTCTTTTCGAGGATGTGCGCGGGATGCAGCGGCTCCAGCCACTTGTCGTTTTTCTCCTCCAGAAGTGTCTTCACCGGCGCACCGGTTTTCACATCGTACTGCACCAGACGAAGGTGATCGGTAGCCCTGTTCAGGTGTGTGATATACACGAATTGCCCACTGTGGTCCCAAGCGATGTTGGTGAGGTACTGATCCCGGGGCTCGCCGGTTACCAAGAAGGTGGTCTTGCGTGTGCGCACATCGAACACCCCGAGTGTTACGTGATGGCTCGTTTGTCCGGCCATCGGATAGCGCAGTTTGTTGAACGTGCTCGGCTTGGTGCTGATGTCTTCCACGTAGTATGGCGTCACCATGCTTTCGTCCATGCGATAGAATGCGAGCAGATCCCCGCTCGGACTCCAGAACGTCCCTTTCGTAATGCCGTATTCCTGGCGGTGAACACTTTGCCCATTCACGACCCCGTCCACCGTGTCGGCTGTAACAGCAATGTTCTCTTTCTGTCCCGGCTGTGCGATGTAGAGGTTCTGGCCGACGGTATAGGCAACTTGGTGTTGCTTCTCATCGGTGTCCTGGTTCGCGGCTTCCGGCAGCATGCGCAAGCGCTCGCTGAGCTTGCTGCTTTTGCGATCCCACACGAACACGCGATCGTTGTGCATGAAGCTGAATTGCGTGCTGCCTTCCCAGACCACACCCGGGAACCGCTTCAATTGCGCATCCTCCGCCAGACCTGCATTCAGGTCGGCCAGTTTCACCATGGGTGCATCAGCGCTCTTGCCGATGGTGCCCGACCAAAGGGTATCGCCCTTGATGTGGCAATAGGTGCCGGTGCCGGGTATCCATTGCAGACCACGTAGTCGTTGCGGTGCCAGATCGGTGCCGGCCTTCAATATTGCATCGGACAAGGTGAGCGGCTTGAGCCTCTCCTGTGCACGGAGTTGGCAAGAGGATGCAATGAGCAATACGGCAAGGAAAACACGCGAACGGAGCATGGACTGTTGATAAGGTGGGCAAAGATGCGCGGCCGCCTTACACCAGCGGCGCGCCAGAAAAAATCCCTACAGGATGTTCACCTCGCGTTCCAGTTCCACACCGAAGCGCTCCTGGATGTCCGCGAGAATGTGCGTGCTCAGTTCAAAGATGTCTTTGCCAGCAGCTCCACCATGGTTCACGAGCACCAAGGCCTGCGCGGCATGCACGCCGAATGCCCCTTCGCGGTAGCCCTTCCAGCCGGCCTTCTCGATCAACCACCCTGCGGCCAATTTCACCAAACCATCGCCGGTCGGGTAACCAGGCATGTCGGCATATTCAGCTCTGATACGCTGCGCGACTTCCGCAGACACCACGGGGTTCTTGAAGAAGCTCCCCGCGTTGCCGATCACCGCCGGATCCGGCAGTTTGCTTTGGCGTATGGCGATCACGGCTTCGCTTACATCCACGAGGCTAGGAGTGCTGACACCGCGCCTTTCCAGTTCCTGCTTGATGTTGCCATAGCTGGTGTTCAGGACCGGATGCTTGCTCAATCGCAGGGTGACGTTCAGTATCACGAACCGGTCCTTCCCTGCGCGCTTGAAGAAGCTTTCCCGATATCCGAACGCACAGGCGACCTTGTCGAAGTGTACGACCTCTCCGTCGTCTACGCGCAGTGCCTCCAGTTCATGGAAAACGTCCTTCAGTTCAACCCCGTATGCCCCTATGTTCTGCATGGGTGCTGCGCCCACTTTTCCCGGGATCAGCGACATGTTCTCGACGCCGCCCCATCCGCGCTGCACGAAATAGAGCACCAGGTCGTGCCACACGATACCTGCTCCAGCTTTCACCCAAACATGATCGGCGTCTTCGCGCACCAGTTCGATCCCGGATATCCCGTTCATCAGCACAACGCCATGGAAGTCCTGCGTCAGCAGAATATTGCTGCCGCCACCGAGGATCAAACGCTGGAGTCCATCAGTGGCCTTTAGCATCTCGCGCAGCGTCGATACATCCCCGAAACGGCCCAACGCATCGGCCCTGGCGTGAATGCCGAAGGTGTTGAAGGGCTTGAGATCGATATCCCTTTCGAGGTGCATGCGTTCTGTGCGGATTTACCGGGAGTGCAAGGTTACCGATGCCGCCGCGTTTACTTTGACCGCATGCCTGCCGCGCATCAACGTGCCATTGTGAGTGTGACCAACGATCTGGCCACCGACAATCGTGTGCACCGCACGTGCACGGTGCTTCAGGAGCTCGGCTACGAAGTGCTGCTGCTGGGCCGCATGTTGCCGGGCAGCCCTGCGCTCGATCGCCCGTATGGCACAAGGCGCATGCGCTTGCTCTTCAACAAGGGGCCACTTTTCTATGCCGAGTACAACCTGCGGCTATTCTTCTTCCTCCTCTTCTCGCGCGGTGATCTGTTGATCGCGAACGACCTTGACACGTTGTTGGCCAACAGACTGGCAGCATGGCTGCGCGGAAAGGTGCTTGTCTATGACACGCACGAGTTCTACACCGAGGTCCCTGAACTGGTTGGGCGACCCCTTGTTCGCAAGGCATGGTTGGCGATCGAGCGTTGGATCTTCCCCAAGCTCCGGAATGTGATCACCGTGAACCGGAGCATTGCGGAGGCTTATCGCGATCGGTATGGTGTTGAAGTGAGGGTCATTCGCAACATTCCCATGAAAAGGGAGCTTGGTCCGAAGCCTTCGCGAAGCGCATTGGGACTTCCGAACGACAGGTTCATCCTCATCCTGCAGGGCGCCGGCATCAATGTTCAACGTGGTGCGGAGGAAGCTGTCCTTGCCATGAAGGAACTGCCGGAGTGTTTGCTCCTGATCATCGGGAGCGGCGATGCGTGGTCAACGATCGAGCGTATGGTAATGGAACATGGACTTGATGATCGGGTGCGCATGTTCGATCGCATGCCGTATGGGCGCATGATGGACTACACGCGGAACGCTGATCTGGGCTTGACGCTCGACAAGGACACCAACCTCAACTATCGCTTCAGCCTGCCCAACAAATTGTTCGATTACTTGAACGCTGGTATACCCGTACTAGCCACCGACTTGCCCGAAGTCGCGGGTATCGTGCGTCAGTATGATGCCGGGGTCGTGCTGCCGACCGCTGATCCCGGTGTCATCACCGCTGCCGTTCGCGCTTTGATCGCCGATGGCGAACGCCTGAAGGCACTTGCACGGAACGCTACTTTCGCCGCCGCTTCGTTGGATGGCGGGGCCGAGAAGGAAAAGTTGAAAGAGTTGCTGGAAGGCTTTGGCCGGAACACACATACATATCGTTAGCCTCGACGTGCCATGGCCGCCTGATTATGGCGGTGTGATCGATGTGTTCCACAAAGTGAAGGCACTGCACGGCATTGGTGTTCATGTGCATTTGCACTGCTTCGAGTATGGTCGTGGAAAACAGAAGGAATTGGACCGGTACTGTACCAGTGTGCAGTACTACAAGCGGCAAATGGGCAAGTTGCAGTTGCTCAGCAGCTTGCCGTATGTGGTGGTGAGCCGCCGTAGCGATGAACTGGTTGACAGGTTGCTGAAGGATGACCACCCGATCCTGTTCGAGGGGCTGCACAGTTGTTACCACCTGGGCGATCCGCGCTTGCACGGCCGCAAGCGCTTGGTGCGTGCGCACAACGTGGAGCACGACTATTACAGCGCTCTCGCGAAAGTCGAATCAAGCCCCTTCAAGCGCAGTTACTTCAACAGCGAAGCCGCGAAACTGAAGCGCTATGAGCCGGTGCTGAGCGAGGCCGATGCCGTGCTCGCCATTTCACCGAAGGATGCCGCATACTTCAACCAGCACTTCCGTAACGTGGTGCATGTGCCTGCGTTCCACGCCTGCGAAAAGGTCGATGTGCCCGATGGTCTTGGTGATTTTGCCTTGTACCATGGAGCGCTCGGAGTAGCAGATAACAACAAGGCAGCGCTTTGGTTGTTGCGTGAGGTGTTCAACGGGCTCAATGTGAAGCTGGTGATCGCCGGTAGTGATGCCAGCAGCGAGTTGAAGGCGGAAGTGGCGAAGCACCCGAATGCCGAATTGCTGGAGGGTATTTCCACGGAGCGTATCCATGAATTGGTGCGTACCGCTCAGGTCCATGTGTTACCGACGTTCCAAGCCACGGGCATCAAATTGAAACTGCTGCTCTGCTTGTTCATGGGTCGTCACGTGGTCTGCAACTCACCCATGGTGGAAGGCACGGGATTGGAAGATCTCTGTCACATCCACGATGACCCCGCGTCCATGCGCCTGAGCATTCAAGGCTGCATGGCCCGACCCGCGAACGGTAGCACGTTGGAAAAACGCGCGGTGATCCTCGAAGAGCGATTCAGCAACGAGCGGAACGCCCAACGTATCGTAGACCTGCTCCAACCTCAACGAACAGAGCGGGAGGGCTGAACCTTACCCTGCGACGGCACTCAGTTCCAACAGCCGTCCTTCTTCGCACTTCACCACGCGACTTCCGAATTTCTTCATGTGGGTGTAGTCGTGCGTGGCCATCAGCACCGCACGCCCGCTGCGGCTGATCTCGATCATCAGGTCAAGGATCTCTCCAGTGGTCTCGGGGTCCAGATTCCCTGTCGGTTCGTCGGCAAGGATGAGTTCAGGGTCGTTCACCAATGCACGCGCAATGCTCACACGTTGTTGCTCGCCACCGCTCAACTCATGCGGCAACTTGTAACCCTTGTTGCCAAGGCCCACTTTGTCCAATACCTCTTGGATGCGCGCATCGATCTTCTTGCTTTCCGTCCAGCCTGTGGCCTTCATCACGAATTCCAAGTTGGCTTTCACGTTCCTGTCCGTGAGCAACTGGAAATCCTGGAAGACGATGCCGATCTTCCGTCGGAGGTAGGGCACTTGTGTGCGTTTCAGTTTCCGTAGGTCGAACCCGCAGCTATGGCCTTCGCCTTCCGTCAAGGGGAGGTCGCCGTACAGTATGCGCATCAGCGTGCTCTTTCCTGTGCCCGTGCGGCCGATCAAGTAGATGAACTCGCCTTTGTAAATGGTGAGGTCCACATTGTTCAGTACAAGGTTCTCGCGTTGGAAAATGCGCGCACCGTGCAGTTCGATAATGGGTTCTGCAGCCATGGGGTCAAGATTACGATGGCATCAATTCACCTTGACATTTTGATGGACAAAGCTGCGAGCAGGCACACGTTGACAGGCACGGTCTTCGTTAGTGTACTGGCGTTCCTGTTCCCCGCGTCCACACATCGGCGTGCAAAAGTCAACCGCTTCACGGACAAGTCCCGCGTACGTGCGCGTTCACCTTTGAGACCTTGATCATGATCATGCAGCGATCCGTCCTTTCCGCAATCGGCCTGGTGTTGGCGGCTGTGTTGTGCGCCCAGCGTCCCGCGCACTTCGAACACCGTAATGCCGATCTGGTGCATGCGCTCGAACTGTTCGACAAAGCGAAGTACGGTGCTGCGCAGACCGAGCTCGAACGTGTTACTGCCCGCATCAGCGACCCACACGATGGCACACGCGTGGAAAGCGAGTTCTGGAGCGCGTTGTGCGCGGTGCGCCTCTTCCACAACGATGCGCCGTTGCGTATGCTCGGGTTCATCGAGGCGCACCCGGAAAGCCAGCACGTACCAGCTGTGCGGCTCGAATTGTTCAGGCACTATTTCGCCCAGAAACGCTGGGAGGATTGCTTGGCTTGGGGTACGAAAGTGGAGCCGCTGGCCCTTGAGGTGAAGGACCAAGAGGAGTACTACTTCAAGCGGGGCTATGCCAACTTCATGGAGGACAAGCCCGATGCGGCCATGAACGATTTCACGCGTGTGAAGGACGGTAGCGCTGGTCTCCCCGGAAGTCCCGGCAATTATGTCTCGCCAGCCACCTACTACTCAGCGCACATCAACTACGAGCGCGGCCAATTCGAGACGGCTCTACTGGGCTTCGAGAAGTTGAAAGGGGATGAGGCTTTCGGCGATGTGGTGCCGCACTACATCAGCGAGATCCTCTTCCTGCAAGGCAAGTACGATCAATTGGATGCGTACGCGAAGCCGATCGTAGAGGATCCGAAGGGCGAACGGCGCATTGGCGAAATGAACCGCTTGTTGGGCGAAAGCAACTACCGTCAAGGGAAGTATGCCGAGGCAATTCCCCACTTGGAGAAGAGCGTGCAACGCACGGGGGTAACGCGCGAGGATCGCTATGTGCTGGGACATGCCTATTACATGACCGGCAATTGCGAGAAGGCCATGGTGCAGCTGACGACCGTGGCCAACGGTACCGATAGTCTGGCACAGGCGGCCGCCTACCACATGGGCGATTGCTACATGAAGCTGGACCAGAAGAACTACGCCAGAACGGCCTTCAAAAAAGCCTACGACCTGAAACAGGATCCGAAGGTGACCGAGGACGCGCTCTTCAACTACGCCAAGCTTGCCTACGAACTGAGCTTTGATCCATACAACGAAGCGATCATCGCCCTGCGGAATTACCTCAAGGCCTATCCCGATTCACCGAAACGCGACGACGCCTACACTTTCCTGCTCAATGTCTACTTGAAGACCCGCAACTACGAGGCGGCGTTGGAAGCACTGGACAAGATCCAGCAGAAGGACATCGCCATGCAGGAGGCTTACCAGAAGTTGGCGTTCGATCGCGGCGTGGAACTGTACGACGGTCGGAAGTTCAAGGACGCTGCGTTGTTCTTCGATCGCGCGCTGAAGTATCCGGTGAACAAGGACCTCAACGCGCAATGCCACTACTGGACGGCCGAGTGCTTCTATGCCGAAGAAGACTACGCGGCCGCTTTGCGGAAGTACGATGTGCTGCGCAACGGTAGCGGGGCATACGCCACCGATCTGTACGAGCAAGCCGGCTATAGCCAAGGCTATTGCTACTTCAAGATGAAGGACTATGCCGATGCCGCGACCAGCTTCCGGCGTTTCGTTGGTACCAACGCTGGAAACGCCGACCAACGCGCTGATGCCAAGCTGCGTATTGCGGACAGCTATTTCGTTACGAAGGATCCTGCCCAAGCGATCACGTGGTATGATGATGCCTTGCGGAGCGGTACCAAAGACCGCGACTATGCACTTTTCCAGAAGGGTCTCTGCCAAGGGTTGGCGGGCAACCACAATGGCAAGATCGAAACGCTGAAGAAGCTATTAGCCGATAGCAAGAACTCGCGCTTTGCGCCCGATGCAAAGTACCAACTGGGTGAATCATACATCCGCTTGGACAATGACGCGCAGGCGCTCACCTATTACCAACAGGTGATCAACGACCACAGCGAGTGTCCGTTCGTGCACAAGAGCATGCTGCAGAGTGCGCTGATCCGTAAGCGCGAAGGCAACAACGAGCAGGCCTTGGCCGACTTCAAGGCGATCGTTGCCAAGTACCCGACACGCGAAGCCAGCGCCGATGCGTTGGCCAGTATCGAAGCGATCTACGTGGAGACCGGGCGTGTAGGTGAGTGGGAGACGTACGTGGGAGGCCTGTCGTTCGTGGACCAAGGGTCGTTGAACTTGGATGAGAACTACTACCGCAGCGCGGAACTGTTGTACAACAACGACAAATGCGCTGAGGCCATTGGTGCATTCGGTAGCTACTTGGCGAAGTACCCGAACGGCGGTTACGCGTTGAACGCCCACTTCTACAAAGGCGATTGCGAATACCGCGCGGGCCAAAGCGAAGCCGCGCTCGAGGACCTTGAAGAAGTGGTGAAGGTCCCCGGCAACGCCTTCATGGAAAGTGCGCTCTTCGGAACGAGCGATCTGCTCTTCCGCGATAAACGCTGGGAAGGCGCACTGGAGCGATTTGAGCAGTTGGAGAAAGTCGCTACCTCACCGGACAATACGTTGGCGGCACAGGTGGGTCGCATGCGTTGCGAGCGGGAGTTGGGCCGACCGAAGGAAGCGGCCACTGCTGCACATGTCGTGGTGGCAAACACCCACAACAAGGACCTGCTGGTGAAGGCAGAGGCGAACCTGTTGATCGCCAATCACTCGTTGGACAACGACGACAAGGACGGTGCCTACGGACTGTACAAAACCATTGCAGCGGGCAAGCACGGCGCCTTGAGCGCTGAGGCCAAATACCGCATGGCGTACATCCGCCATTTGCAAGGCCGGTATAAGGATGCCGAGAAGGAGGTCTTCGCGATGGCGAACGACTTCAGTGGCCACCAGCACTGGATCAGCATGGGCTTCATACTGCTGGGTGATGTGTATGTGCAGCTCAACGACCGCTTCCAAGCCAAAGCTGCGTTGCAAGGTGTGATCGACAACAGTGAAGAACCCGAATTGGTGGCCGATGCGCAGGCACGCCTCAACATTCTGCTGAACGAGGAACAGCAACTAGCACCGCAGGAAGGTGGAGAAGGGGACGGTAACTGATCGCCACAACACGAGATCCATGAACAAGCACATTCCGATCAGCGTTGCACTTTTCGCGCTGATCATAGCGAGTAAGGCGAAGGCGCAAACCGATACCACCTCCGGCATTGGTGGGAGCTATACGATCCAAGGGGAATACAACCCGACGATCGCTGATGCAAAAAAGTACGATCTGCGTCCGCAGCTGATCGATACCATCCTCCCGATCGCACCTGTGGAGTACCACTTGATCACCGTGCAAGGGCACGTGCCTGCGCGCGTGGACAGCATTGCTGCGGTCAGTCTTAAGGTCACATCGATGCAACCGAAACTCTACAAAGGCTACACGAAAGCCGGATTCGGACTGTACTCAACACCGCTGTTCGAACTGTACTACGACCAGACCCGCAGTCGGGAGAATGCGTGGGGCGTGCATTACAAACACCTCAGCAGCAACGGCGGTATCGATGATATGGGCGAGAGCCAATACAGCTTCAACGCCATGGATGGTCACTATACCCACTACCTGAAGAAGCATGAGGTAGGAGGATATATCGGCTTCGACCGCAGGCGCATCAGCTACTACGGTGGCACCGACGAACTCGCTTTGGCCGCCTTCGACGCCAGCAATGTGCCCGAGGACAGGCTGAAGCAGATCTACAACGACCTCGGGTTCGGGGTGCGGGTGAAGAGCCTGTACAAGGACAGCGCGTTATTGGCCCATGACGTGCGGCTGGAGGTGCACCAGTACAACAACACCAGCGGCAGCAAAGAGACGAACGTGAAGTTGACCACGGATCTGGAGATGGAGAACGGCAGCGAGACCTACGGCGGCCGCATCCTCATCGACAACAACACCTACCGCGCCAAGCTGGGCGAACTCGATTTCAAGCAAGGCGGTTTCCTGCTGGGCCTTCTTCCGCAGGTGAGCACGCGAAGCGACAATTACCTGGTGCAGGTGGGCGTGGGCATCTATCTGGATGCGGCCAGCACCGATGTGGAGGTGCTCGATGAGCGTGCCTCCAAGACCTCGGTGCACTTCTTCCCAAGGGCCTACCTGAGCTACAGCTTGTTCGACGACATCCTGGTCCCCTATGTGGGGGTTGATGGCGCCCGTGAGCGGAACAGCCTGCGCAGCCTTACCCGCGAGAACCCGTGGCTCATGGGTTCGCCCGTGCTCAGCAACACCAGCAAGATGTACGACATCTACGGTGGTATTCGTGGAAGCGTCAGCAGCCGTCTCGGGTTCGATGTGCGGGTGAGCACCAGCAAGTGGAAAGACAAGATGTTGTTCCTGTCCCAGACCGATACGATTCTTGGTGATCGCTTCTTCGCTGTGTATGACGATGTCAGTATTCTGGATATCAGCGGCGAACTCATGTACAGCGCGGGCGAGAACGTCAAGTTGACCGGTCGCGTGGATGTGTTCACCAATGAGGCATTCGCCCAAGCTGAGGCCTGGTACCTGCCCAACTACCGTTTTGCGCTCGGGGGCGTGTACGATGTGCGCGACAAGCTGATCCTGAAGGCTGAAGTTGAAATGTTGGGCGCCCGCTATGCCGGGAGCATACCCGGCAATGAGCCGGTCTTCGATACGGGCACTTCGTTGGCCTTGGAAACCAAGGAACTGGATAGCTACTTCGACCTGTATCTGGGGGTTGAGTACCGCTACACCAAGCGGTTCAGCGTATGGCTGGACATGAGCAACCTCAGCGCCAGCAAGTACGAGCGCTGGTTGAACCAACCCGTGCAGCGCACCTTGGTCATGGCGGGTCTCACATTGTCGTTCTAAGGCAGGGGTCACCTTTTTGAGGGCGCCCCATCAACCGGGCAACGAGGGGCGTTCACACTGCATCTTGGTGCCGTGACGAACCGCGCTGAAGCACGAAAGCCTATTTAGCTACATTCGCCACCACCGAAAACGACCCTGAGCAGCGGGCAAACACGAACTACACATGAGCACGAGGAAGATCCTGGCCTTCTTGTCCGTAACCCCTCTATTCGCGGGTTCCGCCGTGGCACAAAGCAAGCTGGCCAAAGAGGCGGACGATGCCTTCAGGGAAGGCTACTACTACAACGCGACCGAGTTGTACAAGAAAGCCTTCGTTACGGAGAGCAAGATGGCCGTGAAGAGCGAGCCTGATCTTCAAAGTCGGCGAGTGTTACCGCATGCTCGGTGACGCCCAGCAGGCCGAAGTGTGGTACGAAAAGGCCAACAAGGCGCAGTACCCCGACCCTATCACCTACTACTACATCGGCGAAGCGCTGAAGGAGCAAGGCAAATACTCCGAGGCCATCGTGAGCTACAACAAGTTCAAGGAGAAGAAGCCCGGCGATATGAAGGCCGATGCCGGTATTGCCGCCTGCACCCAAGCCCAGAAGTGGAAGGATGATCCCAGCCGCTACAGCGTTGACCCGGAAGTGTTGCTGAACACCCAGCAGTGGGATTGGGCAACCGGCTACGCCGACAAGAAGAACGAGGACTTGGTCTTCTCCAGCAGCCGTCCAGCCGCTACGGGTACGGAAACGGAGCAGCACATTGGCGAGAGCTTCAACGACCTTTTCTTCAGTAGCCGCGACAAACTGGGCAAGTGGAGCGAGCCGGTGAAACTGCCGATCCAGGTGAACACCCCAGCGCACGAAGCAGCTCCCGTTTTCAATGCCAAGCGCACGGTGATGTACTTCACCCGTTGCGAAATGGACAAGAAGAAGCAGTTCGGTTGCGATATCTGGATGAGCAAGAAGGTGGGCAGCAACTACAGCGAGCCCGAGAAGCTGGTGTTGGCACCTGAGCGCGCGAAGGAGGATTCAGTGAGCATCACTGTAGGCCACCCTGCCTTGAGCGCCGATGACCTGACGTTGGTGTTCGCCAGCAACATGGCCGGCAACCACCGCAACAAGGACCTCTACCAAGTAAAGTTGGACAAGGACGGCAAGCCGACGGGCAAGGTCACGAGTTTGGGTTCGGCGATCAACACCCCGAAGGATGAGGTATTCCCCTTCCTGCGTCAGGACGGTACCCTGTACTTCAGCACCGATGGCCGTCCTGGCATGGGTGGAATGGACATTTTCCGCGCTGCCAAAACCGGCGAGAGCTGGTCCGAGCCGGAGAACATGAAGTTCCCGATCAACAGCAGCATGGACGATGTTGCCATCTGCTTCGAGGGCACGGAAGAGCGTGGGTTCTTCACCAGCAACCGACCAGGAGGTAAAGGCCAAATGGACATCTGGCGTTTCTACATGCCGAACTTGGAGTTCGCTTTGCAAGGCACGGTGTACAACAAGTCCACCAACTCGCCGATGCCCGGCGTAACGATCACCGTGGCCGGTACGGACGGAAGCAACTACACCGCCCTCACGGATGAGAACGGTGGATTCAAGTTCGCCGAGAACGGCAAAGACCGGTTCATCAAGGAGAACACCACCTACAGCATCCAAGCCAGCATGGACAAGTTCCTTGTGGTGAAGGACCAGATCACCACGGTGGGCCTCAATGAGAGCACAACCTTCGTGAAGGAGTACTTCCTGCAGCCCACGGGCGAAGGCACCATCCGCTTGCCTGAGGTCCAGTATGCGATCGACTCGTACGAGATCCTCGACGCTGGCAAGGATTCACTGGAATTCCTGTACAACGTGCTGGTGGACAACCCAACGATCACCATCGAACTGCAGGCGCATACCGATTCGCGCAAGACCCGCAAGTACAAAGGCGGAAACCAAGAGTTGTCACAGCTTCGTGCTCAGAGCTGCGTGAACTATCTCGTTACCCGTGGCATCGACCCAGTGCGCATGACACCGAAGGGTTATGGTCCAAGCGTGCCACGTATCACCGACGCCGAGTACGCCAAGATGGCCACCAAGGAAGAGAAGGAAGCAGCACACCAGAAGAACCGTCGTACGGAGATGAAGGTGCTGACCTATGACTACGTGCCGAAGGAAAGCCAAGTGCCACAGACCCCGGTACCACAGAACTAGCTTGAACACCTTGAAGAAGCACCTCGACTTGTCGGGGTGCTTTTTCTTTTTACGCGCTACTGCAACGGGAGGATGAGCCAAAGCCGCTACGAGCAACGAGGGGTCAGTGCCACCAAGGATGATGTCCACAAGGCCATCGCCGGGCTGGACAAGGGCCTGTTCCCGCGCGCGTTCTGCAAAGTGGTGCCTGATCATTTGGCCGGCAGCCCAGAGCACTGTGTTGTTATGCACGCCGATGGTGCAGGCACCAAGAGTTCACTTGCCTACGCTTATTGGAAAGAGACAGGCGACATCAGCGTGTGGCATGGCATCGCGCAGGATGCGATCGTGATGAACCTCGATGATCTGCTCTGTGTGGGTGCTATCGACAACATCCTGCTCAGCAGCACCATCGGCCGCAACAAGCGGCTCATCCCCGGTGAGGTGATCAGCGCGATCATTGAAGGCACGGAGATCTTCTTGGAAAAAATGCGCAGCCACGGCATCGGCATCCGCAGTACGGGTGGCGAGACGGCCGATGTCGGGGACTTGGTGCGCACGATCATCGTGGACAGCACTGTCACCTGCCGCATGAAGCGCACAGACGTGATCGACAACGCGCGGATCCAAGCCGGTGACGTGATCATAGGTCTGGCGAGCTTCGGCCAAGCCACCTACGAGGAGAGCTATAACGCCGGCATGGGCAGCAATGGACTGACGAGCGCCCGCCACGATGTGTTCAACAAGGCCTTGGGAGTGGCCTTTCCGGAGACGTACGACGCGGGAACTCCCGAAGCGTTCGTGTACAGCGGCGCAGCGCGATTGACCGACCGCTTGGAAGGCACTCCGCTGGACTATGGCAAGGCCGTGCTCTCGCCAACGCGCACATACGCTCCCGTGATCCGCGAAGTGCTTTCCCGAATGCACGCTGACATCCACGGTATGGTGCATTGCAGTGGTGGGGCACAGGCCAAGGTGCTGCATTTCATTGAAAACGTTCGCGTGGTGAAGGACAATCTCTTCCCAACGCCGCCGCTCTTTGCCGCCATACAGCGCATGAGCGGTACGGAGTGGAAGGAGATGTACCGCGTGTTCAACATGGGGCATCGCATGGAACTCTACGTACCCGAAGCACGAGCGAAGGAGATCATCGCGATCAGTGAGAGCTTTGGTATTGACGCCCGTGTGGCGGGACGAGTGGAAAAGGCTCCCGCCAAGGAAGTTCTGTTAAAGAGCGAACACGGGGAATTCAGCTACACCTGAGATGAGTTCGCTGCTGGAGAAACTGCGCGCCGTGCACGAACGCCGCGCTGAAGTGGAGAAGAGCCTGGCCGACCCGAGATCGTTATCGCGGACCAGAAGCGGTTCAGGGAACTGAGCCGGAGCTACAAGGACCTGGAGCCGATCGACAATGCCTTCAGGCGCTACGACAAACTGACGAGCGAATTGGTCGGTACCAACGAAATGCTGAAGTCCGAGAAGGACTCCGACGTGCTGTCGATGGTCCGTGAGGAGCATGACGCGCTTCGGACGCGGATCGAAGCAATGGAGGAGGAGGTGCGCATGTTATTGGTGCCCAAGGACCCCAACGACGACCGCAACTGCACCATGGAAATACGCGCAGGCACCGGTGGCGACGAGGCGAGCATTTTCGCCGGGGATCTGTACCGCATGTACACCCGCTACTGCGAACGCCTCGGTTGGAAAGTCGAGGTTGCCGATATCAGCGAAGGCAGTGCCGGTGGCTTCAAGGAGGTCATCATCAACGTTACCGGCGAAGGGGTCTATGGCGTGCTGAAGTATGAGGCCGGTGTACACCGCGTGCAACGTGTGCCGCAGACCGAAGCCCAAGGCCGTATCCACACCAGCGCAGCAACCGTCACCGTGCTTCCGGAGGCGGAAGAGTTCGATGTGGAAGTGAAGGAGAGCGATGTGAAGATGGAGACCGCCCGCAGCGGTGGGGCCGGTGGCCAGAACGTGAACAAGGTGGAAACGAAGGTGCGCCTCACGCACATCCCCACCGGCATCGTGGTGATGTGCCAGACCGACCGCAGCCAGTTGGGCAACCGGTTGAAAGCGATGCAAATGCTGCGCACCAAGCTCTATGACGAAGGCTTGCGCAAAGTGCAGGAAGCCGAGGCCACCCACCGTAAGAGCCAGGTGAGCAGCGGCGACCGTAGTGCCAAGATCCGCACCTACAACTATCCACAAAGCCGCATCACCGATCACCGCATCGAGTTCACTGCGCACAATCTGCCTGCGGTGATGAACGGCGATCTTCAGGATATCATTGATGCGTTGCAACTGGCCGACCGGACAGAGAAACTGAAAGAGAGCGCAAGCGCATGACCCGCACCGAACTCGTCTCCATAATCAAGCGCAAGCGCAGCCTGCTGTGTGTGGGTCTCGATACAGAAGCCCATTTGGTGCCTGAGCAATTCCGCCGTGCCGCCGACCCGGTGCTCGCCTTCAACGAAGCCATCGTCGATGCCACGCATCAGGTGACGGTCGCGTACAAGTTGAACATTGCGTTCTATGAAGCGCTTGGCGTATCGGGCTGGACCAGCTTGGAGCGTACGGTAGCTGCGATCCGTGCAAAGGGCGATTGTTTCATCATCGCCGATGCCAAGCGCGGCGATATCGGTAACACCGCGCGCAAGTATGCCGAAGCCTTCTACGACAAGCTCGGGTTCGATGCGGTAACGCTCTCACCGTACATGGGCAACGATAGCGTTACCCCGTTCCTCGGGCGCCCCGGCAAGTGGGCCATTGTGCTGGGCGTCACCAGCAACGAAGGCGCCATGGATTTCCAGTTCCTGCCTGTCGATGACAAGCAACACCTGCTCTTTGAACGGGTAATGACCAAGGTGGCGGAATGGGGCTCACCCGGTGACACCATGTTCGTGGTCGGTGCAACGCGCACCGATGTGCTGGCCCAAGCGCGTGCTGCGGCGCCCGGCCATTTCTTCCTCGTTCCCGGTGTCGGTGCACAGGGTGGCGACCTGAACGCCGTGCTCGACACATGTATGACCAGTGATGGTGGCTTGCTGATCAACAGCTCCCGCGGGATCCTTTATGCGGGCAAGGGCGAGGCTGCGATCCTGCCTGCCGCTAAGGCCGCTGAAGAACTGCAACAGCAGATGGCTGCCGGGTTGCAGCGCGCAGGGATCCTCAGCTAGGATTTTCAACTCTTCGTTCTGTTCACCATCTTGGCAAGGATGGTCCCGACAATTTTCCGTCAACACTGGCCGAGCCACCGCGTTTGGCCTCCTTTCCGCACGGCGAGGATCTGTTGCAGTTCATCTGGGAGCAGCAACTGTTCACGCGTGAAGCCTTGCGCACGGTGGAGGGACATACATTGGAGATCGTGAAACCCGGAAGGCTGCAACCGAACTCCGGTCCCGACTTCCACGATGGTCGCGTTCGGTTCGATGATCAATTGCTGGTGGGCAACATCGAGATCCACGTGCAGGCGAGCGAGTGGTTCGCGCACCGTCACCATGAGGACCCGGCATACGACAACGTGATCTTGCACGTGGTACACACCCACGATATGGATGTGCGCACGAGCAAGGGTGGCCGTGTACCCACGCTTGCGATCGGCGAACGCATCAGTGGCAGCAGCTTGGCCGCATACGAGCAATTGATGCGCAACAAGGCTTGGGTGCCTTGCGCCAACAGCATCGCTCAGGTTGATCGGCAGCGCATTGGGTTTTGGTTGGAACGCTTGCTCGTGGAGCGGTTGGAACGCAAGACCAAGGACGTGGAGGCCTTGTTCAAGCACCTCGGGAACGATGAAGCTGAAACATTCTACCAGCAGTTGGCCGGTGGTTTCGGTTTCAAGGTGAATGCGGAACCCTTCGGTCAACTGGCGCGCACACTTCCATTGAAGACCCTGTTGAAGTACCGCGACGACCCGTTCCGGACGGAAGCCTTGGTGCTCGGCCAAGCAGGCCTGCTGCAAGTGGATTTTGTTGATGCTCATCCGCGTGCCTTGCAGGAAGAATTCAAGGCCATGGCTGTTCTGCACGAACTGAAGCCACTTTCTCCCGCGATCTGGAAATTCGGCCGCTTGCGTCCGGCCAACTTCCCAACGGTGCGGCTGGTGCAGTTCGCTCGTTTGTTCACCCACCTCGATGGAGCCTTCGGGAAACTGCTCGAATGCGATCGTATTGCCGATCTGTTCCCGCTGTTCGATGTGGAATCCGCTGACTACTGGCGAGACCATTGGATGCTGGACGCGCCTTCCGAACCAACGACTAAGCGGCTCGGTCGCACGGCGGCAGAGTTGCTCATCATCAATGTGGTGGTGCCCTTCCTCTTCGCCATGGGTCGCGTGCGTGGTAGGGAGGAATTGGTGGAGCGGGCAATGGGACTGTTGGAGCAGCTGCCCGCCGAAGCCAATGTGATCACCCGTGGCTGGGAGAAGCTGGGCATCCCCGCCACCGCCGCCGCACGCTCGCAAGCCCTTATTGAACTGAAGAACGGTTACTGCGGGCAACGCCGTTGCCTACATTGCGTCATCGGGGCTGAACTGCTCAAACGCACCAACCAATGACCGCACGTCTCAAGACTTTCCTCGAACGCCAAGCCTTCGGCGTTTGCGCGTGGTGGGGCGACAAGCTCAACATCAAGCCGGAGCAGGTGCGCCTCAGCTTCATCTACCTCGGCTGCATTACCGCAGGCTTGCACCTCGTCGTCTATCTGGTAATGGCCTTCGTGCTCCAGCATAAGGAGCGTATCAAACGGCCCTTCAGCAAGCGGAGCACGGTTTGGGAGTTGTGACCCCTCGCTGGAATTCATAGTGGCTCGGGGGGGGGGGGGGGGGGGGGGGGGGGCCGGGGGGGGGGTTGGGGGGGGGGGGGGGGGGGGGGGGGGGGCCGGGGGGGTTTTTTTTTTTGGGGGGGGTTTTTTTTTTTTGGTTTTGGGTTTTTGTGGGGTTTGGGGGGGGGGGCGGTGAATGATTACGGTCGACATCGCCCTTGTTCGGGAAAGGCTCCTGGCAGTCCATCTCCGTTTCTTAGCAGGACCTTTTGCACTGCTCACATCCAGGGTCGCTTAAAAGCTCTGGGAGATCGAACAACAACTAGCAGGGGAGCTATTGCGGACACCATCATCATAGGCTCAGGCGCTGGCCATTTGTCGGGGGGCCGCGACATCGGCCCCTGGCGGCTTTCGGCACGCGCTGGCAAGAAGGTGTTGGTGTTGGAGCAACACTACGTCCCCGGCGGCTGGTGCCACAGCTTCTTCCTCAATGGTCATCGCTTCAGTCCGGGTGTACACTACATCGGTATGATGGGCGAGGGGGAGAGCACGCGCGAGTTGTACGAAGGCCTTGACATCGCCAACGATCTAGTCTTCTTCCGCATGAACCCTGCGGCCTATGAGCACTGCTGGATCGGCGAGCACCGCATTGATATGCCGGCCGGTATCGACAACCTGTACGAGCACTTGGCGCAGCGCTTTCCGCACGAGCGTAAAGGCTTGAAGCGCTACCTCACCACTGTGCGCAACGTGAGCGACCAGTTGCAACTGATCCACCGCATGAGCGGCTTCCTGGATCACCTCACGATCCCCTTCCGCACGCGGCACTTGGGCAAGTACGGCCTCTTCAGTTTGAAGCGCGTGATCGACTGGCACATCAAGGATCCCTTGCTGAAGAAGGTGCTCAACGTGCAATGCGGCGATCACGGGTTGCCGCCCAGCCTGGCACCCTTTCCCGTGCATGCTGCCGTGATGCAGCACTACTTCGATGGCGGTTACTATCCCATGGGCGGTGGCGCTGGTATCGTGAAGGCGATGACCACGGCGATCAAGAAGCACGGCGGCGTGGTGCGCACCGATGCCGGTGTGAAGCGCATTCTATTGGAAGGCGATGGCAAAGCGAAGCGTGCCGTTGGCGTGGAACTCATGAACGGGGAGCGCATCAACGCGTCAACGATCGTCTCCAATGCCGACCCGCACAAGACGTACATCGGCATGGTGGGGAAGGAGCACTTGGACAACAAGGTGTTGAAGAAGTTGGCGGCCACCCGGTACAGCGTCACCAGCATCATGCTCTTCGTTACCGTGGACATGGATGTGCGCGCGGCGGGTCTCGATTCCGGCAACATCTGGATGCTGCGCAACGTGGACATGGAAGAACTCTTCCGCGACATGTCGCGCACCGACATCCTCACCGATGATGAGTTCCCCGGGGCCTTCATCAGTTGCCCCACGCTGAAGGATCCCACCAGCTTCAATGGGCGTTACCACGACATCGAGATGGTGACCTACCTCGACTACAAGGCCTTCGAACCGTTCGAAGGGCTCGGCGAGCGCACGGCCGAGTATGGCACGTGGAAGGAGCGCATCAAGGAGAAGATGCTGAACGGGTTGGAGCGTGTGCTCCCCGGTGTGCGAGCGCGCATCGTGCAAGCCGAGATCGGAACGCCCATCACCAACGAGCACTACGTGCAGAGCACACGCGGTAGCGTCTATGGCACCGAGAAGACGTTGAAGCATGTCGGCCCGTTCGCGTTCGGTGTGAAAGCGCCGATCGAAGGCTTGTACCTCACCGGGGCCAGCACGCTGACGCATGGCGTGGCGGGTGCATCCATCTCAGGCGTGATCACCGCGGCGGCCGTATTGGGTTGCACTAAGGACGACCTGTTGAAGCCCGACCCATCGCAGCGTCTGCGTATCCACGATGCTGAGGATGAAACGACGTGGCCCGAGTGGGTGTGGGTGAAACGTGCCGACAAACGCAGGCGGTTCAAGCCCGTCGCCGTTCGTGCTGCAACGTGAAAGAGCCGCCCATTTCTGGACGGCCCTCTCGTCACCACTCCTTTCGGAGCCACGTCAGATCATTCGCACAGCGGGGTGGGAGGAGCGGCTTGCACGCTCCAGCACATGTAGGTTGAAGCAAGGGCATGGGCGGTCCATATGCCACCAGCACCACTGCAAGTGAACCACGATTGACCGGCGGGCAGCGCTGGCAATACACCGCGCTTGATCCGCAGTTTCAAGCACTGTCCGTTGTTGCCGCTTTTGCGCGGTGTCAGGTAATATGTGGCGCCACAGGTAGCTGCGTTGGCACCTTTGGTCATGCGGAACCCGCCTTGGTTCGGCACCTCGCCATCGCAAATGCCTACCGGGTAGTTGCCACCATCACCCACGCGCAACGATGTTGCGTTCTCGGTGCGTATGGTCGACCGTCCAGTGTTGTCGATGTTCGCTTCGAACTCGCCCAGTTCGGCGGCGACGTTGCTTACATCGAAACTGTCCCATCCGTTCAAGCCATTGATGAATCGCCCACCCACGGCCTTTGCCATACCATCGTCTCCCACGGTGTTGGTCGTGAGTTCATCCTGCAGATCTTCCTTGTTGCAACCCACAAGGCTTGCACTTACCGCCGCAACACCCAATAGGATAGCTGCGGTCATCGTCCACTTCGTTCTCATCGTCTCTCGGTTTTGTTCTGCCAGGCTCCTCCCGGCACAGGGCACTCGTTCATCGAGTGCGGAACAAACCTCACCGCAACGTCCAGGATGGCATCATTGGATCCACTCATCCGGTTGTTGGTACCGATGAAATGGGAGACCGACGATGCCGAACCGGAATGAAGACACTCTTTTATTCGCCCGGTTGCGGCATCTTCGCCACATGCGCGTCCTCGTTACAGGCAGCAACGGCCTGCTCGGTCAGAAACTCGTTTCCGCGATGCGGAGTGACAAGGATGTGAAGCTCATCGCCACTTCCCGCGGTGAGGATCGTACGCCGGATCCCGGCGACTATCTCTATTTGTCGCTGGATTGCACCGATGCCGCCGCAGTGAACCGTTGTTTCGACGAAGTGCATCCGGATGTGGTGATCCACACCGCCGCGATGACGAACGTTGACGCGTGCGAATTGGATCCGATGAACTGCCAACTGCAGAACGTTACCGCCACCAAGAACCTCGTGGACGCATCGGTGGTGTGCGGCGCGCACTTCATCCACCTCAGCACCGATTTCATATTCGATGGTGAGGCCGGGCCATACAACGAAGACGACGAGCCGAAGCCATTGAGCATCTACGGCCAGAGTAAGCTCGATGCGGAGCACGTTGTCATGAACGCCGGTTTGGCGAAGTGGGCCATAGCGCGGACGATCATCGTCTATGGCGTGGCTCCTGGCCTTAGTCGTAGCAACGTGGTGTTGTGGGCGAAGAGCGCGCTGGAGAAAGGCCAGCCCATCAAAGTGGTGCACGATCAATGGCGCATGCCGACGTTGGCAGAAGATCTTGCCGATGGTTGCATCCGCATTGCCACGCGCGGCGCAACGGGCATCTTCAACCTGTGCGGTCCCGATGGCATGAGCATCCTTGAACTTGTGCAACGTGTTGGCGCATACTTCAAACTCGACACCTCAGTGATCACCGCGATCGACAGTGCGAGCCTGAACCAACCCGCCAAGCGTCCACCGAAGACAGGCTTCGTTCTGGACAAGTCGCGCCGGGTGTTGGGTTATGCACCGCGCGGCTTCGAGGCCGGGCTTAATGTGTTGGAACAGCAACTCCAACAACGCTAACATGCTCCGTGATATGCCCACCCGAGCGAAGCGCGCTTCCAGTTCCTGGTTCAAGCGTTGGTTCGGTTCGGGCAACGCCAAGCCTCAGCAACCGCAAGACAGTTTCCTCGCCGACCGGCGATCAACGAAAGAAGGAGTGAAGGACCTTCTGAGCCTGCACCGGGGCGAGCGTGGCGCGTTCGGTTTGGCCGCTGTGGTGTTGCTCACTGTAACCGCGTGGCTCGGCTATCAGCAGTGGTTTCTTCCGCCTGCCCCGATCGATCTCGGCCCGATGACCGTTGAGGTGCAAGCCTTCGTTACCGAGGAACAGCAGTATGCGTCATCGAAGAAGGAAACACGGATCGCCGCCGACCTTCAACCCTTCGATCCCAACGCGCTCGACCAAGCCGGTTGGATAGCGCTCGGATTGAGCGAGCGACAAGCTGCCGGCATCATGCGTTATGTGGATCGTGGCGGTCGCTTCCGTTCGAAAGCCGATGTCGCGAAGATGTACAGCATCCAACCCGATCAGTTCGCGCAACTGGAGCCGTTCATATTGCTGCCGGACAGTGCTGCACCGCGTTCCCGCGAGCGAGAGAACAAGCAGTGGCCAACGCACGAACGATGGGAGAGCAGCGACAGCAGCGATCGGCGGTACGCTGAGCGAAAGGAGGCCGTAGTGGTCGAAGTGAACACCGCTGACACTCTGCTGCTGGCGGAGGTAAGGGGCATCGGTCCTGCGTTCGCGCGAGGCATTGTGAAGTACCGCGAAAAACTCGGCGGCTATGTGAGCCTCGATCAGCTCAGCGAGGTCTTCGTGTTGAAGGACAAGCCCGATGCCGTTGCCAAGTTGAAAGACCAACTAGTGCTGGATCCTCTGATGGTGCGCCGCATCAACATCAACACCTGTTCGGAAGAGGAACTCAGCAGCCACCCGTACATGTGGAAGAAGTGGAGCATCGCCAGAGCCATCATCGCCTATCGCACGTTGCATGGCACCTTCGCCACGGTTGAAGGCGTGAAAGCCTGTTTGGTGGTGGATGAGGAACTCTACCGGAAGTTGGCGCCGTATCTCACCGTAGGCGAGTAGCGCGAGTGGCTTTCTCGCCCACACCGGCTAAACTTGCGCCCCCGTTCCATGTCCACCGTCGATCTCGAAACTCGCCTGCGCACTGCCATCCGCGCCGTGCCCGATTTCCCGAAGCCGGGTATCCTCTTCCGCGACATCACACCGGTAATGGAGGACCCTGTGCTCAGCAACGCGGTGCTCGATGGATTGATCATTGGACTGAAAGGCCAGCGCATCGACGCGATCGCGGGCATCGAAAGCCGCGGCTTCCTCTTCGGGATGCCCCTGGCCATGCGCCTCGGCGTGCCCTTCATCACCGTGCGCAAGAAGGGCAAGCTGCCGTGGAAAACGGTGGCTTACAAATACGACTTGGAGTACGGCAGTGCCGAGATCGAAATGCACACTGGCGTGGTGCAACCCGGTATGCGAGTGTTGGTGCACGATGATCTGCTGGCTACTGGCGGCACGGCGGCTGCGGCTGCCGAGCTGGTGCGCATGCAAGGCGGCACGGTTGCCGGTTTCAACTTCCTCATTGAATTGTCCTTCCTCAACGGCGCGCAGCGCCTCGTACCTTATGGCGCGGACATCATCCGCCTTGTCACATACTGAACCATGCAATTCACCACTTCCGAGAACCAGGTCATGATCGCGCAAGCGGTGCGCGACCTCTGCGAACGCAAGATCCGTCCGAACATCATGGAGTTGGACGAGAGTCAGCACTTCCCCAAGAAGCTCTTCACCGATCACTTCGGCCCTGCGGGCATGCTCGGTGTGTTCGTGCCGGAGGAGTATGGCGGCGCGGGTTTGGGTTATCACGAGTACGTGGACACCATTGTGGAAGTCTCGCGCATCTGCGGCAGTATCGGCCTCAGCGTGGCCGCGCACAACAGCTTGGCTACCGGCCACATCAACTATTTCGGCAACCACGAGCAGAAGAAAAAGTGGCTCACCAAACTCGCCACCGGCGAATGGCTGGGCGCGTGGGCGCTCACCGAGCCCAACACCGGCAGCGACGCCATGCGCATGAAGTGCACGGCGAAGAAAGACGGCAAGGATTGGGTGATCAACGGCACCAAGTGCTGGATCACGCACGGCATCAGCAGCGATGTGATGGTGGCTATTGTACGCACCGGCGAACTGCTCGATAGCAAGGGCATGACGGCATTCGTCATCGAACGCGGCACACCCGGGTCGAAGGCCGGCAAGAAGGAGAACAAGCTCGGCATGCGTGCCAGCGAAACAGCCGAAGTGATCTTCGAGGATTGCCGCGTCTCTGAGGACAACGTGCTCGGCAACGTGGGCGAAGGCTTCCAGCAAGCCATGAAGGTGCTCGATGGTGGTCGCATCAGCATTGCCGCCCTCAGCCTCGGCATTGCCAAAGGCGCCTTCGATGCCAGCGTGAAGTACGCCAAGGAGCGCCAGCAGTTCGGGCAGCCCATTGCCAACTTCCAGGGCATCAGCTTCAAACTGGCCGACATGGCCACGCGCATCGAAGCCGCCGAGCTGCTCATCCGCCAAGCCAGCGACATGAAGAACGCCGGCAAGAAGATGACCAAGGAGAGCGCCATGGCCAAGTATTACGCCAGCGAGGTAGCGGTGTACTGCGGCAACGAGGGCGTGCAGATCTTCGGCGGCTACGGCTACACCAAGGACTTCCCCGTGGAGAAGTTCTACCGCGACAGCAAGCTCTGCACCATTGGTGAGGGTACCAGTGAGGTGCAGAAGATGGTGATCGGTAGGGAGGTGTTGAAGGGGTAGGTGGGGGCTGAGAGACGATTCTTCAATGTGCAATTGCCCGGATCAATCCCCCGCCTATATTTGCCGCCCCATTACAGAAAACGACGCGCATGCTGATCATCCCGGTAAAGGAAGGCGAGGCCATCGACAAGGCCCTCAAGAAATTCAAGAAGAAGTACGAGAAAACCGGCGTGCTTCGTGCGTTGCGCAAGCGCAAGGCCTACGTAAAGCCCAGCGTGGAACGTCGCAAGGAGATCATCCGCGCGGTGTACAAGACCGAGATGTTCCGCAACGAGGAATAGTACCAACCTGTGAGCTGTCAATATGTTGCAAGTCCCGTTGAAGGGGACAAGGCCAGCCATGGTCTTGTCCCCTTCTTTGTTTTCCATGCTGTTGCAGCGCTTCATAGAGCACCTTACCTACGAGCGGCGCAGCAGTCCGCACACCGTATTGGCCTACCAGCGCGATCTGGGGCAACTGGCGGCTTACATCAAAGAGAAGACCGGCAAGGAAGGGGCGGAGCATGCCGATGACCGCACCGTGCGGTCGTGGATGATGCACCTGCTGGAGCGCGGCGATTCGGCGCGTACCGTCAACCGGAAACTCAGTGCTGTGCGGGCGTTCTTCCGCTTTGCCCGCACCGTGGGCAGTGCGGATAGCGATCCCACGGCGCTCATTGAGCCGCCGAAGACCCCTAAGCGCTTACCGGAATTCATTGAGGAAGGGCGCATGGCTGCTGTGTTCACGGGAGATGAAGCCGCGCTCACCTTCAAAGGCCTTACGGACCGCACCGTGCTCGAACTGCTCTATGGCACCGGCATGCGTTTGGCCGAGCTCTTGGGCCTGCGTCCGGGCGATGTGGACACGGCCTCGCGCACCTTGCGGGTACTGGGCAAACGGAACAAGGAACGCATCATTCCGCTCAGCGACCACTTGGCCCATGTGTTGATAACCTACCTGAATGCCCGGAAAGTCGCTCTGGGTGGGGAGTCTGTTGCATTGCCCCTGTTGGTATCCGAAACCGGTGAACCCGTGGCAAGAAGAAGCGTACAACGTACCGTGGAACGCTACCTTAGCAGGGCCACCACGCAACGAAAACGCAGTCCGCACGTTTTGAGACACACCTTCGCAACACACCTTCTGAACAACGGCGCCGATCTGAACGCCGTGAAGGAATTGCTGGGGCACGCCAACCTCGCTGCAACGCAGGTGTACACGCACAACACTGTGGAGAAACTGCGCAACGCACACCGGAAGGCCCACCCGCGCGGTGGCGAATGACCACGACACAACGAACCAAATTTCCCAGAACATGAACGTGCAAGTCCAGTCCATCCATTTCGATGCCGACCAGAAGCTCATCGCCTTCATCCAGGAAAAACTCGGCAAACTCACCCTCTTCCACGACCGGATTATGAATGCGGAGGTCTTCCTGAAGATCGACAAGGACACCAGTAATCGGGAGAACAAAGTGGCCGAACTGCGGTTGACCGTGCCCGGTCGCGATTTGTTCAGCCAGCGTCGCAGCAAGACTTTCGAAGAAGCCGTGGACCAAGCTACAGAGGCGCTGCGGCGCCAGATGGAGCGCACCAAAGCGGTGCTGTTGCGCAAGGCTTCTTAACGAGCACTTTTGCCGGTGGAACACCGGCTGGAACGACGGCCAAGGAATTTCCTTGGCCGTCGGCGTTTGGTGCAACCGAACTAATCCTACATTTGCAGTCCTTTTTCCGGACGAGTGCCCGGATGAAGGGCTGTAGTTCTTTCTCTTGCTGTACCTGCCAATGTAGCTCAGCCGGCTAGAGCAGCTGATTTGTAATCAGCAGGTCGTGGGTTCGAGTCCCTCCATTGGCTCCTTGCGCCGATCAAGGGGAGATACCCAAGTGGCCAACGGGGGCAGACTGTAAATCTGCTGCTTCACAGCTTCACAGGTTCGAATCCTGTTCTCCCCACCACAAGGAGCCACACCTCTTTGGGACGACCGGCCGGATATGGGCGAATGGATCAACGCGGGAGTAGCTCAGTTGGTAGAGCATCAGCCTTCCAAGCTGAATGTCGCGGGTTCGAATCTCGTCTCCCGCTCCAATCCGCAGAAGTGCGCCGTAAGGCGTACGAAAGTGGATCGCGATGAAAGACCGGGCGCATGGGCGCACGGTCAATGGAAAGAAAGGAAGGATCGGCCTTTGTAGCTCAGGGGTAGAGCACTTCCTTGGTAAGGAAGAGGTCCCGGGTTCAATTCCCGGCAAAGGCTCAATCGGCAGAAACGCAATTCCCCGAGGATCGGTGGAAGTGCAGGTACAGTAGTAGAACGCGCACAGCGATCAGGCACCGCAACATCAACAACAAATCAACCCGATAGGTTCGGGAGCAAACACCGAGATCATGGCAAAGGAGACTTTCAAGAGGGACAAACCCCACGTGAACGTGGGCACCATCGGCCACGTTGACCACGGCAAGACAACGTTGACAGCAGCGATCACCACCGTGCTGGCCTCCAAGGGCCTCAGCGAGGTGCGCAGCTTCGACTCGATCGACAATGCTCCTGAGGAGAAAGAGCGTGGTATTACCATCAATACCGCACACGTAGAGTACTCAACAGCCAACCGTCACTACGCGCACGTTGACTGCCCAGGCCACGCTGACTATGTGAAGAACATGGTTACGGGTGCCGCCCAGATGGACGGTGCCATCCTGGTGGTTGCCGCTACGGACGGCCCTATGCCGCAGACCCGTGAGCACATTCTGCTCGGCCGCCAAGTAGGTGTGCCCCGCATCGTGGTGTTCATGAACAAGGTGGATATGGTGGACGACGTCGAGTTGCTCGACCTCGTTGAAATGGAGATCCGCGAGTTGCTGTCGTTCTACAGCTACGACGGCGACAACACGCCTATCATCCGTGGTAGCGCTCTCGGCGCCCTCAATGGCGAAGCCAAGTGGGTGGACGAGCTGATGAAGCTGATGGATGCTGTTGATACCTACATCGAACTGCCTGTTCGTGCGGTGGACAAGCCTTTCCTGATGAGCGTGGAGGACGTGTTCTCCATCACCGGTCGTGGTACGGTTGCAACCGGCCGTATCGAAGCAGGTGTGATCAACACCGGCGACGAAGTGGACATCATCGGCATGATGAGCGAGAAACTCAAGAGCACCTGCACGGGTGTGGAGATGTTCCGCAAGATTCTGGATCGTGGCGAGGCTGGCGACAACGTCGGTATCCTCCTCCGCGGTATTGAAAAAGACCAGATCCGTCGCGGTATGGTTATCGCCAAGCCGGGCAGCATCACCCCGCACTTGCACTTCAAAGCCGAGGTTTACGTGCTGAAGAAGGAAGAGGGTGGCCGTCACACGCCGTTCCACAACAAGTACCGTCCGCAGTTCTATTTCCGCACCACCGACGTAACCGGCGAGATCACGCTGGAAGCCGGTCGCGAAATGGTGATGCCGGGCGATAACGTAACGATCGACGTAAGCCTGATCCAACCGATCGCCATGGACAAGGGCCTCCGCTTCGCTATCCGCGAAGGTGGCCGTACCGTGGGTGCCGGTCAGGTAACCGAGATCCTGAAGTAACAACCACCATTGGTAGTGGGGGCCCGACTTGTCGGGCCCCCTGCTACCGAAGGCTAACCAACAAGAACGAACGGGTGTAGCTCAATTGGTAGAGCGACGGTCTCCAAAACCGTAGGCTGCGGGTTCGATTCCTGCCACCCGTGCCAAGCACCCATCACCGAACATCAACGTGGCCAACTTCAAGACATACCTCGAAGAGTCCTACAACGAGCTGGTCAACAAAGTCAGTTGGCCTACGTGGAAGGAACTGCAGGGCAGCGCCATCGTGGTGCTCGTATCGGCCATGATCCTTGCGTTGCTGGTGTTCGTCATGGACTACATCTTCGGCGCCCAGAACATGGGCCAAGGCAATACGGCCTTCTGGAAAGGAATGGTCGGGTTCATTTACACTCTGTTCCAATAGTCCCAAAATGGCAGAGGTAGCAACGAAGAAGTGGTACGTGGTCCGCGCCATCTCCGGTAAGGAGAAGAAGGTGAAGGAGATGATCGATCTGGAAGTGAAGCGTTCCAACATGGGGACGTACATCAGCCAGGTGCTCATCCCCATGGAGAAGTTCTACCAGATCCGCGAGGGCAAGAAGGTGAGCAAAGAGCGCAACTTCTTCCCGGGTTACGTGCTGATCGAAGCGGACCTCACCGGCGAGATCGCACACACCTTGAAGCAACTGCCCAACGTGATCGGTTTCCTCGGCAGCGAAAAGGGCGGCGATGCCGTTCCCTTGCGCATGAGCGAAGTGAACCGGATCCTCGGAAAGGTGGATGAACTGGCTGAGAGCACTGAAGCGAACAACAACCCTTACCACGTTGGTGAAGGTGTGAAGGTGATCGATGGTCCCTTCAATGGCTTCAACGGCGTGATCGAGGAGATCAACGAAGAGAAGAAGAAACTGAAAGTGATGGTGAAGATCTTCGGGCGTAAGACCCCGCTGGAACTGAGCTTCATGCAAGTTGAGAAAGAATCGTAAGGGCGACGTTCACGTCGCCCACTTTGAAAGGATAGAGAAAGGAAACCCGTCCGAGCCCTGACCAAGGGCGCTAGAGGACACAAATTCGAAAGCAATGGCAAAGGAGATCGGAGCTCTGGTGAAGCTCCAAGTAAAAGGAGGGGCGGCGAACCCCTCACCGCCCATCGGCCCGGCATTGGGTGCGAAAGGCGTTAACATCATGGAGTTCTGCAAGCAGTTCAATGCTCGCACGCAGGACAAGGCAGGCAAAGTCCTCCCCGTGGTGATCACCGTGTACGTCGACAAGTCGTTCGACTTCGTGATCAAAACACCGCCCGCCGCGGTGCAGATCATCGATGCAGCCAAGATCAAAGGCGGCAGCGGAACCCCGAACAGCAAGAAGGTGGGTACCATCAACTGGGAGCAGGTGAAAGCCATTGCCCTCGACAAGATGCCCGACCTGAACTGCTTCACCGAGGAAAGCGCAATGCGCATGGTGGCCGGTACGGCCCGCAGCATGGGCGTTACGGTTACCGGTGCAAACCCATTCGAAAAAGCCTGAACCCATGCCGACCCTGAGCAAGAAGCGCAAGGCCGCCATGGCCAAGTTCGATAGCACGAAGAGCTACAACCTCGCAGAGGCCACCAGCATCGTGAAGCAAGTGAGCACCACCAAGTTCGATGCAACGGTCGATATCGCCGTGCGCCTTGGTGTTGATCCGAAGAAAAGCACCGAAATGGTGCGTGGTACGGTGAGCCTGCCCCATGGCACCGGCCGTACTGTGAAGGTGCTGGTGCTCGCTGACCCCGCCAAGTGCGAGGAGGCGATGGCCGCTGGTGCCGACATGGCCGGATTGGACGAGTACGTGGAGAAGATCAAGGGCGGTTGGACCAATGTGGATGTGATCATCTGCACGCCCGCCGTGATGGCCAAAGTGGGAGCGCTGGGCCGTGTGCTCGGTCCCCGTGGCCTGATGCCCAAACCCAAAGACCGGTACCGTTACCATGGACGTGGCCAAGGCCGTGAAAGAGGTGAAGGCCGGTAAGATCGACTTCAAGGTGGACAAGGCCGGCATCATCCACGCGGTGATCGGCAAGGCCAGCTTCGACGCCGTGAAACTGAGCGAGAACGCGAACGAACTGTTGCAGACCCTGCTGAAGCTGAAGCCCAGCACCAGCAAAGGGGTTTACATCAGGAGCATTTGCATCAGCAGCACCATGAGCCCTGGTGTTCTTGTGGACGCAAGGACCGTAGCCAACTAAACATGTACGGGCCGATGATCATCGGCCCCAACGATCTTCCACATGAACCGCACAGAGAAAGACAGCATGATCAATGAGCTCGTAGGTGAGCTCAGCGAGGCCAACGTGTTCTACCTCACCGATAGCTCGGCCATGACGGCCGAACAGACCAGCAAGCTGCGTCGCGCCATGTTCACCAGCGGCATCCGTATGCGCGTTGTGAAGAACACGCTGCTGCGCAAAGCACTGGAGCGCGTAGAAGGCAAGGACTACAGCGAACTGTACCCCACACTCGTTGGCCAAACGGCACTGCTCTTCGCACAGAAGGGTAATGCACCGGCCAAAGTGATCTCCGATTTCCGCAGGAAGAGCCCCAAGCCCGTGCTGAAAAGCGCGTGGATCGATGAGGCCATCTTCGTTGGCGACGACCAATTGGCCATCCTCACCGCCTTGAAGGGCAAAGAGGAGCTGATCGGCGACATCATTGCATTGCTCCAAAGCCCGCTCAAGAACGTTATCAGCGCCCTGCAAGGCGGTGGTGGCCACAAGATCGCAGGCTTGGTAAAATCATTGGAAGAACGCGCAGCAAAAGCCTGACGCACTTCCTGAACCCGTTACGCACTTCCACACAAGAAATCTCAACAACCCGAATAACATGGCAGACGTGAAATCACTGGGCGACACCCTCGTGGGCCTCACCGTGAAAGAGGTGAGCGAACTCGCTCAATACCTGAAGGATACTTATGGCATCGAGCCTGCTGCTGCTGCTGTTGCAGTTGCTGCTGGTGGTGGTGCTGGCGGTGGCGAAGCCGCTGCAGCCAAGACCAGCTTCGACGTGATCCTGAAGTCAGGTGGCCAGAGCAAACTGGCCGTGGTGAAGCTCGTGAAGGAGCTTACCGGCCTGGGCCTGAAGGAGGCAAAAGACCTCGTTGACGGTGCTCCGAAGCCGCTGAAGGAAGGTGTTTCCAAAGAGGAAGCCGAGAGCCTGAAGCAGCAACTGACGGAAGCCGGCGCCGAAGTTGAGGTTAAGTAAGCACCTCCGCGCCAAGCATTGAGCAGGCCGGACCGCTGAAGGAGCGGTCCGTGCCTGCCTGCGGCGTTTATGCCGTACCACGTATTTCCTCCTTCACTTCAACCCCGATCGCATCCCATGGCCCAGGCGAAGACCAGCACCACCAAGAAGAACAAGCGCATCGATTTCGGGTCGAACTTGCTCTCGAAAGACTACCCCGACTTCCTTGATATCCAGCTCAAGAGCTTCGAGGAGTTTTTCCAGATCGAGACCCTCCCGGAGAACCGTTCGCACGAAGGTCTTTTCAAGACTTTCCAAGAGAACTTCCCCATTACCGATACGCGCAACCAGTTCGTACTGGAATTCCTCGATTATTTCATCGACCCGCCCCGGTATAGCATCGATGAGTGCATCGAGCGTGGTCTTACCTACAGCGTTCCGCTGAAGGCCAAGCTGAAGCTGTACTGCACCGATCCCGAACACGAGGATTTCGAAACCATCGTGCAGGACGTTTATCTGGGCCAGATCCCCTACATGACCCCCAAGGGCTCGTTCGTTGTGAACGGGGCCGAGCGTGTGGTCGTTAGCCAATTGCACCGTAGCCCGGGCGTGTTCTTCGGCCAAAGCCGCCACGCCAACGGCACCAAACTGTACAGCGCCCGTGTCATCCCTTTCAAAGGGTCGTGGATCGAATTCGCCACGGACATCAACGGCGTGATGTACGCATACATCGATCGTAAGAAGAAGTTGCCGGTGACCACGCTGTTGCGTGCCATCGGTTTTGAGAGTGATAAACAGATCCTGGAGATCTTCGGCTTGGCCGATGAGATCAAGGTGACCAAGGCCGCGCTGAAGGAAAGCGTGGGCCGCAAGCTGGCTGCTCGTGTATTGAAGACCTGGGTAGAGGACTTCGTGGACGAGGACACCGGCGAGGTGGTGAGCATTGAGCGGAACGAAGTGCTGATCGATCGTGAAACGATCATCGAAGAGCACCACGTGGAGATGATCGCGGAGAGCGGTGCCAAAACCGTGATCCTGCACAAGAAGGAGATCAACGCCGCCGACTACGCGCTGATCTATAACACCCTGCAAAAGGACACCTCGAACAGCGAGAAAGAAGCTGTGGAAGTGATCTACCGCCAATTGCGGAATGCGGAACCACCCGATATCGAAACAGCCCGCGGCGTGATCGACAAACTGTTCTTCAGCGAACAGCGTTACGACCTCGGTGAAGTGGGTCGTTACCGGATCAATAAGAAACTCGGTCTCGAGAGCGAACTGAGCGTTCGCGTACTGACCAAAGAGGACATCATCAGCATCATCAAGTTCCTGATCGAACTGGTGAACGTGAAGGCCGATGTGGACGATATCGACCACTTGAGCAACCGTCGGGTGCGTACCGTGGGCGAGCAGTTGCACGCACAGTTCGGCGTAGGCCTGGCCCGTATGGCCCGCACCATCCGCGAGCGCATGAACGTGCGCGACAACGAGGTGTTCACGCCGACCGATCTGATCAATGCCAAAACCCTGAGCTCGGTGATCAACTCGTTCTTCGGAACGAACCAGTTGAGCCAGTTCATGGACCAGACGAACCCACTGGCCGAGATCACCCACAAGCGTCGTATGTCGGCACTCGGGCCCGGAGGTCTGAGCCGCGAACGCGCCGGCTTCGAAGTACGTGACGTTCACTACACGCACTACGGCCGCCTCTGCACGATCGAGACGCCTGAAGGACCGAACAACGGTTTGATCAGCAGCTTGTGCGTGTACAGCAAGATCAACAGCCTCGGCTTCATCGAGACGCCATATCGCCACGTGAAAGCGGGCAAGGTGGATCTGAAGAGCGAGGTGGTTTACCTCACCGCTGAGGAAGAGGACAACAAGATGATCGCTCAGGCCAACGCCTTGGTGAATGAAGATGGTACGTTCGAAGGGCATCGGGTGAAAGCGCGCCTCATGGGCGACTTCCCTGTGGTGGAGCCTACCGAACTGCACTTGATGGACGTGGCGCCGAACCAGATCGCGTCGATCGCAGCGTCGTTGATCCCGTTCCTGGAGCACAACGATGCCAACCGTGCGCTCATGGGATCGAACATGATGCGTCAAGCCGTGCCGCTGCTGCGGCCCGAGGCCCCGATCGTGGGTACCGGCTTGGAAGAACTGGTTGCACGCGACAGCCGTGTGCTATTGACCGCGGAAGGCGAAGGCACTGTGAAATACGTGGACAGCGATCGCATCCTGATCGAATACAAGCGTACCGAAGACCAACGCACCGTAAGCTTCGAAGGGGACGAGAAAGAGTACAAGCTCACCAAGTTCCTGAAGACCAACCAAAGCACTTGCATGAACCTGCGCCCATTGGTGCGCAAGGGTGATAAGGTGACAGCGGGCCAGACGCTCTGCGAAGGCTACGGCACACAGGACGGTGAGCTGGCTATCGGCCGGAACCTCGTTGTGGCGTTCATGCCATGGAAGGGGAACAACTTCGAGGATGCTATCGTGCTCAGCGAGCGCGTGAGCCGCGAGGACGTGTTCACCTCGATCCACATCGACGAGTACAACATGGAGGTGCGCGATACCAAGCGTGGCTTGGAGGAACTCACCGCCGATATCCCGAACGTTTCGGAAGAAGCGACGAAGGACCTCGACGAGAACGGCTTGATCCGCATCGGTGCCGAGATCAACGAAGGCGATATCCTCATCGGCAAGATCACACCGAAAGGGGAGACCGATCCAAGCCCGGAGGAAAAACTGCTCCGTGCCATCTTCGGTGATAAGGCTGGTGATGTGAAGGACGCTTCGATGAAAGCGCCTCCAAGCACCAAGGGTATTGTCATCGACAAGAAACTCTTCAGCCGCGCCATCAAGGACAAGAAGAGCAAGGGCAACGAGAAAGGAGTTCTGGAGGCCATCGACAAGGATTACGACAAGGAGCTCGCGACCTTGAAGGATCTCCTCGTGGAGAAGATGATGAAGTTCATGGGTGGTCTCACCTGCAACGGCATCTTCAACAAGTACAAGGAGGAGATGGTGAAGAAGGGAGCCAAGTTCACGGCCAAGGTGCTACAGGGCATCGACTACGTGACGGTGGACCCCACGGATTGGACGAGCGACAAGAAGACGAACGAACTCGCTCGTCAGCTCATCCACAACTACAACATCCGCTACAACGACATCGGTGGTGCTTACAAGCGGAAGAAATTCCAAGTGAGCATCGGCGACGAATTGCCAGCAGGTATCGTGAAACTGGCGAAAGTCTATGTGGCCGCGAAGCGCAAGCTGAGCATCGGCGACAAGATGGCCGGACGTCACGGTAACAAGGGCATTGTGGCGCGTATCGTTCGCGATGCCGACATGCCGTACATGGCCGACGGAACACCGGTGGATATCGTTCTGAACCCACTGGGTGTACCAAGCCGCATGAACTTGGGCCAGATCTATGAGACCGTGCTCGGATGGGCCGGAATGGTACTGGGTCGTAAGTATGCTACGCCGATCTTCGATGGTGCAACGATCGATGAGATCAACGCTGAAAGCGAGGAAGCCGGTCTGCCACGCAGCGGCAAGATGGACCTATACGATGGTGGTACCGGGGAACGGTTCCACCAGCCCGCTACCGTGGGCGTGATCTACATGCTGAAGCTCGCCCACATGGTGGATGACAAGATGCACGCGCGTTCCATCGGACCTTACTCGCTCATCACGCAGCAGCCGCTGGGTGGTAAGGCCCAGTTCGGTGGTCAGCGTTTCGGTGAAATGGAAGTGTGGGCGTTGGAGGCCTTCGGTGCCGCCAACATCCTGCAGGAGATCCTCACCGTGAAGAGCGATGACGTGCAGGGTCGTGCGAAGGCTTACGAGGCCATCGTCAAAGGCGAACCCATGCCGACCCCGGGTATCCCTGAATCCTTCAACGTGCTTCTCCACGAATTGCGTGGCCTCACGCTCAACGTGAGCTTGGAGAACACTGAAACCATCAATAACTGATCGTTCAACAGCACCTACGATGAAGAAGGATGTAAAGCTGACCAGCAACTTCAACAAGATCGTCATCAGTCTTGCGAGCCCGGAATTGATCCTGGAGCGCAGCCCATGGTGGAGGTGATCAAGCCGGAGACGATCAACTACCGCACGTACAAGCCCGAACGCGATGGTTTGTTCTGCGAGCGGATCTTCGGTCCGGTAAAGGATTTCGAATGCCACTGCGGTAAGTACAAGCGTATCCGTTATAAGGGTATCGTGTGCGATCGCTGCGGTGTGGAAGTGACGGAGAAGAAGGTCCGCCGCGAGCGCATGGGACACATTTCGCTCACCGTTCCGGTGGCGCACATCTGGTACTTCCGCAGCCTGCCCAATAAGATCGGTTACTTGCTGGGCCTGCCCACCAAGAAGCTCGACCAGATCATCTACTACGAGCGCTATGTGGTTATCCAAGCCGGCACCGGTACCGCAACGAACAAGGAGGGTGTTGCCATCCAATACCTCGACTTCCTCACGGAAGAAGAGTACCTCGACGCGCTCGAGCAATTGGGCAAGGACAACCAGCACCTCGACGACAGTGACCCGAACAAGTTCATCGCCAAAATGGGCGCTGAAGCATTGAACGACCTGCTCCGTCGTTTGGACTTGGACACCTTGAGCTATGACCTGCGTCACAAGGCGAATACCGAGACCAGTCAGCAGCGCAAGAACGAAGCACTGAAGCGCCTCAACGTGGTGGAAGCCTTGCGTGAAGCCAACACGCGCCGCGAGAACAAGCCCGAATGGATGATCGTGAAGGTGGTTCCGGTCATCCCGCCCGAGTTGCGCCCCCTGGTGCCCCTGGATGGTGGCCGTTTCGCCACCAGCGATCTGAACGATCTCTATCGCCGTGTGATCATCCGTAACAACCGCTTGAAGCGGTTGGTGGAGATCAAAGCACCTGAGGTGATCCTGCGCAACGAAAAGCGCATGTTGCAGGAAGCCGTGGACAGCCTCTTCGACAACAGTCGCAAGAGCAGTGCGGTGAAGAGCGAGAGTAACCGTCCCTTGAAGTCATTGAGCGATTCGCTCAAGGGCAAGCAGGGCCGGTTCCGTCAGAACCTGCTCGGTAAGCGTGTCGACTACAGTGCACGTTCCGTGATCGTTGTAGGACCCGAACTGAAATTGCATGAATGCGGTTTGCCCAAGGGTATGGCTGCCGAGTTGTTCAAGCCGTTCATCATCCGCAAGCTCATCGAGCGGGGATTGTGAAGACGGTGAAGAGCGCCAAGAAGATCGTGGACAAGAAGGAGCCCGTGGTGTGGGACATTTTGGAGAGCGTGCTGAAGGGCCATCCTGTGCTCCTGAACCGCGCACCAACGCTCCACCGTCTGGGTATCCAAGCTTTCCAGCCCAAGTTGATCGAGGGCAAGGCCATCCAGTTGCACCCGCTCGTTTGTACGGCGTTCAACGCTGACTTCGATGGTGACCAAATGGCCGTACACGTGCCCCTCGGACACGCTGCTATCCTGGAAGCCCAACTGCTCATGTTGGCCAGCCACAACATCCTGAACCCTGCCAACGGTGCGCCTATCGCGGTGCCTAGCCAGGACATGGTGCTAGGGTTGTATTACATCACCAAAGGGCGGAAGAGCGAAAAGGACCATCCTGTGAAGGGTGAAGGCCGTACGTTCTACAGCCCTGAGGAGGTGGTTATCGCTTACAACGAGAACCGCGTGGACTTGCACGCTTGGATCAAGGTGCGTTGGACCGGTGTGGATGGCAAGAGCCAGATCATCGAGACGACCGTTGGTCGTGTATTGTTCAATGATGTGGTGCCGGATGAGGCTGGCTACATCAACGAGCTGCTGACCAAAAAGGCTCTTCGCGATATCATCGGCCGTGTGCTGAAGACGGCTGGCACAGCTAAAGCCGCCAAGTTCCACGACGATATCAAAGAGATTGGCTTCAACATCGCCTTCAAGGGTGGTCTGTCCTTCAACTTGGAGGACGTGATCGTGCCAGACGAGAAGGAGAAGTTGGTGAAAGCAGCGCAGAAGGAAGTGGACGAAGTGATGGGCAACTACAACATGGGCCTGATCACCAACAATGAGCGTTACAACCAGGTCATCGACATCTGGACACACACGAATAGCCGTGTGACCAAAACGTTGATGGACCGCCTCGCAGCCGACCGTCAGGGCTTCAACTCCATCTTCATGATGATGGACAGTGGTGCTCGTGGTAGTAAAGAGCAGATCCGTCAGCTCAGCGGTATGCGGGGTCTTATGGCCAAGCCGCAGAAGAGCGGTGGTGGTGGTTCGCAGGACATTATCGAGAACCCCATCCTCTCGAACTTCAAAGAAGGACTTTCGATCCTTGAGTACTTCATCAGCACGCACGGTGCCCGTAAGGGTCTCGCCGATACCGCGCTGAAGACCGCTGACGCAGGTTACCTGACCCGCCGTCTAGTGGACGTTGCGCAGGACGTGGTGATCAACGCCGAGGACTGCGGAACGCTCCGTGGTCTGGTGGCAACGGCACTGAAAAAGAACGAGGAGATCGTGGAGTCGCTCCATGATCGTATCCTTGGCCGTTGTGCGGTTCACGATGTCTATCACCCACAGACCGGCGAACTGATCGTGTCGAGCGGTGAGCAGATCACCGAGGATATTGCCACGATCATCGGCGCCAGCCCGATCGAGGAGGTGGAGATCCGCAGCGTCCTGACGTGTGAGCAGAAGAAAGGCGTTTGCACCAAGTGCTACGGTCGCAACCTTGCGACAGGTCGTATGGTGCACATTGGTGAGGCTGTCGGCGTTATCGCCGCACAGTCCATCGGTGAACCAGGTACCCAGCTTACACTGCGTACGTTCCACGTAGGTGGTGTTGCAGGTAAGATCACCGAGGAAAGCGAGGTGAAAGCCAAATATGATGGCAAGCTCGAGATCGATGAGCTGCGCACTGTGAAGCGGAAGGACCGCAAGGGCGATGATGCCGAGGTGGTCATCAGCCGCAGTACCGAGATGCGCATCGTTGACAGTAACACGGGCATTGTGCTCACCACGAGTGTGATCCCATACGGCGCCTTCCTGTATGCCAAGAACGGCAAGTCAGTGAAGAAGGGCGACGTGATCTGCACATGGGACCAGTACAACGCCGTCATCATCTCCGAATTGAGCGGTAAGCTCGAGTTCGAAAGCATCGAAGAGAGCGTCACCTACCGTGAGGAGATCGACGAACAAACCGGGTTCACCGAGAAAGTGATCGTGGAAAGTCGCGACAAGCGCAAGAACCCCACGATCAAGATCATGGACCTGAAGAGCAAGGAGGAAGTGAAGAGCTACTCGTTGCCCGTAGGTGCGCACATCATGGTGAAAGAGGGTGACAAGGTTGAAGCCGGCGACGTGCTGGTGAAGATCCCACGCACCAGTGGAAAGGGCGGTGATATCACCGGTGGTCTGCCACGTGTAACGGAACTGTTCGAAGCCCGTAACCCGAGCAACCCTGCAGTGGTCAGCGAGATCGACGGTATCATCTCTTACGGCAAGATCAAGCGCGGTAACCGCGAGATCAACGTGGAGAGCCGTACCGGCGAGCGCAAGACGTATCTGGTTCCCTTGAGCAAGCACATCCTCGTGCAGGAGAACGACTTCATCAAGGCGGGGGCTCCATTGAGCGATGGTAGCATCAGCCCGATGGATATCCTCGACATCCAAGGCCCGACACGTGTGCAGGAGTACCTCGTTGATGAGGTACAAGAGGTTTATCGCATGCAGGGTGTGAAGATCAACGACAAGCACTTCGAGGTGATCGTACGCCAGATGATGCGCAAAGTTGAGATCGAGGATCCCGGGGATACCCGCTTCCTCGAGAAGCAGAGCGTTAACAAGTCCGAGTTCATGGGTGCCAACGACGGTATCTACGACCTGATGGTCGTTGTTGATGCTGGCGACAGCTCCAGCTTCAAGGAAGGCCAGATCATTACCGCCCGCAAACTGCGCGATGAGAACAGCGCCCTGAAGCGGAAGGATGCGAAACCGGTTGAGGCCCGCCACGCGGCACCCGCAACCGCCCGCACCATGTTGCAGGGTATTACGCGTGCCTCTTTGCAAACGGAGAGCTTCATGAGCGCCGCCTCGTTCCAAGAGACGACCAAGGTGTTGAACGAAGCTGCCGTGAGCGCGAAGGAGGATTTCCTTACTGGCTTGAAGGAGAACGTGATCGTTGGTCACTTGATCCCTGCCGGTACCGGCACGCGCCGTTTCCAGAAGAACATCGTGGGTAACAAAGACGATATGGAGCGGATGGCCGCTGAGCGTGTTGTTGCGGTTACGGAGGACTGAACCGAAGCACCATGGCCGAGACCGAAAAACCCAAGGGCAACCAGCTGAACATTGAGATCAGCGAGGAGGTGGCTGATGGCATTTACAGTAACCTGGCCATCATCACCCACAGCAACTCGGAGTTCGTGCTCGATTTTGTGCGCGTTATGCCCGGTGTGCCCAAGGCGAAGGTGAGGGCTCGTGTGCTCCTCACTCCCCAGCATGCCAAACGGCTGATGCGTGCGCTTGCGGACAACATCAGCAAGTTCGAGCAGGTACACGGCCAGATCAAGGACACCGAGATGCCCCAGATCCCGATGAACTTTGGCGGACCGGCCGCACAGGCCTGAGCCAACCTAACACAAGGCACAGCCCCCGACGAAAGTCGGGGGCTGTTTGCGTTAGCGCTAAGGCCAACGGAGCATGGCTTTGATCGGCCATGTTCTGCGGGGAAGGTTCATCATCGACAGGTGTTCGTCGCCCAATTATGTGGCTTTATTGGCCTTAAATCCCTGTTCGACGGGGCCGGGCTCTTGACAACCCTATTCCGCCTAACCCACATTCGACCGTTCTTTTCAAGGATAGCCCCCCGGTTCTTGGATCTGATCTAAATCACCTAAAGACCGAACGCACCATGAATCTCATGACTCCTTGGCTCTCTGTAATTCCGAATTGGGCCCGCCTCAGCCACCAAGCCTTACTGATGGTTGGTGCCTCGTTAGCCTTCCAGACGGGATATGCCCAATGCTTGACCTCTCCTGGCGGCGAGAATGGCACATTGACGCCAACATGCAATGGAACAACTCAAACAATTACGGTCTTGGGTCGGGCGCGGGAATACTCCACGGTCCAGCTCACCGCAGGAAATACCTACACGTTCAGCATATCAGCCCCGGGTGAGTTCATCACTATCGCCACGACCGCACCCGCTGCGTTGGCTTGGGGTACCACGCCGCTCACTTATACTGCTGTGACCACGGGTCCGCATCGTTTCTATCATCACCTGAACGCGGCGTGCGGAACGCAAGGTGCGTTCAGTTTCGTGTTCAAGACGCGATCGGTGAGTTGTGTTGAGCCCCCTTGCTCCGGCACGCCAGCCGCTGTTACTGTTAGCGGCACGAGCACACCCGTATGTGGTACTGCGGCGGCCCGCACCTACACCCGTACAGCTGGTTCGACCGGCTTCTCTGGTCTGTCATACCAATGGGCATACAGCCTTACACCCGGCGGGGCGCTCACCAACGTTGGTACGCTGAATGCCCTGACGTATTCGACCACCGCTGGTGTTACACAAACCCGCTACTACAAGGTGGTCAGCACTTGCTCTAACGGCGGTGGTAGCGCGGTCTCGAACGAGATCCCCTATGTTGTGAATCCAGTGCCTTCGGCTACCGCAGGTGGCAACTCTCCGATTTGCGAGGGGGCAACGCTGAACCTCACGGGTACTACGGACATCGGGACCAGCCATTCTTGGACCGGGCCATCGGGGTTCATCAGCGGCGCGCAGAACCCAACACGGCCGCTTATGACGAGTGCTGATGCAGGTACATACACGTACACGGCAACTGTGGCCGCAACAGGTTGTGCCAGCACCCCCAGCAACTATGCGGTAACGGTGAACCCGGGCTTGAGCATTCCGGTGATCACACCGTCCAGTGCCACCACTTGTGCAGGAGCGGGTCAGCTTTTGACGGCTGCGGCTACCTCCAATGCCACTGTGCCGTCATCGCCTTTCAATAGCACCGGGGGGCCGGCGACCATTACGGTGACCAACGCGCAGAATGCCAGCATCTATCCGTGGAACCTTGTGATTAGTGGACTTCCGGCATCCGGGATCACTGTTGCTTCGGTCAACATCAACGGTGTTGCGCACACCTTCCCTGATGATCTGGACATCCTGTTGCAATCGCCTACCGGAACCAACGTGGTCCTTATGTCGGACGCGGGTGGCAATACCGACGTAACCGCCACGAACTGGACGTTCTCAACGGGTAGCCCGGCGATGTCCGACGCGGGAACGAATGGCTCCGGAACGTACAGTCCGACCAATATTGGAGCTAGCGATGACTTTCCAACGGCTCCCGGCCCAGGGAACGGATTCAGCCAAGCTTCTCCATCGTTGTCATTGTTCACCGGCAATTTCAATGGCACTTGGAAATTGCTGATCCGTGATGATGCCAATGGTGATGCCGGGTCGGTGACGAGTTGGAGCATCACATTCAGTCTTCCTGCCCCGGTCAGCTATACGTGGTCTCCCAACGTGGCATTGAGCGGCACGACCGGTCCATCGGTCACGGCTTCCCCTACAAACACACAGATGTACACGGTTACCGCTTCGCACGGGCCGAACGCCTGCACCAGAAGCGCCGACGTGACGATCACAACAGTTGATCCGCCGAATGCCGGCACGGATGCAACGTTGACGATCTGTAGTAACGCAGCCGCCGCAAGCCTCGTCGCCCAGCTTGGTGGTGCTCCGGATGGCGGTGGTTCTTGGAGTGGTCCTAGTCCTGTCGTGGGGGTATGTACGATCCCACAACCATGAGCCCGGGTTCATATCTGTATACCGTGAACGCATCGCCATGTGCGCCTGCTGTAGCAACCGTGACCGTCACCGAAGATCCCGCTACTGTCTGGTATGCCGATGCTGACAATGACGGTGCGGGCGACCCGAACGTATCGTTGATGGCTTGCGCGCAACCATTGGGTTACGTGGCGAACGACAATGACGTTTGCCTCGGTGGGCCGGAACCTGGTCAAGCATGCAACGACGGTGACCCATGTACGATCAACGATGTGGTGAACGGCTCTTGCACGTGCTCCGGCACATTCGCTGGCGACAGTGACAACGATGGGACCTGCGACCCCTTGGACGTCTGTCCGGGCTCACCCGAACCTGGCATGGTCTGCAACGATGGAAACCCGTTCACTACCGGGGATGTCGTGAACGGTGCTTGTGCCTGCGTTGGAACCCCTGTTCCCTGCACGGAGAACGTGGTGTTGGATCTTCACACGGACAATGCTGGCAGTGAGACCAGTTGGGAGATCAAGGACGCCAACTCTCCCTTTGTGGTTTGCTCGGGAAACTCATACTCCAGCAACTCAATGATCAGTTTGAACTGTTGTCTGGTACCGGGTTGTTATGTGCTGAACGTGTTCGACAGCTTCGGCGATGGTATGACCACCGGAGGCTACGTTCTGCGCACCGTGGATGGCGATCGGATCATCGACAATGAGAGCGATGGACAGTTCACCTTCCAGAGCTCCTCACCGCTCGGTTTCTGCGTGCCGATGGGAACGGATAAGCTCACCGTGTTCACTTGCGATCGCGAGGACCTGAGCGCAGGCAGCGTGATCGTTGCCAGTGCGAATCCCGCAGTGGCTGGTGAGTTCGGGGTGGGTATCAATCGGATGATGGATACCAGTTCTGGATCTATGACCCCGATGGTTCGTACAGCCGTCGCATCTATAAGAGCCATGCTTCGCCCGGAGCGGGTGGTGCACCTGGCGCTGATGCCTGCGCCCACCTCAAGTTGAGCAGCATCGTCACGTCCCCTGTACCGGCCGACAAGCTGTTGAACGTGCGCGTGCGGAGCAAGGTCAACAACACGTTCGCGGAGTTCGGTCCTGCGTGCAGGATGATGGTCCTCAGCACCCCGATCGCCTGCCCGACCACGCAGCTTGACAACAACCCGCTGCATGTGGGTACCACCTTGAGCTGCGGTGCCACCGGCAAGGTGGTCGCTGCTTCGGGCAACGCCGGTAAACTCTGGCCGAACCTCGTGCCGGGTGCCAACAAGTACCAGTACGAATTCGCGTTCTTGAGCGAGAACTACTTGCGCACGATCTCCCCGCCCACGGGCCAATACGCCCTGATGTTGGGCAACTGGGTCACCAACCCATTGCTCTGCGGCACGTTCGAATACGATGTGCGCGTGCGGGCCAGCTTCGACGGCGGTGCTACGTGGTGCCCTTGGGGACCCATGTGCACGGTGGAGATCACCAACAACCCGCCGAACAATTGCAGTGGCTTTGGCGGGTTCACCGGTGGAGGAGGGTTGAACAGCTTGGAAGAGCCAGAGACCGAGGTGTTGATGTTGCCGAACCCGGTTCGCGATGGTCACGTGCAATTGCAGCTCAAAGCGCTCTCAACCGATGCTGCGGAAGTCACGATCGACATTTTCGACCTCTTCGGTAAGCGGGTCATGGCACGCACCATTGCTACTGAAGGTGCCGAGGAATTGACCACCGTGCTCGAACTGGAGACCAGCATGGCGAAGGGCCTCTACATGGTGAATATTACGATCGGGGACAAGTTGCACGTGCAACGCTTGGTGATAGAGTAGTGTTGGTTTGAAGGTGCGAACGCCCGCTTCCGGCAACGGAGGCGGGCGTTCGTGTTTATTATGCAAAGCGTCAGTGCCAGCCAAGAAATGGCTCACTCCTGCGCCCGTTGCGCGAAGATCACGTACCCGAAATTCAGGCTAACGGCCCATGGGTTCGGCAAGCCGTCGATGTAGCTGGTGTTGAACCACACCGGGCCGATGGGGCTTTGGTAGATGAGCGAGCCGCTGGCCAGGAAGTAGCGATCGGAGATCGCAGTGCCTTCCGTCGAACCGTCGTCCTCCGAGCGTTGGATCTTCTTGTAGGGTTGGAACACGTAGCCCTCCAGCCGCAGGTCGAACTTGTTCTTGGCCACAGCAATGATGGTGCGCACGCCACCAGCGGCGTACTGGCTGGCCCGGAAATCCTCAAGAAAGTACGTCTTGCTTTCCGGCGTCGGTTGGAAGACCGGTGCGCGCGCAACGGTCGCGGTGTAATTGCTGAAGAATGGATAGCCACTATACACCCCTTCCAACAAGAAGCCGAACTTGAACACCCCACGCGGCAGGAAATATTTGTCCAGCGTGACTTTTGCCACGAGCCATTCGTGGTGATGGCCGATGGGTTCGCGGGAAGTTTCGCCAACGGTTCCCGGCGTTGTCACCTCATTGCCGCCAAAATACCGCAGTTCCGCCTTCAAGCACTCGCCGGCGTTCGCGTGCTGTTTCCGGTTGAGGCTGTTGCGTTCGAGCATCAGACCGGTGGTTACATAATTGAACTCGGTTACATCCGCCGTGTCGGTTGCGCTCCATTCCAGCGACTGGTAATAGCTGTCCCGGCTCTGCGCGTATTTGAAGTCGTAGCGCAGCAGGCCCTTGTTGCCAACGCTCAGCCCGGTGCTGACGCCGCCCCAACTCTCGCGCAGCACGATGTAACTCGGCCGCACTTCATCGAAGAACGTCGTGAAACTGCTGAAGTGATCCCAGCGATGGATCGTGAAGGCCGGCTCCACGTACAATGGGATATTCGTACTGAAGTCGATACGCAGTTTGGCTTGTCCCGCCGCGTAGAATTTCCCGAAATAGGAAAGCGCTTCCAAGCGCGCGCTGGCGCGACCGAAGATGTTGTACCGTAAGCCGACCATCCCGGTGTTGATCGGTCGGCTGCTGAAGATCCCCCCAAAGCGCACATCAAGTTTCTTTTCGCGCTTCACCAACAGCTCAAGATCATAGTTCCCGTTCAGCGGGTTGTAGGTGGCTTTCGGGTGCAGGCCGGCCACGTTGTTGTCCGCATATAGTCTGAAGTAGCGTGGCTTTAGCCCAGCCGTGGTCAGCGGCTGCGGATCGCGTCAAGCAGCGTGCGTTCCACATACTTCGACTGCTTCTTCGTCAATCCCTCAATGCGCACATCGCCGAACACGGGTGCATGCATCTTTCGCTTCCAATCCGCGCGTCGCACGCTGGTGTCTTCAGCAGTCTGGTATTTCGAGATCATCGCCTTGATCTCCGGCATTCGTGCCATGGTGGCCTTGTAGCCGTCCTCGATCGTGGTGGCCGGATCGCTGAAATCGAACAACGTCGTAGCGCTTTGCGGTAGCACGATCACGCTGTGCTCGCATGGAATGGTATAATCCGTTTGCTGCTGCATCATCGCGCGCAACTGGCTCATCAGGTCGTCCTCGTTGGGGGGGGCCATTGTTGCCCACGTTACTGCCAATGATCGCATCGGGCAGGAAGGCGTTGTACAACACATCGCTGGGGAAGTTGTTGAACAAGCCGCCGTCCATCATCAAATGCCCATCAACGCGGATGGGTTTGAAGTAGAACGGGTAACTCATGCTGGCCCTGACGGCCTGCGCGAGATCGCCTTTTGAAAAGATGACCGGCCTGTTCGCCGTAATGTCGCTGGCCACGCAGCGGAACGGGACGAAAAGACTGTCCATGTCGTACTTGGCCGCCGCGCTCGCAGGGGCGAAGCTCCGCATCTGTTCAAAGTCGATGAGCACCGGGCTGCGCAGGTTGGTGGGCAGACTTAACTGAATCGTGGTGTCGAGATCCAACTTGACGGTCACCAGAGAGGCATCGGGGGCGTCCTGTTTGAAGTAGTACATGTATTCATCCTCGATCCCACCCCTCGCCATCAGTTTGTTCAAGTCGGTATTGAACACCGAATCGATCTCACTGGGCGAGTACCCAGCAGCGTACATACCGCCGATCGGCGCCCCCATGCTGCTACCGGCGATGCAATCAATGGGAATGTCGTTCTCCTCCAATGCCTTCAGTACACCGATGTGCACCATGCCCACGGCTCCGCCTCCGCTGAGCACTATGCCCACGCGTTGCGCGTTGACGCTGAGCGCCAGCACAAGCAACAAGAACAGGGAAGGGATGCGGGGCATCGGCGATGGGTGGGCGAAAGTACGTGCCCCCCAACGCCCGCTTCAGGCCGATAGTGTGCTCAACAGACCGTTGAAATAAGCAGGCGCTTTGAGCAAACGACTGCCGTACCAACTGAACAATTCGCCGTCCACCAAACGCACCGGAGTGCCCGGGCAGATCATGTTGAACGCAGCGATATGCTTTTCAGCGAACGGATAGGGCTCAGAGGGAAGCAGAATGATATCCGGATCCGCCTCGGCCACTTCGCGGGCAGTCAATTCTGGATATCGCGGATCGCCCTCATCGAACACGTTAACCAACCCGCAACGCTGAAGCATATCGTTGATGAAGGTGCCTTGACCCGCCGTCATAAAAGGTTCCCGCCAAATGAAGTACGCCACGGTCAAGGGCGGGTCTAATGGCCGAACCTCCGCGAAGCCTTTTCCAATGTTCGTGATCAGACTTTCCGCCTTGACCTGTGTGGCTGTGAGGTCGCCGAGACGGCGGATCATGTCAAGCGCCCCCGACAGGTCGCGCACGTCGCTCATCCATACCGGGAATTCCTTCTCCAACGCTTCGATGTCCTGCCGCTCGTTCTCTTCCTTGTTGCCGATGATGAGGTCCGGCTTCAACGCACGGAGCTTCACCATGTCCACTTTCTTGGTGCCGCCCACACGGTGTTTCGTGCGGAACCACGTGTCAGGATGTATGCAGAACTTGGTGATTCCGACCACGCGCTCGCCCAAGCCGAGATCGTAGAGCAGTTCGGTTTGGGAGGGGACCAGGGAGATGATGCGTTGGGGCATCTCTGGCGCAAGAACCGATCGGCCCATCTGGTCGACCAGTGTAAGGTTGTTATTAGCGGAGTGCATCCAGTGAATCGCGTTCGTTCGCCCGCTTGAGATGGCGACCGATCTCGTAGAGAAACTCATTCGCTCTGGAGCGTGTCTGGAGGTCACATTCGCCATTGGCTCGTGCCTCCACGCTAGCCCCATACTCCAAGAATGCCGACCAAGGGTCTTCCGAGTGCTCGATGAGGATCTCGCTAGCGATGGACTTCGTCCACAACAACAGGCCTGGATGGCCATCACAGCCGTTCTCCCAACAACAAGAGAGCATGGAGCACGGTCGCTTCAACAGGTCTTCGCGCAGCGCCAACCCAAGTGGCTCAGCAAAGGCCCCATCAGCCTTGGTGATACTCCGCAGAAGAACAGCGGTGTAAAGGCGTGATGAGGCGACTGCTGAAAGCTGTCGTCCCGATGCCAACGAGGCATCGTCATCACTTAGGTCCCATGCCGCGTTGTCAGCAATGCGACGTGCCAAAGGAGAGGCCATTTTGTACCCTGCCATCATCCTCGGATCACACAGGTCGATCGCGGAGGTTTCCTGAGCTTTCGAGACGAAGAGATAGTGCCCAACCAAAAGCGAGTCCTCCTGCGCCTGAGTGAATTGGTACGAACCTTTGGAAGGATCTGGGTTACTGCATGATGCCGCTACAAGCACGAGGCCAAGGCAATAGTGTTGCGGCTCGGATCATTAGGTCCTACTTCAATCCCCCCTTGCCGCCCTTTCCTCCCTGCCCTGTTGGCATGCCCACGAATATGTCGAGCACTTCCATTTCACTCTGCGAACAGTCCGCACATCCCGACTTCATGCCGCGAAGGATCTCACTTGCTTCAGATGTCAACCCAGCGGACTTCGGCCCTCCGCCCAAACGTTCAGCCCATGCACGCAATTCGTTCTTGCCCATGTTGTTCGGTGGATTGAAGAGACCAAGGAACTCACGCGCATGGGTGGACAGGTACCGGGGGATGTGCTGGTCCAATGCGGTTGCGTAGTCACTCTTGGCGCCGGCCATAGTGAGCGAAATGGCTCTTACCGCCGTGATGCGGGTTTGCTTGTCGTCGCTGGCCAAATTCCTTGCTATGGCTACATACGCCTCCCCTGATACAGGAGCAGGCTCGCCACTTTGGGAGATGGAGCTTGCATCCTTGGGCAAGGCTTCAAGCGTTGCTTTGTCAACCCATTGTTTTGAACCCGCTACGCCTGCGGGGGAGTTCGCGGCCGTAGCTTCGGATACTGTGCTGGTTTGATCCCCACATGCGGTAAGGACGATCAATACTGTTGGTAGGAGTAGTTTTTTCATGAACTATTTCAGTTTTCCGATGATGTCTTGTTTCGTAAGGATCCCCAATCCGTTGGGCATTTCAACCAGCACTGCTGGCGCGCCATTGCCAAGCCGCTTGGCGACATCTTCCAACTTGCTGTCCTGCGGGATCACCGGTAGGGCAGGGCCCATTACCGTGCGTGACTTCTGGTGGCGCACTTCGGCATCCTCAAGGATCGCATCAAAAAGGCGGGCATCGGTAATGGTTCCGACCGGCTTTCCATTCTCCATTACGGGTAGCTGGTCGATATTGTGCTTGCGCATGCGCTCGATGGCGATGAGCACGGGCTCCTCCGCTTCCACCGAGACCAGTCCGAGGTCCTTGCCCTTCAGCAGGTCGCCAGCGGTGGGTTTTTCTTCCACCAGAAAGCCGCGCTCGCGCATCCAATCATCGTTGAACATCTTGCCCACGTAGCGCGTGCCATGGTCGTGGAAGATCACTACCACCACTTCGCCCTTCTTGAAATTGTCCTTCAGTTGGAGCAGCCCGGCCATGGCGCTGCCAGCGCTGTTGCCAACGAAGATGCCTTCCTCTTTCACGATGCGCCGTGTCATGATGGCCGCGTCGCGGTCGGTCACTTTTTCGAAGTGATCGATGAGGTCCATGTTCACGTTCTGCGGAACGAAATCCTCGCCGATGCCTTCGGTGATGTACGGGTAGATCTCGTTCTTATCGAAGATGCCCGTTTCCTTCAGCTTCTTGAACACCGAGCCGTAGGTATCGATGCCCCACACTTTCAATTCCGGGTTCTTCTCCTTCAGGTATTTCGCTGTACCGCAGATCGTTCCACCTGTTCCCACGCCAACCACCAAGTGATCGATCTTGCCACCGGTCTGCTCCCAGATCTCGGGGCCAGTGGTTTCGTAGTGCGCTTGGCTGTTGCTGGGGTTGTCGTATTGGTTCGCTTTCCAGCTATTCGGGGTTTCGGCCACCAGACGTGAACTCACGGAATAGTAAGAGCGAGGGTCTTCGGGATCGACGTTGGTGGGGCACACGATCACTTCCGCGCCGAAGGCGCGCAGGATGTCCACCTTCTCCCGGCTTTGTTTGTCAGTTGTGGTGAAGATGCACTTGTAGCCCTTGATGATGGCTGCTATGGCCAAGCCCATCCCGGTGTTGCCGCTCGTGCCCTCAATTATGGTCCCGCCCGGTTTTAACCGTCCATCGCGTTCGGCATCCTCCACCATCTTCAACGCCATGCGGTCCTTGATGCTGTTGCCGGGGTTGAAGGTTTCCACTTTGGCCAGTACCGTGGCCGCAACGTCTTTCGTGAGGCGGTTGATGCGCACCATGGGCGTGTTGCCAATGGTGGAGAGGATGTTGTCGTGGATCTGCATTGTTCTATCGGTCGGGCGAAGGTAGGCGCGGCATTGGGGGTGGTCACGATAGCGGTCTAGGCGAACCGGATCGCGCGCACCGGCGGAATGCGGGTGACCAACATGCTCGGCAGGACGAGCGCCGCCAAGCATACCAGGAGCACGCCCGCGTTCAACGCAACGATCGGGAGCGGGTCGATCATTACAGGTACGGCGTGTACATAGTACACATCCATGTTCAGCGTGGCCAGACCGGTCCAGCGTTGCAGGAAGCACAGTCCAACTCCCAGTAGGTCGCCCAATAAAATGCCGATGCCGAGGATGTAGGCGGCATCAATGAGGAAGATGCGACGGATGACCCCGTTCGGACTGCCGAGCGACTTCAGCACGCCGATCATTGCCGTGCGCTCAAGGATGATGATGATGAGCGCACTCGTCATGTTGATGATGGCCACGATCGTCATCAGTACGATCACCACCCAAACGTTCGTGTCGAGCAATTCGAGCCAAGCGAACATTTCCGGTGATCGCTGCCGCACCGTGACCGTGCGCATCCCATAACCCAAGTGATCCTGGTAGATCACATCGTCCATCGCGATCAAGTCATCGTAGCTCTCCAGTGCTACTTCAAAACCACCCACATACTGTTCATGGGTGCCGCCAACATGGGAACGTTCAAGTCGTGCGCGTTGCACGACCCAGTCTGTCCCCAGACTATGTGTGATGGGTATTGATAGATCCGGACGATCCGCACCGTTGACGTGTCGGGGATGGTACCGCTGTTATCGTGCACCACCAGTGTAAAGGACGTGTCCTTGGGTTCTGTGGGGAATTGTTCGGGCCGCCAGTTGGGGTTGTGCCAGTCCCACACCTGCACACGGTGGGGGCCCGGGCCCTTCAGGTCGGTGCCGGGCCATTCGTAGGTGTAGTTGTGGTCTCCACCGAAAGCCGATGCTGCGATGGTCACGTAGCGGCCGTCCTCCACGTCGCTTACACTGATCTCGGCTTGCAGACCCCAGCCACTGAAGCGTTGAAGGTGCCCAATGTCGATGAACACCACTTGTTGGTCCAGCTGTTCCAAGCCGGTGCGGTAGATCCCGCACACGTTGAATTTCCGTGGCCGTATGTCCTCACGTCCTTTGACCAGATAGACGGTGATCGTATCGCCAACGCCAATGCCCAAACGCTCGGTCATCCATTGGCTCAGCAGCATCTCGTTGTTGTGGCCTGAGCTATCACCCTTTTCTACTTTGATCACAGGTACCGCGCCTTCCACCAGGTGTTGCCGCAGGAAGGTCCAATCGTGATCGGCGCCGACGCCTTTCACCATCACACCTTGTATCTCTTCTTTGGTTTCGATGATGCCCGGTTTGGTGGCGTACACCTGAATGTGTCGAACGCCGGGCAACGTGTCCAAGTGCGGATAGAATGCTTGGTTCACCGAGATGCGCGGGGTTTCCTTGGCATCGGTCTGCTGCATGCTGGTGATCTGCAGGTGGCCACCCGCACCGATCAGTTTGTTGCGCACTTCGTCCTGAAAACCGGTGCTGATGGCAACGGTGATGATCATGACCGCCATACCGATCACGATCCCCAGCACCGCGATCCATACGATGGGGCGCGATAGCCGGTCGTGACGATCTTTGGCCGAAAGGATGCGCTGCGCGATGAAATGT
>JADJCX010000019.1 GCA_016703005.1 Flavobacteriales bacterium
AACGTGAGGCCGTACGTCTTCGCCGGGTTCAAGGCCTTCTTGAGGCCTTCGTCCAGTCGAAGGCGTTGGCATCGCGCCAGGGTTTGTAGGAAGAGCAGCGGTGAGTACCAGAGCGCGCCCACGACAGGTCACTGAGCGCGGCCACGATGATGGCAATGTGGTTGAGGTGTACGTCCATGTTCAAGGTGTATGGCGCGAAGGAACCGGTCGCGCGTCGTACCTTCTTGGAAATAAATTACCGACCGTTCACCGCAAGCCAGTTGAGGTGCGGGCCCTTCTCTTCCATGTACCGTGTGGGACTCAGGCCGGTCATCTGGCGGAAGGTGTTCACCATGTGCGACTGGTCATAGTAACCGTGTTCCAGCGCGAGCTGTGTCCAATCGGGGTGGTCCTCTTTCTCCAGCCTGCTGAGCAACGCTTGGAAGCGGATCACCGAGCCGAAGCGTTTGGGCCCCAACCCGAAGTGACGGAGGAAAAGATCGTTCAAATGCTTGTGTGAGCAGCCGAGCGCTGCGCTGATCGAACGGACGCTGCCATTGCCGCCCTGTTGGTGCAAGGCCGCGTAGGCGATGGATAGCCGAGGGTGACCGTAGTCGCGCATGGGGAAGAGCGGGGCGAGGCGCCATTCTGCCTCATCGAGCATCGCCTGTGCGCCGCGCTGTTCCAGCGCCTCGCCCAGATCATCGCGCACCGCGGTAAAACGCTCACCCAACAACAGGTCCATGTCCACAACGGTATCGTTCAGCTCGCTCGCGGGTACCCCCGTGAGCATGGGAAGCACCCGGCACGTAGCCGCAGCACCAGCATCGGCGCACCGTTCCCGGTTCCGATGATGATGCGGGAGGTGCGCATCCCGCTCACCCATCCGCGCTTGTGCATGTCGAAGCGCTCGCCGTGCTCGTCGTGCCAGCGCTGCTTCGGCGCATCGCTCAGGTCGTCACCACTTCGCAGCCGCCATCAGGCACGAAGACTCGCGCGCATGCGCAGGTCGATAGCCCTGGTGGGGAGTGATCGCACGGCGAACGACCAGCCCTGCGCGTTTGACACTGGCACAAGGGCCCCGAGACGGAAGACCCTGCGCGGGTTTACTGACATTGACTTCGCCATTAGCGTTCTGCTTTCTCCATCCCCCTCACCACCTCCATCGTCCCCACGCTCACAGTCGTCACCCTCCTCAGCAAGTCTATCACCTTCTCCTTGTAGTCCGCGAAGCGGTAGGTGTTGAAGGTCGAGGCAATGGTGGGGTCGCTGGGTCTTCATCTTCAGATCGGTCCAACACCCATACCAAGGTGGTACCGGTTGGTGGTGCAGTGAGGCGGGCGGAACGCCCTAGACCGAAAGCGCACTCGCGGAAAACGCAGATGAAAGTGGTACACAGGAAGTACAAGAAGAAGAAGCGGAGCAGGAAGAGGAAGTAGAACGCGACGCCGTCGGCACCTCAGCACAAGGCCCCGCCACCGGAAGGTGAGCGGGGCCTTGGCATACCCGGAAACGGGTAGAAAACGCCGTTCTGGGCCGAAAAGCGGCCAAAAAATACCCGGTTCCCGGTATGGTGGGAGCGAGGGGATAGCCGGTGTTTTGGCATCGTCGGCGAACACATGCCGAACACCCAACACCCAACACAAAATGGCCAATAAAGAAGTGAAGCTCACCTTGCTGGTGGGCGAGAAACACAATGCGGAGATCGCCTTGCGGGCGTGGCTCTTCGACCGGCAGGACAAGCTGGTGAGCAGTGCACCCGTGAGCAAGAAAGGCGAATTGGTGCTGCCCGGGGACTCTGAGGAGCACTTGAAGTACGGCACGCTGCACATAGCACCCGAGCCGCGCGACGTGGAGAAAGGCGAGGCGATCACCCTCGCGCACATGCGCAAGTGGAAGAGCTATTCGCCGATCCTGCGCAACGTTGGCGGCATCTTCCAGGACCTGTACCCGGTGCCGGCCTCGTTGTGGCCGTTCTGGTGGATCTGCTGGTGCACCATCCGTGGCAAAGTGGTGAAGACCCTGATGCGCAACGGCGTGCCCACCGACTACCCCGTGTGCAATGCCAAGGTGCACGTGTGCGAGGTGGACAAGCTCAGGTTGATCCTGCCCACACTGCCCGAACTGGTGATCTGGCGTTGGCGCTGGGAATGGCTGCGCGACCTGCACCTGAAAGAGGTGATCGACTTCGATATCCCCTTCAAGGATCCGCGCGACCTGTGGCCCGGCCCCAATGTGTCCCAATTCATTGAGCCCTTCGAGGGGAAAGACCTGCACACGCACATCGGTGAGCAGCAAGCGGGCCTACAGCTGAAGAAATTCAGCGGTGAGTTGCGCAACCTGCGCACGCTGGTGAAGCTGCGCGATACCGACAGCGCCGTGCTGGCGGCCAAGGCCATTGCGGCACCGCGCCCATCGAACGATGTGATCGCTGCGATGCTCACCGACAACATCGCCCAGTTGCGCGGCACCATTGCCGCCAACCTGCAACTGTTCCACCCGTACTTCTGCCACTGGCCTTGGATCTGGCCGTACCTGTACCGCTGCACGGAGATCGGCTGGGACATGACCGATGAGCACGGTCGTTTCGAAGTGCGCTACAACCGCTGCACCGACGAGTGGCAGCCCGATGTGTACGTGTGGGTGGAGTACATGGTGGGCGGCTCGTACACCACGGTGTACAACCCCGGCCGCGCATGCCACACGCATTGGAACTATGTGTGCGGAACGGAACTCACCATCCACATCACCGACCCGCGCGTGCCCGCTTGCGGTCCATCGCCGGTATTGCCGGGCTCAGGCATCGAGTTCAGGCGCATCGGTACCGGTGCTTTCGTGCAGCATGTGGAACAGTCGAACGCCGCAACTGTGCGCAGTGGCAAGATGTTCCGCCACACAGGTTTGAGCGATCTAATGGCCGGGCCGGGCAACTTCTCGCCGTTCGGCAGCACACTTCCGTTCAAGGTGAACTTCACCGATGGACTTGTCGCGGCAGGGATCACGCACTACCAGTGGAAGTACCGCATGAAGGCGCGGGCCACGGCTGGCTACGATGCCAGCGGATCCAACGGCCGCACCGCAGCGGCTGACAATACGCTGGTGCCCGAAGCAGACACATGGCACTTCCTGAACGACTACGTGGGCATCGGCTACATCGATCACAACACCGTTACCCATGTCTTCCACCACAAGAACCACCAGTTGGGCCCGGTGCCCGGCGCAGCGGAGCCCACGTACAAGGTGCCGCAGCACGATGTGATCGCCACGGTGGGTGCCGCCCCCGCCGGCTTCCAGCGCTTCTGGGAAATGGAGGACTTCTACTGCGGCTTCTTCGACACCGTGCGGCTGGCGCCTGCGGGCTTGTACGAAGTGGTGATGCAGCTCGGCAAGCTCAACGCTGCCGGAACGTTCGTGCCGGTGCAGATGGACAAGGACTTCTTCCAAGTGCCGGACTACGTCAATAATGCCGTGACCGTGGATGCACCGCCTGCATACCTGTTCACGGACGGCTCGCCGATCAACAAGGCGAGCGGCTTCAAGATCCTGGTGCGTGTGGACAATCGCAACATGGAGGTGAGCATCCACAACGCAGCGGTTAGCGCCGGTGGACCGTACACCGAGGCCACGAGCAATTGCGGCTTCCTGCAGTACACCGACGCGAACGCAACGCGCGTCAAACTGCGGTTCAGCGCGAAGCACCCGAACGATTTCGGCAACTTCAGCTTCAGCGTGGTGCGCGGGCTCGGCAACCCAGTGCCCCCGGCCAACGCGAGTGGCGATGTGGCTGATAATACGATCGTTCCCTACGCGATCGAGGTGCCTGCGGATCGCACCTATGCCGGTGTGAACAGCGCTGCCGATCTGTTGGGCGGATGCCCCAGCGCAGCCTTTGCCGAAACGCTGCACGCGAACGCCTGGGCCACCAATGGCTCGAACGAGCTGAACCATTTGGACCGTAGTACGGTAGCGGCTTTTGCCTTGGACCTGCGGTCCTGAAGATCCGCGGAACGCCATGAGCACATAGGCTGCTCAAGCCTACCACTCCTCAGCACAAAGCCCCGCCACCGAGAGGTGAGCGGGGCCTTGTTGTTTTTCCAAGAAGCGTTCCTGCTGCCGGGGGCGCTTGCTCAGAACTTGGTGATGCGCTGCACGGAACGCGTTCCGCCGTGTGCGAGTTCGATCGTGTACACACCACGTGCGAGCGCGCTCATGTCGATCAGCTCGCGGCGTTCGCCGCTCACGGTGCCGAGGTCCATGGCCATCACCACTTGGCCAACGGCATCGCGCAGCAGTATGCTCATGGGTGCAGCGGTGGTAGTGGAGAAGGTCACGGTAACCTGATCGCGGGTGGGGTTGGGGAATGCGGCGAGTGCTGCGATGGATCCCAGTTCATTCATGCCGATGGTCCCTTCGCAGGTGCAGATCTGGCTCCAAGTATCGTTGAGGGTGTTCGGGTCGTTGTCATCGCAAGGCGTGGTGGGCAGCGCGCTGCCACCGGGCACGTTCTCGCAATCGATCAGCAGGCCGGCACACACGCAGTTGTTGCCATAGACATCGGCACCGGTGGTGGCATCACCATCGTCGCAGGTGGTGCCGGGCAATGCGCTGCCGCCGGGTACACCAAGGCAGTCCACCACTTGGCCGGTGAAGATGAGCGTGGGGTTCGTGCAGATGTTGTCCGCCGCGATACCACCACCGGCCGTGTCTGCTGGTTGTATGGTGGCGAAGTAGTCGATATAGGTGTGGCAGCCCGGGCCTTGGCACTGCAGCGAATCGGGGATGCCGATGCGCATGTTGAGGTTGAAGCCCAGTTGGCCGTTGGTGGTGAGCTGTGCAATGAGCACGCGGTTCTCCGCCGTTCCGCCGATGGTGCCGCCGAGCACGGCCCATGCGCCATTGGTGGTGGCGAACGATGCACCGGGTGTATCGATGAAGACATCCAGGCCCACGCCGATAGTGGTAACAGCAGGCACCGTGCCCGCGATCAATCCATCAGCGGTGGTGAGCGGGATGCCCGCGTTCACATCGGCGTTCACCAGCAAGCCGCCGGGCACACCGTTGCTGCCGCCATCGTTGTTGGCGCCGCCCACGATGGTGCCGTCGGCATCCTCGCTCTTCAGCAAGCCCCAGTGCGCATCGCTTGCCGCGCCCATGCTCAACCAGCTATCGAGGGCAACTGTGTTCTCGTCCAATCGGCCGGCATCGATCAGGTCGCCGGTGGCTTCGCCGCGATCGGTATTGTTCCAGAATTGTGTGGTAGTGGTGAGGTCCAACGGATGCGTCCCATCACCGTACACCGATTGCAGGATATAGCCCGGCTTCATGTCCACGTAGATGCGGTAGGTCTTCGCACCGGCCGTGAGTTGCGGCACACCCGCACCGTCGGTATCGGCCGCATCGTTGGCGTCGCTGATGTAGTAGGTCTCCACCGTGATCTGTTCCAGCGCGCCACAATCGGGGGGTGCGTATTGTGCGTTCGCAGCGATGGAACAAAGAGCGAGCAACGAAGCAGCGAAGGAGGACTGACGGGTCATCGTGAAGTGGTGATTTAAGTCGGGCGAAATAACCTTGGCGATGTGCCCTTGAGCGGAAGGCACGGTTGCCCTTCCGTTGCGCGCACGTTACGCCAATGCGCCGTGGGCGTGTCTATTGTTTCACAACGGCTTGCACCGAAACGTGGCCGTCCAGGATCAAGCGCAGGGTATATACCCCGTTGGCCAAGTCCGACAAGTCGAGGTGATGATCCTGTATGCCGCCGTTGGTTGTGAAGACGTGGTTCACGGCCAAGCGACCAAGCCTGTCGTGTACCAGCACGTTGGCTTGTCCACCGTTGGTGGCCGCTATGCGCACTGTCAGTTGATCGTGCGCCGGGTTCGGGAACGCGGTGAAGCCGTCGATCGGCGTGGGCACGTCGTTCACCGCAACATCAGGGCACACGATGTTGATGTCGAGCCCGTTGCAATCGTTCGGACCGTAACAACAGAGCGCGCTCACGTTGAAGTTGGCACCGGGGTCGTAGTTGCACGCCAGCGTATCCAAGCAACCGAACACTATCGCTGTTGCGCAGGAGCCGTCATCGCAACCGGCTGCGGGGTCGTACTCCAGGAAGTTCGGGTCCATGCAGCCGCACTCCGGCGGGTAGTTCAACAAGCCGAACTCGGTCTGCCCGGCCAGCAGGGTGTCGCCATTGGCAACGAACTTCTGCGGTGTGCCAGTGGCATCGATGATCTCCACGTTCAGGTGGAACTCCAACTCGCCGATGGTGGTGATCTGCGCGATCAGGATCTTGTTGTCCGGTCCGTAGCCGATGATCCCGGCAGGGCTTTGTACTACGAACGCTTGCGAGGTGAAGGTGGTATCGGAATTATCCGCATTGAGCGGTTCGGGTTGATCGCCCAAGTGGATGAAACCGGGAGGTGGCGCACCGCTTCCGGGCAGCAGCCCATCGCTGTTGGTGAGCGGAATACCAGCATCCACATTGGCATTCACCAAGAGGCCGCCGGGCACGCCGTTGCTGCCGCCATCGTTGTTGGCCCCACCCACGATGGAGCCGTCCACATCATCGGTCTTCAACACCCCGATGTGCTCGTCACTCGCATCGCCGAGCGATAACCAGGAATCCAGAGCAACGGTGTTCTCATCGAGCCGGATCGAATCGATCAGGTGGCCATATTCATCACCCCGATCATTGTTGTTGTACAACACGGCCGTGCTGGAGATGATGAACGGATGCAGAGAGTCGCCGAACAGACCACGCAGCTTGCAATCCGCGCCCATGTCGAGGTACACCCGGTAGGTCACCGAGCCTTCGGCCAGTATGGTGCCGCCATCGGTATCGGCGGCATCGTTCGCATCGCTGATGTAGTACTTCTCCACGATCACGTTCTCCAGTGCCGATTGTGCGCTGGTGCCGACGGCCAATGCGAAGGCGAGCAGTATGCTTGTCGTTCTCATCGCGATCAAATGCGATAGGTGATGCTGAGGATGTACTCGGTGCCGTATTGGTAGCGATCGAAGTCGAGGTCGTAGCCGCTATCGAACTCGTATGAGCGCCGCGACGGCGAGTTCAACAGGTCGCGCACCCGGGCGCGGACGATGAAGCGCTTGCCCAAGCTCTTCGAAAGTGTGAGGTCGATCATGTGGCGCGGTAGTTCATACACATCGGGCTGTGCCACACCTGCGGTGGCGACCACGGCGAGTTTCGGCCCTTGCACGTTGTACGATACGCCGAGCTCCAAGCCGAGACTGTCCAACCGGTAGTTGAGCATGCCGTTCAGGATGTACGGCGCTTGGCCGAACCGAAGACCTCGGAGTTCTCGGCATTGGCCCACGAGTAGTTGTCGATGCCCGGCAGCTGCACCAGTTCAATGTGGTTCTCGAACTGCTTGTAGAAAGCGCTCACCGTTACGTTGCTACCGCCGGGGAAGTAGGTCTCCAATCGTAGGTCGTAGTTGTTCACGTAGGTCATCTGCAAGGCAGGATTTCCACCGACCCTGCCGCGCAGAACGAAGTCATCCAGCGACACGCTGCTGATCTCGCGGAAACTGGGGCGACCCAAGGAACGGAAGTAGTTTGCCCGCAGGTTCATCAAGGCCAAGGAATCGTCCTTGACCTTGTAGATGAGGTTGATGCATGGCAGCACATCCACGTTGCTCGATGTCACCGGGATTGGCTTTCTGGCCACCGATATTCCGCCGTTCCTCCGCGTCCGCCGGAAGTCCCAGGTCGTAGTACACGCGGATATCGCTGTGCAGGTCGGTGTGCTCCAAGCGGGCGCCGCCCACCAAACGCAGGCGCTCGTTGACGGAATAGTCGCTCATCAGGTAACCGGCGGTCACCTTGCTGATGCCGATATCGCTGTCAAGTTCGGAGGAGTTGTTGCAAGTAGTAGAGCGGTTGCCCCTGGCCACCTCGAAATGCTCGTCAGCCAGAAACTCTTCCAACGAGGTGATCAGGTCGTCCCGGCAGCACCGCGCACGTTGTACTGCACCTGCACGTTCTCGCGTTGGTTCCAACGGTACGCGCCACCGAACATCAACTTGCGCGGACGACCCTTCACGTCCATCAATGGGAACTCGAAACCGAGCCGACCATCGAACAGGTCCTCGTTCATGAACCGGAACCGGCGCGGCAACGAAGCATTGCTGTTGAACTGTGCGTAGTCCTGAAACCGTATCCATCGAACCAGGTCACCGCCTTGTAGTCCAGGATGTTCATCTGGCCATCGGTGTACGAGGCGTTGAGGTCGATCTTCACCTTGCTTTTCGGCAGGTAGTTGGTGCTTTGTACTTGGTAGATGAGCTGCTGCTTTTCCTCGTAGGTCTGGTCCACGCCGTTCAAGATTTCCGTGGGAGCGAAATTGAACTCCGAACCACGGAACGTACCGGGCGTCGTTCTGCCCTTGCACGTTCGGCATGAAGAGGAAGGAGATGCGGTGGTTGTCGTTGAGCTTGTAGCTCACATTCGCCAGGGCGCTCCAACCGCCGCCTGCTCGCTGACCTGCTGCCGGTAGTCGAAAATATCCGCAACGGGCTCTTCCGAGGGTGCTGTTGGTGCGCTTCGCCACGGAGTTTTCATCGTACTTGGTGTCGCGTGAATACCGCAGACCAACGATGAAGCCAAGCGGCCGCTTGAAGAGCTGCACTTGGTTGCCGATGCTCAAGCTCTGGCTGAAGTTGAGGGGTGCTGTCTTCTCGGATACGTTCCAGCTATCATTGTTGAATGAATGCCCGACACTCGAGTTCCGGGTTGAAAAGCCGGCAGGAAATAGGCTTGCCCGTATTGCGAATTGTACGCACCAACGGCCGCTGCGCCTGCCGCTGGATCATTGAACAGCGCCGGAGCCAGATAGCCGAGTTCAACCAGACCCGAGAAAATGGTATGGCGAGCCCTCGTAGATCGTGGTGTTCGATGTGATGCCGTACGAATTCAGGTAAGCGCCCAGCCCGAGCAAGGACATCTGCTCGTAGAGGCCTGATTGGCGTTGTACAGTGGGAAGTCCGCTTGGTCCACGGCCACCCCGTCGGGAATTCCGCGGTAGCCGCTGTCATAACCCAGCCAGTCCGTATCGCTGCCCCTGGAGGAGACAATGGGTTGCCAAGTGGTTTGCGGGTTGTAGCCGAATGAAGAGGTGACGTTGACCGTGAGCTTGCTGGGGAAATCGGTGGTGTTGATGGAGAGGTAAGCCCCTGACCAGTCGCCGGGGAACTCCGGGCTGCCCGTTTTGTTGATGATGAGATTGTCCACCAACCCAGTGGGGAACATGTCCAAGCTGATGTTGTTCGTGAACGGGTCCAGTGTCGGGATCCGTGAGCCGTTCACGGTGGTTACGATGTAACGATCCGCAAGTCCGCGCACCGAAACGAAACGACCGACCGTGCTCACACCTGGAACACGTTTCGCAGCGGCCGTCACATCGGCATCGCCGGTCTTGGTCATACGATCGTTACTGATATAATCGAAGCTGACGCCCGAATTGATCTTCAGCTTCTCCAAGTAAGGGTCGGCGCCGCGCTTCACTTTTGCCTTTGCCCGGTAGGTGATCAACTCCTTCACCTGGGGCACCAGTTCGAAGTTCTTTACCACCACATCGCCACCGGTCACCACCACAGTGTGCTCCTGCTGGTCGTAGCCCATGCACCCCACGGATAGAACGACCGGGTTGCCATCGGGGATCTTGATCTGGTAGGTGCCGTCCAGATCGGTCATGGCGCCCAGCGCCTGCTTGTCTTTAACAACGACTGTTGCCCCGATCACCACTTCGCCCTTGGTATCGGTGACCACACCACGGATCGTGCCTTGGGCCATGGCTGAAGCGGCGATGAACAAGCCAAGAACCAGTTGAAATGCCCGGGGGAACATGTGCAGGAATGAAGGCTGCAAGGCTATCGGACAGGTCAGTGAAAGACATTACCGCGGCTTTATCACTATCCGCATTCAGTGTTGCTCGATCGTTACCAGTGGCAGCAACAAAAAGCCCCCCCGATCGCTCGGGAGGGCTTCTTGAAAAAGGCGGTTCGCTTACTGGCGCATCAGGCGCTCAGTGAACACTTGTCCATCAACGCTCACGTGCACGAAGTACATGCCAGCGTGCATGTCCGCGTCCAAGTTCACGATGTGGTTCATGGTTCCGTCAGCCACGCTCACTTGCTCAGCGCTCACGCGCTTGCCCATAGCATCGAAGATCTCCACGTTGGCGGTGAGGTTCTCATCGCTGAGGCCCTCGATCGACAAGTACAGCACTTCTTCGCGGTTCGGGTTCGGGTACATGTTCAACACCGGAGCATCGAGTTCCGATGCATCCAGATCGCGGAATGCACCACCACCGACCACCTCGAGGCGGCAGGCTTTTCCGAACGGTGCGTAGTTACCTCCGACCAGGGCGCGCACGCGCACGTTGAGCGCGGTGTTGAGCGGTATTGGCAACTGCGCGAAGTCCAGACGGCAAGCCGTAGTGGGCTTCAGGATGCGGCGGCTGTAGGTACCGTGCGAGTTGAAGAACCAGAACTGGTAACCGGTAGCACCAGCAACACCTTGGCAGTAGATGAAGCTGCTCGACACGAGGTCGGTGCGGTCGCACCAGTTGGGCTTCACGAACGTTCCGGTGATGGGTACGCAGAAGTCGCCTTCGCCCTGTACTACAACACTGCTCGATCCGGTGAAGTCACCGTTCGCATCGATGATGCGGCGGCCGAGGTCATCGGTCAATACATAACCACCGCCGCTGATGCCATCGGCGTCCGTCACGGTCAGTTGGTAGCAACCAGCCGCCACGCAGATGTTCTCCAGCACTGCGCCGGGGGTTCCGTCGGTGTATGGGCCACCATTGGCCACCACCGTATTCGTGGTTTGATCACGCACTTCCCAAGTGGTCTGGCTGCCGAAGGCATCCAAGGTGATGGTGAGCACGAGGTCTTCGGTGCAGTTCGGGTTGATACCTGCGCACACGCAGTTCGCGCCGTAGACATCACCGATGGTGTTGGCATTGCCGTCGTCGCAAGCAGAGCCGATCACGGCCGTACCACCTGGAACACCCAAGCAGTCGATCGGCAGGCCTGTTCCTGCGCACACGCAGTTCGCGCCGTACACATCGTTGGTCGTGTTCGCATTGCCATCATCGCAAGTGGAACCGATCACCGCCGTACCACCTGGAACGCCCAAGCAGTCGATCAGTTGACCAGCACACACGCAGTTCGCGCCGTACACATCGTTGCCGGTGTTCGCGTTGCCGTCGTTGCAAGCAGAACCGATCACCGCCGTACCACCTGGAACACCCAAGCAGTCGATCAGCTGACCAGCGCACACGCAGTTCGCGCCGTACACATCGTTGCCGGTGTTCGCGTTGCCGTCGTCGCAAGCAGAGCCGATCACGGCCGTACCACCTGGAACGCCCAAGCAGTCGATCAATTGGCCAGCGCAAACGCAGTTGGCGCTGTACACATCGTTTCCGGTGTTCGCATTCCCATCATCGCAGGCAGTGCCTGGCTGAGCAGGACCGCCCGGCACGCCAAGGCAATCGTTGGCGAGCGTACCAGCGCACACGCAGTTGGCACCGTACACATCGTTGGTGCTGTTCGGGTTGCCATCGTCGCAAGCAGAGCCGACCAAGCTACACGGAACGCCCAAGCGTGACAGCGCGTTCGCGGTAACACGTACCGTGGCGTTAAGGTCGTCGCAAGCAGAGCCGATCACAGCCGTACCACCGGGAACGCCCAAGCAGTCGATCAATTGACCAGCGCACACGCAGTTCGCGCCGTACACATCGTTGCCGGTGTTCGGGTTGTTGTCGTTGCAAGCGGTACCTGGTTGAGCAGGGCCACCGGGAACGCCTTCGCAGTCGTTAGCGAGCGTACCAGCGCACACGCAGTTGGCACCGTACACATCGTTGGTGCTGTTCGGGTTGCCATCGTCGCAAGCAGAGCCGATCACAGCCGTACCACCTGGAACGCCCAAGCAGTCGATGGGTTGACCAGCGCACACGCAATTCGCGCCGTAAACATCGTTACCCGTGGTCGCGTTGCCATCATCGCAAGCAGAACCGATCACCGCCGTTCCACCTGGAACACCCAAGCAGTCGATCAGCTGACCAGCGCAAACGCAGTTCGCACCGTACACATCGTTGCCGGTGGTAGCAAGACCATCGTCGCAAGCAGAACCGATCACGGCCGTACCACCTGGAACACCCAAGCAGTCAATCACTTGACCAGCGCATACGCAGTTGGCACCATACACGTCGTTGCCAGTGTTGGCATTGCCGTCGTTGCAAGCAGAACCGATTACCGCCGTACCACCTGGAACACCCAAGCAGTCGATCAGTTGACCAGCGCAAACGCAGTTGGCACCGTACACATCGTTACCGGTGTTGGCGTTGCCATCGTTACAAGCCGAACCGATCACCGCCGTACCACCTGGAACACCGAGGCAGTCGATCAGTTGACCAGCGCATACACAGTTGGCACCATACACGTCGTTGCCGGTGTTGGCATTGCCGTCATCGCAAGCAGAGCCGATCACAGCCGTACCACCGGGAACGCCCAAGCAGTCGATCAATTGACCAGCGCACACGCAGTTGGCATCGAACACATCGTTACCGGTGGTAGCAAGACCATCATCACAAGCAGTGCCGGGCACTGCTGGTCCGCCGGGTACGCCGTTGCAATCAGGTGGCAGAGCGATAGGGAAGGTGAGCGAAGGGATCGTCGCCTCCGCACCCGTTGGGTTCGAGGAGACATAGTCCACGAACGAACCGCCAGCAAGCGGGCTCACACGCATATTCAGGTTGAACGACAACGTGCCGTTCGTGGTGACCTGAGCGATCAGGATGCGGTTGGTGCCGTTGGGGTCTTCACCCTGTGCACCACCGAGCACGAACCAAGCACCGTTGTTCGTCGAGAACAGAGCGGTTGCGTTGTCGGAGAAAGCCGTGGTGCTGGTGAGGCCGATCGTCTGCGTGGTGAGCAGCGTACCGGTCGCCATACCATCGGCGCTGGTGAGGGCCGTGCCCATCCAAGGCGTGGCATTTTCCATCACAGGTGATCCTTCGCTGTTCGGGAAGATCACGGCTGTCGCGTCAGCGTCAGCGCTCTTCAACACACCGCGCTTCGTCGAACCGGCCATCCCGAACGTCAGGTAGCTGTCGATGGAGCAGGTGTTCTCGTCCAGGCGACCGGTCACGTTCGTGTGACCGAACACGGTTCCGCGGTCCGTCTGGTTGTAGAAGAACGTGGTGGTACCGATGTTCAACGGATGCGCAGCGTTGCCGAATACCGTTTCCAGTTTGAAACCGGCGGCGAGATCGACATAGATGCGGTACGTCTTGGAACCGGCGACCAGTTCAGGCACAGCGTCAGCGCTACCGAATTCGCTGGCAGCGGCATCGGCGGCCGAAGCCTCATAGTATTGTTCAACAACGATCTGCTCGAGGCCTTGGGCGTGGGCGCTAAGTGCGCCGAACGCCAAGCTACAGCCGAGCAGGAATTTGGAGATCGGATTTTTCATGGGTTGTCTGTTGGAGCATTGCGCGCAGGTAGTTCCCGCGCGCCTGCCCGGTTTGGTTTAGTTGTCGCAGCTCGTGTTGAACTGGCTGTTGAGGTCCAGGAAGTCGTTCACATCGATGAAACCGCTGCCATTGATGTCAGCAGGGCAAGCGATGAGGCTGTTGTCCATGTCCAAGGTGGATCCGAGGGTCCATCCTGCCGTCCATGGCTCTTGGCCGGGTGCGAAAGCACCGCGGTAGTTCGCGTAGGTGAAGAAGCCATCCGTTGGTGGAGCCAACGTGGTGGTGGCGGTACCCAGAGCAGGAACAGGATTGATCGCACCCGTAACGGCGCTGGTCACTGCATCAATGGCGAAGGAGAAATCGATCAGCGTTGGATCCAGGATGTTACCCTGACCGCCGAACGTTGCGAGATCAGGTGCGGTAGGAGCAGCAGCGTTCACTTGCAGCAAGCTGCCCACACCAACGAAGGTGTTGTTGCGCACTTCCAAGTTGCCAGCCAACCACTCGTTGTATGCATCGGCACCGGCGCGTGCGTTGCTGAAGTTCACACCCACGGTCGCGTTGGCGAAAATGCTGTTGGCAATGAAGCCGCGGGTCTTCTCCTTGTTCTCGATGGCACGGGTGGAGTTGCGGCAGATGATGGTGGCGTTGTACACCTGTGGATCGCTCAACGGGCTGTTGCCGCTGCTGCTGTCATCACCGTCGTTCTCCATGGCCTTGTCGCCTTGGCTGCCTGGAGCGGGCATGAATACACCGTAGAAGAATTGGATCTTTCCGGAATACCCCTGGTCGTAGTCGATGTAATCATCATTGCAGAACATAGCGGTGCAATACTTCAGGTTGGCGGTGCCACCGAACATTTCGAAGGCATCGTCCTGGTTGCTGATCACCTCGATGTGGTCGAGCGTGGTACCGCGACCAACGCTACCGAGCGTGAGGCCGTTGATCTCGTTGGCAGCACCGATGATGGCGCCACCGTGACGGAGGCTTACATAGCGAACGATGCCACTATTGTCGTCATCATTGAATGAACCGCCCACGTTGGGGAACTTGCCATAGTGGTTGCGGGTGTCTCCAGCGGGGAGGCCTTCGATCGTCCCCACACCATCAGCAACAGCCAAACCTCCGTTGGCGCCCAACAGGTTGTTGGTGGCTTTGCCCAGAATGAGCAGGCTGCCCCACAGGCCTTGGCCCGTAGCGCCCAAAGGCAGGTTGTTGTTCAGGTTGTCCGTAGCAGCGGTGAATACGATCGGGCAGCTCTCTGTGCCTTCGGCCCAGATCTGTCCACCGCGAGCGACCACAAGGCTCTTCGCGTTCACACCGGTACCGGCAGTTGCCTTGATCACGGTTCCCGCTTGGATGAACAGGTCCTGTCCATCGTTCACATACAGCAACAGATCGAGGCTGTACGTATTGTCGCAGGTAAGAACGGTCGTGTTGTTGGTGAGGTTCCCAGCGGTGGCCAGCGTGGAAAGGGCAACCGTAGGGCGGCTTCCTACAGGCGGACAACCGCAGGCTTCGCCGTAGCCCGATTGGGCCGTGGCAGGTAGTACGGCGATGGCAGCAAGTGCTGCAACGGCCGCTTTCTTCATGGTTTTCATCGTAGTTGTCGGTTTGGGTTTCGAATTGGGTTGTTGGGTTTGCCGGTTCTTTTTCCGGCGCCGCAAAACTTCCCCGCCCGACTTCCACAGGTGTGTTGGCACTGACATGATTCGGTTAACGCGGTCGTGCTTGATCATTAAGAACATCACTGGATCGTAAGATTCCGGATGCACGTGCTGACGAGCTGAACAAGCGGCCATTTCAGGTCCATCCAAACCGATGCAGGCGATCCGCGGCAAGCGCTGAACGGTCGAACGATCATCTCACTCGGCCTTCATTCACGGGCAAAGCAGGGAATACGATGGCGACCCGGGAAGGCCTTGCGCCGTTGATGATCCCGTGGTGGAATTCATCCGGCGTTCGGTTACGGGGAAGTCCTCGTGGTTGCGGCCGGCCAACCGGATCGTTCGCATCCTGTCGACGCACAGGGAACAAGAAATTCACACGCCCTTGGCCAAGGCGTAACGCTTTCGGAACGCTGGGCTGGCATGGCCCCGATACTCTTGCACCCCCGAGTTCACCACGTCCTGTCATGGCACCATTTTCATTGTGGGCCTCGTTCAGGATACGGTGACCGACACCGATGCTCTCACGCGGCAGAAGCACCAAGCTCGAACTGGCCATCCGGCGATACCGGGATGCCTACCTGCGGAATGCGCAGGAGGTTCTCGACGAACGTCAAGAACGCCATCGCGTCATCGCCTTTTTGACCGATGTCCTGGGCTTCATCCCGGCATCGGACATCCGGGGCGAGTCATTGTTGAAGGGCCCAGCGGATCTTGCGGTGCGGTTGAATGGCGACCCCTTGATGCTGGTATCCATTCCGAAGAGGGATGCATCGGCTACCGAAGAGCAATTCCGGCGGGTACTTCGTTTCGCGACCAGCGAAGGCGTGTATTGGGTGCTGGAGATGGCGCATGCGAGTATCGCCTTCCACCGTGTGCTGCACGACGAGCAGAACACGACACGCGTGCTGTTCACCATCGACTTGGCCGACCCGTTGACCATAAGCCCGAACGCTCAATTGCTTCAGTTCCTGCAACGGGATGCGGTTGCGCGCAAGGGTCTTGAGTTGTTGTGGAACCGGACCATCGCGTTGGACCCGCAGAACCTTGCTGCGCTGCTTTGCTCCCCGCCGGTGGTCAACTACTTGCAGCGCACATTGCGCACCCGGAGCATGAGCAACTTCACCGAAGCGGAAGTGATAGCCTCTGTGAAACGCGTGTTGATGGAAGGAACGGGAGCCGCGGACCCCGGCAACGCTCCATCGGCGAGGAGCAAGGAACAGCCCCCGGCTAAAACGCGCGCTAGAAAGGGGCGATCTACGCGGGCCGTTTCAACTCAAATCCTTCCAGGAACTTCGTATTGAAGTCGCCTGCGCGGAACTGTTCATTTTGGAACAGTTGCTGGTGGAAGGGGATGGTTGTGCTCACGCCCTCGATGACGTATTCACCCAGTGCACGCTCCATCTTGTTCAAGGCTTCTTCGCGCGTTGCAGCCACCACGATCAGTTTGCTGATCATGCTGTCGTAGTTCGGCGGGATGGTGTAGCCGGCGTAAACGTGGGTATCCACGCGCACGCCATGTCCGCCCGGAGCGTGGTATGTAGTGATCTTTCCGGGTGTAGGACGGAAGTTGTTGAACGGGTCCTCGGCGTTGATGCGGCACTGGATCGCGCAGCGCGTAGGTTCGTAGTTGAGGCCGCTGATCGGCACGCCTGCGGCGATCTTGATCTGTTCGCGCACCAGGTCGTAGTCGATCACTTCCTCGGTGATCGTGTGCTCCACTTGGATGCGGGTGTTCATTTCCATGAAGTAGAAGTTGCGGTTCTTGTCCACAAGGAACTCCACGGTACCTACACCTTCATAGTTCACACTGGCGGCGGCTTTGATCGCGGCCTCACCCATCTTTTTCCGCAAGGCCTTCGTCATGAACGGCGAAGGCGTTTCCTCCACGAGTTTCTGGTGCCTGCGTTGGATGGAGCAGTCACGTTCGCTCATGTGGCAGAAGGTGCCGTACTGATCGCCCGCGATCTGGATCTCGATGTGGCGCGGCTCTTCGATGTACTTCTCCATGTACATCCCCGCATTGCCGAAAGCAGCGCCCGCCTCTTGGCTGGCCGTGTCGAAAGCGTTCTCGAACTCTTCCTCTTTCCACACCAAGCGCATGCCTTTGCCACCGCCACCGGCGGTCGCCTTCAGGATAACCGGGTAGCCGATCTTCTTTGCCTCCTTCTTCGCTAGTGTCAGATCCGTGACAAGTCCTTCGCTACCAGGAATGCAGGGCACACCTGCGGTTTTCATCGTTGCCTTGGCCGTGGCTTTGTCGCCCATCGCTTCGATCTGCTCCGGCAGCGCTCCAATGAACTTGATGCCGTGCTGCTGGCAGAGCTTGCTGAACTTGGCGTTCTCGCTCAGGAAACCGTAGCCCGGGTGTATGCCGTCGGCATTGGTGATCTCCGCCGCAGCGATGATGCGCACCATGTTGAGGTAGCTCTCCTTGCTGGGCGGCGGGCCAATACACACGGCTTCATCGGCGAAACGTACGTGCAGGCTCTCGCGGTCGGCAGTGCTGTATACGGCCACTGTTTTGATGCCCATTTCCCGGCAGGTGCGGATAACGCGCAGGGCGATCTCGCCGCGGTTGGCGATCAGGATCTTCTTGAACATGGCCGGGGGTTAAGAAGGATCCACCAAGAACAACGGCTGGTCGTACTCCACCGGCTTGGCGTCGTCCACCAACACTTTCACGACCTTCCCCGCAATGTCGCTCTCGATCTCGTTGAAGAGCTTCATGGCTTCGATGATGCAGATGGGTTGACCCTTCTTCACCTCGTCGCCCACGCTCACGAACACCGGTTTGCCGGGTCCGGCCGATCGGTAGAAGGTGCCGATCATGGGCGCCTTGATGGTGATGTATTTGCTATCGGCTGCCGGGGCGACCGGAGTGGGGGCTGAAGCGGGGGCCGGAGCAGCCGCAGCCATAGGAGTCGGAGCAGGTGCATACACCGGCGCTTGCGCCGCGAGCACTTGTACTTCCTTCTTGCCAGCAGGGGTCTTGATGGTGATCTTGAAATCCTTTTGCTCGATCTCCACTTCGCTCACACCGCTCTTGGCCACGAACTTGATCAGTTCCTGGATCTGTGTCAGGTTCATTTCTTCGCTCATTTTGTTAGGACTTCCGCAGCGTTGGGCATTTCAGGCCGACGGAATGGATCGCCAATGTAGAAGTTCCAAGCCTCGGTTATCGGTGAGCGGGTTATCCGCCGTACGCCCACTTGAGGTAGATGGCACCCCACGTGAACCCTCCCCCGAAGGCGGAAAGGATGATGTTATCCCCTTTCTTCAACCGGGGCTCCCATTCCCATAAGCACAACGGCAATGTGCCAGCGGTGGTATTGCCGTATTTCCCGATGTTCACCATCACTTTTTCATCGGGTAGGCCCATGCGATGCGCAGTGGCGTCGATGATGCGCTTGTTGGCTTGGTGCGGAACGAGCCAAGCGACGTCGTCGCCTTTCAAACCGTTGCGCTCCATGATCTCGGCGCTCACGTCGGCCATGTTGGTAACGGCGAACTTGAATACCGCCTTGCCTTCCTGGTAGACGAAATGCTCTTTGGCTTCAACGGTCTTGATGGAGGCTGGGCGCTTGCTGCCACCGGCCTTCTGGTGCAGGTACTGGCAACCGCTGCCATCGGCACGGAGGATGCTGTCGATGATCCCCAATCCCTCGTCGTTCGGCTCCAAGAGCACGGCCCCACAGCCATCACCGAAAATGATGCAGGTAGCCCTGTCGGTGTAATCGATGATGCTGCTCATTTTGTCGCCACCAACTACGACTACTTTCTTGTGTCGGCCCGATTCAATGAATTGGGCGCCGGTGGTCAGCGCGTACAAGAAGCCACTGCAAGCGGCCATCAGGTCGAAGCCCCAAGCGTTCTTGGCGCCGACTTTGTCGCAAATGATGTTCGCCGTCGCGGGGAATTGGTGGTCAGGAGTAACTGTGGCGCAGATCAAGAGATCGATCTCCAAAGGGTCGAGACCCCGTTTGGCGCACAACCCCTTCACGGCTTCCACGGCCATAACGCTCAGGCCTTGGTCTTCACCCTTCAGGATGCGACGCTCTTTGATGCCGGTGCGTTCGGTGATCCACGCATCGTTGGTGTCCACCATCGTTTCGAGCACGGCATTGCTCAGCACGAAATCCGGCAGATAGCCATGAACGGCGGTAATGGCGGCGGCGGTTTTGCTCATTGGAACGCGTCGCGTATGCGGTCGTTCAACTTGCTCTGCACCACTTCATGGGTGAAGAGCACCATGTTCTTGATCGTGGCCTCGTTGCTGATGCCGTGTCCGATGATCACGTTGCCGTTCACACCCAGCACGGGCAGTCCGCCATAATTCTCGTAGTCGAACCGGTCGAAGAAAGGTTCGTGAACGCCACGCTGTTGCAGTAGGTCGTGGAAGGCCTCGACCGCCTTGAGAACAATGTTGCCGGTGAATCCGTCGCAAACGATCACATCGGCTTTGTCATTGAAAAGGTCGCGTCCTTCCACGTTGCCGATGAAATTGAACTGATTGCTCTCCTTCATCAACCCGTAGGTGGCTTGCGTTACCGCATTGCCCTTCTTTTCCTCCTCACCAATATTGAGCAGCCCCACTTTGGGGTTGGCTATGTGATAAACGTGTTCGGCCAAGAGACTGCCGAGCAATCCGAACTGCACGAGCACATCGGGTTTGCAATCGGCGTTGGCACCCACATCCAGCAGAATACCATAGCTCCCGTTCTCCTTTGGCACCACACTGGGGATGCATGGGCGGATAACGCCCGGAATGGGTTTCACACTGAACACGCTGCCCACCATCATCGCACCAGTATTGCCGGTGCTGGCGAAGGCATCGAGTTTGCCCTCTTTAAGCAAGTGGAATCCCAGGCTGATGCTGCTTCTGGGTTTGCTCTGTAGCGCCTTGGTGGCGCTATCGTGCATGGTGATATCATCCTCGCTTGAGACGATATCGAACCCAGCGGCATCGGCACCATGCTGGGCCAACGCCGCCGCGATCGCCTCGTTGTTGCCGATCAGTACCATGCGTACACCCTGCGGCAGGTCGCGCGCAGCCATCACGGCGGCATGCACGACCACGGCTGGGCCGTGATCGCTGCCCATGATGTCGAGACCTATCCGCATGTGGTGGTCGGACAAGATTGAAACGTCACGTTCGGCGCTGCGCCTTAGTCGTTCGCGGTCTTGTCAATGACCACTTTGCCCTTGTAATAGAGCTTGCCCTCTTCCCAATGGGCGCGATGACGCAAGTGCAATGTGCCTGTTGCGCTATCGGTGCTCAGCGTGGGCACGGCAGCGTTCTGGTGCGTGCGGCGCTTGTCGCGGCGGGTGCTGGAGTGGCGTCGTTTGGGATTTGGCATTTCTCGTCGTGTTGTGCGCTCAGGCGCGCTTTTCCTGTTTCAATTTTCGTAAAGCATCCCACCGCGGGTCGGGATCATGGGCTTCCTCATGGCCAGGGCCGTAATTGGCCAATGCGCTGTCCACCTCCGGATCACATTCACCTGCCGGGTGTACCCTGCGGATGGGCAGTGCCAAGCTGATGCATTCGTGGATGAAATGCCCCAGATCAATGGTATGCGCCGATGGATCCAGTCCGATCATCTCCTCGTCGTCGAAGTCCTCTGTAGTGTTCAGCTGAAAGATCTGCCGTTGTTTACCGGTCACGGGGAAGTCCAGCGGCGCGTTGCAGTGGTCGCAAAGCACGTTCACAATGCCCTCCGTGCTGATGTTCACCACCAGCAAGGCCTCGCTCTTATCCATAGTGGCATTGATCTCCACGGAGCCATGCTCGAACTCCTGTTCTCCTTGCTCCTTGAAGAACGCCTCGCCTACGGTCCAATTGAACGTATGCAGGCCGTCCTTCAGGCCGGCGAAATCAATGGTATGCTCACTATGCGGTTTCACTTCGGTAGCAGGATCCCTTCCGGAAAAGGGGAGGCGAAAGTAACCGATCCCGGCAACCCGGAAACCACGACTGTTGGCCTTGGGCCACACCGATGGCGCCCTGACCAGCGGCGTGGCGCATCTTCGCCCCCCAAAAGTTGCAGATCGGTCGCCAGTTTTTCACATCCCCATCCCACAACCCCGGTTGGACCTCGAATTCGATAAACGCTGGCGGGACCTGTTGAAGGCCCAAACCGAACGGTTCGGTCAGCCCGTGGACCTGAATGGTCTGCTTTTCCTCATTGGCGTCCAGGAACTGGGGCAGGACGTGCGCACCTACAAGAAGGACGAGAAAGTGAACCTGATGCACATTGCCATCTGTGTGCTGCTGGTACCCTATGGCTATTACAAGGAATTGGGCCGCGACCCCGATGGCTGGCCGCACTTCGAACGGGTGAAGGATCTGCCACCCTTGGAGGCCAAGGAGCAGGAACGGCTGATGAAGGAGGCGATCCTCGCCTATTTCAGCGAATAACTCAGATGGTGACCGGCACCAGTACCACGGTCTCCTCGTTCTCCTCCTCTTCCAGGATCTTGATGATGCCCTCCGCTGCCAGCGTATCGTAAGAAGCGAAGATGTCCAGCACGGCGAAGCCAGCTTGACCCTGCTTATAGAAATCGGAGTAGTCGAAAACGATGATGCCCGAAGCATCGGTATTGCCCTCTTTCAGCAGGCGACTTGGGTCGCCCAGTGGGTAAGTAGGATTGGCGAAGAGCTTCACATACGCGCCTGCAACCGGTTGGCTGTCCTCATCCACTACGGTGATGATGGCCTTGGTAGGCTCCACTTTGTTGCAGGAATTCAGTACGAAGACAGCAGCGAGAAGTGCAATTGTGCCGGCAAGCAAGCTGAAGGGACGGGGTGCGGTCATTGGGCTACTTTTGGCGGCCTTCGCTGGAAGGCCCGTTTTTTCGAGGAACCAAATGTAGCGTAAGGCCCAATGCGCCTGCCAACCACTGCCGCCAAGCTCCTTGCTGGACTATCGATCCTGACCGTGTTCGTGGGGGCTTCGGCGTCCAAGGATGGGACCCGCCCGCGGGTGGAGATCCGCACGGAACTGGGCTCTATGGTCGTGGAACTGTACAATGAAACACCGCTGCACCGGGCTAATTTCCTGAAGCTGGTGAGGGAAGGGCGGTACGATAGCCTGTTGTGGCATCGTGTGATACCTGCTTTCATGATCCAAGGCGGGGATATGGACAGCAGGAACGCCCTGTCCGGTGCCGCCCTTGGCAACGGCGGACCAGGCTATACCGTCCCGGCGGAGTTCGTTCCCGCCTTGATCCACAAGAAGGGGGCATTGAGCGCTGCCCGCGCCCCTGACCAAGTGAACCCCGAAAAGGCGAGCAGTGGAAGCCAGTTCTATGTGGTACAGGGCAAAAGTTGGCAACCCAATGAGTTGCAGATGCTGGTCGAGCGTAAGAACCGGGGGTTGGCTACGCCCCGATACGGATATACGCCTGACCAGATCGCGGCGTACACGCGCATGGGTGGTGCCCCCCACCTGGACGGTGATTACACTGTTTTTGGTGAAGTGGTGGAAGGCATCGATCTGGTTGATCGGATCGCCTCGGTTGCCTGTGACCAGAACGACCGGCCCCTTACCGACCTTCACATGTATATGCGTGTACTGAAGCCATGAGCCTGAAAGAGAGGATCGCAACGCTGGAGGAGGAGTTGCGCTCGTTGGCGGCTGAAACCCGGGACGAAGCAGAACAACTGCGCGTGCGATGGCTCGGTCGGAATGGCGTTGTAACGGTTCTGTTCGAGGAATTCAAGCAGGTGGCCTCGGAGGAGAAACGCGAACTCGGCCAGGTGATGAACCGGCTGAAAGTGTCGGCACAAGCGCGCATTGATGAGTTGAAGAACAGTGCTGTCGAAGCAGGTAACGGTACGGAGGGGACGGGTGACATTACGAGACCTGCACGGACCGAGCCCGTCGGCAGCCTGCACCCGATCAGCATTGTGCGGCAGCGCATCATCGATGTGTTCGGCCGTATCGGGTATACCGTGAGCCAGGGACCTGAAGTCGAAGACGACCATCACAACTTCAGCGCGCTCAACTTCCCGCCTGACCACCCTGCCCGGGACATGCAAGACACGTTTTTCGTTGACTTGGGTGCCGATATGGCGCTGCGCACGCATACCAGCAGCGTGCAGGTGCGTGTGATGGAAAGCAGCAAGCCACCTATCCGCACCATTTCACCAGGGCGCGTTTACCGGAATGAAGCCATCAGCGCCCGAGCGCACTGCATGTTCCATCAAGTGGAAGGTTTGTACGTGGACAAAGGCGTAAGCTTCGCCGAACTGAAAGGAACGCTGGACCACTTCGCCAAGGCCATGTTCGGCGCTGATGTAAAGATCCGATTGCGGCCGAGCTACTTCCCCTTCACAGAGCCTAGCGCCGAAGTGGATATGAGCTGCAGCATCTGCGGCGGAAGTGGTTGTAACGTGTGTAAACACAGTGGCTGGGTGGAGATCATGGGCTGTGGCATGGTGGATCCCGCCGTGCTCACCAACTGTGGCATTGACCCGGAGGTTTATAGTGGCTTCGCGTTCGGCATGGGGGTGGAGCGCATTGCACAATTGCTCTATCGTGTGCCCGATCTGCGGCTCTACTGGGAGAATGATGTGCGCTTCCTGGAACAGTTCAACGACGGTGCGTTCCGGGCATAGTTCTCACACAGGAGCTAGACAGTGATGCGCGGATAGGAGCATCGAACGCGCATGCAAGGAGCCGCAGAGATCAAAACCGACGTGCTGATCGTTGGTGCAGGTCCCGGTGGCTGCACAGCAGCACTGAAGCTGGCCCAGCTCGGTGTGGATGCGGTGCTGGTGGACAGGTCGCGCTTTCCACGCGACAAGGTTTGTGGCGATGCATTGAGCGGGAAAGTGGTGCGCTGCCTGGAACGTCTCGACCCCTCATTGGCTGTTGATCTCCGCCGGCAAAGTGAACTGCTTCCCAGCTGGGGTGTCACGTTCGTTGCGCCTAGCGGGCGCTCCTTGCGCGTGCCGTTCTCGCGCAACACCGGGGAAGGACAAGCACCCGGTGCCATCCTTCCGCGCATGCAGTTCGATAACTTCATGCTCGATGCGGTGAAGCGCGATGGCCGAGTGCGCGTGATCGAAGGCACGACGGCAAAACAGTTCGAGCGCACGAACGATGGGTGGACTGTTGATCTTGTCGGCCAACACCTACCGCATACACGGTGCCACCCGGAATTGATCCTTGATGCTTCGGGTGCGAACTCACACTTCGCGCGCCACGTGGGCAAGTTGCCCATGGAGCCGCGGCACCACTGCGCCGGTGTACGTGCCTACTTCCAAGGCGTCACAAACCTCGACGCGCAAGGCTTCATCGAACTCATCTTCCTCGAAGAACTGCTTCCTGGCTACTTGTGGATCTTCCCGTTGCCGAACGGGCGCGCGAACGTGGGCCTCGGGTTGCGTAGTGATGTGGTGCGCAAGCGCGGTGCGGATCTGAAAGCGCTGATGACGCAACTGATCACCGAACATCCCCAACTGAAAGCGCGGTTCGCGAATGCGACCATGGAGGGCACCATCCAAGGCATGGGACTTCCGTTGGCCAGCAAGCGTTGGCCCATCAGTGGCGATGGCTACATACTCATAGGCGATGCCGCACACCTTATTGACCCCTTCACCGGCGAAGGCATAAGCCACGCCATGATCAGTGGGATGCACGCCGCGGATGTTGCCGCCAGCGTGATCACCACACCAAGACCGGCCACGTCGGGAGCGGGCGGGCAGCGGCTCCATGAATACGATCAACGCGTATGGAAACGACTGGGAAAGGAGATCGGCATCAGTACGCGCTTGCAGCAATTGGCGAACAAGCCATGGCTCTTCAACCTTGTGGTGAACAAAGCCATCAACAATCCGGCGCTTGCCGACACCATCAGCAGCATGTTCAACGACCTGGACATGCGCGAGCGGTTGAAGAGCCCACGATTCTATATGGACCTCTTGCTGGGTCGATCGCCTAAGCCTTGATGAAACGCGCGGTGCGCCGTTCGTCGGCGACGCGCACATCGAGCACGTACGACCCTGCGCGCAATCCGGGGATCGCGACGCGCACGTTGTTGCCACCGGGCAACAACGCTCGAACGGTGAACAGCACATCTCGCCCGGCAGCATCCAGCACACGCACTTCCGCTTCAACATTCTCACGTACCGGAAGGTCGAACACGAGCTCATCGTTCACTGCACTTGCTTGTAACTCGATATCCCCTGCGGCGCGCGCGGGCAATTGCACAAGAACGATCTTCTGCTGATCCTCGACGGAAAGGTTGCTGATATCGCAGGTGCCGCCATCGAGGTATACGTACCACTTCAAGGCCGAGCCGATGCTGTTCGCATTGTGCAATCGTGCACCTGGACCAAAGGAGAGCCTGCTGCCGATACCGAGCATGGTTTCCAACTTTCCCGAGGTGGTTGCGCCGGGGCCCTCCTTCATGTCAACCATGTTGTGGAAGACTAGTTCCGCACCCGGCTTGATATCGATGTTGCAGCCTTCGCGCAAACCGATCATCCCGCGGCCGCCAAAGCCGTAATCAAAGCGTTCTCCGGCCGCCACTTCCAAGGAGCTGCCGGGTTTAAAGAGGAAGCAGGACATAGCGCCGTCCAAGTGTACTTCGCCACCGGCGTGCACGTAGCGGGAGCCTTCCTCCCAGAACACCTCAATGAAATTGTAGCTCATGCACAATTCGCCTTGGTTGACGAAGACCAGATTGTGGAATACGGAGTCGTTGTTCAACACAGTACCTGCACGCAATTGGGTGTAGGGTTGAAAGGCGATGTTGGCGAACTGGTCGAGCGTTACCGTAATGGTTGATGGTGCTGGCACATTGGGAATGGGCAGCACATCGAGGTAGCTCATGTGGTCCGCCGATGGATAGGTGCTGTCCTCGTACATCACCAGGTTGTATTGTCCACCGCCCCAAAACGTATAGTCGAATTGCCCTTGACTGAACTGCGGCATGGTCGCCTCGGCGATCTGTTGAACTCCCCAGTTCATCATCTGGTCGATGATCTCCGGAGTGTATAGATCAACATGTTCGGCAGATGCCCCAACGGTCGGGGTGTATCGATAGATCACCTCGCGCAAGGCATTGCCCACCATGCGCTCGGTTGGTATGCAGAGGTCGATCGCCGGGCCGGAGAACAACGAACCGGTATACCCGCCTTGGTGCCAACGCAGCAGTTGAGAGGTGCCCAGACTGTCGGGCACGCGCACAGCCACTTGCACGCCCGTACACAATCCATTGGGGCAGTTCGCCGTAGTGTCTATCGCTGACCAATCTGATGGATACGGTGTCGTGTACAGGCCGTAGATGTTGTTGCTTGTCAATGGGATCGCCGATGCGGAATCGAGCAGCGCGCGCACAAAGACAGCCCGAGAGATATCGCATTGATCGAACCGTAGCCTAGGGTACGGGAAGTTGCCCACCATCTCGAAAAGGTCGATACACACTGTGCTATCACGCGGGCCATCCCATTCGTTGTTCACTGTTTGGTAGGCCTCCCAACCTTGATAGGTGTGGATGGTCTGCGCCGTGTCCCACGGACATGGAATGGAGACGGTGTCCTGTGCATACATGGTTGGCAATTGTTGCGCAGCGCTAGGGAGTGAAAAGAACGAAGCAACAGAGAGAAGAACGGGGTAGCTGGGTTTCATGCGGTGCTGGTTGGTGGGCAGACCCATAAGCGCAGTCATCCGCTGCCCATACGATCCTGAGCCGCGCGACCGGTCGCACGAATATCGCTAAAGCTTCCGCGCCACCACGAACCAATCCCACGGTTGCGGGGCCTTCATCCACTGTGGTGGCCGATCGAATTCCGTGCTCCATGGGTATTCGATCTTCTGCACATCCAGCACGTTCATGCCGTGCATGGCCAATAAGCTGCGCAGCTCATCAGCAGAGTAGTGTTTGGTGGGCACGTGGTCGATGCGTACGATGCCGCGCAGCACGTCCATACCCTTCGGGTTCTCGCTTTCGGGCGTTGGCACATGACTCTTACCCACTTGGCGGTCCTGCCATTCAGCATGGCGCGCATGCGTGAGCAAGACGCTCTCGATACTGGGCACCACCAACGCCAAGTGGCCACCCTTGCGCACAGCGCCACACACATGCGCTACCATGCGCGAGCGCTTGCGATGATCGGCCAGCAACAGGGTGTTGATGCATAACGCGAAATCAGCCTGTGGTTTCGGCAGCGCGTTCTTCACCAGGTCGGCGTAGTGGTATGTGGCGTTTTGGTGCGCGCGGTTTTTGTGCGCCGCAATGGCCAGGCATTCGCGCGACACGTCGAAGCCGAGAACAGTGCCGAAGTGCTCCGCTAGCAACCCAATGGTGCGCCCCGTCCCACAGCCGATGTCGAACGCCACGCCCCTCTTTTTCGCGTATTGCTGCACTGCGCCCGCGATCAGGCCCTTGCGATCGTTGGCCGGCACGTTGAAGATCTCCTGCTCGAAGCGCTTGGCTACACGGTCCCAGTCTTGTTCGTTCATGGACGTGCAAGATCGTCGCATCCATGAACGCTCGGCCAATGCGGGGCCGACTGTTGTTCACATGGTCGGCACGAAAAGCCAATTACGCCGGGCTCAGCTTCAGCATGTTGCTCATGCCTTTCTCGGCAATGGGCATGCTGGCGATGTTCACCACGAGGTCGCCCTCTTTCACCAACTTCTTGCGACGCAGTAAGAGTTTGATATCGGCGATGGTGTGGTCAGTACTCACGCTCTTGTCGTAGAAGTGTGCGCGTACGCCCCATACCAGATTGAGCATACAAAGGATGTCCGGGTTGCTGGTGAAGGCGTGGATGTTCGCCTTGGGCCGCATGCTGCTGATCTTGAAAGCAGTGTAGCCGCTGTGCGTCATGGTGACGATCGCGCGCACCTCCGTGCTGGCCGCCAAACCCACGCTGGCCATGCAAATGGCGTCGGTCACCATGCGCTCGTCGTGCTCGAGCAACGGGAACTCCACGTTATACATGTCCTCGCTGGTCTCCATCTCCAGCAGAATGCGGTTCATGGCACGCACCGTTTCCACGGGGAACTTCCCCACGCTGGTCTCCGCGCTCAGCATCACAGCGTCGGCATGATCGAGCACAGCGTTGGCCACGTCGTTCACCTCGGCACGCGTTGGCGTGCTATTGGTGATCATGCTCTCCATCATCTGGGTGGCAACGATCACGGGTCTTTGCTGGCGCAAGCAGCGCTTGATCAGGTCCTTCTGGATCAGCGGGACTTTCTCCATGGGGATCTCCACGCCCAGATCTCCACGCGCCACCATCAACGCATCGCTCTCGGCGATGATCGCGTCGATCTCCTTGAGTGCTTCGGGCTTTTCGATCTTGGCTACAACGCGTGCGCGTTTACCGGCTTTCTTGATGTGTGCCTTGAGTTCGCGGATGTCCTGCGCCGAACGCACGAAACTCAGGCCGATCCAGTCCACGTCGAGTTCGAGTGCGAAGGCCAGATCGCGCAAGTCCTTCTCCGTGAGGCTGGGCAGCGACACCTTCGTGTTGGGTAGGTTGATGCCCTTGTTCGCACTGAGCATGCCGCCGTTGATCACGCGCGTGCGCACTTCGCTTTTGCCGTCGGTGGCGATCACCTCCAGTTGCAGTTTGCCGTCGTCGAGCAATACGCGTTCACCGGGCTTCACGTCGTGCGGGAACTGCGCATAGCTTGTACTGACACGCCCGGGCACGCCCTTGGTGCCGTCGGTTGCGATCACCAACTCCGAACCGTCCTTCAGTTCAATGGGTCCGTTCGCCATCTCGCCAACACGCAGCTTGGGACCTTGCAGATCGGCGAGGATGCTGGTGTAGCTCTCAAGTTCCTTGTCCAATTCGCGCACGAGTGCGACGGTGCGTGCGATATCCGCATGGTCGCCGTGGCTGAAATTGATGCGGCACACATCAACACCTTGTGCCAACAATTCGCGCAGAACCCCGGGGCTGCTACTGGCAGGCCCCAACGTGGCGACGATCTTCGTTTTCGGATTGCTCATTCTCCTCGGTCCAACAGTTTATGCCCTTCACGCAGGCTGTGATAGTCGAGCGCGAATGCAGTGAGTACGAACGGTGTTGCGCGCACGCGGGCCAGCAATTCCTCGCTGCCGATCGGCGCGTCCTCGTTCACCAACAGGAAGTAGTCCGTTTGTTTTTGCTCCTTCAACAGGTAGCCGGCCCCGCTGCGATTGTTCAGTAGGGTGATGTACAGATGCTCGTCTTCATCGCTGTGTTCGAACAACGGGAAAGCGGCGCTGTGGCCGCCGTCCGTTGCCATCACATCGTTGACGGAACGGCTCAGTTCGATGTTCAACTCCTTGTTCAACGCCCAACACAATCGGTAATCCTTCTCATGGCTGCTGATCCCGATGATCGTGAGTTCGGGGTCGGGTGCTATGTCGAGCTTCAGCTTGGCCATGGAAAACCCGGGGCTGCCGAGTGTGCGGCCAAATGTAGGCGCACTGTGTTGCGGCTATGGTCGTTCCTGCGACGGGTCGTGATCCTCTGCACGGTGTGCATGCGCGCGTGCTGGGCCCGGCAGCCCGCTCCTTGAGCGCATCCCCCGGAAGGCCGCTTGCGCTGCATCCTGTTCCGCGATCTTTTTGCTGTGCCCTCGTCCGGTGCCACGCACGGCGCCATCGATGCGCACTTCCGCCACGTATTGCTTGCCCCGGGCACCCTTGCCACGCTCTTCGCTCAGGTGGAATTCCACCTTCTTTCTGCGCTTCTGACCCCACTCCAACAGGCGGCTCTTTCCATCACGATCTTCCTTTTCCAGTTCCTTCAGGTCGAAGTACTTACTGATGAGCGCGAGCACCAGCGCCTGGGTTTTCTTGAAGCCCTTGTCCAGGAAGATGGCTCCGATCAACGCCTCCAGCGCATTGCCCGGCACACTGGTCTCGTGGCCGCGCGCCACTTTCGTCTCCACCACTTTTTCGATCTCGATGTGTTTGGCCAACACGTTGAGCTGCGCGCGGCTCACCAGCTTGCTGCGCATACGCGTCAGGAAGCCTTCGCTTTTGTCAGGATAGGTGCGGAAGAGCAAAGTGCCCACGATCGCATCGAGGATCGCATCGCCCAGGAATTCGAGACGCTCGTTATTGGGCAGGTCCGGACGGTCTTCCGGTACGGCGCTGCTGTGGCGAAGTGCTTGCCGGTAAAGAGCGAGATCGCCCGGGGTGAGGCCAAGCGTACTGCGGCTCCAAGCGCGAATGAGGCGCTCCTCTGGATTGGCGGGCCGACTGAAGAGGCTGCTGAGCAAGCGCTAGCTGTACTTACGGAAAACCACCGAGGTATTGTGACCGCCGAACCCGAACGTGTTGCTGATCGCCACGTTCACCGTGCGCTTTTGCGCCGTGTTGAAGGTGAGGTTCAGTTTCGGATCGATCTCCGGATCATCAGTGAAGTGATTGATAGTAGGCGGCACGATATCGTTGACCACGGACAGGATCGTCGCCACACCTTCCACCGCCCCTGCGCCACCCAACAAGTGGCCGGTCATGCTCTTGGTGGCGTTGATATTCATCTTGTACGCCTGCTCGCCGAAGAGTTTCTGGATGGCCTTCAACTCTTGCGGATCGCCGATGGGCGTGCTTGTGCCGTGCGTGTTGATTAGGTCCACGTCGGTGAGCGCGATGCCCGAATCGGCCACCGCGTTCTTCATGCACAGATGTACGCCAACGCCTTCGGGATGTGGCGCGGTGATGTGGTATGCATCGCTGCTCATACCAGCGCCGATCACTTCGCAATAGATGCGGGCGCCCCGGGCCTTGGCATGTTCCAGGTCCTCGAGAATGATGGCAGCGCCACCATCGCCCAACACGAAACCATCACGGTCTTTATCGTATGGACGGCTTGCTGTAAGCGGGTCGTCGTTGCGTGTGCTCATGGCGTGCAGCGCATTGAACCCGCCAACACCGGCCTCATAGATCGCCGCTTCGCTTCCGCCGGTCACCATGGCGCTGCACATGCCCAAACGGATCACGTTGAAGGCGTCGATCATGCTGTTGTTGCCGCTGGCGCACGCGCTCACGGTAACATAGCTGGGGCCGCGCAAGCCATGCCGCATGCTCACCAACCCTGCAGCACTGTCGGCGATCATCTTCGGGATGAAGAATGGGTTGAAGCGCGGCGTACCGTCGCCCCGGCCGAATGCGATGCACTCTTCCTGGAAGGTCTTCAGCCCGCCGATACCACTGCCCCAGATCACCCCGAAGCGGTCCTTGTCGACCTTCTCCAGGTCGAGACCGGCATCCTTGATCGCCTCGTCGCTCGCCACCACGGCGTACTGCGCGAATGGGTCCATCTTCCGCGCTTCCTTGCGGTCCATGAACTGCTCCGGGTCGAAGCCTTTCACTTCGCATGCGAAGCGGGTTTTGAACTTGCTCGCGTCGAAGCGGGTGATGGGTGCCGCGCCACTACGCCCGGCAACCAGCCCAGCCCAGTAATCCTTTGCGGTATTACCAAGCGGAGTGATGGCTCCGAGGCCTGTTACGACAACGCGCCTGAGCTGCATGAAGTTGACCCCCGACTAGTCGGAGATCGGGTTACTTCGCGTTCTTCTCGACGTAATCCACAGCCTGACCCACGGTCTGGATCTTCTCAGCCTGATCGTCCGGGATGGCGATGTTGAATTCCTTCTCGAACTCCATGATGAGTTCGACGGTATCGAGGCTGTCAGCGCCAAGGTCGTTGGTGAAGCTCGCTTCCGGCGTCACTTCATTCTGATCAACGCCCAGTTTATCCACAATGATCGCGATGACCCTTGACTTGATGTCCGACATGGTTGTCCTGTTATTGGTTGAAAAAGGAGGGTGCAAAGAAAGGGTTTTCCGTTTCCCCTCCATCGCCCATAAAACCCCAATGCAAGTTCCGGTCATTCAGGCGGTTGCCGATGAAGGCTGGTGTCGAATGCCGACTTTCGCCCCGTGATACGCCTTGCCATCCTAGCTTCCGGTTCCGGGACCAACGCCCAACGGTTGGTGGAGCATTTTGCAGGCCACGCCGCTGTGGAAGTCGCGCTGATCGGGACCGACAATGCCAAAGCAGGGGTGATCCAGCGGGCATGGGCGCTCGGGGTTCCACTTTTTCTCTTCGACAAGACGCTGCTGCGCAATGGAGAGCTTCAGGAGGAACTTGCGGCCCAGCGCATCGATGTGATCCTGCTGGCAGGCTTCATGCAGCTGATCCCGGCAGAACTCGTTCGGACGTTTCCGAAGCGGATCATCAACATCCACCCGGCACTATTGCCCAAGTATGGCGGCAAAGGCATGTACGGCGACCGGGTGCATGCCGCCGTGATCGCCGCCGGCGAAAAGGAAAGCGGAATTACGATCCACTTCGTTAACGAGCACTACGACGAAGGCGAGCATATCGCCCAGTTCCACTGCCCGGTGCTACCGACCGACACGGTGACTTCACTTGCGGAACGCGTGCACGGGCTGGAGCATGCACACTACCCCGCAGTAGTGGAGAAACTGGTCGCCACGGGCCACGGGCCACGGGCCACGGGCTAGCTGGTGGGTGCTTCCGTCCCGTGGCGCGCAGCGCGAAGCCCGAAGCCGTTCATCTTCGCCCCATGGATTTCACCGAGATCGGCAAAGCCTTTTTGATCCTGTTCGCGGTGATCGATGTGATCGGGGGCATCCCCATGATCCTGCAGGTACGTGAGAAGGCTGGCGTCATCTACCCACTGCGTGCGACGCTTGTGAGCTTGGGCATCATGATCGTGTTCCTGTTTCTCGGTGAGAAGATCCTTGGGCTGGTTGGCGTGGACGTGAACTCCTTCGCCGTTGCCGGGGCCTTCGTGCTCTTCTTCATCGCATTGGAAATGATACTCGGCGTGAAGCTCTTCAAGGAAGACCACAGCGCCCCGGGCCTACCCAGCAGCGACCCGAAGGTGTACAGCATTGTGCCGTTGGCGTTCCCGGTGATCGCCGGTGCAGGCACCATCACCACGATCCTTTCGCTCCGCGCCGAATTCCAGCAGGTGAATATCGCTTTGGCCATCTTGCTCAACATGATCCCGGTGCTGTTGGTGCTCTTCCTCACCAACCGTATTGAACGGTTGCTCGGGCGCGTTGGGCTGATCGTTCTCCGCAAGGCGTTCGGGATCATCCTGCTCGCGATCAGCATCAAGCTCTTCGCGGGGAACATCACCTATCTCTTCCCGCACACGGCCCAATGAAAGTAACAGCGTACACGGACGGTGCTGCCAGCGGCAATCCGGGCCCGGGCGGCTATGGGGTTGTCTTGGAAGCTGGCAAGCACCGCAAGGAACTATGGGGAGGATTCCGGCGCACCACCAATAACCGCATGGAACTATTGGCCACCATCGTGGCCATGGAAAGCTTGAAAAGCCCCGGCACCGAGATCACAATCGTCAGTGATAGCAGGTACGTGGTCGATAGCGTTGAGAAGCAATGGGTGTTCGATTGGGAGAAGAAGGACTTCGCGAAGAAGAAGAACCCGGATCTTTGGAAGCGGTTCCTGGCGATCTACCGGCAGCACAAAGTGCGTTTCCAATGGATCCGCGGACACAACGGCCACCCGCAGAACGAGCTATGCGATCAACTGGCGGTAGCCGCTCGCGAGCAACCCGACCTGCCTGCCGACGAGGCGTACGAGCGGATGGGGGATGAAGGGCTTTTCTAGGGATCTACATTCGTCACCCTTTCCACATGGCCAAACTCTACGCAACCGTCAACGCTGGCAAGGAGCCCATTGTATTGGAGCGTGCCACGCCGAATGCTCCTTGGTCGTTGCCCAAAGACGGCAAGGCCGATCTGGTGAAGACCGGTCCCGGCAGCTACAGCTTGGTGCTCGATGGCCGCAGCTACAACGTGCTGGTGTTGAAGGAGGACAAGGAGAACAAGACCGTGCGTCTGCGCATCGGCGCCAAGACTTTCACGGTGGTTCTGGAGGATGAGCAGCGCCACCTGATGCATGCGCTCGGTTTGGATAAGGCCATGCAAACGGTTGCCAAGGACCTTAAGGCCCCAATGCCAGGACTAGTGCTGAAAGTGCTGGTAAAGCCGGGCGATGTGGTGAAGAAGAACGACGCGGTGCTGATCCTGGAGGCCATGAAAATGGAGAACGTGATCAAGGCCCCCGGCGACGCGGTGGTGAGCGCCGTGCACGTGCAGGAACGCGTAGCGGTTGAGAAAGGTCAGCTATTGCTCAACTTCGGTTAGCACCTTCGCATCGCGTGGCACGATGATGGTTGCCAACGCCTAACATCACAACGCCATGGAACGCATCGACCGCAAGCAATTCATCATTCGCAGCGCACAAGCCACCGCTGGCACACTGCTCGCCGGTCCGCTGCTCGCGCGCACCTTGGGCAATGCGTTGCCCGTTGATCCGTTCGCTTTCGCGCAAGTGCCACTGCCCTATGCGCCGGAAGCGCTGGAGCCCTCCATCGACAAGTTGACGATGGAGATCCACTACGGCAAGCACCACGCTGCGTACATCAAGAATGTGAACGAGGCCATTGCTGCCGAGAAGATCGTGGCCGCCGATGTGCACGACTTCTTCAGGCAAACGTCGAAGCTGAGCGCCAAAGCCCGGAACAACGGCGGCGGTGCTTGGAACCACAATTTCTTCTGGGAAAGCATGGCTCCCGCTGGCGGTGGTCCCGAGGGCAATGTGTTGGACGCCATCAACGGGGCCTTTGGTGACGTGGAGAAATTCAAAACAGCCTTCACCGAAGTGGCCATGAAGCGCTTCGGCAGCGGATGGGCTTGGTTGGTGGTTCAGAACGGTAAACTGGCCATCGGCTCAACGCCCAACCAAGACAATCCGCTCATGGATGTGGGCGACCTCCGTGGCGCGCCTTTGCTTGCGCTCGATGTGTGGGAACACGCTTACTACCTCAAATACCAGAACAAGCGCAACGAGTACGTGGCCAACTGGTGGAACGTGGTGAACTGGGGTGCAGTTGCTCACCGGATGAAGTGATCCGCTGATCACTCCTCCACCAACTCGATATCGAAATCCACCAGATCCACGAACTGGCGGATGCGCTCATCGATCTCATCGCGCGTAAGCGTGAGCAGGCGCTCGGTGCCGAATTTCTCGCAAGCGAATGAGGCCAGCGCTGAACCAGTGATGATCGCGCGCTTCAGGTTGTCGAAGCTGTGATCCTGCGTGTGCGCTAAGTACCCGATAAAGCCTCCTGCGAAGGTGTCCCCGGCACCTGTTGGGTCGATGATGTCTTCCAATGGCAAGGCTGGTGCGAAGAACACACGGTCCTCGCCGAAGAGCAGCGCGCCGTGCTCGCCCTTCTTCACGACCAAGTATTTGGGGCCCATTGCCAGGATCTTGTTCGCAGCCTTCACCAAGCTGTGCTCTCCGCTCAGTTGGCGTGCCTCAGCATCATTGATCGTAAGGATGTCGACCCGCGAGATGACTTCACGCAAGGCGGGCATGGCGCTGTCCATCCAAAAGTTCATGGTGTCAAGGACAACAAGCGCGGGCTGTACCTCCATCTGTTCGATCACCTTCAACTGCACCTTCGGGTCGAGGTTGCCGAGCATCACATAGGGTGCGCTGCGGTAGGCTTCAGGCAGCTTGGGGTCAAGTTCCAGCAACACGTTCAAGCGCGTCTCCAAGGTGTCGCGCGTGTTCATGTCGTAGTGGTATTTGCCGCTCCAGTAGAAGCTCTCCTTGCCCTTGAGCACCTCAAGACCCAGCAGGTCCACTCCGCGAACACGCAGCTCGTCGAGCATGCTCTTGGGGAAATCATCACCCACCACGCTCACCAGTCCCATCTTCTTCACGTAGTGCGAAGCGGCAAGGCTGATGAAAGTCGCGGCGCCACCCACCACGCGGTCGGCTTTCCCGAAGGGTGTTTCAATGCTGTCGAACGCTACAGTGCCAACGGTGATGAGTTGCATGGTGATGGGGGTTCTTAACTGACCGAAGGCGGTGATCAGTGCTTTATGACCCTCTCCTTGGGAGAGGGGGGTGAGGTCAGAACAACGAAGGCCGCGTTAGCGGCCTTCTTGCTCCCCGGGCTGGACTTGAACCAGCGACCCCATGATTAACAGTCATGTGCTCTAACCAGCTGAGCTACCAGGGAAGGTCCCTCGAAAGGGACGGCAAATGTAGCCGCACGGTGCAAAGGCGCAAGCGCGAAAACCAAGAGCAAAAAGAAAGGGGACCGAAGTCCCCTTTCCCTGAGAAAGTCACGTTGTTCAAGCCGCAACAGCGCTCTCGGGCTGTTTGCTTTTCCCCAAGAGTTGGAAGTCGCTCATGATCACCTCGGTCACATAGCGCTTCAGGCCATCCTTGCCTTCGAAGCTGCGGTGCACGAGTTTTCCCTCCAACGCCACGGGGGTGCCTTTGCGGAGCAGGCGGCCTACTTGATCTGCCGTGCGGCCCCAAGCGATCACCGTGTGCCACTGGGTATCCTTAACCCATTCGCCGGCGGCGTTCTTGTAGCTATCGGTGGTGGCTACGGAGATGCGGGCCACTTTCTTTCCGCCTTGGATCTCGCGCACTTCAGGGTCGAAACCGAGGTTGCCGATCAGGCTCACTTTGTTCTTCAGCGTGTTCATGGGTACTGGGGTTTGGGTGTTGGGTTGTTTGTTCTGGTAACGGTTTCGTCGTTGACCGGGGCAAACGTCCGGCGACCCCATTTCCGGTGTCGGAGTTCTACCGGTTGTTGGCGTACATAAGCAGTGCTAATCGTTTGCTTTACGGTACATAATTCCGCCAAAAGCCGCTGCGGACCGCATCCAACAAGGCTTCCACTACTTTCACCGATAGTGCCGCACGGAGGCAGCGTCCACCATGGGGGTTGGCGTCTTGCACCCGTAAGGCCTTAACGATTTGCGGGAACTGACCGACCAGGAACTGGTACAGGGCTGTTTGCGGGAGGACAAAAAATGCCAAGAGGCGTTGTACTCACGCTATGCACGCCGCATGTACGCCGTGTGCCTGCGCTATGCACGCCATGCGCTCGAAGCGCAGGATGTATTGCAGGACGGTTGGGTGCGCGTGTTCGACAAGCTGCACATGTTCCGTGGAGAGGGATCGCTGGAAGGATGGATACGTCGCACCATGGTACACACTGCCATCAGCAACTACCGCAAGAAGAGCTTCCAACAGGAGCGCTTCGGGTTGGAGCATTTGCCCGAGGAGCCTGTGGCCGCAACCGCGATCGATGGCCTGGGCCATGCCGAACTGTTGAAGCTGGTGGACCAATTGCCTGAAGGCTACAAGATGGTCTTCAACCTGTTCGCGATAGAGGGCTACGACCATGCCGAGATAGCCGAAATGATTGGGTGCGGCGAAAGCACCAGCCGTAGCCAACTGGCAAAAGCGCGCCGCTTCCTGCAGCTGAGAATTTCTGAACGACACGTCAAGATCCATGAAGGAGAGACATCCGATAGATGACCTGTTCCGCGAGGGACTGTACAACAGCGAAGCCGTGCCGCCCGCTGAGGTATGGGAGCGTGTAGTGGCCCAGCGTAGCTGGGGGCATCGCCTGCTTGCCGGGCTGCAACGCCGTTGGGCGATCAGCCTATTTGCGTTGCTGTTGGTGGGGACGCCACTGGCTTGGTATGGTGTGCGGAGCGATGCGGCACCCGTGGCCGCGACTTCGGCGAGCACCCCAGCCGCAACTCCGGAAGAACGATCGACCAGTCTCGCTGCGAAGCAAGGCGATGAGGACTTGGGGCCTAATGCAGGGGCGCAAACGCTGCCTGATTCATTGCAGGAAAGCAATGTCGTACACGCTGCTGAACACACTCAAGGGGCCGATGGGATCCCAGCGCCAAATGCTTCTTCCGTTCCGAAGCAACGATCCAACGTAGGGCCGCACTCATCCACATCCGACCAGGACAACGTGGCTATCGCTGGCGCAGGCGTCAACTCGCGCAAGACAGAAGAGCCCGAGCTTCTGACTTACGAACGTAGCGGAGACAAGGAACCCGGAGCGGGGTCAGTTGATGAGGCGGCGAAGACAGTCACCGCAACAAGTGCTTCTATCCGTCCGGTCGCGGAGGTTGACGCGTTGACGGCACCGAGCGGGAGTGGGAAGCTCGTTGGATCCGGAACGGACGACTATTTCGACATGGAATTCCTACTGGCCCATCCGCACCGCATTGAGTACCCGCGCCGCCTGGACAGTATGTTGGTGAACGACCGTCCTGTGGAAGCGCCCTATGTCCTACCCAATGGCGCATGGTGGCTGGGAGTACAATTCGGCTGGAACGAATGGAACGGCGGCTGGACTGGCGCCTCGCCGTTGGTGGATGAACTGAACCAAGCGGAGGAATGGCAGAGCGGCTGGCAAGCGGGTGTCGTTGGTGGTCGCACATGGAAAAGCGGATTTAGCGTGTCGCTTGGGCTTGAAGTGGCGAATGCGAGAAGCAGATTCCTTTTCAATGGCGCGGGTAACAACGACAGCGACACTGGAGCGTATGAGTTTGTCCTCGACACGACTTGGCAGGTGAACGCCGTTGCGCCTGACTCCAGTTATGTGGTCTATACGTACAGCTTCGATCTGGTGGCGGTGCCTATCGGTGAACGCGGTGTGCGGTACAGCGCCAGCAACCGCTACACACTGTTGAACATCCCTTTGGAAATTGCATGGCAGAAGAACGTGAAGCGCTTCACGTTTGCGCCGCGCCTGAGCCTGAACGCCGGGCTCTTCATCGGGCGCAATGGGACGACATTGGAGAACGGCAGCAACGTCGACACTGGCCCGACAACGATACCCGCGAACGATCCGCGTGCTGATGATCGCTTCGGTATGCTCTTGAGCGGAAGTGCTGGAATGGATCTCGGCTATGCGATAACTGAACGAATACAACTGTTCGCGGGCCCTGGTTATTCCACGGTGCTTACCAGCTTCGGCGACAACGCATTGAGGCCGTCCATCAATGGATTCACTGTACGCGGACGATTGGTGTACGAGTTCGGGATGATGCAGCGGAAAGCGAGACCGTGATACTTGAAATGACCATGGAACCAGTGACCAGAGCAATGGAGAAGGCGCTTCGATCAGCACTTACAATAGGGGCGTTGGCCTTGGCGGCGGCATCAATGGCCCAGCCGCCATGTGGTGGGTTGATCCGCCCGGCGTTCACCTATATCCAAGCGAACCAAGAGGTGTACTTCATCGATTCATCCATTACCCACAACATATCCGTAGTGCGCTCTTGGGACATGGGTTATTTGGGTGGAACCATTGGCGACAGCACCGAATTCTTCCACTACTTTCCCGACACGCTACCACACAACGTTTGCCTGACACTCACCGATACGGCCGCTGGTCAGTTCTGTCAAACCACGTACTGCCGGCAAGTACGCAGTGATATTGACGGCTACTGCACCGGTGTGGTGGACCCTTCATTCGTTGTTTCCGATGGCACGGTCAACGGCGCCGAATTCACCAGCACATCTACCATTCTCACACCTGCAGAGTCGTATTGGGAATTGGGCGACGGTACGACCGATACCAGTGCATATGCCAGCCATACGTACTTGTGGCCGGGCAAGCATTATGTGGCACTGAACCATGTGGCGTATGACCAGCAGAGCCAATCGTATTGCCGTAGCAGCGCTGAACGGTGGGTTGCGGTGGATGGCAATGGCGCCACCTGCAATCAACAACTCTTCGCCAATTTTTCTTCCTCTGGTAATGGGTCCGGCTTTTGGACATTCAACGCGGAAACCGTTACCGCTCTGGCGCAGGTGGGACTTGAGGTGTGGTCCTTTGGCGACGGCTCCATCAGTATCGGGCCGATCGCTTTGCACCAATACATCGATGGCCTGTCATCGCACCAAGTGTGCATGTTGACCGCTGCCGTTGATGGCTTGCAGGACACGTGTTATGCATACGTGTGTCACACGGTATCGGAGGCGCTGGTGGGATTGGAGGAGGTTCGTCCCGATGAGGGACTCGTTGTATGGCCAACGCCGTTCACTGACGGGCTCACGATCTCTTTGGGGCCGACGGCACGCAGTACCCGGATCCAATTGGTCGATGCGCTAGGCCGCGTTGTGCAACAAACGCAAGCCACTACCGACCTGTTTCAATGGTCGTTGCCAACGGTACCATCCGGTGTATATGTCTTGCGCGTCGAACAGAATGGCGCAGTGCGCTCGATCGTCACCGTGCGCGAAGGGCACTAAGGCGCTGCGTCGTAGATGTATCGATAGCCGGGGGTGCCTTTCAGCGTGCCTATCTCCTCAACGGTGCCCTGCCGTACCGTTACGTTCAATGCGGGGATGCCTTTCGAAAGCAGATATTTCACCACGCCATCCTGCCGCGCGCGCTCCATCGCGGTACACTGCATCTTCACCACATCGTTCCCCAGCAGTACAAGGCTTCGTTCGGTCTCGGAAAGCCCTTTGGTTGATGGTGTTCGTTCATTGAGGAAGCGTACGAACGAACTGTCGCTCGATGATGTGTTCTCCACCTGAAGACTGTCCAGAGCAGTGCGCGGACCGGCGTCGCCGAACAACATCCGGGCTTTGGAATTGAACAGTGCGATGCGCTGCATTTCAGTTCGTTCGTCCACGAGCGGCACCAATGCAACGCCGATCTCGGGTTTCGCTTGCAGCACTTGTGCAAGTTGATCGAGCGACCGGCGCTGCGACTTGTCCGGGGACACCTGCATGTGGGTGAACCGCACGGACTCCAGTTCCGCCGGGTCCACACCATCGACAGCTCGCGCCACCAGGTTCACGGGTGCGCTGACGGCTTTCGTCAGCAGGTTCTTCAGCACCTTCCAGATGATGGGCCAAGGCTTGAATTCCGGGTCGTTGATATCGCCACTTACGGGCAGGTCAAGCGCGATCACACCGTGCCGATCTTTCAGCAGGCTCACGCCCAACCGCAACGGCAGCACGGTAATGTCGGCGGCGTGCTCCTCCACCTTCTTGCCCACCCTCATCCGGTCGATGCGGATATCATTCTTCGAATCGATGTGCCCGGCGTGTACCACGGTCGTGCCGGTGTACGCAAGCACGCCATCCTCGACCGGGTGCGCGGCGTACCACTGCATGTACGGGTCGAGATCACGCACCACCAATTGCTCTACGCCCAGTTGTGCCGTGAATTCTTTGAAGGTCTTCGGGTCGATACTGAGCGCGCCGTCGAATCGCCCCAAGCCGTTGAGCAACGCAGAGCAAGTGAGTTTTGCTGCGCTGTCGGCGGTATTCACCCGCGTGCTGAGAATGTCGAGTTCCGTGATCGTATAGTGGAACGGCTGCCCCGGCGTGTGATCGGTGAAGTCCACGGCGCCGCCAACGAAGCTCAGACTGTCGGCAGTGTATTCGTTAGCGATGAATTCTTTCGCGAGCATACTGATGTAATCGGCCAGCAGCACGAACACGTTGCTCTCGCTTGCCACCGCTGCGGTACTGTCGGCCCCCAGATCGGTCGAGGACGCTTTCATCGATCGGCTCCAATTATCGGTGCTGTCCTTGAACATCTCGTACCGCGCATAAGCGCCCTCGATCGCCACGGTGCGCAACTCGAAGCGGCTGTCGCGTGCGGTCAAGGTGTCCAGCACGACGCGGGTGTTCTTGAGACCCACCAAGCGTTGGGCGTTCAGGTCCTTGAGCTCCAGATCGTGCAACCCGAGAATGGCGCGCAGGGCGAGTGCGCTGGTATCGCTCCAACTATCGGACAGGTCAAGGTCCAGATCAACGGTGCCGACCAGTTCGCTGCAATCCATGAGGTCCTGCACATAGGGGAGTGTGGGCGCTAGTGACACGGCCTTCAACACCGCATCGATGCCATAACGCTCCTGCTCGGTATCGATGGTGAACGCGCCGTCCACCGTGCCGCCGGTGCTCAACCGAAAACCGAGGTCGAATTCCATACGCGCGCTGCCGGAACTGATGCGGCTGCACAGCACATTCAGGGCTTGCGCGCTAACAGGTGCCTTCAGCAGATCGCTATCATAGTCCACCTGGCCGTTGGTCACCTGCATATCCTCCAGATCGAAGCGAGTGACCGAGGTATCGATCGGGCCAGGCTGCTCATCTCCACCGAGTTCGATCAAGTCGGAGAAGTTGAACCGGGCACCCTACTGCGAAACACGCACATACGGCGACCTCAATTCGACCGCATGGAAACGCCAGTGATCGCGGTTCCACCAGGCCCACATATCCCACTTCACCGATGCCTTTTCCCACGAGATGAAGCGCATATCGCCGTTCCGCTCCGAGCACGAGAGGTCGGTGATCCCGAATGTTCCGGTGAAGGGGTTCAGGATGATCCGGCCAATAGTGACCCGCCGTGCTATCCACTCTTCACTGTGGTCTTCGATATACCGTTTCAAGAGGTACGGGGCGAAGAAGGCCACCAGCAATAGCGCTACAGCCAGAACTGGCAGGCCAATAAGGATGAGGCGGCGCAGACGGCGCATGGCGAGGGGGGGGGCGAAAGGTATCGGGTGGGCAGGAGCAAGCCCTGACCTCTGCCAGTGTGCGGCGATCCTATCTTTCGGCCCCGGAATTCGGGACCACCCAAAGAACTACGAAGAGACATGAGCGCGAAAACGAAGCGGATATTGGTTCCCACGGATTTCACGAAAGTCGCCGATTGTGCCATCGGCCATGCCATGAAACTAGCCGAGCGGATCGGTGCTGAAGTGAGATTGTTGCACGTTGTGCCCAAGCCGGCCGAAGCGGAGGAGGCCCGCAAAAAGCTGGCGATAGAGAGCGAGCGAGCGAAGAAGTTGAACCCTGCGGTGAACGTTGAGGGACTGGTCCGCATCGGCAGCATCTTCGATGATATCGGCGATGCAGCGGCCGAGATCGATGCCGTCCTCATCATCATGGGTACGCATGGGCTGCGCGGCATGCAGTTCATTACCGGCAGCAGGGCGCTGCGGGTTATCTCCAGCAGTAAAATACCCTTCATCGTTGTGCAAGAACGCATGATCAAAAGCGATGGGTACCGTGATATCGTGGTGCCATTGGACCTTGAGAAGGAGACCCGCCAGAAGCTGACGTTGGTGGCCGACATGGCCAAATACTTCCAGAGCAAGGTGCACTTGATAACGCCCAAGGATGATGATGAGTTCTTGCACAACCAGCTGGTGCGGAACATCAACTTCAGCAAGCAGTACCTCAGCGAACGCGGCATCGAGCACGATGCGGTGATCGCCGAAGAGGACAGCTCGGATTTTGTGAAGGGAGTGATCAAGTACGCTGTGAAAGTCGATGCTGACCTGATCGCCATCATGAACCTCGCCCAAGAGAACATCTTCGGCGTGCTCGGTGTGCCGAACGAGCAGGAGATCATCACCAACGAACCGATGATCCCGGTCATGTGCGTGAACCCGGTGAGCACCACCGTGGCCGGTGTGCCGGTCATGTTCCAGTAACGCGGAGCGTTGAGAGGGATGTAGCGGATGGGTCCTTCGCCCACGGCGGGCGGGACTACGCTGCTCTTACGCCGATCACCAGGATATCGTCCACTTGTTCGTGGGCGCCCTTCCATTCATTCAGTGCCTCCACGAGCATTCCTTTCTGTCGTTCCATTGGCCGGTCGCTGATACTGAGCAACAGCTCCCGGAAGCGTCGGTACAGGAACTTCTTCCCCTTTGGTCCGCCGAACTGGTCGGGATAGCCATCGCTGAAGATGTACAACACGTCACCACGCTGAAGTCGAATGCGGTGATCTGTGAAAGTCTTTCCCTCCAGTTCGAACCCGCCGATGGGGATCTTGTCAGGTGAGTACTCCAGCAAGTCCCCGTTGCGTACGATGTACAATGGGCAGTTGGCCCCGGCGTACTCAAGTACCATGCGCGCGGGATCATACGCGCAAAGGGCCATGTCCATGCCATCGCGAACGATCTGTTGATCGCGGTCCTTGTGCAACGAGTCGAAGGCTATGCGGTTCAAGTCCTTCAGCACCTCGCTCGGGCGCACATTGCCATGCTCTTTGATGGCTTGGTTCAATCCGTTGTGGCCCACCAAGCTCATGAATGCGCCCGGCACCCCGTGGCCGGTGCAATCCACCGCAGCGAACACCACTTTCTCATCCACCTTGTCGAACCAGTAGAAGTCACCGCTGACAATATCCTTGGGACGGTACAGTACGAAGCTCTCGGGCACCAGCTCGCGGATCCGCTTGTCAGGCGGAAGAATGGATTCCTGCAATCGCTTTGCATAGCGGATGCTGTCCGTAACATTCTTGTACAGCTCCACCACCTTGCGGCTTTGCCGTTCCACTTCGTCTTTCTGGCGCACGACTTCCTCAGTGCGCTCCTTCACTTTGTGCTCCAGTGTTCGCTCGCGTTGACCGAGTTCATCGCGCATCTTCAAGAGCGCGTGTCCCAGCACGTCGTCCTCGCTCAAGGGGTCGTATGCAGCGCCGAAGTTTCCGGCCGCAACGGCGTGACTGAAATCGGTGGTACGTCGCAAGCCGTCGATCAAGCCCATGAGGGCGTGCGTCATTTCGCCGATCTCATCGTTGCGGGCCTGCATGCGCGTTCGGGGGAACACACCCCGGCCCAAGGCGAGCAACACAGCACGCAGTTTCAGTACGGGCCGCACGATACCCCGCACGATGAAGAATGCCACGAAGGTGCCCACGGCCACCAACCCCATGCCCAAGTACAGGACGAAGAACTTCAGATCATCGAAGCTCCTGAGCATGCTGTTGCTCAACTCAGCACGCTGCGATTCCTGCCGGTCCAACAGATCGTCAAGGTGCCGCTGTACCTCGTTGAACTGTTCATCCAGTGGTCCGCCTTCCTCCGCCATATCGTTCCGTTCTAGGAACACGAGCGCGTCCTGGTAGCTCTCCATGCTCGGGAGCATCTCTTTTATCCGGTCGTGCATGGCGAAGAGCTTGCCCATTTCCGATGTGGTCGAGTTGAGCATTGCGACCTCATCGGGACTCCAGTTCGCGCTCAACGTATCGAGCCGGTCGAGCAGCGAAGGCAACTCTTGGGTGGTCAGCGTGATCAGCGCTGTCTTCTCAGGCGCCTCGGCCTTGCTTTCCACCAAGGCCCAGTGTTTCACAAGCATGTGCGCGTTCACCAAGACGTTGCGCAAATGCACCAAGGCATCCACCGAAGGGGTGTACACCACTTCGATGCGCTCGTTGATCGTTCGACTGCGGTCCAGCGCCCGGTTCGTGATGATCACCACGACCAACGCGAAAAAAATGAACAGGCCGAAGCCCATTCCGATGCGTTTTCCAATGGTGAGCCGGGGCATGCGCATGGCTCAATCCTTCGGCCCTTCCTGTTTTATGCGCTCATACAGCACGCGATAGTGCTCGGCTTTGTCGAGGTCCTGCAAGCTGTAGTGTATGCCCTCGAGGCCCTGGAGGGTTTCGGGCCGCCCGCCGCGCATTTCATGCGCTTTGAGCATGTAGGGCAATGCTGACCGGAAATACTCCTTGCTCACCCGTTGTATGTCCTCGAGCTGTGGAATGCTGTTGTCGGGGCTGATCTGTTGGATGCGATACACTCCCATGTTGTAGTACAGCGTGGCTAGGTTGTAGGTGGCCCCGTAATTCGCGGAGTCGATCGCGAGCACTTGCTCGTAGGTGCGTATGGCGCGGTCGTACCAAATGGTGCTGTCCCGTGATTGATTGTAGCGTTTGGTATAGAGCGTACCGAGGGCGTTCAGGAATTCGACGTCGCGGGCGTTCATATCGTGTTTCAGCCCCATTCGCGCCACTGCCTGCTTGTACTCTTCATAGCGTTCCAGAGCCGCCACGTCGTTCATGTTGTTCAGCGCACGCACGGCATCGTTGTACATCGTTTTCGAGAGGTAGTCGTACGCTTGGGTCGCGTTTTCGCGGTACAATCCCGCACTGTCCAGTCGGGCACATTCGTACAGGCTGTGCAGGGCCGTGTTGCGCAGACCGATCCCTTCAGGCGCATCAGCACCGGCTTTGTACAGGTCCTTGTAGACGAAGCCGCGCAACAACCAAGCTTCCGGGTCGCGCACAAAGCCATCTTGCTGCACCACATCGTCTATGATCGCACGCGCCTTCGACAGGTCGCCTTCCTGATAGACCCGCAACGCCTCGGCAAAACGATCGGCGCCTTGTGCCCTTGAGAGCGTCGGAACCAATAGGCCCAAGACCACTATGGAGAGTACGCGCATCATTCCAGCACGTTATGGGCAAGTTGTTTCAACGTGGCTCCGACTTCCAAGCGGTGCTTCTTCGCTTCGGCCAGGCCGAGTTCGAATTTCAGCGTGTTGTCCACGACCGTGAAGTTCACGATGGAGCCGTCTTCCAACGCATCCGGGTACTCGGTGATCAGCAATGTGGACTGACTGGCGAGCCGCTTGTAGATCGATGGTAGAAGCGTGAGGTTGTCCTTGCCGACGAACAGGATGTGGCATTTCTCGTCGGACAGGTCCAGCAGTTTCCGCACTTCCACCTGCTGCTTGCCGATGGTCTTGGTGGCGTATTTCTTGATCAGCTCTTGGTACAGGTTCGAACCGCCGATGATGCCGATGATGAAGTTATTGCTGCGCATGGCCGGGTCCTTCCACTCAACGAGCTTCGCGATGTTGTAGATGTAGCTGGCCTGCACGATCGCCGTGGTATCCTTCTCCGGTTCGCGCTGCAGACCCGTTGAGCACAACAACAGTGGCAACGCCAACATGAACACGCGCAATTGCCGCCCGGCTGCGGAAGGACGCGGACTACATTCGGCCCCAACGCTTGGTTCCGACGAGACAACGCAACGCTTACCGGTGAACATGTGCACGAGGCAAAGTACCCGCAGGCGGATCCTTGGGATCCTTGCCATAACAACCATCTGTTCACACCTTGCTGTTGACGCGAGCGCCCAACTGCCGTTCGGAGAGGCCATCGACAAGGAGGCGAAAGCAGGAGCGAAAGGTTACCAATGGCTGTTCTGGAGCACGGAACACATCGGTCATCGGCTGACGGGCACCGTGAATGGTACCAAGGCCGAACGCGCAGCCGATAGCCTCTTCCGCGTAGCGGGCATCGAGCAGGTATCGTACTTCCCTTTTACGGCTCAAGCGTGGCAGCGGCGATCTGTGAAGTTGACGATCACCGATCGCGACAGTGCATGGACGGTGAACTCCGTTGCGCTCGCCCATACCCCTGACTCGTCACGGGTGAAAGCGCAATTGGTGGATGTGGGCAATGGCCTTGCCGCTGATCTCCTGCGCGTGGGCAATACTCTCCGAGGCAGAACCGCCTTGATGAACCTCGGGCTTCTGCAAGCCCCTCCAGGTACGCACAATCTTCACCGTAGCGAGAAGACGGCCCTTGCTATTGCAGCGGGTGCAGCATCCATTCTGTTCGTGAACAATGTGGAGGGGCATGTCCTTCTCACCGGAACCGCCTCGGTGGATGGTCATCCCATCGCGATACCGGTGGCGTGCATCAGCAGCGAGGATGGTGCTCTGCTGCGCATGGCCTTGGCGCGCGACAGTTCGGCCACTGCCGACCTGTCCATGACGAACAGCAACGCGGCCGTTACCGCACGCAACGTCATTGCGGAGATCAAGGGCTCAACCAAGCCCGAGGAGGTGATCATCATTGGTGGGCACTTGGATTGTTGGGATCTGGCCAGCGGCGCCACGGACAACGGACTTGGTTCATTTTCCATCATGGACATGGCGCGCTGCTTTCGAGCGCTGGACCTGAAGCCGGCGCGTACCATCCGTTTCGTTTTGTTCATGGGCGAGGAGCAAGGTCTGCTGGGTTCCACGGCCTATGTGGAATCCATGCGGAAAAGTGGAGAGCTCGAGAATGTGAAGTGCATGATCAACCTCGACATGACCGGTGGTCCTTTCGGGTTCAATGTTGTAGGCCCCATGGGTTGGGCTGAAGTAGTGCGCGGGATCGGTGACGGTATCGCTTTGATCGACACCACGTTCAAGAACGACCTGAACCAGCACGCCGGATTGCACAGCGACCATCAGCCCTTCATGATGCAAGGTGTGCCGGTGATCGCACCCATGAGCGACCTCGGCGGACACGTCTATGGCTGCTACCACAGCAGTTGTGACGATATCCACCTCGTTGACCCGCGCCGGATGGTCGACAACGTCCGCTTCGCCGGAATGCTGCTCTTCGCGCTAGCGAATGCCGATAGCCTTCCCGGACATTTCACGGATGAAGCACTACGGGATAGACTTCAGGCCGACGGCCTGGAAGAGAAGTTGAGGTTGCAGAAAGACTGGCGCTGGTAGCCGTCCCGGATCAGCCTTGCTGAACGGCCACCTTGATGCGCTTGCCGGGGTGTAACCCTTGGCTGTTCAAACCATCGTTCAAGCGCTTGATCTCATCCACGGTAGCACCTGGATAGCGGCGGGCAATATCCCAAAGCGTGTCGCCTTGTTGCACCACGTGGTAGATGTACTCGGCGTCCTTAGCCGGAGCCGTTGTCTTTTCCGCCGGGGCCGGCTTCGCTTCAGCAGTGGGCTCGACTTTGGAAGCAGTGTGCACGGCGAGTCGTTGTCCGGGCCGTATGGTGTTACCGTGCAGGTTGTTCCAATCGCGTAATTGGGACACGCTCACACGGTGCTTCTGCGCAATGCCACCGAGTGTCTCGCCACGCCGCACCGTATGCCATTTCTTGGCTTGTACCAGTTGCTCCTGCACCGGAATGGCCGATGGCTGGGCGGCCGGTTTGAAGGCGTAGGTCAGCGCCTGTTCGTTCGCGATGTAATCGCCCACTTTGTCGTTGGGCAGGTACAAGGTCACGGGTTGCATCGGATCGGCAATGATGCCACGCTTGTGCACCGGGTTCAATAGCTGGAGGTCTTCCTCCTTCATGTCCAGTACCGCGCTCAGCAGTTTGAATTCCACCGAGTAGCACACCTTCACCGTATCCAGTTCGTAGGCACAGTAGTTCGGCGCCACGGGGTACAGGTTGTGATCGGCCGCATGGTTAAAGATGTAGTTCACCGCGATAAAGGCCGGCACATAGCCACGCGTCTCCCTCGGCAAGTGCTCATAAACGGCCCAGTAGTCCTTGGCGCCGCCAGCACGGCGAATGGCCTTGTTCACGTTACCCGGTCCGCAGTTGTAGGCCGCCAGCGCCAATTCCCAATCGCCGAAAATGGCGTGGAGGTCCTTCAGGTAGCGGCATGCTGCATCCGTGCTTTCATACACGTCGCAACGCTCGTCCGTGTAACTATCAACGTGCAGGCCGTACATTTTACCGGTGGGCTGCATGAACTGCCACAGGCCCACGGCCGCAGCGCGGCTCTTGGCCCCGGGGAACAACGCGCTCTCCACCACGGCCAGGTACTTCAGTTCCATGGGCATATCGTGGCGGTCCAGCGCTTCCTCGAAAATGGGGAAGTACTGCTCAGCCAAGCCCAGCATACGTTCGGTCTGCTCGCGCTTGCGAACGGCGTAGAGCTCGATGTAGTTCTTCACCACCGGCCTGTAAGTGAGGCTGAAGGGGGTGCGCGCATCCAGCGCCGCAATGCGGCTTCGGTAGGCGTCATCGCTGTACCGGGGCGTATCGGTTTCGGCGAACCCGTGCACGTTCAGGGCGGCCTTGTCCGTGGTGAAGGGGTCGTTCTTCATCCATGGGAGCAGGGCCAAGCCGTCGAGGCGCTCCATCACCGGGTCATCGGGTGCAATGGCGAACGGCACGGCATCGGATTGGGCAAATGCTGCGGAACCCGCGAGCATAGCGGCAACGAGAAGGGGTCGTCCTTTCATGAGGGTGCGAAAAGTAACCTTAGTACGTGCGAAGGCCGGGGATGTTGTACCAGCGGTGCATCAACACTGGTGTGTGGATGCAATGGTGCAAGCAACGGCGCGACTATCGTTGGGCGAGCGGTCGCTCCAACTTCCAAGCCAAGAGCACGAAGGCGCCAAGCACCAGTCCCTTGAGCGCATACGAGAGCGCCTCCAACAACGGCGTGTCACTTCGGGCGGAGTCGAGAAGCGAGACACCCCACCACAACGCCACGGCCCCGGCCATGTAAAGGAGTACACGGCTTACGTTGTAGGGTACACGGAAGTGTTGCTGCCCCCATACGTAGCTGATGACCGCCATGCTCGCGTAACAGATGAGCGTGGTCCATGCGGCACCCACGTACCCCATTGCGGGGATCAAACCGAAGAGCAAAGCGAGCGTGATCACCGCCCCGACAATGCTGATCGTGCTACCGGCGTAAGTACGGTCGGTGAGCTTGTACCAAACGCTTTGGTTGTAATAGATGCCGAGGAACACGTTGGCGATCATGAGGATCGGCACCACGCGAAGCCCTTCCCAATACGCCGGGTTCGGGATGAACCACTTGAACACGTCGAGGAAGAGCATCACGCAGAGGAAGGCGCTCATGCACACCGCCACGAACACATTCATGATCCGCGCGAACGTCTCCTTGCTGTTGGGTTCTTTCGCATGGCTGAAGAAGAACGGCTCGGCGCCCATGCGGAAGGCCTGGATGAAGAGCGTGATGAGGATCGCCAGCTTGTAGCACGCGCCGTATATGCCGATCTGTGCATCGGCTGTGTCCGCAGGCAGCAAATACTTGAGTACCGCTCGATCGGCCGTTTCGTTCACCATGCCGGCGAGGCCCGCGATGGCGAGCGGTGCGGCGAACACCAGCATCGGTTTCAGCAGTGAGCGATCGAATTGCGCAAACGAAGGCCACTGCGGAACCAGCATCAGGAACTTCACACCACTGGCGATGAGGTTGATGAGGAACACATAGCCCACGCCGAAAGCGGGATCGTACACCGCCTCTATAAGTGCATTGCTCTCGCCTGCTTTCACCTTCGGCATGGCGTAGGCGAAGTAGAAGAGACTAAGCACCACGGTAACGACGATGCTCGACACGTTCGCGGCAACAAAACGCCACGGACGGCCCTCCTTGCGCAAGCGCGCCAAGGGCAACGCGGTCATCGCATCGAGGCCCAGGGCAACGGCCAACATCAGCAACATCTTGCTCTGGTCCGGATAGCGGATGCCGCTGGCGATCGCGTTCGGAAAGATCGCACAGATCAGAACGAAGAAGAGCGAAAGACCAGCGACGCTGAAGAACGCTGTCGCGTATGATCGCTTCGGGTCAAGCTCGTTGCGGTTCGCGAAGCGGAAGAACGTTGTCTCCATCCCGAAGGAGAGCACAACTGCGATGAAGGCCGCCCACGCATAGAGCGAAGTGATCACGCCGAACTCCTCCGGAGGGAACACGCCCTTGCTCGTGTACAGCGGCGTAAGCAAGAAGTTGAGGAAGCGTGCAACAATGCTGCTCAGCCCATAGATGGCTGTCTGCCCGGCGAGTTTGCGGAGGGTGCTCATCGAGGAGCTGGTTCGGGAATACCCAACTTCAGTAGCTCCGTGTGAAGCGCGTCAATCGATTCGAGATTTCCTTCGGACAAGACGATGCGGCCACCATGAGCCAGGTGAAGAATCAGTCCGTTGAACATATCCCTTCCGCCATGCCAATAGCGCGTCTTCTGCATGGCCCTAATGCTCGTAGCATCGGTCGATGAACGGCCGCCAACAAGCGTAACGGTTGTAAGATCACTTGTGCTAAGTCGGACCCGATATGGCCAGTTGAAAAAACCTCTAATGGCAGGAATCACCATCAGTAAGCAGAGTGGGACGAGAACGATAAGCATTGCGACTGCGCCACTATCCAGTACAGGGAAAGTAACGCGCAAGACCCAGCACAATATCGCTCCGAACAGACAGCTTATCACGGCACGAAAAACAAAGGGAACCAAGTTGGGTCCAATGTTCACAACCGCCTTCACGCCCCCGTGAAATTCGCCTTCCTCTTCTCCATGAACGCACTCGTACCTTCCTTGAAGTCCGCGGTGCCGAAGCACTTGCCGAACTCCTCGACCTCTCGCTTCATTCCATCGGCGCCTGGTTCGTAACCGGCGTTCACCGCTCGTATGGCGGCGGCCAATGCGGTGGGTGAGTTCTTCATGATAGCGGCAGCCAGTTCGTTGCACTTCGCCAATAGCTCGGCTTGTGGTACAACGTAGTTCACCAGTCCCCATTGCAGGGCTTCATCTGCCTTGATCATGCCAGCGGTGAAGATCATCTCCATCGCCTTGCCCTTTCCGATCAATCGCGGTAGCCGCTGAGTGCCGCCATAGCCGGGGATCACACCGAGCGAGACTTCCGGCAGGCCCATGCGCGCGTTGTCGCTGGCCACGCGGATGTGGCAGCTCATCGCCAATTCCAGTCCACCGCCGAGCGCAAAGCCGTTCACCGCTGCGATCACCGGCTTGCTCAAGTACTCCACATGATCGAAGAGCTTCTTCTGACCATCGGCGCTCAATGCCTTGCCTTCTTCCACCGCGAAGTGCGCGAACTCCTTGATGTCGGCACCGGCAACAAAAGCCTTGGGCCCGCTTCCGGTGATGACCAGCACACGAACGCTCTTGTCGGTGTCGGCAGCGCTCAGCGCTTGGTCCAGTTCGGCGATGGTATCGCGGTTCAGCGCGTTGAGCTGCTCCGGTCGGTTGATGGTGATGGTTCGGACGCCGCTGGCGTCATCGAACAAGAGGTTGGTGTAGGGCATCGGATCCTGGCTTTCTCGGATCATCGAGCATCCGATCGGGCAACGCAAATGTATCCGGCTACTCGCCCAGCGGAAGCGCAACGATGAACGTGGTTCCCTCACCCACTTGTGTGCTGAAGTTCACGGTGCCACCCGCTTGCTCCACCATCCGTTTCACCATGGCCAGGCCCAAACCCATACCGTGCGTCTTCGTGGTGAAGCTTGGTGTGAAGATGCGTTCGCGCGCTTCCTCCGGAATGCCGGTCCCGTTGTCTTGCACTTCGGCTATTGCGTGATCCGCATCCGCACGCAGCAGCACTTCAATTTTTCCGCGGCGGCCGTCGGGTATTGCCTGCAGCGCGTTCTTGATCAGGTTGTTGAACACGCGCAGCAGGTGTTCTCGATCGGCTTTCACCATCAACGGTGATGTTGCGCGAAGGATGATGTCAGCGTTGGGGGTACCGTCGAACAATGCGACCGCGCTCTTTGCCACATCGTTCAAGTCGAGCGTGCTTTCGTTGGCCGCGCTCATCTGCGCGAACTGCGAGAAGTCGTTGGCCACACGGCTCAGCGCATCGATCTGCTCCACCATGCTCGCACTGAAACGATCCAGTTTTTGCCGGGCGTCAGGAGCATTGGCATCCCACGAGCGTTGGAAGTGCTGTATGCCGAGCTTCATCGGTGTCAGCGGGTTCTTGATCTCGTGCGCGACCTGTCGTGCCATTTCCTTCCACGCGCTTTCACGTTCGCTGCGTGCCAGTTTATCCGCACTCGCGCGCAGCTCTTCCACCTTCTTGTTATATACCGATACCAGCTCGCCGATTTCGTCGCGACCGTTGTACTGGATAGGTTCGTTGGCGCCCTGCAGCGCCATACCGGCAATACGTTTCCGCAACACCGCCAAAGGCCGCGTGGTCCAATTGCTGATGAGCACGCCAGCAAGCAACGAAAGCGCGAGCAACAGCACAAAGAGATTGACGATCGCCGTGAACAACGTACTCCGCTCCTGCTCCAATTCCCCTTGGCGCGCGAACGAAGGAAGGTTGACGAACGCAAGCAATGCACCGCGGGTATCGCGCAACGGCAAGTACGCGCTGCGGAACTGTGCCGCACCGATGCGCTCCACATGCACGAAAGCGCTCTGCCCGTCGCGCACCAATCGGTCGAAGGCGCTGGGGTGCATGCGCGTGCCCACCAATCCGGCATCGAAGACCTGCGGCCTGCTGGTGGAGTGTAGTTGGCCGCTGGGGGTGTACAGGTTGATGTCGGTGAAGAACACGTTGCTGAATTTGCTCAGCAGGCGGTTCAGGTAGGCCGCGCGATCAGTACCGATCACTGTTTCACCTTCAAGCTTGTGTTGTAGTTCAACGACCACGCTCCGTGTTTTTTCCAGCAGCGCTTCGTCGTTACGCTCGGTGTACAGACCCGTGAGCAAACGTTGCGCACCGAAGCTGAAGAAGAACAACCCGACGGCTGCGAACACGAGCAACGCCACGCGCACTTTGGCGCCGATGGACAGGGCCGGGAAGGCGGTGCGATAGGAAAGCGGGCGCAGCAGGAATGCGCAAACGAGCAGCGCGCTCAAAAAGGCGAAGAGCCAGCTGAACGTCGTGGCCTTGGCCATCAGCGATGGCAGGGGCAAGGCAAGCACCACCAAGGAACCATCGACAGTCCCGAATGCCAATTCGCTATTGCCATTGTGCTCGCGCCAAAGCATGCCGTTGTCGGACAAACGGGTGGACCACTTCATGGGGAACTCAGCCCCCCGCGCCTCCATCAGCACGCCTTGCTCATAGCGCGCGGTGGAGTATGCAATGCGATTTGTTCCATTGTTGCGCGCATCGTTCAGCAGAAGCTCGGGATAACCTTGTCCTTCTGGCGCGATACGCGGATGAAGCTCCACGATCAACTGTACTGGCGGACTCGTGTCGGCCACCATCACAGCGACCTGGGCGTGATAGAAGGTGCTCTGCCCGGGAGCAGTACGGATGAACAGATCGGGCATGTCGGCCACGGCGAAGGACCTCGTGAAGGCGCTACCCACGCGCTCCAGCGATCGCGGTGGTTCGGCGGAAGTCGAGCAGCGCAGGTTGCCCTCTGGATCGAACGCGTACAGCCTGATCGCATAGCGCTCCCAATACCCGCTGAAGAATTCCTGTCGCACCCGTGTTTCGAGATCATTGGCCGAACAAGGGTTGGTATCGGTGAGCAGAGCGTACACATTACTGTCCGCACGCAGCCGTGGCGCCGTTTCGCGGAAGAGCAGCTCCACCACGGGATCATCGTTGGTCACCATGCGCTCGGCCAACAACTCGCGCTCGTTGTGTTCGCGGTTCTGCGCGTATTTGATCAGCAAGTGCGCGTTCACCAGTGACAACACGGCGATGCCGGCGATCGCATGCCCGAAGTGGTACCGCCTGCGCCGACCGACGATCACAATGAGCAACAACGGTAAGGGCCATAACACGAGCATCAGATCCACGATGCCTGCGCGGTGATGGAGGAAAAGAGACAGGAGCGCGCCTGCCAACGTGATCACGAAGACGTGCCTCGGTTTGGCTGAGACCGCAAGTGATCGAGCAGCAGCATCCGCCAACAACAGCCAGGTCGTAAAGAGCAATGCGATGGAAGCGAGCGCGACAACGCTGTACGCGTTCAGCCGCTCCAAGTGGTGTAGGTCAAGATCCACGCTGCTGTCTTCCACCAGGCCGATCACCAGTGTGGTGATCCACCACGCCATCAGCAGAAGCCCGGCCGTGACGACCGATCCGGCAACGGCCGAAGCGCGACCAGGCAACACCTGCATACCACGCAACGCCACATGCGCAAAGCGCGCCAGCATCATTAGTAGGATGCCTGTGATGAGCAGATCCCCGAGCGAGGGCAACAGCCATGATGTCGCGTAGAGCTGCGGACCAAAGAGCGGCAAACGATCGAAAGGCGTGATCGGATAGACCTGCATGCTCAGGTAGCGCAGCGCGATCAGCAGCACTGCGAACAGGAGCACCGCCGTCCACGTGAGCGATCGTCGCGCAAGCCCCATGCATGTTTCCCAACAGGCCGCGAGCAAGAGCAGGCTGGCACCGATGCGCAGCAGTAGTTTCAGAATGTCCCAAGCGTTGAAAGGCAACTGCTCCGTATCCCACGTGAGCCGGAACAACACGTTGCCGTCCGCATCGCGCACGACTGGTCCGATCCCGGCTGTGGTGGCCGCGCTGATACCGCGCGTTACATGCAGTGAAGGATGGAATCCGGCGGAAAGGAAACGGTTGCGGACCGGTGGCGTGGTCCACACTTCCGCCAGCGCGTGCCATTTGGGATCTTGTCCACTGGATGCATGCAATGCAATGCCGTTCGCTGTTTTGAACTGTGCGGTCGTGCAGTGCATCAAAGAATCTTCCTGAACGGCGAGCGCGCTTGTCCAAAGTGCCAGCGTGTCGGCATCCCACGCCCAGAACGCGAAACCATCGCGATCCCGTTCTGCATCCATACGTGCAGCGAACGTCGAACGCGTTGCGGCAACGCCTTCGCTTTCGGCGGTACGGCTCCATGCCTCCACGCTCGACACCAGCAAACGCGACTTGTCGATGATCGCGGCTTGGAGATGATCGGCTTCGCGCTGCAAGCGCTCATCGGCATCGGGTCCGTCGCACAACAGCGAGAGGCCCGCGAGCGCAACGCTCAACAACAGCAGAAGGTGGGAACGTTGCATGACCGGCCGGGCGCCGCACAAGGGTTGAGCCAAAGTAACGGTGCCGCGCGCCACCGTTCGGCGCTTCACCCCAAGCCCTCCACGTACTTCCTGTCGTTCGCGAGGCGGGGCATTTTGCTCTGAGCATCGTTCATGCCGCGGGCTTTCATCCATGCCGCGAAGCCCCCGCGTTGCACCGACGTGATCACCAATGGACGCAGTACGCTGCCGGTGATGAGGTCTTTGTAGTAAGGATTTCGCATCTGCAAAGCGGTGTCGACGCTCGCGGCAAAGCGGGACAAGTCAGCCGGCGGCGCCGCGAATTCAATGAACCACTCGTGGTAGGGGAGGCCACCGCCGGGTGGCGAGAGCTGCGGTGCCATGGTGAATTCGGTGACCTCGCAGGGTAAGGCGTGCATGGCATCGCGCAAGGCACCTTCCACTTCTTCGCCGATCACATGCTCGCCGAACGCGCTGGTGAAATGTTTGGTGCGACCCGTAACCACAACGCGCGGTGGCGACAGCGAAATGAAGCGCACCGTATCGCCGATCTCGTAGCCCCACAGCCCGGCATTCGTGTGCAGCACGAGTGCATAGTTCACGCCGACTTGCACTTCAGCCAACGACAACCGATCCGTCTTCGCTCCTGTACCTGACTGTGGAATGAACTCGAAATAGATACCGTTGTCGATCACCAACAGCATGCCTTCTTCCTCGCGCTGGTCTTGGTAGGCGATGAAGCCCTCGCTGGCGGGGAAGAGTTCCAGCGCAGGGACCTTCGCGCCGATCAACGCCTCCATGCGTGAGCGATAGGGCTGGTAGTTGACACCACCATAAACGAAGAGCGAGAAGTTGGGGAACACCTCGCGTACCGTTCTCTTTCCGCTTTTTAGCAGCAAGCGTTCGAAATACATCTGCACCCATGCCGGTATGCCGCTGATCAAGCGCATGTCCTCGTGCAGTGTCTCATCCACGATCGCATCCACCTTCGTTTCCCAATCAGCAATGGTGTTCACGGCGTAGCTCGGCAGGCGGTTCTTCAACAGGTACTTGGGAACATGGTTGGCCACGATGCCGCTGAGCCTGCCCATGGGGATGGCTCCTTTCTTATCGAGCACCGGGCTGCCTTGCAGGAAGATCATCTTGCCGCCAACGAAATCGGCGTTGCCGGTGCGCGCCACGTACGCCAGCAATGCACGCCGCGCACTACCGATGTGGTTGGGCAGACTTTCCTTGGTAATGGGTATGTACTTGGCGCCGCTGGTGGTGCCGCTCGTCTTGCACAGGTACAGTGGTTGTCCGGGCCACAGGACATCGCGTTCTCCCGCGATCACCCGCTCCACATACGGACGCAAGCCTTCGTAATCGCGCAAGGGTAACGCTTTGATCAGTGAGGCATGATCGTGTACCTCCTTCAACCCATGATCCTTGCCGAAGGCCGTTCGGGCACCTTGCTTCAACAACTTCCGCAGCACCTTTTGTTGCGTGCGCACCGGATCCAACGCGCGCTGCATTACGGCCTTGGTAACAAGGCGGGCGTACGGCTTGGCGAAGGCGGACTTAAGGCTCATTGAAAGACCATGTACTGCTGCGGGTCCAACGGCTTTACCAGCCAGCCACAGTTCGAAGTGCAGGTGCGGGCCGTCGCTCAGTTCGCCGCTGTTGCCGACGATGGCGATGGCTTCGCCGGCCTTGACGCGATCGCCGGTTTTCTTCAGCAGCACCGCGTTGTGTTTGTACACGCTGAGCAGTTCGCCGGGGTGTTGCACGTTGAGCACGTAGCCACCATCTGCCGTCCACGAGGCCAGCACCACGGTGCCTTCCAAGCAGGCCTTCACGGGTTCGTTGGCTTTGGTGGCCAAGTCGATGCCGAAGTGGCCTTCCTTGTGCGCGTACGTGTCGGTGACGACGCCACGCAGGGGTGAGAAGAAGATGAGCCCGGCCAAGTCGCGGCGTTCGTGGTCGGTAGCGGTCTCCGAAAGGCTGTACTGTTCGTCTTTGGCGGTGCGCTGCCTGAAGGCGCTATCGGCGGGGCTGGCGGCGAGGTCCTCGGTGCCCGGTGCGGAGGTGATGCGCGGCAGTTGTTTGACGCTATCGGGGCTCAGTTCGCCGCTGAAGATGCGGCGTAGGTTCTCGGTGTAGGCGGCATGCACGGCCACTTCGCGCTTGAGCGAATCGGCGAGGTGTGGCTGCGTGGAAGCTGTGCACGCGCACATCGGTATCGGCGTAGCCGGGTATGTAGCGCTTGAGGGGTGTGAAGACGATGAGCGAGACGGTGATGGCGGCGGTGATGCCCAACAGGCCGATGAGCATGAGCACCACGTTGACGGGCGTAAGGCGTATGCTGAAGCTTTCCTTGAAGGTGTTGTCGTTGATGAGCAGCAGCCGGTATTTGCTCCACAGTTTGCGGATGGCACGCTTGCGCCTGCCAAGTGCAGGCCTGATTGGGGCGGTGGCGGTGGGGCGCTCCATCGGTTCGGTATTGCTTCTGGATCCCGACAAGGTCGGGAGGCAAAGATGGGCTCAGGGGTCCGTTGACCGTCCGGAAGTCGGGACGAGGCTTCAGGCTGCGGCAATATCTTCGGCCCCCTTTAGTTGTAAGCACGCGCGTGAACTCACCCACTCTATACCGCAAAGGCCTGCTGCTATCGCTCTGTGCGTTGGTGGTGCTGGCCGCGTGCAGCGTGCGCAAGAACACGGGCATGAGCCGTGCCTGGCACCGCCTGCTGGCGCGGGACAATGCGTGGTTCAACGCCAACCTGAAGCTGAACGAGATCAACGCCGAGATCGAGAAAGCGTACGTCTACGACTTCGATAACGTGCTGCCGGTGTTCGTGCACGGCACCCCCGAACAAGCCAAAGCCGCCATACCCGAAGTGGAGAAATGCATCACCAAGTGCAACACGGTGATCAAGCGCCACTCCATGGAGTTCGAAGGCAAGCAGCGCAACAAGTGGATCGCCGATGCCTACTTCGTCATCGGCAAAAGCCACTACACCAAGCAGGCCTATGCCGAAGCCGAGCGCCGCTTCAGCTTCATGGGCCGCAAATTCAAGGGCCACGAACTGTTCTATGAAGCCAAGCTGTGGGGCGCGCGCTGCGCCATACAGATGGAGCAGTACGCCAAGGCCCAAAGCCTGCTCGATGAAATAAAGCAAGCGCCCAAGCTCCCCAAGCGCTACCCGCTCGATCACCTCGCCGCAGTGCAGGCCGATCTGGATCTGAAGCGCGGCAAGGTGGAAGATGCCATCACCGGTCTGCAGCGCGCCGTTGAGTTGGCCGAGAAGAAGAACGATCGTGTGCGGTGGGCCTTCATCCTCGCGCAGCTGTACGATCACAAAGGGCGAGGCAGCGAAGCCGTGGCGCAGTTCAGGCGTGTCACACGCATGAACCCGCCGTACGAAATGGACTTCCAAGCGCGCATCTACCAAGCGCTGGCCTTCGATGCGGGCAACAGCAAAGGCCTGCGCAAAACGCTTACCCGCATGTTGCGTGATGAGAAGCACAAGGATCACTTCGACATGATCCACTACGCGCTGGCCGATCTGGACATCAAGGAAGGCAACGACAGCAGCGCCATTGCGCACCTCAAAACCAGCGCGCAGGTCAACACCACCGACGTGAAGCAGAAGGCCAAGACCTTCATGAAGCTGGCCGACGTGTACTTCGAAGACCGCGTGTATGTGAGCGCGCAGCAGTATTACGACAGCACGCGCATGGTGCTGGCCGAAGACCACAAGCGCTACGAGGAAGTGGTGAACAAGGCCGAAGTGCTCACCGAGTTGGTGGAGCAGCTGGACATCATAAACCGCGAGGACAGCCTGCAGGGCCTGTTCGCCATGAGCGACGAAGACCGCAGCAAACTGATCAAGGAAAAGATCCGCGAACGCGAGCGGCTGGAGGAAGAACGCAAGGAAGAAGAGGAGCGCGCGCGCGAAGTGGCCAACAGCGGTGTGGTGCCTGGCAAGCCCGTGCAACCGGGAGCACCGGCCGGTGGTGGTTGGTACTTCTACAATCCGCAGAGCCTGAGCCGCGGCATGGTGGAGTTCAAGAAGAAATGGGGCACACGTCCGAACGAAGACGATTGGCGGCGCAAGGACAAAGCCGGCAGCGCCAACCAGGATGTTGCCGAGGAAGAAGAAGATGGCGGCAAGGAAGAAGAAGGGGAGAAGGGCGAACCCGAATGGAAGAAGGAAGAGACCTACCTGAAGGACATCCCGAAGGACAGTGCCGACATCGGCATCAGCAACGAGCGGATCTGCGAAGCGCTGTACAAGTGCGGCATGATCTACAAGGAGAAGCTGGACGATGACGAGAACGGTATCGAGAGCTTCGAGATCCTCAACTCACGGTTCGACAACTGTCGCTACACCCCCGAGAGCCACTACCAGTTGTACCGCATCTATTTGGAGAAGGAGCAGAGCGGCAACTACTTCGCCATGGACGAGCGGGCCAGTTCGAAGCACTATGCGGACATCATATTGGAACGTTGGCCCAGCAGCGAATTCGCTCGCTTGGTGCGCGACCCGAACGTGCTGGCCAGCGACGAAGAGCGCAAGCTCTTGGAAACGGAGCAGTACAGCGCCATGTACAGCCAGTTCAAGCGCGGCAACTACTTGCCCGTTATGGCCGGTTGCGATAGCGTGTTGGCCAACGAGCCACAGAACCACCTGCGCGCAAAGCACCACTTGCTGAAGGCCATGTGCATCGGCAACCTGCGCATGCGCGATGCCTTCATTGCCGCCCTTACGGAAGTGAAGACCCAATATCCCGGTACCGACGAAGCCAAGGGCGCGGAGCAGATCCTCACCAACCTGCAACAGCAAGCCCCGGTGGGTGAAGCTCCGGCACCAGCTGGCCCGGCCTACCACTTCGAGGATGGCAAACATTACTTCGCCATGGTGGTGCCCAACGGCGTGGTGGATGTGAACACCGTGAAGGCCAAACTCACCGACTTCAACGCACAGTACTTCCCCGGCACCACGGTGCAGGTGCAAGCCAGCTTCCTCGATGCCGACCACCAAGTGGTGCAGCTAACGTTGTTCAACAGCAAGCAGGAAGCAATGGCGTTCTACGACCTGTACCTGAGCGATAAGCAGGTGCTGACGGGCATCAACGACAAGCAGTACCCGGCATTCGCCATAAGCCCCGATAACTACGCCGAGCTGTACAAGAGCAAGGATGTAGGGGCGTATTCGGCGTTTTTCGCCAGCAACTACTTGGAATAAGCCTCCGGGTAACGGGCGGAAGGGCCTCGGTCCCTACGCGGTCTTGGCGGTATATTCGCCGCAACATGTTCGGAACCTCAAAACCCAGCGAGCCCATGAACAAGGCGACAGAACCGGTGAACGCCGGCAAGATCAACAGCATCATGGAGGGTACCTCCATTGAAGGGGAGATCCGCAGCGACAGCAACATCCGCGTGGATGGCAGGGTGAAGGGAACGGTGAACGCCCGTGGCCGCGTGATCGTGGGGCAGACCGGAACGATCGAGGGCGAGATCATATGCCAGAGCAGCGATATTGAAGGCACCGTGATCGGCAAGATCAATTGCCAAGACCTGCTGAGCCTGAAGGCCACCGCCAAGTTGCAAGGCGACATCAACACGAAGAAACTGGCCATTGAGCCGGGGGCGGTGTTCACCGGCAATTGCGCCATGAGCGGCGGTGTGGTGAAGGAGATGGACCCGATGCGGTTGCGAACGGAAGCGGCACCGGCGGCACCGGCGCAAGCGGCACGGTAACGGACCCAAGCGACAAGACACACGTCTCAAGCTCCAAGCTCCAAGTCTGAAGAGGGGCCCACGACCGGGGTTTCTTTATTGAGACTTGCAACTTGAACTTTAAGATGTCCCGCTCCGCCGCACTACCCATTCTGTTGTTCAGCGCGGCTGTTGCATTGGCCACGTGGTTCGCGTTGTACCTGAGCGAGCGCCCGTTCGGCTGGCCATACGTGGTGATGCTGGGCTACTTCGCGGTGATCAGTCTGCTGCTGCACGCTTGGCAGGAGAAGAGCGCCGGTGAGGTGAAGGTGTTCATGCGCCGCTTCATGACCGGGCTGGTGGTGAAGCTGATGTTGAGCGTGGTGGTGCTGGTGGTGCTGTTGGTCACTGCACCCGATGGTTACCGCAAGCCAATGAGCATTGCATTCGTGTTGCTGTATCTGGCCTTTCTCGGCTTCAGCACCGGGCGATTGGTGATGCTGATCCGCAAGGGCGACACCGCAGCGCCATGATCGACCCCCGTGACGGTATTGATAAGCAGGAAGCCGAGGAGGTGAACACCGCTGCCAAGGCGTACGGGCGCTATGGGGCATTGGGCGTGCAGATGGTAGTGTTCCTGGTCGTTGGTGTGTGGGGCGGTCTGTGGCTGGATGGCAAGACCGGATGGAAGTTCCCGCTGTTCACCTTGCTGGGTGTTTTTCTTGGGCTCGGTGGCGGCATCTGGTGCCTGTTCAAGGAGACCAAGAGGAAGCAGTGACCGCTGCAGGCGCGGGCTCCCAACGGATTCTGCACAACCCTTCTTCCGTATTCCCAGGATCTACTTTCGCGGCCGCAATGAAGGGCCTCCTGCACACGGCAATTCTCCGGAAAGTCTTGTTGAACGCGGTTTTCGCGGTGTTGAGCGCGTTGGTTCCGGGCGTTCTTGCGGCTCAGGAGCATCAGACAAGTCAGGATACGGTTGCCCACGACGTGGCAGTTCACGCCGAAGCAGGTCATGAGCACGCAGCCGAAGGAGGCGGTGCTGAAGCACACGTTGAAGAATTCAAAGCCGGGGAGCTCATCATGGAGCACATCGGCGATGCGCACAGTTGGCACCTCTGGGGCCATACGAGTCTGTCGCTACCGGTGATCCTGTGGACCGACAAGGGCATGGAGTTCTTCAGCAGTGGTAAGCTGATGGATGAGCACCACCATGCCAAGCCATACACGGGCGCACACTACACCTACTTGCTTCAGCACGAGAAGATCAAAGTGCTGAACGCCGATAGCTCGGTGAACGTCGACGCCAAGGTGACGGACTTCAGTTTGACGAAGAACGCGATCACCTTGCTGATGGCCGTGGCGCTGTTGCTGTGGGCCTTCATCGGCATGGCCCGTGGCTATGCGAAACGCGGCATCAGCGCTCCAAAGGGCTTGGCGAAGTTCCTCGAGCCGGTGATCCTGTTCGTGCGCGACGACATTGCCAAGAACAGCATCGGGCAGAAGCACTATATGCGCTTCACGCCCTACCTGCTTACGTTGTTCTTTTTCATCTGGGCGCTGAACCTCATTGGTCTCATCCCCATTTTCCCGTTCGGTGCCAACGTAACGGGCAACATCGTAACACCGTTGGTGCTGGCCACCATCACCTTCTTGATCGTTGCGTTGGTAGCCAACAAGCATTTCTGGTTGCACATCATCGCCATGCCGGGCATCCCTTGGCCGGTGCTGATCATCCTTACACCGATCGAGATCATGGGCATCTTCATCCGGCCCTTCACGTTGCTGATCCGGTTGTTCGCGAACATCATGGCAGGTCACATCGTGCTGCTGGTGTTCTTCTGCTTGATCTTCATCTTCGGCAAGAACGGCGAGAGCTTGATCGGCGGTTACGCCACCAGCCCGTTCGCCATGGCCTTCACCATCTTCATCAACTGCCTTGAACTGCTGGTGGCCGCGCTGCAGGCTTACGTCTTCACGCTGCTCACCGCCATCTACATCGGTACCGCCGTGCATGAGCCACATCATGCACACGCTGAACATCACTGACAAACGACAACAACCCAATACATCATTCGATGACCCTCTTGAACATTCTCCTCCAGGCCGCTCCTGACATGGCCGTTGCAAAAGCAGGTGCCGTTATCGGTGCCGGTCTCGCCGCTGTTGGCGCCGGTCTCGGCGTAGGCCGTATCGGCGGTAGCGCACTGGAAAGCATTGCGCGCCAGCCCGAAGCCAAAGGCGACATCGTGAGCAACATGATCCTTGCCGCCGCACTGGTGGAAGGTGTTGCCCTCGGTGCTGTTGCACTGGGCTTCATCGTGGGTCTGGGCTAGATCGCACGTGGTGCGGAACGCACCACAAGTAAGTACGGGCCGACGGTCGTCGGCCCCAACAAACCCAACCCATGGAACTCGTAACCCCCGCCATCGGCCTCCTCTTTTGGATGTGCCTGTCGTTCGGCATCGTGGTTTGGCTTCTGGCCAAATACGCTTGGAAGCCGATCCTGAAAAGTGTGAGCGATCGCGAGCACTCCATTGAGGACGCGCTGAACGAAGCGAAGAAGATGCGGGCCGAAATGGCCACCATGACCGCTGGCAACGAAGCCTTGATGCGGCAAGCCCGGGAAGACCGGGAACTGCTCCTGAAGGAAGCCCGCGACATCCGCGATCGCGAGATCGCGGCGGCCAAAGGCAAGGCCAAAGCCGAGGGCGATGCCCTGCTGGCCCGTGCCCGCGAGGATATCCGCAACGAGAAGAGCGCTGCGGCCACCGACCTGAAGAACGAGGTGGGCGAACTGAGCATCCGCATCGCCGAGCGCATCCTGCGCGATAAGCTGGGTGACAGCGCCGCGCAGAAAGCGTTGGTGGAGAAAGTGATGAACGAACGCGATCTGCGGAAGTCATGAACGTTACGCCGGTCGCCTACCGCTACGCCCGCTCGCTGATGGAGCTGTCCCAAGACCAAGGGCAGCTGGCCGTGGCCGAGCAGGACATGCGGTTAGTGGCCGAAACGTGCTTGAACAGCCCGGACTTGGTACTGCTGCTGAAGAGCCCTGTGGTGAAGGCGGACAAGAAAACGAACGTGTTGGCGAAGGTCTTTGCTGGCAACATCGGCGAGATCACGCACCGGTTCATGGGCATCATGGTGCGCAAAGGCCGCGAGGCCATGCTGCCGCAGGTGGCCCAAGCCTTCGTGGAACTGTATCGCGTACACCAGAACATCGTGACGGTGGAGGTGTTGAGCGCAGTGCCGCTCACCGACGCGGTGCGCGCACAAGTGACCGAACAAGCACAACAAAAACATCCCGGCAAGTCCATCATCCTCTCGGAGAAGGTGGATCCTGCCCTCATCGGCGGCGTGATCGTGCGCATCGGCGACGAGCAATTCGACGGCAGTGTAAGCCGCCGCTTGACCGATCTGCGCCGGAAATTCGCTGAGAATCCCTATCGACCCTGACGTCCAACGGAACATTGCCATGGCAGAAGTGAAACCCGCCGAAGTATCGGCGATCCTGAAACAAGAACTCGCCGGTTTCCGCACGGAGGCCGAGCTGGAAGAAGTCGGTACCGTCCTGCAAGTAGGTGACGGTATCGCACGCATCTATGGGTTGAAAGGCGTGCAGAGCGGTGAGCTCATTGAGTTCGCGAACGGCCTGCGTGCTATCGTATTGAACTTGGAGGAAGACAACGTGGGGGCGGTATTGCTGGGCCCCAGTGTCGGCATCAAAGAAGGCGATACCGTGAAGCGCACCAAGCGCATCGCCAGCATCAATGTGGGTGAGGGCATGGTGGGCCGCGTGGTGAATACGCTCGGCGAACCGATCGACGGCAAAGGCCCGATAACGGGCGAAACTTTCGAGATGCCGTTGGAGCGTAAAGCGCCCGGTGTGATCTTCCGTCAGCCGGTGAAGGAGCCACTGCAAACGGGCATCAAGGCCATCGACGCCATGATCCCGATCGGCCGTGGACAACGCGAATTGATCATTGGCGACCGCCAGACCGGAAAGAGCACGGTGGCGATCGACACGATCATCAACCAGAAGGAGTTCTATGAAGCCGGTGTACCGGTGTTCTGCATCTACGTGGCCATTGGCCAGAAGGGCAGTACTGTAGCAGGTACGGTAAAGACGTTGGAAGAGAACGGCGCCATGGCCTACACCGTGGTGGTGGCCAGCACCGCGAGCGATCCCGCGCCGATGCAGTTCTACGCACCCTTCACCGGTGCCGCCATCGGTGAGTTCTTCCGCGATACCGGTCGTCCAGCACTGATCGTGTACGATGACCTGAGCAAACAAGCCGTTGCCTACCGCGAGGTGTCGCTGCTGTTGCGTCGCCCACCAGGACGTGAAGCGTATCCCGGCGACGTGTTCTACCTGCACAGCCGTTTGTTGGAGCGTGCAGCCAAGGTGACCGAGGACAATACCATCGCCAGCCAGATGAACGATCTGCCCGCCTCGCTGAAAGGCAAGGTGAAGGGCGGTGGAAGTCTCACGGCGCTGCCGATCATCGAGACGCAGGCCGGTGACGTATCGGCTTACATCCCTACGAACGTGATCTCGATCACCGACGGACAGATCTTCTTGGAGAGCAACCTCTTCCTCAGCGGCGTGCGCCCTGCGATCAACGTGGGTATCAGCGTGAGCCGCGTGGGTGGTAACGCCCAGATCAAGAGCATGAAGAAAGTCGCGGGTACGCTGAAGCTCGACCAAGCACAGTACCGCGAACTGGAAGCCTTCAGCAAGTTCGGTAGCGACCTGGATGCGACGACGAAAGCGGTGCTCGACAAGGGTGCGCGCAACGTGGAGATCCTGAAGCAAGGGCAGAACAGCCCGATGCGTGTGGAGGAGCAGATCGCCATCATCTACTGTGGTACCAAGGGCCTGCTAACGAAGATCCCTGCCAAGAACGTAAAGCAGTTCGAAGCCGAGTTCCTCACCATGCTGCGCAACAAGCACAGCGATGTACTGGCCGCACTGAAGAAAGGCGACTACAATGACCAGATCACCGGCACGCTTGAGAAAGTGGCACTGGACCTGGTGAAGAGCCTCGACAACTAAGCCGCCCACTACCGCGCGATGGCCAATCTCAAGGAAGTCCGCAACAGGATCGTCTCGGTCAACAGCACCAAGCAGATCACCGCTGCCATGAAGATGGTGAGTGCTGCGAAGCTGCGCCGTGCACAGGACGCCATTGTGCGCATGCGCCCGTATGCCGAGAAGTTGCAGCAGATCCTGAGCAATGTGAGCGCGAGCCTCGATGGCAACGAAGGGCAGTACAGCGCGCAACGCGAGGTGAAGAACGTGTTGATCGTAGCCATCGTCAGCAACCGTGGTTTGGCGGGCGCATTCAACTCGCAGGTGTTCCGCAGTATCCGCCGCTTGGTCGCCGACCATGAAGCGAACGGGCGCACGGTGCATGTGTTGCCATTGGGCAAGAAGGCGATGGACAACTACCGTCGCACGAAATACTTCAGCGAGGCATTGCCGACCGATGGTGCCAGCCTGTACGACGGCCTCAGCTTCGACAAGGTGGCGCCGAAGGCCGAGCTGATCATGCAGTTGTTCGCCAACGGCACGTACGACCAAGTGACATTGGTGTACAACAAGTTCAAGAATGCCGCCGTGCAGATCCTCGCGGAGGAGCAGTACTTGCCCGTGCTTCCGATGACAGGTGATGCCAAAGCCGCGAAGGCCGACCACATCATGGAACCGGATCGCGCGACGATCGTTCTGGAGATCGTCCGAAGAGCCTGAAGATCCAGCTCTACAAAGCGTTGCTCGATAGCAACGCGGCCGAACATGGTGCGCGCATGACGGCGATGCACAAGGCCACGGACAACGCCGACAGCATGTTGAAGGAGCTGAAGCTCTCCTACAACAAAGCACGCCAAGCAGCCATCACCGGGGAGATCCTGGAGATCGTTGGTGGTGCGGAGGCGCTGAAGGGTTAAGACCCTTCCTCTTCATTCGACCCTACGGAAGGAGCTTCGGCGTCGTCACGACCCGTTCGCAAGCGAGGAAAGAACTCGTACACGAACCAAGCGGCACATAATGCGAAGCCTGCGATCAGCATAGCGCTGCCATAGGGCCAATGCTCGATGCGGAAGAGGGTGCCCATGCCGACCAGGCCCAAGCCTCCAACGAAGAGAACGATCGACCACGTTGAGGGTGTTGTCGCAGCGGAGTCGTTCCAGAACTCACCGATACCTGACTTGAAGATCCAGATGAGAAAGAGCGGCGCGGCGACGTACGAGAAGACCGACGCATAGGGCCAGTGCATAACGCTGAAGAGGTAACCAGTGGGCCAAGAAAGCACGAGCAACAGTTTCACATGATCCATGAAGCGCCGCTCGGGTTTGGCGAGATAGCGGGGTACGTAAAGCACCACTACGGCGGTAACACCTATGATCAATAGCGCATCGGCCAACGGCCAATGCTGGATCTTGAATAGCGCCCCATGGGGAGGACACCGATGGCCAAGCGAAGAGGCAACGTGTACTTCTTTCGGATGCCATTGGTGGTGTTCATGCACAGCGTGAAAACAAGCGCGGATGATGGTAATGGTGCAAGTTCATCACACGCGGTCCAACTTCTCGAACGGCTTCTTCGGAAGTCGCACTGTGATCGGGTCGTTGCGCTTCACCGTTCCGCTCTTCAACACCACGCCCATGATCCCCGCCTTACGGACCAGGCTCCCTTCGGCGTCACGATCGAGCACAGCGTTCATCAAGCCGGGATAGAGACCGTCCAGTTGTGCGCACGGGTTGCGCAGCCCCGTGACTTCCACAATGGCTTCATCACCAATATGCAGCACGGTCCCCTTCGGCAATGCGAGCAGATCAATGCCACGCGTGGTGATATTCTCGCCCATTTGTCCGGGAGCGATCTCAAAGCCTTTCACACGGAGTTCATCGTGTAACTCGGCATGGATCAAATGCACCTGTCGCAAGTTGGGTTGCGACGGAGCTTGCCGCACCCGCGAGCGGTGCTTCACCGTAGCTCCTGAATGAGCGTCGCCGTCAACGCCGAGGCCTTCGACCAAGCGGATGCACTGCTGGCACGCCTTCGCCATGGTATGTCTAGCGCTGCTGCTCACGGCGAGGACCTTGGCAGACGGGAGATCGTCGATCACTGCACCACCAGTTTTCGCGTCACGACTCCATGTTGTGTGCTCACCTCCACATGATAGAGACCGGCGCCAACGCCATCCAGATCATATGTCGCGGCGTTGCTCGGGTTCTGCCATCGACGCACCTCGCGGCCGCTCTGATCAAGCAATCGCACACGCGTGATCATGCCGCTTGAAGAGATCCGGAACAGGTCATGCGCTGGCACGGGCCAGATGCGCAGATCATCATTCAGTTCCGAAGATGAAATGCTTGTGCTGAGATCCTGCAGCCCGATCACGGACAACACATTGCTATCCATGTTCACCGCGAAGACGAAACGGCCGTTCGGGTGCCGCGCCATACCGAAGGCGTATTCCGCTTGCGTGGCAACGGTTGTGAGCGTTGATGTGATGTACGGGATCTCCAGCGGCAGAGGTCGGTGCGACCCAAGCCTCGAAGTCGGGCATGGCGATCGCGGTCACGTTGCCCTTGTCCACCTCGGCCGAACAACAAGCGTCCCGCTAGGCGCAAAGCAGCAAGTCATTCCCCAGTTCGAGGCGTAGAGGTACTGGCCATCATCGCCGATCGTAAGGATGTCCTCCGTACCAACACCGGTCCGCAACCGGGCGATCATGATCCGACGTACGGATCACGGAGATGTGATCGTAACTGAAATCGAAACCGAAGTTGGCCACCAGGATGTACTTCCCATCGGGTGTGGGCCAGATGGCTTGTGGCCAATAGTCCACAGGAATGGTGTCGACCACTTGGTAACTCACCAGATCCACCACGCTCACCGTGGTGCCGCTCCAATCGGCCACGTACAACAAACTGTCGTTCATCGACGTGCAGATGTTCCGCGGATGCTGGCCCACGGGTACCGTGGCGAGCACTTGCCATGTATTGGCGTCGATCACCGAAACCGTGTGGCCGTTCTGGCACGAAACGAAAACGCGTTGGCCATTGTGCGCCGTCCACATCTTCAGCGGGCCGATGCTCACGGGGATCGTTTGCACAACGGTGTTGCTGGCCACGTCGATCACTTGCACGGCGTTCAAACTGAAGTTGGCGACGAAGACATGCAGGTTGTCGGCCGATGGCGAACAGCTATAAGCGAGCCCGCCGACGTTGATGGTGGTGGTGCTCCACGTACCGGCATCGAGACCGAGCAGATCCACCACGGTAACCGTGGCGCCTGAACCGATGTACGCTTTCGACCCATCGGGCAGCACGCACATGCCGCGTGGCGTGGAACCCACCGGGATGTTGAACAGGAGGCTGTCCGGATATGCACCGTTGTGCAAGTGCGCGAGCGGATCGGCGCTCAAACCACCCGGACAATCGTTCACACCGATCCAGTTCTGCGGGATGCAATGCCCCATACAATCCTCCGTGCCGGGCGGACACGTCCCATACTGGCAGGTGCCATCGTCAGTGGTGGCGTGTTCGTAATAGTTCAACGCGGCGGGATCGGTGCAGCCCATGACGATGCAGTCGCCAGCATCGTAGTTGTACGCGGCACAGTCCAGCAGCATATCGCCCACCTCCCAGCTGCCGGCTGTCCACAGCCCATTGTTGCAGTGCCAGTCGCCCACGGCGCATTACCACCAACGAGTCCAGGCAGGCGCCGGGTGCAATCTGCGAGCTGCCCGGGGGACAGGGCCATGAAGCAACTACCATCATCCACAGTGGCCACGGGGTTGTAGTTGGTGGCCAGTGTGTCCATGCACCGGGGCCGATACAATCGCCGCCATCCAAGTTGAACGCTGCCAGAAAGTCCCACGGAAGTCCCAGCCGTTGTCGCAGATCATCCCACCAACTCGCGGGTTGGCAGTTGCCGTTGCAATCGGGGATCGTGCCGGGCGGGCAAGGGTCGTAGATGCAGCTGCCATCGTCCACCGTGGCCATGGGGTTGTAGTTCACCGCCAAACTGTCCATGCAACCGGGACCGGTGCAGTCGCCATCGTCCCAATTGAAAGCGGCACATAGGAAGTCGGCCGGGCTGGCCCAGCCATCATCACAAACACCATCGCCCACCCAGATCGCCGGTTGGCAATCGCCATTGCAATCGGGGGCCCGAAAGGACATTGCCCGAATGACAGTGCTGCGAACCACAGCAGGAACAACAGCAGGGGTGAGCGCATGTGATCGAATGTAGGCGGAAGGGCTTTCCGTCCTTGGGTTCACACGATGTGCCGCACGGTGATGCTCTTCCCGTTGAAGATCACCTGCTCACCAACGCGCCTGTCCTTCAATGCTTGCCCGATGGGTGACACAAGGGAAATGGCGAAACAGTTGCCACCATCGAACTCGATGCGCCCAAGGCCGATGGCCACGAAGTAGGTGCCTTGATCGGTGGTGACAAGACTTCCGAAGGCGACGTGATCGAAGGTGCGCTCCAACGGAACCCGCGCGAGTTCCTGCTGAAGAGCGATGAGCTTGGCGTGTTGCTCTTCCAACTTGTCCAGTTCCTGTTGCACCATTGCGCGGCCTACCTCGTGCTTGTCGCCAGCGCTGCTCTTGGTGTCGCTGGTGAAGGAATCGCGCGTGGAGATGATCTCCCGTTGCGCAGCGTCCACCTTCTCTTGAAGGAGAGCTTGCAGGTGATGAAGAAGGTCGGACTTGTTCACGGGCTTGTCCACGGGCCGCCCTGCGTCACATTCACGAATGAACTTCCATTGAACCGGAACAGCCCGCCGGAAAAGCCGAACCACAAGGTGCCATGCCGGTCTTCCGCAAATGCTTGGATAGCGAAGTACCGCGTGAGATCCGGCCGATCCGTTTTGTCGAAGAGTGCGAACGACTTGCCATCAAAGCGGTACGCACCCACGCGTATCGCACCGATCCAGATGTTGCCTGCCCGATCCGAGTAGATGTTGTAGATGTCGTTCGCTGTAAGGCCCTTCACCTCGGGGAACTGCGTGAAGATCTTCCCATCATATCGGCTCACACCTCCTTCTTCAATGTACTCCGGAAAGTCGGAGGTGATGGACCCGAACCAGATGCTGCCTTGTGGGTCCTCAACGATGCTCGCGACGTTGTTACTGCAGAGCCCATCCTTCTTCGTGAAGTGGATGAAGTCCTTCCCGTTGAATTTGCACGCGCCATAACCGTCGCGCGAACCAAAGGTTCCCCTTTGCTGTCCTCGAAGAGGTCCCACACCTTGCCCGGCGACATCTTGTAGCTAGGTGTATCGATCACAGGGATCGGAACTTCGAACTTCTTGAACCGTGGACCATCAAGACGGAAAACACCATCGCTCGTGCCGGCCCAAACAACTCCGTTGCGATCAACGAGCATCTTGCATCCGGAGCCATGGAGCCCATCAGCGCTACCGTAGTCGGTGAAGGTTTCCCCGTTGTAGCTGGACGCACCCGTATGCGTTCCGAACCAGAGGTTGCCATCGCGATCCTCCGCGATACCCGTTACCACATCGCCGATGAGGCCTTCGGCGATGGAGAAGTAGCGCAGCTCCTTTCCGTCGTAACGCGCTACACCCTGCCCATTCGTCCCGAACCACAAGTTGCCCTTGCTGTCCTCGAAGGCTGCTACGATGTATTCAGCGACCTGCGCGGTGTCGTTGGTGGTGAGCGCCGTCGCGGATGCAGTGTCAGTACCCTCACCTTCCTGCAGCGCACCGACCTGTCCGTTGCACGAAGACATGAGCAGCACCGTTGCAAGTAGCGGTAGGACCGCAATGACCGAGAGCCTGATGTTCATCTTCTGCAGGATGGTAGATGGCCCAAGGTAGTGGCGCGTGCGCCGATCCATGGCGGGCGAAGGCCAAGGGGTGAACGGCGGACCACAGCCCACCGGAACCAGGGTGACGGAAACGTTAAAGACTCTTACGATCCCGCTGGGACCGCATTCGTTGTCCTAACCTGGATGTCATAACACGGGATCATGCGAGTTCACCACTTCATTGCCTTGGCCCCTTTCGCGCTGTTCTTCATCTGCACGTACGATCATGGTGTGGAAGTCGCATCGGATCTCCCGACGAAAGACCCGGCGGTCGTGGACGGAAAATCGAGCGATGCGGACATGCTGGAATTCGATATCGTTCAATGGACCTGTGCATTGGAAGTGGTGGCCCGGCCCACTGCCCTCCAGGTGCCCGATGTGTTCGACCATACCGCGGACGATACCGTGGAGCCTCGGGATGTGGATGCGAGCGGGCCAACGCTTGCGTGTACCTGACCAACTACTTCCTTCGGTCGTCAAGGATCTTGAGGAACTCGTTATGGAGTTCCGCCATGGCGCCGCCCAGCAGATAGGTCTCGCGCAGGTCCTTGAAACGAGTGGCCCAGTTCGCGTCGAACAGCGCGCAGAGAAATAATTGTCCTAGGAGTTCCTCATCCGTCCAGTACACTGCGGGCTTCATCACATCCAAGCGACCTTGTATGTGCGCGAACTGCTCAGGTGTTGGTTTCTGGAAAGTCGCGATGAGTTCTGTAGTGGGGGCCCCAATTGCGGATGCCGAACTATCCTCTGCCAAGAAGAGCCAGTGTGCTGTCCGCCAGCACGGTCTACGTTCCAGGTGCATATCCGCACCCGTCGGCAATAAGGCCAATTCTTCCACGATGAACATGGATCGTGACACGTACAGGTGGCATTCCTGCAATGCACCGCGCGACTCCATTGGCACCCCATGCACACGACCGCAGGACCGCATGGTGAACTCGCTGTAGACAAAAGGGGAGACCAATCGATCGATGTACCCGCAGAAAGCGACATCGAAGCCTTCGGTCACGTGGAAGACCGTGTCAGGGAAGTGAAGTTCTTTGGCACCGAGGTCCGTGCATTCACAAGCGGGCGTGTCTTGAGCGAGCGCACTTGGGGACGCCACGACCAGCCCGAGGACAATAAGGAAGGAAAGGGTCCGGCGGCGCATGATGCGAAGATCGGGGCTTGTGGATCACCGGCAGGCCAATGGACGGCGGCGCTACTGCGGCCTGCACCATCGCCCGGCGTGGATCTTGTGCACGTCGCGGTCCCTATTCCGGATCCAACACCACCACCACATGAAGTTCCTTCGACCACTGTTGTTCTTCTCCCTCGCCGGGTCCGCCTTCTTCACGAACGCGCAGGACACGGACAGCGCTGCGGACATCGCCCGCATCACGGCCGTACTCACCGACTACATCGATGGCACGGCCAACGGCGACCCCGAACAGGTGCGCCGCGCTTTCCATCCGGACTTCAACCTGTACACTGTGAACGATGCCGACAGCCTATGGATCCGCTCCGGCGCGAAGTACATCGACGGCATCAAGGTGGGTGAGAAGAACACCCGCCAGGGTCGCATCATCTCCATCGATGTGGAGCACAATGCTGCCATGGCCAAGGCCGAGATCGCCATACCGGGCTGGCGCATCTTCACGGATTACTTCCTGCTGCTGAAGTACGAGGGCGCATGGTGGATCGTGCAGAAGAGCTACACCTGGCGGGAGTGGCCGATGAGTGAGGAGAAGAAGTAGGGACAGGCTTGGGCATTCTCAGGAACGCGGGTCGCCCGCTCATGCGCTGACCCGATCATAGCGGATACGCGCATTTCCTACAGGGCTCACTCCTTCACCACCTTCGATCGCATCACCGTGGCACCGCGACCCAGCTCCAGAACGTATAGACCCGACATCAGCTGAGCCGTGTTGAGCGTGATGCTCGTTCCCTGCGTGCGCTCATGCAGTACGCAGCGGCCGGCCATGTCGAGCAGGCGCAGGTCGTCGCGCGGGCTGCAACCGCTAACCACCAGTTGCTCGGTGAATGGATCGGGATAGGCCATCACTTCCGGATGTGTGGGGTCCATCACCACCAGTCCGGTGGCCAGGTCGGTGCTGTCCAGCCGTGCGATCAACATGTCCTTCGTTCCGGATGAACCGCCTGCGTTGTTCACCACGATGCCGCCGAGGGTAAGGTCGGGGCTGGGGTAATTGACGGCCACGTACAAGGAGCCGGTATTGCCCAAGGTCATCGAGCTGGGCTTGTCTGCGGCGGAACCCTGCATGGTGCTGATCCACTGCATTGAACCCGCAGCATCCAGCTTCATCATCAGTACATCACTTCCGCCCGCCGAATTAAGGTTAAGGGTTCCGGGTCCCGGATCGGCATCCATGGATCCCGTGAAGTCGCACGCCAGGTAGATGTTCCCGTCCGCGTCGGTGCTGAGCGCATCACCATACGCGTACTGGTTGGCCGTTTCACCCACGGTGCGCACCCATTGGAAGTTGGTGGCACTGTCCAGCTTCAGCACGAACAGATCGCTGAGCCATGCGTTGGCGATGACAACACCCGCATTGGGGTCGAAATCCGTTCCGCTGGGGTAGCCACCGGTGATCAGGATGTTCGCATCGGCATCGATCGCGATCGAACCTCCCTGCTGGTTGTACGGTCCGCCGATCGACCTTGCCCACACCAGGTCACCATTGGTGTTGTACTTGGTCACGAACATGTCCATGTGCTCAACGGCGACGATCTCCACCACCGCAGGGCCCGGATCGAAGTCCACCGTATCGGCGAACACGCCGGTGACGAACACGTCGCCATCATCGTCCACCGCGATGCTGAGTGCTTCCTCTGTATAGCCCGTCGTATCCGATCCCACGCTGTTCGCCCAGACGAAGTTGCCATCGGTGTCCAATTCCACCACGAACGCATCCCATCCGCCGTTCGAAACGAGCATGTGCGTTCCCGGGCCGGGGTCGAAGTCCACACTGTCTGAGACGTACCGACCGCACACGTACACATGTCCGTTCGCATCCGTCGTCATTTCGTTCGGCAGCTCAGTGGAGTTGCCGCCCATGGCCTTGGCCCAGACGAAATCGCCAGCGTTGTCGAGCTTCATCACGAAGACGTCATAACTGCTTGTCGCATTCAACATGAATGTACCCGGCCCCGGGTCCATGTCGATGGGGGTGATGCCCAGTTGACCAGCCACATACACGTTGCCTGCGGGATCCACCGCGACGCACTGCGCCCACTGATGGCCGGAGCCCGTGAGACGCTTGGCCCAAACCAATGCGCCTGCATCGTCCAGCTTCAGCATGAAGGCATCCACGCCGTTCGCGCTGAACAAGGCACTGCCCGGCCCGGGGTCGAAGTCCACATTGTCCTGGAAGGTGCCGACGGCGTACACATTCCCTGAAGCATCCGAGGCGATCGCGTTCACCTCATCATCATCGGTATTGCCGAGCGTAACGCCCCATGCCCACGTAGGCGCTTGTGCACGGGCTGCGCCGCTGGCCAAGAGGACGAGCAGCAGGATGATGGTGGGACGGGTAAGCAGTTGGTTCATGCGGTTGGTGTGGATGAAGACAAACCTAGATAATGACGGCATGCTGTGCGCAGCCATGGTGTTCCTCGCCGTGATCCCCGGCAAATGATGCGCAGGGGATAGCCTGGTCTGGCACCGCGGCTTGTGCGTTGCGATGGCCGCAGGGTCGTCCGCTATCGCTTCGCGACCCCTCGCGAGCAACGGACAGACCACTGTGGAGGTGGGAGAAGACGCTGCGTGGGCTTGAACCGTCATCTACATTGGGGCATGTTTGCTTCCTGGCGATCGATCCGATGGTGCCGGGCGCTTACGATGAGCGCCACAGCGATCCTATCCTTCGCCCCCGCACATGCCCAGTCATCGGCACAAGGGCTTTCGTTCGATACGGTCGCACTGCGCGCCGACCTTGCGTTCTTGGAAAGGCGACTGCTGAGCAGCCATCCTGCTCCCTTCATGTATGGCGATCGCGAAGCGCTTGTGCAATGCTTCGACAGTTTGCGCACGAGCATACAAGGACCCATGAGCGGCTTGCGCTTCCTCGCGCACATCAGCAGCCTGTACCCCATGCTCGGAGATGGGCACACGATGTTCCTGCCCGCCGACGACCCGGGGCCGAAGCGCTATCTGCCGCTCGATGTGGCGTGCATTGGTGAGCGGCTCTTCGTTCGCCGCAATGGTTCGGCC
>JADJCX010000020.1 GCA_016703005.1 Flavobacteriales bacterium
ACAGGATGCACAACAGAGGAGTTGGGGTAGGTTTAGGCAAAATTGAGGGGCGGACGAGAATGTACCGGCTCCACGTTGTTCCTAAGCCAATACATCTGGAATACCGGGGCCGTCGCACACCAACTGGTCGGCATCGCAAAACCGTCGTTATCCAGATGCGGCTTCTCTGGGGTAATCACCTGCGCCGTGCCGATATCGTGGTGCGCGGATGAAACCTGCGCCATTGTTGCATTGAAAACCCACGTCCGATATGCTGAAGGGAAGTATATCAGGGTCACCATCACCGTCGAAATCCAGAAATTGAAGAGGACCGACCCCATTGGCACCAAGGGATCGATGACGATCGCGGCGCGTAGGCCGCCACCTAGGTTCGGGACCGGAGCCGGCGTATCCCATCCAGGTAGGAGAGCTAGTACCTATCCGAACGACGACATCAATGCTTCCATCATGTCAACGTCAGCAAACTTCGCTATACGACACTATTGTGATGGTCTGTGTTCAGCGGACCTTGGGACCAAAAAGACCCCGATGCTCATTGGCGTACCACTCCAACGTGTACTGGAAGAGGGATCTATCGGTATCGCCGTCTTCATCGAGGTCGGTCTGGTCATCGTGTCCCAAAGATCAATAGGCTTCCGGGATCACGGATCCTAGTTGAGAATGAAAGAGCTCCTTGGTTCAAGACATATGCAGCATCGCCGTTCTCTCCGTAGAACAACACGTCGAGCATGCCATCAAGGTCAACATCTTCACATCTCACTTTGTCAGCGTTAGCATCCAACAAACCTTGGTGTTCGACAAAGCTTCCCGATCCATCGTTCTCCAAGATCAACGCATTGTATGCGCCAAGTATGTCACCGTCCCCATCCCCGTCCACGTCGGCGGCTCCGCAGCTCGCATTCAGGAATATTCATCGACTGCATGGCCCCAAAGCGCCGCCTCCTGAAGCAATGAACCGGGCAACAGTGTTGAATCCGAAGACGCAGAATATCCTTCTGGCCATCACCAATCAAGTCGACGATATGAGCGCTTTTAGTCCACAAAGATGCGTTGGCAACGATGCGGCGCGCCGAAGGTGCCTGTTGGTGTTAGCATACCGTACCAAGGTCGTATCAACATGGAAACTCGCATAAGAAGATGCATGTCCCCGTCGTTGTCCGAGATCGCCGACGTCGATAATCACACGCCATCAGCTACGCCGGTGATCGATTGCCCCAACTCCGGGATTGCCAGTTCCATCGTTGGCATACCACGCCGCACCTCATCATTGGCGTGGGACGCCGAAGAGCATCCATATCTACCCCGCCTCGCGTCAGATCGCAGGCAAGCACCATACGTACGGAATCAGCTTGGCTGGTGATCGGAATTAAGGGCTGAATACACCAACACCATCATTACGGAACCAAGTGACCCGGTCATCGTGTTCTGTTCCACGAGCATCGGATCGGCTAACATCCCCATCGAAATCCGCAACCGCTGGGACCTAGCGCCATCAGATACTGCCCGGTGATCCGTTCCGGGTTGGTACCTGCCCGTTCCATCACCCTTACTATACATCACTAGACCGAGATACCAATGAGTGGTGACCCAATCCATGGATCCGTCCATATCAAGATCGGCGACCGTCACATCGTAAGCGGCCCCATAGCGGTTCGTGATAATGCTCTTCGGTGGCTCGAACTGCCCCAACGCTGAACTAGTTGGCAAGCAATGCCACGAGCACGAGTGGATACTTCATTTGAGGAGTTCTTCTGGTGGCAAGGTAGGTCCCCAAACACGCGCTCGCGACTGCAGCCGCTTGCCCTCTGGCAGTGGCTTTCAGTCTGGGACTCCGGCCCGCCTACACTCCACGCGGTCAATTGCCAAGGTTCCAAACGAGGTAGAAGCCCAGTGCCACTACCAAAACGCCAAGGGCCAACAACCCAGCGAACAGCAGCAGTGGGACAACAGTAACCGCTCTTCGTAGCCAACGCAGCATGCCTCTAAACTAGCAGTCACCGTACTTCCTCTTTCTCCGCACCCCCACATCAATATCTTCGGCTCCAACCGTGAGAAACCGCCCGATAGTCCTGTTGGTGCTGATGGCCGTGGCCAGTGTGGCCTTGGCCCAGCGCTACGACCCCCTGCATCCGCCCAATACGTTCCGCAATGCGGACAACCCGTACTACTGGAAGAACCGGCCGCCGTTCGCCGGCTACTGGCAGCAGGATGTGCACTACACCATCGACGGCCGCATGGACGATGCGCGCAACGCCTTCACCGCACAGGAGAAGTTGGTGTACCACAACAACAGCCCCGATACGCTGCGCTTCGTGTTCTTCCACCTGTACCAAGAGGCGTACAACGCGGGAAGCTATGCCTACAAACAACGGCAGGGCGAAGGCTGGGATCTGCGCGGCACGGAGGACGACCCGTACGCCGGCACAACGGTACACGAATGGAAAAGCGGCACCGTTGACCTGAAGACCGAACAGGATAACACCGTGGTGAAAGTGTGGCTGGACAAGCCGCTGGCACCGGGTGGCAAGACGGTGTTCGACATCCGCTTCACCACGCACTGGACCTACGAGGCGCAGCGGCGCATGAAGCTGTTCGACGCTTGGGGCCACAAGCACTTCGACGGTACGCATTGGTACCCGCGCATAGCGGTGTACGACCGCAAAATGGGCTGGGACACGCAGCAACACTTGGGCAGCGAACTCTATGGTGATTTCGGCTGCTTCGACGTGTCGCTCGACTTTCCGGCGGACTACGTGCTGGAAGCGACCGGGGGTTGCAGAACCCGCAAGACGTGCTGCCCGATGAACTGCGCAAGCGGTTGGACATCGGCAACTTCAAGGACAAGGAATGGGACAGTGCGCCGAGCACCATCACCCCGCACGACACGTTGGTGCGCAAGACATGGCGCTTCCACGCCGAGAACGTCCACGACTTCGCCTTCACCGCCGACCCCACCTACCGGATCGGCGAAGCCACGTGGAACGGCGTGCGCTGCGTGGCCCTGGCGCAGGAACCGCATTGCAGCGGCTGGCAGAACGCTGCGAGCTACAACGCCAAGTCGATCAAGGCCCACAGCGATTGGTTCGGCCTGTACGGCTATCCCAAGATGGTAGTGGCCGATGCGCGGGACGGCATGGAATACCCGATGCTGACGCTCGATGGCGGCAGCGACCCGGACTATCGCGGCCTCTTCGTGCACGAGATCGGCCACAACTGGTTCTATGGCATGATCGGCAACAACGAGACGTACCGCGCCATGCTCGATGAGGGCTTCACGCAGTTCCTCACCGCTGGGGGACTTTCAGTGATCGATGGCGATACCATGGTGGAGGATACGCCGAAGACCAGCTACTGAGCGGCGCTGGACGAAACCGGAAGTGACCTACGAGAGCGAGGTATACAGCCCGTACATGCGCGATGCCGTGCGCAACGGCATGCCGCCCATCGATACGCACAGCGACGAGTTCGGCTACTACGAGGACCAGAACATCGGCGGCGGTGGCCACGTCTACTTCAAAACGGCCACCATGCTCTACAACCTCAAGTACGTGCTGGGCGATAGCCTCTTTTGGCATGGCATGCAGCACTACTTCCGGCAGTGGAAATTCTGCCACCCGTACGACGAGGATATGCGCAACAGCTTCACGCAAGCCACGCACGCGGACCTGACGTGGTTCTTCGATGCGTGGATCAGCACCGACAAAACCATCGACTACGCGGTGAAGGGCGTGAAGCACAACAGTCGCAAGGGCGATCAGCGGATCATCTTCCGCCGCAACGGCATGCAGATGCCGATCGACTTCCAAGTGCTGGCGCGCGATGGAAAGACCTACGACTTCCACATCCCGAACACCTGGTTCACCAAACCAACGAGTGCCACCGTGCTGCCCCGTTGGATCGGCTGGGATGACCTGCAACGGGAGTACACCGCACACGTGGATATACCGAGCGGCATAGCCGATGTGCGCATCGATACCAGTGGCATGCTCGCCGACCGCAACGCACTGAACAACTCGCTCAACGCGCCGATCGACATCGGCTTCGATCACCACATCCGCAATGCCGCCGACCGCCACAACTATGAAGGCTTCGTGCGGCCCGACGCCTGGTTCAACGGCTACGACGGCATCAAGGTGGGCGCGCACTTCAACGGCAGCTATCTCCGCCAGAAACACAAGGTGCAAGCGAGCGTGTGGATCAACACGGGCTTCGGGCAGTCGCTACCGGAAGGTGGCGTGGACACGCAACACGATGCCATCAGCTTCAACCTGCGCTACGAGAACGCCACCGATTTCATCCTGCGCGGCAGCAGCTTCAATGTTCGCGCACGGCAACTCGATGGCTTGCACTTGTACGGCGGCGGCCTCCGTTGGCAACTGCCCGGAAGAGCCACGGTGCTATCGCTCGATGCCAAGTACATGCTGCGGGCGGACAGTACCGACCTCACCTATCTGCTCTATCCCGAGCAATGGGAGCCCGAGCAGTGGAACGGTATTGCAACAGCGCAGCTCTGGGACCGCTTCGATCACCGCGGTGGTTCCATGACCGTTGCGCTGAAGGCGCGCAGCAGTGCAGTGGGGTCCGGTTCCCATTTCGGTCAGATCTCGCTCACAGCGGTTGAGGAGAAGAAATTGGGGCAGTTGCAGTTACGCGTGCGGCTCTTCGGCCAATACGCCGATGGCGCTATGCCGCGAGAAAGCGCGCTCTACCTCGCAGGTGCATCGCCCGAGGAGATGATGGACGACAAGTACGTGCGCAGCATCGGCTTCGTGCCGTACGACTGGCTGGGCTATGGCGCCGAGGTGAACCACTTCCAGCACGGCGGCGGCTTGAACCTGCGCGGTTACGCCGGTTACCTCGCGCCGGAACTGGTGGGCGAAGAGAACGAGTTGCTCTTCACGTACGTGGGCAACAGCGGCTGGGCCGTGAACGGCGAACTCGATGTGGACGGACTGTTCCCCATTCGTCCGCGCGCAACGCGGCGCTGGCTGCACATCGATGCCTACCTCTTCGGCGATGTCGGTTCCATCACCTACCTGAACACGAACAACAACCAGTTGCTCACCGACCCACGCGCCGATGCCGGTGCGGGCTTCTGCTTCACCATCAAGCGCTGGTGGCGCTTCTCCGATGTAAGGCCGCTCACCATCCGCTTCGACATGCCACTGCTGCTGAGCCGACTGCCGGCAGCCGAAGAGGATTACTTCAGCTTCAGGTATCTGGTTGCCGTTGGTCGCACGTTCTGACCCCCGACCAGTCGGGATGAAACACTTCCACACACCCATGCGCTTCACCCACCGCCCCCACTCCGCTCGCATCAGTGCGCTGCTTCACTCCCTGTTCTTCCTGCTCATCTCCTGCTCTTTGTCCGCCCAGGTCACGGGGCGCTGGGTCACCATCGACGATGAGACCGGCAAGAAGAAGAGCATTGTGGAGATCACGGAAAGCAATGGGGTTTTGTCCGGCAGGGTGGTGAAGCTGTTCCGCGAACCCAGCGAAGAACAGGACCCCGTCTGCAAAGAGTGCGACCCGAGCGATGATCGCTACAACAAGAAAGTGATCGGCATGGAGATCATCCGCAACATGAAAAAGGATGGCGACGAATGGGAGGACGGCACCATCCTCGACCCCAAGAACGGCAGTGTGTACGACTGCAAGATCTGGCTCGAGAACGGCAAGCTGCAAGTGCGCGGCTACGTGGCCTTCTTCTTCCGGACGCAGACCTGGATCCGGGAGTAGCGCCTACTCCTTGATGAACACCGATCGGTACAAGCAAGATCGCGTGCTCACCAACACGGCATATTGGCCCGCAGGCCAACCCGTCGCATCGATCGTAGCAGCACCCCTGCCGAACCCCGCCAAGTCTCCTTGCTCCTTGCGCACAACGAGCGCGCCCTTTTCATCATAGATCAGCAGACCGGTCAACGGATCGGGGATGTGGGAGAGGTCGATGGTGGTGACGGAGGAGGTTGGGTTAGGGCTGGCGATCACTTGTTGGACAGTCGTGCCGGCAACTGGTTCATCAATACCGATCTCGCCTTGTTTGACCAGCTTTCTGATCACATGATTCTCCTTGTCGCCGATATATGCGTTGCCATCATTGTCAACACAGATCCCATAAGGCGAGTTGAACGTGGCGCTTAACGCTGGTCCGTCCAAATAGCCTGACGCACCGGTACCCGCTACGGTTGTTACCGTGCCGTTCCCTTGAACCCTCCTGATCTTATTACCCATCCATTCCGCTACCATCAGTGCACCCAATGGATCCCATGCGATATAAGTCGGGCGGGTAAAGGAAGCCCCTGTCCCCACGCCGTCAATAGAGGCCAAAGCACCCGACCCAGCCACCAACGTAACCGTGCCGTTGGGATCAATAGCCTTGATCTTGCAGTTCACTTGGTCCGCTACGAAAAGGAATCCACCCGAACCGAAAGCAATTCCGGTAGGGCGATTGAAACGCGCTACGGTGCCTGTACCTAAAACATCACCGGACGATCCACTTAGTCCAGCGAACGTTGACACGATACCACCGGTCAGCTTTCTGATGCTGTGATTGCCATAATCCGAGATGTAGACGTCGCCATTGGAAGCAACCCGAACTTCCGTAGGATTATAAAGACGTGCGACAAGCGCTGGGCCATCGTTCGTGCCAGCAAACCCGGTACCCACCAAAGTAGTGGTAGCGCCTGTCGCTGCATCGATCCGCTTGATCTTGTGATTTCCGTTGTCACTCACATAGACGTATCCATTGTGGTAGTCAATACCGGTGGGAACGTAAAACCTCGCAGAGGACCCCGTACCGTCCACATCACCCGACGAACCATTGCCAGCAAGCGTGCTGACAACTCCCCCCGTGATCTTCCTTATCGCATGGTTCTGCGCATCAGCAACATAAAAGGTCTCAGTAGCCCCATCGTAGCACAAGCTATACGGTGTTTGGAATGTCGAAGAGGCCAACGGTCCATTGCTCATGCCGGGATTCCCGGTTCCAGCATATGTCTCGACGACAGTGTAGAACTGAGCAGACGCAGCATGCATAACGAGCAATGTTGCGCAGAGTGCGGAAAGTCTCATGGGGAGGCTGGGTTGATCTGATTCCTGCGTAAGGTCAACTTTACTTCCTAGCAATGGCCCAGAGCGTATCAGCGTAGTCAGACCTGTCCAGCATTGCAGCGTACGCTCGTTCAACTTCCGCATCCCTCAATTCGGGCCAAATGTTCTGCCCCCCTGGCTTACCTTCTTTCAGCCAGTAGAGGTGATTCGCTAATGGATATCGCTGAACACCGGTCACTTGTATGTCAACAAACCCCGCCGCCCCAAGATACCGCTCAAGGCTGGCCTTGGTGTGCAAAACGAGGTGCTCACTCCACAACGTGAAGGCCTTGAAAGAAGCGAGGTCGTACAACGCAAGTAGCGCGTCGTTCGCATGAGGAACTTCAATGATCACCGTACCCCCAGGGGCCAGTGCCCTATGGATCTCTCTCAATTCCCGTAGAGGTTCGACCAAATGTTCGAATACATGAAAAAGCGTTATCACGTCGAGCTGCACCCCAGCGTCCGCAAGGTCCTTTGAGGACGCGTGCGCCTTGTATCCAAGGTCCATCAGCATATTTCGAGCATGTCGCTGCGGCTCCACTGCATGTAATTCGCGCCCGTCGTCCTTGAGCAGGTCAAGGATGCCACCAAGTCCAGTGCCCACGTCGGCAACGGCCTTCCCTTTCACCAGTGACCTTAGCGCAGCAGCCCTGCGTTGGTCATCCTCACGGGTCAAAGCCAAACCTTGGGCACGATCCTCGCTCGACCAATAATGCAACCCATCTTGTTCAGAGTAGTAACTCGACCCGACGTGATCGACGCGGTCCAAAAAGATCACACCGGACTTCTCACAACGCAGCGCCTTAACGTCGGCGCGATCACGCACTCGGGGGAAATACTCAACCACAGCGCTCGGATCAATGATCCCCAACGCAACCAGCTCTTCCGACAATGGATGGTTCTTCAACATCATGGCCGCAAAGGAACACTTCAGGCCGATGCACTCCTGAACCTACTTTCGTGCGCCTCTGTGCATCGGTCGGATCTATTTGCAATAAACTGGAACGAGCTTGGGCATAGTGAAGGAACAGGGCCTCGCGAATACCATTGTGGTATACGCAGGAACGGCCATTGGCGCCCTCAGCCTGCTCTGGGTACAACCCACATTCCTTTCGAAGAGCGAGCTTGGAACGGTACGTCTCATCCTTGCCTTCGGTACGGTCCTTTCCAGCATTCTCTCGTTCGGTATCAGCTCCGTTACCGTGCGCTATATGCCGCGGGTATTCAACACCGAGACCAAGCACCGGGGCTTTTTCGGGTTCATGCTCTTGTATGTATCCGTATCGGTCATCATCGGGGTTGCGCTGCTCTTTCTGTTGCGTGATCCTTTGGCAGGTGCATACGGTGATGAAGGAATGGTCTTCACCGATAATCTGAAGTATGTAGTGTGTTTGGCTGTGGCCTATTCGTTCGTTCTCGGCTTCAATGCATACTCCCTAGCCCTGCTTCGATCGGTTTTCCCAACATTCCTCAACGACATCGTGGTGCGGATACTGTTCATGGGCATCATTGTGGTGCACTTCCTGGGCTACCTGGATCTTGCGCAATTCCTCGCGGCGTTCTGTGGCATCTATGCGGTACAAGCCGTAGTGATGCTCTTGTACATCGTTAAGGTTGATCGACCGGGAATAGCCCCGGACCTGAGTCACTTTAATGAGCAGATCGGGCTCAGGTCCATGCTGCGATACGGAGCGGTCATCACGTTCACAGCGATCAATTCGGTCAGTCTCAAGTACCTCGATTCGATCTTCGTGGGTAGGATCTCAGTGGAGGATGTGGCCATATACAGCGTCGCAGCGTTCATTGGACTCCTTGTGGAAGTCCCATTGATGGCATTGGAGCGGATCGCAAATCCGGTTATTGCGCATGCCATGGCGCAGAACGACATGGCACCAATTCGAACGGTCTATCATCGCTCCGCACATTTCCTTCTTCTACTCGGTGGCTGGATGTTCTGTGTTGTTGTGTTGAACGTCCACGACTTGCTGTTAATGCTCCCACCGGGTTACGCCGCAGGAGGGCCAGTTGCCGTATTGATAGCAACCGGCGCATTTGTCAATATGGCTACCGGGATCAATTACCCGATCCTGGCGAATTCGAACAAAGTACATCTATGGTTCTGCTTTTCTGGTCGTCTTGCTCATTCTAACAGTTCTAGGCAATTGGCTGCTCATCCCACATCTTGGCATGATGGGGGCTGCTGTGACCGCCTGCGGGGCAAGCATCGTGTTCAATGCATTGAAGTTCGAATTCATCCGTAGGAAATTCGGCATGCAACCGTTCGACAAGAACACGCTGTACTCGCTCCTCCTGCTTGCTGCTGTCATACTCAGTTTGATGTTCATCCCACTCACGGATTCACCATGGACCAACATGCTCATTAGGGGAGTGTTGGCCACGTTCCTATTCCGGACTTGGCGTGTTGAAGGGACGTTTGCTGGTCGGGCTCGAGGAGTACCTGCCAAAAGTCATCATGCGAGCAATCCAGAGATGACCGCCAATGGTCCGCGTCTTCATAACCACCTCTCATATCAGTTGCATCTATCTGACGCTGTATGCAAAGCGTACATGGCGTCCAGAGTTCAAGGACGTTTTACTCGTGGATATCGGCACTCGTAGAGCTGAGGTACTTGACCTGATCGAGAAGACCGCTCAAAACCACTCTTGGGGACTCTTCCATAGTTACTCCGATCTGGTTCCGAACCACCACAAGTTCGAACCAAGTCTTCGGAAGAGACTAACGATGAAGTGGAAGGAGGCACCTTTTGTCCGAGATGTTTATCGCCTCCTGCTGAACCGCTTCCTTGAAAAACGTGACCGCAGTTACAAGCATGAACTACGGAACAGGCTGCACCCGATCGCGCCAATTGGAACCGTTCTGAGCATCCATGCCCACACCGAGACATACTTGCGTGTCCCTCTGATGCAGGCCTATCCAGGAAGCACCTGCGAGTTTTTCGAACATGGCCAAGGTGATTACATACATATTCTCAGTGGGGATAAACCGATCGGTGATCTCCACGCACTATTCGCCAAGCCATTCAGAAAGTTCTTGGAGAGTCGCGGCATTGCCAGTGGTTGGGTATTGGACATGGTTCCCGGACAAGCATTCTACGATCTGGCCAAACAACAAGTTGATAGCATTGGGTCGGTCCAGCAAGGGTCGTCGATCGACCGGCCCATTGTTTACGTGATCCTCGAAGCGCTCGATATGTACAATGTCCCGGTTGCGTTCTGGGGTGCATATATCGACCGTATTGTCGAGTTAGTCCCAGATGCTTCACGTTTCCATTTTGTACTGAAGCCGCACCCGAGGCAATCACCATTGTCCCTGGAACACACGGCGAAAAGGTGCGATGCTCTTGGCATCAGTTATTCGCTGCTCGATTCCGGCACTTCAACAAGCACCGCCGCCGAAGTCGATTTTTCAAGATGGGCGGACAAGACCGAGCATGTCTTTTGTCTTGTGTCCAGCGCTTGCTTCTATCTGTCCCAGCTCTATCCGAACCACAATATCCAGTTCCACTACTCGACCTCGTTCATGGAGCGCTGGATCAGCGAAGCACCTGCACAGTACAAGCGTCTTTTCGAGCATATGAAACCCCTCATCAAAGAGGTCTTCGCAGAGCGCTGCCAGCCTTACTGACCTGCGGCTGCCCTCAACGGGAGCGGACTACTTCGTGATCTCCAGCACCGCCCAGTTCAGCAACAGGCCACCGGATACTTGGATGCGGCCCTTGTCCGTGTTCAGGGTATAGGTACCGAGGCCTTTGCCTGTGCGCGGCAGATCGATGCCGATCTGGAACGGGTGCAGGTTGTACTGCGCCCCACTGCCCTTCAACCACTCCTCGACCGTTGCGCCAGCGAACGTGTTGTAGTCATACCAATGGCCTTGTGCACCGCTGGCGCGGGTTCGATCACGGAGCTGCGCGCGGATGTCCACATCGTGCTCCATATCGAACAACGAACTGGCGTAGACCGTCCCACCCGGTGCGGTAATGCGGACCAGTTGCTCCACCGCGCGCTGCGGATCGGGGATCCATGACAGCGTTTGCCAGCAGCACACCAGATCGAAGCTCGCGTCGGGCAATTGCGCCAGCGTATGGATATCATCGGCAACGTAGGTGCAGCCCTCGGGGCCGTTCAGTTCGCGCGCCATGCGCAAGGCTTCCGGATCGCGGTCACAGAGCGTGAAGTCCGCCATGGGATACAACGCGCGCAAATGGAACGTGAGCGAGCCTCCGCCACAGGCAATGTCCGCAACGCGTTTCGGCACGAGTCCCTTCTTCGCAACCAACTCCTCCAGAAAGCGCTGCTGTTCGCTCTTGACTACCGAGCGTTAGTGATACGCGTCCGTGTGTTCTGCATCACTCCGCAACGCACGGACGTAATCGTCATTGGTGTCCATTTCAGTTGTGCTTTCGGAATACCGGTTTGATGGCCGGGCCCACCAAGTGCTTCTCGACACCATCGTTCAGCGCTTTGGCATAAACGGCCAATGCATTGCGCGCCGCGTTCAGTGTGTGCTCCAATTCCGCATCGCTATGCGCCAGCGAGAGCGCCACCCAGGGCATCAGCACGCCGCCTTTGATCAGCTCTTGGCTCCACAATGTGCGGAACGCCAGCGAGACTTGCCCGTCTTTGTCCTTCGTGGTGTAGTACGGCGAACAACCAAAGCCATGGGCCAGGAAGTGATCGCCGGTGCCTGCGGCCTTCGACACGTCGTTCAACCCTTCGATGAGCCGACGGCCGTAGTTCCACAGGTGATCCGTTACCGCTTGCTCGCGATAGATATCGATGCACTTATTGAACGCACCGAAGGCGCTCATCTCACTGCCATGCGTAGTGCTGATCAAGAAGACGCGCTCCGCACCCGGGGTGCGAATACCGCCGAGATCCATGATCTCCTTCTTACCTACCAGCGCCGCCAGCGCAAAGCCGTTGGCCATGCCTTTGCCGAAGGTGGCGAGGTCGGGTTCGATGTCGTACACCTTCATCGCACCATGCAGGTCCCAGCGGAAGCCCGTGATCATTTCATCGAGCACGAACACGGCACCGTGCTGCTTGCAAAGCGCCTTTACCTGGTGCAGGAAGTTCGTTGACCTGTTGGCGCAGGTTGCGCAGGAATTGGGGGTCAACATTGAAGCGCAGCTGGCGGAACATGGCGATACGGAAGTCGCGGGCTCCAACATCACGCACGCGATCTTGCCAGGATGCTCCGCAAAGAGCTTCTCGAGTGACCCGATATCGTTGTAGTTGAACTTGAGGCTAAGGGCTTTGTTCTCCGCTGGAATGCCTTTGTCCATCGCGGTGGTGCCGATGAACCAATCGTCGTAGGTGAAGAATGGCTGCTCCGCTGGTACCGCAACATGGGTACGGCCTGTGTACGCGCGTGCAAGCTTCACAGCGGCCGTGGTAACGATGGATCCGTTCTTCGCGAACTTCACCATGCTGGCCCATGGGAACAAAGAGAGGATCTTCTCCGCCGCTTCCAATTCCGTCAGCGATGCGCGGGTGAGGTTGTTGCCCTTTTCGATCTCGGCGATGGCCGCCGCGTTGACGGCATCGTGCGCATAGCCCAAGGTGATGGCCCGAAGGCCCATACCATAGTCCAGGAACTTTTTGCCATCCGCATCCCACACGTAGGCGCCCTTGCCACGCGCAAGGATCGGCGGGGCATTGACCGGATACTGATCGTCGCCTCGGCTGTAGGTGTGTGCACCGCCGGGAATGGCGCTGTGCAATCGGTCGCTCCAGTTCATTGTTCGGGTATTGTTCCTTCCTGCCGTGCCTTCAGCAACGCCTCGATGATGGTGAAGTCCGTGATATCATCCACTTCGAACGCTTTCCACTTCGGCATCTCATAGCCCAAGGTGCGCTCGTGGTAAAAACTCTTCCGCTCCAGAAAGGAAGCCACGCGTGAGATGTAGAGACTTCCCTCGAAGTAGTACACGTTCCCGACCTCCTGCCTGCGCTTGAACACGAATCGATCGCCCTGTAATGGACGGATGAACCGGTGTTCATCCATTGACGCCAGGAAGGCCGGGTGCGCGCTGCCGCTGTCGGCCACGCCCACCATCGCTTCCGCACCGGGCGTGCTTATCAATTGTTCGATCGCCTTCACCACATCATGCGCATCGCGTTGCGGTGACGTGGGTTCCAGCATGCACACGAGATCGAAGTGCTCGCCAGCTTCCTTGGCCCATTGCAGGGCATGGAGCACCACATCCACATGCGACACATGATCCATGGCCAACTCGTTCGGGCGCATGAACGGAACTTCCGCACCGTGATCTTTTGCCACTTGCGCTATCGAGGCATCATCGGTGCTCACCACCACGCGACCGGGCATGCGTTCGCTCGCTGCGAGTGCTGCCTCAATGGTCCACGCGATGAGCGGCTTGCCCAGCAAGGGGCGCACGTTCTTGCCCGGCAATCCTTTGCTGCCGCCGCGCGCTGGAATGAGGTACAGCGTGCGCATTACACTGTGGCGTGCAGCTTCCGCGTGCCGTGGATGGAGCGCATGGCATTCAGCACGCTCTCTTGTTCAGCCGCAGTGATCGTCACGGAACTCGGCAAACTGATACCGGCCTGCGATAGTCGCGTGCTGACCTCGAACCGTTGACCGGGAAGCACGAACTCCTAATAAGGGGGCATCTCGTGCAAGGGATAGAACAACGGTCGCGTCTCCACACCGTTGCGCATCATCTTCTCCATCAGTTCATCGCGCTGCATGCCGAAGCTTTCCCCGAGAATGCAGGAGTACAACCAGAATCCGTTGAAGGCCCACTCCTCTTCAGGCGGCAGCGTGACACCGTTGATACCGGAGAGCCCAGCGTTGTAAACCGCAGCCAAGTTGCGTTTGGCCTGCACGAATTCATCCAGCCGTTCCAACTGGGCCACACCGATCGCAGCCTGCACGTTGGTCATGCGGTAGTTGTAGCCCACCATCTGGTGCCAGTAGCGCTTCTGCTTGTCCATGCCGTGATCGCGCAGCACAATGGCCCGCTCCGCAACTGCGGGATCGCGGAAGAGCGTCATACCGCCTTCGCCGGTCGTAATGGTCTTGTTGCCGAAGAAGCTGAAGGTGGCCGCATCGCCGAAGCTGCCAACGGGTTTGCCTTTGTACAACGCGCCCAGCGCCTCGGCGCAATCCTCCACCACGAAGAGCTTGTGCTTCCTCGCAATGGCCATCAACTCGTCCATGTGGCACGGGTGGCCGTACAGGTGCACCGGCATGATGGCTTTGGTGCGCGGCGTGATCAAGCGCTCCACTTCCGCAGGGTCGAGCGTCCATGTATCCGGATGCACATCGGCGATCACGGGTGTGGCGCGCATGCAGGATCGTGTTGATGCTCGCCGCGAACGTGAGGTCCGGGACGATCACTTCGTCGCCTTCACCAACGCCCAATGCTTCCAATGCCAAGTGGATCGCCACGGTGCCGTTGCTCACCGCCAAGGCATGTGGCATGGCGCACCGCTCACCGAACTGCGCTTCGAACTTTTTCACGAAGGCTCCTTGCGAACTGATCCATCCGGTGCGCAAACACTCGGTGACATAGTTCAACTCGTTGCCATCGAGCTGTGGCGACATTACCTGTATGCGATGGGCACGGCGCAGGTTCGCACAATCAACGGGTACGCCCCGCTCGTCCAGCAACGGTATGTGGCGCACTGCACTGGTGAACTTCTCCTGGATCCGTTCCGCTGGTGCTGTTACCGGCAGCGCGGTGAAGTTGCGCTCCATCACATCGGCCAACGGTTGCTGCAACGTGCCACCGGCGATCAAGGCCCGGCGTATGTCGCCATCGGTGATCACGCCGACAAGCTTTCCACCACCGTCAACGACGAAGCAGATACCCTGCGCATTGTGATCGATCACGGCCAAGGCATCGCGGATGGTTCCGCCATCTCGCACCAACAGATCGTCGATCTCAGGATTGTGGCTCATGGTCTCTGTATCTCCCGGTCGGTTCAAGCGCCGAATAACAGCGCTTCCATGCGCCGAAGGTCGGAAGGAGCGCACTTCTTCGTTTCCAGAACATGTACCGCGTGACTTGTCGCACCCATGAACGGCCTGAACCAGTAACTCGGACCGAACTGCTGGTTATCGTCCACGGTGCCTTCATTGTCGCTGTGGTGCACGCACCTCGCTTTCGGCAACACACGTTGGGTTGCTGTGTTCAGATCGAAGCCCAGTGTGCCGGCGCTCACCTTCATGTGCGCGGTGTCGAACAACAGACCAAGGCGTGGATCCTGGACATCCACCAGCAGCCGCAACTGTTCATCGGCATCAACGCAGAGCAGCGGGTTCGTTCCATCGGCGTAGCGGTTCACCGGCGCCAATACGTTGTTCTCGATCAGGAATCCGGTTGGCAGATAACGTGTACGGTTCAGCACTTCGCTCACCGATGCAATGAAATGCTTCCAATTCGCTTCGCGATCCACTTGCTCAACTTGCTCCAGCTTCCTACCCAGTTCACTGGGTTTGGGGTCGACACAATACCCGGCGTGTGCGCTGAAGAAGGGCGCGCCAACAGCATGGCTCATCTCCATACCCCGAATGCAATGCTCGATGGATCGCCCACGGTTCGCCTCGTTCAGCGAGCCCAAGTTCAACACGAAGGGATCCTTGGGGGCCGGGAAATAATTGTGTGCGAAGCGCCGAACGGGAGCTTCAAGGAACAACTTCTCCATGTGCTCGTGGAACGGCATGCCGCTGCTGAACTCCAGCGCCATGGACTCCTGCTGCGCGCTTGCGATCATGCCCTCGACAGACTGACCCATGAACGCCAACGAGCTCATGATGGCTTCGCGCTTCGGCTTCAGATCGCAGGTGAAGAATGAAAAGCGATCGGTGCGCTCCAATAGCACGAAACCAAAGGCCTCGTACAACTTGATCGCCGGTGCGTTGGTGTTATCGACCGACAGCTTCAACTGTTGCACGCCACAGCCCCGCGCCGAATCGAGCAACAATTGCATCATGCGCTTGCCATGGCCTTTGCCGCGGTGCTGCTCCTGCACAGCTATGCCAAGCCACGTGATGCCGTCCTCGTTATCCAAGTGCCCATAGGCCAAGGGCTTTCCGTCTTCCAACCACAGCCACGTGCACACATGGTTCGCCACCACGTCCAGCGGCCGTTTGTCGAAATAGCGGAAGGACGTGAGCGAGTCTCCGGCGCCGTCGAGGAAGATCCTCAATAGCGCGTGATCTCCAAATGAAATGCGGTGCGCGGGCATGGGTCAGTGCGCGATCAAGTCCATGGTGAACGGTTCATCAGCGCGCATGGCATTGAGCAGGGTCTTGCCAACGATCTCGTCCAAGTGCTTCGGGGCAAGGCCGTTGGCCGGTCGTTTGAAACCGATGTCCTCACGCCCGATCCGTTTGCCCGCCGGAAGGTCGAGCGCTGCGACCATGCTGCGGCGCATGCCGTAGGTGTTCGCCTTCTCGCGCGCGCTGGGCCGCTTCACACCATCGCCCAAACACTTCTCGATATCGCGTATGCCTTGAACCAACTGCCTGAACGCCTCGGGTTCCAACAAACTGGAATGATCCGGACCGGGCAACGCATTGTCAAGGGTGAAGTGCTTCTCGATCATCTCCGCGCCCAAGGCCACCGCTGCGAAACAGGCGTGGTTGTTCGGTACATGGTCGCTGTAGCCGACACGCACACCAAGTTCATCACGCATCGTGAGCATTGCCCGGATATTCACGTCCTCGATGCGCGAAGGGTAATCGGTGTTGCACTGCAACACAACGAGGTCGGTATTGCCCACCGTCCGGATGGCATCCACCGCTTCCCGCACTTCGGCCATGTCGGCCATGCCGGTGCTGATGATCATGCGTTTGCCATACGCCGCGACCTGTCGCAGAAAGGGCAGCTCCACCACTTGGCCGCTGGCGATCTTGAACACATCCACCCCGATGCCGTTGAGCAGCTCGGCATCCTCGGGGTTGTAGGGCGTGCTCATGAAGTCGATACCCAACTCCTTGCACCGCGCTTGGATCCGGGCAAAATCATCGCGACCGAGTTCGAGCTTCTTGAGCATCTCGAACTGGCTCTCGGCCTTGTCCGTCACCTCCAGCTGGTAATTCGCCTTGGGCGATGTGGCGGTGACGATCCGCTCGGCACGGAACGTTTGGAACTTCACGCAATCCGCACCGATCTCCTTCGCCCTTTCCACCAACTGCATGGCCATTTCGAGGCTGCCATTGTGGTTCACGCCCGCTTCGGCTATGATGTACACGGGTTTCATCGGCCGCCAAGGTATCGGCCAGTGCGCATGCGGCTCGATCTCCGGCTCCGGACGCCGGCCAATCTGTTCCAGACCCGGCGTCACGAGGTGATCCAGCCGATGGGGACTACTTTGGCAGCACTCTCCCCATACCGATGCCCCCTTTAAGCCTTCGCCCGTGCGTCCTTTTCATGTGTGCGACCATGGCCTGCGGTACGCTGGCCCAACAGAATGATAACTGGCATTTCGGGCATTTTGCGACCATCGACTTCAGTAGCGGCGTTGCCGTTCCGGGTAGCGGGCCACTTGAAGCGCTGGAGGGAACGGCGTGCGTGAGTGATGCGAACGGCGATGTGTTGTTCTACACGGAAGGCACTACGGTGTGGGACCGCAACAACGCCATAATGCCCAACGGCAGTGGTTTGACCGGGGGGTCTTCATCCACACAGGCCGCGTTGATCGTGCCCAAGCCAGGTGCTTGCGGCATTTATTACGTTTTCACTACCCAGGACCATTTCGGGAACGGTGCCTTCAGGTACTCCGTGGTGGACATGTGCTTGAACAATGGGAACGGCGATGTGGTGGCCGGGGAAAAGAACATTCTCATTGCCACCCCATGCGGCGAAAAGATCACCGCGGTTCCGCACGACAACGGGACCGACTACTGGGTTATCACCCATGAACTGGGCGGCGATGCATTCCTCGCTTTCCAACTCACCCCATCGGGGTTGGTGATGAATCCAGTGTCCACGTCCATCGGTTCAGCGTACGCGGCCAATTGCATGATCGGTCCATTGAAAGCTTCGCACAACGGAGAGCACTTGATCTGCCAATCGACGTTCTGCAACATCTGCGAAATGTTCGACTTCGATGCGTCCACGGGGATCGTTAGCAATGCCGTCAACCTCGTTTCGCAGTACTCACTTCCCGGCGGGTTCTACGGTGTGGAATTCTCGCCGAGCGATGACCGGCTCTATCTGGCCACTACATGGGTCACTTCACGGCTGTACCAGATCGACCTGACCACCAGCACCCTGACCCAGTTGCAATCGATCCCCGGCAACTACATGCTTGGTGCACTGCAGTTGGCCCCTGACGGACGGATCTACTTAGCCCGCACCAACCAGCCTTTCGTGGACGTGATCACCGATCCGGAGGTGAGCGGGACCGGATGCAACTACACACAGGCCGGGCTCGCGCTGCTGCCGGGCACCACCAGCGATGTGGGACTTCCCTGTATGATCCCGGCTTCGATCATGCAGCCGATACCGACCGTTGTTCAGGTGGACCTCGGCCCGGACACATCATTCTGCAACGCGGTATCCTTCACACTTATGGGACCGCTCGCATGCGGTGGTACCCACCTCTGGCAGGACGGCAGCAACCAGAGCACGTTCGTTGTGGATGCCCCTGGCACTTACTGGCTCGACTTCTCTTCAGCTTGCGGCACAGGTTCCGACACATTGGTGGTCAGCAGCCTGGGGAATGTGTTCTTCGATCTTGGTGAAGACACTGTCCTCTGTTCAGGGGCTGAGTTCGACCTTCAAGTACCAACGAACGTTGATACGGTTTTGTGGCAGGACGGAAGCACTGCGGGTAGCTACACCGTTACCGGCGCAGGTACGTTCTGGGCCGTGGTCACATCGTCGGGCTGCACGGGTTCGGACACCATTGCGGTGGTGGAAGAAGTCGCACCGACCGTAACCCTCGACAACGACACCCTGATCTGCGCAGGCACAAGCATCGAACTGACCGCTACGACGATCAATGCCGCATGGCTGCAATGGAGCAATGGGGGCACAACTGCGACCATCACCGTGGTCGACGGTGGGACTTATTCCGTTGAAGTGGGCAACGTGTGCGGATCGGACAGCGACTCCATCATGGTCTCGTTCGCGCCGCGTTCCGACCCTTTGCCGGATGCCGTGATCTGTGGAAGTGCTTTGGCCTCGATAGGTCCCGGTGCATCCATTGATGGGGTGCTTTGGAACACCGGGGAAACCACCAACACGATCCAAGTTCCGGAAGGCACTTATTGGTTCTCCGGAACGGATGGCTTCGGATGCGAGGTGATGGACACCCTCGAAGTGGTGTTCGTCCCCGGGACGGTGAGTGCGGCATGGGTACCGAACGTGATCTCACCGAACGGCGATGGCCTCAATGATCTGTTCACGGTCGTCGGCGGAGCAGTGACCGATGTCTCCATCACCATTTTCGATCGGTGGGGCATGAAGATGTATGCTGCCAAGAACGGCGCTGGTTGGAACGGGAAGGTGGACAACACCGGCGCGGACGTTCCGGACGGGACGTACTACTACTTGGTCGAACATCGGAACGCGTGTGATGGTGCTGCGCACTCCGAACACGGCGTGGTAACGTTGATGCGATAAGCAAACGACCGACCCTGCTCGATCCTAATTGCCTGCCGGGATCAAGCCAGCGATCGTCGATGCCTGCGTGCGGCGCTCATAGTCGCTCACGCGTGCTTCGATCCGTTCCGGCCCCGGAGCGCCTTTCAGCCTGTCATCCAGCCAATGCATCATCGCATTGCGGTCCGAACGATCGAACATGCGACCAGCGCCACACGCGTGGATGATGGCTGCCGCATCGCCGGACTTCGGTCCGAGACCAAGAATGGGCTTGTTCATGGCGAGGTACTCGAAGAGTTTGCCGGTGAGTATCCGCTCTTCACCCTCTCCACTCGGGATAACGAGCAAAAGCATGTTCGCCGCCGCCATCTCCTGCAACGCTTCATCGTGAGGTACAGGTGCTATCCAAGTGCATATGTCATCAACGCCTTCACCGATGGCGAGCGCTTTCACTTCGGCGGAAACGCTACCCACGAAACGCAACTCGATGGCGGTGTGGCCGCCACTTCGCACTGCGGAGACAGCCGAGAAAAATGCTCTCGGATCGTACGACCCGGCCATCGTTCCAACATACGTGATACGAAAAACATCCCCGCCAGTTGACGGTTTCGCGATGCGCTCGACATCCATGCGATCGAACCCGTTCGGGATCACGGTGATCTTCTTCCCTACCTCCTCCCCATATCGCGCAGCGAAAGACTTCTTCATCGATGGACCCACCACCACCACCGCGTCGGCTTCGTTCATCACCCGCGCTTCCCATAGCGCGTCCAGCCGCTCGGCGCGTGGTCCTTTCATCAGCTCTTTCGCGAAGTAGATATCGGTCCACGGGTCGCGCAGGTCAGCGATCCAATGCAGCGTAGGGAAACGTTTCTTCAACTCCAACCCGATCAGTTGCGAGCTGTGCGGAGGCGATGAGATGATGATCGTGCCGATCTTCTCACGGGCTATGACATCCGCAGCGGCTTCAACAGCGTACCTCACCCACCCACGTCGTGCATCCGGGATCATCCAGTTGCCACGCACCCAGCGCATGGCCCGCTGCATTAGACCTTCGCGCTTTGCACCTGCGAAGCCGGCATGCGGCACGGCCTTCTTACCCGCAACAGCCCCAAGTATGCGCAACGGCTCGAACGACTTAGTGCGGATCACGCGCACCTCTTTGGCCACTTCGGCCATCAACGATGCATCGATGCTCGGGTAGCTCGCTTGATCGGGATCCACGGTGAGCACCACGGGCTCCACGCCGAACTCCGGCAGGTACTTCACGAACTTCAACCCACGCTGCACGCCCGCACCTCCGCTCGGTGGCCAGTAGTAGGTGATGAAGAGAATACGCTTCATGCCTGAAGCATCATGCCGCTTCGGTCAGTGATCCACTTGTGCTTGACTTCTTCCAGTCCATATACAGCGCACCAGCGGCGATCAACAACACCAACAACGAACCGATCAAGCTGATCGTGCCACCAGCGGTGAACGTGCGGCTCTGCACTTGGAACACTATGCTGTGCTCACCGGCCGGCACGTTCATGGCGCGCAGGATGTAGTTGGCCCGCACGTAGGGCGCAGGCTGCCCATCAATGGTGGCCACCCAATCCGGTCCGTACCAGATCTCGCTGAACACGATGACTCCGCCACTCGCGCTACGACAAGTGTATTCCATGCGGTCCGAGGCGTATTGTTTCAACTCCACCGTTGCGCTGGGGTCGCTTACGGCGGGTTGCGGCAGATCGGCGCGGTAACGCTCGTCAACCACGACAACGCTGTCGGGTTGCAAACCATTGATGGCCTGGATCTCCTCGTCGCTGTTCTTCACCCACTTTACTTGCTCCACGAACCACGCGGCACCCAGCGCGTGCAGGTTACGGATCGGTGCTTTCGTGGGATCGATGATGAGGTAGCGCGCGTTGAGCATATTGAGCGCCGGCTGCTGAGCCAACACATCGTTCACCTCCTGCATGCTCGTTGCTCCACGTATGCCCGCTCCGAAATCCCTGATCTCGGGCGACAAGTGGAACTCGATCATCTCCTGATAGCGCTTCAGCTTGGCGCCGTGGTATCCGCCAATGCTCTTGTGCAGCCAGCTGGTGCTGGCATCGTTGAACGGGTTACCGAGGTTGGCCACGCGATAGTGTGTCGACCGGCGTAAGGCGCTGAACCGTGCGAGCGTTTCGTCCTCCTTGGTCATCATCTTCATGCGTCCGCTGAGTCCGCTTTTCTTCTCTTTCAGGCGGGCCATCACCGCTTCGAACTCCGCATTGAAAGCCGGGTTATTGGTCGACTCGGCTTGAAGAATGGCCAAGTCCGCACCCGTTGCTTCATACGGCATCGCATTGTCGACAGGCTCCTCCCACTGGGGCTTGCCGTTCTCCTTCTTCGCATCGCTGTTCACGTAGCGCCGATCAATGGTCCATTGGTCGAGGAGAAGCAGAACGCCCAGACCTCCGAGCACAACAGCTTTGTTCGCCTTGCCCTTGCCGAAGAACCAAAGCAGTGCGGCACCTGCAACGATGAAGCCGAAACTGCGCCACGCATCTGCACTGAACACTCCGGTACGCCATGACTTCAATCCGTCGATGTAGTCCTGTGCTTTGTTCGCTTCGGCAGCACCCGCAGCGGCTTCCGCTTCCAATTGCGCGGCTTCGTTATCGCTGAAGAAACTGAAGAAGGTGTCCGGCGTGATCGCCATCACCGCCACCACGAGCGCAAGACTTCCCGCCGTAATGAGGAATCGGCGCTGGGCGAGTTTGTCCCATGTTCCTTGCTTCAACAGACGATCGAGATACAGAATGCCCAAGACCGGTGCCGCGAGTTCAACGATCACCAGGATGATGGTGACCGCGCGGAACTTGTTGTAGCCCGGCAAATGGTCGAGGAAGAAATCAGTGAGCGGCATCAGGTTCTTCCCCCAGGAAAGAGTGAGCGTAAGCACCAGCGCCGCGAAGAGCGCATATCCCAAGGTGTCCTTCCACAGGAAAGCACCGGCCAGCAGGTAGGCCACCAGTAACAAGCCTGCAACCATGGGACTGGTCACGTAGATAAGCGCAACCATGACCGCAAGGCCAGCCAGCGCCCACCATCTGCCAAGCGCCTCGGCCTGCGACAAGGCGAGCAACATGAGCAACACCACGATCGCGCCCAAGTAAACCGGACCGCTAGTGACCATTTGATCGCCCCAATAGGAGTTGATGTAGCTGCTCTGGTACTTCTCGCCCACGATGCGTTTGAAATCCTGGTCCTTGATCGCATCGAAATCCTTACGATCATTGATGATGCTTCCGCTGGCGCCACCCTTGGCGTTGGGTATCAATAACGTAAAGCTCTCCTGCTTGCCATAGCTCCATTGCGTAACGTAATCGCGGTCCAGTCCGGTGGTCTGGTTGGCCACGGCCGATGAGCCATCGGGCGTGATCGTCAGTTCGGTCTTTCCCCGCGTGGTGTATTTGCCGTACTCGTATGTGCTCCACAACAAACCTGCATTGCACAACACCGCAAGCACCACGGCCACCAGTGCCAATGCCGATCGGCGTATGAACGGCACGATCGTTTTTCGCGCACCGCCTTCACCGCTTCCGCGAAAGCGAACAGAGCGAGCACCAGTCCGAGATAGTAGGTGACCTGTACGTGGTTCTGCAGGACCTCCAAAGCCATGAAGAGCGCGAGCAAAGCGGCCCCCAACATCTCCTTGCCGCGATACAGCAGCACAAAAGCCCCGAGCACCGGTGGCATCCAGCCGATCGCTGCGGCCTTGCTGTTGTGACCGGCATCAATGATCAAGAAAAGTAACTGCTGAACGCGAAAGCAAGCGCGCCGACAAGCGCTGTCCATTTATCAACGCGCAAACAGAGCAACAACATGTACATGCCGGCGAGGTAGAGGAACAGGAAACTCGCAGGCGCCGGCAGCCAAAGCCGAAAAGCCTTGTCCACGTACTTCAACACATTGCCTTTGAACAACACACTGATCTGGTAGGCGGGCATACCGCTGAACATGCTGCCCACCCACAACGGTTCCTCCCCGGTGGCATCACGGTGCTCGACGATCTCCTGGCTCGACCCCTTGAACTGCTGGATGTCCTGCTGCGCCAGTCGCTTGCCATCGACCACCGGACTGAAATAGGCGAGACTGAGGGCGAGGAAAACGATGATCGCTGCACCGATGGGCAGCAGGTTCTTCAACAGGTTGTTCCGCATACTGGTTCTATTTCAATGATCACTTCACTTCCTCGTAGTCCGCGTCTTCCACCGGCCCTTGGTATCCGGGCGATCGTGGGTCGCTCTTGTCCAAGCGTTCAATGCGCACCTCGCCCTTCACGCGCGGGTCGGGTTTTGTTTGATGGAAGGTGCTCCGGCTCTTCTGCGTGGCGTTCCAAACGATGTATGCCTTCACCAGAAACCGCACGACCCACCACACCACGATGATGGTGACCAGGGTGCGGAAGAACCCGGTGAAACTTGCTTCGTTCATTCCAATGGCTTCGTGCCAAGCGCTTCTTCCCGATCCATCGGGAGCGGGCGAAAGTACCGATCGCGCCGTGAGCTTTGAAGGTGCAGTGCCCGGCTATCTTCCGCACCGATGAAGGCCTTCGTTCAACGCATTCGCCGCACCATCGGGGGCTGGCCTGAAGATCTTAGGGCGTTCCTCTTCCTTGCCGTCTGTGCGCTGATCGCTTGGTGGCCTCTGGCCACCTTCACCTATTGTGTGGTGCATGGCGACATGCTCGATTGCTGGCTGCCGTGGCGCACGTTCATCGCGGACTGTTTGCAGAACGGCGAGTGGCCCGTGTGGAACCCCTACCAGCAGATGGGTTATCCGGTGCATGCGGACCTGCAAGGCCCGGCATGGTATCCGGAAGCGCTGCTGCTCGGCGGCACGATCGGGCAGAGCATTTATGTGTTGCAGTCGCTGGTGATCGTCTACCTGCTGGTGGCTGGCATGGGTATGTACCGGCTGGCGAAGCAGTTCTGCGGAAGTCATAGTGCGGCCTTGGCCGTCGGCGTTGCATACATGCTGTCGGGCTTTTTCACAGCCCACGTCATGCATCAGTATTCATTCATCAGCGGCGCTTGGTGGCCGTGGATGTTCGCCGCCTTCATGCGGTTGCTCGATAAACCAAGCTGGCGACCGGCCTTGGAAGCGGCGGTTTTCCAGTTCCTGTTGCTCACCGGTGGCAACCACACGTTCACGATCATCGGTTCCTACCTGATGTTGGCCCTCATCATAATGCGCAGCATCCAGTTCCTGCGCGCAGGTGATCGCAGAGCCGCATTGCGCCTGTTCGGACACCTGCTCCTTTTCGCTTGCGCTTCGCTCGTCATGGCTTGTGGAGTGCTGCATGCGTGGTGGTACTCGGCACCGTTCATCGAGCGCATGGGCGGTATGGAATACGCGATGGCTGTGCAGAACCCGTTCACCTGGAAGGCGACGCTATCGTTCCTGATACCATGGGCCACCACCGGCGGCCCGGAGATCACCGGCACCAACATCACCATGGCCAATGCGCACATGGGTATGCTCTTGCTGTTGTTTGTACCGCTGGCCTTCCTGCGGAAGCGTACCGCAACGGAGAATGTGCTGCTTGTCTTCGGCGCCGTGTGCCTGCTCGCCTCATTCGGTGATGCGTTGCCCGTACACCGCTGGTTGTACAGTGCCTTGCCGGGGCTGGATGTCTTCCGCTTCCCCTCGTACTACACCTACTTCACATTGTTGTGCTGGTTGTTGCCCGTGGCGCGGACGTTGGCCCAGTGGAATGAACTGACACCACGATCGCGAACCGCACTGTGGGCGTTGATAGCCATTGCAGCCGCCATCATCCTGATCGCGGTCTTGAGGGCTGCCACTATTCAGTTCGGCTTAGGCTTCGCGCTGGACGATGCGCACGCGAACCTCTTCGAGCGGATGAACGCGACGAGCATTGCTGAACGCACCATAGTGCATGGCGTTGTCCAACTCGCGTTACTCGCTGTGTTCGCCGCAATGCTGTGGAAGCGGAAGTTGTTCTCCACGACACGTCTGGTTGCGCTGGTCGCGATGGAAGGTGTGATCGCGGTGCTGCTGTGCAGTTGGCAGACCGGCATCAGCGATACATCGCCAGGCATCATCGATCGCATTGTGGAGATGCGACCGAAGGGTCATGTGCTGGCGGACGCGCGGCCCATGGGCATGAATAAGGATGATAGGCAAGCCTTGAAACCATTGTGGCGCAATACCAACGTGTTCACCAAGTACAACTCGCACGAAGGCTTCAATAGCTATTGGCCCAAGAGGCACTTGGCGTTACAACAGGACAGTGTCGCGTATTACCCTTTGCTCGTCCATCCGCTGGCTTTCCATATAGGCGCACAAACATCCGATCCTTCGAGCGTAGTTGTCGTTGAGCAATGGTCATGTGGAATGCTGATACGCTCGAATGCGGCGTCACCCTGTTCCTTGATAGTTCAGCAGAACGATCTCCCTGGATGGCGAGCGAGCATCAAAGGCAAGGAGGTTGAACACTTCGCCGCATTCGGCGCGGCCATCGGAGTGGCGCTTCCAGCTGGGGAACACCTTGTGCGAATAGAATATTCTCAAGATCACCTCCTCCCATTGCGCTGCTTGTCGTTGGGCATGTTCGTCGTCATCGTGATGATGCTTGTTCTCGCGTCAACCTCCGGCTTGAATCGTATGGGTCTACTCGGCGGCGTTTTAGCCGTCCTGCTGGCCAGTGCTGTCGCGGCCTTTTGCAGACTCATTCCCGCAAACGCACAACCGCGCCTAGCGCAGGAGATGAACCCGGTGGTGAACAGCACCATGCTTTTCTCCACCGGTATGGACTCTCTCATAAACGGAGGTCATGATTGGTCGGCTGGTTACGAGATCAACACTGATGAACTTCGAGCATCCCAGCATGATGCACTGGTCCTCGAGGGTAGATATCGCTTCGCCCCGGATACGACAACAGAACCAACGGTACCTGAAGCCTATCTGGTAGTAAGCGTGGAAGACGCCCACGGTAACTTCCACTTCTATCGAACCGAGCCACTCGTAGGCAGCACGACAGAGACCGCCACTGTACTGGTCGCCCAAGTCGAGCAACTCCGCTGGAAACCGGGCAAGCTCAAGGCCTATGTCTGGAACAACGGACCGGGCACCGTACTCCTCGACGACTTCCGCGTGAGCGTGATGCCGTGGGACAGTTTGGGGGTCACTTACTGATCATCCGGCGGATAAGCCTACATTCGCGGCCCGTTCCGAGAACGGGAACAAAAACGGCGGTACGAGCTTTCCGCCATCGCTCCCAGGTTGCCGCTGCTAATGGCATGGAAGGGTGAAGGCTGAAAGCTGAGGAATACCAAGGGAAGCGGCAGCCCCGCTCATTGGCCCTCTCGCTTCAACCTCACAACCCCTCCCCTTCAACCCGAGCCAACACTCTTTCCTCTACTGCCAAGTGCGGCGTACCCCACTTGGTCATTGGACCTTGAGTATTGATCATTGATCATTCAACACATGCCTACTCCATCCTTCGCCGACCTCGGCCTCAACGAACAACTCCTGAAGTCGCTTGCTGAAAGCGGCTTCACCGCCCCTACCGCCGTGCAGGAACTGGCCATTCCACAGCTGCTCAAAAGCGAGCAGGACAGCGTGGTGCTGGCCCAGACCGGCACCGGCAAGACAGCGGCATATGGTCTTCCGCTGTTGCAGCAACTGGATCCTTCGGTGAATGCCGTTCAAGCGCTCATCCTCTCGCCCACGCGTGAACTCTGCATGCAGATCACGAAGGATTTCGATCGTTTCGCCAAGTACATGAAGGGCATCAAGAGCGTGGCCGTGTACGGTGGCGCTCCCATCCGCGACCAGATCCGCGACATCCGTAAGGGTGCGCAGATCGTGGTGGCCACACCCGGTCGCTTGCTCGATCTGCTCGGTCGCGAAGCCATTGACCTCGCCTTGGTAGACATCGTAGTGCTCGATGAAGCCGACGAGATGTTGAACATGGGTTTCCAGGAAGACCTCACGGCGATCCTCGAGACCACTCGCAAGGACAAGCGCACCTGGCTCTTCAGTGCCACCATGGGCAGCGAAGTGCGTCGCATCGCGAAGCGCTACATGCGCGAAGCGCAAGAGATCAACGTGGGCCGCACCAACACCACGGCAGAAGCCATCGACCACCGCTACTGCGTGGTGCAGATGCGCGATCGTTACGCAGCGCTCACACGCTTCGTGGATGCCACCCCCGATCTCTTCGCCATCGTCTTCTGCCGCACCAAACACGAAACACAGGAGCTCGCCGAGCACCTGATGAAGGACGGATACAACGCGGACGCGATCCATGGCGACCTGAGCCAGCAACAGCGCGATCGCGTAATGGCGCGCTACCGCAGCCGTCAGCTTCAACTGCTCATCGCCACCGACGTGGCGGCACGCGGCATCGACGTGCAGGACATCACGCACGTCATCCACTTCGATCTGCCGGGCGAGGCCGAGAGCTATACCCACCGTAGCGGACGTACAGCGCGTGCAGGGCGTTCAGGTATCTCGCTCAGCATCATCGGACAACGTGACATCGGCAAGGTGCGCCAGCTCGAACGCTCACTGAAGACGCACTTCACTTACATGCGCGTGCCGGGTGCGGCAGAGATCTGTGAGCGTCAACTACTGCTGCTCATCCAGCGCATCAAGGATGTTGAGATCGATGAAGAGGGCATTGCCGGATTCATGGATGCCGTGCGTCTCGATCTTGAGAAACTGAGCAAGGAAGAACTGATCAAGCGCGTGGTCTCCATCGAGTTCAACCGTTTCCTGGAGATCTACCGTGGCAGCATGGACCTGAACGTGGATATGAGCCAGAAGGACCATACGCGCCGACCACATCCTGGTGCAGCATTGGGCGAGCCGCGCGAACGCTTCGCCATGGGCGGCAGCATGTTCATCAACCTCGGCACGGTGGATGGTTTCGACAAGGGCCGCATGCTCGGCTATATCTGCGGAATCACCGGCATGCAAGGCGATTCCATCGGGCGCATCACTCTAAAAGATGTGTACTCGTTCGTAGATATCGAAGCCAGCCAGCTCAGCAAGGCAATGGCCGCATTCCAGAACGCCAACTACAAAGGGCGGCCTGTGCGCGTTGACCTGCAACAAGGCAGCAACAGCGGTGGCGCTGCACGCCCACGGCAAGAAGGAACAGGTGGATTCCGCGAGGAGCGCGCACCGTTCAAGAAGAAGTTCGCGGGAAAAAAGAAGTACTGAGCGGAAACCGAAAAACCGTTCAGTGTTGCACGGTGAAGCGCGCCATGCGCTCGCCCCGTTCGGCGTCGCTTGGAGTGTAGGTCAGCACATACGTACCGTTGGCTAGCGCGCGCACGTCGATGCGTACTTGCTTGCCATTGCAGACCGTATCGCGCACAAACGAACCATTGAGGGCACGAATGCTCAAGGTGCCGCGCAAGACGACATCGCTGCTGACATCCAACACATCACTGCAGGGCACTGGTCCAACGCGCAGTGGGCTGGGCGCTGTTTCGCTGATCCCATCGACGATGCCGACGCAGATGCATGCAGCGTCATACGCATCGTTCATCGTCAACTGGTTGCCGTCGTCGCAGGCACTTCCAATGGTCGCGGATCCGCCCGGCACGCCTTCACAATCGAAGGGAACTCCGCTGCAAATGCAAAGCGTATCCAGCAGGTCGTTCCCCGTGTTCGGGTCCACATCGTCGCATACCGTGCCGGGTATGGCCGTACCACCGACGATGCCCAAACAATCGGACACCTGCGTTCCTTGCGCTATGGCCAATGCACCGAGCGACAGGTCGTAGTATGAACCGCGTGGTGACGTGGTCAGCGCCATGGCGCGCACCATGTACCGGTCACCGGGAAAGAACTGGGTGGTCGATACGTGGAAAGTGTCCGTAACAAGTGCTGGCGTAATACGTGTGATCTGTCCGTTCACGCTGTCCACCTTGTAGAGGTAGAATCCTTCCACCATATCCGGTGATGGGCTCCAAGTGAATGAAGCATACCAACTGGTATTCGTTGCGACCAGGCCCGACGGTGGCGCCACGTATCGCATGCGCAACGAAGGATCGCCCATGAGACCCATGTGCGCACGTACCATCCCTTGCCCTTGCCAACCACCGTTCTGTAAACTGTAGTCAGCATTGGTATTGTTCATAGAGCGCAAAGCACACGCACCGATCGTTTCGCCCATGGCCATCGGATGGAAGAACCAATTGGGGATACCTGACCAAACGTGCGTCAGCGGATTCCCGCCACCGATCATGGCCCGCAGCATGTTATCGGTGTTGTCCCAATCGCCGTAGTAGCTGCCGAAAGACATATTGAAGATCGCCCCGTGCTGGTTCGTTGCAAGCTCGGCGGTTGTAAGTCCGTTCGCCGTGCCCACGAACCGCGTACCGCCAAGGCTATCGACAAGCTGCACACCGCTGCTGGAGTGGTACGACCACAGATCGTCGGTAACGAGGAAATGATCGGAGAACGGAGCCAGCGATGGAACAAGCTCCGTGAATGCGGCTGGGCCCACACAGGGAATCGAACTCTTGTACCCAGTTGAACCCAACGGGTTCGATACCCACTGAAGGTCGTCGTTGATGACCGCGGTGGGCAGCACCGTGAACTGGCGCGTTTTGAACGCGTGCGCCTTGTGCAGATAGCCACGCAACAACTCCACTTCCGGCAGCGCGAACGCCGGCAAGCGGGACAAGTCCACACGGCCCACCGCCAGTTCAACGGAAGACGGGAAATCACTGTGATCGAATTTCCCATCACCGGGAACATTGTGGTTGTGGGGGAAAGAGCCGGACATGTTGTTCACCGTGACATCGTTCCAAGTGCTTGTCATCTCTCCGTAATACCCATCGCACGCCCAAGCACCACGATGCTCATTATGACCGTCAGGGTTCGTATTGCCGCTGTACGGCACTGGTACATGACCGACCACATACACCGCCTTCACTTGTCCAGGATAGGCCGCATGATCCGCTTGGACAAGTGCACGCACGGCAGTGACGGGATCACTGCTGCCAACATCATGACGCAACACCATCCAGCCGTCGCCCCATAGATCTTCGACCAGCTGGTCCAGTTCGGCTGTAAGTAGCGCCGCCACACCCGATTCAACCAACAGGACCAGCTTACCGCGGATCTCATTCGGCGGCACCGCGATCCCGGAACTCACATAACCGTAACCGTTCCCGCTCGCGCTGCGCACGAGCTTGTACTCATACGGAGTGCCTACGCTTACAGCAGTATCCGTCCACGATAGCGCGGCACCGGGCAAGGAGGCCAAAGCGGCGCCCCATGTGGTTGCTCCCTGCGGTCTGCGGTAAACGCTGAAGGCACTTGAACCCGGGAAGGCCTCCCAGAACAACGCGATCGCAGGTGCCGTGCTGTCCGCCACGGCGGTCAAGCGCACAGCACTCTTGCTCGAGGGGCTTTGACCACATGCTCCCAGCGAAAGGAGCGCGATGGAAAGCACGGCAACACCCCGCACCATTTTCAGACTTTCACGTTGCCTATTGACCTGTCCTGTGCACATACCCGGCTTATGAGGTCAGCGAAGGTCGGTCAACTGCAGGATGCATGTCCAGAGCGGGATGAGATACATCATCAGTACGATGTTGGCAACGGTTCGGCCCAATGAGCAGTTCAGGGATGAAGCCATCAAGGTGCCCGCTTCACCTAACCTTCATGCTGACGAAATCAGGTCGTAGCAACCCCGAGGTTGTTTCGCACCATGAAACTGCCTCTCCTCGCATCCATCCCCTTGATGTACATCGCCTGTGGAAAGGAGGGAAAACCGGATCCGCCAACGTTGGTCGAGGTCCATCCCGGATGCATTGTGATCAATGAACTGGTCGCTTCCGGATCGCATCAGGTGAACGAGTTCGGTGAACAGGCCGACTGGTTCGAGTTGTACGCTCCCGGGAATGACTTGCTGCTGAATGGTGGAAAATGGTTCGTGACGGACGACCTTGACCACGAGCCCTTGAAGTATGAACTGCCCGAGGTGATGATCCCCGGCGAAGGATTCCTCGTGATCTGGTGCGACGGCGAGAACACCGACCAGGAAGGTATCCACACCAACTGCAGGCTCTCGGGGAACGATGGAACTGTTGCCTTGGTGCACTTCGATGGCCATGGCATCATGGTGGTGGACGAGATCCGGATCCAGGATACAGCCCGCCCTGATGTTTCAACGGGTCGTGCGCCGGATGGCACGGACACCTGGGTGCCGCTGGCCCCACCAACACCAGGCGGACCCAACGAAGCGGTCGGGTCGCTCAATAACTGATCGCTCTCTCGGGGCGCTTCCGTACGCGCGGGAGGGGTACTTGTCGATTGCCTTCCGCGGTCCATCGCGGGTCCTATGCTTAAGGCGCCAACGGAAACCTTGGCAGGGTCGCGCACGTATCTTTCGCCTTCTCCAAAAACGGCCTCTTACCGGGCTAAAGCATACGGATCATGGAAGTGAAGGGAATGAAGTGGCTGCTCGGCATTTTTGTGATGGCGAGTTTAGCCTCATGCGTGGGTCGCCGCGATATCAACTACCTGCGCGACAATTCGCTGAGCACCGAGGGTGCCAAGCTGTTCGAGAACAAGAAGTTCGAGTACCGCATCCAGGTCAACGATGTGATGAGCATCCGCGTGATGGGCCTGGACGCCGCTACGTCGATCTTCTTCAACGTGGAAAGCGCCAACGGATCCGTTGGGCTCAACGAAGCGGCGCTCTTCGTGAACGGCTACAGCGTGGATAAGAACGGTCAAGTGCAACTGCCAAGCGTGGGCAAGGTGAAGGTGCAAGGCCTCACCGTGGGCGAAGCACAGGAATTGGTGCAGCGCAAGATCAATGACATCTTCACCAATGCTACTGTGATCCTGAAACTGGTGAGCTACCGCGTGAGCGTGCTCGGCGATGTGCAGCGCCCCGGTACGTACTTCGTGTACAACAACCAGATCACGATCCTGGAGGCCCTTGCGCAAGCCGGTGGTGCCAATGAGTTCGGCGACAAGGAGAAGGTGACCTTGATGCGCCAGAGCGACAAAGGCGTGCAAGCGATCTATGTGGACCTTGGTAGCACCGATGTGCTCACGAGCGAATACTACTATTTGCTGCCCGGGGATGTGGTGTACGTTCCAACATTGAGGGCGAAAGTGGGTCGATCGAACCTCGACCTACTGGGTATCCTTTTCGCGGCCATCAGCGCTGCGGCGCTTGTCGTAACCGTGGTACAGAATTCCAACCCATGAGCAGGGAACAACAAACCGCTGGCGACACTATCGACTTGCGGGCCATCTTCGGTAAGATGACCGCCATGTGGTGGTTGTTCCTGATCACGATCGGCTTGTGCACCGCCGGTGCGGTCTGGAAATACAAGACGACGACCAAGTCCTACCTCGTCGGCGCATCCATCATGCTCAGTGAGAAAAGCCGTAACAGTTTCGGCGCGAGCAACGAGGAATTCATCAAGGGTACAGGCTACCTGCGCAACAGCGCGGACATCGAGGACCAGATCGCCGTACTCCGCAGCCAGAACATCCTGCAAAAAACACTGAAGCGCCTGCCTTTCGGCATCAGTTACTTGGCGAAGAAGAATTACCTCACCAGTGAGCTGTACGACTACCCACCGTTCCAAGTGAAACTCGATAGCTCGGTGCACCAGTACACCGGGCTCCCGATCCACATTAAGGTGAACAGCGCTGCAAAAACCTACACCGTTAACGCAGAAGGCAAGAATGTCCACCTCTATGATCCGGTGAAAGGGGTGGTAACGGACGCGTTCGATCCGTTGGCCAGCGTGAAGGAAGAGCGCAAATTCGGCGAGCCTGTGAAATTGCCCCACTTGGCGTTCACCATCTCGTTCCCTGATAGCTTTCCGTACGACCCGAAAACGGATTATTTCTTCTTTATCAACAGTCTAACAGGCCTTGTTGATTCTTACGGCGCAAAGCTTGGTATCGAAAGCATGGGCGAGAAGAGCAACATCGTCATGCTCAGCACTTCCGGCGAAGCAGTGGAAAAGGAGAAGGACTTCCTGAATACGCTGATGGCGGTCTATATCGAAAGCGAGCAGGACAAACAGAACGAGAAGGGAAATCGCACCATCGAGTTCATCGATTCGCAGTTGAAACGCTCCCGGGCCGAAATGCAGGCCGCAACCGATATCGTGATCCAGAGCGGTCCGGTTGGAGGCGACGGCCGTGCTGAACAGCTCTACAATGAGATGGCCCGGTACCAAGAGCAACAAAGTCGTGCGCGAACGGGCATCCAGTATCTGCAAGAGCAACTGATCAACGGCATGTCGGCCGATGACGATCGCACGGTCCCCTCCTCCGCGAACTTGGGCGATCCCGGCCTGGAATCGTTGATCGACCGATACAACCAGAACGTCAATCGACTGAGCCAGATCCGCGTTACCGAGAAAACTCCGACAGCCCCTACCCTGGCCTTGATGAAGACCATTCGTGACGGACGTGCGCAGATCATCGGCAGTGCGAAGAACCTGTTGAGCAAATTGCAGATCGAGTTGCAGGATGCCAATCAGCGCATCGGCCAAGCCAATTGGCAACTGGGCCAGTTGCCGAAAGAGCAGCAACGGAAGGATATCGCGATCAATCAATACGAACTCACGGAGAGCATCAACAACTATTTGATGGAGAAGCTCTACGAGGCGCAGATCGCCATCAACTCCGATCAAGTGGATAAGACCGTGGTGGATCCCGCCCGTATGATCGGTGGTGGGCCGGTCGCTCCGGACAAGAAGACCATTTTCGGAGCTGCGCTCCTGCTTGGCTTGATCCTTCCCATCGGGTTCATCCTGCTCCGTGACTTCTTTAATGACACCATCGCTGATCAGGACGAGCTGAAGCGATTGAGCCCGATACCCCTGCTGGCCACCATACCGAGCAGCAAGCGCAAGCGCATTACCATGGATGAGCCGAAGAGCCTGTTGGCCGAGGCGTTCCGCACGGCGCGCATCAACCTGCAATACCTCAATGCCGATGCACCGCGACAGGTCGTGGGCTTCACCAGCAGCAGCAGTGGCGAAGGCAAAACGTTCTGCGCCCTCAACTTGGCCACGGTGATGGCGTTGAGCGGCAAACGTGCGGTGCTGGTGGATGCCGATATGCGTCGCCCGCGTGTGCAGGAAACGCTTGAACTGAAGGATGGCCCGGGCCTGAGCAACATCCTGATCGGCGATGCCGCTCTCGACAGTGTGATCCGCCGCACCGATATACCGGGCTTGGATGTGATCACCGCCGGCCCCATACCACCGAATCCGCTGGAACTGGTCGAAAGCCCGCACATGGAAGAGTTCTTCAAACAACTGCGCGCACGCTACGATCACGTGATCATTGATGCCAGCCCCATGGGCTTGGTCAGCGAATTCGTGATCCTCATGCGCCACATCGACGTTACCCTGTACGTGGTACGCGAGCGCCATACGCACCGCCGCGATCTGCGTCTGGTGAACGGCCTGCATGCCAACGGCAAGCTCGGACGCATCGATCTGTTGCTGAACGACGTGGCCAAAGGCAACAGCAGCGGCTACGGTTATTACGTCAAGTAAGGGCCACGCACGCACGGATGCTCAAAAGCGAAGGCGCGCGCAAGTACCTCGCGAACACCTCATGGATGTTCGTGGAAAAGGTGCTTCGACTGGTCGTGGTGCTCATCACCACGAAGTATGTCACCGAGAAACTCGGAGCAACGGACTTCGGGCAATTGAGCTATGCCGCGGGTTTCGTGGGGCTCTTCTTCGCGCTGACAAGCATGGGATTGGATGAGATCGTGGTGCGCGATCTCGTGCGCAAACCGGAACGGCGCGACGACCTTCTAGGTACCTCGGCAATGCTCAAGTTCATCGGGGCGCTCTTGCTGGTCGTTCTCACAACGGCCATCGGGTTCTTGAAGGGGATGGACAGCGACACGCTGATGCTCGTGGGCATCATCGCTATCGCCGAGCTGCTCAAGCCCTTCGTGGTGATCGAGTACTGGTACCAAGCACGCGTGGAAGCCCGTACATCGAGCTTGGTGCTCATTGTTCAGGCATTGGTCAGCGCGGGTTACAAGTTCTTCCTCATCGCCATCGATGCACCGCTCACTTGGTTCGCTTGGAGCTACGTAGTGGAGATGCTGGTGCTGAGCGGCGGTTACCTGATCGCCTATGAACGCAGCGGCGCGACTTGGCGGGCTTGGAAATACAGCAAGGACCTATTGAAGGATCTGCTGCAACAAAGCTGGCCCTTGATCGTCTTCGGTATCGCGTTATACGTGCAGGCCAAGATCGACCAGGTGATGATCGGCGACCTCTTGGCGAAACATCCCGACTATGGCAAGGAAAAAGCCTTTGCGGAGGTGGGACAATACAGCGTAGCGCTGAAGATGATCGAAGCGCTGGGCTTCCTGCCGGTGATCGTCCAAAAGAGTTTGGCACCGGCGATCGCACGGGCCAAAATGGAGAGCCGCGAGAAGTACGAGGACCGGTTGCTCAACCAGTACCGCCTCATGTTCCTCATGTTCCTCTGCACTGCCATTCCGTTATTCCTGCTCGCAGAGCCGATCATGGCGTGGTACTTCGGTGAAGAATTCAGGCCTGCCGGTGTACTGTTGGGCTTGTTCAGTATCCGCCTGCTATTCACCAACATGGGCATGGGCAAAGCCAGCTTCATCACCAACGAGAGCTTGTTCAAGTACTCGCTCATCACGGCCGTTGTCGGTGCGTCGCTCAACATCGGCATCAACTACCTGTTGATACCTTCCATGGGCTCCATCGGCAGCATCTGGGCATCGGTCATTTCCTTTACGGTGAGCATCTTCCTCATGGACCTGTTCTTCAAGGATACCCGCGCCAACTTCGGTTGGATGATGAAGGCCATATTCAGTTTCTGGAAATTCCACCGGGCGCGATGAACGCTACCGCCGACCGCCATCTGGTGCCCGTGAAGCCGGTGCAGTACCGCGCATTCGTATGTCCTTCTTGCGGGTCCGGCGACATCGCCTGCAATGGTGTGCTCTTCCCCGGCGCCCACGTCCTCGGCGACCACAGGTGCAATACCTGTGGCCTCGACTTTCTCCGCGACTTTCCGGTCGGCTTCTCGGTGGATCATCCCATCGCCATCGGCAAAGCGGATGGTCGCCTCTTCAATCCGTTCGGCGCCGAAAGCTGGTTGTACGGTCCCTTGCTGAACGCCTTCAAGAACCGCAGTGATGCTCCTGTGAAAATCGAGCGCAAGGTGCTGCGACCGACTAAGCGCATCATCATCCTCGACACGATCGACTTCCTCTATGGGCACGTACTGCTGAAACTTTACAACGCGCAGCACTACATCGACAACTATCCGGATCACGGGGTTGTGGTGCTCTTGCCACGCATGTTCGCATGGCTGGAACCGAAGGGCTGTGCCGAGGTGTGGATCGTTGATGTGAAACTGGGCCAAGGCCAAGCATGGCATATCGCCATCAACACCTTCGTGCAACAGCGCTTGGTGGAGTATGATGAAGTGAACATGGCGCGTGGCTATGCCCACCCTGATTTCACACACATCGACGTAGAACGCTACACCGGTATTGCACCCTTTCAGACTGCAGGAGTTCAGCGCACGTCCTCCGCACATCACGTTCGTAGCGCGGCAGGACAGGCTCTGGTTCGCCAACGGCTTCGCCAAATTCTGTTCGCGTGCAATGGGTCGCCTGGGCATGAAGGGTCTCTCGAAGAGCCTCTTCGTATCCGCTCAGGACCGCATGATCCGCCGAAGCATGCGCGCGATCAAGGCAGCTGTTCCGCAGTGCACCTTCAGCGTGGTAGGGCTCGCAACGAACGGCGGCTACGGAAGTCTGGCCGACGACCTGCGCACAACGCGGATGGACGAGGCCATGGAACGCACGTGGTGCCAAGCCTACGCCAAGAGCCAACTGGTGGTCGGGGTACATGGTAGCAACATGCTGTTGCCAACGGCATTTGCAGCGGGTTGCATCGAGATCCTTCCCCACGATCGGCATGGCAACATCGTGCAGGACATCAGCGTACGATGGGCCGACCGAATGCAATTGTTCCTATACCGTTTCGTCGGCGAGTTCGCCCGCCCCGGCGAAGTTGCTCGCCATGCTATCGGCATGCTGCGCAACTTCGACCTGTACTACCGGAACAAGGTCACCAATACCTTCGAGAGCGATCCCAACGGGCTGGGACCACTGAAGCGCCACGAATGAGCACGTTCACACCACCGGGTCCGTTGAACACAGCGGTCCTCTTCATCGCCTTCAAGCGGTTCGAGGAGAGCAAGGCCGTTATGGAGGGCATCCGTGCTGCGAAACCACCACGCTTGTATTTCGCTTGCGATGGCGCACGCAACGATAAGGAACGTGAGGAGGTGCAGCGGGTACGCGACCTAGTGAAGCTGGTGGATTGGCCCTGTGAACTCAAAACGCGTTTCAGCGAAACCAACCAGACCGTGAAATTCGGTCCCCCGGCGGCGATCACATGGTTCTTCGAGCACGAGGAAGAAGGGATCATCTTGGAGGATGATTGCAAGCCGATGCTCTCTTGGTTCTGGTTCGCGCAGGACATGTTGCTGCGCTACCGCGACGACGAGCGGATCTGGATCGTCATGGGCAACAACCTCATGCCCGAGTGGCCCGCACGCAACAACGAGAGCTACTACTACAGCGCCCACGGCTATGGCGCCTATTGGGGCTGGGCCAGTTGGCGCCGCATGTGGCGCAAGTACGATCTGCACATGAGCGACTGGCCGGCGCTGCGCGACGGCGGTTTGTTGAACGGCCACTTCCTCGACAAGGGCGAGGCCCGCGAAGCCATGCACTTGCTCGAAAGCAGTTGGGATGGCCGTATCCATAGCTGGGACTTCCAGCTCGATTACGGCCGTATCGTCCACGGTGGCATGAACATCATCCCCACCGTGAACCTGATACGCAACATCGGGTTCGGCGATGGAAGCACCCATACGGGCAGCCACTTGGACCCGCGCAACAAGGACGCCGCAGGCGAAATGACGTTCCCGCTGAAACACCCGACCTTCATGGTGTGCGACAAGGAGCGCGATCTGGAATATTTCCAGAAGTACATCGAGCCGAGCATGCTGCGCCGCATGAAGAACAAGTTGAAAAAGGCGCTACCCAAGGAGATCGATCAGGCCATTACGCCCGTCCTCGGCAAGTTGCAGCGCAAACTCGGCATCAATTGATCGGCAGCCAACAGCCGATCGTCAGCGCGCTGCTTTACTGAACGGGAGCAGCGGCTGGAGGGAAGGATACCTTGGCCCGCAGCCACTCACAGCCGTGCTCAGCAAGCGGAAGCTCATCAATTTCATGTTCGTTGCCGCCCTGCCCATCTATGGCATCGGGTGCTGGCTGATCGTGAAGCAGAGCCCGACCATCGGGTACATCACGGCATCGCTGGGTTACCTGGCGATAATCCTGTTCTGGGTCATCGACCGCATGTACCAGCGCGTGCTGCAACCGATGACCAATCGGGTGTTCTGGGTGGCCATGGCCTACATCGCATCGCTGGTGTTGATGTATTGGATCGGCCTGTTGGTGCATCATGTTCCCATCCTCACGCTCCCGAACACCGTTGGCCAATCACTCTTGGTGTTGGTACCCTTCCCGGCGGTGGTGATCGTTCTGATCTATAACCGCGCTGCGGAGGATTTCGATTTCACGGAGCTCTTCCTGCGCAGCCTGTTGGCGTTGCTCATCATCAATTACCTCGGTTATGCAGCGGGCCTACGCAACCTCATGCACAGCTTCCCCGGCCGGGTGAGCCTGCCTTTCGCAACGGGTATATACGACGGGTCGCACCTGGTGGCCATCGTGAACATGATGCTGCTGTTCCGCATCAAGTTCGCCGAGATGGGTTCTCGGCCACTTCGGTTTTTCGGTTACGGGGGTCTGTACATGCTGAATCTCGGGGCGATGCTCAGCATCAACAGCCGCCTCTCATTCATGCTCTTCCTGCTCTTCACGGTGCTCTTCCTCTTCAAGACCATGAAAGCGGCGCGTGTCTACTTGATCTCGCTCTTCACCATGCCGTTGATGATGAGCTTCGCGCTGCTCATTTACACCGTTCTCAGCCTCCCCTTCTTCGCCAGTATCCTCGGTCGCGTCAGCAAGGATGATGTCACCTCCTTCAATGGCCGTACTTACATCTGGGAGGCTGTGGCCGATTGGGCCATGCATGATCGCCGTGGTATGGTGCAAGGCCTGAGCTATCACGGTCACTACAAGATCGGTAAGCTGGACGAAGTTGCGCGCCTGTGGGGTGAAGAGGACGCATACAACCTGCACATGCACAGTACGTTCTTGGAGATCCTTACGAGCCAAGGGATCATTGCCTTAGGCATTTTCTATTGGCTGATGTGGGTCGCGTACAAGTATTACCGGCAGCGCTATATCGACGGCCTGAGCGAGGCCCCGATCTACGCCGGACTCATCTACATCCTCTTCGTATACCAGATCGACATCTTCGCCCACGGCATTTTTCTCGGCCACATGGTCTTCTTCTCCATGCTTGCATACCTCGCCGTCGACAAGCGCTTCATAACTAGGCCCGATCGGTTGTTGAACGGGGAACCCGTAACACCTGCTGCTGAATGACCGGCGGAACACGCGCACAGGGAAAGTCGCGGGAGAGATCCCCCGGTCGACCGTTGGTGAGCATCGTTACGGTGGTGTACAATGGTGCAGCCACGTTGGAGCGCACCATCAAGAGCGTGCTGGAGCAGGACTATCCGAACATCGAATACATCGTGGTGGATGGCGGTAGCACCGATGGAACGGTGGACCTGTTGAAGAGCTACGATGACCGCATCGACCACTGGGTGAGCGAAGGCGACAAAGGGATCTACGACGCTATGAACAAAGGTGTCGCGCTGTGCACCGGTGATTGGATCGCGCTGATCAACGCCGATGATTGGTACGAGCCGAACAGCGTTCGCCGTGTGATCGAAGCGGTGCAGGCGCAGCCTCACGCGAACATCGTGCATGGCGACATATGGATCCATTACGAAGGCGGCGGTCGCAAGATGAAGTATGCTAAGCGCAACGGGTTCCTGCTCAAGTACTGGGAGATGGTGTTGAACCATCCGAGCTTTTTCGTGCGCCGGTCGTTCTATCGCGATCGCCCGTTCCGCACCGACCTGAAGATCGGTGGCGATCATCACTGGACATTGCGAGCATGGCTCGAGGACCCTGACGGCTTCCTCTACCTGCCGGGCGCATTGGCCAATTTCAGCGCAGGTGGTGCCAGCATGACGATACCCTTGAAGAAGACCTTGGACGAACGCCGGAAGCTGAGTGCCGCAGTGGGCATGAACGCGTTCGGGTCGGCGGTGGCCCAATGCGTTACGATCGCCTTGCACGTGCCCAAACTCCTGAAACTGTGGTTCAACCGCAGCGTATCATCTTCGCCAACACAGTGACCACTTCGGCAAGCGCCATGGCAAGTATCTGGAACATCGCACAGGACCGCCGCGCGAATGCGCGCAACCCGAAAGGCGTGTTGGTGATGTTGTGGTTCCGCACATTGCACTTGCTCAGGCAGAGCACCGTTTCCTTCATCCTCTTCCTGCCGCTGTTCATCCTCTACCGCATCACCGTAGAGTGGTTCCTCGGCATTGAACTTCCGTGGAAAACACGCATCGGTCCGGGTTTCCGTATCGATCACGGCCAAGCCTTGATGCGTCAATGACGGCACAGTGTTCGGTAGCAACTGCACCGTGCGCAACAGCACCACCATCGGCAACCGCCGACTGAAGGACGGCACGTACAGTCGCAGTCCGCGCTTCGGCGACCGGGTCGACATCGGCGCGAACGCGGTGATCATCGGACCCATAACTATCGGCAATGATGTTGCTATCGGGGCCGGTGCCGTGGTACTGAAGGATGTCCCGTCACAACACATCGCCGTGGGCAATCCGGCGCGGATCCTTCCCCGGCCTATGGATCCGGCGAAAGGCTCAGCGTGAGCGTCGTGTGCCCACCCGAAAGGTGATCGAGTAAGGCGTAGTTGAATAGCGCGAGGCCGATCATCTCCAACGTTTCCTCCTTGGTGTTCAGCAGGAGGTAAAGGAGGCTTGTTTCACCACCATCAACCGTAGCTGCGCCCTGCAGCATCTCGGTGATCAACGCACCGCCGACATACACAGCGGCCGAGATGATGAACAGCCACAAGGTGCGCTTGCGCAGCTTCAACAGGAACGGCGCCATGACCAAAGCAAGGCCCACGACCGCCAAACCGTAAGGGATCACCCATGCGTAGGTGAGCGAAGCATGGGGGATACCACCCATCAGGCGATGTACCGCTTCAATGCACTTCTCGTGGATCTGGCTGCCTTCATCAAGCGCTAGGAAGAAAAAGATGAAGGCCAGCAGGCGCCATTGCCACTGGCGACGACCTGCGTGCAAGACGGTGCGGTACGAGATCAACAAGAGAACCCCGGCCGACGCGAAGAGCAGCACGGAGAAAAGTGTTGGGATGTTCGCCTCGTGATCCAGATCGAACAACATGGTGAGTGCACGGGCCTCCATGCCCAAGCCTTCGCGCAGCCACAATAAGAACAAGTGCATGCACAACAGCCCGGTAACAATGGCGAGCAGCATACGCAGCACGCGCCGGGGTTGAAAATCTCTTGGCAGATCCAATCGGGTCGAGTTAAGGGGGAAGCGTTGAACGGCAATTCATCTTCCAAGGTTAAGAAAACATGAAGCCCCGACAAGTCGGGGCTCCATGTCTGGATGGAGGAAAACCTACTGCAATACCAACCGATCCCGCTTGCTGCCTTCAGCAGATGTCAGCAGCAAGATGTACGCACCGCGTGCCATATTACTGTCCAAGGTCAGTTGTTTGGTACCGGCGGAAAGTTGCTCGCTCAACATGATGCGGCCTTGCGCATCGACCAGGTCAAACCGCGTGGATTGTTCCAACGGCTGGGTGAACTGCAGCAAGCCGCCGGCGTTGATCGGGTTCGGGAAGACCCGCACATCGTTCGTCGTCGTTGGTGCTTCATCATCCACACCCGTGCTCAATCCGCACATCGCGTCGTCCTGTCGCACCAGCACCACGCCTTGGAATGCGGCGATGGTGATGGAGCCACTGTGCAACGTTCCGTCCACCTCGGCCCAGCAGCCGGTGAGTGGGAAGTCCTGCGCTGTGCTCTGGTTGTTGTACATCAGCACATGATCCACGTACGGATCCACTTCCTGCACGGTGACACGTTCAAGCTCCACGTTGTCCAACCAGTACACCGGCTCCTGCCAAATGTTGTCGAAGCGGCTGTATCCGGGCTCCGTCTGGTTGCATTGGAAGATCATCTCCACGTCGCGGCGAACGGGACCGAAAGGGATGTACTTGCTACCGTACATGTCCGGACCGGTCTCCTGGCTCAGGGTCTTGAACCCGGCTTTCACTTCACCGTCGGTGGTGCTTTGCAAGCTGAACTTCATGCGGTACCAGTTGCCGCTGATGATGTTCACCGTGGTGCTGTGGCGCAGGCCGAACGTCGGGTACATGGTGCCGTTGGGGAAGTTGATCTTGCACGCGCCGTTGTCCAAGTAGGTGTAGTCCTGTGTGAGCTGCGCGTTGGTGGGCCAGCCGCCCCAGCCGCTCACGTTGCTATCGAAGCCGCCGTTGGGTGTGAGGTTGTTGCCGATCACGCTCAGCACTTCGTACTTGTTCAGGTGCAACGGACTGATGGTGCTACCGACATCCTCGCCGCGCTCGGCCTGCCAACGCGCGAGGCTGAAGCGTTTGTGCCAAGGTGCCACCGTGTTGTGGATCACGATCGCGATCTCGTCCCACGGGTTGAAGTAGTAGTTGTTGGTAAAGGTGCCGAAGTCCACCGGCGCTGTGCTGTGCGTGTTGTACATCCACAAGCACAGTTGTTCGTCCTTCAGGCAGTACATGATATTGCCGCTGTACACATCGTTGAAGTTGGCCACGTAATAAGGCGGTTGCGCGCCGGGCCCCGTGTTATTGCTCGCGTCGCTGATGCTCATCTGGATCTCGTTGTCGTAGAGCACGTTGTCCTTGATCTGGTTGTTCACGCTCACCATGGTATGGTCCACGTGGATACCGCTGCCCGCGCACTTCGAAACGGTGTTGCGGCGCACGATCGTGTTCTTAATCGAGGTGTTGCCGAAGTAGATCCCGTGGTTGATCGGCACGTAGTTGTCAAAATCAGGCGCGCTGCTTTCCAAGTTACCGATCAGGTCGGTGATGATGTTATCCTGGATGATGAGGCCATCCGCATTGTCGAAGGCGATGCCTCCACCATCGTTCAAGGTGGCCATGGCTTGGCTCACGAAGTTCTTCTCGATGGTGCCACTGCCCTCAGGATTGATCGCGATGTAGCCGATGTTGTTGAAGCTGTTGTTCGACACCGTGTAGCTCTGGCCGTTCACACGAAGGCCCATATAGCCCCAAGTGGTTTCGCCGAGACCGGGATAGAGGGCCACATCTTGGAAGGTGTTGTTGCTGATCACCGCATCGTCCTCCATGATGTGCGCCGCCGTGGCGAACGTGTGCTCGATCGTATTGCCGGTGAAGAGGCCGTCGTGACCGAAACTGTGGATGCCTTTGTAAGTATCCGTGAAGTGGCAGTCCTGCACCGTCACATTGTAGCCGCCGCTGTTCATCACGCTGGCCTCGGTCTGGTAGCGGAAGTCGAGGTCCTGTACCTTGATGTGGTGAACGTTCCAATGAACGTATACCCCGTGCGGCTTCACGGCCGCCTTCACGTTCAGCACATTGGGGTCGGCATTTGAGGGTGCTTGGAAATACAGTTGGTCATCGCTGGCGCTGTAGTACCACTCACCCGGACTGTCCAGTTCCTCAGTTTGTTCTGTAGGAAGTAGCCCCAATCTAACTGCGCGAGGTTGCTGAAGACCGTCGGGAAGGTGATGGTGGTGCCAGTGTGGCCGCTGATGATCGGCGTGTCGTAACTCCAATTGCTGCTGCGCACGACCAGTTGCGCGCCCACCCAATGACCATTGGGCTGGGTAAGAGCGGCGTCGGTGATGTGTGTCGCGCTGCCATCGTCGTTGCGCAACCAACCGGTGTTCGGGTAGCGGGCCAACGTCTGCAATTGCCCGCCGCTGAAGAGGAACTTCACGTCCTCGGTAACGGTCGCCTTCCAGATGTTGCCTTGGTGAACGGTCCACGTGGGCACATCGATACCGCCGCTGATGATCGGCGCATTGCCAGCGCCATATGCCCCGATCTTTGATCGGCTGTGCCGCCGTACCGCTCAAAGGGATCTCCAACTTTCCGGAGTAAGTACCCCCGCGCTCGAACAGGATCTGGTCGCCTGGCTGCAGGCTGAAGATGCTCTGGGTCATCCGCCCGATGGTCTTCCAAGCCTGCGCTTGGCTGGTGCCGGTGTTGGCATCGTTGCCATCGGCGCTGATGTAATAGTTGGTTGCGTTGGCGGTGAAGGAGGCCGCCCAAGTGAGGCTGGCAACAAGGATCGTTCGGGTCGATTTCAGGAGCATGGGGGTGATCGTCTGGGACCTTCAACCCCGGGCGCAAGCCCCTTGTTCAATATTCTCGACGAACGACGGCAGGGGGTCGATGAGCGCACGATTGTATTGGAGTTACACATCCTCCCTCCACACCCCGACGTTGATCCAAGGTCCGGCAACCGGGCAGTAGCCCCAACCCCTGCCGGTAGTTTCGGCCCGTGGCCTCAACCCCTTTGCGCATTCTGGTCGTTGGACAAACGCCGCCGCCGTTCGGTGGGCAGGCGGTAATGATCGAGAAGCTCTTGGAAGGACAGTTCCAGCGCATACAACTGTTCCACGTGCGGCTGGCCTTCAGCGACGACATGCAGAACGTTGGCAAATTCGGGATCAAGAAAGTGTGGGTGCTCTTCACCACCATTCTGAAAGTCTGGTTGGCACGGGTGCGCTATGGCACGCCCGTGCTCTACTACCCGCCCAGCGGGCCCAACATGGTGCCGGTGCTGCGCGACATTGTTCTGCTATGCGCCACGCGTTGGCTGTTCCGCTACACGGTCTTCCACTTCCATGCGGGCGGTGTCAGCGTCTTCAGGCCAAGGCTTCCGTCTTTGTTCAGGCCCCTGTTCGATCTCGCGTATCGCCGTCATGCCCTTGCCATCCGCACCAGCGACCTCAATCCGGACGATGGCGTTGCGCTCGGCGCCAAGCGGAGTGTGGTGGTGCCCAACGGAATTGACGACATGCGCGGCAAGGTGCAGGAGCGCACCGCCGACAACGGCGAACCGGTGCGTATCCTCTTCACCGGCGTGCTGATCCCGAGCAAGGGCGTGCGTGTCTTGCTCGAAGCCTTTGCGCAAGTGGCCAAGGAAGAACCACCGGCAACCCTCGAACTGATGGGCAAGTGGGGTGATGCCTCTTTCCAAACCGAGTGCGAGCGGTTCGTTCAACAGCAGGGCTTGACCGGTCGCGTGGAATTCCTCGGCGTGAAGAGCGGCGAGGACAAGTGGAAGCACTTCGCCGGGTGCGACATTTTTTGTTTCCCCAGCTACTTCGAGGCGGAGAGCTTCGGCTTGGTGATCGCCGAGGCCATGCAGTTCGGCAAACCCGTGGTAAGCACGCGCTGGCGCGGCATTCCCAGTGTGGTGGACGACGGCAAGAGCGGCTTTCTCGTTCCCGTGCAGGATCCGCAGGCGGTGGCGCAGCACCTGCTGCTGCTGATCCGCGATCCGGCGATGCGCAAAACGATGGGTGAAGAAGGCCGACGCATCTTCGCGAGCAAGTTCACGTTAGAGGCCTTTCATCGCAACATGGAAGATGCTCTCGCGAGCGTCTGTGAGCACGATCGGAAATGAGCATGCGGTTACTTGTCACAGGTGGTTCAGGGTTCATAGGGACCAACGTCATTGAGCACTTCAAGCAGCGCAACATCCCGCTGTTGAACCTCGATTGGAACAAACCGCTCGATCCCGCGCACAATGTCTTCTGGCGCATGTGCGACATCATGGACAGTGCAACCATGCGCACGCTCTTCACCGAGTTCCAACCAACACACGTAGTGCATTTGGCAGCCCGCGCCGACACAGACGAGCCGAACGACATCGCCGCCTACCAGCAGAACCACGACGGCACGAAACGCTCCTTGGAAGTGGTGAAGGAGTTCCCCTCCATCCAGCGCATCATCGTCACCAGCACACAGTTCGTTTGCGAGGCCGGTTACCAGCCCAAGCACGATCTTGATTTCAAACCCTTCACGCTCTACGGCGAAACGAAGCGGCTCACGGAGATGCACACGCGCGAAGCCGGATTGCAGTGCGCATGGACCATCATCCGCCCCACAACGATTTGGGGGCCGTGGAGTTTGCGCTACCGCGATATCATGTTCAAGGTGATGCGCAAAGGCCTGTACTTCCATCCGAGCAAGAAGAAGGTGGTGCGCAGCTACGGCTATGTAGGCAACGTGGTGTGGCAGATCGAGCAGATGCTGAATGCCCCGTTGGATAAAGTGAACGGCCAAGTGTTCTATGTGGGCGACCAACCCATGGACCTGCGCTTGTGGGTGGATGCCATCAGCCGGAAGTTGGTGGGCAAACCGGTGCGCTACATCCCCACATGGTTGGTACGCACCATCGCCCTCGGCGGCGATGTGTTGAAGTTCCTCCACATTCCGTTCCCCATCACCACCGGGCGTTACCGGAGCATGGTGAGCGATTACATCACACCCATGGACAAGACCGTCGCCGCGTTCGGCGAGGCCCCATGGAGCTTGGAGCAAGGTGCCGAGGCCATGGTGCGGTGGTACGACAACGGCAGCGAGCGCATCGTGGCGCATACCTTGAAGGACGTCCGCATGAAACCCGCCGATCACAAAGGCTGAACATGCTGGCGAAACGGCGGGTGATCAACGTGGAGATTTCCATGGGCAGCTTCGCGGAGCACATACAAGCCATCTGCTCATTGGGCAGCAGGCACCAAAGCAGCTATGTCTGCTGTGTGAATTCACATATGGCCGTTGAAGCAAGGGAACCTTCCTTCAATGCTGTCGTCAACAAGGCCGATATGGCCACAGCCGATGGTATGCCCATCCTCTACAGCATGCAGTGGCTGGCCAAGGTGAAGCAGGAACGCGTAGCGGGGAATGATCTGATGCCGGCGCTCTTAGAAGAAGCGGAGCGCAAGGGCCTTGGGGTCTACTTGTACGGCGGCAAACAGGAAGTGCTGGACACGATCATCGCGCGAACGGTCAAGGAGCACGCGCGATCACCGATCGTGGGCCATGAGTCGCCTCCGTTCAGGCAGCTCACTTCAGCGGAGATGGATGAAACCGCTGCGCGCATCAACGCCCTCGGTGCGCACATCATCATGGTGGCCTTGGGCTGCCCGAAGCAGGAACGCTGGATGGCGGCCATGAAAGGCAAAGTCAACGGCGTGATGCTCGGATTGGGCGGAGCCTTCCTGCTTTACGCAGGTGTGGACAGCCGCGCGCCCAAATGGATGCGCACCCTGAGCTTGGAGTGGCTGTACCGCTTGGCGCTGGAGCCGCGCCGACTGTGGAAGCGGTACTTCATCACCAATAGCATCTTCCTGTCCATGTTCCTGAAAGCACTTGTGAAAGGATGATGACCTGACAAAACTCCGCTAGTGACCTCGACGCCTCGAATGTGTCCGAAAGGTTCAAACAAGCTCACCCTTCGACGAATCAGCGAATTCTTCCGACGAATGTTGACATCGCCCACACACCCCTCTACATTCGCCCCTCGCTCTTCCGAAAGGACCTGACCAAGACCCAACACATTCCTTCAGAAGAACATGCTCTCCTCCGACGATAAGCCAGGCCTGGGCGGCGCACCACGCGAACGCTCGATCCTGCAAACCGCCAGCACCGAACTCGGCACTGCGCTGCGCAATGGCCGTAGGCCACTGCTCCAAGTGCAGAACGGTTTGGTGAAGGTGCTCCAGCTGGACCCGCTTACCGCCGTCAAGGATCTGGTGATCGTGGGCGAAGGCCCAGCTGCTGAGGAGATCCAGCGCTATTGCGAAGACCAGACCGTGCGCGGCTACCGCTTTCGTGGCTTGTTCAGCGATGTGGAGCCGAAAGGGGAACTGAAGAGCAAGCGCATGGGCACCGTTGCTGAAGCGCGGAAGTTCATCCTACGCAACCGCATCGACATCGTTTACTGCGCGTTGCCGGGTACCCAACGCAACGAGATCACGGAACTCATGGAGTTCTGCGAAAGCCATACGATCCGCTTCCGGGTGATCCCCAGCGCCGAGAGCTTCATTCCGGTGGTGAAGACCACCAGCTTGGAGTTCCACGGATCAGTGCCCACCGGGGCCCTGCGCCGCGAACCTCTGGATATCGCCCGCAACCGCACGATCAAACGTGCCTTCGATATCGTGTTCTCCTTCTTGGTGATCACGCTGATCTTCACATGGCTCTTCCCAATCTTGGCGATCATGGTGAAGTTGAGCGGCCGGGGTCCGGTGTTCTTCAAGCAGAAGAGGCTTGGCCGCGACAACCATCCGTTCGTGTGCTGGAAGTTCCGCAGCATGCGCATGAACGCCGAAGCCAACAGCAAGCAAGCCACCAAGAACGACCCACGTGTTACCCGCGTGGGTGCCTTCCTGCGGAAGAGCAACTTGGACGAGATGCCGCAGTTCATCAACGTGTTGTTCGGCCAAATGAGCGTTGTGGGGCCCCGCCCCCACCCTGTGCGCCTCAACGATCGTTACCGCGACATCGTGGACAAATACATGGTGCGCCACTTCGTGCGCCCGGGCATTACCGGCTGGGCACAGGTGAACGGCTATCGTGGCGAAACGAACACCCCTGAACTGATGGAGAAGCGCATCCAACTGGATGTGTGGTATCTGGAGAACTGGAGCTTCAAGCTGGACTTGAAGTGCGTGCTGAAGACCGTGACCAACATGCTGGGCGGCAAGGAGAAATTCGCTTACTGAACGATTTTCGGACAGTGGTTAAGGAGAGTCCCGGGCAACCGGGACTTTTCTTTTGAAGCCAGTTCCGCCGTTATCGGGCGAGGCCTATATTCGCGGCCCATTTCGATAGAACGGCCATGGCCAACCACAAGTCAGCCCTCAAGCGCGTACGCCAGACGGAAACCCGTAACGAACGCAACCGCTACCAGCACAAGACCACCCGTAACGCTGTCCGCGACCTGCGCGCATCTACGGACAAGAAGGCCGCAGCCAAGCTGTTGCCCGAGGTGAGCAGCATGTTGGATAAGCTGGCCAAGACCAGCGTTATCCACAAGAACAAGGCGGCCAACCTCAAGAGCAGCCTTACCAAGCACGTCGCCAGCCTGAAGTAAGCCCGCACAACTTTCCCATCGAACAGGTCCTCCGCAACGGGGACCTGTTTCATTTGCAGCCTACCCGGCCCTTCCTGATCGCCCCGCATGGACTCCGAGCAAGAGAACTTCCGCCCCACCATTCGCGAATGGGCCAAAGACGATCGCCCGCGCGAACGGCTGATGGCACAAGGACCCCAAGCGCTGAGCGATGCCGAACTGCTGGCCATCCTGATCCGGACCGGCACACCCAAGATGAACGCCCTCGAAATGGGTCGTGAGATCCTTCGCGCAGGCGGGAACGACCTTGGGCGCCTCGGGCGCATGAGCGTGGCCGACCTGATGAAGACCCACGGCATGGGTGAAGCGAAGGCCATTACGATCGCCGCCGCTTTGGAGCTTGGGCGGCGCAGGCGCGAGCAAGCCGGTCCGGAACGCCGAATGATCGCAAGTAGCAAGGATGCCTATGAGGAACTCAGGCCGGTAATGGCCGATCTTGCGAATGAGCAGTTCTGGCTGTTGATCCTGGACCGCGGGAACCGCATCACCGACAAGTGCATGGTGAGCGACGGTGGCATGCACGGGACAGTCGCCGATCCCAAGCGCATTTTCAAGGAAGCCCTGGATCGCCGGGCCGCGAGCATCGTGCTCTCGCACAATCACCCCAGCGGTCAGCTTCGCCCGAGCTCCGAGGACATCGCCCTTACCAAGAAACTTGTGGAAGGTGCCAGACTACTGGACATCACCGTGCAGGACCACTTGATCGTGACGGAGACCGGCTACTTCAGTTTCGCGGACAACGGTATGCTCTAACCTATGGCAGCTGCGATCAAACTACTGACGGTTGTCGGGGCGCGGCCCCAGATCATCAAGGCTGCTGCTATCAGCAGGGCCATTGCGAACAGTTTTGTCGGCGCCATCGGCGAAACGATCCCTACATACCGGGCAGCACTACGACGACAATATGAGCGAGGTCTTCTTCCGGGAACTGGGCATTCCCGGAGCCGACGTGCAGCTTAACGCGGGGTCGGGCGGCCACGGCGCCCAAACCGCCCGTATGATCGACGGCGTCGAAGCGCAGTTGCTCAAGTACAGGCCCGATGTGGTGCTGCTTTACGGCGATACCAACAGCACTCTCGCCGGTGCCGTGGCCGCTGCCAAGCTGCACATACCCGTTGCCCATTTGGAGGCTGGTCTTCGGTCCTGGAACAAAGCGATGCCCGAGGAGATCAATCGGATCACGTGCGACCACTGCAGCACTTGGCTGTTCTGTCCGACGGAAACCGCCGTGAAGAATCTGGAGCGCGAAGGCATCGTTCATCACGGCACGGCGAAGCCGAACATCAATGCCCCAGCCGTCCACATGGTCGGCGATGTGATGTTCGACAACAGCATGCATTTCGCGGATCTCGCTAGTAAGCAGAGCAGTGTCCTTGGCGATCTTGGATTAACGAAGGATGGCTTCGCCCAGGCCACGATCCATCGCGACCACAACACCGATGTGCCCGAGCACATGAACGCGATCTTCCAAGCCCTGCTCTCCGTGGCGGAAAAGCACCAGCTACCCTTGGTGCTACCAGTGCATCCCCGCTTGCGCAAGTGCATGGACTCCGTGCTGGACCCCAACTTGCGGACGGCGGTTGAGGGGTCGAAGCGTATGCACTTGATCCCACCTGTAGGCTTCCTCGACATGATCGAACTGGAGCGCAATGCCCGGTTGGTATTTACCGACAGCGGCGGCGTGCAGAAAGAAGCCTTCTTCTTCAACAAACCCTGTGTGATCCTCCGGCCCGAAACGGAATGGGTGGAATTGGTGGAGCACGGCCATGCCGTCCTCGCTGGGGCCGATGCCAACTGGATCGCCGCAGCTACGGACCGGTTCCTCAGCCAAGGAATACCAGCCAGCCCGCCGCTCTTCGGCGATGGTCGTGCCGCACAGCGTGTGTGCGAAGTGTTGGTGAAGGACCTTGGTTGATGCACGACCGTGGCGCGGGGCATCGTTAACATTGTCCGAGCCCCCGCATTTGCAACCCGTCTTCGTCCATATCGAGCAGTCATCGCCTCGGGCGCGTTATATCATCGGCCATGTGCTGGAGCGCATGTTGGGCTGGAGTGTAGAGTGGGTCGATGATCAGGAAACACTTCGTGCAACGGACGGTTTGCGGCTCCTCTATGGGACGGCTGAACTATCGGACGTCTTCCGTGTGCATCCCGAAGGACTTCTTCACGAAACACACCTGCGCTCGGTCGACCCGCAAGTGACCCGCGTACCCGGCCAGCATGCCCTCTTCCCGACTGCTACAGGCGATACAGCATTCGACGTTTTCGCCGCCGCTTTCTGGATGCTATCGCGCATGGAAGAGCACGCCATCGACGCGACCGACGAACACGGCCGTGTCAGAACGAACGATCTCTTTGCTGCGCGGCACGGCTTTCTCGATGTGCCTGTTGTTGACGAGTGGGCACTTTGGTTCGCGCGCTCTTGGCGCGAGCGCGACGAACGTGTTCCATTGCCCAACAGGAAGTACAGCCACGTCTTCACGATGGATGTGGACAATGGATTCGCCTATCTCGGCCGGTCGTGGTGGCGTGTGGCCGGTGCGCATGCACGAGCAATGTTGGAGAACCGCACCGGTGAAATGAAGGCACGTCGTGACGTACTTTCCGGAAAGTCGCCGGATCCGTTCGACGTATACGGAGAGACCGGCCGATGGACCGAAGGCCTTGCCGATCGACGGATCGTTTTCTGGTTGATCAGTGAACGGGGCGAACATGACCACGCCGTGCCGACAGCCTTCCCCCTACTGGCCCAGCGCATCAAGGAAACGTCGCATTGGGCAGAGATAGGCATTCATCCGTCATACGATAGTCTCACTGATCCGGCATTGATCGAACAGCAGCGCATACAGCTCGCGGCCGTTCGGGAAGCACCGGTGGACCTTTCGCGGCAGCATTTCCTGCGCATACACAAAGGAGCGCCGTACCCCCACTTGCAGCGGTTGGGTTTCCGCGAGGACCATAGCATGGGGCTGCATGACGAGCTGGGCTTCCGCGCGGGTACCTGCACACCTTTCACCTGGTACGATCTGAAGAACGACCAACCCACCGACCTTGAGATCTGGCCACACACGGTGATGGACAATACGCTCCGCAACAAACTGAAGCTCACACCTGCGGAAGGTGTGCAAGCGGCGAAATGGATAGTGGACAAAGTGCGGGCAGTCCAAGGCACGTTCATCGGCTTATGGCACGAGAGCTTCCTAAGCGACCACCTGGAAGCGAAGGGCTGGCGCGATGCGATCAAAGAGATCACGCAATACGCGAAGCCATGATCCGCTATGTGCGCCATGCGGATATCGATAAGGCGGAATGGGACCGCAAGCTGCTTGCATGCCCGAACAAACTGTGGTACGCCTTGAGCCATGTGCTCGATGTGGCCAGTCCCGGATGGGAAGCACTGGTGGATGATGCGAACGGCGCCATGATGCCCTTGACCTGGCGCAGGAAATTCGGCTTTCGCTATCTCTTTCAACCTTTCGGACTTCAGCAGTTGGGTGTGTTCTCAATGCAACCGATCACCACAGGGATCTCGTCGTCGTTCCTCTCAGCAGTACCAAAGCACTTCCGCTTGGCGGAGATATCTGTCAACCAAGGCATGCCCGCAACGCAAGTAAGTGGCTGGACTTCCACCGAACATCCTGACAGCATTCTTGACCTGTCCGGGGGCATCAAGAACGTGCGCGCGAACTATTCCAAGGGCCATGAACGCAATGTGTTGAAGGCCGGGAACACTTGACGTCACGAACACATTCCATGGACCCCCGGTCCTTTTCGGATCTTTTCATCCGTACCACGGCGGAGCGTTTCAAGGGCATCGATGCGCACGGACTGCGCAGCATGGCATCCTTGCTACAAGCAGGAAACGACCACGGCGAGGTGGACATCATCGGCATCCGCGACGAACAGGGCGAATGGAGGGCTGGCGCGGCGTTCGTGCATTGGCAAGGGCGTACCGTCCTGCTGAAAAGCGCCAGTGATGACAAGGGCCGCAGCTTGAACGCCATGTTCCATTTGGTCGACGTGGGGCTGGAGCACGCTTGCTCCGTTTCGGCACTGATGGACTTTGCGGGCAGCGAACACCAAGGCACCGCGCGGTTCTACGAAGGCTTCGGGGCAAAGCCCACGGTATATTTACGCCTGAGCAAGAACGATCTCCCGTTCTGGCTCAAGCCCTTCAAGCGCTGAACCCATGGTGGTGGAACTTTCACGGACGAACAGTATTGCGAACCACTTCCTGGCCGAGCTACGCGATGAGCATGTGCAGAAGGACAGCATGCGATTCCGCCGCAATTTGGAACGCATTGGCGAGTGCATCGCACTCGAGTTGAGCAAGACCTTGGACTTCGAAGAACGTGAAGTGACGTCACCGCTGGGCGTGGCACGCACAACGTTGTTGACTGAACAACCCGTGATCGCAACGATCCTGCGCGCCGGCTTACCGCTGCATCAAGGCATGCTCAACTACTTCGACCGCGCAGACAGTGCGTTCATCAGCGCTTACCGCAAACACCGGAAGGGCGAGGATGGTTTCGATGTTGAAGTGGAATACCTCAGCAGCCCGTCCATCGAAGGGCGTACGTTGATCATTGCCGACCCGATGCTCGCAACCGGTCGCAGCATGTTGCTGGTGTACCGTGCCTTGCTCCGTTTGGGAAAACCGAAGGCACTACACATTGTTTCAGCCATTGCCAGTGCAGAGGGCATGGAGTACTTGAAAGCGCATATGCCCGCTGGAACGCATCACTGGACCGGTGCCGTGGATGAGGAAATGACAGCCCAAGCCTACATCGTTCCCGGCCTGGGCGATGCCGGTGACCTGGCCTACGGCACCAAGCTCTGATCCGCCATGCTCAACGTTGGCGAGATTCTGTTGGTGATCGGTAGCGGTATGGTGAAGTTCCTGTTCGCGCCGTGGATCGCGTACATGCTTGATGGCAAGTTCGGTGGCGCCGTGCTCTGGTCTTTCGTTGGCGGTTGCTTGGGCACGCTGGTGTTCTACCGCATCAGTGCCTGGCTGATGGAACGCGCACGATTGCGGGCAGTGCGGAAGCAGCTTGCCTCGGGCATCCGCAACAAGGTGTTCACACGCTTCAACAAATTCGTTGTGCGCATGAAACGCGGGCATGGGCTGCTCGGTATTGTGGCCGTGCTGCCCTTCATCTCCATTCCGGTGGGCTCCGTTCTGGCGGCCAAGTACTTCAAGCACGATCGGCGTACGATACCCGCATTGATCGGTTCCGTGGCCGTTTGGAGCGTTCTCTTGAGCGTATTCTGGAGGATCGGTCAGTGATGCGTTACCGCCACCTCTTCTTCGACCTCGACCACACTCTCTGGGACTTCCGCACGAACTCACGTGCAACGCTCGAAGAGCTGCACGCGGAACTGGAACTAGCCTCCCATGGGTTGCCGGACAAGTCGGAGTTCATTGCCGCGTACGAAGAGATCAACGCAGCGCTCTGGGCGCAGTACGCTGTGAACGGCATGGACAAGGAAGTGCTGCGTGTGCTGCGCTTCCGCAACACCTTACTGCAGTTCGGCGTGAAGAATGACAAGCTGGTGCGAACGATGAGCCACCTCTACATCGAACGTTGCCCGCAGCGTACGGCTTTGATGCCGGGCGCGCTCGAAGTGCTGGAACACGTGAAGGGGAAATGCACGCTGCACATCATCACCAACGGATTCCAGGAAACACAGCACATCAAGCTCAAGAGCAGCGGACTCGTCAGCTACTTCGACTGCATCGTCACTTCGGAAAAGGCCGGGGCCCGCAAACCCGAACCGCGGATCTTCCAATATGCCCTCAACAAAGCGCGAGCGGCCGCTTCTGAAAGTGCCATGATCGGCGATGACGTGAAGGCCGATATCCATGGTGCACGCTCCGCCGGTATGGATCAGCTGCTGTTCGACCCGGATGACAAGCACGTGGGTGTTGAAGCGACCAACCGGCTCAGGCGTCTCAATGAACTGATCCCACTGTTGGCTTAGAACGGGGTGCCGTCCACTTCGAACCGATAGTCCAATACTGCCTTTTTGCCGTTGGCCTTGCTCTCCTTGAGCACCATGAGCTTCTCCGGCGTTTCCACCTTGCAACTGTAAAGGATGTCGCCTTTCGTTCCCTTCGTGATGATATGCAGACTGTCGCCACGCCATTGCACCGGCACGTTATATAGGCCGATGTTCCGCTGTCCAAGAACGGAGGCCGTGAGCGCCGTGCGCAACGAGTAGCCCTTCTTCTGCTCCGGTCCACCGATCATGGCAACATGTCCTGCGGGGAAGAACCGCATGTAATAATTCGCGTCACCCACCTGCGCACGGTAAACCCCGTCGAACTTCAAACCGCTACCATCCAACGGATCACCCATCACTAGGTCAGCTGGTGGCTTGTTCGGGTCCTTTTCAGGAGAAGCCTCTCCTACAACCGCGGTCATTGGGTCTACCGCTTTTTTCTCCCCCATCAACGATTTGATCCCATAGGCCGCAAGGACCACGACCAAAACCGTGACCAGGATCGTGACGATATTCTTCATGGCGTTCTACTTGAATCTGGCAATTACCGAAACCGAGCCGCTCACTTTGTCGCCCAGCTTCACCGTGACTTCCGCATCGAGCGGCAGCAATACGTCCACGCGGCTGCCGAACTTGATGAAGCCGAACTCCTTGCCCAATTGCGAGGGCTGACCCTCGCGGGCATACGTGCAAATGCGACGTGCCAACGCACCTGCTATTTGGCGCATGAGCACTTTGCCGTAGCGCGGGTGCTCAACCACCACCGTGCTTCGTTCGTTCTCGGTACTGCTCTTCGGATGCCAAGCCACCAAATACTTACCAGGATGGTACTTGTAGTACGTGGTGGTGCCGTTGAACGGATACCAGTTCACGTGCACGTTCAATGGGCTCATGAAAATGCTGACCTGACGACGCCGGTCGCCCAACGTCTCAGTTTCCATCACCTCTTCAATGGCCACCACCTTGCCGTCGGCCGGGGCATGGATCGAACGGTCGTCGGAGGTCCGCGTGCGGCGCGGCACCCGGAAGAACCACACGATTATGAGAAACACGACGACTATCGCCGCGCTCAACAGGACGCTGATAGCGAAGGGCAGCACGGGCCAATTCCAGACCGCGAACAGGATGAAGCAGGAAAGCGCAAGGCTGATGAGCAGCGTGGGCGTTCCTTCTCGGTGCAGATACATTGGATGGCTGAGGTGCGGTCGAGGAGCATACCTCATTCTGCGGCCGAAGATAGAAGCCTCCCCGAGCGGTGTCAGAGCACAAACAGCAGGTACGCCCATACGCCTGGGGCAACAAGCAAAAGACCATCGAAACGGTCCAGTATTCCTCCATGGCCGGGGAGCAGATCACCTGCATCCTTCACCCCGCGTGCACGCTTCAGGGCACTTTCGAGCAGATCGCCCAATGTGCTCAGCACCGCGACGATCACAGCGATGGCCAGCCAATGTTCCAACCCCACAACAGGCCAAGCCATGTGGAGGAACCACGCGAACAAAACGGTGAACCCGATCCCACCGAACAGTCCTTCCCACGTTTTCTTCGGACTGATGCTCGGTATCATCTTGTGCTTCCCGAAGAATTTCCCCGTGAGGTAAGCGCCTGTTTCATTCGTCCACAGCAGGATCATGATACCGATCATCAAGTGTGGATCGATGGCCACGAGATGGGTGAGCAATGCGAATGGCACCGCCACAAGGGCGATCATCAGTAAGTCGATGCCCAGCTCTTTTCCCGGGTCAGGTGGATTACGCGAAAGCAGCATGGCCACCGAGACGAATACGAGCAGCAGCAGGCCTATCGCAACGACGGCTCCGGTCAGGTCGAACGGCGCCAAGCTGTTCCCGGCGATCAAACTGTACGCAATGCCTGCGATGACCATGCAGCGCATGCGCCCCGTGTCAGGGGTGAAGTGCAACAGGTTGTGCAGCTCGCTCGCGGCGATAACGCACACGGGCAGAAAGAGAATGAGCGTAGGCAACGGCCCTACCAAGGCCGCCAGCAGGGTCAATCCAACGTACACCGCACCGGTCGCCGCTCGGATACCGATCTCCTTCATGCGTGGCCGGGTGGCTTAGGCGGTCGGTTCGCTGGTAGGCGTGGGCGCAGGAGCGGGTGCTGTAGCAGGTGCTGGAGCAGGTGCTTCAGTTGCAGTCCTTGCAGCACCGTTGGTGGGTGCGGCTTCCTCACGTTCCCATGCGCGCTTGCCGAAGATGGTCTCAAGGTCTTCCTTGAAGATCACCTCCTTCTCCAGCAGTTGATCGGCCAGTGCTGTCAGCTTGTCCTTGTTCTCGGCGAGGATCCTCTTGGCGCGAGCGTACTGCCCCTCAATGATCTTGCTCACCTCCTGATCTATGGTCTGCGCGGTCTGCTCACTGTACGGCTTGCCGAAGTTGTACTCGCCCTGTCCACTGCTGTCGTAGTAGCTGATGTTGCCGATGCGATCGTTCAACCCGTAAATGCTCACCATGGCCATGGCTTGCTTGGTCACCTTCTCCAGATCGCTCAATGCACCGGTGCTCACCTTGTTGAACATGATGTCCTCAGCAGCCCGGCCACCCAGCGCGGCACAGATCTCATCCAGCATTTGCTCCGTGGTGGTAAGGTGCCGCTCTTCGGGCAGGTACCACGCCGCACCAAGCGAATTGCCGCGCGGTACGATGGTCACTTTCACCAACGGCGATGCGTGCTCGATCAACCAACTGACGGTCGCATGGCCTGCCTCGTGGAAGGCGATGGCGCGTTTCTCGTCCTGGGTGATGATCTTGTTTTTCTTCTCCAATCCGCCGATCACACGGTCCACGGCATCCAGGAAATCCTGCTTGTCGATGACCTTCTTCTTGCGACGGGCGGCGATCAACGCGCCTTCATTACAGATGTTGGCGATGTCGGCTCCGCTGAATCCGGGCGTCTGTTTGGCAAGGAATTCCACATCCACGGACAAGTCGAGCTTCAACGGCTTCAAGTGCACCTTGAAGATCGCCACACGCTCGTTCAGGTCGGGCATGTCCACGTAGATCTGGCGATCGAAGCGTCCGGGACGCATCAACGCACGGTCCAGCACATCGGCGCGGTTGGTTGCGCCCAGCAGGATCACCCCGCTGTTGGTACCGAAGCCGTCCATCTCCGTAAGTAGCTGGTTCAGCGTGTTCTCACGCTCATCATTCGCGCCCATGCTGGCACTGCGTCCGCGTGCACGGCCGATCGCGTCGATCTCATCGATGAAGATGATGGCCGGTGCTTTCTCCTTGGCCTGCTTGAACAGGTCGCGTACACGGCTCGCACCAACGCCCACGAACATCTCCACGAAATCCGATCCGCTCAAGGAGAAGAACGGAACCTCCGCTTCGCCAGCTACCGCTTTGGCCAACAGTGTTTTGCCCGTACCGGGAGGACCAACGAGCAACGCTCCTTTGGGGATCTTCGCTCCGAGGTCGGTGTATTTCTTCGGCGACTTCAGGAAGTCGACGATCTCTTCCAGTTCCTCTTTTGCCTCGTCGAGACCTGCTACATCGTTGAAGGTTGTATTGGTGGTCTTGCTGCCTTCGAACACCTGCGCGCGGCTCTTGCCGATGTTGAAGATCTGCCCGCCCGGCCCTCCTGCCCCACCCATGCGGCGCATGATGAAGAGCCATACCACGATCAGGATGCCGAACGGGAGTATCCAGCCCAGCAGGTCTTTGCCCCATGTATCGTCCGTCCTGTAGTTGTAACGGACGGCATATTGGTCCATGAGTTTCTCGATCTCGCTCACCCGCGCATCGGAGCCGCCCATGTTGAAGAAGTACTGGAACCCTTCGGTACCGATCTTTTCCTTCTTCATCGCTTCGGCATGTGGGCCGGTGCTCAAGCTGTCCTTCTTGATGAACACATTGGCTTGGCGCCCGCCTTCACCAGTTATGATCACCACGCGGTCCACATCGCCACCCTCCACATAGGATTTGAAATCGCCGAAGGTGATCTCCGCGCTCTTGCCCCCGAACGTGAACAATTGCAGGCTGAGGATGATGACGATCACCACGCCGTAGATCCAATACAGGTTGAAAACCTTGCGAGGCTTCTCCTTCCCGGGTTTCTCCGGCTTGCCGCCGTTGCCGACGTTCTCTTGTTCGCTGTTCTTCACGCTACGTTCGGATATGTGCGCCTTGCGGCATCGGCCCAAAGGTCCTCCAACCCGTAGAAACCGCGTTTGGTCTTGTTGAAGATGTGCACCACCACATGGACATAATCCAGCAGGATCCACTCAGCGTTGCGCTCCCCCTCCACATGCCAAGGTTTCTCATGCATCCGCTCCCGGGCAAAACGTTCCACGCTGGCGGCAATGGCTTGCACTTGCGTATCGCTATCGCCGTGACAGATCACGAAATGGTAGGTCATGCTATTGGGGACACCGCGCAAGTCCAAGGTCACGATGTCGCGTCCTTTCACTTCTTGGATCCCGAGCACGATGGCTTCGGTAAGGAGAACGCTCTGATCGGCGTCCGTGGCTTTCTTCATCCCCTATAACTTGGGCCGTTCAAAGGTAGGTGTTCATTATGGCCCCGAAGGCTGTACTTAGTGGCAACGAGAACATGACGGGGAGGATCATCGGGAAGGAACTGATCGAGTTGGGTTCCGTTGGTAGTACCAACAAGGAGGCTGCCGAACGGCTTGCGCTGTCACAAGTGGCGCACGGCACTGTCATACTGGCCCACGAGCAAACCGATGGCCGGGGCCAACGGGGACGCAGCTGGGTAAGCGGATCGAGCCTTGATCTCACGTTCAGCATCGTTCTGCTGCCGAGCCGGCTCCGCGCATCCGACCAATTCAAGCTGGCCAAAGTGGCCGCTCTTGCGGTACAGGAGGTGGTGCAGGCGAAAGTGCTGAACGAGGTGAAGATCAAATGGCCGAACGATGTCCTGGTGGAACGCAGGAAGATCGCGGGCATACTGATCAAGAACGCCATTGTGGGCAACATGGTACAGAGTTCCATCGTGGGCATCGGCCTCAACGTGAACAGCCGCGAACTGGACGAGGCTTACCTGCCCACCAGCCTGCGGCTGGAAACTGGCGTGGAGCAGGACCGGATGACCGTGCTGGAAGAACTGCTCTCGGCTTTTGAGCGGCGCTGGGTGCAGTTGGAGACCGACCACCCGGCCTTGGGCTCCGACTTTTCGGACGCTTTGTGGTCCGTTGGACGTTGGACCGGCTTCGAACTGGACGGGAACCCCATAACGGCCAGGGCCATGGATGTGGACAGCGATGGTCGCCTGATCGTGGAAACCGAGGATGGCAAGGTAACTGCCTACGGCTTAGAGCGACTTCGCTTCGGGGAGCGTTGATCCCTGTTTGGAGGCTAAGCCGATCCGTTTACATTTGCGGCCCCTTCGCCGGATCCTTGGCGGGGAAGATCGGATCAGAGACAACCTACGGCCATGAAACGTACCTACCAGCCCAGCAAGCGCAAGCGCACCAACAAACACGGTTTCCGCAAGCGGATGAAATCGGCTGGTGGCCGCGCTGTACTGAGCAACCGTCGCGCCCAAGGCCGGCACAAGCTCAGCACCAGCGACGAGAAGCACACCAAGTAAGCGCTGCTCGGGGCCGTTACCGGTCCAACACGAACTACCGAACAGGGGCCACCACGGCCCCTGTTTTCATTTCCACAAGGTGGGATGCGCCGCCAACATGGCCACCAGCTCGGGGGTGCGCACCGCATGGCCCGTTTCCAGCACGGTAAGGTGGATGTGGTCTGGCGCTAGCCGCTGGAACCGTTGTCCCCAAGGCAGCTTTATGACACTATCGTAACGGCCCATGTAGAGGTGCGCGTGCAGGTCTTGCTGCCGCAGGTTCCTCACCACCGTGCGCAGGTCGGGCTCCAGCAGGCGCAGGCTCAGCCATACATCGTGCACCAACTGCCGCTTTCCTTGGTCCTCCGTATGGAACCGCAGGAAGCTGTGGCGTTTGGTGGTCACCAACTTCATGCGGTGCAGCGTATCCACCGTGCGGAACCAAGCACCGGGCTTCTCCTGGAAGCTCCGGTACAGCGCCCTGCCCCAGCCGTAGCGGCTCAGCGCCCGGTACCATGGGTTGCGCACCAAGCCGTCGGGCGCCAGTAGCAGCATGCCGCGCGACCGTTCCGGCAAACGCTCCATCAGACTCATCGCCATGCGGCCGCCCAAGCTGAACCCCAAGTACAGGGCGCGATCGATCCCATGCGCATCCGAATAGGCCCGTATCAGTTCGGTCAATTCCTCCGGCTCTAGCGGGTCGCTCACCGGTCGATCGGGCGGCCAAATGCTCGCACCGTTGAACCATATATCGAAGGCGTGTATGGTACAGTGCTCCGCCAGCGGACGTGCGAACGGCGCAAAGTCATTGGTGCTGCCGCCGTAGCCGTGGAAACCGATCGCGTGCACCGGACCATGGCCGAAGGTGCGATAGGCGATGGTGAGGCCGTTGTGGGAGAAGTGCTGCAAAGGGGATAAGAAGATGAGATGATCAGAAGATCAGACAATGGAAAAATGCCCGGGCAAAGTTCGTTGTGCGTCGATCAGCCATTTTCGATCTACCTGATCGTTCAACCGTACTTCTCCACGATCCCCCTTCGTTTTCCACATCCCCGCATCTCCACAGCATCCACGAATAGCTTCGCAGCCCGGTAATTACCGGACATGCCCAAAGACACCTCCATCCGCTCCGTCCTGCTCATCGGCAGCGGTCCCATCATCATTGGCCAGGCCTGCGAATTCGATTACAGCGGCAGCCAGGCGTCGCGCTCTCTTCGTGGTGAAGGCATCGAGGTAACGCTGATCAACAGCAACCCTGCTACCATCATGACCGACCCGGTGACGGCGGACAACGTGTACCTGTTGCCGCTCACCACCGAGAGCATCGAGACGATCCTGAAGAAACACAAGATCGATGCGGTGCTGCCCACCATGGGCGGACAGACGGCGTTGAACCTCGCGATCGAATGCGAGAAGCTCGGCCTGTGGAAGCAGTACGGCGTGCGCATGATCGGTGTGGATACCGCAGCGATCGACATCACCGAGAACCGCGAACACTTCCGGGCGCTCATGGAACGCATTGGCGTGCCGATGGCCGCGAGCAAGACCGTTACCAGTTATCTCGAAGGCAAGAAGGTGGCGCAGGAATTCGGCTTCCCGCTGGTGATACGGGCGAGCTACACGCTGGGCGGCACGGGCGCAGCATTCGTGCACCGGCCAGAGGACTTCGACAAGCTGTTGAAGCACGGTTTGCAGGTGAGCCCGATCCACGAAGTGCTCATCGATAAGGCTCTGCTCGGTTGGAAAGAGTACGAACTTGAACTGCTGCGCGACAAGGACGACAACGTGGCCATCATCTGCAGCATCGAGAACTTCGATCCGATGGGTATCCACACGGGCGACAGCATCACCGTTGCGCCCGCGATGACGCTCAGCGACCGAACCTACCAGAAGATGCGCACGCTCGCCATCAAGATGATGCGCAGCATCGGCGACTTCGCCGGCGGGTGCAACGTGCAGTTCGCGGTGAGCCCTGATGAGCACGAGCACATCTACGCCATCGAGATCAATCCACGGGTGAGCCGCAGTTCGGCACTTGCATCGAAAGCGACGGGTTATCCCATTGCCAAGATCGCGAGCAAGCTGGCTATCGGTTACCGGCTTGATGAACTGGAGAACCCGATCACCGGCACCAGCGCCTTCTTCGAGCCCACGCTCGACTATGTGATCGTGAAGATCCCGCGCTGGAACTTCGATAAGTTCGAAGGCAGCGACCGTCGCCTGGGTGTGCAGATGAAAAGCGTCGGCGAGGTGATGGGCATCGGCCGCAGCTTCCAAGAGGCGTTGCAGAAAGCCTGTCAGAGTTTGGAGATCAAGCGCAACGGTCTCGGTGCCGACGGCCGCGAACTCACCGACGCGAACGCGATCCTGGAAAGTCTCGCCAACCCGAGCTGGCACCGCCTCTTCCACGTGTACGATGCGATCAAGCTCGGCATCCCCTTCAAGAAGATCCACGACCTCACGCGCATCGACATCTGGTTCCTGAAACAGATCGAGGACATGATCCTCACCGAGAAGGAAGTGGAGAAGTACACACTGGACACCATCCCCGATGCGCTGCTCTTTGAAGCGAAGCAGAAAGGGTATGCCGACCGGCAGGTGGCGCACCTGCTCGACTGCCTGGAGAGCGAGGTGTACAAGAAGCGCAACGATCTCGGCATCAAGCGCGTGTACAAATTGGTGGACACCTGCGCCGGTGAGTTCACCGCGAAGACGCCCTACTACTACAGCACCTTCGAAGAGGAGAACGAGAGCATCCGCAGCGACCGCCCCAAGATCGTGGTGCTTGGGAGCGGGCCCAACCGCATCGGCCAGGGGCATCGAGTTCGACTACAGTTGGTGGTGCACGGCGTGCTCGCGGCCAAGGAGTGCGGCTACGAGACCATCATGATCAACTGCAACCCGGAGACGGTGAGCACCGACTTCGACACCGCCGACAAGCTCTACTTCGAGCCGGTGTTCTGGGGAGCACATCTACGACATCATCCAGCACGAGCAGCCCGAAGGCGTCATCGTGCAACTCGGTGGGCAGACCGCGTTGAAGCTTGCCGAGAAGATGCAGCGTTACGGCATCAAGATCATGGGCACGCAGTACGAAGCGCTGGACATGGCCGAGGAACGCGAGCGCTTCAGCAGTTTGCTGCGCGACCTCAAGATCCCTACCCAAAGTTCGCTGGTGTCAATACCGCCGAGGAGGCGATCCTCACTTCACGCGAACTCGGCTCCCGCTGCTGGTGCGGCCCAGCTACGTGCTCGGCGGGCAGAAGATGAAGATGCGTGATCAACGAGGACGAGTTGGAAGCGCAGGTGCTCGACATCCTGCACAACATGCCGGACAACCGCATCCTCATCGACCACTTCCTCGACGGCGCCATCGAAGCGGAAAGCGATTCCATCTGCGACGGCGAAGAGGTGCGCATCATCGGCATCATGGAGCACATCGAGCCGGCCGGCATCCACAGCGGCGACAGCAACGCCGTGCTACCGCCATTCGACCTGAGCCCGCACGTGATGGAGCAGATCGAGAACCACACGAAGAAGATCGCGCTCGCGCTGAAGACCAAGGGGCTGGTGAACATCCAGTTCGCCATCAAGGACGAAGTGGTGTACGTGATCGAAGCCAACCGCGCGCCAGCCGCACCGTGCCTTTCATCGCGAAGGCTTATGGCGAGCCCTACGTGAACTGGGCGACGAAAGTCATGCTCGGCAAAGCCAAGGCGTGAAGGACTTCCCCTTCAAGCCGAAACTCGAAGGCTACGCCATCAAGGTGCCCGTCTTCAGCTTCGATAAGTTCCCCGATGTGGACAAGAGCCTCGGGCCCGAAATGAAGATCACCGGCGAGGCGATCCACTTCATCAAGGACCTGAAGGATCCTTTCTTCAGGGAGGTGTATGGGGAAAGGAGCATGTACTTGAGCAGGTAGCTTGAATTGTCCGGTGGACTATTGGACAATTGGCCGTTGAGCGGATGTTCCCAGAGGTGAATGTAACATCTGTTGCAACAATTGATCAGAAATGGCAGGACCGGCGAATCTGATCGAAATCCACCCACGAATTCTCGTGATGCACCTACACCCGTGCTTTACGACCTTTCGCTTAAAAAATGCAAACACACGTGATATGAAGAACAGATCGACCATCGCAACGATCGCATTGCTGCTGGCGAGAGGGCCGCACGCACAAACAGGGATCGCAGTGCCATCGACGGCTCGCGATGCTGGCCGTGCAGGACTATCCCTCAGCACACATGGCGTCAACGGCGCATCGTTCGCGTTGGCGAAGAACGGCTAAGCTAGTGTTCTCGCGCTCATTCGGCCATGCGGATCTTTTGCATTGAGCGAAACGACATACCTACATCACCTGTTCCGTTTAGCGAGCGTTTCCGAAACCGATCACGTCCATTGCAGTGATGTTGGCCGTGCAGAACGGTCAACCCGCATTGAGCGACAAAAAGTGTTCCGGACCCGGCGGCCTTCTGGGAGAACCCGTTTACTTGGGTGCAGCGCCGTATACCGATATGCGGCTGCACGATATAACAATGCTGTTACAACTTTACAGCATACCGCAGGATGGGACCGCGACATCGATTGTTTCCCTCGCCTACCTCACCTACACCTGGACGACGGATGGTTGTGATCCGGATCTCGGCACCGCGCACATTACGCAAGTGCTGGGCGAAGCCAACCCGATGGACAAGACATGCCCATCTCGCTTTCCTGATAGCGCATGGGCTGGATGCATGACCCGGGCTCTACTTATGCCCTATGAAACCAACGGCAACTGGGAGTGGGGTGTGGGTACTGGAGTCGATCTCGGGATGACTATGAGGCCTATGTGAAGAGCAACGTGCTCGAGCCGCTCGGCATTTTGCGACATGACACAGGCCGCAATCTGATGTTGGACAAATTGGAGCGCGAGGTGGAGTACGAGGGCAACGAAGTACACAGCACCTGAACTTGCTACGGCACTGGCGCCTTGGTACCATGGGAGTACTTGGCGGATGGAACTTGGAAGCCGTGGATGGCCCACGGTGGTTGGGTAGCATCTGGCC
>JADJCX010000021.1 GCA_016703005.1 Flavobacteriales bacterium
ACCGCCAGCCACAACCACCGCGAGGTGTACAAGAAGCAGACGGGTGGTCGCGGTAAGTTCGCTGACATCCACGTTACCATCGAGCCGCAGACCGACATGGCCAAGGAAGGCCTGGAGTTCATCGACTCGATCAAGGGCGGCTCCATCCCGAAGGAATTCATCCCTGCGGTGGAGAAGGGCTTCAAAGCCTGCCTGAAGAACGGCGTGCTCGCCGGGTTCCCCCTCGAGCGCCTGAAAGTGACCTTGACGGACGGCAGCTTCCACAACGTGGACTCCGATGCGTTGAGCTTCGAGATCTGCGCCAAGAGCGCCTTCCGCGAAGCAGTGCCCAAGTGCAAGCCCGTGCTGATGGAGCCGATCATGAAGATCGAGGTCATCACCCCGGAGGAGAACATGGGCGATATCGTCGGCGACCTCAACCGTCGTCGCGGCCAGATCGAAGGCATGGACGACCGTGCCGGTGCGAAGGCCATCAAGGCCACCGTGCCCCTGAGCGAAATGTTCGGCTACGTGACCAGCCTGCGCACCATGAGCAGCGGTCGCGCCAGCAGCACCATGGAATTCTCGCACTACAATCAGGCCCCTGGCAACGTGCAGGAAGCCGTGATCGCCAAAGTGCGTGGCAAAGTGACCGCCTGATCCCGCAACAAAGACCATGAACCAGAAGATCCGGATCAAACTACGCTCCTACGACCACAACCTTGTGGACAAGAGCGCGGAGAAGATCGTGAAGACGGTGAAGAGCACCGGCGCCGTGGTGAGCGGGCCGATCCCCCTCCCCACGCACAAGCGCATCTTCACAGTGCTGCGTAGCCCGCACGTGAACAAGAAAGCGCGCGAACAGTTCCAGTTGTGCTCCTACAAGCGCATCATGGACATCTACAGCAGCAGCAGCAAAACCATCGACGCCCTCATGAAACTGGAACTCCCCAGCGGCGTTGACGTGGAGATCAAAGTCTGACGGAAATAAGGACGAGCGTTAGACCTCACTCCAATAAGAGAACCCATGAGCGGATTGATCGGAAAAAGATCGGGATGACCAGTCTCTTCGATGCGGACGGTAGCCTAGTGGGCTGCACCGTGATCGAGGCGACCCCAACGTGGTCACCCACCTCAAGAGCGTTGAGAAGGAAGGCTACTCGGCCGTCCAGCTCGCGTACAGTGAGAAGAAGGAGAAGAACACCACCAAGGCGATGATCGGCCACTTCAAGAAGGCCGGCACCACGCCCAAGCGCAAGATGCACGAGTTCAAGGAGTTCGAACAAGAGTTCAAGCTCGGCGACAAAGTGGGCGTCGACCTCTTCGAGGAAGGCAGCTTCGTGAGCGTTACCGGCACCAACAAGGGCAAGGGCTTCCAAGGTGTTGTGAAGCGCCACGGCTTCAGCGGTGTGGGTGAAGCCACGCACGGGCAGCACGATCGTTTGCGTGCTCCCGGTTCGCTGGGTGGTTCATCATACCCTGCTCGCGTATTCAAAGGCATGCGCATGGGCGGTCGCGATGGCGGCAAGAAGATCACCACCGAGAACCTCAAAGTGGTGAAGGTGGATACTGAGAAGAACCTCGTGCTGTTGCGCGGTGCCGTCCCCGGTGCCAAAGGCAGCTACGTTATCATCTGGAAGTAAGATGGAACTGGACATCCACAGCGCCGACGGCAAGTCGACTGGCAAGAAAGCCAAGTTGAACGACGCGGTATTCGCGATCGAACCGAACGATCACGCGATCTACCTCGACGTGAAACAGCACTTGGCCAACAAGCGCCAGGGTACCCACAAGGCCCTGGAGAAAAGCGAAGTGAGCGGCAGCACCAAGAAGCTGCACCGCCAGAAGGGTACCGGTGGCAGCCGTAAAGGCTCCATCAAGAGCCCCACCTTCAAAGGTGGTGCACGCGCCTTCGGCCCCCGCCCGCGCGACTACCACTTCAAGCTGAACAAGCAAGTGAAGGACCTCGCACGCCGCAGCGCATTGAGCTACAAGGTGAAGGATGGACAGGTGAAAGTGTTGGACAGCGTGGCATTGACCGCGCCCAAGACCAAGGACTTCGCCAAGATGCTCCTCGCCTTCGGCCTCGACCGCAAGAGCCTGCTCGTATTGCCGAGCCGCGATGAGAACGTGCTTCTCAGCTCGCGCAACATCCAAGGCGCCCGCGTGGTGCTGGCGAGCGAGCTCAACACTTACGATATCCTCAACGCCAATGGCCTGCTGATCGTGAAAGACGCGATCGCTCCCATCGAAGCCACCCTGAGCAAATGAGCAACCCAAGGATCCTCATCCGGCCGGTGATCACCGAGAAGGTGACCAAGCAGACCGAGAAGGAAGGCCGCTACGGCTTCATTGTCGAGCGTACCGCCAACAAGATCGAGATCAAGAACGCCGTGGAGAAGGAATTCGGCGTGACGGTGACCGGCGTGCGCACGATGATCGTGCGCGGCAAGGACCGCACACGTTACACCAAGACGAACATCCTGCGCGGCAGCACCAGCGGTTACAAAAAGGCGATCATCTCCCTGAAGAAGGGCGAGGTCATCGATCTGTACAGCGCCATCTAACGGGAATAGAGACAAGAGCGCCATGGGCATCAAGAAACTGAACCCCGTCACCCCCGGCACCCGCCACCGGGTGATCACCGAGCACGAAGGCATCACCACCAACGTGCCCGAGCCGAGCCTTACGAGCGGCCGCATGAAGAGCGGTGGCCGTAACAACACCGGCAAAATGACCATGCGCTACATCGGCGGTGGTCACAAGCAGCGGTACCGCATCATCGACTTCAAACGCAACAAGCACGGCATCAACGCCACGGTGAAGACGATCGAGTACGATCCGAACCGCAGCGCACGCATCGCCCTGTTGCAATACGCCGATGGCGAGAAGCGCTACATCCTCGCACCTACGGGTGTGAAGGTGGGCCAAGTGCTCGTGAGCGGCACCGGTGTTCCTCCTGAGGTTGGCAACACGTTGCCCCTTGGCGAGATCCCGCTGGGTACCATCGTGCACAACGTTGAACTGCAACCCGGCAAGGGCGGCAGCTTCGTGCGCAGTGCTGGAACCTTCGCGCAGCTCAACGCCCGAGATGGCAAGTACGCAACGCTGAAAATGCCGAGCGGTGAAGTGCGCATGGTATTGTGCGCATGCCTCGCCACGGTGGGTACGGTGAGCAATGCCGAACACATGCTGCAGAAGAGCGGCAAAGCCGGTCGCACACGTTGGCAGGGTCGTCGTCCCCGCACCCGTGCGGTGGCCATGAACCCGGTCGATCACCCGATGGGTGGTGGCGAGGGCCGCGCATCCGGTGGACACCCACGGAGCCGCAAGGGTCTGTTGGCGAAGGGCAAGAAGACCCGCCACCCGAAACGCACCACGAGCAAGTTCATCATCTCGCGTCGCAAAACCGGATCAAACGCAAATTGATCGATAGTACGGTCGCGGCATCTCGCGCCCCAACAGAAACAACATGAGCCGTTCACTCAAGAAACCACCGTTCATCCACTACAAGCTGGCGCAGCGTGTGGGCGAAGCCACGGCTAGTGGCAAGAAGAGCGTGATCAAGACCTGGTCGCGTGCTTCCACGATCGCTCCCGAGTTCGTTGGGATGACGTTCGCCGTGCACAATGGCAACAAGTTCATACCGGTTTACGTGACCGAGAACATGGTCGGCCACAAGCTCGGCGAGTTCTCGCCGACGCGCACCTTCCGTGGACACAGCGGCAACAACAAGAAAGAATCGTAAGCCATGGGAGCCCGCAAGAAACTGAGCGCCGATAAGCGCAAGGAAGCCATGAAGACCACGGCCCTTGCCACGCTTCGCAACGTGCCCACCAGCCCGCGCAAAATGCGCCAGGTGGCCGATGTGATCCGCGGACTGGAAGTGGAGAAGGCCCTTGGCATCCTCCAGTTCAGCACCCGCCACACCAGCGTGCCGATGCGTAAGCTCCTGTTGAGCGCCATCGCCAACTGGGAAGCGAAGAACGAAGGCCAGAAGGCCGAAGGCAACAAGCTGGTGGTGAAGACCATCATGGTGGACGAGGCCAAAGGCCTTCGCCGCATGTTGCCCGCCCCCCAAGGCCGCGCTTACCGCATGAAGAAGCGCAGCAACCACGTTACCCTCATCGTTGATACCGCAGCCAACTAAGCATGGGACAGAAAGCACACCCCACCGGACAGCGTCTCGGCTTCATCAAGGGCTGGGACAGCAATTGGTACGGCGGATACGATTACGCTGACAAATTGGTGGAGGACGAAAAGATCCGCCAGTATCTCATGGCACGCCTTAAGAAGGCAAGCGTGAGCAAGATCGTCATCGAGCGCACCATGAAGTTGGTGACCGTTACGATCAACACCGCACGCCCCGGCGTCATTATCGGCAAGGGCGGTACAGAGGTGGACAAGTTGCGCGAGGAACTGAAGAAGTTCACGGGCAAAGACGTGCAGATCAACATCTTCGAGATCAAGCGCCCCGAAGTGGATGCCCGTCTCGTGGCTGACAGCATCGCACGCCAATTGGAAGGTCGCATCAGCTTCCGCCGCGCCATGAAGATGGCGGTGGCCAGCACCATGCGCATGGGTGCCGAAGGCATCAAACTCACGGTGTCCGGCCGATTGAACGGGGCCGAGATCGCTCGTACCGAAACGTATCGCGAAGGCCGCGTGCCCCTGCACACCTTGCGCGCTGATATCGACTTCGCCATCACCGAGGCGCATACCAAAATGGGCCGCATCGGGGTGAAGTGCTGGATCATGCGCGGCGAAGTGTTCGGCAAGCGCGATCTGAGCCCGAACGTGGGACAAGCCAAGACGGCAACAGCCGGCGGTGGCCGTGGACCTCGCCCCATGGGTGGAGACCGCGACCGTCGTGGGGGTGACCGTGGCGAACGCCGGGGTCCAGGCGGTGGAGGTGGTGACCGTCGCGGTGGCGGTGATCGCCGCAGCGGAGGAGGTGGTGGACGTGAACGCTCTAACAGCTAAGACAACAGGTTATGCTTCAACCCAAGCGTTCCAAATTCAGGAACATGCACAAGGGCCGCATGAAGGGCCAGGCCCAGCGCGGTCATCGCGTAGCACTCGGCTCCTTCGGGCTGAAGGCTCTGGAAGGCTCATGGCTCACCGGTCGCCAGATCGAAGCAGCACGTGTGGCGCTCACCCGTCACATGAAGCGCCAAGGCCAAGTGTGGATCAAAGTGTTCCCGGACAAGCCAGTGACCAGCAAACCCGCCGAAGTACGTATGGGTAAGGGCAAAGGTGCTCTTGACCATTGGGTGGCGGTGGTGCACCCCGGCCGTATCATTTTCGAAGCCGACGGTGTGCCCATGGCCACTGCGAAAGAGGCGTTGCGCCTTGCCGCTGGCAAACTGCCCATCATGACCAAGTTCGTGATCCGCGAGGATTACGCAGGCGAATAAGGAACTGCCATGAAAAAGAAAGGACCCGAGATCAAGGACCTCACCGTGCAGGAGTTGCAGGACAAGCTGGCCGATACGCGCCAAACGCTTGGCAAACTGCGCTTCAACCACGCGTTGAGCCCCATTGAGAGCCCCGCCCAATTGCGCACCAAGCGCAAGGAAGTGGCACGCCTCCTCACCGAACTGCGCACGCGCCAACTCACTGCGAAATGAGCACCGAGACCACAACCACCGTTGACCGCAACCTGCGCAAAGAGCGCGTAGGCATCGTCACCAGTGACAAGATGACGAAGAGCATCACCGTATTGGTGGAACGCCGCGTAATGCACCCGAAATACGGCAAGTTCGTGAAGCGTTCCAGCAAGTTCATGGCGCACGACGAGAACCGCGACGCCAAAGTGGGCGATACTGTGAAGATCGCCGAGATCCGCCCGATGAGCAAGCTGAAGTGCTGGCGCTTGGTGGAGATCGTTGAACGCGCGAAATAAGAGACAGCCATGATCCAACAAGAATCCCGCCTCGGGGTGGCCGACAACAGCGGCGCCAAGGAAGTGTTGTGCATCCGCGTATTGGGTGGCACGGCCCGGCGTTACGCCTACATCGGTGACACCATCGTGGTCACCATCAAGGACGCCATGCCGAACGGACAAGCCAAGAAGGGCACCGTTAGCAAGGCCGTTGTGGTGCGCACGAGCAAGGAGACGCGCCGCAAGGACGGCAGCTACATCCGCTTCGACGACAACGCCGTGGTGTTGTTGGACGCAGCGGGCGAAATGCGCGGCACGCGCATATTCGGTCCTGTGGCCAAGGAGCTGCGCGAAAAGAAGTTCACCAAGATCATCTCACTCGCACCCGAAGTACTCTGATCACACAAGTCCGGGCGCGGATCCAGCGCTTCAACCAATGAGCAAGAAGACACACATAAAGAAGGGCGACCTGGTGAAGGTCCTCGCAGGCACCGAGCGCGGTAAGCAAGGCCGGGTGCTTGACGTGGTCCGTGCGGACAACAAAGCCTTCGTTGAAGGTTTGAACTTGGCCACCAAGCACAGCAAACCCACCACGGCAACGCCCCAAGGCGGTATCGTGAAGAAAGAAGCGGCGATCCACTTGAGCAACCTCATGTTGATCGACCCCAAGAGCGGTGAACCCACACGCGTGGGCCGCAAGGCAGACAAGGACGGCAAGCTCGTCCGTTACGCAAAACGATCCGGCGCGATCATCCAGTGATGAGCTACCAACCCCGCCTCAAGACGAAGTACCGCAGCGAAGTCGCTCCGGCGCTAAAGAAGGAGTTCAACTATACGAGCTCCATGCAAGTCCCACGCTTGATGAAGATCAGCGTGAACCAAGGCCTCGGCAGCGCCGTGGGCGACAAGAAGATCATCGAGAACGCCCAAACGGAGATGACCACCATCACCGGCCAGAAAGCAGTTCAGACGATCAGCCGAAAGGACATCAGCAACTTCAAACTGCGTAAGGGTATGCCCATTGGCGTGCGCGTTACACTCCGCGGCGATAAGATGTATGAGTTCTTGGAACGGTTGATCGCCGTGAGCCTGCCCCGTACCCGTGACTTCCGCGGTGTGAAGCCTTCGGGTTTCGATGGCAACGGCAACTTCACCATGGGTGTGAAGGAGCAGATCATCTTCCCGGAGATCGACATTGACAAGACCCCGAAGATCCAAGGCATGGACATCACGTTCGTGACCAGCGCCCGGACCGACGAGGAAGCCAAAGCACTATTGACCGCGTTCGGGTTCCCGTTCGCCAAGCCAGCAACGCAACAGTAACATGGCCAAAGAATCGATGAAAGCCCGCGAGCGCAAACGCGCCCGCATGGTGGAACTGCAAAAGGACAAGCGCGCGGCACTGAAAGCCGCTGGCGATTGGACCGCTCTGCAGAAGATGCCCCGCAACGGCAGCAAAGTGCGTATGCACAACCGTTGTGGTCTCACCGGTCGCCCACGTGGCTATATCCGGATCTTCGGCATCAGCCGCAACGTGTTCCGCAATATGGCCCTGGATGGCAAGATCCCGGGTGTAACCAAGTGCAGCTGGTAAGACCAACACGACCATGACAGACCCGATAGCCGATTACCTGACCCGCTTGCGCAACGCCATCATGGCCCGCAAGAAGATCGTGGAAGTGCCCGCCAGTGGCCTCAAAAAGGACATTACGCGCATCCTGTACGACAAGGGCTACATCCTGAGCTGGAAAGCCGAGGAGGATGGCAAACAAGGCACCATCAAGATCGCTTTGAAGTATGACCGCGCAACACGTGAGAGCGCGATCCGCGAACTCAGCCGTGTGAGCAGCCCCGGTCTGCGCCAGTACAGCCACGTTCGCGAGTTGCCACGCGTGCTGAACGGATTGGGCGTGGCCATCATCAGCACCAGCAAGGGTGTAATGACTGACAAGGAAGCGCGTCAACTGAACGTGGGAGGGGAAGTCCTCTGCTACGTAAGCTGATCCATAAAAGAGAACAGACGATGTCACGCATTGGAAAAGCACCGATCAACATCCCGAAGGGGGTGCAGATCAGCATCAGCGATAAGAACTTGGTCACTGTAAAAGGTCCCAAAGGCACGTTGATGCAGAACGTGGATCCCACCATCACGGTGAAACAGGAGGACGGCATCATCAACGTGAGCCGCCCCAGCGATGCGAAGCCGCACCGCGAGATGCATGGTCTCTACCGCGCACTGATCGCCAACATGGTGCAAGGTGTTACGGAGGGCTACGTGATCCAGCAGGAACTGGTGGGTGTGGGCTACCGCGCTACCGTGAAAGGCCAGCGCCTGGACTTGTCGTTGGGCTTCAGCCACAACGTCGCGTTCGAGCTGCCCAGTGAGATCAAGGTGGCCGCTGCACAGGAAAAAGGAAAGAATCCCATCATCCGCCTGGAAAGTGCCGACAAGCAATTGATCGGTGCCGTGGCCGCGAAGATCCGTGGCCTGCGCAAGCCCGAGCCATACAAAGGCAAGGGTGTGCGTTTCGTGGGTGAGGTGGTACGCCGCAAAGCCGGTAAGGCCGCAGGCAAATAAGACAACTGAACATGTCAACGACCAAGATCATCCGCCGTACCAAGATCAAGCGCCACATCCGCAAGCGCGTGAAGGGCACCCCCGAGCGTCCGCGTTTGAGCGTGTACCGCAGCAATGCGGATTTCTACGCCCAGATCATCAACGACGAAGAAGGGAAAACCCTCGTAAGCGTTGGCAGCTTGAAAGACAAGAAGGCCCACGATGCCAGCGGTATCGAGCAGGCCAAGTTGGTAGGCGCCGCCATGGCCGAGAAAGCCAAGGCCGCCGGTATCGACAAAGTGGTATTCGACCGCAATGGCTACTTGTACCACGGCCGTGTGAAAGCATTCGCGGATGCCGCGCGTGAAGCCGGCCTCAACTTCTGAAAACAGCACCATGTCTGAAGCGAACAAAGTCAAGAGCAGCGACCTCGAACTGAAGGATAAGCTGGTAGCGCTGAACCGGGTCACCAAGGTGACCAAGGGCGGCCGCACCTTCACCTTCGCCGCGATCGTTGTGGTAGGCAATGAGAAAGGCGTTGTTGGCCACGGCCTCGGCAAAGCCAAGGAAGTTCAAGAGGCCATTGCCAAAGGCGTGGACGATGCCAAGAAGAACCTGGTGAAAGTGCCGGTTCGCAAAGGGCACCATCCCGCACATGCAGGAAGGCAAGTTCGCCGGTGCGCAAGTGCTGCTGAAACCGGCAGCGCACGGTACCGGTGTTATCGCGGGCGGTGCCATGCGCGCCGTGCTGGAGAGCGTCGGCATCACCGACGTATTGGCCAAGAGCAAGGGCAGCAGCAATCCCCACAACGTGGTGAAGGCTACGATCCTGGCACTCACGAACATGCGCGATGCGAACGCCGTGGGCGCGCAACGTGGCGTAACGATCGATCGCGTATTCAACGGATAAGGAACCATGAGCAAGTTGAAGATCACCCAGACCAAGAGCTGGATCAAATGCCCCAAGCGCCAGAAGGCCACCCTTACGGGCCTCGGTTTGGGCCGCATCGGCCGCACGGTGGAGCACAATGCCACACCGCAGATCCAAGGCATGGTGGCCAAGGTGGCCCACTTGGTGAAAGTTGAACAGCTCTAAAAGAGATCGAGATGGACCTGAGCAAGATCAGGCCCGCCGAAGGCGCGGTTAAAACAAGCAAGCGTATCGGTCGCGGCCAAGGCAGCGGCAAGGGCGGTACGTCCACCAAAGGCCACAAGGGCCAACAAAGCCGCAGCGGTTACAGCCGCAAAGGCGGTTTCGAAGGTGGCCAGATGCCCCTGCAACGGCGCTTGCCGAAGTTCGGGTTCACCAACCCGACCCGTGTGGAGCATAAGGGTATCAACCTGGACGCGCTGCAGATGTTGGCGGAGAAGAGCGGCCTGAAAGCCCTCGACCCAACGGTGTTGCGCGCCAACGGTATGCTCGCCAAGAACGACACCCTGAAGGTGTTGGGCCGTGGCGAATTGAAAGGCGCACTGGACATTAAGGCACATGCCTTCAGTGCAACAGCGAAAGCTGCAATTGAAGCGAAGGGCGGTAAAGCGGAGACGATCTGAAGAGTACCATGAAGAACCTGTTCTCAACCATCAAGAACATCTGGCGCATCGAAGAGCTGCGCAACCGGATCCTCATTACCCTGGGTCTTCTCTTGGTGTACAGGATCGGCTCTTTCATTGTGCTGCCGGGCGTTGATACCGTTCGTTTGGACGCTAACACCAGCGGTGGTGGCGGCTTGGCCGAACTGCTGTCGATCTTCACGGGTGGTGCGTTCAACCGCGCGAGCATTTTCGCTTTGGGCATCATGCCCTACATCAGCGGCAGCATCATCGTTCAGCTCATGGGTATGGCGATCCCCATGGTGCAGAAGATGCAGCGCGAGGACAGCGGTCGTAAGAAGCTGAACCAGTGGACCCGCTACTTGGCGATCGTGATCGCCATGTTTCAAGCACCGGGCTACATCTTCACAACGATCCCCGAAGAGGCCCGGTTGGCCGCGAACCCACAGTTCTGGCTCATCTCGAGCATGGTCATCCTCACGGCCGGTACGCTGTTCGTGATGTGGTTGGGCGAGCGTATCACCGAGCGTGGCTTGGGTAACGGTATCTCGTTGATCATCATGATCGGCATCATCGCCAACTTCCCGCAAGCACTTGCGCAGGAGATCGTTGGTCGCACGAGCGGCGGGGGCGGATTGGTGATGCTGTTGCTTGAACTGGTCTTCCTCTTGCTGACCATCGCAGGTATCATTCTTCTGGTGCAAGGCACGCGACGTATACCGGTTCAATTCGCGAAACGTGTTGTAGGTAACAAGCAATACGGGGGAGTGCGCAACTACATCCCCTTGAAGGTGAACGCAGCCGGTGTCATGCCGATCATTTTCGCGCAGGCGATCATGTTCATTCCGCTGTATGTGTACCAAGCGTTCCAACAGCCTCCACAATGGATGGCCGGGCTGGTGGACATGCAGAGCTTTACTTACAACATCCTGTTCTTCCTCATGGTGGTGGTGTTCACGTACTTCTACACCGCGATCATGGTGAACCCGAACCAGATGGCCGACGACATGAAGCGCAATGGCGGATTCATCCCCGGTGTGAAGCCTGGCAAACAGACGGCCAACCACATCGATGAACTGTTGAGCCGCATCACGCTGCCCGGTGCCATCTTCCTGGGATTTGTTGCCATCCTTCCGGCTTTCGCCATGATGGCCGGGATCAAGCAACAGTTCGCCTACTTCTATGGAGGTACCAGCATGCTCATCACGGTGGGTGTGTTGCTCGACACATTGCAACAGGTGGAAAGCCACTTGCTGAGCAGGCATTACGATGGTCTGATGAAGTCAGGCCGTATTAAAGGGAGGACGAATCCAGCGTTCAGCATGGCGACAAGTTGAGGTCATGGGCAAGTCCGTGATCTGTTTGAGCGATGAGGAGATCGCGCTGGTGAGAGAGAGTTCTTTGCTTGTTGGGAGGACCTTGGCCGAAGTGGCCGGGATGATCGGACCGGGTGTAACGACCCGGGAACTCGACACCCTGGCCGAAACGTTCATCAGGGACCATGGCGGCGTACCGGGCTTCAAAGGCCTGTACGGATGTCCGAGCACCTTGCTCATCAGCGTTGATGATGCCGTGGTGCACGGGTTGCCGGGTGATAAACCCCTTGAAGAGGGGAGCATCGCCAGCGTTGACTGTGGTGTATTGATGAACGAGTTCTATGGCGACAGTGCGTACACGTTCATGATCGGTGAAGTGAGCGAGCAGGCGAAACGATTGCTGCGGGTAACGCAGGAATGTCTTGCGCTCGGCATCGCACAAGCGATCGATGGCAATAGGGTGGGCGACATCGGCCACGCGATCCAGTATCATGCGGAAGGCCATGGATATGGCGTTGTGCGGGAACTGGTGGGCCATGGCGTTGGCCGCAAACTGCACGAGGCCCCCGAAGTGCCCAACTATGGGCGTCGAGGGCAGGGTGTGAGATTGAAGACCGGGATGGTGTTGGCGATAGAGCCCATGATCAACGGCGGTAGCAAAGAAGTGCGGCAGGAGCCCGATGGTTGGACGATCGTGACGCGCGACGGCAAACAGAGCGCCCACTTCGAACACACGGTAGCGGTGCGCGATGGCAAAGCAGAGGTCCTTTCAACGTTCGAACACATCGAGAATGTGCTTCGGGCGAAGAAGAGCATATTGAATTGAAACAAGCCGGAGGCGGAAGCTGACGGTGAAGAAATAGGAGGAAGAAGGAAACGGATGACGAAGACAGGCAGCATAGAGCAGGATGGCATCATCAAAGAGGCGCTTTCGAATGCCATGTTCCGTGTGGAACTGGAGAACGGGCACATCATTGTGGCGCACATCAGTGGCAAAATGCGCATGCACTACATCCGCATACTTCCCGGCGATAAAGTGAAACTGGAGATGAGCCCTTACGACTTGAGCAAAGGCCGCATCACCTTCCGATACAAGACCTGAAGAAGAACAACGACCCATGAAGATCAGGGCCTCCATCAAGAAACGTTCAGCGGATTGCAGATCGTGCGCCGCAAGGGACGTCTGTACGTGATCAACAAGAAGAACCCCAAGTTCAAGCAGCGTCAAGGCTGAGAACGCAACCGAACGAGCATGGCACGTATCGCAGGCATAGACCTACCGAAAAACAAACGGGGCTGCATCGGCCTCACCTACATCTACGGCGTGGGCCGCAGCCACGCGCTGTGGATCCTCGAAAAGGCCGAGGTGGACCCGGACATCAAGGTGGAGGATTGGGATGACGACCAGCAGGGCCGTATCCGCACCGTGATCAACGAGAACATCAAGGTGGAAGGCGCACTCCGCAGCGAGATGCAATTGAGCGTCAAGCGCCTCATCGACATCAACAGCTACCGTGGCAACCGCCACCGCAACGGCCTGCCCGTTCGCGGCCAGCGTACCCGCACCAACAGCCGCACCCGCAAGGGCCGTAGGAAAACGGTGGCGAACAAGAAGAAAGTCACGAAGTAATCGCAAGGGCGATCGATCGCCCTAACAGAGAAGACCATGGCCAAACAAGCAGCCGATACCAAATCAGGAGGAGCCTCCGCCGGCAAGAAGAAGAAGAAGACCGTCCATGTGGAGGCCTTCGGCGAGGCGCACATCCGTGCCACCTTCAACAACATCATCATCAGCCTTACGAACACGAAGGGCGAAGTGATCAGCTGGGCCAGCGCCGGCAAGATGGGGTTCAAGGGCAGCAAGAAGAACACACCCTACGCAGGCCAAACGGCTGCTGAGGAAGCCGCACGCGAAGCCCACGAGTTGGGTCTGCGCAAGGTGAAGGTGTTCGTGAACGGCCCAGGTAGCGGCCGCGAGAGCGCCATCCGCGCACTGCACAACAGCGGCGTGGAAGTGACCGAAATCATTGATCAGACCCCAATGCCACACAACGGCTGCCGCCCGCCCAAAAAGCGTCGCGTCTGATCCATCAACCCGAGTAAGAAGACACAACGATGGCACGCTATACAGGACCCAAAACCCGCATCAACCGCAAGTTCAAGGAGCCGATCCTCGGCCCTGACAAGTGGATGGAGCGCAAGCCCTACCAACCCGGCCAGCACGGCGCCCCCAGCGGCCCCGGCGCGAAAGGCAAAGGCGGTGGCGGCAAACGTCGCAGCAAGCAGAGCGAATACAGCATCCAGCTGCAGGAGAAGCAAAAGGCGAAGTACACCTATGGCATCCTGGAGCGCCAATTCTCCAAGATGTTCAGCTTGGCCGCAAGCAAGAAGGGTATCACCGGCGAGGTGTTGCTGCAGCTCTGCGAAGCGCGCTTGGACAACACGGTATACCGTATGGGCATCGCCCGTACACGTCGTGCTGCCCGCCAGTTGGTGAGCCACGGCCACATCACGGTGAACCAAGGTCTGGTGAACATCCCAAGCTATAGCGTTCGCCCCGGCGACACCGTAGCGGTGCGCGAGAAGAGCCGTGCATTGGAGGTGATCACGAACAGCACGCACGGCGCGCCAGCGCGACATGATTGGTTGGATTTCGATCCCGCGAACATGGTTGGTAAAGTGATCGCCTTGCCGGAGCGCGCACAGATACCCGAGAACATCCGCGAGCAACTGATCGTGGAATTGTACAGCAAGTAAGCCCAAGGGGCAGGAGCAGGAGCAGCAGGCAGGAAGTGGCCAAGTAGAACACCAACAACGAACAACCAACAACCAACATGCCCATTCTCGATTTCCAACGGCCTGACAAGGTCACGATGATCGAAAGCGACGACCAGCGCGGAACCTTCGAATTCCGCCCGTTGGAGCCCGGCTACGGTATCACGATCGGCAATGCTCTTCGTCGCATTCTGCTCAGCAGCCTCGAGGGCCACGCCATCACGGCGGTGCGCATCGAAGGCGTGCAGCATGAGTTCAGCACCATCAAGGGCGTGATCGAGGATGTGACGGAGATCGTCCTCAACCTGAAGCAAGTGCGTTTCCGCCGTCAATTGGAAGATGTCAGCACCGAAAAGGTGAGCCTAACTATTACGGGCAAGGACAGCTTCACCGCAGGCGATATCGGCAAGCACACCACCGGTTTCCAAGTGCTGAACCCGGAACAGGTGATCTGCCACATGGAGAGCAATGTGAAGCTCACGGTGGAAGTCACGATCGGCAAGGGTCGCGGTTACGTGCCTGCGGAAGAGAACAAGGTGGAAGGTTCGCCCATCGGTACCATCTATATCGACAGCATCTTCACGCCGATCAAGAACGTGAAGTACAGCGTGGACAACACACGTGTGGAGCAGAAGACGGACTATGAGAAGCTCACTATCGAGCTGCTCACCGACGGAAGCATCAACCCGAAGAATGCGTTGCAGGAAGCCGCCAAGATCCTCATCCATCACTTCATGCTCTTCAGCGACGAGCGTATCAGCCTCGAACTGGAAGAGCGCGTGAAGGAGGAAGAGTTCGACGAGACGAGCTTGCACATGCGCCAGATGCTGAAGACCAAATTGGTCGACATGGACCTGAGCGTGCGCGCCCTCAACTGCTTGAAAGCTGCCGATATCGAAACCCTCGGCGACTTGGTGAGCTACAACAAGAACGACCTCTTGAAGTTCCGCAACTTCGGTAAGAAGAGCTTGACCGAGTTGGAGGATCTCGTGGAGAACAAAGGCCTCACCTTCGGTATGAACGTGAGCAAGTACAAACTGGACAAGGAGTGATCGTAAGGGCGACGCTTGCGTCGCCCACTACGGAACGAAGCAGACCCTACAGTCATGAGACACGGAAACAAGAACAACGCGCTTGGCCGCAAAAAGGCCCACCGCGACGCGCTGATGAGCAACATGGCGATCAGCTTGATCGCGCACAAGCGCATCGAAACAACTCTCGCCAAGGCAAAAGCCCTGCGCCGGTTCGTTGAGCCGTTGCTCACCAAGAGCAAGGCCGACAACACGCACAGCCGTCGTGTGGTGTTCGGTTACCTGCAGAACAAGGACGCCGTGAGCGCACTGTTCCGTGATGTGGCGCCGAAGATCGCCGCTCGCCCAGGCGGGTACACGCGTATCCTGAAAATGGGTAACCGTACCGGCGATGCTGCTGAGATGGCCCTCATCGAACTGGTCGATTTCAACGACCTGTATGTGAAAGAGGCCGCTGGTGCCGAAGCCAAGAAGACACGCCGCAGCCGTCGTAGCCCAAGCGCGAAAAAGGCCGCTGGTGACGCAGCTCCTGAAGCTCCCAAGGCGGAGGATGAGGCGAAGCCTGAGTGATGCTTATCCACGATCTGTGAAGAACGAGGCGCCGAGAGGCGCCTCTTCTTTTTCCCGTCCCGGTACTTTCGCGCCGCGCTCATCGAAAGCAAGTCATCCCCAATGCTCATCAGTCAACGCCCTGAAGCCATCCTGCTCCTCGCTGATGGTACTGTGTTCAAAGGGCGGTCGGTCGGGTCGATCGGGACGACCGTGGGTGAGATCTGCTTCAATACCGGCATGACCGGGTACCAGGAGATCTTCACTGACCCCAGCTACACGGGCCAGATCATGGTGATGGCCTCGCCGCATATTGGCAACTACGGCGTGCATGCGGATGAAAGCGAGAGCGGTTCAGTGAAGATCGCGGGGCTCGTGGTGAAAAAGTTCAGTGAGGTGTGGAGCCGTCCGGGTGGTACCGGGAGTTTGCAGGATTTCCTGGATCGGCAAAACGTCGTGGGGATCAGCGATATCGACACGCGGAAACTGGTGCGCCATATCCGTGACAAGGGTGCCCAGAATGCGATCATCAGCAGTGCTGTTATGGCTCTTCCTGAGTTGAGGGAACTGTTGTCGGCAGCGCCGGGCATGGAGGGGCTGGAACTGAGCAGCACTGTGAGCACGAAGGCGGCCTACACGGTTGGGGATGGTGTGCATCGTGTTGCGCTTGTGGACTTTGGGGTCAAGGCGAACATCGAGCGCTGCTTGACCGAACGCGGATGCACAGTTCGGGTCTTCCCGATGAGTGCGCCCGTGAAGGACATGTTGGCGTGGAAGCCGAATGGTTTCCTGTTGAGCAACGGCCCGGGAGATCCGGGCGCCATGCCCGAGAGTGTCTCCCTAGTGAAGAGCATCGTGGAAAGCGGTCTGCCGGTGTTCGGTATTTGCCTCGGGCACCAACTGCTGGCGGAAAGTCAGGGCATCGGTACCCGGAAGATGCACCATGGTCATCGTGGCATCAACCACCCGATCAAGAACTTGGAAACTGGCCACGATGAAGTGACGAGCCAGAACCATGGCTTCGTGGTGGACCGTGGTGCAGCTGAAAAGAACGATGCCGTAAGCATAACGCATGTCCACTTGAACGATGGCAGCGTGGCAGGGATCCGGGTTGAAGGGACGTCCGGTGTTCAGCGTGCAGTACCACCCGGAGGCGGGCCCCGGACCGTTCGACGCTCGCTACCTCTTCGATGATTTCGTGAACAATATGAAGCAGCACGCCAGCATTCAGAAGGGCAGTCTGCAGAACGCATAGCACCCTCTTAGCATGAGTTTGATAGCGAAGATCCAAGCCCGCGAGATCCTCGACTCCCGTGGCAACCCCACCATCGAAGTGGATGTGTACACCGATGCAGGCCACATGGGCCGAGCTGCGGTGCCAAGCGGTGCCAGCACAGGTGCGCATGAGGCCGCCGAACTGCGCGACAACGACAAGAAGCGCTACCTGGGCAAAGGCGTACAGAAAGCCGTGGAGCATGTGAACGAAACGTTGAACGCTGAACTGCACGGGGCGAACGTGGCGGACCAAGTGATCATCGATCGCGTAATGATCAGCCTCGACGGAACGAGCAACAAGAGCAACCTCGGGGCGAACGCCATCCTGGGCGTGAGCCTGGCCGTTGCGAAAGCCGCTGCGAGCGAAGCAGGATTGCCATTGTACCGATACGTGGGTGGTGTTGGCGCCCGCACATTGCCCGTGCCGATGATGAACATCCTCAACGGCGGCGCGCATGCCGACAACAAGGTCGACATCCAAGAGTTCATGGTGATGCCGGTCGGTGCGGCAAGGTTCGCTGAGGGTTTGCGCATGGGAGCGGAGATCTTCCATCATCTGAAAGCAGTGCTGAAAGGCAAGAAGCTCGGCACAAACGTTGGCGATGAAGGAGGCTTCGCGCCAGACCTGCAGAGCAATGAGGAGGCGCTGAAGTTGGTGATGCAGGCCATCGAGAAGGCTGGCTACAAACCAGGGGATGATGTGGTGCTCGCCCTTGATGCGGCGAGTACCGAATTCTACGACAGCAAGAAAGGTGTGTACACCTTGGAGAGCACCGGGGATAAGCTGAGCAGCGATGACATGGTGGCGATGTGGAAGGACTGGACCAAGCGTTATCCGATCGTGAGCATTGAGGACGGTTTGGCTGAAGACGATTGGGCGGGATGGAAGATGCTTACCACGGCACTTGGGAGCAAGGTTCAGTTGGTTGGTGATGATCTCTTCGTCACCAACACCGAGCGTCTTTCGAAGGGCATCAAAGAGGGCATTGCCAATAGCATACTGGTGAAGGTGAACCAGATCGGGACCCTCACAGAGACGATGGAAGCCGTGGAGATGGCACACAAGAACGGCTATACCGCCGTAATGAGCCACCGGAGTGGTGAAACGGAGGACAGCACGATCGCTGACCTTGCCGTGGCCACCAATTGCGGCCAGATCAAAACCGGAAGCGCCTCACGCTCGGACAGGATCGCCAAGTACAACCAGCTATTGCGTATCGAGGAGCAGTTGAACAAGGTTGCCGTGTATCCCGGTCGCCGATTGCGCTACGTCGGTTGATCGATAAGCTGAGCGGTGGGCGTGCGGTTGACGCCCTTCACCGATCTTCGGGCCATGGACATACGCGCAAGCGCCTTCGTGTTCTGCGTGTTCACATGCTTTGTAGGCGCCATCGGTCAACAGGCGCCCATTGATAGCACCCAGTATTGGCAGAAGGACCGCGAATGGAAAGTCCGGAATTTCGGTCATGCGATCGGGGTGGAGATCGGGTGGTATGAGGCGCACGATCTGGCTACCATGCAGTTGTTCTCACGCAATGGATCCGTGGTGGACATGTCCAAGGACTATGAACGCATCTATTTTCTTTCAGCCTCACTATCGCTCCATACCCAGCAGGATGTCAGTTGGAGCCGAATTGACAACGGCACACTTGGTGGTCACCAATGGAGGTTCTCGCTGGACCGCTTTCCAGGCCGCACGTCCGGCATGGTCGCTGAAACCGATTCCATCGCCGGTGATTCGGTGTACACAATGAGCACCGCGTATTTCTACGCCCAGAACGAAGCCGGTTTAACGGTGGAGCGTCGGTGGCGCAGCAACGAGCGTCGGCCGTTCTATTTCGGCGGTGGATTGGCTTTGGGACTTGGTACCACGACCAACAGCCAGTTCTACGTCTATGAATCGACGCGCCTTCGCGACTTTAGTGGGACGCGCTTGATCACCAGCAATGAGGAGTACTACCCCGGCAAGCGTTGCACTTATCTCCGGGCGAGCCTTACCGGGCGAGCAGGGGTGCGGATCTTGAAACGGGTGGACATCGCCTTGGAGGCGGCATATGGTACGGGGCTGCAAATGATCCACGGCAGCGATGTTCGCGTGATGAACCAGCGTGTTGCCGTGTGCTTTTCCACACGGTACACCATCAAGCGCTGACGATCATCGATCACAACGGTACCGAGGTGCTTGGTGCCGGTCGCCTTGCTTACGAGGAGTACGTTCACCGTTTGTGCCGGCAAGTGCGACACGTCGAATGTGATGCGCGTTGCGTTCACCGATCGCTGGGCGATCAACTTGCCACCTATGTCACTGAGTTGAAGCACACTGTCGGTCGGTACCATGGCTCCCAACTGCTCCACGATTATGTGCCCGTCAGCGGGGTTGGGGCTGATGCGCCACGTTTGACCTGTCGAGGCATCGACGTCGCTGACCGCGACAGGACTCTTGCGCCAAGCCAACGTGTATTCACCCAACTGGAATCCGCTAAAGTCGATCCGCCCGGATCCATCCGAAGCGCTGCCCTGCGTGTTCAATGTCGCGTTCGGCACCACCGTCCACAACGCACCGGGTCCGCTCCGGTAGAGCACCACCATGCTGTCCTCGTGGAAGGCTACGCCACCTGCGTCCTGCACCAACCCTACGTCGTAGGAACCGACAACCGTCGGGCGGCCATCGAAAACGATCCGGGCATCGAACTCACAGCCCGCTGGAACGATCCCGGTGATCCGCCAATACCGGTCAGGGGACACGACGTAGGCGAACGGTTCATCAACACCCTCATCAGCGGCTACCCAATACTCCTCGATGCGCAACGTGGCAGGGGCCGGCACGGTGGTCGCGGTAAGTCGGAAGTTGGCCAAGTTGTATTGGTGAACACCGGTGGTGGTGATCGTATCGTGCTGCGCGGTAACGGCCATGCTGATGCGTTCGTCGCTGTTTAACCAGATGAACGCGGGTTGGAATGGTGCGGATAACGTCACTACGCTGATCTCGTCACCGAGCGTGTGCAACTCTTGGTGCAAAGCACCCGAACTGCTTACGCAAGTCACGGTAACAGGCACATTGTGGTAAAAGTGATCGGCGTTGCGGAGCTTTTGCTGCACTTGAACGGTGACCACGAAATCGTTACCCTGCTGAACACTTGTGAAGCCATCCACTTCGAAAGCCGCCCAGCCGGGCTGTTTGATCCAATCTTCGAAGTAGTCCGTGAGGTCCACGCCAGTAACGGAGGTGAGGTGGTCCCGCAACTGGTCAGTTGAAATATGCTTGTACGCGTATGTGTTCATCACGCTTGTAAGGCCGGAATCGAACAGGTTCTCGCCCAAGTAGTTGCGCAGCGTATGCAATACATCAGCGCCCTTGTTGTATGTGTGGGCTCCGTATGTGAAGTCCTGTGGCATGTCGGCCAAGGCGTACCAGCCTTCGTCGGTAACATGGGCCGTATGCAGCATATCGTGGTGGTTGGAACGGACCTCATCCATGTAACGATCCGTGCCGTACACGCGCTCCAAAAAGAGATAGCTCAGGTATTCCGCGAAACCTTCGTTGATGTACATCTCTTCCGCCGTAGCGCATGTGATCAGGTCACCGAACCACATGTGCGCGAGTTCGTGAGCCATTGTGGCTTCATAAAGAAGTCCACCGTCCACGATGGAAGTTGGGTAGGAGATGTTGCACGGATGCTCCATGGCACCTTGGGGTGTAAGGCAGTAGCCCACACGTTCCCAGCGGTAGGGTCCGAAACGTTCTTCGAATTCATCGAAGGCATCCTGCAGGTGGATGAACGAGTTACGCATGTCCGTGGTATCGCCTGGCGCGGCTACCAGATCCACTGGTATTGTGCCGCCACCGACACTTGAGAACGCATTCTCGGCGACCGTGTACGTGCTGGCTGCCACCGAAGCCAAATAGCTGGGCACACTCCCGGCCATACGCCAATGGCTCTCCCAAAGACCGCCCCCGAGATCGATCTCCGAAAGCATCTCCCCGTTGCACCAAGCGTGCCTGTTCAAGTCGGTGCGCACGATGAACTCGAAGGTGCTACGCTCAACGAAATTGTCGAAGCATGGGAACCAAGCACGGCCATAGGAATGAGGCTGTGCCTCGAAGGCCACGCCCAAGTTGTAAATGATGTTACCGTTGGTGTAGAACCCTCCCCATCCGCTGGCATCAATGGTTGGATCACCATGATAGTGGATAGTCAATTCCAACGTGTCGGACGGATCGTGCGGCGCATCCAAAATGATGTCCAACAACTCGCCTGCCTGGCTGAACCCGAGTAACGTATTGTTGAACGCGACCGAGTCCACGGTAAGTGCAAGAAGGTCTAAGGGCAGGTGGTCGATCCCATTCATCTTCGGTGCGAATCGCAGCGTGGTGCTGGCGGCGATGATATTCTGGTCAACCAGCGTCAGGTCCAGTGCAATGTTGGTATGCAAAATGTCAATGCTGTCACTGCGCGTGGTACTTGCTTTCAAGTACGCAGGGTGCTCATGCGCGGTAGCATTCCGGCTAAGCTGACAGGTCTGGGCCTTCAGTCCAAGGGTTGAGCAAAAGAGAAAGGAGTGCAACAGGATTGAGCGCGTCATCGTCATGGTTCGGTCACGAAAGTCCGCGGCAAGGTAGCGCCACACGAAAGTCGGACCATGCCCCGTTCAGCACTTGGGATCCCTACATTTGATCATTGCCCTTGGGTTCCTTAGACCGCAGGCCAGCACACATTCTCGCGCATGAAACCGAGCACCGAACTGCACGATCTGATCAAGTCGCTGAACAAGTCGGAGAAGCGATTTTTCAAGCTCCACAGCGCACTCCAAAGCGGCCCGAAGAACTACCTGAAGATCTTCGAGGCAGTGGACGATCAAGAGGTATATGACGAGGAGTTGCTGAAGAAGAAGTTCGCCGGAACGGCATTCATCAAGCACTTCCCCAGCGAGAAGAACCACCTCTACAAACTGATCCTGAAGGCGCTACGCGCGTACTACTCGGAGAACAATGTCAGCAGTATCCTGAAGCAGGAGATCAAGAATATCGAGATCCTCTACCAGAAGGCGCTGTATGACGAATGCAACAAGGTGTTGCACCGGGCGAAACGGCTTGCCAAGGACAACGAGCGCTTCTACTACTGGTTCGAATTGCTGAATTGGGAGAAGATGTTGTTGGAGGAGGCGTACGAGAGCGGCGAATTCACAGGACCTCGATGCGCTGATCGAGGAAGAGCGCGACGTGATCGAGAAGCTCCGTAACCTGGCCGCTTATCATATCCTGTACAGTAAGATCAACTATGTGTTCCGCAGTGGGGGTTATGTGCGCAGCGATGAGGAGCATGCCATGGTGGAAGAGATCAGTGAGCATCAGTTGATCAAGGGCAAGAACACGGCGTTGAGCCAACGCGCTGCGACCATCTGCTACTACACCCAGGGCTTTTGCCATTGGGCCAAACGGGATTGGAAGACCAGTTTGGAGAAGTTCACAAAAGTGAAAGCCATCTTGGATGGACATCCTCACCTTAGGATCGACCTTACCAAGAGGTACATCCGTACGGTACAATACATCATACTTGGTCAGATCGAGCTAGGGGATCACAAGTCAGCACGAGATAACATCAAGCTCATGCGTTCCTTGAAGGACACCGAGGGATTCGACGGGATCGATATTCGGGTGCAGACATTCACGGCCAGCTATGTGAGTGAGCTGCGTTTGTTGGAGCGGATGGGCGAGCACAAAAAGGCCGTTGAATTGGTGCCTGCGATCCTGCAAGGCATTGAAGAATTGGGTCCGCGCCTGAATAAGGAATATGAGATCGAATTCTGGTATAACCTGGCCGTTGTGCATTTCGGAGCGGGCGAGGTGAACAAATCCCTTTTCTGGTTGAACAAGGTGCTCAATGATCCTGAGCCAACATTGCGGCAGGACATTTTCGCATATGCCCGTCTGTTCAATCTGGTGGTGCACTACGAACTCGGCAACTTCGACTTGTTGGAGTATATCGTACGCAGCACCCAGCGCTTCCTCAGCAAGCGGCACCGCGCCTTGGAAGTCGAGAACGCGCTGATCGATCACATCAAAAAGTTGGCACGGGCACAGCAGCCACAACTGAAGCGCGACTTGTTCAAGTCCTTGCACGATGAACTGGTGCGTCTGTTCAAGGACCCGAACCAGAGCCTGGTATTGAAGTACTTCGACTTCCTCAGTTGGACACAGGCCAAGATCGAGGGTATCTCCTATGGCGAGGTGATGAAAGCCCGCGCCTAGGGTAGGATCAAGGCGTGCCCGCCAGTTCTTTCGCGAACGTTATCGTGAACTCAGTGCGTCGATTGGCTTGGTGCGCCTCCTCGCTGCAGGCGATCCCGTTGGTACAACGGTTGGCCAAACGTTCTTCCCCGTAGCCCTTGGCGATTATCCGCGCCGGGTCGGCACCATGTCGTATTAGGTAGTCCACTGTACTGTTGGCGCGACCATCTGAAAGGACGAGGTTGTACATGTCGCCTCCACGTGAATCCGTGTGGGATCCCAGTTCGAAACTCAGGTCAGGGTTGTCTTTTATGATGTCAACCAACTTGTCGAGTTCCACAGCTGCGTCGGGGCGAATGTCCCAACGATCATAGTCGAAGTAGATATTCTCGATGGCGATCGGCTTGTTCAGTTCGATCGTTCGCAGGACGAACGCAACGGCGAGCGTGTCGCTTCCTGCGATCCCCTTTGTGCTGATGCGTTTCCGCGCAGCCAGATATCCCGGGCGTTGGGTAGTGACATCGTAGAGACTTTCCGGAGCCAGCCTGCACGAGAACCTGCCATCAGGTCCGGTCAGTACCGTTTCCTCCTCAAGCGTCTCAACATTCAATACGGTCGCTTGCACATTGCTCAGGAAGCCGAGGCTATCGCCTACCGTGGCATCGAGCATGAAGATCCGCTCCCGGTACATGAACGCATGTATCCGATCGTTGCCCGTACGATCACTGCTCAAGTATCCGCTGTTAGCGGTGGCGTCCATCACGAAGCTGAAATCATCGTGGGCGGTGTTGAGCGGGTAACCGAGGTTCTCCGGCTCCGTCCACCGTCCGTCGCTTTCACTCGTACTGAAGATGTCCACCCCACCCATGTTGTCGTGAGCGGAGCTGGCGAAGTAGAGCGTATGCCCGTTCACGGTGGGGAACATCTCGTTGCCTGAGGTATTCACTGTGGGGCCGAGGTTGGTCGGCTCGCCCCAGCCGGTGCCGTTGTCCACGCTTTCCAGATGTCGGTTCCACCATGGCCGCCAGGCCTGTCACTCGCGAAGTACAGCGTTCGTCCATCGGCGCCCAAGGCTGGATGCCCAGTGGAGAAATCATCGCCATTGAACGCGAACCCATGGATGTCGCCCCATTCACCAGCATCGCTCAACGAGGCCCGGAACATCATCAGGTGGCTCACATCCACATCGTCCTTTCCAAGCTTGTGACCGGTGTAGTGGCTTCTGGTGAAGTACATCGTGCGGCCATCCTCGCTGAAAGCGAGTGGACCTTCGTGCCATTTCCCGTTCACTTGGCCCGGCAGTGGTTGGGCATTCAGCCATGTTACCATGGTCTTCTTCTCGCTGTAGTACAGATCAAGGTAGCTGAGCCCGTTCCAAGGGTTCGCGTTCGCTAGCGGTGCGTCCTGTTCGCCCACGACCACGAGTCCCTTTCCGTAGGGGGTTGCGCTGAAAGCATTACGGATGCCCGGTAGGACCAGCTCGTTCACCACGAAGCGTGTGGTGTCTTTGAAGAACGACTTGTAGGCCAAGCACGATGCATATAGATCCTGGGCCGTCCGGTCTTCCGGATTTTCGGTGAGCGCGCGCATGAAGTGATCCGCCGCTTTGTCCCGTTGTCCCAGTTCCATCAGGACTTGTCCGAAGTGCAGTGCTTCTGGACCGGTGAGACGTGTCACACTATCGGCGCTGGCGAAGCGCTGCGCGGCCTTGGCGTTGTCGCCTTGCAAGCGTGCTGCCTCTGCAGCGCGCAGGAGCGCGGACGGATCCATCTTGGAAGCCGGCACTTTGTCATACATGGCACCGGCCTTTTGATAGGCCATGCGCCCGTAAGCCTGATCGGCTTGTTGAAGGTGCATGCCTGCGCAACCGGCCAGTAGTCCAGCGCACGCCAATGGCGCCATGGTGTATGTGAGGATCGCCTTCATCAGAAGTAGCGTGGTGTTTTGATCTTGATGGTCTCCTTGCCGAAGTCGAATCCGAGCATCAGTTCATGCGAACCAGTGGTATAGGCGCGCAGCTTGTTCAAGGCGAGGTCATAGGCATAGCCGGCGCGCAGCCGTGGCGTTATCTGGTACTCCACTATGCCCACGATCGCATCGCCGGTGCGATAGCCAGCGCCCAGCCAGAAGCGCTCCTTGTACAGCACGTTGCAGTTGATGTCCGCTTCGATAGGCGCGCTCAATTCGTACTTTACCAGGAACGAAGGCTTCAGGTCGAAGTTCTCGTTGAGGTGGAAGAGCTTTCCGGCATTCAGATAGAAGTGGTTGGTGAAGAACCCGTCGGTGCCTTCGGAGCCTTGCACGGCCACTGCGTCATCTGCGGCGAACAACGTGGGCACGCTGATCCCGATGTAGCTCACCTTGTTGTTCCAATACATGCCGAAACCGAACTTGCCCACCATGGCGTTGTTCACGTTCTGTGCGAACACGGCGTCGTTCTCATCCCAGTAAACCAGTTCGTTCAGGTTGGCGCTGTAGATCGAGAGACCTGCTTTCAAGCCGAAGGCCAAGCGACCATCGCCGAGTTTGATGCGGTACGCGTACTGTGCCGCTACCTCCATATCGCGGCTCACGCCGATCTCATCACGTACCAGCGACACACCCAAACCCATGCGGTTGTTGTACAACGGTGCATCGAAGGAGAGCATGCTGGTGCGCGGCGCGCCGGGCACATCGAGCCATTGCTCGCGGTGCAACAAACTGGTGGTCGCGTATGTGTGGCTACCTGCGTAAGCGGGGTTGATGAACAGCCCGTTGAACATGTATTGGCTTACCATCACTTCCTGCTGGGCCATGGCAATGGAACCGAAGGCCAATGCAAAAGCAATGGTGGTAATGTTGCGGAGCAGTGCCATGTTGATGGTGCTGTTGTGATGTGTGCGATCAGCGGCGGAGGTCCACATAGTTCTGCATGGTTTGTTCGCCTTCGTTGATGGTGATCACCACGAAGTAGGTGCCGTTCGGCAGCGCTTCTCCTTGCTGGTTCTCGCCGCGCCAATCGTTGCGATAGTTCAGTTGGTCGAACACGGTATTGCCCCAGCGGTTCACCACCAGCATACGGTTGTTCGGGAAGCCGTCCATGCCTTGCACCACATAGGCATCGTTGCTGCCATCGCCGTTCGGGCTGAAGCCGGTCGGCATCACCAGATCGGTCGGTTGTGTCAGGGTGAAGGAGAGCATCAGTGTACAGCCATTCGCATCGGTGATGGTCACGTTGTACGTGCCTGTGGCCAACGCGTTCACATTCGCGATCGTGGCCCCGTTGCTCCAGTCATAGGTATATGGTGCAGTGCCGCCGGTCACATCCAGTGCAATGCTGCCGTCGGTCCCGTTGTAGCTGCTCACGTTGTATCCGTTGCCGTGTACCGTAATGGTGCTATCCACGACCAGCGCCGCGTTCTCGCCTACCGTGTATGTGCCGCTCCAGGTGCAACCCATTGCGTCGGTGATGGTCACGGTGTAGTCGTCCGCATCCAGATCACTGATATCCTCGGAGTCGTCGCCGTTGCTCCAGTCGAAACTGTATGGACCAGTACCAGCGAGAACGCCCAGGTCGATGCTGCCATCGTCGCCGCCGTTGCAGAGCACATCGATCATCGTAGCATCGGCATTCACCGCAGGCGAACCGGCCACCGTGGCGCTGTCGGTCTGTTGGCAACCGTTCGCATCGGTGATGGTGACACTAAAGGTGCCCGCGATCACGCCGGTGATGTCTTGGCTTTGAGCACCCGTCTCCCACTGATAGGTATATGGAGCACCGCCGCCGTTCACGCTCAGGTCAACAGCGCCCGTTGTTGCGCCGCAGTTGGCGTCGATGCTTGTGGTGCTGGTGTTCATCTCGGTGTTTCCGATGATGTCCACACACTCCTGCACGCTGCAGTTGTTGGTGTCAGTAATAGTTAGGCAGTACGTGCCGGGTTCCAGTCCGCTGATGGCCGCGCTGCTGCTGCTGAAGTTGTTCGGACCGGTCCAGCTCAAGGTGTATGACGGCACTCCGCCGAACAGGCTCGCGTCGATGCTGCCATCGTTGATGCCAGCGCAGCTGGTGTTGCTGCCGCTCTGGTATACCAGTGGTGTAAGGATCTGATCCAACGGTTGCGGTGCAGTAACATCGATGGACTGGTTGCTTATGCAGCCGTTCATGTCGGTCACCGTCAGTGTGTAGGTGCCCGCGAAAAGTCCGCTCAGCGTATCGGCAGTACTGGTGAAGTTGTTGGGCCCTGTCCAGTTGAATGCATTGCCTCCGTTGCCACCGAGAACGGTTACGCCGACGCTGCCGTCGCTGTTGCCATCACAACTGGTGTTGAAGCCTCCGGCGAATTGGCTCAGTGTAACGTTCGCGACCAATGCACTGTCGGGCTCCGTCAGCGTGATGGTTGTGCTGAAGCTGCACTGGTTGGTATCCATTACCACCAGGTCGTAGGTGCCCGCGACAAGCGCGCTGATGTCTTCGGTGCTATAGAATGCGCTGTCAGGCCCGCGCCAGTCAAAGAGGTAGGGTGCTGTACCGCCGCTCACAAGGAGGTCGATGCTGCCATCGCTTGCGCCGTTACAACTGATGTTGGTTCCGCTCGGGAAGAGCGCTGCGGTCAACGAGCCGTTGATCGGCGCGTTCGGTTGTGTCAGCGTGATGGTGCTATCGAGTACGCAACCGTTCACATCGGTCACGCTCACCGTGTAGTCGCCCGCGACAAGCCCACTGAAGTGGGTGGAATCAGTTGCCGTGAATCCGTTCGGACCACTCCACACGATGTTCAACGGACCCGCACCACCCGTAAGATCCACTTCGACGACACCTGTGCTATCACCTGCGCACGGGATGTTGAAGTTGCCGTAGTCGCTGACGTACAGATCGAACCCGTAGGGCTGCGAGGCTGCGATAGTGGCGCTCCATGTTCCGAAGCAGGTACCGGCATCGGTAACGCTCACCGTGTAGGTGCCGCCAGCCAATGCGCTGATGTCTTCGCTCGTGCTCGTATATCCGTTGGGGCCGCTCCAAGTGGTCGTGTACGGACCGGTACCGCCAGCAAGCGTCAGGTCGATGGCTCCATCATCGGTGCCATCACACACATTGCCGCTAACTGCTAGTGTCGCTTGCAAGACAGCCGGCGCAGTGAGCGTGATGGTGTTGCTGTTCGTGCAACTGTTCGCGTCCACTACGTTGATGTCGTACGCGCCGGCTGCCAAGCCGCTGATGTCTTCGGTCAGTGATGCGAATCCGCTCGGGCCGGTCCAATCGAACTGGAAGGGACCTGTACCACCGTTCACCGTCAGGTCGATGCTGCCGTCGTTACCGGCACAACTCACTTGGTAGCCGTTGCCTGCATCGCTCAGGAGTTCATCCACCTGCAAGGGTTGCGGCGCGATCAGCGAAAGCGTAGCCATCGCCGTGCAACCGTTCGCGTCCGTAGCAACCAGTGTGTAGCTACCGGAACCAAGACCGCTGATGATGTCGTCAGTGCTAATGAATCCGTTCGGACCTGTCCACGCATAGGTGAAGCTGCCGTTCCCGCCGCTCACCACCGCACTGATGCTTCCGTTGTTGTCGCCGTTGCACGGGATGTTGTATCCACCGCTGTAGAGGGATGGGTTCAACACTACGTTGATTGGTGAAGGCTCTTGCAGGAAGGCCGTTGCCGTTGCCGTGCAACCGTTCGCATCGGTGATGATGACGCTATATGTGCCTCCGGTAAGATCAGTGACGTCTTCGTTGTTGCTGTTGTAGGCGTTCGGGCCGCTCCACTGGATAACGTATGGCAGCGTGCCGCCGCTCACCGTCAGATCGATGCTGCCGTCCGTAGCGCCGTTGCAACTAACGCCATTGCCACCGCCGAAGATGCCCGTGGTGATGGACGTGCTCATGGGTGTCGGACCGGTGAGCGTTATGCTCGCGTTGCCGGTGCAGCCAACGGCATCCGTGACGGTGATAGTGTAGCTGCCGGATTCCAGCGAAGTGATGTCTTCGGTGATCGCGGTAAAACCGTTCGGGCCGCTCCATGCGATCGTGTAAGGCGCCACGCCACCAACGATGCTTGCATCGATACCCCCGTCAGCCGCGCCATCGCAGGTCGTGTTCACGCCGCCACTGAATGTGCTTGCCACCACGCCGACATTCACTGGTGCGGCGGAAGTCAGGGTGTACGTGGTGAACGTGCTGCAACCGTTCTGGTCGGTAACCGTGAGTTGATAGATGCCCGGTGCAAGACCAGCGATGTCTTCGGTGATGGCCGTGAAGCCGTTGGGTCCATTCCAGAAGAGGAAATACGGAGGCGTACCACCCGAGATCGTTGCGTCGATGCTTCCGTCATTGGCGCCTGCGCAGCTGGTGTTGAAGCCGCCGGGGTATCCGCTCACGTTCGCTGTCACGGTGAAGAGGCCGGGCTGGTTCACGTCGAACGTCTCGCTGTAGGTGCAGTTGTTGGCGTCGGTGATAAGCACCGTGTACACACCGGCGAAGAGGTTGCTGATGTCCTCATCGTTGCTGGTGTAAGCGCCAGGTCCGCTCCACAAGTAGGTGAACGGAAGCGTTCCGCCGTTCGCTGTCAGATCGATTGCGCCGTTGTTCGCGCCTTGGCATGCGGCCGTTGTGATCGCAGCGCTTGCATTGATCGGAGCTGGTGCGCTGAGCGTGAACGATGCCGTTGCCGTGCAGCCGTTCTGATCCGTTGCGATCAGGTCGTAGATACCTGGAGCAAGTCCTGACAAGTCCTCGCTCGTGCTGCTGAATGCATTACTGCCTGTCCACTGGAACGTTGCATTTCCAGCACCGCCGTTCACGGTGATGTCAATGCTGCCGTCCGTTGCATTGCTGCATGAGATGGCACTGCCACCGATGTAGCTGCTCACGCTGGATCCAAGGCTCAATGGAGTTGGCTCAGTGAGGGAGGCGCTATTGGTGGTGGTGCATCCATTGGCATCGGTCACGGTCACGTTGTATGTACCCGCGCTCAAGGCGCCGATGTCCTGTGTGCTGGCGGTGTAGCCATTCGGGCCGCTCCAAGCAACCGTGTACGGTGCTTCACCACCAGTGATGTTCAAGTCGATGCTTCCGTTGCTTCCGCCGTTACAAGCGATCGCAGCGCCGTTGTTGTATTGCGAAATGCTCAGGTTACTGCCCAGTACGGCTGGTTCGTTCAGCACCACGGTGGCGTTGCTGGTGCAACCGTTCACGTCGGTTACAGTGATGGTGTATGAACCGGCTACCACGTTGTTGATGTCCTCGGTACTTGCGGTGAAACCGTTCGGACCGGTCCACGCGATCGTGTAGTTCGGGATGCCACCGGCGATGCTCGCATTGATGCTGCCATCGCTGGCGCCGTTGCAACCGATCTGTCCGCTACCGATCTGCGCGGCCGTAGCGATGACGTTCAGTACACCTGGCGCAAAGAGCGTGTAGCTCGCGAACGTTCCGCAGCCGTTGCCATCGATGACGGTAAGGATATAGGTGCCAGCGACCAAGCCGCTGATGTCCTCACTGGTCGAGGTGAATCCGTTCGGACCTGTCCACCCGAGGACGTAGGGTTGAGTGCCGCCGCTCACCGAGGCATCGATGCTGCCATCGGCGCTGCTGTTGCACGAAACGTTGGTGCCGTTGAAGTTGCTGAGTGTGGCACTGATGGTGAAGATGCCGGGCTGGTTCACGTCATACGTCTCCGTGATCGAGCAACCGTTCGCGTCCGTGATGGTGAGGGTATACACTCCGGCTACGAGACTTGTCAGGTCCTGAGTGCTGGCAGAGAAGCCGTTCGCCCCCGTCCAGCTGTAGGTGTACGGCACCGACCCGCCGCTCACGGTTACATCGATCGCGCCATCGCTGCTGCCTTGGCAAGCGGCTGTTGTGATGTTGGCTGTCGCGATCAGCGAAGCGGGTTCCGTCAGTGTGAACGAAGCACTGGTGGTGCAGCCGTTCGCATCAACAAGGTTCAGGTAGTAGTTGCCTGCGGTGAGGTTGCTCAGGTCTTCGATACCGGTGGTGCCGCCGAAGTCGTCGGTCCATGTGTAGTAATACGGCGCTGTTCCTCCGCTTACGGTTACATCGACCCAGCCGTCGGCGCTGCCGTTGCATGAGATGTTGAACGCACCATATGCGCTCACGCTCGAAGCGATCAACAACGCAGCCGAAGGCTGCGTGATGATCACCGGATGGTCCTTGGGCGTATCGCAGCCATTGTTGTCGGTGATGGTCACGGTATAGAAACCAGCACTCAGGCCGGTGGCCGTGGCTCCGGTCTGCTGCGGAACGGTGTTCCAAGTGATCGTGTAGCTACCGCTGCCGCCGCTGGCTTCCACGGTCGCATAGCCATCGCTGCCACCGAAGCAGCTCACATTCTGGTAGCTCTCGATGAACGAGCTGATGCCGGTAGCCGGTTCGGTGATGGTGACATTGATGCTGGTGGCGCAGCCGTTCGCATCCACAACACTGGCTGTGTAGGTACCGGCCATCAGGCCAGTGATCGTTTGCCCGTTCACCAAGGGGTTGGTGATCCAGCTATAGGTGTATGGACCAGTACCACCGCTGGCCAACACCGTGGCGGCGCCAGTGCTGCCGCCATGGCAGAGCACGTCGGTTACGCCGGTCGCATCCAGTGCTAATGCTGCGGTCGGGCCGCCAATGACCACGCCGAGACTTCCACTGCATCCGTTCGCATCGGTAACGGTAACGGTCCAAGTTCCACTGCCCAAGCCGGCGGCGGTGGCGCCGGTTTGCGGTGGTGCCGTGTTCCAACTATAGGAGTACGGTGTGGTGCCACCCATTGCCACCACGGTTGCTTGTCCGTTGTTGCTGCCGAAGCAACTCTGGTCCGTGCTGCTCACAAGTGCGAGTGCCAGCGTTGCAACAGGCGCGGTTATGGTGACTTGCATCGAAGTACTGCAACTGTTGTCGTCGGTGATCGTGACCGTGTAAGTGCCGGCACCAACGCCGGTCATGGTCGCTCCGTTCTGCGCGGGCACCGTGTTCCACGTGTAGGCGTATGGTGCAGTGCCTCCAGCGGCTTGGGCCGTGGCGCTGCCGTCAGTAGCACCGGAACAGCTCACGTTCTGTTGTGATGTGATGGAAGCGCTGAGCGCAGAGGCAGGTTGCGCAATGATCACCGAAGTGGTGGTCGTGCAGCCGTTATCATCGGTGATCGTGCAAGTCCACGTGCCGGTGGTGAGCCCCGCTGCCGTCGCCGTGTTTTGTATTGGCGATGTATTCCAACTGTAGCTGTAAGGTGCGGTGCCGCCAGTTGCGCTGGCAGTTGCCGAGCCTGTCGCATCGCTGAAGCAGCTCACATCGGTGGAGGAGGTGATGGATGCACTGAGGGTAGCTGGTGGTTCGGTGATGAGAACATTGTGCGTGCCCGTGCAGCCGTTCGCATCGGTGAGTGTCACGGTCCAAGTACCGGCTGTCAGCGCAGCGACGGAAGGACCGTTCTGCACAGGGATCGTGTTCCAGTTGTACGTGAACGGTGCAACACCACCCACTGCGTTCACTTGCGCGGCTCCGGAGTTGCCACCGTTGCAATCAACATCGGTGGTGCTCTGTGTGGTGATGGAGATCAACGCCGGTTCGGTAAGTGCGAGCGTGGCGTTCGTATTGCAGCCGTTCGCATCCGTAGCAGTGAGGGTGTAGCTACCTGCGATCAGGTTGCTGATGTCCTCAGTGGTCGCACTGAACGCACTAGGGCCTGTCCAGCTGTAGCCGATGGGTGCGGTGCCACCAGCGACCGTTGCATCGATGCTGCCGTTGTTTCCGCCATTGCAGGTGATGTTGAAGCCGTTGCCCATGTCGGCACCGGCTATACTTGAAGCAATGGGTGCCGGTGCAGTGAGGGTTACTGTGGCGCCGATCTGGCAACCGTTATCATCGGCGACGACAAGCACGTAGGTGCCCGGTTCCAATCCACCGATGTTGTTGTTCGAGGCGTTGTAACCGTTGGGTCCGGACCACGCATAGTCGTAGTTCGGGGTGCCGCCACTGGCTGAAGCGGTGATGCTTCCATCGCTGTTGCCTGCGCAACTGATGTTGTTGCCGCCGGTGAACAGCGAAGGCGTCACTGTAACTTGATAGAGACTGGGTTCTGTAACGGTGTACGCGTTCGTCCAGGAACAACCATTGGCATCGGTGATCACCACAGAGTACACACCGGCGAAGACAGCGCTGATGTCGATGGTGCTGGCCGTGTACCCGTTCGGGCCGGTCCATGTTGCCGTATAGGGCCCTGTGCCGCCGTTGGGCGTCAGGTCCACGCTGCCATCGTTGATGCCGTTGCAGATGGCGTGCACGATAATGCTCGTGGCGCTCAGGGCACCAACGGGTTGAGAGATCACGGTAGTCGCAGTTGAGGTGCAACCTGTGGCGTCGGTAACGATGCACGTGTACGAGCCGCTCGTCAGACCTGTCGCAATAGCGATGGTCTGCACTGGTAGGGTGTTCCAAGAGTAGCTGTACGGCCCCGTGCCGCCAGCAGCCAAAGCCGTGGCCAATCCAGTAGCATCGCCAAAGCACAGAACGTTGGTCTGCGCGCTGATGGATGCACTAAGGCTGCTGGCAGGCTGCGTGATGGTGACGTTTGCCGTTGTGCTGCAACCATTGCCATCAGTGATCGTGCAGGTCCACGTGCCTGCGGTCAGGTTGCTTGCTGTTGCAGCACTCTGGGGAGGAATGGTGTTCCATGCATAGCTGTATGCACCAGTGCCACCGTTCACGTTCATCGTTGCGCTGCCCGTGCTGTTGCCGAAACAAGACACATTGGTCTGTGCACCGATGGAGGCGGAGAGTGCCGCCACAGGTTGCGTGATCGTCGCGCTGCTCACAACGCTGCATCCATTCGCATCGGTGATGGTACAGGTGTACGTTCCCGCAGGCAGGTTGCTGGCCGCAGCGGTCGTTTGCACAGGAACGGTGTTCCAGGCGTAGCCATAGGGAACGGCGCCCCCGTTAGCTGTTACCGTTGCGCTACCGGTGCTGTTACCGAAGCAGAGCACGTTCGCTTGCGCGCTGATCGAAGCGCTCAACGTGGCGGCCGGTTGGGTAATGGTGATGTTGGCCGAAGTGCTGCACCCGTTTGCATCCGTGATAATGCAGGTGTAGTTGCCTGCGTGTACGTTGCTCATGGTGGCGCCGGTCTGCGAAGGGGCGCTGTTCCAGTTGTAGCTGTATGGGGCCGTTCCACCGGTGGCGTTCACCGTGGCGCTGCCTGTATTGTTGCCGAAGCACAGCACGTTGGTGCTCGCGCTGATGCTCGCGCTAAATGCCGCTGCTGGTTGGGTGATCGTGGCGTTCACGGTTGCCGAGCAACCGTTCACATCGTTCACCGTGCACGTGTACGTGCCGGCCGTAAGGCCGGTGGCCGTGGCGGATGCTTGTACCGGCACGGTGTTCCACGAATAACTGTATGGACCAACACCACCGCTGGCACTGGCTGTTGCGCTACCGCTGTTACTGCCAAAGCACAGAACGTTCGTCTGTGCGAAGAGCGATGCGCTGATGGCGCTGGCCGGTTGCGAGATGGTGACAGCCTGCGTGGTAGTGCAACCGTTGGCATCGGCAACACTGCAGGTCCATGTGCCGGCGGGCAAATTGGTGGCGTTGGCATTGGTCTGCACCGGTACGGTGTTCCAACTGTAGCTGTATGGGGCAGTGCCACCGGACGCGTTCATGGTAGCGCTTCCAGTGCTCGCTCCGTTGCACAACACGTTCGTTTGCGCGGCAATGTTGGCAGCCAACACTTGCGTTGGTCCAACGACGGAAGCGATCGCACTGGTGCTGCAGCCGTAGCCATCGGTAACGGTAACGGTGTATGATCCAACGGGCAATGCTGTGGCCGTTGCAGCGGTCTGCACAGGCGCGCTGTTCCAGCTGTAGTTGTAAGGCGGCACGCCGCCGGTTACGCTGGTGGTCGCACTGCCTTGGCCATCACCGGAACAGATCACGCTGGTGGTAGAACTGATGGTAGCGTCCAGTTCGGTGGTCTGGGTGAGTGTAGTGCTCACACTGGTGGCGCAACCATTGGCATCGGTAACGTTGAGGGTATAGCTGCCGGCAGCAAGACCGTTGATATCGGCACTGCTGTTCGTATAGCCGCCCGGTCCGCTCCACGCGGTGGTGTAGGGTCCGGTGCCACCAGCGATGGTCGCATCGATGCTACCTGTGCTGCCACCGAAGCAGGCAATGTTCTGCCCGAATGCGAGAATGGCGGGAGCGAGACTCGCTGAAAGTGTTCCGGGTGCAATGAGATTGAAACTCTGTGTGCGCGTGCAGGCAGCGTCAGTAACGGTTACTGTGTAGCTACCAGCCACCAGACCACTGATATCCTGCGTGCTGGCCGTGAATCCACCGGGACCGGTCCAGGAATAGGAGTACGGGGCGTAGCCTCCGCTTGTACTCAAGTTGATGGCGCCATTGCTGTTGCCGTTGCACAACGGGTTCGTAAGGATCGCGCTAAGCGCTAATTCGCTCACGCGCAATTGGCGGTTGTAGGTGCGGGAGCAAACGCCGTCGTTGATCTGGATGGTATAGGTGGTGGTAGAGGTTGGTGAAGCCCAAGGACTGGCGCTGGTGGCATCGTCCAGAGATCCACGGGTGACCACGAAAAGGTGGTGCCACCAGAGATGATGAACTGCTGCGAATCGCCTTGGCAGATGGTCGCGCTCAGGGGTGTTACCGTGGCGAGCATCGTATCCCGCAGGTTGAAGAGCAACGAATCGAGGGTTTGGCCAGGACAATCGGGATTGCCGAGAATGAACTTCAGTGTCTCGGTGGGTTCGTTGATCATATCCGCCGGTGGGTCGATAGGCCGGTCCACGAACGCTTGGTTCGCGGGTATCGTGATCGACTTCGGAAGGAGGGGTTGACCGGAGCGATTGCCGCATAGTCGGTGCCGTTGATCGCGGTGCCTTGTATGTAGTATTGGAGAACGAGCGGTTGGGTGGTGACCGGTGTGCGCGTGAAGCGCACCCAACCTGGATTGCAACCTTCAATAAGATCGGTTCCCCCGTTGAGCGTCGAACTGCTCATGGTAACCGTGTTGCTACGCACTTGGTCGATGAAAACGCCTGAATCGTATTTGCGATCGGTCGCGTCCGCCACGACCAGTTTAAGATGGTATGAAGTGCATGCGGTCACTGCCGTCTTCGCCGAAAGGCTTACCGTATACCCGTCATACTGCACATCGGCGCCACCGGGATTGTTGTAGTAGTAGGCGCTGTTGCTGCCGTTGTTCACGTTATTGATCGTAACCGCGGTGCTGGTCCCGGGGATCAGAGCGATGTTCTTGGCACCACCTGCGCCTGGATCACCAACGATGCCGGGCCCGGTGATAAAGAAGCCGAACACGTCGTTGAATTGCGAACCCACCCACTCGTTATACTCCTCCGAGCCGAACACGAAGTCGAACTGAAGACTGTCGCCTGCTGGTATGATGTCGAACTCGAACTTGCACGCATCACGGGTCGAACGACCTGTAACGGCGTCGAGCAAAGGATCGCCGGCCGTGTTCTGGGCAAACCAGTTCGAGCCGCCATTGTTGTTCGGTCCGGGGGCATCGGTGATGCGGCCGCTGGTGAGGATCACACCATTGGAAACCGACATGGCCGACCCGCTGTACGTGAACTCGCCGTAGCCCAGAGTATGGCACGTGATCACGGGGTTGCTGATCAATACCCCGGGTCCGGTGCTGGATTGTTCAAGTTGTTGTAGATCTGTTTGCGCATTTACCGCGAGTTGGGCTTGTGCGGTTCCTCCGATCGAACAGCACACCACCAGGGCAACGAAGCATCGCTTGATCGACAAGCCATGCTGAACTATAGAGATCCGTTCGATCATCGGTTCAGAGCGTGTTGCGGACATTGTCACACATCTGTTCGGCTTCGGTGAGAGAAACCGCCTGCTCTTGGATGCGATGCGGAGCAACGCTTGTCAGCAGGCCTGGCAGTGCGCGCAATCGCAGGCTATCGGCAGAGCGGCTCGCATCCGTTGCCTGTAGTACGATGATCCCGGCCGGAACACAGGCGAAGGCTATCCGAGCATCACCACGGGATATCAGTTGTTGGTTCAAACCATCGCGCTCCTCGGTGGAAAGCCCATCAATATGGAGCGTGATGCTCGTGGGCGCCGCTTGCTGGGCCGTGGCCTTCGCGCCACCAATTCCAACCAGAATGCAAAGGAGAGCAAGGGCTCGGAGCAGGTACTTGTCCAGGTTCAGGTAGTTCATCGGTTCCGCTCCGGTGGGCAGAGTTTTCCCACCAAAGCGGCCCCTTCTACCGGACCAATGCCCTAAAGGTTATCGACGAGGGTCGGGAATTTGCCGTTGAAAGACAGCTCGCGGGCCTGCCTTACCCCTGGGTTGCCCTTTGCTTGAGCACGGCGTACAGGGCGATCCCGCTGGCCACGCTAACGTTCAGCGAGCCAATGCTGCCGATCATGGGAATACGGACCAGGTCTTCCGCAATGCGGAGCACTTGCGAACTCACCCCGGTGTCTTCAGCGCCCATAACCAGCACCAAGGGACCCTTGAGGTCCGCGTCAGCCACCTCGCCAGCACCTTTCTCCGTGCAGGCCACAATGCGAAGACCATGTTCTTGGGCGCGTTTCAACGCCCCGGCGAAGTCCATGGCCCGGCATACGGGCACACGCATCAGCGCGCCCGCGCTGCTCTTTACCGCGTCGCTGCCCAACCTGGCGCTGCCCTGCTTTGGCACCAGAACACCATGTGCACCGAAGCACTCCGCGCTTCTGGCCACTGCCCCCACGTTCCTAACGTCGGTAACGCCGTCCAAGGCTAAGATCAGCGGGGTCTCTCCACGCTCGTACGCACGGGCGATCACCTCATCCAAGTTCTGCTCTTCCACCGGGCTCAGCAGGGCGATCACGCCTTGGTGTTCGGTGTTGGTCATGCGGTCCAGTTTCTCGACGGGTACCGGCTGCCACGGGATCTCCCGTTCTAAGGCCAATTGTTTTATCTCCTTGAGAGCCGCATGTCCACTATCACGTCGCACCAACAACTTTTCGATGTTGCGATTGGCGGCGAGCGCTTCGGTCACCGGCCGAATACCGGCCACTAGTTCTTCTTTCATGATCTACCGACCGTTTTTGCGTGGGCTAAGGTTCAGTTCCCCCGGATGCGGCCATTGCGCCAGCTTTCCACATTGCGGTACCACGCACCTTTGAAGGCGGGATCCCGGTCCAGCGTCATGTCGTTGTCCGAATAGGGGCCCTGCCGTTTGGTGAAGGTGAAGCTGAGGCTCATCATGTTCGCATCCTCGCCGTACACCCAAGTTTCGCCATAGTCACCGATCTGGATGTTGTTCGGCGTGCCGAAGATGATGTGGACCAGCCCGCGGTCGCTCTTCCAGCCTTCGGTGCTTCCCGTGAAATGCCTGTTGGCGCTTTCAACCCGACCATAGTAGGTGGCAATGGCATCGCGCGCGCGGTCCTTGCCGCCGTTCGCATCGGTCCAGAAGCGCTCAACTGCTTTCCGCACGTCGGGTGCGGTCCTCATCTTGTCGTGCTCCTGCATGCTGGTGATGTACCGTAGCGGGCTCAACATATCCTTGCCCGTGCGCACGTACGGGTATGTATCCGCCAGCACGAACAACGTGAATCCGGTGGAGGATGTCGAATCCGTGCGGATGTGATAAAACCCACTACGGCGGGCATCCAGCTCGAACGTGCCATCGGCACCTACTTGAACAGTGAATGAGCTATCGCTCGGTGGATCGGCCGCTGCACTGGAACTGGTGGTGAACACCGGTGCCGGAAGTCGATCCTGCGGTGAATGGTGCGTGCCGAAAAGAGTCATACCCGCGTAGCGCTCGCAACGCACACGCACCTCATGTGGTCCGGGTAAGTGATCACTGAACCAAGGCAATTTTGTGGCCGCGTCCTCGGGTAGGAAATCCTGTCTGTGCCCTTTCGTTTCAACGTCCATGGGTATGAGCACACTACTGCTCGTTTCCCGGTTCAGGTCGCGGGCGGTGACGAGCAAGTGGAAATTCCCTTGCGAGGATCGCCGCATTTCCATGCTTCCGATGAGGTCTTTGTCCTCTCCCGGTGTGCCCGCTTGATCGCGTACCATGGTGCTGGCGCTGTCTAAAAGCTGGGTGCACTTTCGGTCGGCGTAGGCGGCATAGGTGATCCGTACACTGCTGCGGTAGGGTCCTCCTTGGCCGTCGCTTTTGTAGAGCAGGTCGGAGGTGCGCAGCTTGAAGTAAACGATCGTCTTTTCCTCCGAAGCGTTGTACACGCGCGCATCCAATCGCAGCATGTTCGCCTCGGTACCGTACAGCCAACTGAAGTTGTCCTTTGCAACTGCGCGCTGAGGAGTGCGGCAGCCAGGGAGTGCCAGCAAGACTGCAAGCAGCGTGAATAGTAGGCTTGCCTTGATCGTGGTACTCAGGAAACGGCCGCTGGCGATCATGCTCCTGTGTTGGTCTCTTCTTCAACGGAACGATCGAAGAGTTTCGGGGGCAGGCTCTTGTTGGATCTTGCGCCGAGCTTTTTGATCATTTCCACTTGGCGCACCAGATTGCCAGGACCCTCGCTGAGTTTTCCCAATGCTCGTTGATAGTTCTCGGAAGCATCTGCAACGTTTTTTCCGATGCGACCAAGGTCCTCGGTGAACCCGACGAACTTCTCATACAATGCACCTGCGCGCTCAGCGATCTCCAAGTGGTTCTGGGCGATACGCTCGTTTTTCCAGATGTTGTGGAAAAGCTTCAGGCTGGATAGCAGCGTGCTGTGCGTTACGATGTAGATGCGTTGATCGATCGCCTCCTGCACTAGTTCGCGGCGTGTGATCTGGGCAAGGTTGAAAGCACTTTCGATCGGCACGAACATGAACACGAACTCCGGTGCTGAGATGCCGAACAGCTTCGGATAGTCCTTCTCAGAAAGACCTTTCATGTGCGCCCGCATGCTATCCGTATGGGCTTTGGCCAAACGCTCGCGCTCCCCGTCATCCGCAGAAGCCACGAAACGTTCGTAATGGGTCAGCGACACCTTGGCGTCGATGATGATGTGCTTTCCGCCTGGCAGGTTGATCACGGCATCGGGTCGCAGCCTTGATCCATCGGCGAGGGTCGTGCTGGTTTGTAAGGTGTACTCCACACCCTCGGTCAATCCACTGTTTTCGAGCAAGCGCTCCAAGATCATTTCGCCCCAATCGCCTTGGGTCTTGCTATCGCCGCGCAGGGCCTTCGCCAAGTTGTCGGCGTCTTGGCTCAGCCGGAGGTTCTGTTGAAGAAGTTTCTCCACCTCACCCTTCAAGGCGAAGCGCTGTTTTCCTTCTTCATCGTAGCTCTTGCGCACCTGCTCCTCGAATTCCTTGATGCGCTCCTTCAGTGGATTGAGCACCGTTTCCAGTGATTCCTTCTGCCGTTCGTTCAACTGTTTGCCTTTCGCTTCCAACAACTCGTTCGCGATCAGCTTGAACTCGTTGGTCATGCGCTGGTTCAATTGTTCCAGCGAAGCGGTTTGTTCCCGCAGTTTTTCATCGCGCGCCTCAACCTTGGCTTGCTCGCTGGCCAGTTGCTGCAACGTGCCGCGCAATTCGGTTTCCTTGTGCTGAATTTCTGTTCGTTGCTCCTGTATCCGTGCATCACGGTCGGCCAGGTCGCGCGCATACGTGGTGCTCAACTGGTCCAACAAACCCTGCGACTTTCCGCGCAGCAACCAGTAGGTGATACCGCAGCCTACAGCAACGCCGAGCAGCAGCACGAATACAAGAGCGGTGGTATCCATTGATAGCGGGCTAAAGGTAGAGCGCGCGCCCGAGCGCGTCCCGCTGTGGAGCTGGAGCAACGCACTCGCCCCGGACCTGTGTCCGTGACGCTGGCATCAGTTGTCCAGTATGATCACCATGGTGCCCACCGGAACAATATCGAACAGTGGTATGATGTCAGCATCGGCCATGCGAATGCACCCATGTGACGTGGGACGGCCCAGATCACCTTCGCACGGGGTGCCGTGTATGTAGATGGCCCTGGCGAAGGAATCCTGCGCGCCTCCCACGTTGTTGCCTGCCTCCAAGCCGTCGAGCCAGAGTATGCGCGCGGTGATCTGGTCTTGGCCCAGTGTGGTGTCGGCATACTGGCCAGCGAAGACCCTCTCTCGTAGCAGGCCGCCCGGTGGCACACCCATCCCGATCTTCTCGGCAATGCGGTGCAGCCCTTCCGGTGTTTGCTCGCTTCCGAACGTTGCGCCAAGCCCATTGGCGCTTGTGCTGATAACGTATTCTTTCTTGATACTCCCGCCCTGCACGTGGTACAGACGCTGGCGATGTACGCTCACGTACAGCAGGTGCTCGGTAGGAATGGTGTCGGGGAATCGAGCGGAGAAGTACTCCAACAGCATATCGGCCAAGCCTTGCTTCTTTCCTGCAGGCTGCGCCACGGATGGGATCGCTATCGCCGCGATGAGGAGGCTCAACAATGTGCGCATGCGATCAGAAAAGCGTGGAGAAGCCGAAGTGGATCTTGCCTTCGCGCAGGTCGATGGGGTTGCTGAACTGTTGGCCCAGCGCGTAGGTGAGGCCGAAGATGCCAGCCTTTGTTTCAAAACTGGCCCCGACCCCAAAGCCCACGGGATCGTCGGATATGAGTTCATCCTTGCTCTGGTCTTCCCACCAGCCCATATCAACGAACGCGAAGAAATTCCCGTTCTCCTCGAACAGGAACCGGTACTCCAGTGTGCCAATGGCGAATGCCGAACAGAAGATGGAGGCTTCGTCCACGCCGCGCATGGACTTCAACCCGCCGATGCGATAAAGTTCATTGCTATAGAGCACCTCATTCGCCATCCAGCCACCTTGCCCCGCAATGCGCAGCGTGCTGCGACGCTTGATCGGTAAGTGAAGGATGATATTGCCGTTCATCTCCACTTGAAGTGTTTTTGTCTCCGTGCCTTCGGTCTGCGCCTCGCCCGCGATGGCCGTGCTGCTGCGCTTGTTGCCGACACTACCGTCCAGGCTGGCTGCATGGCCACTGCGCGGGTTGTACTTGTAGTTGAAGCGTTCCCGTTGCAAGCCCAGCCCATAGCTCAGCAGATCAACATCAGCCAAGCCGGGTACAGCGATGCTGAGGCGCCCGAGCCGCTTGCTGCTCTTGTCGTTCACGAACACGCTCAACTTATCGCCGAGTGGGAGCAAGTACTCTATTGCTCCACGCGCGTTCACTTCCAAGAAGGTGGTGTCGCGGCGGAAGATCTTCAACGATAGATCGGTGCCGAACGGCGTGTTGAACGTGAACGGCAGGTTGAAGCGCATGCGGAGGTCCTGGGTTTTGTCCTGGAGTTTCCGCCAATTCAGCTCAATGGCTTCGCCGCGCCGTAGCGCATTGCGCAATCGCAGATCCACATCGCCGGTAAACGTGACTTTGCCTTGGTCGTCGGGTTGCAATCCGATGATCCCGTTGGCCGAACTCGCTTTGCGTGCATCGAGGAACAGGTAGAGTTTGGTTTGCTCCTTGGTGAACTGCACATACGGCCGTTGCTTCTGCTGTACGAACGCCAGCTCACGGATCCGGCTTTCAACACTGTTGATCGCGCGTTCGTTGTACAGGTCGCCGGGTTTCACGCCAATGTGCGCGTTCAGGTAACGGAGGCTTGTTTTGGCCGAACCCTTCACCACCACGCTATCGATCTTCACAAGTCTGCCCTTCTCGATCACCAAAGCCGCCTCCAGTCCTTCGCCTGTGGGCTGCAAGCTGTCCAACCGCACTTGTGCGAAAGGATAGCCGTGTGTGCTGCAATGAATGAGTACGTCATTTAACAACATGGCCACCGCACCCGGAGAAATATTGCGGCCGCCGTAATCACGCTCGCGGAACCGGGCCTCTGCCGCCAACGAGGCATCGGCACCCACCGCGCGGATCCGGGCCCATCGGTATGCCGGTCCCACATGGAGTTGACAGGCCGAACCTGTGCTATCCGTGGTGCAACTGTCTATGGAAGCTTCAAGATATCCCTTGCGTTGAAGTTTAAAGATGAGCTCGCGCTGTACGACCGCGGGATCTTCACCGACCCTGAGTTCCACTTCGGTGTTGAAACGCTTTGGTAGTGGGCCGTCAGGCGTCAACTGCAGGACTGGTGCCTGAGCTATGGTATGCCCGAAGCCTGTAAGGAGAATGCAGATCAGCATGCCCCACCGCCGAACATGGGCATCAGCGATCTTTAGGGCAGCCACGCGATGGGTGGTTTTCCCTGCGCTTGCAGGATGGCGTTGGCGGCGCTGAAGTGCCCGCAGCCGATGAAGCCTCGGTGAGCGGAGAGGGGAGAGGGATGCGGTGCGCGCAACACATAGTGCCGGTCGTTATCGATCAGCGCTTCCTTGTTCTGTGCGTAGCGGCCCCACAACAGGAAGACGATGCCTTGCCGTTCTGCGACCAAAGCCTTGATGGCCGCATCGGTAAACTGTTCCCAGCCTTTGTTCTGGTGCGAACCTGCAGTGTGTGCGCGAACGGTGAGGGTGGCATTCAACAGAAGAACACCCTGCTCCGCCCACTGGGACAGATCGCCGCTTGTGGGTCGGGGTTTTCCGAAGTCACGTTCCAGTTCCTTGAAGATGTTCTCCAATGAGGGCGGGATAGGCACCCCCTCTGGGACCGAGAAGCTCAAGCCATGGGCCTGACCGGGTCCGTGGTAGGGGTCTTGCCCGATGATCACCACGGATACCTGATCGAACGGAGTCCTGTGGAATGCATTGAAAATGTCCTTGCCTTTTGGGAACACTTGGTGTGCTGCTCTTTCGGCGACCAAAAACTCCTTTAGCGCGACGAACGCCGGAACTAGGAAAGCGGAGGCCAACCGTTCGGTCCATCCCATTCCAATATCCGGGGTCGGGTTGGCGTTAGTGCTCATGATGATCGGAGGTCCTTGTGCCGAAAGATGCACGATCGTGGTGTTGAAACCTTTTCGATCGCAGGAGGGTTGAACGGCTAACTTTGACCGCAGTGAAGGCGGAATGAATGCCTGCACCACCCGGAACGAACGAACGAACGATGAAAAAGACGCTCTTGGTATTCGCCCTGATCGTTGTAGCAGGCATGCTGTTCAGCAGTTGCAACAACACGCATAGCTGCCCTGCTTACGGCAAAGTGCACAAGGTTCCAGCAATGGAACAGGTGTAATAGCCTCTTCTCTCGGATTCTGATGCCCCGACTTGTCGGGGCATTCGCATTTGAAGTAGACCGAACTCAGCGGTACGAGAAGGTGACATCCTGTATCAGGTCTTCGCGCAAGCTCAAAGCTACCGGGCAAGTGCGCGCTGCGCGTTCCAGGATGGTCCTCGCCTTGTCATCCAAACCGGAACCGTCCATCGCGAGATGCACCTCGATACGCGCAACGCGGCGCGGATCGCTGGCCATGTGCTTCACAACGCGGGCCTCAAGCCCATCCAGCGGCAACCCACGTTCGCGGGCGGCTATGCCCATGATCGACATCATGCAACAGGCCAACGACGTGCTCATAAGATCGGTCGGGCTGAAGGCTTCGCCCTTGCCTTGGTTGTCCGGTGGTGCGTCTGTGATGATGCGCTCACCACTGCGCAGATGGACGGCTTCGTTGCGAAGGTCTCCGAGGTAGATGACATGTGCGGTATCCATTCCAAGCATCGCCGGTACTTGTGTATTCCGGCGCGGGCGCGAAAGTGGCTATCCCGCGCGTTGCATCCCTGCTTAGTTTTGGGCACCAATGGCGAGCAGTTTCCTACGGAGGTCACTTTTGATGGTGGGTTGCACGGCCATGGCCATGCATTCAGTCGCGCAACAGACCAGTTTCGACGATGACCGGACCTTATACAGTAAGGAGGTTACCGGAGGTTTGGTCATCCATAGCGACGGCTGGGGCGTGAACTTCACGCACGCCAAATACCGGACGGCTAAGAACAGGCGCCTATTGGGCATCGAGATCGTAAGCATGAAGCACCCGAAAGAGGTGAAGAGCTTCAACCCGTACTATGAGGACTCGCGCGGCTACTTCTATGGGAAGTTGAACCACATGGTGGTGTTGCGACCGACCTACGGCATGAAACGCCAGATCAGCGATAAGATCCGTCGCAGCGGAGTAGAGGTGAATTGGTTCTGGGCCGTAGGTGCGAGTATCGCGTTGGTGAAGCCCGTGTATTTGCAGATCGGTACCACTGAAGTGCCTTATGAAAGCATAGTCGTGGAGCGGTACGATCCCGAGGTGCACTTTACCGAAAGGATCTACGGTCGCGCCAGCTGGTTCCGTGGGATAGAGGAAAGTACCTTCTATCCCGGTGCTTTCGGGAAGATCGGGATGAACTTCGAGTACGCCGGACCGTCGGTATCCATCAAAGCCTTGGAATGCGGTGCTGCCTTGGATGTGTATGGCCAAACGATACCGCTAATGGCCGACGTAGGCGACGTTCGGAACAAGCAATTCTTCGTCACCCTGTTCGCATCCATTCAATTCGGCAAGAAGACGATCCGATGAGCGAAGAGATCGTTGAGGCAGCGCCACGCCAGAGACGCCCTGATTGGTTGCGGGTGAAGTTGCCCACGGGTGAGAGTTTCAGGAAGGTGCGTGAGATCGTTGGCGAGCACAAGCTGCATACCATCTGCCAGAGCGGCAACTGCCCGAACATGGGCGAGTGCTGGGGTGCTGGCACGGCTACGTTCATGATCTTAGGGAACACGTGTACCCGCTCATGCGGCTTCTGTTCCGTCGCCACCGGTCGCCCGGAGGAAGCCGACCCATTTGAGCCTGCGCGCGTGGCGCGCAGCGTTGAGCTGATGGGGGTGAAACATTGTGTTATTACCAGTGTGGACCGCGATGATCTCGCCGATGGCGGCGCGGGTATTTGGGCGCGCACGATCAGGGCCATTCGGCGTCGCTGCCCGGAAACCAAGTTCGAAACGCTCATCCCTGATTTCCAAGGGAAATGGGAAAACCTCGCAATAGTCCTTGAAGAGAAGCCGGATATTCTAAGCCACAATATTGAAACTGTTCGACGCCTAACACAGAAGGTGCGAGTGCAGGCCAAGTATGACCGAAGCTTGGAAGTTCTCATGCGTAGCAAGCGCGCCGGACTGCGTACCAAAAGCGGCATCATGCTCGGCTTGGGCGAAACGGATGCTGAAGTGGTGGAAGCCATGGAGGACTTGCGCAGCGTAGGCGTGGACGTGGTGACCTTGGGGCAATACCTTCAACCAACGAAGGCCCATCTCCCCGTTGTGGAATTCGTCCACCCCGATCGGTTCGCCCGCTACAATGAGCTTGGAAAGACCATGGGTTTCCGCTTCGTGGAAAGCGGGCCGCTGGTGCGCAGCAGCTACCACGCTGAGAAGCACGTTCTGTAAGTCGCGTTCCTATATTGCGGACCCTCGTTGCCCAGCCCCGACCCAGCCACCTTCTGATCTGTATAGACTGCCGTCAGGATCGTGACGGACATCACCGATTTTGAGTTGACCTGACCTTATTTTTCGACCCCGACGAACGAACCGGACCACTGAACATGAAACGACTTCTTCCCTTTTCGCTTGTGGCGCTTACGTGCTTGGCCATTGGTGGCACCGTTTGGCACGCCGAACGCACCCCTGCCTATACCGAACGAGCCGGCGGTTTGGCCCAAGGTGCCGACGGCATGCGCGACTACATGAACATGTTGCGCCGTAATGTGGTCACCGGTCAGGTCGATCCCAATGACTACCTACGTGCTTTTGAAGCGGCGCGCTCGTATTCCGCCAGCCAAGCCAAATCGGTCGGGTTCCAATGGCTCGAGATGGGACCGAACAACGTGGGTGGTCGTACACGTTCCATTTGTATCCACCCTAGTGCCCCGAATACCATTTGGGCAGGTGCTGTCAGCGGTGGTCTTTGGAAGAGCGAAGACGGCGCCAACACATGGTTCCGCGTGCAAGGGTTGAGCGAGAGCCTTGTTATCAGCAGCGTTGCCGTGACGAACAGCGGTCACATCTATGTCGCTACGGGTCATAGTGCCGAAGGTTCGGGAGGGAGTGGTGGCAGCGGTTTTATTGGACATGGGATATTCCGTTCTGTCGATGGTGGCGCCAGCTTCTCGTTGGTTATCGGGCCAAGTGCACCCTGGAGCGCAAACGCGGACTGGGCGATCACCAACAAGATCGTTGCAGACCCAACAGATGCAAACAAGCTGTACGTTGCCCATAACAGTGGATTCAAAATATATGATGAAGCCGCGAACACATTCACTACCCCACCGGCGCCTTTCCCCCAAACGTCCAGCTTCTGCTCAGCGTTGGAAGTGGTGAAGGATTCAACCGGGGTCACCGCCATATTGTTGCGTACAGGAACGCAGAACTGGCGCAGTGTTGATGGCGGCAATACGTTCCAGCAGATCCCCCAGGGGAGTGGCCTTCCGACCAGCGGTTACGGTCGTCTTGAATTCGCTATCAGCATACATGACCACAATTACATGTATGCTCTTGCAGAACAAGGCGGCTCAATGAGAGGCGGATGGCGCAGCACCGACGGTGGCGTCACTTGGAGCCAGTTCTGGCCAAGTGGTAACGATGTACCATCTCTCGACATTTTTGGTGATAACAACCAAGGATGGTACGATATCGTTATCGCCGTAAACCCGAACGACAAGGAAGAGGTTATGCTTGGCGGTGTTACGCTATGGAAATGGGGTGCGAACAGTCCTCCGGAGCAGATCGCCATCGCACAGAACTTCCCCGGTTGTTTCGTGTGCGTGCACGCCGATATCCACGAACTCACTTGGTCGCCTGATGGCACCAGCTTGTATGTGGGTTGTGATGGTGGAGTATACAAGTCCTTCGGGGTTTCACCCAACTTCGTATTCACCGCGAGCAACCATAATTTCAATGTGACCCAGTTCTACTCTGCCGCCATCAGCCCTAAGGGCAAGGTTCTGGGCGGCGCGCAGGATAACGGCACGCAGTACATCCCGCTTTTCCCGGGCAATGAGCAACGTGCTTCGGAAGTAGGTGGTGGCGACGGGTTCGATTGCGAGATCAGCCAGTTGGACCCCAACATTCTGTTCGGTACGGTGTACGCTGGTGCACTTGCGCGGAGCAACAACGAAGGCGGTGTATCCGGTGGGTTCTACGATACACGGATCCTTGCCTTGGGCGATCCCGGTGATATCACCGGCAACGGCCTCGGCGATTTCTACACGAACATTCGCTTGTATGAGAACGCACTTGACTTGAACAGCCCTGATTCCGGATTGTACTCAGTGCAGTGGATCGTGGAAGACAATGATTTCACTGTGGGTGACACCATTGGTGATCCGTTCCCATACAACAGTCGCAAGATGCCCGCAGTGCCACTGCCAGCTACCGTCTGGTCGTTGGATGGCTTCCCGGCAGGTACCACTGCCAACACGGTTTATGACATTGGTGATACGGTGCGTTACTTGATCACGCTACCCGATCGCGTTGAGACGCTGTTCGCAGTGGGCTTCAGCGGCACCGATGGCGTGTGGGCCACGCGCGATGCCTGCACGTTCACTGGCTCGGTGGAGTGGTGGAAAGTGGCCGGGAATGCCGGTGGTAACGTGAACGTGTTGGAGTGGAGTTCTGATGGCCAAGCCCTCTATTGGGGTACCACCGAAGGTGATGTCTGGCGTGTAAAGGGATTCAACAACGCCTACACTTCATCGCAAGCGGACGATACGAGTTCCACCCGGGTACTGGAGGATCCTGTTCAGATCTATAACGGCGGCGGCACCATAACTGGTCTGTGCTCCGACCCGAACGATGCCTCTCGCCTGCTGATCACCGTGGGTGGTTATGGTGGATCGGGCAAGGTGCGCCTATGCGATAATGCGTTGAACTCGGCCCCTCCGTTCAATGTGGTGAACAAGTGGAACAACTTACCGGCCGATCTGGTGGGTATGCCGGTTTATGATGGCATCATCCACGTAAGCAGCTCAAACCTCTATGTGGTCGGTACGGAGTTCGGTGTGATGGTGAGTGATGACGGTGGCCAGAACTGGGCGTTCGAGAACACAAACATGGAATTGGTGCCCACCATGCAGGTGCGTCAGCAAACATGGAACTGGCAGAACAACCCGCATGGTCCCGATTTCGTGACCAACCCTGGTGTCGTTTACTTGGGTACGCACGGTCGTGGCTTCTGGCGCAGCGAAACGTTGTTGGGTATCGTTCCGCCCGGCGGCGAAGGCAGCGATGTTGAAGGCAATGGTGGTTTGCTTGTTTTCCCGAACCCGGTCAACGATCTCGCCACGGTCGGCTTCAAGCTGCGTGGCACCGCGCAAGTGCAGGCCACCGTTTACGACCTGAACGGTCGCGCCGTCCGCAACATCGCTCAGCAGCGGATGTCCAAAGGCGAGCAGCGCCTCACCTTCGATGTGAGCGACCTGAGCAGCGGAACCTACATCATCGACCTGCGCGTGGATGGCACTTCGCGCACCGGCCGGTTCGTGGTGAGCCGTTAAGAATTCAATTGAGCACAATGGAAGCCCTTCCCGATCGTTCGGGAGGGGCTTCTTCTTTTCACCTCCTTTGTACCCATGTCCAAAACACGCATCGCGATCAATGGCTTCGGCCGCATCGGCCGAATGACCACTCGAGTGATCCTTGAGCGAAAGGATCTTGAATTGGTGGCTATCAACGATATCACCGACACCCGTACGCTCGCTCACCTATTCAAGTACGACAGCATTCATGGCGTGTTCAAAGGCGACGTATCGCACGATGAGGAACACCTGGTGCTGGCCGGTCGTAGCATCAACGCATATGCGGAAAAGGACCCCGCCGGACTTCCTTGGAAGGCGCTGGGTATCGATGTCGTGCTCGAGTGCACCGGGCATTTCCGTACCGCGGCCAAGGCGCAGGCCCATCTGGACGCCGGTGCCGGCAGGGTGGTGCTTTCGTCCCCCGCGAGCGATGACACCAAGACCGTGGTGCTCGGGGTGAATGACCATGTGCTCATCGCTTCGGACCGGATCGTGAGCAACGCGAGCTGCACCACCAACAACGCCGCACCGATGATCATGGCGTTGGACGAGCTATGCGGCATCGAGACCGGTTATGTGACCACCATCCACAGCTACACCGGCGATCAACGCCTGCACGATGCCCCACACGAAGACTTGCGCCGTGCTCGCGCGGCCGCTGTAAGCATCGTGCCCACGACAACGGGTGCGGCGAAGGCGATCACACGCGTGTTCCCTCATCTCGAAGGGAAGATGGGCGGCTGCGGCATTCGTGTGCCCGTACCCGATGGATCGCTCACCGACATTACTTGCCGTGTGCGGAAGCCATTGAATGTGGAGGCTATCAACGCGCACTTCAAGGCCTTGGCCGAAGGGAAGTGGAAGAATATCCTGCGCTACACCGAAGACCCCATCGTGAGCATCGACATCGTCGGCGACCCGCATTCGTGCATCTACGATGCAGGCCTCACCAGCGTGGTGGGCGATATGGTGAAAGTGGTTGGCTGGTACGACAACGAATGGGGCTACAGCAACCGACTAGTGGATCTGGTGGTGCTGATGCAACAACTACGCTCCTGACGGCACACGCGGCGCTGGAAGATCACCGCTCAAAGGCCCATCGCCATTGCGTTGCATCAGTTTCAGCTCGTTGCCGTCGAAGACGGCGTAGGTGAAGCGCGTGATCCAATCGCCGAGATTGATGTAGCGGCTGTGATCGCCCACTTGCAGATCCATCGGTAGGTGGCGATGGCCGAAGACGAAGTAGTCGTAGTGTTCCTTTTTCAGCACTTCGCGGCAGTGGATAGCGAGCCACTCGTTGGCTTCGCCAATGAACTTACGGTCGTTGTCGTAGCTCTTCTTGCGGCTGCGACCGCTCCAGAACTCGGCAAGGCCCAAAGCGAAATTCGGATGAAGCCGTGCGAACAACCACTGGCACAACCCACTGCGGAAAATGCGCTTGATGAACTTGTAACCATGATCGCCGGGGCCTAAGCCATCGCCATGGCCGATCATGAATTTCTTGCCCGCCCATTGGCGCATCACGGGTTCGCGATGCACGATCAGGCCGCACTCTTCCGCCAGGTACCCGAAGGTCCACATGTCGTGGTTGCCGATGTACAGGTGGAGTGGAATGCCCCGATCATGCAGTTCGGCGAGTTTACCCAGTAGCCGCACGTAGCCGCGTGGCACGGCTTTCTTCCACTCGAACCACATGTCGAACACATCGCCGAGGATGTGGATCTCCGCAGCGTCCTTGGCAGCCTCGTCGAGGAACTTCACGATACGCCGTTCACGCACCAAACTGTCTTCCCGGTTCGGCACGCCAAGGTGGAAGTCGGAAAGGAAGACGATGCGCTGGCCGGAATGCATCAGGGTTTCAAGTTGCGGATGATGCGCGTAGGGTCGAGCTTTTCCAAAGCAAGCACGAAGCGGATACGGTCGCCGAATTGAACGTTACGGAAGGCGAGTTCATCTGTGATGTTCTTGCTGAAGCCAAGGGGCATCCAGATCTCGAACACATCCTTCACCAATGGCAGGCCGACACCGAATTCCAATAACAGTTCCGGCTTTTCCGTCTTTGAACCGTCCGTTGCAACGGACTTTACCGGCACTATGCCCGCGCTGCCGAACAAGGCGATCGGTACCCGCATCGGGAAGTCCAGCTCAACGTTCACGGCCGCGATGTACGAATCTGAACCGCCCTGCCAAACCCCCGTCTTGAACGCGCCTTGTTGTTTGCTGAACTGCTGCGCCCAAAGTCCCTCCGTTTCGCCACGGCCGATGTAGGCATGGTCATAGAACGGGTCTTCGGCAGCCCAACTCAAGCCCCAAGCTTGGTTCGGTCCAATGGAGCCGGGAACGCCAAGGAAGGAACCAGCGAAGGCCCGCAACCGCACACTGTGCCCGCGCTCGTCATACACGAATGCTTTGCTGGCCTCGATGGACACGCGCGCCCAGTCGTAACCAGTGGTTGCGGTGGCTGTCCAGTGCGCCGGGCCGAGCGGATGGCCATGATCGCCATCGTAGCTGAACTCACCGATCCAGTTGTCGCTGCTCAAGTACCCTGTGCCACCACCGAGCAGATCGAAGCGGTCGTTGGTGCGCAGGTAGATCCCACGCAACGTGATCGAATGCTGGGTTGGTTTGGCCAAGGGGCGTTTGATGTCGAATTTGATATGCGCACTACCGCGCTCGTACCACTGCTGCCACTTCGGGTCGTTCGATAGGGTAGCTGTACGGCCCCCAGCACCCAAGTGGATGTTGCGGAACCAAGAACTCCGCATGCGATCGAAGTGGTGTTCGATACGTGCAGCCCCAACTGGCCGCTTACTTCCGAAGCCGTACAACGGCGCGATCACGAACTCGGTGCGTTGGCTCGGGAACACCGTGTTGTAGAATGCCACGCCCGCTTGGAAACCATCGTGCACATTGGCTGCGATGATCGGTGTCCAATACAGTGTTCGCTTGCTCGGGTCTTCCACACCGGCCAAGAATTTCAAGCGCACAGGTGTCCAACTGCGCAGGATGCCTTTGCTGCGCACCGTGTTGTTGCGGTGGTCGATATCCAGGGTGCGATGACCGGCATCAATGGTGACGCGCGTGGCGTTGGGCCAGGGGAGGGTCTCAGTCCTAATCCACTTCGTATGCGATGGGTGTGAATCGATCGTGACCCTCTTGTTACCGGCAGAAGCCTCGTCGAATCGGATCATGCTCGGATCGATCCACACGGTTCCGAGCGAATCGCTGCCAGCCCATGCCGTGACAGGGATCGGTGCAGCGTACCGCTGACCCTTTGTTCTAACCTTGATGTTCGCTCCGTTCAACCTGGTGCCAACAGCATCCAGCTTCCGTTCGGCCCCTAGTTCTTCAGTGAAGGCCCAGGTGAGATCCTTCCCGCTCACCTCCTCGAACGCCTTCCGCACATCCTCCGGCTTCGGATGCTTGAACGCCCACCGGCGATAGTACTCGTGCATACACGCATCGAAGAGCGAGTCGCCCAGGTAGGCGAAGAGGTGGTCGAACACGAGCGCGGTCTTCATATACACGCTGGTGCCATAGTTGGTGCTTGTGTACTCTTCACTCGGCAAACTGCAAGACTGGTCGAGGTTTCGGCGCGCGTTGAGCCGATAGGCGAGTTCCGATACTTCGCGATGACCGATCGACCTGCCACCGAAGAGCGCCTTGGGGATACCTTCTGCGATCACCGACAATTGGTTCGGATAACGTTTCCGCATGTAGCGCAGCTCCACGAAGCTGTTCATGCCTTCATCCATCCATGGATGCTCACGTTCGTTGCTGGCCAGAATGCCTTGGAACCAGTTGTGGCCCACCTCGTGCGCGATCACCTCATCCAAGGCCATGGCTCCATCCATGTCGCCGATCACTGTGATCATCGGATACTCCATGCCACCGCCCGCGCTGATGGTTCCATCCACCGCAGTGCATGAGCTGAACGGGTAGTCGCCCACCCATTTGCTGTAGTGTTTCACCGCCTCGCTAACGAACAGCGCCGAACCATTCCATGTGTCGGCATGCTTCGGTGTGTAGAGCGTCCAGGTCTCCACATGACTTCCGCTCGCCAGATCCACATGGCTCTTTTCCACCAAGTAGCGCTTGTCAGTGAACCACGCAAAGTCGAGCACATTCTCTTGCTTGTATTGCAGCGTCTTGGTATTGGGTGCGCTCAGTGGGAAAACCATCGACCCGCCCTTCTTGCCCTTGCCTTCGTTCTTCGCGGCGAGTTCGTCCATCCATTGTCGCTCATCAGCGTTCTGCAATTCACCGGTGGCGCCGACGACGTAGTTCACCGGGAGCGTTATGCGCACATCGAACGAGCCGAAATCGCTGAAGAACTCGCCTTGGTCCAGATAGGGGATGGCATGCCATCCTTCGCGATCGTACACCGCCGCTTTCGGATACCACTGGGTGATGTAGTAGGCTTGCCCGGTGTGCCCGAGACGAGAGAAGCGCGCATCCGGGATCTTCACCCGGAAGGGCGTAGTGATCTCCACACTTGCGTTCGGAGACAATGCCTCCGACAGTTTCAGCCAAGCGATGTCGATGTGCTTTTCATCCAGCCCCCAGCTGATCGGGGCACCGTTTACACGGAAGTCGAGACTGTCGATGAAGCCACGGTCCTCATCCTTGGCGAACCAGAGATCGAGATCGCCGTGCAGGGACTGTTGCGTGCTGAGCGCTGTGCCCTTTTGCTTGTAAGCGTTGGGGTATAGGTGGATCCACAACGTATCGAGCGCATAGGTGCTGCGGTTGGTGTAGGTGATCGTTTCCGATGCATGAAGCATGTGCTTCACATCATCGAGCATTACGTCGATGGAGTAGTCTACTTTCTGCTGGAAGTACTCGGTTGTTGGCTGCTGTGCGCAAACAGCGAGCGGGCCGCACAGCAACCCGCTCACGAACGCTCCGCGCATCCAGCGCATCAGCTACCGAAGACTTGGGCCAGCTTCTGGTCGAGCGCCGGGCCGCGCAGGTTCTTCGCGATGATCTTGCCATCCTTGTCGATCAGCACGGTGTGCGGGATGCTCTGCACGCCGTACGGCCCGGCGGCCGCGTTCTTCCACCAACCCAGATCGCTCACGTGCTTCCAAGGCAGTTGGTGCTGGTTGATCGCGTTCACCCAAGCGTCCTTGTTCTTATCGAAGCTCACCCCGTAGATCTCGAAGCCCTTGCTCTTGTACTTGTCGTAAGCTGCCTTCACGGTCGGCAATTCCGCGATGCAGGGCTTGCACCAACTGGCCCAGAAGTCGATGAGCACCACCTTGCCGCGCAGGCTGCTCAGTGCGAGCGTACCGCCATCGGGAGTGGGTTGCTCGATCTCGGGGGCCACCGCGCCATCGGTGGTTTGACTCTGTGCGGCCTGCAGTTGCTCCTGCTGTTGTTGCATCTGTTGTTGTTGCTGCAGCATCTGCTCTTCACGGGCGAAGCGTGCATTGAAATCAGCGTACGCATCCGTGTTACCCATCACTTTGGCGAGCTGCTCACGCACCTGCTTCACAAGAGCCACTTCCGTGGATTGGTCGATCTGCGAAATAGCAGCGAGCTGCACCGGTGAGCCGGGGTTGTCTTTCACCAATTGTTTGCACCGTTCGAAATGCTCCGTGTTCAACTTGTTGAACGCGTCCATGGCCGATGGATCGCCACCGTTGTTGACAATGTTGCGGATGCTGTCGCGCGATGTACGGTACACATCCGCGCTTTTGAGGAAGTTGAAGAGCACTACTGCATCCTTGTGGCCTTCCACCGATGAAGCCTTGCCAAGCGCATCGGCTTTCGCAGCAACGCGAGCGCCATCGGTGCTGTCCAAGGCCAGCACCAGATAGTTGCCGCGATCGAAGTTGAGGTAGTAGAAGTCGAGCGGCAGGTGTGCTGTGCTCAACGAGCCTTTGCCATTGGCGTCGAGCGTAACGCTGTCCATGGTCACCACACTGCGACCAACAGTGCGGTCCAGCCGGATGGTTTTGCCAGCGCCGCCTTCAATGGTCACATCAAGCGTGTGGCTGGAGCCAGTGCCGCCACAGGCGGCGAGCAGGATAGTGGGGATCAGCAGGAGGGAGGAGGTCTTCATTGTAGGGATCAGTTGTCTTGTTCGAGGAGTTGCTTCACCAGTTCGTTGGCCTTTCGCGGGTCGGCTTTGCCCTTCGAGGCTTTCATCACTTCGCCCATGAAGAGACCCAGCAGGCTCTTGTTGCCAGAGCGGTATGCCGCGACTTTTTCAGGGTAACGGGTCATGGCGTCCTTCACGGCTCGCGCGATGACGTCTTCACCGGCATCCTGCAACAGGTCATGTTGCTTGGCCAAGGCCGCGGCATCGCTGTCCGGCTGTGCCACCATTAGCGGCAACAACTTCTGCGAAGCCCCGCTGTGACTGATGGCACCACTATCGATCAGCGCGATCAATCCGGCGAGCTTCTCGGCGCTGACCGGGAAATCGGCCATCTCCAGGCCGCGTTCGTTGATCCAACTCCGCACTTCACCGGTCACCCAGTTGGCGGCCGCTTTGTGGTTGCCGGTCTTGGCGATCACCGCTTCATAGTAGAGCGCGGTCGCTTTGTCATCAGTGAGAACGTTGGCATCATAGGCGCTCAAACCGAGTGTGCCGGTGTACTTGGTACGCAACTCACGTGGTAGCGGTGGCATGGCGGCGCGGATGCGTTCACGCGCTGTTTCGCTCACCGTCACCGGTTGCAGATCAGGCTCGGGGAAGTAGCGGTAATCGTGCGCTTGCTCTTTGCTGCGCAACGCGGCGGTGGTTCCCTTCACCGCATCGAAGGTGCGTGTCTGTTGCTCGATGACACCACCGGCAGCCAAGATCTCTGATTGGCGCTGTGCCTCGTGTTCGATGGCCCGCTGCACGTTCTTGAAACTGTTGAGGTTCTTCACCTCGCAACGCATGCCCAACTTCTCGGTCCCTTTGCGTTTCACGCTGATGTTCGCATCGCAACGCAAACTGCCTTCCTCCATGTTGCCGTCGCAGATGTCGAGGTAGCGCACCATACGCCGCACTTCAACGAGGTAGTCGTATGCCTCTTGGCTACTGCGGATGTCCGGCTCGCTGACGATCTCGATCAGTGGAACCCCGGCTCGGTTCAGGTCCACCAACGTGTTGAAGGGATCCACATCGTGGATGCTCTTGCCTGCGTCCTCCTCCAAATGGATGCGCACCAAGCGGATGGGCTTCTCGGTCCTATCACCAACAGCTTCACCCGCGTTGGATGTCACCGGGATCATGATCGTTCCGCCAGCGCATATCGGAGTGGTGTCCTGGGTGATCTGGTAACCCTTCGGCAGGTCGGGGTAGAAGTAGTTCTTGCGGGCGAAGTGCATCCACGGTGCAATGCGACTTCCGCAGGCCAAACCCATGCGCACGGCCAGTTCAATGCTCTTGCGGTTCATCACCGGCAGCGTACCGGGCAGCCCGAGCGTAATGGCGCTGATGTTGGTATTGGGGTGATCACCGTAGGCATTGGCATCGCTGCTGTACGCCTTGCTTTCGGTCATGAGCTGCGCGTGCACCTCCAGCCCAACGACCAAGTCCCATTCTTCGCTCCAGTGCTTCGCCCCGCTCATCGTGTTCCGCTCTTGATGATCCGCGAAGTAAGGACCGCGTGCTGGGTGGTGATACGCACGGAGTACAGTCCCTCGGCTTGGTCGCCCAGTTCTATGACGGCGCTTCTTCCATTGAAGGACGGGGTCGTTTGCACACACTGTCCACGCGCGTCATACAGTGCAATGTCCGTGATCACATGTGGGCAGGTGATGGTGGCTTGATCCAAGGTCGGGTTGGGGACAACGTTCACCACCGTCGAGTTCATCGTCGCTTCCTCCCCCAAAGCCAGCGCTTGCGAAATGTCGATCACGAACAAGCCGCGCTGCATGTCGCTCACCAGAACCCGCCCGCTGGGCAGATCGGGATAAACACCCCACGCGCCTTTATAACTGTCATCGTGCGGTTCCAGCGATGTATCGTAATAGCCGAGCAGTTGCGCATTGAACGGGTCGGCCACGCTCCACAGCCAGTAGCCATCGTAGTAGTAACTCACGTGCAGTTGATCACCCTTGAAAACCGGGTTGTGCGGGATCGAGTACTCGCTCCATTCAACGCCTATGGTGTCCACGAACTCAATGCTGGTCGGGTCGCTCACATCGAAGAGCTTCAGATCGGTGCCATGCGTTTCGTCGGCCTGAACGTAGAGCCAGCCGTTCTCGTGCAGCCAGCCGCTGTGGTTATAGCCAGGCTGCGGATAGGTGGTGAGCGATCCGAGCAATTGTGGTGAGGCACTGTTGGTGAAGTCCACGATGTGCATGGCGTCCATGTCGTTCACGTAGGCAATGTTGTCGCGCACGTATCCATCGTGCACCCAGCCCACTTCCGTGTTCCACCACGGGATATCCGCTTCGCAGTCGTTCATCAGAACGGGCTGGTCCGGATCGGTGAGGTCGTACACGGCCGCTTGCGAGGAACCCGCCCACGTGTACAGGCGTGCATTGGTCGTGTCGATCCACAGTGTGTGTGCGCGGTACAAGAGCGCATGACTATCGTAGAGCACGGGTGCACTGTCCGGCAGCCAGCGCAGGTCGATGATCTGCAAGGTGCCCTGGCCTTCATCCGTTACTCCGTAAAGCCTGTCCTGATAGGTTTTGAATTCGCGATGCACCACATCGTTCCCTTGCCACGCGCCAGGGATGAACGCGACTTCCACGAGGCTCGGGGCATCCGTAACGTCGATAATGTGCGTGCCTGGAATGCTGCCGATGATGCCGTATTCGCGACCATCACGCGCATAGCCCCATGTGGCGTTGTAGATGTTGCCATACTGCCACGTAGCAGGAAGCGTATCCACATGCCAGCGGCCGATCAACGACATGTTGAGGCTGTCTTGGGCGAAAGTTGAGATGAGGAAATGTGAGGATGTGAAAATGAGAAGGAAGCTACGCGCTGCAGACCACGAGCTACGAGTCACGTCCAGGCCGCTCGCGAAAGGGAGATCGATCTTCATGCTGTTGCGATGAGTTCCTTCATGATGAGGGTCAACTTCGGCTCTGCTTCCTCGGCTACACGCTGCACCATTTCGTGCGTGGTCTTTTCGATCAAGCCGGGGACACCAAGATCGGTGATCACGCTCATGGCGAAGCACGGCAGGCCCATATGCCGTGCGGCGATCACTTCCGGCACGGTGCTCATGCCCACTGCATCACCGCCGATGTTGCGCACGTAACGGTACTCAGCCGGTGTCTCCAACGTCGGTCCCGTCAAGCCCACATACGTCCCGGTGATCACGCGCAGTCCACGTGCCTTGGCAATTTCCTTGGCCTTGGCGATCAGCGAATGGTCGTAGGCCTCGCTCATATCGGGGAAGCGCGTGCCCAATTCGTTGATGTTCGGGCCGATCAGCGGGTTCGGGAAGAGATTGATGTGATCATCGAGGATCATCAGGTCGCCGATGATCATATCCGGGTTCACCCCGCCGCTGGCGTTGCTCACGAACAGGCGCTTGATGCCGAGGAATTTCATTACGCGCACCGGCCTTACCACTTCTTCCATTGAATAGCCTTCATAGAAATGGAAGCGGCCTTGCATGGCAACCACCGGCTTGCCCCCCAGCGTACCGAAGAGGAATTGTCCTTTATGCCCTTGCACCGTGCTAACGGGGAAATCAGGGATCTCCGAGTAGGGAACGGTGTGTTGTACATCGATCTCCTTGCCCAAGCCGCTGAGGCCGGTACCGAGTATGATACCGGTCTCGGGCTTGTACCCGCCGGTGCGTTGCTGAAGGAATTCAGCGGTGCGCTTGATGCGTTCCAACATGGTCGATCAGCAGTTGCGTAAAGCGTTCGGGTTCGTTGAGGATCATGGCGCGGATCCCGATCACTGCGATCGGGATGTTTGCCAAGGGTCCGGTCCGTAGATGCGGCAAGAGACGCATGGCGTCTTTCTCCGTGGTTACGAGCATTTTTTGAGCGGCCGCGAAAGTAGCCATGCGGGCGGCCGCTTTCTGGAGGTCACCCGCTGTGAATTCATGGTGGTCCGGGAAAGGCAAGTCGGCGACTTCCGGGGAAAGTTTCCGCACATGGTCCAGCAAGGGGGCCGGGTCGGCTATGCCGGTGAGCAACAGAACCGAAGTGTCCGCAAGGCTCACGGCTCCGCCCATGGAGCCATCACGTTCCAGCGCACAGGGTTCCGCGTACTCAAGCGCGCTGAAATACAGGTGCTGTTGCTTTTGCAAACCCAACTTCCGTCGCCAAATAGCCTGTGTGTCCAGGGACGGTAGTCCCGGGCATTTCGTCACGATCACCACTTGGGCACGCCGGGCTTGGGAAGTCACATCGCGCAAGGTTCCAGCTGGAACCAAATGGTCGTTGAACCATGGCTTGCTCCAAGTCGTGAGCAGGATGTTCAGTCCAGCGTTCAGCTGGCGATGTTGGAAGGCATCGTCCAGCACCACGGCTTTCAGGCCCGCTAAACGGGCGCTCATTTCTTCCAATGCCTTGACCCGGTCGGCACCCACATAGACGTGAACGTCCTGATGCTTGCGTTTCAACTGAAGCGGCTCATCACCAACTCCGTGGGCAGTATCCGCGGCTTCCACTTTCAACGTGCCGAGCCCGTTCCGTCCGTAACCTCTGCTCAATGTGGCCAGAGGGGCAAAGCCTTCCAGACAGAGCAGCACCAGCTCAACATGCGGTGTCTTCCCAGTACCCCCGAACGAGAGATTCCCGACAACGATGGATGGGACCGATGGCCGGTGGCTCTTCAACAGGCCTTGATCGAATAGCCAGTGCCTGATGTGCAACAGCGCGCCATAGAGCCAAGCGAACGGTAACAGGAGAAGCTGCGCCTTGCCCATGTCTATTTTGCCCTCCCTAACCGCATTGCCCAAAGATGACTATCGCTGCGATCATCGACGTGCTGGAGAAGTGGGCACCGCCCAGTCTGCAAGAAGACTATGACAACAGTGGCTTTCAAGTCGGAAATAGCGCGGCTGAGGCGAAGGCGGCCTTGGTATGCGTGGACTGCAACGAAGCCGTGGTGCTGGAGGCCGAGCGAGAAGGCTGCAACCTGATCATCTGCCATCATCCGGTCATTTTCAAAGGGCTGAAACGGCTGGTGGGCCGGACTGCGGTGGAACGCACTATTGAACTGGCTCTGCGCAAGAACATTGCGATCACGCCATACACGAACCTGGACAACGTCATCGATGGCGTGAACGGCGAGATCGCACGCCGACTGGGATTGAAACCGATCTCGGTGCTTGATCCCCGGACCGACCGCCTGCGAAAACTGGCAGTATTCGTCCCCGAGGCACAGGCGGAAGCGCTCCGCACGGCGCTTTTTGAAGCTGGGGCCGGACAGATCGGGGCGTACGACCATTGCAGCTTCAATCTGGTCGGTTCGGGAACGTTCAGGGCTGGTGAGGGTGCGGACCCGTTCGTTGGCATGGTGGGTGAACGGCACACCGAAAGCGAGGTGAGGGTTGAAGTGGTTTACGCGATCGAACGGGAGGTCGCCATCCTGGCGGCGATGAACGCTGCGCACCCGTATGAGGAGGTGGCCTATGACCTGCTTGTGCTGGCCAACGCCCATCCCGGTATTGGGTCCGGGTTATTGGGTGAACTGAGCGGGTCAATGACCGAGCACGCCTTCCTCGACCATGTGAAAGCCGTGCTCGGCCAACCCCATCTGCGGCACTCGGCCCTGACCGGCAAGACCGTCAGGAAGGTTGCGGTTTGTGGTGGCAGCGGGTCTTTCCTGCTGGGGAAGGCGCGGGCAGCAGGGGCGGAGGCCTTCGTTACGGCGGACGTGAAATATCACCAGTTCCAAGAGCCGGAAGGCGCGCTGTTATTGGTGGATGCTGGGCATTGGCAGACCGAGCAATACACCATGGACCTGATCCGTGATCGGCTGGTAGGGAATATCCCTACTTTCGCGGTCCGTTTATCGGGGCTTAACACGGACCCCATCCATTATCGCTGAACATGTCGAAGACCGCAGCCAAGGCGCCCAAGGCCGAAGAGAAAGCCACCACCAACGGTGCCATCAAGGCCGTGAATGCCGCAACCAAGGCCGAGAACACGATCGCCGAGAAATTGAAGGAGCTCTACCTGCTCCAGACCATTGATTCCAGGATCGACAAGCTGCGCACTGTGCGCGGTGAGCTGCCGCTCGAGGTGCAGGATCTGGAGGACGAGGTAGCCGGTTTGGAGACACGTCTGGTGAAGATCCAGGACGAGTTGAAGGACATGGAGACCCAGGTGACGGACAAGCAGAACGCCATCAAGGATTCGAAAGCACAGATCAAGAAGTACGAAGGCCAGCAGGCCAAAGTGCGTAACAACCGCGAATTCGATTCGCTGGGCAAGGAGATCGAGTTCCAGAACTTGGAGATCCAACTCGCCGAGAAGCGCATCAAAGAAGCCAAGTTCGGGATCGAGTCCAAGCAGGCTGTTGTTACCGAGAGCACGAAACTGTTCAAGGAGCGCAAGAAGGACCTGGATCTTAAGAAGAAGGAACTTGACGACATTATTTCGGAGACCGAGAAGGATGAGAAGGACCTTCAGAAGCGCAGCAAAACAGCAGCCTCGCACATTGAGGAGCGTCTGCTGAACGCCTACCACCGGATCCGCAGCAACGCGCGCAATGGCTTGGCCGTTGTGGCAGTTGAACGCGGTAGCTGCGGTGGATGCTACAACAGCATTCCGCCCCAACGCCAGCTCGATATCAGCAGCCACAAAAAGATCATCGTGTGTGAGCACTGTGGCCGCGTACTGGTGGACGAAGCGATCGCATCCGAAGTGAAGGCGATGAAGTAAGCACCGCTTATCAGCGAGCAATTAGTGCGAAGCCCCGATGGTTATCCATCGGGGCTTCGTCTTTCAGATGCTTGGTGTTAAGGTCTGTAGGCGACCGTTACGAAGAGTTTGTATTCCTTCAACTCTTCCGCGGTGGCATCCACCAAGCTGGGGTCGTATTGGTAATAGTTGGCCGTCCGGCTGCCGTAGAGCCCCGCAAGGTCAACGCTCCAACGCGCGTGGCGATAGCCGAGACCGCCGGTGTAGCGGATCAGCGGGAGGCCATGGCGCGCATCGGTCTTCACGTACGGGTCAGGATAGTAACCGGCGCCACCCCGGATGTAATAGTTGCTGCCGATGCGCCATTCGGTGCCCACACGCACCTGATGCGAGATGCGGTAGCTGTCTTGAATGACGTTGTTCTCGTATGAGAAATCATAGGCGTCGATGATGCCGGTACTTGGTTTCAAGCGCATATGGCGGTAGTCGGCGAACTCATAATCGACGCTGAAACAGCCACGCTTGGCCACGATCACCGCACCTGATGCGATCAATCGCAAAGGTGTGCGCCCGCGATACGTGAAGGTGCCGTCGGGACTGTCGAAGTTGAAGTTGTCTCCGTCCCGGAAAACAGTGCGTACGGAGGTCGTGTAAGCATCGCTCATTTGCATCCATACGGGCGAATGGAAAGCCAATCCTAAACGTGCGCTTTCGCCGGCCCGCATCACAGCGCCCAACTTCACATCGAAGCCGCTTCCGGTGGTCACCAAGTTCTCTTCATAGGTCAGCGTTTCCAGCTCCAAGTTCTGGTCCACGGTCGTTTCCGTGTGGATCGTGTTCCGCTCGTGCCGCATACCGTGATCCCGATGGAGCCACCAACGAACAACTCGTCCATGTAAGATGCTGCGAAGAACAAGCTCGTGGCGCGCACGTTCCCGGCGCTGCTGATGCGGTGATCCTGATCCACGCGACTGCCGATCGGTATCGCTGAGGTGTACTCCGTATCCGTGCTATCGTTCAGCGGATCGAACGCATAAGCGGACCAGGCCAGCCCTGCGCTGAAGGGAAAGATCGAATCGAGCATGGAACTCGGGGTTCCGTTCGCCTCGTTCACGAACCGCTGCGAAATGCTGGTAGGAACGTCCTCTCCAACGGCCTCACGTTCCCAATGGAAACTGGCCAGCCGATCATAGCTGAGCCCGAAGCTGAAGTTGGTCCATTTGCTGCCACTGTTGCCCGGTGCCCTGAACTGCAGGAAGAGGTTGTTGAAGAAGAAGCGATTATCCGAGGCGCTCGTTGATGTGCCATAGTGCGTTGCCTTGGCCGTTTGCACTTCGAAGGCCGGCGTCAATGCGAATTCGCTTGTACTGTAAAGGGCAAAACCGGCCGGGTTGATGCTGGCGGCAATTGGGTCGGCGCCTAGGGCGCCGAACGCTCCCGCCATTCCATTGCTACGGGCCGAACCACCCGGCTGCAGGAAGGAAAAACGCAGGATATCCTCTTCGTTCTGTGCCTGCGCATGCCCAATTGAGATCAGCACGGCTAAGCCGGTCGCAACGCGTGCAAACACCTTCATCCTTCACATGGTTTGGTTAGCGTGGCGGGCGCGAGTTCCCGTTGTTACCGCCGTTGTTGCCACCCCCACCACCTCCATTGGTGCTGCGGCCCGTGTCATTGGTGCGCGTGCCACCGTCGTTCGTGCGGGGCTGCGTGCGATCCTGCACCACTGGGCGTTCTCGGCGGACGGCTGGACGCTCTCTCGGTTGTGCGGGCTCTGAGCGTGGGGTAGGTACCGTGCGCACAGCAGGCCGTGTTGAATTCGCGTTGGTCGGTGGGTGCAAACGCTCCATCGTGGGCTTCATCAATCCGATCTGGTCCCTGTTGCTCATGCGGGTGCCAACAGGTGCACCCGTGGTGGTACCACCCGTGTTCGTTCCGCCCCCGAAGCTCGGCCGGTGACCGAAGTATCCGCCACCGTTCCAACCGTCGCCGCCACAGGTAACGATCGGCTGGTAGCAGCTATAGCAACCGCCGCCATAACCGTAGTAGCCGTATCCATTGTAACCACCGGAGTAATATGGATTGTACCAGGAATTACCGCAGCCGTACCCATAGCCATTGTAGTAGCTGCTGCCATACCCGCTGTTCCATCCACCACCATAGCCCCACCCACTGTAGTAACCATTGTTCCAACCACTACAGCCACCGTAGCCACCATACCCCCCATAGAACGGGTCGTTCCAAACGTTGCCATACCCGTAGCCACTGCTCCACATGCTGTTGCCCCACTGGCTCCCGTACATCATTCCGAATCCGTAACGATCGGACCCATAGTAGTAAGGGTCGTTGTAGGTCATGTCATAATAGCCACGCGGGTTAGCGTACTGCTGTGCCTCTTCGCTGTTGTAATAGTCGCTCTGCTCCTCGGCAGGGGCGGCCTTGGTTTCCTCCACACCGGCAATGGAAGCCGTGATCTCGCGCGGATCGGGTCGGTCATACACGTCGTCGCGCACATATGCGGCGTCTTGGCTCTGGCTGCACCCGGTGGCGATCAACGCCAGCAGCAAGAGGCCGCCTATCGTATGGTTCGAAGTTGGGTTGCGCATGATCGTGCGGTGTTAGTTCAACGGAGTTCGCGGCGGGGGAGTATGTGTACTTTTCGCCGGTCCGGTTACCGTCAAAAATAGGGCCGGAACAAGCGGAGATGAGCGAGGTGATGACAAAGCGGGCCACTGATTATTCACAGTGGTACAATGATCTGGTATTGAAGGCCGATCTGGCAGAGCACAGCGAGGTGCGTGGTTGCATGGTGATCAAGCCCCATGGTTATGCCATTTGGGAAAAGATGCAGGCCGCTCTGGACGGCATGTTCAAGGCGACCGGTCACGTCAACGCCTACTTCCCGCTGTTCATCCCCGTGAGCTATTTCGCCAAGGAGGCCAGCCACGTGGAAGGCTTCGCCAAGGAATGCGCGGTTGTCACCCATTATCGCCTGAAGACCGATCCCGTCAAAGGCATCGTCGTGGATCCGGAAGCCAAGCTGGAAGAGCCGCTCATTATCCGCCCCACGAGCGAGACCATCATCTGGAACACCTACCGGGGCTGGGTAAAGAGCTACCGCGATCTGCCCTTGCTCATCAACCAATGGGCGAACGTCGTCCGTTGGGAAATGCGTACGCGGCTCTTTCTGCGCACCGCCGAGTTCCTCTGGCAGGAAGGCCATACCGCGCACGCCACCAAGGAGGAAGCCGTGGAAGAGACAATGCGCATGCTCGATGTGTACGCCACCTTCGCTGAGGAGTGGTTGGCCATGCCGGTGATCAAGGGAGTTAAAACACAAAGCGAACGCTTCGCCGGTGCGGAAGACACCTATTGCATTGAAGCGTTGATGCAGGATGGTAAGGCATTACAAGCCGGTACGTCGCACTTCCTCGGACAGAATTTCGCGAAGGCCTTCGATGTGCTCTTCACCGACAAGGAGAACAAACAAAGCCACGTGTGGGCCACAAGCTGGGGCGTTAGCACGCGCTTGATGGGCGCGCTGATCATGACGCATAGCGATGACCATGGATTGGTGCTTCCGCCGAAGTTGGCACCCGTGCAAGTGGTGATCGTACCCATCGCCAAGAATGGCGATCAGTTGGCCGCCATAGACAGTTATGTCGCGCCGATGGTATCGGCACTGCGGGCCAAAGGCATCACGGTGAAGTACGACAACGACGACAAGAAGAAACCGGGTTGGAAGTTCGCCGAATACGAGTTGAAGGGATATCCGGTCCGGATCGCCGTCGGACCGCGCGATATGGAGAACGGCACAGTGGAAGTAGCGCGCCGGGACACGCTGGAGAAGGAAACGCTACAAGCTGTTGATCTCGCCGACAAGGTGGAGCACCTGTTGCAAGCGATACAGGCGAATCTGTACCAAAAAGCATTGGCCATGCGCGAAGCCGGCACCCGGGCCGTGGACAGCTACGCCGAATTCAAGGAAGTCATCGAGGGAGGTGGCTTCATCTACGCGCATTGGGACGGTACGCCGGAGACGGAAGAAAAAGTGAAGCAGGAGACGAAGGCCACGATCCGTTGCATTCCACTGAATGGCGACCGCACACCCGGAGTCTGCATGGTAACCGGTAAACCAAGCGCGCAGCGTGTCATCTTCGCAAGAGCCTACTGATGTCAAAGACCGACAAGCACAAAGACGATCCCCGCGGGACCATCCTGCGCATGCTGGAAGGCAAAAGCGCGATGAAGCAGGATGTTTACCAGCGCATCATTGCCGTCTATGCCGACTTGAAAACGGCCTTGGCCGAGGTGGCGGAGGACCTTGATACCGCAATTCAGTTGAAGGATAAGCGGGTTTCCGTTAAGTACACGGATAAGGGAGAGACCGCCGGTGAATTGAAAGTGGCGGGCGATGTGATCATCTTCCATATGCACACCAACGTTTTCCGGCTGGACCAAGGCCATAGTCTCTGGCGCACGAGCTACCTGCAGGAAGATGAGCTCCGGGGCTATTTCGGGGTCATCAACATGTACAATTTCCTCAGCGACTCCTTCAAGTACAACCGCGAGCGCGATCTCGGCTATTTGGTGGCACGGCTCTTCATCAACAAGGATGGACGATTCTTCGTGCAGGGCAAACGCCAGCTCGGGTTCCTGTACAACGACCTCGCAACGAACAACATCGACAAGGAGCGTTTGAAGCAGGTGGTGCTTTCGGTGATCCTCTACACCCTCGACTTCGACCTCCTGACGCCGCCTTACGACCAGGTGAACCAAGTGACCGTTAGCGAGATGAATGAATTGAACGCGAACGTGCAGCTCAGCACGGGCAAGCGCCTCGGTTTCCGGTTCCAGGCCGATAGCGACGAGGTGCGGTAGGGTTCTTTTGACAAGGCACCCATCGAGGGATTTCTTCATCTGCTTTCCCGGGTCGAATGACTTTCTACATTTGCCGCCCCTAACACGGCCCGTTCGTCTAGGGGTTAGGACGCGTCCCTTTCACGGATGAAACAGGGGTTCGATTCCCCTACGGGCTACGACTGCGAAAGCCTCCTCGATCAACGGGGAGGCTTTTTCGTTCTTCCTCACTTCACCATCGGGCAGCCCCACCGTTAACGGATCGCAAACGAGCGGACGCGAGCGCGTCGCACTTCTATTTTGGCCCCATGCGCAAAGCATCGGTGCTTCTACTCCTGGCGGCCCACCTGTGCGCGCTCGCGCAGGACCAACGTCGTATCATCTTCAGAGTACGTGGTGCGGAGAACACGTGGGTGTTCTTGGCGAACTACTACGGCAACCAGCTGTTCTACACCGATTCCGCACTGACGGACGCCACTGGAGCGGCAGTGTTCCATCGCGAACAAGGCTTTAAGACCGGGGTGTATGCCCTCTTAAAGGGAAGTGCCTACGTAACGTTCCTCGTGAACGAGCCTGAAGTGGAATTGGAAACGTCCGCCGCTGACCTGCGTGGGCAGTTCACCGTGAAACGTTCCGAGGAGAACCATCTGTTCCAAGATTACACCCGCTTCATCAACACGCAGGGCAACCTCAAGAGCGGGATCGAGAGAAGGATACAAGCCGAAACGGATCCACTGGTCAAGAAGGGGTTGATGGATGAGGTCGCCCGTGCGGACAAGACGATCAACAACTACCGGCGCGCGTTCATCAAGGATCATCCGGGAACTCTGGCTGCTGTGATGGTGGGGCTGGACATCGTTCCTGACGAACAGCCTATCGAGGGTGCGACGGACAGCGTGGCCAAAGCGTTCCATCGCCGCAAGCACTACTGGGACCACACTGACCTGACGAACAGCAACCTCGTTCGCGTGCCCACCTTCCGGAACAAGTTGGATGAGTACTTCAGCGCAGCGGTAGCCTTAGTGCCCGATTCGATCAATGCGGCAACCGATGAATTGATCGCCCGCGTAAGCGCTTCTGATGACCTTTTCAAGCTCGTCCTATCGCGGCTCACCGATCGGTACAACGATCCAGATGTGCCGGGCAACGATGCCGTCTTCGTGCACCTCGCACAGACATACTACTGCGCAAAAGACGGCAAAGCCGGACGTGCCACGTGGAAGACCGCAGCCGAACTCAAGGCCCTTTGCGAACGTGCCCGCAAGGAAGCGCCGCTGGTATTGGGTGCGAAAGCGCAGGAACTCATCTTGCCGGATACATCGGGTAATACCTGGATCAAACTTTCCGAGGTGCCCAACGATTGGGTCCTTGTCATTTTCTGGAGCCCGCATTGCAGCCATTGCGTGAAGGCCCTGCCCGAGATCCACAAACAATACAAGGAGAAACTGGAACCGCTCGGCGTACAGGTATATGCCGTTGCCGAGGCTATGGACAGCACCCTCACGGCCGATTGGAAAGCGTTCGTGCAGGAGCACAAGTTGGATTGGATCAACGTCGGCCTGTCGTGGAAGATCTTCAAGGACCTGAAGACGAACCGGGGCAAGTACGTGCCTGCGCTCACCACCAATGAGAGCATCAGCTACCAGAACAATTGGAACGCCATCAATACGCCTATGTTCTACCTGTTGGATAAAGAGAAGAGGATCGCCGGGAAACGCTTGGACCCGGACCGGATCGTGGAGTTGATCAACCAGCGTAAGGCACGGGAAGCGGGGAAACGCTGAACCGGTCACGCCATTCCTGCCGGGTCCTTTGCGGAAAACCGGACAGATGTTCCGCTGGGGCGTGGAAAACCTTCCACGATCGGCTTCTGAGGCAACGTGAGCCGGGCGTCCGAATGTCTGGCACTGGATCCGCTGCAACGCACATCATGAGCACACCAGAAACCACCGTAACGCGTACGGTCGTCATCGCTGCGCCGCGCGAAACGGTTTGGAAAGCATTGAGCGATACCGGCCTGAGCAAGCTGCACTTGCTGGTTGACAAGAGCGATACCCCGTTGCAGGAAGGACGCGAGATGACATGGTATGAACCCGAGAACCCGGGTGCCATGCCGCGTTGGAAAGGCCGTATCACCGTCATTTCCCCGCCGCGCCGCATTGCCTTCATGGCGTTCATGCCGTCCATCGGCATTGAGGACATCCCAGAGAACTACACGCTGGTGGATATCGACCTGAAAGAGGAAGAGGATGGACGCACTTCGGTCACCGTGGAACAAGGTGATTTCGCCGAGCATCCGCACGGTACCCGCTTGGCAAAACAAGTGGGCAGCAGTTGGGTGGAAGCGTTGATCCGGTTGAAGGAACGGGTGGAACGCGAAGCGGCGGCGTGAGTGGCCTCGCCACTTTCACTCGATCACCAAACCATACTTGGCGAGCAGCCCCAACGCGCCGTCCACCGACAAGCGTGCGCCTTTCATTTCGTTCCGTTCCGGGTCGATACTGTAGTTGAACGCGGTCGTTAGATCAGCACCACGCAGGAGGGTGCCGTTGAACACGGCGTCCTGGAGATCGCAGGTATCCAGCACGGCCTCGTTCAGGTCCGCTTGCTCGAAGTCCACGCTCTTCAAAGAGCAGCGCGTGAAGCGGGTCTTCGGCATCCTTCGCTTCACGAAGACGGAATGGTCCAGCGCGCATTGTTCGAACCGCACGTTGAACAACATCTCGGAGCAACCGCTGAAGTCCACCCCGAGCACCTTGCTTTCCTTGAACACCACATGTTGCATGCTTGCGCCGCGGAGCTTCATCATGGACAAGTCGCAACCGTTGAACGTGCAGTCGATGAAACGGCTCTTGGTGAAATCGCTCCGGGAAAGGTCGCAACGCGTGAAGGTGCACTTGTCGAAGGTGCGGCCATGGAACGCCTTGCCGGGCTCCACCACTTTTTCGAATGTTCTGTCCTCGTGGGTAAGCGTCTCCATGTGCGCAAGTTCGTGACAAGGTTAGCGCCGGTAGTGGCCACGATCACGTTCCTTCACTTTCGTGCGCGTGATCGACAGGGTGCGCAACTGAACCGCTATTCTTACTCATCCTGCTCATGGATGCATTCAGGTCCTGCTGTGGTTCTGGCACTGCCGCCGCGCAAGTGTTCAGGGGGGCGCGCTAAACCTCAAGCTGTCCACGACGAACTCGTTCTTCTGCGAGACGATGCTGTAGTCCAGGTGGCAGTCATCACGACCGTCGGGCCGATGACGCCAGTCCTGCCGGAAGTTGATCAGATGGAACTGCACCGTACTATCTGAGAACCATCCGAGCACATTGAGGCATACGAAGTGCTCAGCGCTCTTCACCGTCTCGGCTTCTGAAGGTGCCAGCATACGGACGTGCGTGTCCTGGAACATCGTGGGCAGTTCGATATCCGGGAAGGCATCGTGCCGGTTGATGTATAGGGTGTCCGGGAACGAACCATCGCGCTTGGTCATGGCCGCGATGTATTCGCCGATCGCGGTGCGATAGCAGGCGTACCAACCACCGTGTCCGGCGTGGAAGTCGGCCGCGTTGAGTGGGGACAGGATCCGGTTGGGCTGGTCACACGCCCCCTAACAGTAGAAGTAGGATCGGGAAAAGCAGCACTGCTTTCATGGTGTATCAAACCTATGAAGGGGTGGGTGTAGATCAAGGAGCCCTTTTGAAATTCCTATCGCCCCAATAGCAAACGCTGGTGCAACAGCGCTCCACTGTACCCGCTGATCCGCACCAAATGGATCCCCGCGGAGAACCCTGATGTGGGGATCCGTTGCCCATCGCGCACGTTTGATAGGCTCAGCAATGCGCGACCCGTAACGTCCCATAACTCGACTTTCACGGGCGCCCGCGGTCCGTCCATGCGGATCAGCAGATCGCCGCCGTCCATGAAAAGGTGCACAGGACTTTCCGAGGCCGTGAACTCCTCAACACCCACTGCGGTGCTCACCTCGGCGTCGGCGCGGCCACACAACATGTACAGGGCATGGTTGCCCGTTGCGTTGCTCTTGTCGTACTCGTACACATGGAACGCATACGCGGTGCCGGGACTGAGCCCGTTCACCTGCACACTGTTGCCGGTGCCGGCGAAGACCACATGGTTCCCATTGCCGAGATCCGTGCCCAGGCCATAGGTGTCATTGGCGGTGTAGTCCGTGCCGTCCAGTGGGAACGACGTTGCATTGGTTGCCGGTCGCACCACCACCAGTCGCGCGTCGCCATCGCCATTGGTCCACTGCACATCCACCGATCCGGTGCCCACGTTCCCGAAGGTGATCGCGCTCGCGTTCTCCGTCGGCATGGCCATCAAGTCGTGCGAGGGGAAGTTGGCCGTGGAGGAAATGCAATCCCAGCCGAGCTGATCGATCGCGGTCCAGAACGCTCCCGATAGGTTACCGATCTCCCGCTTGTTCAACAGGATGGCCCATGTGTACTGGTTGGAACTGCGTGCGATCATCGTGGCCGTGCCATCCAGCGATCCCGTGTGCCACCAGTTGTTGAACGGGTTCACGGACCAGCCTGCGGCGTAGCCGCTGTTCACCGCGCAGGGATCCACCATGGCGTTGATGGATGCCGCATTGAGAATGTCCGGCTTCGTCGTGAACCCGTCCACCGCCACCAACAACTTCACCAGCTCTCTGGCCGATGCTACCCAACCACCATGGGCATCCATGGCTTCCAAGTTCCATCCGCCATACTCCCATGGTACCAAGGCGCCAGTGCCGTAGCAACTGGGTGCTGTGTACCCGTTGCCCTCGTACTCCACCTCGCGCTCCAATTTGTCCAACATCAGATTGCGGCCTGTGTGCATGTCGCAAATGCCGAGCGGCTCGAGCACGTTGCTCTTCACATAGTCCTCATAGCTCATCCCGGAGATCGACTCCAGTACCACACCCAATACCAAGTAGCCGATGTTACTATAGGCATAAGTAGAGCCGGGTCATGATCCAGCCCATGCGCCATCAGGAAAGCAATGGGCATGTACTTGTCCATCGGGTTGGCTTCGCCCAGCACTTGCGTAATGTGCAGCGGTGCCGAGATCGGATCACAACCATCCGTCGTCCAGGTGTAAGGTGAGGTAGGCGAGGGGAAACAATCGATGTCGCGGTCCCATCCTGCGGTATGCTGTAACAGTTGTAGCACGGTTATATCGTGCAGCCGCATATCGGTATACGGCGCTGCACCCAAGTAAACGTGGTTCTCCAGAAGGCCGCCGGGTCCGAACACTTTGTCGCTCAATGCGAGTTGACCGTTCTGCACGGCCAACATCACTGCAATGGACGTGATCGGTTTCGAAACGCTCGCTAAACGGAACAGGTGATGTGGGTATGTCGTTTCGCTCAATGCGAGATCCGCATGGCCGAATGAGCGCGAGAACACCAGCTTGCCGTTCTTCGCCAACGCGAACGATGCGCCGTTGACGCCATGTGTGCTGAGGATATCCTGCACGGCCGCATCGCAAGCCGTCATCGATGGCACTGCGATCCCTGTTTGTGCGCGTGCAGTCCCTGCCAGCAGCAATGCGATCGTTGCGATGGTCGATCTGTTCTTCATATCACGTGTGTTTGCGACGCGAAAGGTCGTAAAGCACAGGTGTAGGTGCATCACGAGAATTCGTGGTCGGGAGCTGTTCGAGCTCGCCGGTCCTGCCATTTGCTGATCAATTGTGCAACAGCTGTTGCACAATTTCAACATCCGCTCAACGGCCAATTGTCCAATAGTCTGCCGGACAATTCAAGCTACCTGCTCAAGTACATGCTCCGCTCACCATACACCTCTCGGAAGAACGGGTCCTTCAGGTCCTTGTGAATTAAATCGCCCCACCCGAACTAGTCATTCCTCTCTGGTGCTAAACCAATCCGCGCCGGTGGAAAGGAGCATCCGGTATACCTGCATTCTCTCAAAGAGCTCGTTTTCCTTCCCGGCCCAAACGCACATCGATCTGGAACTTTTCGGACCCTATGCGAAAGGTATCGCCAAGATCTGGAAGCGATCATGTAGCTCCATGTCGTCATGAGATGACGTGGGCCTTAACGAAGCTCCGCCTTATCACTGTCAAAACGACCGCAGAAACCGGCTTTATTGAAGCTGCATGAGAGACGTCGCCATTGGTTGGCGTCGCCCTAGAATCGGTAGATACACAGCTCGCTCGCCTTTAGAATTCAACAGCCTCGCTGACGTTCACAGGCATGCCCCAAAGACAGGAACCTGCCAGAAGGATGCCGAACGCTCCAACATGAAGGCACACCGAGCTATCGACTGAGGTACATGCTCCGCTCCCCATACACCTGCCGGAAGAAAGGATCCTTCAGGTCCTTGATGAAGTAGATGGCTTCGCCGGTGCTCTTCATTTCGGGCCCGAGGCTCTTGTCCACATCGGGGAACTTATCGAAGCTGAAGACGGGCACCTTGATCGCGTAGCCTTCGAGCTTCGGCTTGAAGGGGAAGTCTTTCACCTTGGCTTTGCCGAGCATGACTTTCGTCGCCCAGTTCACGTAGGGCTCGCCGTAGGCCTTCGCGATGAAGGGCACGGTGCGGCTGGCGCGCGGGTTGGCTTCGATCACGTACACCACTTCGTCCTTGATGGCGAACTGGATGTTCACCAGCCCCTTGGTCTTCAGGCCAGCGCGATCTTCTTCGTGTGGTTCTCGATCTGCTCCATCACCTGCGGGCTCAGGTCGAAGGGCGGTAGCACGGCGTTGCTGTCGCCGCTGTGGATGCCGGCCGGCTCGATGTGCTCCATGATGCCGATGATGCACCTCTTCGCCGTCGCAGATGGAATCGCTTTCCGCTTCGATGGCGCCGTCGAGGAAGTGATCAATGAGGATACGGTTGTCCGGCATGTTGTGCAGGATATCGAGCACCTGCGCTTCCAACTCGTCCTCGTTGATCACGATCTTCATCTTCTGCCCGCCGAGCACGTAGCTGGGCCGCACCAGCAGCGGGAAGCCGAGTTCGCGTGAAGTGAGGATCGCCTCCTCGGCGGTATTGACACCCGCGAACTTCGGGTAGGGGATCTTGAGATCGCGCAGCAAACTGCTGAAGCGCTCGCGGTCCTCGGCCATGTCCAGCGCTTCGTACTGCGTGCCCATGATCTTGATGCCGTAACGCTGCATCTTCTCGGCAAGCTTCAACGCCGTCTGTCCTCCGAGTTGCACGATGACGCCTTCGGGCTGCTCGTGCTGGATGATGTCGTAGATGTGCTCCCCAGAACACCGGCTCGAAGTAGAGCTTGTCGGCGGTGTCGAAGTCGGTGCTCACCGTCTCCGGGTTGCAGTTGATCATGATGGTCTCGTAGCCGCACTCCTTGGCCGCGAGCACGCCGTGCACACAACTGTAGTCGAACTCGATGCCCTGGCCGATGCGGTTGGGCCCGCTCCCAAGCACCACGATCTTGGGGCGAGCGCTGCCGGATGCTCTCGTTCTCCTCTTCGGAAGGTGCTGTGGTAGTAGGGCGTCTTCGCAGTGAACTCACCGGCGCAGGTGTCCACCAATTTGTACACGCGCTTGATGCCGAGATCGTTGCGTTCTTGCACACCTCGCTCTCCAGGCAGTCGAGCAGGTGCGCCACCTGCCGGTCGGCATAACCCTTCTGCTTCGCTTCAAAGAGCAGCGCATCGGGGATGGTGTCCAACGTGTACTTCTCCACTTCCTTCTCGGTGGAGGATCCATGTCCTCGATCTGTTTCAGGAACCAGAGGTCGATGTGGGTGAGCTCCTGGATCTTCTTGAAGGGGATGCCGAGCTTGATGGCGTCGTACACGTGGAAGAGCCGGTGCCAACTCGGGTTGGCCAGACTTTCCAGGATCACGTTCGCGTCGGTGAGTTCGCGGCCGTCGGCACCGAGACCGTTGCGCTTGATCTCCAAACTCTGACAGGCTTTCTGCAACGCCTCTTGGAAGCTGCGGCCGATGCCCATCACCTCGCCCACGCTCTTCATCTGCACACCCAGGCGACGGTCGCTGCCTTCGAACTTATCGAAGTTCCAGCGGATCTTCACGATCATAGTCGAGCGTGGGCTCGAAGAAGGCGCTGGTGCCGGGCGTTCGGGTTCTCCAGTTCATCAAGCCGGTAACCGATAGCCAGCTTGCTCGCCATCTTGGCGATGGGATAACCCGTCGCTTTCGATGCAAGTGCCGAACTGCGGCTCACCCGTGGATTGATCTCGATGGCGTAGATGCTCGTGCTCATCAGGGCTCACCGCGAACTGCACGTTGCACCCGCCGGCGAAGTCGCCGATGCTGCGCATCATCTTAACCGATGGCGAGCGTGCATCTTCTGGTAGGTGCGGTCGCTGAGGCGTCCATCGCGGGCGCAACGGTGA
>JADJCX010000022.1 GCA_016703005.1 Flavobacteriales bacterium
GCAACCGGATGCCGCCATGCGCATCATACCGTTGAATCCGATCGGCGCGAATGAATTGGAAGGACAGTTCGATATCGTCCTCGATGGCATGATGGCGATCAAGCCGAACCGCTTCGGCACCGATGGAGACCTCTTGCCCGTGCACCCGAATCCCATGCGCGAGCAATGCAGCATCCACTTCAATGTGTTCCACGAGGCGCGTACGACCGTGACCATCACCGACCTGAACGGCCGTGCTCTTGTAACACTCATAGATGAGCGGAAGTCGCAAGGACGCTATACCACCCAGTGGGATGGACGCGATGCTTCTGGTTCGCCTGTGGCGGCGGGCATGTACCTGTGCGTATTAGGTCTTGATGGAAGGTCCATCAAAGCCCAGCGTATCGTGCGGGAGTGATCCCGGGAATTACTTGCCTGTCGTCATCCACTCGAACGCCCGATACGCGGCCCTGTGCAGGATCGTCATGTGACTTTCCTCGGGGAATGGAACGAACTTCCACTGGAACGGCGCCTTCGTGTGCACGGTGAACGCAGCGACCACTTTGTCCACCTCATCCTGCATCATGGCATCGTCCGGTGCCATGGCCAGGAACACCTTCTTGGGCAACCGCGCGTTGGTCTTCGCCCAGTTGTCAGCCATTTCGGCCAAGGAACCGCTGTCCCACCACAGGCTGGGGCTAACGAGCACGTAGTTGTCGAACATTTCCGGTCGCTTGAGCAGGATCTCGGTGGCGAGCAGGCCTCCAGCCGATTGCCCGATAATGGTGCGCGTGCCGTTCGTGCGGTATTGCTCCACCACGAATGGCTGTAATTCGGTCGCGAGGAATTCAATGAACGGTTCGGAGCCACCGCCCGTTGGTATCCAAACGAGATCGCTGTCATTCCGCGTCGGATGCGTGAAATCGTGCCGCCGCGACGAGCCGATGTTGGCGATACCGACCACGATGCTCTTCGGCAGCAGCGCATACATGTTCATGAACTGCACCAGACCGGCGATGTGCGGGAAGTCCTCGTTGGCCGTTCCATCGAGCACGTAGATCACGGGATAGGTGGCGGTAGTGTCGTTGTAGCCATCGGGCAGCCAAACGTTCAGCACGCGCTCTTGGCCGAGTATTGCCGACTTCAACTTCCGGACTTCGCCGAAGACGAATGGTTCAGCTGGCGCTGGTTCTTGTGCATGTGCTACGCCCGAGATGCCGAGCAACACGAGCAGGAGGAATGGTCGAGGCTTCATTTCTTTTGGTTGCGGAAGGCCCAATGTATTTGCGAGCGCGTGAGACGAATGTCGGTAGTGGCACATTGAAGCTTGGCCAGCACCGCACTTCTTGAACCAGTTCAACGCCCCGAGGTGAGCGCCGTCCGATCTTCGCACCGCGCTAACGGCACTTGCCTACCCGCATCATCAATGGAACTCGGCATCTATTCCTTCGTCGACCACAGCCCCGACCCGCGCACGGGCAAGACCATCAGCGCGGAACAACGCTACAAGAACATCCTGGAGGAGATCGAACTGGCCGATCGGCTGGGCTTGGATGTATTCGGTATCGGTGAGCACCATCGGCCGGACTTCATCGCCTCAACACCAGCAGTAGTTCTTGCGGCTGCCGCTGCGCGTACGAAGCGCATCCGGCTCACGAGCGCCGTTACGGTGCTCAGTTCCGAAGACCCCGTCCGGGTTTTCCAGCAATACGCTACGCTGGATCTGATCTCCGGCGGTCGCGCGGAGATCATGGCAGGGCGCGGTTCGTTCACCGAGTCGTTCCCGCTGTTCGGTTACGATCTGCACGACTACGATGAACTCTTCAGCGAGCATCTGGAACTGTTGTTGAAGTTGCGCGATAGCGACCGCATTACCTGGAAAGGCAAGCATCGTCCGTCCATTGATAGCCGAGGTGTGTACCCGAGACCGGTCCAAACGCCATTGCCCGTGTGGATCGCCGTGGGCGGCACACCGGAGAGCGTTGTGCGCGCAGCAACGCTTGGACTTCCGTTGACGCTGGCCATCATCGGTGGCGAGCCTGCACGCTTCAAGCCGTTCACCGATCTGTACAAGAAGGTGTGGGTGGAAACCGGTCATGATCCTGCCACGATGCAGTTGGCCATAGGCTCCCACGGCTTCATTGCCGATTCCAACGATGAAGCGGCTGAACTGGTCTATCCCGCATACGTGGAAACCATGGGCCGCATCGGTCGCGAACGCGGTTGGGGACCAGTGGGCCGTGCGCAGTTCGATTTCGAGCGCTCGAAGACCGGCGCCATGCTGCTGGGCGATGCCGACACCGTGACCGAAAAGATCCTGATGGAACACAAGCTGTTCGGCTTTACGCGCTTCAGCCTACAGTTCAGCGTGGGCAACATGCCGCATGAGAAGATGCTGCGGTGCATTGAACTCTATGCCACCAAGGTGGCGCCTGCGGTGCGGGCGGCGGTAGGTGCTCGTGTTGTGGAAGTCTGATCCCTCCGGCATATAGTTTCGGCGCCATGGATATCGTTGGGGCACGCACCATTGCGCTGAAGGACTTCAACGCCGAGGAGTACGATCACTTCGGCAAGGTGGCCTTGCGCATCAAACCGAAGAAAGCAGGTACCAAGCCCGGCCGAACCTTCATGACGTTGTGGGTGGAAGAGGGCTTCGCGGTGCTGATGCTCGATCTTGAGCTACAGACCGGTCTCCTGTCCCACCATCCTATCGAATTCGAGCCGCACCCGAGTAAATGGGGTGAGAAGGGTGCCACGATCATGCACCTTGGTAAGGTGAACGAGAAGCTCTTTCGCGAAGCTGTTGGTATGGCGTACAACCACGCCGCCCGATGAACATTGGGGTGCTGCGTCCGCTCCTCCGGCAGCGTTTTTCGTCGACGCGCTGTCTGTGGTTCGAAACCAACTCAATGAGAACCACGATCACCCTTTCGCTCGGACTGCTGGTCGCAGCCGCCACCGCCCAGTGCACGTTCGATCCCACCGTAACGCCGAACAATCTTATCCTATGTCCGAACACCCAGGATGTGCTTTCCACTCAGGTGTACGACAGCTATCAGTGGTACAAGGATGGGGGCATCATCCCGGGCGCAATTGCGCAAACGCTCACCGTGGACGCATTCACCGATGCGGGCTCTATGTTCAGCGTTGAAGCCACCTTGAACGGCTGTACCGAGATGTCGCCGGGAGTGCTTGTTGACGCATGGCTCTTTCTACCACCCTACGTGATCCATGAAGGGGCGGTTGAGTTGTACACGGACAGCATGGGCATCGAGCACTACTGCGGCGGTGATACTGTGCTCCTGATCTTCAGTTTCACCGAAAATGTGCAATGGACCAACAACGGTGTTCCCATTCCCGGTGCAACGAACGATACACTGGTCGTATTGGGGAGCGGCAACTACACTGTGAGCGGCGCTCCTGCCATGTGCCCCAACTCGATCAGCCCGCTCGGGTTGACGATACCCATCCTGTTCGACATACCCATTCAGCCGGTGATCACGCAGAACGGCAACCAACTGTGCGCGAGCCCGGCCGGTATTTCCTATCAATGGACGTTCAATGGAATTGCGCTTTTGGTGGACCAGGTCTGCATCAATGGTGGCGGTGTTGGCAGCTACGTGGTGGATGTGACATACAACCCCGACTGTTCGATCCCTTCCGAGCCGTTCATGGTTACATCGGTTCCAACTGCGATCGCTGCGCCTTGGCTTGTTCAACCAACGCCTGCGAATGAGTACGTGACCATTACAGCAAGCAGCGGCGCCGCTATTGGCGACTGGCAACTGCTGGACATCACCGGTCGTGTGGTTCGCCAAGGCAAAGGCAATGGCGCCACTTCGGTATCAGCGCGCACTGCCGACCTACCGACCGGACGCTACTGGTTCAACCCCAAGGATGCCACGCCATTGGCGGTGAGTGTGGTGCATTGACCATGCCGTACCTCACTTCAACAGGTCCGGCCGCTTCGTCTTGAATCGCTCGCACCTGGGAATGGAAACATTCTGCACATATGGGTTGAAGGGATTGTTGCCCACGTAATCCTGGTGATACTTCTCGGCAGGCCAGAACCGTTCGAACGGCACGACTTCCGTCACGATGGGTGCGTCGTAAGCCTTTGCTTCTTCGAGCTTCTTGATGTACGCCAGCGCGGCCACTTTCTCTGCCTCGTTGCCAAAGAAGATCATACTGCGATACTGCGCGCCGTGATCCGGGCCTTGCGCATCCTTCGTGGTCGGGTCATGACTGTCGTAGAAAACTTCAAGCAACTGCGCGTAGCTCACCACCTTTGGGTCGTATACCACCTTCACGGTTTCCGCGTGACCGGTGCTCCCGTTGCTGACCATTTCATAGGTGGGGTTGGCCTCCTTACCGCCGCTGTATCCGCTCACCACTTCGCTCACGCCCTTTACGCTTTGGTACACGCCTTCCACGCACCAGAAACAACCACTGGCGAAATACGCCGTGCTCATTCCTGAAGTGTCCTGTTCCGGTATGGCGGCTTCGATGGCAGCTTGTGCGTTGTTCGACTCTGATGGCGTGACCGCAGGGGAACAGGCCGCTGACACGGTGATGGCAAGCAAAGGCAACATGGAGGTTCTCATCAGAATTGGTTCAGGTGCCAAAGGTCAGCACATGGACATGTACGTGGGGCTGTGAAGTGGCGGATCGTCGTGGCGACGATAGTCAGCACAGGCTACTTTCGTCGACCGCAACAACAACCATGAAAAAGATCGCCCTTTTTACCGCTCTTCTGCTGTCCTCCGCACTGCTCGCTCAGGATCTTCCGCAACCCAGTCCGCGCGGTCAGGCGGCCCAAGTTGTTGGGCTAACGAAGGTGAGCATCGATTACGGACGCCCTAGCATGAACGGCCGAGCGATCTTCGGAGGTCTCGTGCCGTTCGGTGAAGTATGGCGAACCGGTGCGAACGAGTGCACATCCATCACCTTTGATGGGCCGGTGCAATTCGGATCCGCCCAAGTGCCCGCTGGGACCTATGCCCTTTTTGTGATCCCTGGCGAGAAGACTTCCACCGTGATCCTGAACAAGGATGCGAAGCAATGGGGAGCCTATGCCTACAAAGCGGAAAGCGATGTGGTCAAGGAACCGACGAGCAATGAAGAGTGTGCGCCAACTGAAGTGTTCACCATCGGCTTCGGCGCATTCAAGAAGGACGCAGCGCGGTTGGACCTGAGTTGGGAAAAGACCAGGATCAGTGTTTGGATCACAGCACCAAGCGATGCACAAGCGCAGAAGAACATCGCCGAAGCATTGGCGAAGCCCGATGCAAGTGCTGGTGCTTACTCGGAGTGTGCTGAATTCTATTTGGCCCGAGGACTGGACAAGACCCAAGCGTTGGCATGGGCAAAAAAGAGTGTTGAGATGAAGAAGATGTACTGGAACAACTTCACGCTGGCGAATGCCCTGCATGCTACCGGTTCGATCAAGGAAGCGATCGCAGCGGCGAACGAAAGTGTCACCCTTGCAGAGGCTGATGGTGATAAAGGCGCCGCTGAAGCATACCGCAAACAAGCCGCTGCTTGGGCCACCTCGACCAAATAGATGTTGGGCCCCCCACACCGCTGATCCGCGTCTGCTAGCGCAATACGAACCGAATGAGAACCCTGAGCTGCATCGCGTCGCTTGCGCTTACAACATCGATGTTCGCCCAATGCACGCATGATCCAGTGATCACTCCGGCCAGCTTGACGTTGTGTCCAGGCGATTCCGCTGTGCTGACCACACAAACCGCCGATTCTTATCAATGGTACCGTAATGGGGACCCGATACTTGGAGCGATCAATGATTCGTTGTTGGTGGTCGGAAGTTCCGATGCAGGCAGCGTGTTCAAGGTGCTTGTAACGCTCGATAGCTGCGGCGAAATGAGCCCGAACCTTAGCATAGGTGGCATTGCACAGATCGCCCCGCTCGTCTACTGGTATGGTAACGCGTTGTTCAGCGACACGCTCGGGATCCATTTCTGCCAAGGCGAACAAGCCTACCTTCAGCTGCAGCCTCCGCACGATACCAATATCCAATGGTATGCGGATAGCCTGCCGATCGCAGGTGAAAACGATGACACGTTGTTCGTTAGTGCGAACGGCAATTACTGGGTAACGGCTTCCTATGCACTTTGCCCGAACAGTACTAGCCAACCCAGTTACTCCACAGGCATCGTCTTCGAGCCCGTTACACAGCCGCAGATCGGCTGGGTGGATACGCTCCTGTGCGCGGACCCTCCCGGCAATAGCTATCAATGGTACATCAATGGTATTCCCGTGTTCGGCGGCAACGATCAGTGCATTTCCGCCACATTCTTTGGCGGCTACTACACGGTGGATGTCGACTACGGAAGTCCATGCCAGGAGACCTCGGATCCCTACCTGCTATTAGGGGTGCCCGATCTGTCGGCGTTGCCAAGTGTGGCGATCTGGCCGAATCCGGCAACGGAAATGGTCAATGTGTCCAGTGCCACCGGCGCACTGATCGGATCATGGCGGATGTTCGACTTGTCCGGAAGGGAAGTGGGGACCGGCAGTTCATCGTCGCACACATTTTCGATCGGGCTTAATGGTGTGACAGCAGGCACGTACCTGCTGATGGTTGCCGGTCATGCGCCGATCACGCTCATGGTGATGTGATCGATCCACCGGACGTCGAGTGCTCGACATCCGGCGGATCGCTCAACACCGTCCCCTGCTACTTTAGGCGCCCAACAATGGTATCCGAGGTCGATAAAGGTGCAGTGCTACTGACCGCCGTGCAGAACGGCGATCAAGAAGCATTCGCCGAACTGTACGACCAATACTCAGCCGCGATCCATGGTGTTGTGCTGCGCATCGTTGGTAGCAACGATATGGCGGAGGAAGTCCTACAGGATGCCTTCGTGAAGATCTGGCGAAGTGCCCGCAGTTTCGATGCCGCCAAGGGCAGGGCGTTCACCTGGATGGTGAACATAGCGCGCAACACGGCGATCGACCTCGTGCGCACTGCGCAATACCGAAATAACGACGGGATCCGAACGCTGGACAAGCACGTATATCGGATGGGTTCGGATGAAGAGCGTGCTCGCATGGACCATCTCGGGATGGACAAAGTGCTGGGCAAGCTCAAGCCGGAACTGCGCGAAATGATCGACCTCGCCTATTACCAAGGGTACTCGCAACAGGAGATCGCCGATCGTACCGGCATCGCCTTGGGCACGGTGAAGTCGCGGACGCGTGCTGCTTTGTTGCAACTGAAGGAAGCACTGAAGGAATTGGCATGAGCGCTGCGGAACTCATAGCATCCGGCCTACTTGAGGCGCACGTGCTGGGCCAGACCAGTCCGAGCGAAACCGCGCTGGTGGACCACATGCGCGCCACCGATAGCAGCGTGCGCGCGGAACTCGATTCCATTGAACAGATCTTAGAGGCATTGGCCATGGCCAACGCTGAACCGGCACCGGCGCGCGTGCGTGCTGCCGTACTCGCTTCCATCGGTCACGCCGACAAAGGGCACGTGGTTGCCATGAAGCCAGGGACCTCCAGCACTGGCGGAATGAAATGGTTGGCGGCTGCCTCGGTTGCTGCATTGGTCGTGAGCGCGATCGGAAACTGGATGCTGTATTCGCGTGTGGATGCCATGGAGGAGCAACTGGCCGTGATGCAGAACGATCGCACCTCATTGGCCCAGCAGATGGAAACGCAGCGTGCTTCGTTGGAAGCGAGCAATGCGCAGTTGGCTGTGGTGCTCGACCCGCATGTGGTGTTGGTTCCGCTGGCTGGTACTGATACGACGATGGATGCCGCTGCCCGCATCTATTGGGACCCCACGACGAAGGATGTCTATCTCGATGTGTTGACGTTGCCACAGCCGCCACCGGGGAAGCAGTACCAATTGTGGGCGTTGGCCGGTGGTCAGCCCGTTGATGCAGGCATGTACGATAGCGGCACGAACGCACCTCACGTGCAACGCATGAAGACGATCGCAGAGGCCCAGACCTTCGCCGTGACATTGGAGGATGCTGGTGGCGTCCCCTCTCCCACGCTCAGCGCGTTGGTGCTGATGGGCCAGGTCTGACCCGTTCCCATTTCCCGGTTTACTTATCGCTGTACTGACGCGATCGAACACGCATTTCAAGTGCACGCGATCCGATCACGATCCGCTGCGCGTATGTGACCCTGGCGATCGGACTTACCCGGCGCACAACCCTAACCTCTTCCATCATGAAGCAACGAGCCTATCTGGTCAGTGCTCTGCTGGCGTTGGGTGTTTTCTCCAGCCCTTGGGCGCGAGCAAGCAGCCACCGTGAAGCACCGCTGATCGCCAACGATCCGTTGGCCGACAATACCGATCTGTACTGCTTCCGCAGTCCGGACGACCCCAACTTCATTACCATAATCGCCAGTTACATACCGGCGCAGCTCGCGTTCGGTGGTCCCAACTACGCCAGTTTCGGCGAGGGCATCCGGTACGAGATCCATGTGGACAACGACCTGAACACACCGGGTGATGATGTCACCTACCGCTTCACGTTCACCAAAACCAACCAGGATCCGACCACCTTCTTCAACATCCGTTTGGGCCAGCAGAACCTGCTGACCACCTACACCATGGAGAAGAGCACCGATGGCGGTGCTACATGGACGACAGGGATCACCAATGGCGTTGTGCCACCACCGAATATCGGTGCCCGCAGCATCGAAGGTGGTGCCGGCCTCGGTGCGGCCAGCTATGCAGCACTTATGACCGCGGCCATCACCAACGCCAATACTGGCGAAACGGTGTATGCAGGCCCCAGTGACGATGCCTTCTTCGTGGACCTCGGTGGCATTTTCGATCTCGGTGACTCGCCTCGGCAGAACAGCGGTGGCATCGTGCGCGACGGCTTGGCACGTACCAACGTGCACAGCATCTGCATCAAGGTGCCCATCAACATGTTGCAGAAGGACGGGTTGAGCGTTTCGAGCGCTGTCAACATCCTTGATCCCGATTTCGTGATAGGCGTATGGGCCAGCGCAAGCCGCCCTGCCATGCGCACGCTCAACACGACCGGTGGCACTTACACGGAAAGTGGCAACTGGATCCAGGTAAGCCGCCTCGGCATGCCGTTGACCAACGAAGCTGTTGTGCCCATTGGCAGCAAGGATCTGTGGAACGCGCTGACCCCGTACCAAGACTTGGCGAACATCAGCACGTTCGGCAACTACTTCTACAACCCCGAACTGGCGCTGTATATGGATGATGCATTGTTCGGTGGCGCGGTTCCCGCGTTCGCTGGTCTGCGTGTCCAACGCGCCTCGCTGCAAGGCTTCGATTTCGGCAATGGCCAGAGCGGTCTTTGGCCGTTGAAGGGTTCTCCCGCTGTCGCTGGTACGGCCCTCGATGATGCCATCTTCGGAACACTACTGCTGCCCGCTGACAACAGCCCGCGCAGCGTGGACCTCTGGCCGATCTTCCACACGGGCGTGCCCAACCTGGCACCGTACCAACTGGCAACCGGCAAAGGCGGCAACCCGCTCGCCGCAGGTAAGCCCTTCATCAACAACTTCCTGCCGAACGGTGGCGACATGCTGCGCCTCAACATGGCCGTGCCTGTTACCCAGCGCACGGACCCTCCGTTCAGCAGCGAGGGCATTATCGCCGCTGCTGTGGCCGGTTTGCTCGACCCGATGTACAATGGCAGCACTGCGCTGCAGTTCATCCCCAACATGGATGGCTTCCCCAACGGGCGCCGTCTGGAGGATGATGTAACGCGCATCGAACTGCAAGCTGTGGGTGGTATCGCACTGGCTGCCATCGGTCTGTGGATGGACGACTACAACGCGAGCAACCCGAACCAATCGCCAGTGACCAACCTGCTGTTGAACAACCTGCAGTACAGCACCGGCGTGGAAAGCAACGACGCTCCCTTCCAAACAACCTTCCCCTACGTGGCCGCTCCGTGGAGAGGGACTGCGATCTAACGGGCCCAACGATCCAAAGCCATGAAACAACTCAAGAACCTCGCGCTCGCCAGCGGCCTGCTCTTCGCACTCGGTGCGAATGCCAGCAGCCACCGCGAAGCGCCACTGATCGCCAACGACCCGTTGGCCGACAATACCGACGTGTACGCGTTCCGCAGCCCGGACAACCCGAACACGATCACCATCATCGCGAACTACGTTCCGATGCAGCTGCCGCACGGCGGCCCGAACTACTACTCGTTCGGTGAGAACATCCGCTACGAGGTACATATCGACAACGATGTGACCACCGCCGGTGATGACATCGTGTACCGATTCACGTTCAACAAGGTGAACCAGGACCCGACCACGTTCTTCAACGTGCGCTTGGGCCAGCAGAACCTGAAGACCACCTACACCTTGGAACGCAGCATTGATGGCGGCGCGACTTTCCAAACGGTGATCGTGAACGGTGTGGTGCCCGTGAACAACAGCGGCCCCCGCAGTATCGAGGCTGGTGCAGGTCTCGGCAGCACCGATGCGACGCTGATGGCCAATGCCGTAACGATGGCAAGCACCGGTGAGAAAGTGTTCGCTGGTCCCGTGGAAGATCCCTTCTTCGTGGATCTCGCGGGCATCTTCGATCTGGGTGATGCACCGCGTCAAATGGGCACGCCGAAGGATGGCCTGGCCTGCTTGAACGTGAGCAGCATTGTGATCCAAGTGGACATCAGCACGTTGCAGAAGGACGGCCTGAACGTTTCGCAAGCGGCCAACATCCTTGATCCTGCTTTCGTGGTGGGCATCTGGGCCAGTGCCAGCCGCCCGCAAATGCGCACGCTCACAACGGCGGGCACCGTGAACACGAGCGGCAACTGGGTGCAGGTTTCGCGCCTCGGTATGCCGTTGACCAACGAAGCCGTGATCCCCATCGGCAGCAAGGACCTGTGGAACAGCCTTACGCCATATGAGGACCTCGCCAACATCGGAACGTTCGGGAACTACTTCTACAACCCTGAACTGGCGCTATACATGGATGATAGCCAATTCGGTGGAGCGGTTCCGGCATTCTCCCCGCTGCGCATCCAGCGCAACAGCTTACAAGCGTTCGACTTCGGCAACGGACAAAGTGGTCTTTGGCCGTTGAAAGGATCTGCCGCTGTCGCCGGTACCGCCTTGGACGATGCCATCTTCGGAACACTGCTGCTGCCCGCTGACAACAGCCCACGCAGCGTGGACCTCTGGCCGATCTTCCACACGGGCGTGCCCAACCTGGCACCGTACCAACTGGCAACCGGCAAAGGCGGCAACCCGCTCGCGGCAGGCAAGCCCTTCATCAACAACTTCCTGCCCAACGGTGGTGACATGTTGCGGTTGAATATGGCAACACCGGTTACCCAGCGCAACGACCCGGCCTTCAGTTCATTGGGCATCGTGGCCGCTGCGGTTGCCGGTCTCACGGATCCTGCCTACAACACGAGCACCGCGTTGCAGTTCATTCCGAACATGGACGGCTTCCCGAACGGACGTCGCCTGGAGGATGATGTGACGCGCATTGAACTACAAGCTGTTGGTGGCGTTGCATTGGCCGCGATCGGACTGTGGTATGACGACTACACCGCCGGTGGACCGAACCCGGTGACACAGGACCTGCTGGACGTGCTGACTTACAGCACGGGCATCGATGCGAACGATGTGGCTTTCCAAACCAGCTTCCCGTACGAAGCCATGCCCTTCAGTGGCGCAGGCGAGTGCAGCGGTCTGGCTATCGCCTACACGCAACCTGTCGTATTGCCGCCCAGCAATGGCGCGCCATGCACCGAGGACCTCACGCTGACTATCAACACCGACGACTTCGGCAGTGAGACCACGTGGGAGATCCGCCGCACCGCTGACAACAGCGTTACTGCGAGCGGTGGCCCGTATGTGGATACGCCCGGTGGAACCGTGGAAGTCGAGAGCATCTGTCTACCTGTTGACTGCTACGACCTGATCGTGAACGACGGCGGAGGCAACGGGATCGATGGCGGAGGCTTCATCCTAACGGATGACATGGGCAACCGCATCATCGACGCCAATGGCGACTTCGGTAGCAGCAGCACATCGCCCAACGAATGGTGTTTACCCATTGGAGGAACCTTCGTGAAGGCCAACTGGTGTGACCGTACGGATCTGGTTCGCAACGACTTCATCTACTGTCAAGGTGTTGCCGGCGCCTCCGGGTTACCAGTTCTGGTTCTTCGATCCACATGGCAGCTACAGCCGTCGGATACTGAAGCCAACAACCTCGTGCCGCCTCAACTTCCAAACCTCGCCCCTGCCATTGAACACCGACCTGAACGTGCGGGTGCGCGCAATGTTCGGCGGCAACTACCAGGAGTTCGGCAAAGCCTGCCGCATCAATGTGGTCGGTGGCGTGCGCTCCGTTGAGTTCGATACGGATGCTGCTCACCTGAGCATGTACCCCAACCCGAACCGTGGGGATGCGCTCTACCTGGTGATCGAGAATTTGAGCGAAGAGGCGACCACCGCGCAGGTGGAGATCTTCGATGGCATGGGCAAGAAGGTGCTCAGCCAGCAAGTAGCTATGGGTGGCGGAACCTTGAACACTGCTCTGAGCCTCGGTGGGGACTTCGGCACAGGCATGTACTTGGTGAACGTGCGCGTGGACGGAGAGCTCTTCACGGAGCGCCTCATCCGCGAGTAGTTCAACCTGCTCCCAGAAGCAAGGGCCGCTCCGCAAGGGGCGGCCTTTGCTATTAGGTGGCTCGTCCGCGTCGAGCCCTGATCGCTTCGCTCTGCTCGCGATGACGCGGGCCAACGATCCAATCACCCCGTCCCACCGTATGTGCTACCAAACCCCATCGACCATGACCTACTTCCAACTCGTTGCAGTCGTCGCACTATCGACGCTATTGGCTTCATGCAGTGAACCAGTGAACAACTCAGGTGCGGCTGCTGAAGCAGCGCCAGCTGCTCAGCTTACTGTTCCAGAGCTGCTACGCCGAACCGTTGAACTGGGTGTTCCGGACGAGTACGATCAGTTGCGCACGGCGTACGACAAGTCGCGACTTGCCTTGGCGAAGAATCCCAACGACCTAGCATCCTGGCTCAAGCTGAGCGAAGTGTTCATCACGGAAGCGCGCATCACGGGAAATTTCGGAAGCAACTTCGATGCAGCCCTTTCGATCCTTGACCATGTGATCGAGAAGAGCGGAACGGACAAAGCCCGCCGCAGCGAAGCACTGACTTTGAAGGCGGCGGTGAAGCTGAGCCAGCACCAGTTCAGCGAAGCGTTGGCCCTTGGCAAGGAAGCCGTGGCACTGGACCCGCACCGTGCCTTCAATTATGGGGTGCTGGTGGATGCGAATGTGGAACTGGGCAATTACGAGGAAGCGGTGCGCATGAGCGACAAAATGGTGACCACACGCCCCGATCTCCGCTCCTACTCGCGCATCAGTTACCTGCGCGAGATCCACGGCGATGTTCCCGGCGCAATTGCAGCAATGGAACTGGCGGTGAAGGCCGGCTACCCCGGTCAGAGGAAACGAGCTGGTGCCGAACGGTACTAGGCCGGCTTCACGAGAACAGCGGCGATCGCGAAGAGTGCTGAAGTGCAATACATGATCGCCATCAACGAGCGTCCCAACTATCCGCCGGCAATGGCTGCAATGGGTCGTTTGGAACTGAAAAAGAAGAATACAGCGAAGGCAGAGGAATGGCTGGACAAAGCCATAGCACTCGTGCCCGACCCACATTACTACATGGAATTGGCACGCGTTCGCGAAGCACAGGGTCGGTCGGACGACCGCATGCAAGCCATGACGAAGGCCGAGGAATTGCTGATCGGTCTCAGCGGCATCGACAAGTCGCATATGCACGCGCATGGCGGTGATCTGCACACGCATACCACCGCCCTTGATGATGGACACACGCACGAACACAATGGAAACACGGACGACCACTCCCACACCGCTGCCGGTGATCACGATCACGCGTCAAGTGTTCCCGACCACGGTCACAGCCACGAAGTCGGTTTGGAAATGGGGCGCTTCGAGCTGGAGTTCCACAAGGACCTCGATGTTGCACTGGCCAACGGACTGCATGAGTACGCTATCCGTCCGGACAACATCGATGTGAACGCGCTGCTCGCTGGTGTCTATTTCGCCAAGGGCGACCTAGGTAGCGCCCGCATGCACTTGGTGAAGGCGCGCCGTACGGGCACCAAGGATGCATATACGCTGTGCGTAGCTGGACTTGTCGCAGCCAAGAGCGGGGACGCGAAAGCGGGCAAGGCGCTGATCGTGGAAGCCTTCAGGCGAGATCCACAACAAATGCATGCATTCACGCTCGAGGGAAAGCGCATGCTCTGAGCGCGTGTTGGGACGGAAAGACCAAGACATACCACAGCCCCATGACCCGGAACCTTACCCTCCTTGTGCTGCTCTTTCTCTGCACCCTATCGTCGGCGCAAACATTCACACTAAGCGGCGCTGTCACCGAGCAGGATGGCACGCCGGTGCAAAGCGCCACCGTCGTGATCGACGGCGCCTTGGGTGCTACCACGGATGAGTTGGGACGTTACGCCATAGCGGGACTGAGCGCTGGCGAACACGTTGTTGTTGCTTACATCCTCGGCTTTGCGCGCAACGAGCAGCGTGTACGTATGGTGAGCGATACCGAACTGATGGTGACGCTCCAACCTGCGACGATCGAGCTGAAGGAAGTATCCGTAGCGACCAAGCAGGGCGGTTCTCGGACCGAGAGCATCACCGTTCGACATACGCACGCGCCCTGTGAACAACAGCCAGGAACTGATGCAGTTGGTGCCCGGCCTCTTCGTAGCGCAGCACGCCGGTGGTGGCAAGGCCGAACAGATCTTCTTCCGCGGTTTCGATATCGATCACGGCACCGACCTGCAGATCAGTGTGGATGGGCTACCGGTGAACATGGTGAGCCACGCCCACGGTCAAGGCTACGCCGACCTGCACTTTACCATTCCGGAGACGATGGACAAGCTGCTCGTGCACAAAGGCCCTTACGATGCCCGCTTCGGCGACTTTGCTACCAGCGGTACCGTGGAGTTCCTTACGCGGAACAGCATTGATCGCAACGAGATCAAAGCCGAGTACGGCATGTTCAATACCGTTCGCGCCGTTGGCTTGTTCAACCTGCTTGATAAAAAGCACCTCTTCGGCAACCGGAAGGAGAACGCATACATCGCAGCGGAGTATGTGTTCACCGATGCCTACTTCCAGAGCAAGCAGGATTTCGGGCGCTTCAACATTTTCGGGAAGTACAATGGGCAGATCGGCGAACGCACGCTGTTGACGCTTTCAGCCAGCACCTTCAGCGCCGCATGGAACGCCAGCGGCCAAGTACCTGAACGGGCCATCGCAAGCGGCAGGATCGATCGCTTCGGGGCCATTGATGACAACGAAGGCGGTGAGACCAGTCGTACGAACGCCTATTCCACGCTGAGCACTGGTTTGCGCAACGGAGGACTGATCAAGAACCAGCTCTACTTCGTGAAGTACGACTTCAACCTGTACAGCAACTTCACCTTTTTCGCTGCCGACAGTGTGAACGGCGACATGATCGCCCAGACGGATGACCGTACGATCATGGGCTATACGGGAAGCTATGGGCGCAACACCAGCGTCGGCAGCCTGCCCTTCCGTTTCAATACCGGCATCGGCCCGCTACGACCAAGCCGACATCAGTTTGAAGAACGCCGTTGAGCGGATGGTCTACGATACGATCGTGGCCGGGAGCGTGGACCAACTGAACGCCAACGCATACGTGGATGGTGCGTTAAGCGTGACCGAGAGGTTCACGGTGAACCCGAGCGTGCGCGTCGACGTGTTCAATTTCATTTATGCCGATGCCCGAGGCGACAAGTCGACCAGTGGGCAGGCCATGCAGATGCGCGTAAGTCCGAAACTGAACTTCGATTATTACCTGAGCGACCGCGCACAACTGTATCTGCGCACCGGTATGGGCTTCCATAGCAACGACGCACGAGCGGTGGTGGTGGACAGCGCCAATGCAACCCTACCGCGGGCCTACGGTACCGATCTCGGCACCACCTTCAAACCGTTGCCACGGATGCTGGTGAACGTCGCCCTCTGGGCCTTGTACTTGTAAAGCGAGTTGGTCTACGTAGGCGATGGCGGCGTAGTGGAAACCAGCGATCCCACGCGGCGCATGGGTATCGACCTGAGCGTGCGTTACCAACTGACCAAGCACCTCTTCGCCGACCTGGACCTGAACTTGGTGGACGGCAAAGTGATCGGTCCGCCTAAAGGAGAGGATGCAATTCCCTTGGCCCCGCAGTTCACCACGATCGGAGGTTTGGCCTACAAGCGCGACAGGGGTTTGAACGCCAGCCTGCGCTATCGCCACATTGCCGATCGCCCCGCGAACGAAACCAACAGCGTTGTGGCCGAGGGCTATTTCCTCGTGGATGCCACGGCCAGCTATCGCCTGCCGAAAGTCGAGTTCGGCGCTAGCGTGGAGAACCTTTTCGATGTTGCGTGGAACCAAGCACAGTTCGATACGGAGAGCCGCTTACAGGATGAGCCGGAACCCGTGAGCGAACTGCACTTCACCCCGGGCACGCCATTCTTCCTGAAGGGCTTCGTGAGCTATCGGTTCTGACGACTTGTGGGTGGCCATACCTTGGCGGTATGTTCAAGAGCTTGGTCATCGGGTCGCTGTTCGCAGTGGCGATCGTGCACCCGGTGCGTGGTACGGCGCAGGATCCGGTGTGGAGCCCGGATGTGGCGAACATCATCTACAACCACTGCTCCAGTTGTCATCATGCCGGCAGCATCGGGCCGTTCGAACTAATGAGTTACAGCGATGCAGTGAGCAACGGGCTGTCCATCCAGGAGCAAGTCGGATTCCGGCATATGCCACCTTGGCCAGCGGATCCGGACTATCGCCACTTCGCACATGAGAACGTTCTCACCCAAGGCGAGATCGACGCCGTAGTGGATTGGGTGAATTTCGGCGCGCCATTCGGCGATCCGAACTTTGAACCGGATCCACCGGTCTTTCCACCCGGCGGCTCGTTGTTGGACACGATCGATTTCCAAGTGGCCATTGAGCCGTACACGCTTCAATCCAATGTGGACGAGTACCGCTGGTTCGTGATACCGAACCCGTTCCCATCGACGATCTATGTCAACGCCATTGAGGTTTTTCCGGGATTGGACTCCGTGGTGCACCATGCCGATATCTCCTACGACAACACAGGGGCGTCCATGGCGAACGATTTGTTGGATCCGTTGCCCGGGTTCAATGGCAGTACCGGATCACCCACGTACAGTTTCTACATGAACGCTTGGCAACCGGGTGGCAACGTTGTCAGGTATCCACCGCAGTGGGGTATTGCTGTTCCACCCGGCACCGACTTCGTGATCGAGATCCACTACGGACCGGGTGCACAAGGCCAGATCGATTCAACGGTGATGAACCTCGAGTTCGTGACCGGTGGCAATGTGAGGCCCGTGAACGTGGGCTGGCTATTGGGCAGTGGCAACATGACCGACGGCCCATTGGTGGTACCAGCGAACACGGTGCGGACCTTCCACCAGGAATACACAGTGCCGAGCAACCGTTCTTTTGTTTCCATCTGTCCGCACATGCACCACATCGGTGTCTCCTACAAGGTGTGGTACGAATACGCGGGTGACAGCGTGCCGTTGATCGATATCCCGATCTGGGACTTCCATTGGCAACGCTATTATACGTTCCAACAAGTGCAGCCCATACCGGCGGGCGCGGTGATCAAGAGCATTGGCGTGTACGACAACACGATGAACAATCCGGATCAGCCGAACATTCCTCCGCAGAACATCTACTGGGGTTCGACAACCGCGGACGAAATGTTCCTATGCTATTTCATCTGGGCCAACTACCAGGCGGGTGATGAGAACATTGTATTGGACAGTACGTTGCTCGTCTCCGCTCCTTCCACGTTGGCACCTGTCGTGGACTGGTCGGTCTATCCGAATCCAGCGCAGGAGATGGTGTCCGTTGTGGTACCTGAGGCCATGCGCGGTCCGGTGGATCTACAGCTGCTGGACGCGACCGGTCGGGTTGTTCGCAATGCTCAGACACAGGTTTTCGGCCAAGAGCCAGTGTCGTTCAACCTTGAAGGCTTGCCCGGAGGTATCTACCACTTGCGACTACAAGCGGCCGGAAAACGTGTAACGGGGAAGGTTGTGAAGCGCTGATCGCCTCAGGCGGCTACCCGCTGCACGATCACCTTGCATGGGATAGCGCTGGTCACCACCACCGTATGGGCAATGTGCAGGGGAATACTGTGCACGCTGCCGGGCATCAACCTCGTGGTGCCATTCGTTGTCCGGATCTCGCACGTGCCTTCCAACACAAGGAATTTTTCGATCACATCGGTATGCGTTTCCTCCGGTGAGCCGTTGCGCATCCAGACAATGGCCGTTAGTGCTTGGGCGGTTTGGCCTATCGGAATGAAATAAGGATCGTCAAAAACCGCCGCTGGCACCATTTCAGGCAAGTCGAGCCATTGGGCATAGTCACTGCGTGAGCTGCCGGAATGAATGATGGGTGGCTCGCCGGGGTTGTCCTGATGCCAATCCTCGGCCTTCAACCGGTCTACGATGTTCTTTTTGGTCACCGGGTCCGGGAAAGCAGCTCCAGGTCGCACTGAACCTTCGATGGCCGCCTCCAAACGTGCGATCTCAGCACGCACTTCCTCGTGAATACTGCTGGCGCGCAACACGGCGAACCGCTCGTCAGCAGGCAATGTGCCCAGCACGAACCCCTCCAGCTTGCCGCTGGCGATCAGTTGCTCTGCTTCGTTCTTCCCGTGTTCCACCTTATTCGCGATGACCTACGGCGAAAATAGCCTGCGTGGATCGCTGGCTGGAGGACTATCGACGAAGAGGTGGGAATCTCGTCCGTATCAAGCTCAATACCCGAACACCTGCTCCAAGCTCAACTTCATTACAGGCCCCAAGCGTTCCAGTGCCTTCATGTCCATGGCGCTTTCCTTGCCGATGACCAAGTAGGTGTACGTGCGCCCGGCGACGTTCTTGTTGAAGAATGCGGAAAGGCCGCCAAGTGTCGCAGTTTGCAATTCGGCGTACACGTCGCGGTTCAGGTCGTGGTCGATCCCGAGGCGCTGCGCGTTCTCCCCCCTCCCGTCGATGGCTTCTTTGGTGGCACGCTGACTGGCGATCTGCTTCAGCGCCGCTTCCTTGCTGCCGTTGAACATCTTCTCATCGGCCGGCATATTGTTCATCAGTTCCAGCATGGCTGTCACGGCGTCGCCCAGCTTGTCGTTCTGCGTGCCGATGGAGGCCCGCACGTAGTGGGCTTCATCCTTCTTCGCCGGTCGTCCGAAGTTGGCGTTCGCTGAATAGGCCAAGGCCTTTGCTTCACGGATCTCTTGGAACACGATCGACGACAGGCCGCTACCGAAGTACTCGTTGAACAAGGTGGCATAGGGCAGCTTGGCCGGGTCGAACACATCGCTCTTCCGACATGAACATGAGTTCGGTCTGCACCATATCGTAGTCCACGAAGTAGACTTTGTTCTCCTTGGTTTCCAGTTCGACGAATGGCGCTTGCTGTGGGTAGCTCTTCAGTTCACCGGGGGTCTTGTGCTCCTTGTCCAGCACCGCCGTGACTTGTTCCAAAGAGCGCGACCCGTAGTAGAATATACGGTGCTGATAACTGGTGAGCGACGTGATCCGCTCGATGAGTTCATCGGGTGTCAATGCATCCAATTGCTCCGCGGTGAGGATGGTCTTGAACGGCGACTTGTCGCCGAAGCGTGCGTAGCTCAGCAATGCGCTGTTCATGATGATACCCTTGTTCTTCTTGTTGTTCGCCCGCACTTTTCCGATGTCCTTCACGAGTTCGCCCAACGCTTCTTTGTTCGGTTGCGCATCGGAAAGCAGGTGCTCAAGGAGGGCAACGCCCTGGGCCATGTTCTTCTCCAGGCCACTGAGCGTAACCGTGTTACGATCCTGTCCGCTTTGCACGCTGAACTCGAGCCCGAGCTTGAAGAACTCCTGCTGAAGTTGTGCGGCAGTGTACTTGCTCGTGCCGAGGTAAGCCAGATACTCCACCGCCAACTTCAGTTTCGGATCGGTGTAGGCACCCAGATCCTGGATCATCGCCAACGTGAACAGATCGTTGCTCTTGTTGGGTATGTAGGCCAACGGCACGCTGCTCTTCAGCGTGCGGCGCGTGATCGACTTGTCGTAGTCCACGAACTCGGGCTGCAGGTCGGTCATGGGCTTTGCGCTCCACTCGGCGAACCAATCGCTTTGCCCTTCCCGGTTGATCTCGATCGGTGTGATCGTGGGTTTGGTCACCTTGAAGGTGTTCTTGTCCTCGCCGGTGCGCTTGAAGACGCAGACATAATTGTCCGAGAAGTTCTTCTTCGCGAACGCCATCACCTCGTCCTTGGTGATCCGCGCCATGCGATCGTGGTAGTCCACCACATCCTTCCATTCCTTCTGCAGGATGAACGCGCTGGTGAGCGCACTGGCGCGAAGGCTGTTGTTCTCGTTCCAGAATTTGGTTTGCGACTGGCGTTTGTCGTTCACCACCGCCTCGATCAGCCAATCCTCGAAGTGTCCATCTCGCACGTTGGCCAACTGCTCCAGCAAGAGGGCACGCGCTTCTTCCAGGGTCTGGCCCTGCTTGGCATTTGCTGTCATACCGAACTGTGAATAGTCGGTGCTTTCAAAGGCGAAGGCACTTGCGTTGAGCACTTTTTGTTGTTGTATCAAGTTCAGGTCGATAAGCCCGGCTTGTCCATTGGAGAGAAGGCCTGCGATCAGGTCAAGCATGATACCATCCGTGCTCTTCACGCCATTGAAGCGCCAGCCGAGGTTGACCCATTCCGCCATAGGGCCCAAGACCTCAACCACTTCTGGTGCGGTGATGGCCGCCTCGGGCTCGAACGTGAAGGCCGGCACCGGCTTGGTCTTCCAGCCGCCGAAGTATTTGTCCACCATGGCGATCGTGGCGTCATAGTCCAGATCGCCTGCGAGCACCACGGCCATGTTGTTGGGCACGTAGTAGGTATCGAAGTACTCATGGATCTTTACCATGCTCGGGTTTTTCAGGTGCTCGCCTGTACCGATGGTGGTCTGCGTTCCGTAGGGGTGCTTCTTGTAGAGGTGTTCCGCCATGGCAGCAAAGGCCTTGCGTTGATCATTGTCCTGCCCGCGGTTGAATTCCTCGAAAACGGTTTCCAGTTCGGTATGAAAGAGCCGCAACACCAGTTCCTGGAAGCGCACGCTTTCGATCATCATCCACTTCTCCAGTGCATTGCTCGGTATGTCGTTCACGTACACTGTACGCTCCGTGCTGGTGAACGCGTTCGTGCCGCTGGCTCCCAGCGAAGACACCATTTTGTCGTACTCATTGGGCACGGCGAACTTGGCCGCTTCATAGCTCAGGCTATCGATGCGTTTGTACAGGGCTTCCCGCTTTGCCTCATCGGTCGTATTGCGTCGCAACTCGTACGTGTCGCTGATCTGCTTCAAGAAGGCGCTCTCCTTCGCCCAGTCGAGCGTGGCGATGGAATGAGTGCCCTTGAAGAGCATGCTCCAGGTAGTGCGCAAGGCCCGTGGCGGTTGAAGGGTCGTTCTTGCTCCCGGCCCGGGTGGCAATGTTCGTTTGCACCCTTGGCTTGTCTTTGTTCTGGCTCAGGTAAACCTTGAGGCCGTTGGGCAAGGTGTAGATGCGCACTTGCATCGGGTCGTTCGGAACGCTCGTGTACTCGTACTTCTTCTGGGCAGAGGCAGGCGCAAGTGCTGAAGCAACGAGCATGGCTGTGGCGAGGGTTCGGGTGTGCATGGGACGGGAGTAGGATGTGAAGATGTGGGAAATGTGGAGATGAGAAGGGAGCGGACAATACCGCTTCACCATGTCTTCATCGGCGCATCAACACCAGTGAATGGTCCTTCATCTGAAAGTGGTCGTAGAGCAAAAGCGGTCCGGAAGGGCCGCTTGCGTTACCGGGCAACATGCACTCGACAGGCAGGCTACCGTCTCCAACGCCGACCAGGTGAACCATGCCCCCTGTGCGTTGGCGGTGTAATACTCACCCGTTAGGTGCTTGTAGGCAGCAATGGCTGCGTTCGGGAACAGTGCACGCACGCGGTCATAGGCGCGATCTTCAACGGCATCGCCGTTGTATCCAAGTACCAACAGATCAACCTCTTCGACTTTCCGCTGCGAAGCGCTGACCATGTGCATGATCTTGGACTCCAGGCCTTCGCAATTGGGATCGAAGAACAGTTCAGCGGACAAGACTTCCACCGAAGAGGCGCCGCGCGGTTCGCTGTCCAGAACAAAAAATGCGCTTCCCTCACCTGCCAGCGCTCCACGGTCAGTGCTGTGCAGAACGTCAAGGTTGCGAGCGACTTCTTGTTTCCAAAGGCCACTCAGCTTCTGGGTGGTAATGAAATCGGTCGTGATCACATCAACCGCCCCCACCAATATGTTCCTAGTGCCTTCTTGCAAGTGCAACATCCCATCCAGCAAGGCACTGGTGAAGGACAAGCCACGGTGCAAGTACGTGTAGTTGTATACGTTGCTGCCTGCTGCCAACGCGATCTGTCCGGCCACGCTGTTGTGCGTGCTGCCGATGAACGCCGTCGGGTCGGGCACTTGCTCATCGTGCTCGATCATATTGGTGAGGAAGCGCTCCGTGCTGTGCTTGCAGCCGTCACCGGTACCAACGATGATGGCCCCAGGTGATGTGACCGCCGCGCGCTCCATGGCATTCATACCGCTCATGATGCCGAGCCGCACGATCCGTGTCATGCGGCGCGACTTCATTGGCGCGATGTAGCGCGACAAGTCGGGCATTATGGCGCACAGCGGATGTTTATCGTAAGCAACCACATGCTCGGGCGTTTCCCGATCGAAGACAGGTTGCGCCCCTATGGCCGAAGCCCCGATGATGTAAGTCTTGTTCATCGGGGAGCGCTGATGACCAAAGACGTGTTGTTCCCTCCGAAGCCGAATGAGCTGCTCAGGACATGGCGGATGCGCTGGCCATGTGTCGTCTTCAGCACGGGAACGATCGGCACTTCCACCAATGGATGCTCGAAACGGAGGTTGGCGAACAGCACACCATGTTCGATGGAAAGCAGTGCATAGATCGCTTCCACGGCACCGGCTGCTGCCAACGTATGGCCCGTGAATGTCTTGGTGCTGGTGAACGGCGGCAAACGATCACCGAAGAGCCGGATAAGCGCGCGGCTCTCGCTCAGGTCGTTGTTCAACGTGCCCGTGCCGTGCACGTTGATGTGGTCGATGTCTTCAGATTTCAGTCCGGCGGTCAGCAAAGCTTGGCTCATGGCGAGGTAGGCCCCTTCGCCTTCGGGACTGCTCGCGGTCGCGTGGAAAGCGTCGTTCGTGTTCGCGTAGCCGTTGACTTGTCCGATGCTTATCGCGTTGCGCGCTTGCGCATGTGCCTCACTTTCCAGCACGACGTAAGCCGCTGCCTCCCCGAGGTTCAAGCCCGCACGCGAACGGTCCATGGGTCGGCACAAGGCGTGATCGAGGATCATCAAACTGTTGAAGCCGTTGACCGTGTACCGAGAGAGTGCATCCGATCCACCGGCGATCACCACATCGAGCTTTCCTGATCGGATCAAGCGGGCGCCCAGCATGATCGCATTGGCGCTGCTGCTGCACGCGGTGCTGATGGTGGTGACGAACCCAGTGATGCCCAACTCCGCTGCGATCCGCTCGGTGTGTTCGCCAGGATCGTGCGTGGCCACCCATTTCTGCGCGTCCGGCCCGGGCGGTTCGGTGAAGAACTGACCATACATGCCTTCGCTGCTGTCCATACCACCGGCCGTGCTGGCGGAAATGAAGCCGATGCGTGGTCCAGCAGGGACAAGTTCCGAGTCCTTGAGCGCCTCGCGAACGGCCTTCATGCCGAGCAATGCCGTACGGGTCCAACCATATGGCTTGTCGAGACCCGAGAGCGCGGCCAATTGCGTGTTATCGTGCTTCACCTCGGCGGCGGGCAGCGATACGGAATGGCGCGTGCTGAGCCGAGTGATCGGTCCGATACCCGTGCGTTCGTTCAGCAGCGCGTCAAGGTTCGCTGGTACGTCGTCGCCAAGTGCCGAAATGATGCCGATACCGGTGATATGGACTAGAGGTCGCACGTATCCTTTGCTCAACGCCGGGTCATGGCGCGCTCGGCCAAGATGGCGATGCCGATGCAAACTGTCGCGAAGAGCATCAATGGCAACAACAGTGGGATCAACTCACCGAAGGAGCCATGACGCAACAGCACGCCGTTGAAAGCCTCCAAGCTCCAATTCAGCGGCGAGAGACGGCCGATCGCTTTCATAGCGTCGGGCATGATGTAGAGCGGCACCCAAATACCGCCGACCGCACTGAGGATGACCACGGCCGTGCTGCCGAAAACGGCACTGCGCTGCTGCGTGCTGCTCATGGCGCCAACCGCCACACCGAAAGCCGTTGCTGCCGTGCCAACTACAACGGCTACAAGCAGCAGGTACCCGATGCTGACACCTTGTAGGTCCAGCGCTGACAGACCCAGCAGTGGCAGCACGAAGACACCGATCAACAGGAGCAGCACGGCTTGCGAAACGCACACGAGCAGGTAGGTGAGGATGCGCCCCGCAATGCGCTCCCCTGCCCCACCGGGCATGGTCAGCAACCGCGTCATGATACCGGAGTTCCGCTCCTTCACCATGTTGCCCGCGAGAAGCACGACGATGAAGAACATGGCGAAGATGGTCCACGCGGGTACGTTATGCTGGGTGCTGTTCCCAGCCACTCGATCACCGCTGAGTTCAGCGCCGGCCAACTCCTGATGCATCCGCAGAATGGGCTCTTCAACTTTCAATTGCGGCGCTTCCGTTCCGGTGAGCGCAGCTATCTGTGCGCCCATGTCGTTCAACAGGCGGTCGCTGGTGATCTCCGCAAGCACCTTGGCCAGATGACTGTTCACCAACCCACGGAAAGCCTGCTTCACGGTAGGGTCGATGATGACCTGCACCACACTGGTATCCACCGATGCCGTTGATGGCTTCGCACTATCAGCAGGTGAGAACACCTTGGCGATCGTCGCGGCCGAGGCAGCTTCCAAAACTTCCGACGCTTCATCCGGAACGATTACCGCCACTTGGTACTCGCCTCGGCGAACGGCATCGCGGAGCGCCGCAGCATCCATGGTCACATCGCTGCTTGCATCTTGCACCGAGAACGGACCGGCGTTCATCAGCCCGTCGCGCACGCGCGCTCCAACGCCTTTCCCATCGAGGTCCTTGAACACCACATGCACCTGCTTCTCGCTGAAGTCGCGGAACGGTGCATCCTGCACAACGGCCGCCGATCATCACCAGGGCCACTGGCATCGGTAGAGTAGCGCAAGACCACCGCGATCGCGCGCCAGCAGCAGCAACTCCTTCCGGACGGGCGAGGATGCGTGTGGTCATCGGTCAGTTGTCACGCATTCCCGACCGGTAATGCGCAGGAAAGTCTCTTCCAGTTTGGCCGCGCCTTCAGCCCCGGGCGAACGATATTCCCACGACTTGTCCGTGGTCGATGATCACGACACGGGTACAGAGTCGTTCGGCTTCCTCCATGTGGTGACTGGTGTAGACAATGGTCGTTCCTGTGGCGTGGATCTCCTTCAGCAGATCCCATATAGCGGTTCGTGATTGCACATCGATGCCCACGGTGGGTTCATCAAGGAACAAGACTTGGGGCTGGTGGAGAAGAGCCGCGATCAGATTCAAGCGTCGCTGCATGCCCCCGCTCCAATGCCCGATACGCTCATCGGCGCGGGCTTTCAATCCTGCGCGATCGAGAAGGGTGTTGCTCCGCTCTTCGATTGTCGACTTGTCCAAGCCGTGCATACTCCCGAAGAAGCGGAGATTCTCGCGTGCCGTTAGGGTTTCGTACAGCGCGATCTCTTGCGGCACCAAACCGATCATGGCGCGCACGCTTCCGGGGAAGCGCACGGTGTCATGATCCTGCACATGCACCGATCCAGCGGTGGCTCTGCGGATCCCGGTGATGATGGACAACAAGGTGGTCTTTCCAGCACCATTCGGCCCGAGCAGGCCAAGGAATTCGCCACTTGCCACCTCAAGGTCGATCCCGTTCAAGGCCGAACGGTCGCCGTAGCGTTTCACCAGACCGCTGACACGGATCATGGGGCGGCTCACAACGGAAGCTTGGCGAGTTGCTTGAACAGGACTTTCTCCGCTCTGCCGATCGCCTCCAGCTTATCGGCCAAGGTGCCATAGGTGCTGCCGGGCTCAGGTCGTCCTTTGCACATGCGCCCGGCCTCGAAGGCGAACTCGCGCCATTGATCGCCGATGCGTGTCATCTCTTTCGCGTGCTCATTCAACTCCGGCTTGTTGAGCAACCCCGCAGCCTCTTGCAGGAAAGCAGCGAACATGAAACGGAACCCAGCCCCGCCGGTGCCGATCTCCTCCTGCATGCGGATGATGTTCCCGAGGTAGAGCTTCGCCCGGCGCTCGCCGAGTTTGGTTTCGTACTGCCTGAGTTTCTTGGCCAAGTAAGGCATGCCCTTCACACCGAACATGGGCAGCGGAACGTTGCTCATGTCGCGCGCCGTGCGCTTCAAACCCTTTATGGCGGCGGCTTTCAGGTCGGCTTTGGTGAGGACCGCCGTTGGGTAGTACATGCGACCGTTGGTGTCCGGTGTGCCCTTCGCGAAACGCGCGCGCACCAGGGCACGACGATGTATCGTGGTGGTGCCATCCATTACCGGATCGCTGACCAAGTATTCGTCGCCCTTGCGCCCGAAGACAACAATGTTGTGGGCGTTGAAGTGGAATCTGAAGGCCTGCGGCAGGTAGGGCAAATAGAAGACACTGGTGAGCATACCCACGGGCAAGCCCTTGTCCAGCACGCGGTCCAACTCGGCCATTGCCTCGTCCTGATCGCGGAAGCGCATAGCTTCATCTGCACGCCCATGTTCTTGCTGAAGCGCTTGAAGATGAGGCCCGGAAGTATCCGGTAACTGGTCACCGGAATGCCGTTCAACTTCAGGAATGGCATGTGGCTGTAGAACAACCCGCTGCCCACACCGAAGGCCATCGGCTCGCTCACTTTCAACCCATGGAACCGCATGAGGTTGCTGATGACCCCCGATTCGCAGTGTGCGCTCTGCTGGTGGTCGAACGGGATCACGACGTCTTTGCTCATGCTTGGTCGGAGGAAATGGCGCGCGAAGGTGCGTCGGGAACGCGCTTCAATTCTTCAACAGTGGTGAGCAAGGCATCGGCGTAGTGCAGGAGCGTGGCCTCATCCAAGGCTTCGAATTCCTTCGGATCCAGATGCCGCTTCACCTTGCGCGCCGGGAGGCCCATGTGTTTTGCAAGCAATGCTTCGTCCATCATGTTCTTCTCCATGTGGAAAGCCAATGGGCTCAGCTTTCCGGATAGCACCTGCTGCCGGGCATCCTCCACCCTTTCATTGATCACATCCCATGCCTGGCCCAACGCCACGTTCTCAGGCTCCCAGCCTACGCTGGGCACCTTCACGTATTCGCCATTCTCGTTCAGGGCGTATTTCACCACTTTGAATTTGCCCTCGAGCATGTTCGCGTCGTCCTGTGGGACCTCTTCCTTCTTCATGCCGTAAAGTTCAAAAAAGAGCGATGCGCACCACGCGGCCTACACCACCGTAAGCAACGCGAAGGCGTATGAGAAACGAGCGCTCTCGGGCACCATCAGCAGGATCTTCTGGCCTTTCTTCAAGCGGCCGCTTTTCACCAGATCGTGCACCATGAGGTAGATGCTGGCACTGCCGACGTTGCCCACTTCGGAGAGGTTGAGGAACCATCGCTCTTCGGGAACGGGGATGCCTTGGGCCTCCAATTCCTCAGCCACCTTCGACTTGAAGAAATTGCTGGACAAGTGCGGCATGAAGAAATCGACTTCGCTGGCCGCCAGGCCCTTTTCGCGCATCACCTCGGCCAGCCACTTCACCCCAACTGTTACGATGTTCTTGCTGAGGATCTTGACATCCTGCTTGAACGTGAACAGCGATTCGCCGGCATACTGCTCAGGCGTGAATTTCTTCCAACTGATGATGCCACCATCCTCCCCCTTTCTCGGCGCCCAAGTACATGCAGGCCTCGAGCCCGTTGGCGAACGAGCGCGAAACCATCCATTCGATCCTCAGGTCGCATTCGCCCCGGGAGCAGGCTCCAGAAGCACGGCACCGGCGCCATCATCAGCATCCACCGCAGGAATTCCTTCTCGAACCCGATAATGGGGTCCTGTTCCAGTTGACGATAGCGCTCGGTCTCGGTTTCGTAGTTGCTGGCGCGCATAAGCGGCGAGATCAACTCGCTGGCCACGCACACGGCGGCATTCGTGCTACCGGTGGCCACGCTCATGTACGCGTATTTCATGGCCTGCATACCGGCTGAACACGCACCAGAGGGTGACATCACTTCCAGGTTGTGCGACAACAAGCCATGCACCTCGCTCGCGTGCGGCGGCAAGACTGGTCGGGCGCCGATGTTCCGGCCGCCAAGAGGCCAAGATCCTTCTCCACACCACGACCGGTCAGTGCCTTTGACGGCGGCCGCGGCCAACTGCGCATTGGTATGGGTGATGTTGCTTCGGCATCCAGGCGTAGTAGCGCTTGCGGATGCCGTTGTTGCGGAGCACAATGTTCTTGGCGCGCGAGGCATTGCCATCGATCATGCCCAAGCGCGATTCCATCTCCTCATTGGTGATGGGCGCATTCGGCAGGACGCTCGATACCCGGGTAATGAATACGTCTTTCAGTGTGGTGCTCATCGAACTGTCCCCCCCAAGCATCGTTCCACGGCCGACCGCAATGTTGGTTGCGAACCAAGCGACAGGCCTTTGAACGAGGGGCGCAAAAATAGACGGGCTTTCATACCATGCCGACCAACTTTTTTCTTCACCGAAAGAAGTCTTCCGGGTCGGCGGAAGTCAGTAGCGCTGAAGCTCCTCGATCTCGCGTGCCAGTTCCTTGCCTTTCACAAGAGAAAGAGCACCGTTGCCAATGCGGTGATGGGAGAAGGATGAAAGCCCCAATGGGCAGTACGACGGAGAAGACGCTCACCCGGCGTTCCCGACTCGCGGGGTCGCGCGCCACTTGGCCAGTATGTAGTTGCGATATTTCACAAAAAGCACCAGCGCCCTTTTCTCCAGCACCAAGAGCGACGGTTTGATCCTCGAAGATCCCCGAGCAAGCAGTGCCGCGTTCACTTGAGCGATGTTTCCATGGGCCAGATGTTCGGCGATCACCGGGCCAAAACGCGACATGCCCGCGATGTCCTCGGCACGTATGCCCGCAGCGGGGAACACGAGGAATGGATCTTTCCGGCCATAGAACATCCACCGGATGATGGTGACGAGGCTCACCATGTTCGGGCTTCGGTCTTCCGGCCAAGATGTTGCCCACCACCACCCCACCCAGTCCGGCAACCAGACCGCGCACTTTCTGCTGGGCGTGCACCCACATGTTGCGTGCTCCGATCACCGTCAGCACCGGTTTGTCCTTGAGTATTGCAGCAGACGCCGGGTGCTTAAGGAAGGAGTTCACCGGTATACTCGGGTTGAGGAACCAGATGGTATAGCCCAAGATCACCAGGTCGTAGTTGGTCGAGGGTGTGCCAAAGGGCTTCAACTCGACGGGGTCGCCATTCACGGCCTCCGGGAACGCCCCAAAAAAACGCATCCTGGACCACGGGAACGCGAAAGGCTGAGAGGGTTCGATGACCATGTGGTCCACGGTGATACCCGCCTCGGTCAGTGGGGCGCAAAGGGAACGCAGTACCTCCGTGAGCTGGCCGGTCTGACTATAGTGGATGACGAGTACGCGCTTCATGCCGGTGCGACTTATGTCTTCTTCAGGTACTGGAGCAGCTTGCCCAAAGGCTTGCGTAAAACGATCAGCGGGCTGACTCTTTCACCGTTCAATTTCCACGCCTTATAAACCTCCACGTTCGCACGCCAAATGTGGGCGAGGGAGCGGTTGCTGACACCGCCTAGCCTGAAGCGCACCAGCACTTTGGGCACGTAGCGCGCGGGCAGCCGCTGTTTGTAAAGGAAGCGGAACATCAATTCGTAATCGGCGCTCACCTTCAGGTCATCGCGGAAGTGGCCGTAACGATCATAGGCACTCCGCCGGATGTAAGTGGCCAGATGCGGTGGCATCCAGCCCTTCTTGAAGTTGTTGCGATGGTACTCCCCACCTTTCCAAAAGCGCTTCACGTTGGTGATGTCCGTCGGATCCACCATCAAGGCATCCCCGTAAATCACATCGGCATCGCCCTTTGCGAATTCCTTCACCATGCTGCTCACCACATCGCGCCGGGCGATCATGTCACCGGCGTTCACGAGGGCGATCACTTCACCGGTAGCGAGGCGCAGGCCTTTGTTCATGGCATCGTACACTCCGGCGTCCGGTTCGCTCACAACATGCGCGAGCACTTCGCGGTAGCGCTCGATCTTCGCCTGGGTACCGTCGGCGCTTCCACCATCGATGACGATATGCTCGATGTCGCGATGATCCTGCATCACCACGCTACGCAGCGTCTCATCGATGTGCGCCACCGCATTGAAGCAGACCGTGATGATGGAGACCTTCATGGATGCGTACGGTAGACCATGATCGCTGGTACGATCACTCCGTGATAACCCGTTCACGAGCGGGTTTGGCAGGATTGCCACGGTAGATCATATACGGCTCCAGATCCGTGGTGGCAACGCTACCGGCTGCAAGCACGCTGTGACTTCAGGCGGATGCCAAGGAGAACTATGCCCTGGCCCCAACCCAACTCCCTTGTTCAAGGACAACCGGTTTGTGGATCGTTGGGTAGTCCACCTTTTTGTAGTCATGACTGCCCAAGATGAGCTTGGCACCTTGGCTGATCACCACATGATCCTCCAACGTCAATTGGTCGATGTTGTCCAGCCAAGCGCACTGGCCGATCCAGCAGTGGTCGCCGATAGTGAGCTTCCACGGGAATTTGATGTTGACGCGCGGATGGATCACCACTCCCTTGCCCACTTTCGCACCGAACAAGCGCAGTATCCGGCTTGGGCGCCTGAACGGGAAGCATGGGTTGATAAAGAAGAGTGCATTCACGAAGTACCACAATGTGTACTTGACGATGCTTGCCCCACTTGGTAGTCGGGTTGTCGAACCGGCTCAGGTCAACTGACGTGCGGCCTTCGGTCATTGCTCGAACAGGCATAGGGTCTTTTCTATCGGCTTGGGGTCGGCCAAATATCGCGCCGCCAGTTGGAACGCTCCATTGCTCCACCCGCCGAGGGCGCCTTGGTCCATGGCAGCAAGTTCCTTCAAAGCACTTGTGAATCCTTGCGGTCGATCCAATGCGAGGTCCCAACCTGCGTGTTGTTCGGTCAATCCCCGCCATGGTGTTCGGTCACTGATCAGCAACGGCAGGCCGGCGGAAAGCGCTTCCGCCATGGTGTGCCGAAGTTCTCTCCTTGGCTCGGCATGAAAAGCGCGTGATAACCGCCGAACAGCGCCGGGACTTCTTCCGGGTTGATGGTCCCTTTGTGCTGCACGCGGACATTCGACGGAAGCTGGGCAATGGCCTGCTGGCATTGCGCCCAATAGGCTCATCGTAAATGGGTCCATACAGATCGAAGGTGATGTCGCCGGGAACGTCCTTCAGGCATTCGATGGCGAACAAGGCGTTCTTCTCCACGGCAATGCGCGCTACACTGACCAGCTTCAACTCTCCGCGTTGCTTTCTGCGTTCTGCGGGGCGGTGCGCCGCCGGGCTTACGACCGAGATTCGGTATGAGATGCACCGACGCATCCGGCTCCAGCCAATGCTTGATATCGGTTGCTTCCTCCGCATTGGTCGCTTGGAATTCGACGCCATGGTAGCAACCGAACGTGCGCATCATGGCGAGGAACGAGCGCTTCTTGAAGCGACCGTGTTCCATCATTCCGCTGGCCAACATGCCTCGCGCAGCGACCACACGTCGCGTTGCACTTCCTACCGACAACCACAATGGCATTATGCTGAACCACCGGGAGTACAGTCCGTTCACGTAGACGGTATCCCATGGTCTCTCTGACAACAGCGCCTTCCACGTGCTCTTGTTGGTCTTCGCATTCGAGGCGTACCACACCTTTTCGCCGCCGGGCAAGGTGGTCCAGCAGTCGGGCTGATCCTGGGTAAGGCTTATCCTCCGTGTACTCCGTGTCGCTGGTCACGATGTGGAAGTCCACACGATCGCGCAAGTGATCCACCATGTTCACCATGCTGCGCACTGGCCCGCCGGCTTTGAAGCCCGGACTGTACCAGTCGATGAATACGAGGACTTGTGGCTTCACGATCCGGGGGCGCAAAGGACGCAAAGAGCGCGGAGTATGACACGCGCACGTGCAACCGACGATCAGCGGCCCAAGAGCCCCATCACCACCTCGCTCCACTGCTTTGGGCTCCACTGCCGCCCCAATTGCGCGCTTGTTTCGCCCATGGCCCGCAATTCATCGTCGGTGCTCAGGATCATCATGCGGAGCATGTTCTTCAATGTGCCTTTATCACCGGCAATGAAGATGTGTCCGTTCTCACCTTCCCGTAGGAAACGTTCGCGCGCGCCAACGGCAGAGCTCAACAAAAGAGGAAAACCCGAACACGTATGTTCATGCACCACTACCCCCATGGCTCATAGGTGCTGGGCAAACGAAAACACCGCATTGTTCCAGCACGGTCTGCATGGCATCGGCTTGCACAAAGCCAAGGTGCTTGATGCGCGAATGCTTACCGCTGGCCGAGTTCATCACTGATTGCGCAACTCACCGGTGCCGGCGATCCAAAGCTCCCAATCGCCCGCCTCACCTGCCGTGCACAGTTCAGCGAACGCATCGCACAGGAGTTGATGTCCCTTGGTAGGGATATAGCGCGCCGTGCAGAGAAAGCGATGCGGAAAGTGTACGGCCTTGGCTGTCTTGAAACGTTCGTATAGAGGGGCAAAGCGGTCCACATCGGCGGAGTAAAAGCCGTTGCGTATGGCATCGGGTTTTAAACCCGAGTTTTCGGGCGTAGCGCGCTTGTGCTTCACCTGTTACCCACGCGTGACTGAAGGTGCGCTTCAGCCACAGCCGCGCGGCAACCGTTGCGGCAAACTGGCGTGCATCGCCGCGCCAAGCCGTGTCGCTGCACATGACAGTGGGCCTTCCGGCACTGCGCAGGGCACGGCACACTTTCAAGTAACCCTTATCCACCCATCCGCTGGCGAAGACAATATCCGGTGCGAGGTCGGTCGCGAAGGACAGCAAAGCCGCATCATCGAACCGTTCGCGTTCGTGCACATGCACGCGGTCGGCATACTTGAGCTGAAATGGAGCCTCTTTGTTCAACGGCCATCGCACAATGTGGACTTCGAGGTCGAAGTCCTTCACGAGCCGCTCAACACAAGCAAGGAAATACGGAGCGAGTTCGGTGTAGAGGAAGAGGGCGCGCATGAACGAATGTTCAATGATCAATATTCAATAACCAATGATCGATCGAAAGACGATCCCGTTGGAAATTGGACATTGGTTATTGTTCATTGGATATTCCCGAGAAGATCTACGAAACGAGTGAACTTGAACTCATCAAGAGCCTCCGCATTTTGGGTTCGGTGGTCTTAAGCCCAACGTAGGTCATGAAATTGCGCTTGGCGCTCATGGGTAATCGCGGCTGGGCCGGGTCGATCTCGCGCGGATGCAGGTAGAAGATAACCGGGCGGTCCTCAGCTAACACGGCTTTCACCCGGTTGCGGATGAGCGCATATGGGAAGAAGCGCAAGTACCCACCACCGAAGAAGTACATCGGCTTGCCGAGCATGCTCCCCAACGAGATCGGGAACTCGACCAGATCGCCATGTCCGGTATGCACCATATGCGGCACTGGCTTGGCGTTGGGCAAGCCGCCATGTCCGCGACTTCCGGGGAAGACACTGCTGTCGTAAACGTATCCGGCTGCGCGCACTTCATCGAAGAACCAAGGTGTTTCCACGGTTACGCTGAAGCCCGGACAACGGTAGCCGAGAACCTTGCTGCCACCGGCTTGCTCGATGATGTCCTTCGCCTTGCGGATGTCGGCAGCGAACCGCTCACGAGGATGGTGTACACCAGCTCGTGCGCGTAGCCATGGCTCGCTACCTCGTGTCCATCGGCCAGCGCCTCACGCACCAGATGTGGCCACCGCTCGGCTACCCACGCCAAGAAGAACAATGTGCACTTCACCTGCTTCTCGCGGAAGAGGTCCAGCATACGTCGCGTGTTGCGCTCCACATCGCTTTGCAGACCCGGCCATTGCTCCAATGGCGGCGTGCTGGGCACATCCAGGATGTGGAACCAGTCCTCTACATCGACGGTGAATACGCAGGCGGACACAGGGGATGTGGAAATGAGGAGATGTGGAAATGTGGTGATGCAGCCCGAGCGGCGAAGGTGCGGAGTCTATTGCTCAATTACCTCACCCTTTCCCTTCTTCCAAGGAGAGGGGTCAGAGTGCCCGATTTCTGCATAGGCGGTCCATCACTTCTCTACGCCCTCAGCGCCTTCGCGAGAATTCTCCCTCCTACCCCAGCTTCACCTTGAAGTCGTCGTGCGGGGTGCGGCTGTTCTTGTAACGCTCGCGGTAATGGCGCAGGGTGCGGATGATGACCGGCACCCCGACCAACGTTGGCCACAGCCAGATGATCCAAACGGGCATGTCGGGGAACCAGCGCGGGAAGTTGACCGCACTGAACGCGCTCAGCGTGGCGATGTAACCGGCGAGCATGCCGATCACATGGTCGAACAACCATTCATGGCGCTCGTGTTTCCGCTTGAAGAACTGGTACACGTAGCGCACCACCATCAAACTGCCCAGACTGCCGAAGACAACGAACACGCTGTACATATGGTGCCGGTCGTGCTTGAGCAATAGACCGCTCGCCCCGTAAAGCAGCAGGCAGAAGTTCAATGCACCGGCTGTGCCGTGCAGGATCCAATCCAGCCGCTCAGGGCGCTGGCCTTTGTGCAATCGTTTCAGGTACAGCGCCCGCCAGCCGCTGGCCACAAGGTGGAAGCTGAACACGGCCACCAGCGCCATGATGATGTTGGAGCGCACGATGCCGGTGATGATCGCCGTGGCACACACCACCATCATGCTGTACAAGAACGCCTTGCCCCACTGCCTGTGCCAGCGTCCGCCCTTGCGGGCGGCCATACCAACGGCGCAACGATCAGCGCAATGCCACCGCACAGCGCGTGCACCGCCAACACTGCCCTGAAGCTTGCATCCTCTGGTTCCATGTGCGCGGGTTTGTTCCGAGACGAACGTAGTCACCTTGGGGATGCGTGGGGTGGGGCTCGTTCATTTTGGGGAGGTGCGCTTTACCTCGACAGTTGGAGTCGAACGCACTCCTTGGGGAGCGGCCGCAGGAATTTCGGATCATCGTACAAGTATGTCGCTCCCAAAGTGGAAACTCCCCTGTGCGCAAACGCCCGACCGATCTCTCCATATCAGCGGAAATGAAGATCCTGTTGAATCCGGTTCATGGATCGTCGAAACAAGCATCGTCTCGCACGGTAACGCCCACGACCCAACAAGGCCGACATCTTCCAGATCGCCATCTGCAACGATGGCGTTCACAATGCCCGCCTCCTTCATGGTCCCGAGTACTTGCTCTATCGCGATATAACGTTCAGCAAACTGACGTGAAGCAAAAGAGACATCCCTGAACTTCAAGAAGATCACCAGTAGAAGCAATGACAACACTAAAGTTCTTGGCGTCCCGGTCATCCGGAACAGGAGCACGCAAAATGGCAAAGCGATCATGGTCGCCAACGGGAGGATGCTTCGGTCCAACATAATTGCTGTATCCCCGCTGTGGAAAGTGATCAGATTCAACATAATGAAACCGATGACCAGTCCCGTAACGACGATCGACGAGCACGGGCCAGCAAGCCGCCACAGCATGCAGGCCAAAGCCCCGGCTATGATCCAGACCGGCAAGTACGCTGCGGTGTCATGCCAGGTGTGCCCGAGAAGGAATTCTACCGAATGCCATCCAGCCGCGTTGGGCAGGTCGGTCAACCCACTTAGTAGCTTCTCATACTGCTCTGTTTCATACCCTGTGGGCGGAAAGACGAGTTTGCTCAATACAAACCAAGCGATAGCTGACAACACTACCAATGCACACTTCCGCCCACTCAAAGCGTGCACCTGCCACATGGCGATAGCACAACAGGATAGCACAACACCACCCATTGGATGGACGATCAGAGCTGGCAATGCCAAACCAATTGCCGCAATGCTTTTAGCTGTCGTTCGAAGGAGGGAACCGGAGTTGCACTCCAAGTAACCGAAGCACAAGAACGGATAGCATAGGAGATAATTCGCTTCAAGTGCAGGGCCATAGAATGACAGCCGAGAGCAAAGCACGGCTGCCAACGCCGTGGCCAAAGCGCTCGCATCGGCACGCCAGAAATGTGCGCACAGCATGAAGATCGCGTACCCCACAAGAACATGGGTGACCGATCCGGCAACCACCATTGCGAGTAGATCCGAACCAGTCAACAACATACCCTTCACCACCAGTTGGGGAACGATAGCACTATACCGATAAGCCTCGACATTCAAGTCGTCGTAGTTCAACCACCCGAAAAACTGATTTGCTGTATCTCCGTTGGTCATGCGCAGCTCCGCATGTTGCCACGCGAGCACCAGCAGTGCAACGAAAACGCAGTGGCCAAGAAGAATGGTTCCTCTCCGGAAGTCGATAGCCTTCAACAAGATCACCGGATGATCTGAATAGTCGAGACCGCAAGCCTGCTCCCCTCTCGACTGAAGAGCGAAAGGCCATAAACCCCACTAGGCAACTCGGGGTGTACTCGCGTTGAACTCACTTGACCAGTCTTTGCCTGCCAAACAATGCGCCCCATAGCATCGAAGATCTCCATGCGCTCCGCTCCCAGCGTTCCGGAAATGGTGAACTCGCCGGATGTTGGGTTGGGGTGGAGAAGCAGGTTGGCTTGCATGAGCTCAGATGAAACACTAAGTGCGTCGAACTCAGAGTATACATCTTGTGTATCAGTGAGTCCGTTGCTGCCGGTCTTCACCAGAAACGCATCTTGAGGTCCGCTTCCGTAGGATCGAGTTGCACCCAGCCAAAATGAAACCGCCATCAGAGGCTTCTGAGATCGAATAGCCAAAGTCATCCTCCGTACCACCAAAGGTCGATCCTGTTTGAAAGGCGCCGTCCGGATAGCTGAGCAATATGAACATGTCTTGGCCCCCTGCTCCAGACGTCTTCGTCATGTGTGCGGATGCAAAGCGGCCATCTGCGAGTTCAAAAAAGTTCAAATCCTCCTGGTCGTTGATTTGTCCCCAATTCCACTCCCACAGAGACCACCGTCGCTGTCAACTTTTAAAGTGGTACGCTTGAGACCAAATACTGAAACTCTGGGTGCTACCAATGACGGAGAAGCCACCATCACTGGTTTGAACCACGTCGGTAGCATAATCGAGACTATCCGCCGTACAAAGAATCCCAAACAGTCTGGCCGGTGCCGTCCAACCTTACAAGCCAAGCGTTCATGTCCTGCCCAACTGACTTACCTCCGCAAAACACAAAACCACCAGATATCAGCGGCACCACGGAACTCGCAAAGTCTTCCCCAAGTGATCCATAGAAACCCTGCCAGAGGAATTGCCCACCACCATCCAAACGAACCAACCAACCATCTTGAGTTCCAGATGTGCCACTATAGGAACGACCCGCAAGGATGTAGCCGTCGTCAACGGCAAGCTCGATGTTCGAGAATATCTCCCAATCCGAGCCGCCAAAACTCTCCGACCACAACTCCAGCCCCGCAGCATCCGTCCTCACCACCTACCCATCTCTACCCACCAGCCCCGATGCTGTTCGTTAACCCTGCAATGATGAAACCGCCGTCCGCCGTTTCGCGAACATACAGTTGCCTTGCTCGACACCCAATCCACCGTATGTCTTCGACCAAATGATCTCCCCGTTCCGGGTCCAGCAGTGTTAGATAGATATCTCCACCGCCTGCCCCGAAGCTCCCCGTGGAACCGCACACGATGTAGTTACCGTCACTCGTGACCCGCACACTTTTGGCGACATCAGACCCGTAACCCCCGAATGAACGTCGCCAAGTGACCTGGGCGCATGTACCAACGGAATGGGTCAGGCACAATAGCCCTAGCAGCATCTTCCACCCTCTCATGTGGCCAAGATATCCCCACCACCCAAACCGCTGCCCCGCCTCTTATCAATCCGTGACCTGTCCGCTGTGTTGGGCTGGCAATTGCAACCGAACTTCGGGGCCCCGTTCATCCACCCTATTCCATGGCCCTGCGCAGTTTGCTCTTCTTCCTGAGTGTTCGTTTTCGTGTTGGTGCTGATCAGACCAGACGCGTACAGAGGCATCAACACCGCGCTTGGTGGTGGACGGTTGCTGGCCGACGCCGGTGCGCTTTGTGTATTGGGCCATCAGCATCGGTATGATCGCCGTGCTGGTGTGGGGTGTGTTCAACGTGCAGAATTGCGGGCCAACCGCAGCTACTCGTTCTTCTTCTCGCTTGTGGCCACTCATGCTCTTCCTGTTGCCCAAGCTGGTCATCATCGCCTTCCACCTGATCGAGGACCTGCTGGAGCTGTTGCGCTGGGTGGGCACGCGCATGCACGGGGTGGTGATCGTTCGTGTGGACGGAGACCTACACCCGCTTCCGCTTCCTCAGCCAACTAGGGCTGGCGCTCGCTGCGATACCCTTTGCCGGCGTGCTGTACGGCATTACCAAGGGCCGACGCAATTTCAATGTGGCGCGTGTCACGGTGAAGTCAGCTAAGCTGCCTGCGGGCTTCGACGGCCTGCGCGTGGTTCAGATCAGCGATATGCACTTGGGCAGTTTTCCCACCGGCAGCGATATCGTGCAGCGCGGCGTGGATCTCATCAATGCCGAACAGCCCGACCTGATCCTCTTCACCGGCGATATGGTGAACGATTACAGCGAGGAGGCGGAGCCTTGGTTGGAGAAACTCTCGGCCTTACCGCCAGCATCGGCAAATTCAGCATACTCCGGGAACCACGGTGAAAGCGACTACGCACGGTGGGAGCAATGCAGCCGACAAGGCGGCGAACCTGGCGCGCCTCAAGAACCACCACGCCACTACAGGGTTCCGGCTGATGCTGGATGAACACCGAAACATCGAGCGCAGGAGCGGGGGAACGAATGACCTTGATCGGTGTGCAGAACTGGGGCACACGTTTCCAGCAATACGGCGACCTGAAAAAGGCCGTGGCCGGTACCGACCCGTCGCTCTTCAGGCTACTGATGAGCCACGACCCCAGCCATTGGGAGGCTCAGGTACAAGCCGAGAAGATCGACCTGACATTGAGCGGCCACACCCATGGTGCTCAGTTCGGCATCACCATAGCGGACAGACCTGCAGCCGGCGCGCAGTGGGTATACAGGCATTGGGCGGGGCTGTGGCCGGAGCATGACGGCATGAGCCTTACGTGAACCGCGGTTTCGGCTTCATCGGTTTCCCGGGCCGCGTGGGCATGCCGCCGGAGATACGGTGTTCGAGTTGGGGTCGGCGAACCGTCCCATCGGCACATTTTGAAAAGGAACAGCCCCGGGGTCGGGGCTGTTCGTTAGCTATCACTAGGGGCTGGTCTCAGTTCCCGAGCTTCGCTTCCATCGTCACTTGGCGTGTTCCCAGCGCGCACATGCAGTTCTTGAAGGCTGCGCGGTAGAGCCATCGTCGGGCTTCAGCTTGTATGCGTTCGAAGTATGGAATGGCTTTCAAATACACCTGATAAGCTGCGTCTTTGGCCTTTTGGTATTCCGTGTCGCTTTGATGTCTTGATCTTCTGTACTGCATGGCTGCGCGGTTTGGTGTAAAGCACGCCCACGTTGTAGTACGCATCAAAGAAGTCGGGCTTCAGTTCAAGTACTCTTCACGTAATCCGTTTCGGCCTGGTCGATGTATTTCTTCCAGTCGGCGGCGCTTCAGCGGCCATTCCTTCTTTCGGATTGGCGGAGTTCGTCGTAGATGCTACCGCAGAGGGAATAGGATCGGGTCCGTGGGGTCGGCCGCAATGGCGTTGTTCACGCTGGCCAAGGCTTCTTCGATGGGGCGCTTGGCCTGTAGCTTCAGAAAGACGACGTCCTTCACCAATTCTTTGCTATCAGGAATTTGGCCAAGCCGGCTTCGGCGGTCGTGCAGTAGCACCATCCAGATCTCCCAGCTTTCCCTGTACCGTGTTCTTGTAGCGGTAAACATCTTCTTTCGGGTAGCCCAGCTTGATGCACTCGTCGTAGCGCTTCACGGCCATCGCCATGTCGCCCTTGCTGTCGTATGCCAACGCACTGTTGAAGACCGCATCCACATCGTTCTGCCCGAACGTGGTGGCGCTTTCTGCATGGCATCGGGGTGCGGCTTCAGCGCAGCGTGCTGCGGGTCGAGGGCAATGAGGCGGTAGATGTCGCCCCGGTAGCGCCAGGTTTTCTCCTTCTGCGAGGTGGTCTCGTGGCTGATGGCAGGCTCAATGAACTCGGCAGCCTTGGCCAAGTCGCCGTCCTGAAGGTAATTGTAGGCACTTACCACGTTCGGGCGCTGACGCCAATGGCGCCCGCCACGGGGAGAAGGGAAAGTCAGGGTCTTCTTCATATGTTCAACTGATCGATTTCGTCGTTCCGTTACTCTTCGGCAGGGGCGTTGGCAACATCGGTGCCATTCGTTTCCGTGTCCTCTCCACCGGCCTCGGGATCCACAGGTGAAACATCAACAGCGGGCGCATCGTCCTCGTGCAGGTCGCTGTCCACCTTGGCCACAGCGGCTATCTGGTCCTTGTCGCGCAGTTCAATGAGGCGAACGCCTTGTGTGGCGCGACCGAGCACGCGCATTTCGCTAAGGCTCATGCGGATAGTGATCCACTGCGGTTGATGTCGTCAAATGGTCATCGTCCTTCCACATCCTCGATCGCGATCAGCTTGCCGGTCTTGTCGGTGACCTGCAACGTCTTCACGCCCTTACCACCACGATTGTTGATGCGGTAATCGTCCACCGGGCTGCGTTTGCCGCAGCCTTTGCTGCTCACCACCAATACTTGGCGTGTTGCGGTTTCGGCTTGGTCGATGGTGATCATGCCCACCACTTCGTTCTTCGCGCCGTCCAGATTCATGCCCCGCACCCCGCTCGCGCCGCGGCCCATCGGGCGCACGCGGCTTTCCTCGAAGTGGATGGCTTTGCCATCGCGGCTGGCCATGATGATGTGGCAATTACCGTTGGTGAGGCGGGCCTCAAGCAACTCATCGCCCTCACGGATGCCCACGGCAATGATGCCGTTGACACGCGGACGACTGTATGCCTCCAACGTGGTCTTCTTGATGATGCCCTTCTTCGTGCAGAGCACAACGAAGTGGTTGTTCAAGTAGTCTCCGCTCTTCAGGTCTTTTACGTTCAGGTAGGCCACCACCTTGTCGTCAGCTTCGAGCTGAACAAGATTGATGATCGCGCGGCCCTTGCTCTGGCGTGTTCCTTCGGGTATGTCGTACACACGCATCCAATAGCAGCGCCCCTTCTGTGTGAAGATGAGCAGGTAGTTGTGGTTGGTGGCCACGAACAGGTGCTCGAGGAAATCCTCGTCGCGTTGTCGACCCACGGCTACCTACCTCCCAGCCTTGCGTGCGGAACTCGGCCAACGCCGTGCGCTTGATATAACCCAAATGGCTGATGGTGACCACCACTGCGTCGTCGGCAATGAGATCCTCCATGCTCATGTTGCCACCAGCGGCAACGATCCGCGTCGGCGTTTGTCGCCGAACTTCTCCTTCACTCGCGCAGTTCATCCTTGAAGTGATGCTCCATACGCAGGCCCTCATCAGCCAACACAGCTTTCAGGTGCTCGATAAGCTCCATGAGCGCTTGGTACTCGTCCTTGATCTTGTCTCGCTCCAGACCGGCGAAGGCGCTGTAGGCTCATGTCCAGGAATAGCCCGGGATTGGATGCTCGCTCAAACCGAACTGGCTCGCGGGCCCATCCTTGACTAGATCTTCCTGTGTCTGACTTGCGCGGAGTTATCGACTGGATCGCGCGGAACTCGCTCTCCGGGTGACCCAGTACGTGCGATAATCCTTCCAGGATATGCGCCCGCTCTTCCGGCCTCACGCGGTGCGCCGCAGGTCGAACGTGCGGCGCACTACCACGTGGTGGCGGTGCTCACACGAAGTTGGCGATATGTCTCCTTCAGCGTAAAGAGATGCGGCGGGGTCGGCCTTTCACGAATGCAATGCTGTTCACCTGAAGCTGACCTGGTTGGAGCTGTGCTTGTATAACTGGTTGAGCACCACGCTCGCCATGGCCTCGCGCCTCCTCTTAGGTCATTGTTTTACGTATACCCTAGCGATCGCTATAGTCATCGACGGCGCTGATACCCGCGATCTTCTTGTCGTTCACCATCTCGCTCACCGCCTTGTCCAGCATGAGCGCCTTGTTCACGGAAGGGCACCTCGATGACCTACGATGGTTTCGCGACGTCTTCCGGGTGCTAACTTCCTGTGTGTGCTTGCTGCGCAAGACTACCCCGACCACGACCCGTCTCATAAACCTGCACGCCTTCAATGCCATGGATCGCCGCCTGTCCGGAAAGTCGGGCCCCTTGATGTGTTCCATCAAGCGCCGTGTCGATGCATGATTGTCATTATAGGCGATGGTGCCATCCGCAGACCTCGTTCAGGTTGTGCGGTGGCATGTTGGTTAGCCATACC
>JADJCX010000023.1 GCA_016703005.1 Flavobacteriales bacterium
GCACAGGTATAGACCCGGCTCACAGTTTCGCGGAAGTAGAAGTCGAGGCTGTCTGTTGTGCCGAACTGCCCGGTGCCGCGCGGGTAGAGGCTGTCGTCCGTGAAGAAGTAGATCTGGTTGGCGTTGGGGTTGGCATCGGGCAGTCGCTCTAGTTGGATCGTGTATGCGGAGTCGCGCAACACCTGTGGGTGCATGGTGCCGAGGATGTCCACGATGGAAACGTTGGCCGGCACGGTGATGGTGTCGGCAGCGATGATGGTGTCGCCCAGCCCGGTGCCGGAGCGTAGCGTAACGCCGTAGCTGATGGGGCCGTTGGTGCCGTAGAGCGAAACGTTGAACTGCTCCAAGCGCCCGCTGAAGGCGGGGGTGAAGCTTTGCCAGATGAGGTGCCCACCTGCCCCTTCGCCTGTCGCCCGCACGCCGGAGACGTAGCTGCCGAGGCCCGTGGCCTGGTCGAGGAAGGCGATGGTGTCCAGCACACCTTCAAGGAAGTAGTTGGCCACGTGGTTGCCGAGGCCGAGCGCGGCGGCGTTGAGCAGGCTGTCGCGCACACCGTTGATGGTGATGTACCCACCGGGCGGATCGCCTTGCAGCACGAAGGGTGCGGCCTCGAAGCAGATCGGCGCGTCAAGTGCCGGGATGCTGAGCGCGGCGGGCAGCGTTACCGTGATGGTGGATCCGGTTGTATCGGTGCAGCCGAACGCGGAGTTGATATAGTGCAAGGCATGCGCGCCCACGCCGAGCAAGGCGGGAACAAAGGCGCTGGTGTCCACGCCGTCGATCCAGATGTTGGCATCGGGTGAAGCGCTGTTATCGCCGAAGAGCCAGACGGTGTCCACTTCGGTGATGCAATAGGCATCGGCCAGGTTCAGCATGTAGTGGGGCGGCACCTGGTAGAGCGCGTAGTAGCGGATGGCCGTCTGGCACGGCGGCAGGGCATGCACCCACGTACGGAAGGCGGCATCGCGGAACGCACCGGTGTTGCTGCTGCCGCGGTTGTAATCGAAGTAGGTCCAGCCCGCACCGAAGCTGGTGACCTGCGTGAAGGCATGGTCGGCCACCAGTTCCACCGTGTACACTGCATTGCTCACCATGGGCACGATGTCCGCCACGGCGAACGAAAGCCATGACGTGTCGGGGATGGCGGGCGCAGCGAGCGTGGTCTCGTGCAGCAGCACCACACCTGCGCCTTGTCCGCTGTACACGCGCAGGCGGAAGTTGTTGGAGGCGCTGTCGTGCAGCAGGAAGTCCACTTGCGTAAGGCGGCCATCGGCACCGGCGCGGATGGTTTGCACCAAGCTGTCCAATACGGTGTAGGTATAGGTATAGCTGCCGTACTGGTCATAGAGGGTGTAGCTCTGGTCGATGAACGCGATGCTGTCCTGCGGCGGTGTGGCGGGTGTCCACGTCACGTAGTATTCGCCGGGTGTGTTGGGCGCATTGTTCAAAGTGTTGCCGCTCACCAGCGGACCATCGAAACTGCCGGGCGTGGGCGTTGCCGAAAGCGTGATGGGCCCCGCGTTGTGGCATTGCCGCGTGTCGAACGGCGTGATAGCGACGGGCTGCGCGCTCCGGTGCAGATCGGTCTTCACATTGTCCAGCACGTACTGCATCACCTGCGCCTGGCCTTGCGTGAAGGTGCTGAGCACGCAGGGCGCGTAGCTCATGATGTTGGTGGTGCTCGGCGTGTAGGCATCGCCGTTCGCATCCGTAAGCGTGCCGATATAGTTGCAGGTGCCGTATTCGATCATGCCGGCTTGCCCGAGGTTGGGATCGGCGGGCGTATCGCAGATGAAGTCGCCCGCAGTGGTGCAGTTGCTGCCGTCCACCAGCTCTGCACCGAAGATGGCGTCGTGCGTGTGCATGAGGCCGAGCGCGTGGGCCACTTCGTGTGCGGCGATCTGCGCACTGCCCGAGCCGCGCAGGTAAACGATGTCGCCCATTTGGAAGCCGCCGAGGCTGTTGGGCAGGAAGCTGGAATAGACCAGCGTGAGGTAGCCGGGCTCGTAGTAGGGGTTGAGGGCCGTGGGATCGAAGTTCCACAGCGCGTAAAGCGCATCGTTGTCCACCACCTGCACAGGCCCGCACAGCTCGAACTGGATGCCGGTGTTGTTCAGCGCGAAGAGGTCGTTCATACCATCGAGGTCGCGCTGCACGATGCTGCCGGTGCTGGCATCGCCGCCGGGCCCCACTTGCGAACCGATGATGACCTTCAGCTTCACGTAGCGCGTGCCGCCACGGGGCGCGTAGCCCTGCGCCGCTTGGATAATAGCGGGGGAAACGGAGCCGGTGCTTTGGCACCACGGTGCGTCCCCTTGGGCCGACACTACACAAGGAAGCAACAGGGCCGAAAGGACAGCGGCCGAAAAGAGGAGGTGGAAGCGCATGGGTTCAGGGAGATGGCTCGGTGACGGGTGGTAAGGTGCGGAGGTTGCCGGGGCCGGGCCGGCAAAAGCCGGAGGTCTCGGTGCAGCCTTCCCCCCAAACCCTTGCCCCCTCCGCTGCGTATGCATGGGTCACCATGTTCGCAACCGCAACCCCGCGTACCAAGCGCCTCTTCATCGTCCTAACGGCGTTGGTTTTTGTACACGTTACCCAGGCCCAGACGGCCGGGCCCAACAGCGCTGGCGCCGGGGCCAACGATGGGGGCGTGGGCGCCAATGCATGGAGCAGCCCGGGCAACATCGTAACCAGCAACGATACCTACGCGGCCGTTTCCGCCAAGGGCATCAGCCACTACCTGGTCGCTACCAACTTCGGGTTCGCGCTGCCCACGAACGTGGCGGTGGTGGGCATACAAGCGGAGGTGGAGCGCAGCACCAATGCGTCGCAGCACGTTGCACTGCTCGATGGCTGGAGCACGGGCCTCACCAAGAGCGTGAGCGCGGGCACCAACCGCTGTTTGCTGGTGGCGTACGCACAAGAGAACGGACAGAACAGCCGCGATATCACGGGCATCACCTACGGAGGTCGCGCCATGACGCAAGTGGCCGAGCAAGTGGCCGGCAGCGTTGGTGGTTTCAACGCCCGTGTGGAAGTGTGGGCCCTCCTGGAAGCGGAATTGGTGCTGGCGAGCGGCACCTCGATCGTGCCCACCTACGCGGCCTACACGCCGGTGGAATACTGCGAGGCGTACAGCAGCGCCACCTTCCAGCACGTGGACCAGATCGCGTTGGTGAGCAACCAGCAGGCCACCGGGTCGGCCACGGGCAGCAACCCGCATCAGCTGGCCACGCCGCTGGCCGTGCTGGCCGGTAGCATGGCGGTGAACATCGTTACGAGCGGCAACAACACCACGCCGGGTATAACGGATGGCGGCACCAACACTTACATGATCAACAACGGTTTCACCGAGGGCACCGATCTGTACTTCGCCAACACTGCTGTGGCACCCACCAGCGGCGCGTGCTTGCAAACCGCCCATAAAGCCATTGCCACCGACGGCACCGAGCAGCCCGCCTGCACCTTCAACGGCAGCGTGAACCGCTGGATGATGGTGGGCCTTACGCTGCAACGCGCCCGGGAGCTGGACCACAGGGTGCGGATCATCAAGGGCGGTGTTATCGGCGCCACCGATCTATCGAGCCCCAACGCATGGCCCACCAGCGATGCCTATACGAGCTACGGCAACGCGGCTTACCTCTGGGACGAGAGCTGGACGGTGGCGGATGTCAACGCGGCTGACTTCGGTATGGCGCTGAGCGCCTTCGTGCAGAACGGTGAAGCGCGCGTGGACCACATGCGCATCACCATCACCTATGCCGTGCCGCTGCCCGTGGAACTGGTGGCCTTCCGCGCCGAGCAGGACGGCGAGGACGTGCGCCTGGATTGGGCCACGGCCAGCGAGCGCGACAACGATCACTTCGTGGTGCAACGCAGCAACGATGGACAGACCTTCACGGACATCGGCCAGGTCGCCGGCGTGGGCAACTCGCAGCTGACGGTGTTCTACGGCATGCAGGATGAACAACCACTGGCCGGCACCGCCTATTACCGCTTGGTGCAAGTGAATACCGACGGCACGCAGACGTACTCGTTCGTGGTTTCGGTAACGATGCCCACGGGCGGCTCAGTGGTGTACCCGAACCCCACCAACGACGGCACGCTTACCGTGTACGACGGCGCGGCGAAGAGCCTCGGCGTACACATCTACGACAACAAGATGCAGTTGCTGCGCCAGGTGACGGTGGGCAGCGGCGACCCCACTGAACTGCTGAACGATCTCGCCGACGGCACCTATACGATCGTAGTGAACAACGGGGAGGAGATGAAGACTTCGCGGGTGGTGAAGGTGACCAGGGAGAGGTAGGGTCGCCATCGCGAGGCTTGGTAACGTAGCGGCCCACCCGCTATAACCAACGTTCTATTGCGCCGCCCTCCTTGGCCGGACAACTTGCGCACGGCTCCGGCCAACGGGCCAGCACCATGCGCACATCCTTTCTCCTCGGCTTTGTCCTGCTGCATGTCGCGGGCAACGTGGTCCGCTCGCAATCCCTTGCACCACGCGCTGTGGTGCCCGCCGGTGGGGCGGGAGCGGGGGGTGGCACAACCCTGAGCTGGACGTTGGGCCAGCCGGCCAGCGCCACGTTCGCCGATGGCAATGCCGTGGCGACAGCAGGTGTGCAACAGCCCGAGGGTGTGCTGCTGTCGTTGAACATCGCGGCATTGTTGGATGGTCCGTACGATGCTGTTACCGACCTGATGCACGACAGCCTGCGGGTGCTGGGTCTGCTCCCGGTGGTGGAGCCGTTCACGGCCATGGGTCATCCGCCCGTCGGTTTGCAAGGCGCATCGCAATTGCAGGTGCCCGCCCTGCTCAACAGCGGCGCCGACGCCATTGTCGATTGGGTGTTCGTGGAACTGCGCGGCGCCGACGATGCCGGTCGCATCGATGCGGCCCGTGCGGGCTTGGTGCAGCGCGATGGCGACGTGGTGGACATGGACGGCAGTTCGGCGTTGCGCATCACCGCGTTGCCCGGCAGCTATCGCATCGCATTGCGCCACCGCAACCATCTGCCCGTGTGTTCACAAGCGGCAGTAGCACTCGGCACCGGCGCCAACACCTTCGACCTCACCACCGGTAGCCACGCGTTGCATGTACCTGCAGCGCAAGTGCAGCGTGACGGTCGCCACCTGCTGTGGCAAGGCGACGTGAACGGCGATGCCACCGTGAAGTACACCGGCACCGCCAACGATCGCGATCCCGTGCTGCTGGCCATCGGCGGCACCGTGCCTACGAATACCGCGATCGGTTACCTGCCCACTGACGTGAACCTGGACGGCACCGTGAAATACACGGGAGCCCGCAACGACCGCGACCCCATCCTGCTCACCGTCGGCGGCACCGTACCCACTGCTGTTCGCACCCAACCGCTTCCCTGAACCCCCAACGCTCATGCGCTTCCATTCGTTCCTTCTATCATTCGTGCTCTGCGGCGCTCTCGCCGCGCAAGTGCCGCAGGCCTTCGACTTCCAAGCCGTGGCCCGCGATGCCAGCGGCAACGTGCTGAGCGCGCAACCCGTGAGCGTGCGCCTAACGGTGCACAGCGGCACGGCCGGTGGTGCCATCGTCTACCAGGAAACACATGCAGTGAGCACCAACGCCTTCGGCTTGTTCAGCGTGGCCGTAGGGGAGGGGAGCACCGTGCAAGGTGTCTTCGCCGATGTGGGCTGGGGCAGTGCGTCGCACTTCCTGCAAGTGGAATTGGATGCGAGCGGTGGCAGCAATTACCTGGACATGGGCACCACGCAATTGCTCAGCGTGCCCTACGCCTTGCACGCTGGCGGAGTGGATTGCGCCTCGGTGAGTCTGTTGGGCGATACACTGAAGCAGGCGAACGGATGCTACGTGATCATACCCGGCGTGAGCGCCGCGAACGGCGGCTGCCTCGATGTGGACAACGACGGCTTCTATAACAATGCGGGGTTGTCCTCCCCTTGATTGCAACGACGCCGATGCACTGGTGAACCCCGGTGCCACGGAACTCTGCGGCAACGGAACGGACGATGATTGCGATGGCACGCCGGACAACAACACCGACCCTGGCGCCTTTGTGCTGTTCTACATTGATTCGGATGGCGACGGCTTCGGCGATGCCGCCATCAGCAACAGTGCCTGCGCACAACCAGCGGGCTATGTGGCCAACGACAACGATTGCGACGACACCGACCCGAACATCTTCCCCGGCCAGAACTGCAGCGCGGTCTGCAGTGCTGCCGAGTCCGCTTGGGTGAACGCCAACTTCGCGGACTACCGCGATGCGCTGATGAACGCGTTCAGCAATTGCCTCTTCGAGAACGACCCTGCGTTGTGCATCCAGAACGAATTGGAGGGGGCCGGCTTCCCGCTCAGTGCCGAATGCAACGCCTGTGGTGTAACGTGGGCGACGTGTGTGCGGGCCAACTGTCTCATAGCATGTGTGCAAGGGCAGGCGGCGTGCGAAGCGTGCATGAACACTGCTGGATGCAACGCCGGGTTGATGCTGTGTTTCGGCCTCACCGATGCCGATGCGGATGGTTGGCCTGCTGGCTCGGACTGCAGCGATACGAACGCGGCCATCCACCCCCAGGCACCGGAGCTGTGCGATGGCGTGGACAACGATTGCGACGGGCAGATCGACGAGGGTAACGTGTGCTGTCCGGACAACGATGCCGATGGCTTCACCACGTGCGCCGGCGACTGCGACGACAGCGACTCCCAGGTAAGCCCGGATGCCACGGAGGTGTGCGATGGCATCGACAACAATTGCGATGGGCAGGTGGATGAGGGTGGTGTGTGCGTGTGCGCGCCCGCAGGCACACCCTGCGATGATGGCAATGCCTGCACGGTGAACGACACGGAGGATGGTGCGTGCAACTGCATCAGCGGAACGAACGCACCGGTCGGAACGGTATGCGATGACGGCGATCCGAACACGAGCAACGATGTCTGCAACGGAACGGGCATCTGCATCGGCACACCCTGCACCGACAACGATGCCGACGGATTCACCACCTGCCAAGGCGATTGCAACGACAACAACCTCAACATCAATCCCGCGCGACCGGAACTTTGCAACGGCGTGGACGATGATTGTGATGGTCAGGTGGACGAAGGTTGTGCGCCTGAAACGTGCAACGGCATCGACGACGATGGCGACGGCCTCACCGATGCCGCCGACCCCAGCTTGGTCCTGGTGCCATGCGAGAATCAGATCGGCGTGTGCAGTGGCACACAGAAAACCGCCAACCTGTGCGTAGGTGGCATATGGCTCACATGTGCTGCTTCGGATTACGCCATCGGTTCGCCGGTCTACGAGACCACCGAGACCACTTGCGATACCCAGGACAACGACTGCGATGGGCAGGTGGATGAGGACAATGTGTGCGACCCGTGCTCCGGTCCCAACGTTTGCAACATCAGCGGCCAGTGTTTCACCAGCGGCCAGGCGAACCCCGTCGCGTACTGCCAGGTGTGTAACCCGCTCCAATCCACCACGAGCTGGTCGTTCCGACCGTTCGGAACGGTGTGCATCCAAGGCACGGACTGCACGTTCAGCTCCGTATGTGACGGCTTGGGGCAGTGCGGTCCGTTGCTGAACAGACCCGCTGGAACGGCTTGTGATGATGGCAACCCGAACACCAGCAACGATATGTGCAACGGAACGGGCATCTGCATCGGCACGCCCTGCACCGACAACGATGCCTCACCAATAACCAACACCTGCCACCCGGGGCTGTGGAAGTCTGCGATGGCGTGGACAACAACTGCAACGGTTCCGTGGACGATGGGGTGCCCGGGGGCGTTGCCGCTGGCGCTGCACCCCGTTCCCGGAGGGTTGGGCCAGGCCCAGGCGCTGGCCGTGCCATGTGGTGCAGATCGCAGGTTCGGGCCATGGGGTGCGGGTGGCCCGCAGCCGTCTCGTCTTCAGGTCAGCAATGCCGCATCGGACGTGTGGCGGTTCGGGGACAACTCGGGTCGGTGGCGCCACACGCTCCTCGTTCGGGGCCCGCCCCGGCTCGTGCCCCCCAGACACGGTCGGTGGTCCACAGCGTAGCTGTTCGTTACAGTCGTGCGTTCGCCGCTCAGCGCAACTGCAACACCTGGCCTTCCTCCACCCAGTTCTGCGGCCGCACGCCGAGCTCGCCGCCGGGCAAGGTGTACACCACCTCCAACGCCCCGATGTACGAACGCCCGTAGGAGGTGGTGCGGTAAACGGTGCCGGCGGAAGCATTGGGCGTGGCGGCCCATTCCATCGGCCCGCCATCCAGGCCATGCGGGTGGCGCAGCAGGTCGATGAACACGCGCTCGCTCTCCGACGAAGCCCATCGGATGGTTCCGCTCTTCAGACCATTGGCCAAGTTCTCCGGCGTTAGTGCATCAACTTCGGTCAGCGTGAAGGGGCCCCAAACGCCCCAGCGCGTGTTCGTCATGAGGATGGCCGTGCCGGGCGAGGGTGAGATGCCGCGCACGTAATACCCCGATCCGTCGGTGCCGTGCCAGTCCTCATCCACGGTTGTGATCACCAGGTCGTTCACCTCATCGTCGTTGAGGTCCACCAATTCATCCGGTGGAACGCCCGGAGGGACCATCACCTGCGGTTCGTTGCCTTCATGCCCGAAATCATATTCATCCTTCACATTGGGCTTCATGGGCACCGGATCACCTTCCTCGCCGTAGCCGTTCGGAACACCGATAGACTCCTTCGTTCGGATCACAACACGTCCATACGGAAAGGGCCGCTCGAAACGGAAGGCCGCAACGCCGGTGCCCCGATCGTTCGCGTTGCGCAGCACCATGACGTGACCATCGTGATGGTCGCCGGTGCCATACCAGCCATCTTGTTCCTTGGTGATCGCTGGGCCGAACGGACGCTCCAACAACCAGAACTCGGTGGCTTGGTCCTCGTCGGTCCAGCTCAGTTGCTTGAAGTGGATGCGGGCAGCGAGTTCCGCCGTGTCCAGCCGTATGGTGCTGTCCAAGGTGAACCAGCGCTGATCGCTCGGCGTGCTCCACATCAGGATGGCAGTGCCGCTGAGCGTACGCACGCCGACTTTGTACATTCCCAGGTATCCGGGTTGCTGCGGATCGGAGATGTGTACCGTTCGGCTGGTGATCAACAGGTCCGCACGCCCATCGCCCGTCACGTCCACGTATTCGTCGGGCGGAGGACCGGGGATGATGCGGTCTCCTTGGGCGAAGACGGGAACGGCGGTGAGGAGGCCGAATAGAAGCGCAATGCGGGATACGGTGGTCATCGAATGATCAGTGCCTCATCGGCATGCGCCAAAGTACCAACGCTGATGGACGCGAAGTCGTAGCCGCAACGCTGTGCGGAAACGCTCAGCGGCAGAAGTGCGAACAGCAAATGGCGGAGCATGCGTTGCGGTACACACCATGCCACCATCGGTTCATCCGATCGAACTTCGCCATCGATTCAGGGTACAGCGCACGCATGCGACCGATCCACAGCATTCTTCTTTCGATCGCGGTGTTCATGGGCTGCGCACCTGATAACACCTCTGCGCAGGATATAGACCCCGACTGCCCCGAGGTATCCGCTGCCTTCGTGAGCAGTTGCAAGGGAGTCCTCTCCGACACCACTGGCCGCTTCTTCAACGACTACCCCGCTCCCACTCCGCCCACGTGCGAGCTGCTCGGTGATGCTCCAGGATGAACTGAAGGACGACAGCGTGCGCTACCACTTCGAGCATTTGCATCAACGCTTCGATGATCCGCGGGCAAGCGCAGCCTTCACCTTCATCAAGCGGCACATCGACTTTCCGCTGGCCATGGCGCTCACCATGCATTGGAACCCCGATACGCGCATCGAGGCGGTGGAAGCGGTGAACAACTACCGCCGCATAAGGCCGATGGTGTGCGCCACGCAAGAGCACTACGCTCAACTGGAGGAACAGGACCGCGCGGCCGTGCGCTACTTCCTCCGCGTATTGGAGACCACACCGATGTACATCAACGGCAGCGAGAACTCTACGATCCACAGCATCTACATGCAAACGGTCATGCACACGCTGGATCGTTTCACCGGGCAGGAGCACAGCACAACAGGCGATATGCATCGAAGGCTGGACATGACCGAGGCGCGGCTACAACAGGCGATCGCCGATTGGCGGAAATGGCTGGAGCGATGAGGTTCGTTCTGTTCACACTGCTTCTCCTGCCTGCCACGCTGCATGCGCAGGATGCGGAACGCTTCCAACGCGCGCTGAATGCCAAGAGCGAGAAGGCCATGGACCGCTGGATGAAGCACGAGATCCACCGTGCGCGCCAAGGGCACCTTGTAACCACAGCTTCCGGCAGCTACACCGTGCACGATCCCACACACGATAGCCTCGTTGCCTTCCTGCGCCGCCAACCCGGAGTGCTGGATGCGGCGTGGGATAGGTGTGTGGATAAGATCGATATCTGGCCCGGCCATAGCACCATCGGGATGCGGTGGCACTCGGGCGGTCAGGTGATCGAACGTTGCTGGGTCGTTCAGGAAGGAATACCCGGCACCATTAACCTCTTCGGCTGGCGGCCGCGCGTGCGGAAGAGCCGCGAGCAGTTGAGGTACAAGAACGCAAGGGAGTGCCCAGGCTTTGTGGAGCAGCAGCGGAAGTATTGCGAAGGCCGATAGCATCGCAGGGAATGTGGCTGATGTGAAACGCGCAGCGCTCCTACATTCATCCCGATGCGACGACATTTCCTTGGTATTGCGCTCTTGATGGCCTGTGCCGCGCGCGGCCAGGAGCCATCGGCTTCCAGGTACTCCATCGGCTTTGCGGATACGCTCCTCTTCAACGACAGCCTTCGCTATGCCGCATTCGGATACACGGGCCCGGCACCACTCTTTGTGCAGGTGTGGTTCCCGCTTTCCGTGGAACCGGGAACCGCGCCATTGACCCAAGCACAACTTCGGCAACGCACGCTCGAAGGACCATTGCGCCGGGTGTACGACGAACTGCTGTTGCGCATGGACTCCGCGTTCATCGAGTACGATCTGCGCTACCCCTTGGGCGGCGATGAGCCGATCGAGTGATGGATAGTCTTTTCGCGTTGCCGACCACGGCCCATCGCGGAACACTTCCGACCACGCTCGACTTTCCTGTGGTTGTGTACCACCATGGCTCGCAAGGTTTGAGCGATGAGAACGTGCGCATGGCCGAGCACTTCGCCGCGAACGGCTTCGTCTTCGTGTCGTGCAATTTCCATTGGCCCTTGGAGGAAAAGATGTACGGCACACCGCTCGTGTGGGAGCCGGACAAGTCCAGCATCCGCACCATGCTCCCGCTTCGCAAGCCAGCTCGCCAACGGCAACAAGGTGTTTTACATCGGCCACAGCTGGGGCGCGCAGGAAGGTTGGTGTACGCTGCACGAGCCGGGCCTCGCCGATGCCTTCGTGAGTTTGGAAACGACGATGGAGTGGAAGACCGACACCGCCGAAGTGCGTGACAAGTGGCCGCATGTGCTGGAGGCCATTACCACCAAGAGTTACCCGATGCCCATCCTGTTGGTGGCCGATACCGAAGGCGAACCGCCGTTCCCGCTATTCAAAAGCGTGCGTGGGGATCTGCGCTACCTCGATCCGAAGAAGCCCTTCGCGCACGAGAGCTACACCAGTGCGTACCTGATGCGATTGCAAGGGGAGGGGCGCTGGAACGTGCCCGATGCCGCGATTTTGCGCGAACAAGAAGTGGTGTATGAGGCGCTTCTGGATGAGTTGCTCTACTTCCTTCAACAGCAGGAAGGCGTACCACTCAGCGCACCAAAGTTCCGGGACGGCGATCCCTTCCATCGGAAGTGATCGCCCGACCCGTTCACTCCCACGGCCCTTCGCGCGGCACATGCCGGAAGCTAGCGTTCTCCGTTGATGGATCCAGCCGGAACAGCCCGCCGCTGAAGCCGCACCAGAGAATACCCTTCGCATCCTCCGTCATGCCTTGCAGGCCGAAGATGGCGTTCAGGTCGGGGTGGTCCGTGGTATTGAACAAGGTGAACGACTTCCCATCATTGCGGTATGCGCCTACGCCGGTGGCACCGACCCACAGCCTGCCTGCGCGGTCCTTGAAGAGCGTGTAGAGGTCGTTGTGGTGAAGGCCGTTCACATCGTTGAAGGTGGTGAAGCGGGAGCCGTCCCACATGCACAGGCCGCCATCATTGGTCATTTCGGGTTGGTAGGCCTGCATGCAGATGAACCAGATATTGCCCGCATCATCCTCCTTGATGTCGTTGACCGTGTTGCTGCACAGTCCGTCGTTCTTGGTGAACTGTGTGAAGTTCTTTCCGTCGTACCGAAAAGCGCCGGCCCCATCGGTGCGGAACCAGTAGTTGCCTTTGCTGTCGTGCAACCGCATGGAGGCCCGACCTGGAAGGATGGCGTATTGCGTGATCGCTGAGCGGTCCATCGGCACCATGAACGGGACCATCGTTCGCCCGTCATATCGAAACACACTGTCCCGCGCACTGCTCCAGATGTTGCCTTCGCGATCAGTGCTCACGCTGCTTCCATGCTCCCAGAATTGGGTGAAGTGTTTTCCATCATAGCGCACCACCCCGGTGCCATCGTGTCCCGCGAACCATGGATCCCGTCCTTGTCCTCGGCAATGCTGGTCACCACATTGCCCCCTTTGCCATCGGCAGGGCTCAGGAAGGTGAGTGCCTTTCCATCGTAGCGCGCCACACCATGTTCGATCGTCCCGAACCACAGCGCGCCCTTACTATCGAGGAAGCACTCCACCACGTATTCGGCGATGGGTGTGTCCTTGCCAGCTTCAGCCGCATCTGTGACTGGCTTGCTTTGGCCGTTGCAGGCCGTTGTGCCCAGCAGGGCTGAGAGCATTAGCGTGCTTGTTCCGTTCCGCATGGCGAACAATATAGGATCGGATACTGGACACAAGTTCACCTTGGCAAGCCTTGTGATGTATGGCGCGTCACCAACGCAGTACTTCGCTTTCGCACCCATTGCTCGCATTTGCACTGCGCAGCTGCGGCTGCCGTGGTCGCCCTTCCCGCAGTTCAACGGCGTGCACGGTGAGCTGCCCTACCTGGATCGAAGAAGCCCTTCGCGCACGAGAGCTACACCAGTGCGTACCTGATGCGATTACAAGGAGGGGCGCTTCACCATGCCCGATACTGCGATTTTGCGCGAACAAGTAGTGGTCTATGAGGCGCTCCTGATGAACTATTGACGTTCTTCCGGGAGCAGTTGGGCGAGGTGGTGAACAACGGAACGGAACCGGGCTCGGGTCTGTTCCATCGGTTCGGGGAAGAAGCGCGATAAGCCGCACAGATCACTGAGTGGAGTGGCCATGAACGAGCCGATGGCGTTAACCTGAACCTTTGCAGCTTCCGTTCTGCGGCCCTGACAATTTCGGGCGCGGAACTATCTTCGATCGGCAACCCACACCCCCCAGATGATAGCATTGCTCGTGATCATTGGTCTTGTTGTGCTCTTGGCACTCTACGCCGTTGCCATCTACAACAAGTTGGTGAAGCTGAAGAACCTGGTGGCCGAGGCGTGGAGCGGCATCGATGTGCAGCTGAAGAAGCGTTACGACCTCATCCCCAATCTGGTGGAGACGGTGAAAGGGTATGCCGCGCACGAGAAGGAGACCTTGGAGAACGTGACGCGCGCGCGTGCCGCTGCGCAACAGGCCACAACGGTGGAAGGCCAGCAGGTGGCGGAGAAGAACCTGAGCGGTGCGCTCATGAACCTGCTCGCGGTGGCCGAGCGATACCCCGACCTGAAGGCGAACACGAATTTCCTTGAGCTGCAGAACATGTTGAGCGTTGTGGAAGGTGATATCGAGAAGTCGCGGCGCTACTACAACGGCAATGTGCGCGAGCAGAACACGCTGATCGAGAGCTTCCCGAGCAACATCATCGCGAACATGTTCAGCTTCGTGAAGTCCGCGTTCTTCGAGTTGGACAACCCCGCGCACAAGGAGAACCCATCGGTAAAGTTTTCGTGATGCGCCGCTGGTTGCTGCTGGCTTCGCTGCTGGGCGTGATGTATGCCCATGGCCAGTCCGAGAAGATCAACGCTTGGCACACGGACCTCACCGTGGCGCCCGATGGGCAGCTGACGGTGACGGAGGAGATCAACATCCACTCCGAAGGCGACGAGTTCAAACGCGGCATCGTGCGCCGGTTGCCGCTGCGCTTCACCGACCACAACGGTCGGAAGCATCGGGTGGAGTACGACCTCACCGCTGTGGAAGTCTTCGGGGCCACTTCACCGTACCACACGGCCACGGAAGGTGACGACTTCGTGCTGTACGTGGGCAGCGAAGGCAACTTCCTGCAACCCGGCGACTACCCGTATCGCATCACGTACACCACCAAAGGCCAAGTGGGTTTCTTCCCCGACTACGACGAGATCTACTGGAACGTATGCGGCAACGGGTGGGCCTTTTCCATCGACAGCATCTCGGCGTTGATCCACTTGCCGCCGACGGCCCAAGTGAAACAGACCGCGTGCTACACCGGTGAGATGGGTAGCACGGAGAACGCGTGTACGGCATTTCCGGTCGACGCGAACACCGTCCGTTTCCAAGGGCGCCCTATGGGCTACTACGAAGGTCTCACAGTGGCTGTGGGTTTCCAGAAAGGCGTGGTGGCCGAACCACCACCGCCCACATTCTTCGAGCAGTACGCCGTGCCGCTGGTGGGCGGGATCATCACACTGCTGCTCCTGCTGTACTATTTCATCACGTGGGCGCGCCATGGCCGCGATCCCGACATGCCCACGGTGATCCCGCTCTTCGATCCACCGGATCACCTATCACCGGCATCGGTGGCCATGGTGATGGAGGGCAGTGCCGACAACGACCACATCACACCGGCCATGATCAGCCTGGCCGTGAAGGGCCACATCCGGATCGATGAGAAGAAAGAGGACGTGTTGCTAGGGCTGTTCAAGAAAGAGACGTACACCATCGTGAAGTTGAAGGGCGGCTCGGGTTTGCCCAAGGAGGAGCAGGGACTCCTCAACAGCATGTTCGGCTCAGGCCAGGAAAGTTTCGAGATCGACGGCACGTACGATGCAAGTGTGCAGAGCATGGCCAGTGCGTTCCGCGGCACCTTGCGGGACCAGTGGCACACCTTCCTCAGTAAAGGCAACAACTGGCGGTTCTGGTGGATCCCCATGCTGAGCGTGGCCGTGTGCATCATCTCCTTGATCGTGTTGCACAACTCATTCTCCGGCGACAACGATGTGCTGTACATCGCCGCCTTCCCTGGTGGCCAACGCGATCCTGTTCCTGCTCTACGTCTACCTCATCAAGCGGCCGAGCGAAGAGAAGCAGGCCTTGCGTGCGCGACTGTTCGGGTTCAAGATGTACCTGAGCGCGGCGGAAGAGAAGCAGCTCCAGCACTTCAATCCGCCGACGATGACGCCCGAGGTCTTCGAGAAATACCTGCCCTATGCCATCGCCTTCAAGGTGGAGGAAGTCTGGGGCGAGCGTTTCCAAAGCATGATCAGCCGCGCTTTGGTGGACCCCAACTACCGACCGGGCTGGTACAGCGGATCCATCCTGCACTATGGTTCGTTCGCGCACCACATGAACAGCTCGCTCAGCAGCAGCGTCAACTCATCGAGCACGCCGCCCAGCAAGAGCGGCGGTTCGGGAGGTGGCGGTTCCTCGGGCGGTGGAGGAGGAGGTGGAGGAGGAGGTGGGTGGTAACAAAACCGATGGCCCTACTCCCGCACGAACCGAACGTGTTGTTGACCGCCATTCACAAACCCGAGCGATACGATGTAAGCGCCTGATGTGCATGCTTCCGCATCGATGATCACGTGCTCACCGAGCACCGTGAACGGCATCGCGACGCGGTTGCCAAGCAGGTCATGTACCGCTATGGTGATCGGCTTCAACCCCTTGGCGAAAGCAATGCGCAGTTCGCCGCGGGTGGGGTTGGGGTATGCGACCAAGCCCGATGCGACGTCCTGTGATGCGATGCCCGTTGAGCCGGTGCTGCACTCGGTGATGTGGTCCAGGATATTGGCCCGATCGTTCATGGCCTCGGTACCGAACAACTCGCTCGGTCCGATGGTGCCGAACAACACCTTTCCAGCACCCCAGTCCTTCTCCGCCAAGGTGGGGAGGTCCACCGCGGGACCACCGAAATGGTCATCGTTGTTCTCCACGTTCACTTTGGTGAGCCCATCGCCGTGGAGCACTCCATTACCATAGTAGAACGCGGTCCATTCCGAGCCGATCGGTTGATGCGGACCGGTATGGATCGGGTGCGTACCGTATGGCCGGGCGTAGCTCACGGAATAGCTCTGCGAAATGGAGACACCACCGAAGCCAAGGTCCATGCGCACATGCCCGGTGAAGTCCTGCGAATCGGGGGAGCTGTTCAGGAAGAGCTTTCCACCGGCAGCCACCCAGCGCTCCACGGCTGTTCCATGTGTGGACAGAAAGTCCATCAGGGGGTCCGCGTCGAGGGAGGTCCCATCGATGAAGATGGTGCAGGTGCCCGGCCCGAAGACCTGCGCCACGTTGATGGTCTCGAAATGGCCGAGCTGCCAGTTGCCTTCGCCGAACACGGTGTTCATTGTGGTCTCGTTGGTGGTGCCTTCGCTGTAGGTCTCCATCAACTGGAACTGGTTGGAGTGGATGTACCACACATCGGAGCCGGTGATGGGATCCAGGCGGCAGGCATCCCTGACCAGTGTACGTTGTTGTCCGCATCGGCGTCCGGCAGGAGGAGCGGCAGTTGATGAGAAGCCAGGCCTGACATGGTCAACCGTGGTCTGGAACGTATGATCGACACTTGCACCGGGTAGCACGGGTCCGGGCACGATCTCCACGGGACCGACCAACCCATCCACGATCATATGTACCTGGAGGTTGCTCAGTGCAACGGAGCCCCGATTCTCTACGCGTATTGTCGCAGGTTCCACGCCAAGGCCTACGGCACTGACCGGGGAAACGAAGGCCGTCAATGGCCGCATCGTTGTCGCCCCCCCCCCATCACCACGGTGTAATCCTCCGCTTCCCCATAGGTGAAGGGGATGCAGGAACATTGAAAGGGTCCATGGGCCGAAGGGTTCCTCCACACCGCGTATGCGCAAGCGTGTTGGTCCGTTCAGTGCATTGGCGGGGATACTGAACGTGAAGCTGATCGTATAGACACCACCGCCCATTTGGGCCAGGCCGATCTGCTCGTCATCGCTGAAGTGCCGATCGTGATCCATATCCACCCAAGCCGCGAAGTTGTGCGGCCATGCATCGTCCGATCCGATCGTGAGTGTGTAGGAAGGGCCCACGGCGAGCGTGGTCTGCATGGCGGTATAGTCGGAGTATCCCGAGGGCACCAGCGGAGCGGTGGTGCCCGTGTTGTTGATGCTGCCGAGGGAGACCGACGTGATGATGGGCGCCACGATCTGTCCACCGTGCACTGGAATGCAATAGGAGGATTGCGCGGTAGCGGCTGCCGATGGAACAGCCAGAAGGAGGAAGGCAAAAAGAGTGTCCTGAAAGGTGGTTTGCATGATCAAGCGTTTGACACTGCGGCGTGTGCCGACGTGCGTGGTGAACATGCACCGATGACGATGCTCGGCTTGCCGGCCGATGCTTAATGAAAACCTAAGAACCCGGTTCCCCAATACCGGCGCGGTTCTCCGCCACAGTGAGCAGAAAGCCCTTGCCGTAGACATTGGCCAAGGTGACCCCCGGAATGAGTTGGATGTACTTGCGCAAGCGTGTGAGGTAGACGTCCAGTGAACGCGAATGGTAGTCGTCCATGCGGCCCCATACCTGCTCCACGAGGAATTGCCGCTCCACCATCTTGCCCGCGTTGGAAAGCAGGATGTAGAGGATCTGGTTCTCCTTCGCGGTGAGCGTTATGGTGCGCCCCGGCATCTCCAGATTCCGTTCGCGCACGTGCAACGTGAACGTGGGAAAGACCAGCGATCCACTGGCATGCACCTTGGGTCCCTGCGTGCGGTAGAGCACCGCGTTCACACGCAACAGCAACTCTTCGAACAGGAACGGTTTGGTCAAGTAGTCGTCGCAGCCGCTGCGGAAACCGGCCTGTTTGTCGGGCAGGGTGTTGCGGGCGGTAAGGAAAATGAAGGCCGCGAGGGGAGCGATCTTCCTCACCTCACGGGCCACTTGGAAACCATCCAGTTTGGGCAGCATCACATCCAGGATGCACAGGTCCGGTCGCACCGCTGTGAACAGGGAAACGGCATCCAGACCATCCGCGGCGTGGTGTACAACGAAACCCTCCTGCCGGAACCTGCTCTGCAGCAGCTCCGCCATGTGCGGTTCGTCCTCGACGATCAGGATGGTCCGGTCAGCCATGTTCGGGTTTCGGAAGAACGAGTTCGACCTCGACCCCGCCCAAGGGGCTTGCGTTCAGCGTGATCGTTCCGTGGTGGGCCATCACCACTTTGCGGGCGAAGTACAGCCCGATGCCGGTGCCTTTCACGGAGGCTTCGCGGCCGTTGGTACCGCGGAAGAACTTGTTGAACACCAACGGCTGCTCGCTGACGGGAATGCCCGGCCCGTTGTCCGCGATGGTGATCCGCAGACCACTCGACGTGTCGCGGGTAGCAATGTTCACCTGTCGGGGCGCACGGCCGTATCGGATCGCGTTGTCCAACAGGGAATGGAACACATTGGTCAGGTAGGTCGCATCCACAAGCACCCACGGGTCAGTGGCATCGAAGGTGCAGGTCACCGCTACGGCCTCCCGGTCCAACGCAGGTCGCAGCGAGCGCAGGGTCGCGTGGAGCAGTTCATGCACATCGTGCAACTCCAATTCCAACGGTAGCGCCTCCTGGTCCAGCAGGCTCACGGACATCACCTTCTTCACATTGGCCTGCATGCGTTCGTTCTCCTCACCGATCACCTCCATCATGTGCGCATGCTGTGCGTGCTGGTCCGGCCGCCGCAGCGTGTCCAGGGCGAGTGAAATGTGCGTGAGCGGTGTGTTGAACTCATGGGTGATGTTGCTCACCAGGTCCAGTTGCATCTGCGCCAACCGCCGCTCCTGGGCCCACGCGCGCCGGCTCCTCCACAGGGTGAACACCAAGACCCCGAACAGGGCCAGGAAGATCCACAGGTAGGGAAGGTTTCCCGCAGGGCTGCCGACGTAACACCGGGCAGATGCAGCACCGCGACCCATGGTGCCACGTTGGGTTGCACAATGGCCGAGGAGCGCACCGATGGTGCATCATCAGCGAG
>JADJCX010000024.1 GCA_016703005.1 Flavobacteriales bacterium
ACAGATTCGCAATGCCGAGATCGATGCTCATCCTCTTCTGACTGCCCGGCTTGACGATCAATCCGGCGTTCAGCAGTGTCGTTGACGGCCATTGCACAAGCTCCATGGCACCATCAGCGACATCAACTACTTGATAGGACCATGTGCTGCCCTGCCAGTCGGCACGGCCTCGTATAGCGAGCCATTCGAGCACGCTCCAAGAACCTGCTGCGAACATGCGGGCGGCGGGCAGCCCTTGATAGGCGACTCCTGTTCCTTCAGGGAGATCGGCCTCCGGGATATCGGCGTACGGCAGCGCCTTGGCCGCACCGCCGCCGAACAGGAGCAACCATTTCTCGGCCTCGATGTTCAGGCGGACGTCCGATCCACGCGTACCCGAGCGCGAGCGGTTGAGGTAGTTATCAAGCGTCACCGCGTCGTACACGTACACGATGGGATCATCGATGCGCGTGTTGTAGATGTTCGCCACGACCATGGCGCGGCTGCCGATGCGCAAGCCCAGTTCCGCCTCCGTAGTGGTGATATACTCGGTGACGATGGACCCTTCAGCGGGACCGTAGTTCAAGTTCATCACCGTGGGCGAACGGAAGGCCTGGCTGTACATGAGCTTGGCATGGAAGCGGCCGGTGACCAAGCTGTACGCGATACGCGGCGCATGTGCGGTACCCGTCAGCGAATTGTGCTCAAGCCGATAACCGGCGCTGAGCAAGCCCAGCTTGCTCCGCAGATTGATCTCGCCCAGCACGGCCCCGTCGTTCAGACCGATCGCCGTTCCGTCGTTCATGGCGAAGCGCCCCTGCCCATCGCGCACGCTGTACTCGCTGCGTTGGTGGAAACCTTGTACCCCGATACGCGTGCTCAGCCAAGCGTTGGGGGTGTAGGACAACAGGATGGATACACTGCTGCGCTGGTTGTTCGTATTGGAGGCAAGGCGTTCCGGATCGGGCGTATCCACGTAGTACCACGGGATCTGGTCCGCATGGGAGAGTTTCCAAGCGAGATCAAGAGAGGGCCGTAAGGGTATGCGGCTCTCAGCGCCGAAGAGCACGTCGCGCATACGTACACCGAAGTTCGCGTCGCTCACCTCTGCGCTCTCGTCCATGTAATACATGTACGCCTTCAGGTTTTTCCAGCGATAATTGAACTGGAATGTGGAAGCCTGCAGGGCACTGCTGTCGCGGCGGTCAATGGTGGTGCCATCCGGAAGCAGGTCGATCGCATTGCTCCGGTTCCCGCGCAGATGGCTTAAGGCAAAGCTGAGTTCCTGATCCCGGCCGAGCGGTTGCGCTCCGCTTAGGGTGGTGCTCGTGCGCGTGGCAGCGTTGCGATACCAACCGGTGCGCGCCACCAATTGTGCGCCGACCTTCTGCCGGGCATCGCGCGTAACGATGTTCACGACACCGAGCGCGGCATAGCCGCCATGCACGATGGACCCGGGGCCGACGATCACCTCTATCCGCTCCACGTTCTCGATCGGTATGCGCTGCCCGATGCCATACGTGCCGAAGTCGTTCTCATTGAGCTGCGCGCCGTTGAGCAAGAAGAGGCACTTGCCTTCGTGCGCCCAGTTCCCGTGGATGCCCACGCCAAGGACGTCGTCCACATCGCGTCCGATGCCGATACCGGGCACGAGTTGCAACGCCTCAAGCAGATCGCGGGCACCGGCGGCCTGTATCTGCCGAGCCGTGATCACCTGCACGTTGGCCGGCGCTTCGCGCAGATCCCGGCTTGCGAGGTCAGCGATGGTGGTGGTCTGGTTCCGCCAGTCGGCCGTGGTATTGTTCGTGAGCACGGACAGCGGGTCGATCTGGATCAGGCGCGCTCCGCTTGCGGGCTCTTGGGCGCTGGCGATGAAGCCAGTGCTAATGCTTAGCGTAGTAGCGAGCGATCGGAGGTTGACGATGAGCCTGTTCATGGGGTCCTGTTCTTTCGAACGGACCCTTGTATCGGCGCATGCCGCTGTTTCGTTACGTCGAATCTGCGCTACAATGTCCTCGCATCCTGCGTCAGATCCATACTACCCGGCTTATTGGGCTGCTCGATCGGGAAAGCAATGGAAACGTGCGTTCCGTTCGCGCCGCTTTCCACCCGCACACTGCCACCAAGCGATCTGCTGAGCGAAACCACGATGGCGAAGCCGAGACTCTGCATATCGCTGCGCAGGAGAAGTGCGCTCTTACCAACGACAGGCCGTGCGATCAACGCCCCGATCGCACGGAGGGTCTCTGCAGCGATGCCGCGCCCCGAATCATGCACCGAGAGTATCCACTCCGTATCGTTCCGGTGATGGTCGATCCAGATGTTGGCACCCGCCCCGCCGTGTACCACGGCATTGCTCACCAAATTGTTGATGATGACACCGAGCACGCGCCGGTCGGAACGGACCATGGTGCGTTCCGGCACATCATTGCGCAACGTGATATGCTCTTGTTCAGCCAGTATGGTCCAGTGTTCCTCGATGCGCGCCACCTCGGCGTGGAGGTCCACGGCATCGTGGCTGGCGGCAATGCGGTTCGTGTTGAACTTCATCCACGTAAGCAGATCGGAGGCCTTGTCGTGCAGTTTCTCCGCGCTGCTGGACAGGTCATCGAGGGTTTCCGAAAGCGCGGGCGTCGCCCCGCCAGGCGGCATGAAGGCCCTTGCCCCGCGCGCCACGCGTGCAATGAAGGTCAACGGCGTAACGATGTCGTGGGTGATGATCGCATTGAGCATTGCGCTGCTCTCCAGCGACCGTGCCAACTCGGCCGTGCGCTCGTGCACGTGCTCTTCCAGCGCACGGTTCCGGGCACGCAACCGGGCGCTGCGGATCCGCCAGACCAGAAAGGCGATCAACAACACAACGCCTGCGATCACCAGCCGGCCCAACCAGGTGCTGAGGAACGCTGGTTCCACACGGAACCAGAAGAACAGTTCGGGTGCCATGCCACGCGCGTAAGCACCCACTGGCCGTATGTACACCTCGTGCTCGCCCACCGGTGGTCGCTCGAGCACCAGTTCCGTCCGGTGCGCATCCAATGGCAACCACATGTCCTGTAGTCCGGTTATCCGGTATTCCCATTGCGCGTTCTCCGGATCGCCCCAGAACGCCACCGCATAGGGAATGACCACACGTCGTGTTCCGGCAGGGTAAATGGAATACTCGTCGATGGGCCACCTGGCACCATCAACGGCTACATCACCGATCGATATGGGATGAAGCGGATACTGGTCGGGTACGTCCTCCGGCACGAAGCGCACAGCCCCACCCATCGAAGGGAAGGAAAGTCGGCCATCGTTGCATCGGATCCAAGCAGGGCTGCAACCACCGTTCATCTCCGGTTCGACGAGACCGGCGCGCTCGCCGTAATAGGTGAAGTGCGGTGCCTGCGTGGTGTCCGCCATGTACACCAGCAGTTCCTTGAGGGTGGTGCTCAACATTCCGCGGTTGGTGCTGAACCACAAAACGTCGCGACCATCCTTCACCGTGGCGTGCACATGCGATAGCGAACCTTGGCGGTCCATCGGAATGCGGCGCAGTTCATCGTCCTTCCATAGGTACACCCCTTGGCCATACGTGCCGAGGAAGATCCGCCCTCCCATGACATCCACCGCCCGGATGCAGAGCCCTTGTAGCTGCTCCAACGGTGCGAACGCGCGATAAGAGGCGTCACGCGCAACGAACAGCCCTTGGCAGGAGGCGTAACACAACCGGCCATCGGGCAAGCGCCGGATCACGGCGGGGCGGTCCTCGCTCGATCCGTTCAGGTTGCTCAGCCAGTGCACTTGGAAGTCCTTTACGTATCCGAGCCGATGGCGATCGGCCAGCCACATGGAATCGCCTTCGACCAAGAAGACGGTCGCTGCGTGCGCCCCGTCGATCAACTGCACCACTTGGCCGGTAGCAGGATCATAAGCCTGCGTGGCGCCAGCGCGGGCTGACCAGATCCAACCCGCCGCATCTCGCGCCAAACCGGCCGGCGCGGCGACGCGCAACGGTTGCGCCGGATCTATGCAACCATCTTCGCCGATGAGTACCGCGCGAAGGTTGGACGAAACGGTGAGGACCCCTTCCTCCCCCATGTCCAACTGGGCGTAATAGGCTTGGTCCTCCCCGTGCCCGTGCCGCACTCCACGGTGCGCATGGCCATGCGCTGGTACAGGAAAAGGCCTTTGCTGAGCGTACCGATGGCGAGCACGTTCTCTTTCCAAGGCACTGCCATGCACGTGATGCGCGTGTTCTTCGGAAGCTCCAATTCAAGCTGTGCAATGGTCAACGTATCGCCCGTGCTCGAGGAACGGACCGTGTGCAGGTGTTGATCCATGAGCAGGAAGGCCTCATCCGCTGCGGGGTCCCAGAACAGCTGCCACTCGGCGGCCGCTTTGTTGAAACCGGTGGGCCACTGCACGCGCACCGGTGCGGTACGGTCCAGTTGCGGACCGATACCGAAGCACCCGAGCGTATCGGTGAAGCCATAGATATGGCCGGACAGTTGGAAGACCGAGTGTGAACGGGTGGGCAGGACCAGAGCACCCAACACTTTTCCCTTCTGAATTCGTGTGAGGTTGTCGCCACGCACGATCCCCTCAATCCCATCGGCCCCGTGAATGAACGTGCATTCCGCCCACGCACCCGACTGGTCCTGAGGGTTCCGCAAGGTGTCCACCAGCGCTGCATAGGTTTCGACATCGGGTGCACTCCCATACACCTTTACCCGGCCAGCGGTGCGGTGCTGTACCCAAGCCATGTCGAAGCCATGGACACTGTATGACGTTCCTTTCACATCAGCCGCCAGCAATCCGCCGTCGGTGGTAGTTACCAGATCCCGCATCCTGTTGCTCAGGGGGGCATGGCCCGGGATCAGCTCCGTTGACCGGAAGTTGCGACCATCGAAACTGATCAGGCCGCCTTCGGTGGCCAACCACAGAAAGCCCATCGTATCCACCGCCATGTCGATGATGCTGCTGGACGGCAATCCGTTCTGCACATTGTAATGCTGGATCCACCAGTCGCTCCGGGCACGCTGTGCAACGGAAGCAGCGGGCATGAATGCCAGCAGGAACACTACCAGGGATGTACGGCGGGAGAAGATCACGTTACGATGAAGCCGTCCAGCGACGCGGCAAGACGCAGTTCGGAATCGTTCGTTACCCCGACTTTCTCCATCATACGGGTCTTGTACGTGGCCACCGTCGATGGACTGAGGTTCAGCCGTTGGGAGATCTCCTTGATGCCATGCCCCGCGAGCAGATCGCGCAGCACGCTCAGTTCCCGATCGCTGAGCAACTTGAACGGACTGACCATCTCACTTTCGGAGGTGATGCTGGCCGCCCGCTGGCGAATGGCGGCGCTGAAGTGCGTGCCGCCGTCGCAAACGGCCTTGAGCGCTTCGCTGAATTCCTCCTCGGAACTTTGTTTGGAGACGAAACCCGAGCAACCCATGGCCATTACCCGGTGGGCGAAGAGGTGAGTCGGTGCCATGCTGTAGACCAGAATGCGCGTGCCCGGGCTCATGTGACGCCAGTTGCGGATATGATCGAAGGCATTGCCATCGGTGAGCCAAAGGTCCAGGATCATCACATCATGATCGGAAAGCGTCAGTGCTTCGTGGGCCTCGCGGATGTTGGCACAGGCCGTCGCGATGGCGAGCGGATGCTCCAACGCGATCAGGTTCAGCAAGCCGCGCCGGATGATCGTGTGGTCGTCAACGACTAGGATACGCATGGCGGAGCGGGACGAAGAAAGCCAAGAGCTTGTTCATGCGTGTAGTAAAGATGCTACAATGCTTTGTGACTGTGCGGCACCGTTGGACCTGCTCCCGTTACAAGTGGTGATCCGTACTGGAACGGCTGGTCGAGCAAACCAGTGAGTATGCTATTAAACCCTTGCGAACAACGACCGCGATACGATATTGCTGAACGTTGGTGGCAACACGCCCAGTGAGGTGCGGCACGCTGAGTTGCCGTGAACCATCCGCAGCCGAACGGATCTTTTCACGGGACTACCCAAAGTGCCCCGTCACACCCGCAAGCGCGGTATCCTTGTATGCGCGACCATGAAAAGGACCATCCACAAACTGCTGATGGGCCGAGGCCACCCGGAGGGCCAGGAGTTCCACTCCACCATTCGTAAGCGCTGGGAGAACATACACGCGATCTGGAACAACAAGTACGAGGAGGACGCGGGGCTGGAGAAGTTGATCCGCTTGGTGCTCTCGTTCTCGCAGTTCCTGTTCCCGGGCACCTACATCAAGCATCTCTTCTGGAAAAAGGGGCCGCTGTATCAGGACCTCGCCACGGAGATATTCGTGTTGCTGAAGACCGCGTTCCCGTTCTTCCTGCTCTACACCAGCCAGCAGAACAACCCATGGCTCTTTGCACTGATGATGTGGTTCCTGCTGGAAACGGTGATGTACATACCCACCCTGATCTTCGCTTCCGATACGTTCGCCACACCGCGATCCTACCGCCGTGGCACCATGTTGCTGCTGTTGAACTACTTGGAAGTGGTGCTCAGCTTCGCGGTGATCTATGCAACGGGCCAGCACCTCAACCTGCCGTTGACCCACTGGACCGAAGCGGTCTACTTCAGCTTCGTTACCTCCAGCACGATCGGCTTCGGCGAGTTCTATCCCGTCACCAAAGCGGGCCGCCTCTTGGTGGTGCTGCAGTCATTGTTCTACCTCAGCTACATCGTGCTCTTCATCAACTTCTTCAGCCTGCGGCTGAAGCGCGGCTACTTCCGCGGCGATCTTTGAGCCGTTCGCTCAGTGCTGTTGCGCGCCCAGCCAACGGTGCAGCGCATCGAGCGAATCGCTCCAGCCGCCGATGTGCGAATCGCGCGATGCTTCGGTGGCGAGACCGGTCTGGCGGAATTCCAACCGCGTTGTGTCTTGCTCGTCGTGCAATACAACGGTTACACGCGTTCCGTGCAAGGCCGGGTTCACAGCCACCTGCTTATCCCATTGGTGCGTGAACACGAGGCGCTCGGGCGTATGCACTTCCAAGTAGCGCCCGTGCGCAACGAAGTCCTCCCCTTCCGGCGAACGCATACCCACCCGCCACTGGCCGCCCTCGCGCACATCGGCCTCGGCGAAGGTGGTGGTGAAGGCCGCGCAGCCGAACCAATGAATGAGCATCGCGGGATCCGTCCACGCCTTGAATACCAACGCGCGCGGCGCTTGGAAAACACGGGTAATGCGGAGTTCGTCAGCGGCCGGCGTGGCAACGCTATTGGCTGTGGCTGTTGCGGTCGATGGCATAGATGGACTGTTGAAGTAGCTGCGGAAGGTAGAAAGGCACGCGAACGCGAAAGCCATTCGCGAACAACCCACGGCCCATCGCTTCGTCATGCCCACAAACCGGTCGCCATGCGCACACCTATACTCACTATCGCAGTTGTTGCCTGCACATTGGCAGCAACAGCACAATTCCACATTGTGCCCGTGCTGGATGCTGGCGAGAACCCGCGCGACCTGAACCGCGATCCGGAGTTCAGCATCTACATGATCGACAGCGGCTGGGTGCAGCACCTTGACCAGAACGCCACCGATGCATGGACGCCCCCGATCGCGCTGCCCTTTCCTGTGGCGTTCAACGGCAGCTCGTTCACGTCCTTCCAAGCCAACCAGTCCGGTGTGCTCACCTTCACCCCGAACCCTTGGGTGCAACCGGCCGAAACGAACTATGCGCTACCAAGCGCACAGCTGCCCAACAATTCCGTTTGTGTTTGGGGCCTGTACTTCAACCACGGCGGTAGCGGTCTGTACACCAAGACATTCGGTACCACGCCGCATCGGCAGTTCTGGGCGACCTGGTGTTTTGCCAGCAGTGACGACATCTCTTTCACGTATTGGTCCATCGCCTTCGAGGAGACCACTGGCCACATCTACATCGCCGACCAGAAAACGGGTGGTGCACCCGATGTTACCAGCCTTACCGTGGGCGTGCAGGTGAGCGCTACGGAAGCCTACCAGGTGCCCACCTCACCGAATGTGGCCAACGTAACCGGTGCGGCCTACAATGTGGACTTCGCCGACAACGGCTACTATGTGATCAAGCCGGGCACCACCCACAGCCTCGATGCGTTCACTGAGCAGGAAGCCACTACCGCGTATGCGCAAGTGGGCAGCGCCATTCCCTTGCGCGCCGAAGTGCGCAACCTCGGAACACAAACCATCACCGACCTGATGATGCATTACCGGGTGGACGGTGGCGCCGTGCAAAGCGCGAACGCTCTGATGTTCGCGCCGCTGGCCACAGGTGCAATGGGCGTACTGGAGCATCCGCAACTGTGCACCTTCAACACGGCCGGGACGCACAACATCGATCTGTGGTGCAATGCACCCAATGGCGGTATTGACCAGTGGCCCGCGAACGATACCATCCATTTCACCATCGCCGTTGAAGACACCTTCGTGGTGCGCACCACGCTCTTCGAAATGTTCACCAGCAGTTCGTGCGGTCCGTGCGTAAGCGCGAACACCCAACTCGATTCGGTGATCCTGCCTCAAGTGGACAACTATTGCCTCATCAAATACCAACAATCATATCCGGCCCCTGGCGATCCGTATTTCATTCCAACAGCATCAACGCGTGCAGGGCACTATGGTGTCAACGGTATACCGCAATTGATGATCGACGCAACGGAGATCTCCTTGCAGTTCTTCACCGTGGATGATGTGGCAGATCACCAGGACATCCCATCCTTCATGAGCATGGACATTGTGGACGCCACGTTCACTGGAACACTGGTCACGGGCAGTGTGGAGATCGAGGTGTTGAAAGACCTGCCACAAACGGACCTGCGGTTGCAGATCGCCATAGTGGAGAAGTTGACCACCGGCAATGTGAGCACCAATGGCGAAACGGAATTCCACCACGTCATGATGAAGATGTTGCCCTCGGCCAGCGGGCTGATCATCGGTGCATTGTCCAATGGCCAATCCCTTTCCTTTTCCATCAACACCGGCATGGCCGGCACGTTCGTGGAAGAGATGGACGATCTGGCCATTGTTGCTTGGGTGGAGGAGATCATGCCTAAGCGCATCCTGCAAAGCGCCTGCGCCGATGTGATGGGTGCCGTCGGGATCAGTGGAATTGAAGACGGTGCGCAACTGCGAGTGCTCCCCATACCAACGAATGGTCCGTTCACTGTGATCGTGCCCGCCGACCTGCTGCGCGACTCTCCACGGTTGGTGCTCTTTGATGCACAGTCGCGCGCGATATGGACGACCACGCAACTATCGGAACGCACACTGGTGGATGTTGCGGTGGCACCGGGCGTGTACACGGTTGTCGTTACATCGGGCAACGGACAACGGAGCGCGAGAGTGATCGTTGGGCGCTAACCAGCTTTCGGTGCCGATGGCGCCAACAGCTCGAAATCCTCCGTGTGCGGGATCGCAAGGAACCGCGTCATGAATTCCTGTGGCGGCACAGTGAGCTTTCGCAGTTGGGTGTCCATCCACGCGCCGTCAACGGTGAGCACCGCGCAGAGCGTTCCGTCCCCACGGACGAACTCCTGACGGAACGACCAGCGCGAACCATCGGGACGTGCTTTGCTCAGGCGCACGTGGATATCCACTTTATCACCTAAGCGCATCTCGCGCCGGAACACGCACTCCTCCCGGAACAGGATCGGCCCGAAGTGGGCGGACTGCATCACCTGCGGGGTTATGCCGGACAGCAACAATGTTTCCACGCGGGCTTGGGCGCCCAAGCCGTAGTACACATCGTGGCGCAAGTGGAAGTTGGGGTCCATGTCGGCCCAGCGCAGGTTGATCGGATAGAGGAAGGGATCCATTGGTTGTATGGGTGGCTTGCAAAGAGAAGCACGGTGAACGACTGATGGTGCCCAGCGATAATGACGATCCGCGGATCTGCTCCCAGGTACAACATGAACGTTCAAGCGCGGCTATTGCATCGTGCGCACGAACCGCGCGCTGTACGTCTTGTAACGATGCGCCCCGCCCCATCCCGCGAACGTGCGGTAGCCGATGGGACTGTATGGATTGGTGTTCCCGTGCGGCTCGTCGGTGCCGTAGTACGCGCCACCACGATAGCCGAAGCCCAGAACTTCGGTCGTGCCCTTGGGCCAATCGGCATTGGTGGCGCTGGCCTGTGCGCCCAGGTTGCCATCCCCGTGCGAGCCGGTGAATGCGCGACCGACACTATCGCCCACGGTGATGCACCGCTCCCAAACATTTCCCGCGAGATCGAGCACTCCATAGTAAGAGGCACCTGACTCGTCGCGGTTGGCGTCGGTCATATGCGCCTCGGTGAAACCGTCGCTGAAGGTGAGCGCGCGCAGTGGATCGAGCTGGCGTTTCAGGTTGTCGCGCGAGGAGGTGTTCCACGGATACTCCATGGGTTGCGGATCGAGCGGGCCACGGCAGGCCTTCTCGAACTCCAGTTCGGTCATGGGGCGAAGTCCCGCCCAGTCAGCAAAGGCGCAGAGGTCGTCCCATGTAACGAAGGCGCATGCCCGATCGGGATGCAGCGCGCGGTACACATCGTTCTCGCACACGATACTGCCACCATGCAGTTGGTATTCGCGTCCCGCCATGTTGCCGCGGATGAACGTGGCGTCTTGAGGGATATCATTTAGGAAGTCCGCGTATTGGCCTTGCCGCAGTTCGTACTTCATGATATGGAAAGCCGCTACCCCCTTCGGGAACTCCGCCGGGATGGGGCCTGCGCCATCACCACGATACCCGTGCTCATCGATGGTGTAGGCAAGGTCCGCTGCTCCTCCAACGGGGATCGGGCGCTTCTCTTCACGGATGAGGAACGGTAGCTCGATGCCACCCGCTTCCGGTGCTGTGAAAAACGCGCCGTTCGCGATGGCACGGGGATCCGGATCACCCACATGGAACGCACCGCTGGGGATCATCACCATTTCGATACCGTGCGCGGTAAGCCTGCGCTGGTCCATGTCCGGAACCTGATCGTACTTCCCCTCATCCTCCAGCAACAGATCAACGGAACATGAAATGCTCCCGCGATGGCCCTTGGGCGGAATGATCCACGCGCCCACCTGATCGCGCTCCACCATGATGGATGGTGCAATGCCTGCAGCACGAACGCGGTGTCCATCATCCGCGATCAACGCAGGCAGACTGAAGGGCCGCATCTCGCCATTGCCGGTGTAGCGCAGATGGATCCACACGGCATCGTGGTTGCGGTCGTTGTGCCACGCATTGTTCCATGAGATATGCAGATGGGCCAGGTCAGGGGCACCGGCGCGACGCGTCCACTGAACGCTGTCGATGCGGAGGTCGCTGGCAAGCACATGTGCCGCGGACAGAAAAAGAACGCAGCCGTGAAGTGTTCGCATGCGAGTGAAAATATCCGTTCCAGGAACAGTGGGACCTTTCAAGGTGACCAATAGTGAAACGCAACCACGTCGATGCGGCGGCTTGGCGATCATTGTTGCAGGCGCTCCCGGATGTTGCCTTCCGCAACCGCAATGGGCACCTGGCCCATGTGCAAGTATGCGCGGTGGAAACGCGCTGCGTTGAAGCGTGGCCCCTGTTCGTGTTGAAGCGCATCGCGCATGCGCTGGATCCGGTCGGCGCCCACCTTGTAGCTGAGTGCTTGTGCGGCCCAGTTGGTCACGCGCGTCACCTCGCGCTCGGCAATGGCGTCCTGTCCGGGAATGTGCTGAAGCCAGTAGTCCAGCGCTTGCTGGTGCGACCAACCATGGTAGTGGATACCGGCATCGAGCACCAACCGCACGGAGCGCACAAGGTCCCACTCCCACTTGCCCAAACGTTGATAGGGATCCGTGTACAGGCCAAGATCATCGCCGTAGTATTCCACGTAGCACGCCCAACCTTCGGCGGTGCCCGGAAAGAAAAGTTCGTCGCGGAGATCGTCCGCCGACTGCCCACGCCGTACGCTTACCTGCAAGTGGTGGCCCGGGATGGCCTCGTGCATGTAGATCCATTCCATCGCCCGGCTGTTGTAGGCGCCGCCATGGAAGTTGATGTGGAACTGGTCCGTGCCCGTTCCATGGTCATCGCGCGGGCGGTAGATGCCAGGCGGTGTTGAAGGCCCGGCGTTTGGCCATTCCCTTGCCTCCACCACAGGCACCTGCACATCACCAACGAACACCTTCAGATGGCTACGCACTGTGCTATCGATACGACCGAACCCCGCGATGACCTTCTGCTTGTCGGTGATCATGAAGCGCGGATCGCTCAAGTGCGCGCGAAAGGCAGAACTGTCGGCGATACCGAGTTGGCGCCTGATCTTGTCGATCTCGCGCAAGCACCGGCGTGTTTCACTTTCCCCTAGGGCGAAGACCTGTTGCGGTGTGATGTCCGTTCCAGTGAAGCGGCGCACGAAGAGCGCGTACCACAGCTCATGGGCGGGAAGTTCATGTAGGCTACGCTGCGGCAGCGGCCTGCCGTTCCCGCTCCATTGCTAATGTCAGAGCGATCCGGTGCTGGTGGAAGTCGATCTGGTAGGCCACAAGGTCGAACAGCAATTGTTCATCGCTGGCCAACGAACCGCGGTCGAATTCGGCCAGCGCTTGTTGCTGCGCGGAGAAGAAGACCGCTTGTTCCTGCAGCGTCTTGTCATCGGGCACATTCTTGAACTCCTCGCGCATGTCCATGGTGAACTCTTCCACGCCCAGTGCAACGATGCGTTTGGTATGGGCATCCAGGAATTCGCGGAAGGACGGTGCGGGTTTTCCGCCGAGGAAGAGCAGCCCAGTGACAAGCATTGCTAAAGCCTCGATGTTGCGCAATGCTTGGTTCCTGGTCATGGTGCGGTGGTGGGTAAAACTACTGGCGTGCTGCTGCGGCTATCTGATCCTCGAGCACTGTTGGTCACATGCCCGAGCGGGATCAACGAATGATGAACGAGCGACCCGGCTCAACACCTTTGTACCTCCATCGACCATGCACATCACCGACTACCAACCGCGCTACCAGCCGGACTTCAAGCGGATCAACGTCGCGTGGATCGCAAAGAGCTACGTGGTGGAAGACGTGGATCTGGAGGTGCTGGATGATCCCGACGGGAAGATCATTGCGACGGGCGGAGCGATCCTGCTCGCCATGGAAGCGGAGGAAGTCGTGGGCACTTGCGCGTTGCTCAATGCAGCACCGGGTGTGGTGCAACTGGCCAAGATGGCCGTGGACGAACGCGCTCGCGGCAAAGGCATCGGGCGTGTGCTGTGTCTGGCCGCCATCGAACGCGCACGACAACTGCACGCCACCAAAGTGATGTTGTACTCCAACACCAAAGGCTCGGCAACGGCCATTGCACTGTACCGTGAATTGGGATTCGTTCAACTTCCGTTGCCCACCCAAGCCTACGCCCGCGCCGATATCTACATGGAGTTGGAACTGCGGAATTGAACGTGGGACGCCATTGACCTCAAGTCCGTCAACTCGCGGAAGTCGCGGTTGAAGAAATGGTCCGCGCAGTGCGATGGATCAGCAGCGGATCAACCACATGCGTCCTGCTTGCGTCGCAACAATTCGTTCTGGGCCGGCGATCGGGTGAGCGTAGCGGCCAACGTGTATGCCGCGCGCGCTTCATCGACCCGTCCTTGATCGCGCAAGAGGTCACCGCGTGCGGCGTGGTACAAATGCGACCCTTCCATGCCCTTCACCGCCTCCAGCGCCAATGCTCCCGCAGCGGATCCATCGGCTTGCGCCACGGCGATCGCCCGGTTGAACTGCACAACCGGCGACGGGTTCAACCGCAGGAGCTGATCATAGAGACCGATGATCGCTCGCCAGTCGATACTTGCGAACGTGGCTGCATGCGCATGCACGGCTGCGATCGCGGCTTCCACATGGTACATGGACATGGCCTGTCCGGCCACCGCACGATCGAGGTGGTGATCGGCGAGGGCGATCAGCTCTCCGTCCCATTTGGAGCGATCCTGCTCGCGCAACAGCACAATGGAACCATCGGCATCGATCCGGGTTGCGCTACGCGCGGCATGGTAGAGCATGAGGGCGAGCAGCGCGTGTACTTCGCCGCGGTCGGTGGTGGCATTGCGCGTGAGCAGGTCGCACAAGCGTAGCGCTTCCTCGATCAGGTCCTCGCGGATCAGGTGTTGGTGGCTGGTGCTGTTGTATCCCTCGTTGAAGAGCAAGTAGATGGTGGCCAGCACGTGTTCGAGGCGCGGTGCGAGTTCGCTCGGCGGTGGGAACTCGATGCTGCCCAACGCACGGAATGCTTCACGCGCCCGGTACAAGCGTTTGTTGATCGTCTCCTCGCTCACGACGAACGCCCGCGCGATCTCCGGCACGCCGAACCCGCAGAGCGTTTTCAAGGCCAACGCCACTTGCTGTTCACGCGGCAAGCTCGGATGGCAACATGCGAACATCATGCGCAGCTGGTCGTCGGCGATCGAAGGTGCGTTCAGCATTTCGTTCACGGTGCTGCTCAGGGTCCACTCGCTGCGCAACAGGGCGGCGTTCTCCTTCAGCAGTTCCAACCCGCGCGACTCGCGTCGCAAACGATCGATGGCCAGGTTCCTGGCCACGCGGTGCAACCAAGCGGCCGGCACATCGGGCACCCCGTGATACGGCCACTCGTGCATGGCCTTCAGCAGCGTTTCCTGTACGATGTCCTCGGCCAATTCCACGTGCTTCGCGCCGAACAAACGTGTCAACGCCGCGACCATCCTTCCCGCCTCGCGGCGGAAAAGATGGTCGGTCAACGTGCCTATTTCCTCGGGGGTGCTCACATCTCCATGACGACGCGCACTTCCACGCTGCCATCGTTCTCGAAGATGGGGCATCCCTTGCCAAGCTCCGCCGCTTCGTTGATGTCCTTGGCATCAACGATCAGGTAGCCGCCCACGATCTCCTTGCCTTCGGCGAAGGGGCCGTCGGTCATCTTCATGGTGCGCCCGCTCAGCACTTTGCCTGCGCCGTAGCTTAGCGGTTCGCCACCGTGCAATTTGCCCTTGGCAGCAATATCGTCCATCCACACCTTCCACTTCATCATGTTGGCTTGTTGGTCGGCGGGGGATGCCTGTTGCATATCGCTGCCTCCGCGGAAAAGGAACATGTACTTGCTCATTGTGTTGTTGGTTGTTGGTTGGTTGAAGTTGTTGTTCGCTCTATTGACGAACGCCCCGGACGGATCTGGACAACGGGAGCGCAATATTCCATAACCCTTGGCAGTACCTGTTGAGATCTTGCACCGGTGACCGATCGTTGAAGGTGCCGTCCGTAAGTCCGATCTTCACCCTCCCGACAGATCGGGACTAAGAAGCATGCGCACATTCTACTCCCTCCCTTCTCCTTCTCCTGCCCTTCACACTATCCGCCCAGGACTACACCACGCCCGACCAATTCACCTTCCGTGTGGAGAGCGACTTGGTCTATGGTGTGGACACCAACTACCTGGGGCTGATCGACACCTTGCGCCTGGACCTGTACACACCGAACGGCAACACCGACAACAAGCGTCCGCTGGCCGTGTTCGTACACGGCGGCAACTGGCTCGGCGGGTGCAAGGATGATCCGTCAGGCATTGTTCCGTTGTTGCACCAGTTCGTGAAGCGCGGGTATGTGGTGGCGAGCGTCAACTACCGATTGGGTTGGCAGAAGGACGACTTCGTGAGCGACCCTGTGGCGGGTTGGCCGATCTCGTTGTGGCCGATACAGTACAGATCATTTTACGCGCTCGACAGCGCGGAGCTGAAACGTGCGATCTATCGCGGCATGCAGGATGTGAAAGGCGCCATCCGTTGGTTGAAGGCGCGGGCCGACCAGGACAGCGTGTGCGTGGACAAGGTGTTCGTGGGCGGCGAAAGCGCTGGCGGCTTCGTTGCGATGGCCACGGCCTTCCTTGATCGCGAAGCGGAGAAACCTGCCGCCTGCAATGCACTACCGGATGCGCTGGCACCGTATTTCAAGACATTGAACGGTACCGCGTTCGAGTGCGTGCTGGATTCGTTCGTTGTGACCGGGAACATGTTGGCGCGCCCGGATCTCGGCCCGGTGGAAGGTGATCTGAACATCAACGGCTACGATGCGAGCGTGAAGGGCGTCGCCAACTTCTACGGCGGTGTTCCTAACGATGCCTTTGCGTTGGATTGGTGGCAAGGTGTTGATACACCGAGCGTGTACCTCTATCACCAGACCTGCGATGGCATTGTGCTGTTCAACCGTGGGCAACCGATCAGCACCATCAGCGCGTACTGCAACTTGGGCAGCACGCCGTGGCACTACAACTACCCCTTCCTCTTCGGCAGCGGCACCATCAATACCGTTTTCGATGGCATGACGGCACCACCGTCGCACATCACCGACTTCGAGACCTGCGCATCCTTCGATCCCAACTTCGCGCTGTTCGAGTGCAACCGCTACGCGAACAACGGCAGCTACCACTACACCGCCAACCACGCGTTGCGCGGGCAGAACCTCAGCGCCTTCTGGCAACCGCAAGCAGCCGATGCCGATGCGTGCTTGGGCATGACCGTGGGATCCGTTGAGCAAGCCGGACCCATCGCCTACCCGAACCCGGCGACCGACCGGATCACTATAGTGCGCCCAACGGTTTCCGGAACGGTCGTCTGTCAGCTCATGAGCCACGATGGCCGCTTGATCGTGCAGCGTGAAGTCACGAGCAACGGCAGTGCATTGGACATTGAACTACCCCGCTCACTGGCCAACGGCACGTACATGCTGCACCTCGTGAGCGGCGCTGTGCGCCATACCCTGCGCGTGCAGGTGCTGCGGTAGTCGCGGCCGGTGCAGCTCCGAATTCAGTGTTCCATCACTGTTCAACCCTCATTGACTTCTACTTTGCGGATCCTTTTCCCGATGCCGCGTGTTGCGGCTTACCACGCAACATGTCATCGCTCATGCACACTTCCCCCCACCGCGTTCGTTCCCGGCATCATTTTCCCTTGTGGGCCGCACCTTGTGTGACCGGCCTTTCGCTCGGGAGCAACGCCAACCACTTCCCACGTTCATGAAACCACTGACCTCTGCCCTGCTGCTCGCCGCAGCCGTTCAACTCGTCGCGCTCACCACCGTGGCGCAGGATGCCAAGCCGCGTAACCACGGTTACGAAATGCTGAAGAAAGGCATCGAGCTGGAGGAAATGGAGAGCTATGCCGGTGCCGCCGAAGTGTACGCCACGGTGAACCGCAACGACAGCGTGTACGAACGCGTGCTGCTGCGCCACATCTCAGTGCTGATCAAACAGGACAAACACTCCGATGCATTGCCGCTTTGTGATCGCGGTATGGGGATCGGCGGCGATCACGCGCACCGCTTCCTCATCAACAAAGGCGTTTGCTACTCGGGCATGAAGGAGTACGACAAAGCCATCGCGGTGTTCGATCAGGGGATCGCACGTTACCCGGGCAACTTCAACATGCGCGACCTGCGCGCCATAGCGTTCGAGGAGAAGGGCGATGTGAAGACCGCCCTCGCCGCCATGAAGGACAACGCCAAGCACTTCCCCATGCACCAGGAAGCGCACATGAGCCTCGGCAACGCGGCGTTCCACGAAGGCAAGACCAGCCAAGCGTCGTTGGCCTACTTCATGGCCATGATCGTGAAGTGGGGTGACACCCGCAGTGAAGTGGCGTTGGGCTTGGCCGACGGTATGCTGAACGGCAACCTGGACCACGAGCCGAAGGGCTACGACCTGGCACAAGGCGATGACTTCGCCGAATTGGACCTGCTGCTGGCCAACCGCGTGGCCATGAACAAGAGCTACAAGATGAAGCCCGATCTGCCCTACCCGATCGTGCGCCAAGGCCACTTCCTGCTGAACAGCTTGAAGGACATGCCCACGGGCGATGGCTTCTGGAGCACCTACTACGTGCCGGTGTTCAAGAAGATGGTGGCGCAGGGGCAGTTCGAAGCCTTCGCGTACCACTGCTTGGGCAACAGCAGCGATCCGAAAGTGAGTTCGTACGCCACCAAACACAAGGGCGATCTGGACGAGTTCCGGCAGTCGCTGGCCACATTGCTGCGCGAGGCGTACGCCACCTTCGAGGACAGCTGCGGCGGCACGGTGAAGCCCGTGTTCCATGTGTGGAACGATGACCAAGGGCTGCTCGGCGTGGGCGAAGGCGACATCAACAAGGACGAGCACGTGGGGCCGTGGGTCTTCTACCTCGATAATGGTTCGGTATCCGCGCGCGGCAGCTTCAACGCCGAGCACAAGAAGGAGGGCGAGTGGACGAGCTACTTCAACAATGGTGTGAAGGCACGTGCCGTTATGTGGGACAACGACGAGGAGACCGGACTCTACCGCACATGGTACCGCAACGGTGTTCCGAAGGACAGTCTGCGGGTCGCGAAAGGTGTCGGCGAAGGACCCTATACCGAATGGTGGGACACCGGTCGCATCAAGTCGCGCAAAACGTTCACCGCCAGCGAACTCACCGGGCCAGCGAGTTTCTACCACGCGAACAACGCGCTCGATTACAAGGTCGACCTGGTGAAGGACAACAACAACGGTCCGGTTACCGCCTACCACCCGAACGGCAAGGTGAAATTCACCGGTGCGTTCAAGGATGACAAACGCGATGGCGTGATCGAAACGTTCTACACCAACGGCGCAAAGGAATCGACCTACACCTATGCCGAAGGCAAGCGCAACGGCCCCTTCACCGAGTGGTACCGCAACGGCCAGAAGCAGGAGGAAGGCACCTGCACGGACAACAACGTGACCGGCAAGCGCACGGTGTGGAACGCGAACGGCAACGTGGCCAGCGAAGAGGAATACGACGCCAACGGCCGCGAGCAAGGGGTACACAAGGGCTACACCATGGAAGGCGCGTTGTACACCGAGCTCGAGTACAACCGCGGCATGCTGATCCGCTACCGCTACTTCGACCGCAGCGGCAAGATGTTGTCCGAAGCGAAGCGCTCATCGGGCAAATTCAACTTCGTGGGCTACACACCCGGCGGAGCAAAACAGATGGAAGGCTCCTACCTGGACGAAGGCGCGAAGACCGGTCCGTGGAAATGGTACTGGCCCGATGGCACGTTGCAGAGCGAGGAAAGTCAGAAGTCGGGCAAGGTGGATGGCACGCAACGCAGCTATTTCGAGAACGGCAAACTGAAGATGGAGTACCGCTACTTGCCCGGCAAGGGCCGCACCGGACCGTACAGCGACTTCCGCATGGACGGCACCGTTGATGATCAAGGCTACGTGGAGGACGGCGAACTGAACGGCGAGCTGCGCCGCGCGCTGCCCAACGGCAAGGTGTACGCACACGAGTACTACGAGGGCGGCAACCGCACCGGTTGGCAGAGCTTCTACGATATGGACGGCCTGCTGGAAACCGAGGAACGCTTGGAAGACGGCTTCGTGCGCGAGGTGGTGAGCTTCGGTACCGACGGCAAGGAATACCAACGCATCGTGATCGGCCATGGCGCGTTCGTGTTCGACTCGAAGTACGCCGATGGCAAGCAGCGAAGCCGTGTGGAATACATGAACATGGTGCGCAACGGCTTGGCCACATGGTACTACCCCGATGGTACCAAGGAGCAGGAAGGCAACTACCTGAACGGAGAGGAGAACGGCGTGTGGAAAGGCTGGCACCCCAATGGGAAACTGCGCTACGAACGCACCTTCGACACCGGCGAGATCACCGGCGTGGACAAGTTCCACAACGTGGACGGCACCATGGATCACGAAGAGACCTACAAGGACGGGTTCAGTGTTGGCAACAAGGAATTCCACCTCAACGGCAAGGTGTCCATCGAACGCGAGAAGCGACTGGGCCAATTGCACGGCACCGCCCGCAGCTACAACATGAGCGGCGACCTGCAGTTGGTGCGCTACTACCTCAACGACCGCCTGATCGGCTACAGCTACAACGGCGCCGACGGCAAATTGGTGGACACCATTCCGTTGGGCGAAGGCGTGCTGAAGTTGGAACCGAAGTACGCGAACGGCGCACCCAGCCGCGAGATGACCTACCGCAACAACGAACTCGATGGTCCGTACCGCGAGTTCTATCCGGACGGCAAGGTGATGGAAGAAGCGACCTTCGAGGGCGGCCAGCTGCACGGCGTGGACAAGGAGTACTGGCCCACCGGCAAACCGTCAGCCGTTACCAACTGGCACTACCACTCACGCCACGGCGAACAACTGGTGTACTGGGACAACGGCCAATTGCAGGACAAGTGCCAGTGGGTGTACGGCGATCGCCATGGCGAACGCATCCTGTACGACCGCACCGGCAAACCCACGTTGATCCTCACCTACCGCGACGACACGGTGATCGCCATGCGCAAACCATGAGACAAGTCAGACACCTGTTGAAGCTGCTAGGGTCCTTCGGCCGTTCGGCGCTGCGTCATCGCGAGACCATTCAGATGGTCGAAGCGATCCAAGCGAGCATTGTGCGGTCGCAGTTCATCCCAACCTCGCACGAGGGGACCGGTCGCGCTATACTGCGGTCAGCGGCCCCACCAACACGAGCATGGATCGCTTCGTCGCAAAGCCTCCTCGCGATGACGCGCGGCCACAAGGGCGTTGTGATACTTGCACTGTGCACCGTGGGCAGCGGTTCCTACGCCCAAGACCCCACACTCCTGCTGGAGCAGTACCGCAAGGATTGGAAGGACCAGGCCGGGGTGATGATCAAGTACCACACCACCATCCGCATCGAGAACACCAAAGAAGGTGTTACCGCCACCAAGACCGTGGAGCACGAGCGCATCGCCCTGAAAGCACCCGCCGGACAAAGCGATCGCGAGGAAGTGGGCTACAGCAAACTGATCCCGCTGGAAGGCATCAACGCGTGGACCATGGTGCCCAAGGAAACGAGCTACAAGAAGATCAACGTGGAGGAATTCAGCCACCGCGACGAAGTGGGCAGCCAGATCTTCTTCGACGATAGCCGCAACGTGCAGTTCCTCTACCCTGCCGTGGCCACGGGCGCCATCACGCACTTGGATTACACGTTGAAGTACCCCGACGCGCGCATGGTCACCGGCCACTACTTCGCCAGCGGCTACCCGGTGGAGGAAAGCACCTTCACGGTGATCAGCGACAAGGATGTGGAAGTGGTGGCCAGCATGTTCCACATGCCCGAGGACGCGGTGAAGCATGAGCAAGTGGTGGAGCGCGGCAAGAACGTGCAGCGCTGGACGATGACGAACGTCCCCGCGTTGCAGATCGAGGACCAGGCACCGGGCATCCGCTACTACATACCGCACATGCAGCTGATGGTACGCAAGCCCGGCGAGAAAGCGGGCACCGACCTGGAGCGCATGTACGCGTGGAACCGCGAGCACGTGCGCGATGCGATCCTGCTCGATGACGACACCATGCTCGTGCGTATTGCCCGCGAGCAGACGGCAGGGCTGGACAACGACCGCGCGAAAGCCGCCGCGCTCTACACCTGGGTGCAGGACCACATCAAGTACGTGGCCGTGGAGGACGGCATGAACGGCCTCATCCCCGCCATGCCCGCAGCCGTGTGCAACGCGCGCTACGGCGATTGCAAAGGCATGGCCAACCTGCTGCGCGCACTGATGCACAACGCCGGCTTGAAGGCACACCTCACCTGGGTGGGCTCGCGCCAATTGCCATACAGCTACGACGATCTGCCAGCGCCCATGACCGACGACCATGATCACCGCGTGGGAAATGAGCCCCGGCGAGTTCATGATCCTCGATCCCACCAGCAGCGAAACGCCCTTCGGCATGCCGAGCGGTTTCATCCAAGGCAAACAAGCGCTGATCGGCATCGATGCCGACAACTTCAAAGTGGTGGACGTACCCGTGATGTCGGCCGACATGAACCGCATGATCGACACGGTGCATGCACGGTTGGACGGCAACACGCTCAAGGGCAGTGGCACCACCACCTTCACCGGTTACCAGCGCGCCACCATGAGCGAGATCTTCAAACGCGTGGAGAAGAAGAAGTGGAAGGACGTGATGCGCAACATGTACATGAAGGGCAACAACCGCTACATCGTGGATACGGTCACGGTGGCGGGCCTCGATGATCGCACCGGTCCGTTGGTGGTATCGTACACCTTCAGTCTGCCGGGGTACTCCACCACGCTCGGTGGCGAGCAGTACGTACACCGCATGCTGGTGAACTCGTTCGACGATCGGTACTACCGCAAGGAGCGCAAGCTGCCCGTGGAAGAAGAGTATTGCTGGACGGCCGACGAAGTGGTGTTCATTGAACTGCCCACCGGCACCACCACCGGCTTCGTGCCCGAACACGCAACGCACAAAGGCGGCAGCTTCAGCTATGCCATGCGCACCACGGCCGTGCCCGGCGCGAAGGGCGCACCCACCACCGTGAAGCTGGAGAACGGCTTCCGCATGGAGAAACTGATGATGCAACCCGAGGACCTGGCCGGCTGGCGCACCATGCTCGACCAATTGGACCGTGATATGAACCGGACGATCGTCCTCAAGTGAACACCTTACTGATGAACCACCGCATTCTTCTTGTTGCCGCGCTGCTCTGTGCCGCACCCTCCATCGCACAGCACGCGCTCATCACCGATCACGGCTTCGGCGCCACGCCTGAAGTAACGGCCGAAGTGAAAGCCATGCCGGACAACATCGTCCTGCTGCGCCGCACGCTGGTGATGGACCTGGAGGAAGAGGGCGAGGACATGGTGGAGTATTTCCTGTTGCACAACAGCGTGTTCCTGCGCGATGCAGGTGCCATCGAAGCCGAGAACAAAGTGCATGCGAACCTCAACGGCGTCATCGACGTGGTGAAAGTCGAGGCCCGCAGCATCGCACCCGATGGCACTGTGCACAAGCTGGCGGAAGAGGATTTCAAACGCGCCGAGGACGAGGACGGCACCGGCAGCTACCTCTACTTCGCGTTCGAAGGACTGGTGCCCGGCAGCGTGGTGGATTACTTCTACGTGTTCAAGCGCAGCCCCAACATGAAGGGCGATGGCGAAGCGTTGCAAGTGGGTGCGCCCATCATCAAGGAAGATGTGCACCTGTTGAACCCTGCACGGCTCGTGTACAAAGCGAAGGGCTACAGCGGCGTGCCGGAACCGACCATCGACACCACCGAAACGGAGATCCAGCACATGCGCTGGGACCTGAAGAACGTGCCCGGACTGGAGAACGAACCCAGCGCGAACATGGGCGAGGCCACCATGCGCATCGCCTACAAGCTGGACCGCGTGCCCGATCGCGGCATCAAGGATTACAGCAGCTACCTCAACGCCACCAAGCTCTACCACAACCTCATCCACCAGAACCTGGAGCCGAAGCCCAAGAAGGAAGTGGCCGCGCTGGTGAAGAAGATGGCATTACCGAAGGGGGCCAGCGAAGAAGAGAAAGTGCGCCTGGCCGAGGACTACATCAAGAACAACTACCAACTGGTGGAGAGCAGCGCGCCCGAGCTGATGCTGTTGGAAAGCGTGCTGAAGAACAAGGCCTGCGGCGACGTGGGTGCCATGGCCCTCACCACCGCCGTGCTGCGCGAGCTGGGTGTTGACTACCAAGTGGTGGTGACCAGCGACCGCATGCGCACGCCGTTCGACAAGGACTTCGAGAGCTACCAGTTCCTGCAGGAGATGGCGCTGTTCCTGCCCAGCCTCAACAAGTACATGGACCCGACTTCGCAGGGCCTGCGCCTGGGCTACATACCCGGCGAGTGCATGGACAACTACGGTCTCTTCATCCGCAATTTCGCGGTGGGCGAAACGCTCACGGGCGTGGGCAGTGTGAAGTACATCGACCCGCTGCCGGACAATGCCACGGTGCACGATCACATCATCACCGCCACACTGAGCCCCGAGGCCGACAAATGCGACTTGGCCTTCGAGAATTACCAGACCGGTTACTACGCCAGCATCCAGTGCTTCTATCACCTGCTCGATGATGAGAAGAAGAAGGAAGTACAACAGGAACTGGTGAGCTACCTGCTGGAGAACGGCACGGTGAACGAGCTGGAAGCGATCAACGGTGAGAGAAAGCTCTTCGGTGTGGAACCGTTCATCATCAAGGGCAAGGTGGAGACGCGCAAATTCAGCGCCAGTGCCGGTGAGAAGATGCTCTTCAAGGTGGGCGAACTGATCGGGCCGCAGGTGGAGATGTACGCCGAGAAACCGCGCAAGCTGCCGGTGGACGACGATTACAACCGCCAGTTCAACCGCACCATCGACATTGTGATCCCCGCCGGATGGACGGTGCAGAACCTCGCCGACTTCACCATCGACAAGCACCTGGACCTGGACGGCAAACGCCAACTCAACTTCACGTGCGCGGCCACTCTGGAAGGCAACGTCCTGAAACTGAAGATCGAGGAATACTACCGCGTAAGCCGCATACCGCTGGAGCACTTCGAAGGCTACCGCACCGTGGTGAACGCCGCCGCCGACTTCAACAAGCTGGCCGTGGTGTTGGTGAAGGGGTGAGGGAAGGCCACAGGCTTCAGGCCGCAGGCTGTGCAGTGCGGGCCTTTGGCTAGTGTGCTTTCGCCATTGGCCGTTGGCTGTTGGCTGCTCAGTGCGTGCCGTTGGGCATTCGCTGAATTGTCATCCCGAGAAGTCTTCGACGAGGGATCTCTCCTCCACCGGTGCCATGCTGCCCGAGAGATCCTTCCTCCTCGATGACTCGTCGTCTGAATGACAGAATGGTGGGGCGGGAATAGACTCGTCGTCTGGATGCGTCGTATGCCCCAGCCCGCGGCTCGTGGCTCGAGGCTCGCGGCCGCTTCCTTGCATTACCCTCCCGACTCACAACGCCCCCCACCAGCTCGACGGACTCAACGGCTCACAGCTCGAAGCCGCATTTCACACTCACAACACCCCACCCTCTTCAACACCTCCACGCTGATCGCGCGGCGCGCGGGGCCGAAGGTCTCTGAGAGCGTGTCGGGCGTGTGCACGCGGTTCGCGAAGTAGAACGGACCGGTGCTGTCGGCCTTCACCACCCAGCCCACGAACCAACCGGTGCTGCCATCGGGGGCGTTCATGGCCCAGCCCGTCTTGCCGTGCAAGCGATAGCCGAGCGTGTCCTCCTGCAACGTAATGTCCTTCACGATATCCATGGTGCGCTGGCTGAACGGCAACGTGTTCTCCTGCAACCGCTGCACGAATTGGACCTGTTGCCGTGGCGATATGCGCAGGTTGCCGCGCACCCAGCAACGATCGAAACCACCGCTCGTATCGGCATTGCCGTAGCCCACGGTATCGAGCCAATGCTTCAGCACCTCCGCTCCTGCTGCACGCGCCACATCGCGGTGGTACCAGTACACGCTCACCTTCACCGACTCGCGCAACGTAAGGTCGTGGTTCGCCACCTCGCGTCCGTAGTCGGTGCTGTCCCACTGCATCACATGGTCGGCATCCTTCACCACGCCGCTCTCCAACCCGTACAAGCTGCTGAAGATCTTGAAGGTGCTGGCCGGCGACGACGGCACATCGGCCTGGCTGCTATCGATGTACAACCAATGATCGCGCCCCGCATCGTACAGCACGAACGAGCCTTGCAGGCCGAGACTATCGTAGAGCCCGCGCAGGTCGTCGCGCAGTTCAACGGTGGGTTGCGGTACAACGGGTTCGGCAGGTGGCGTGCCGGTGCAAGCGCACACGAGCAACGCGATGGGGACGTGGGGGCGCATACTATAGTCCCGGCTTGTCGGGAGCGCAAAGGTGTGGACGGGAGGGATCGGATGATCAGCACGCGCGTCATCGCGAGACCATTCCTATGGTCGTGGCGATCCAAACATGGGTCTTGAGGTGCATAAGGCAACGGCTTTACATCCGATCACCGTTTGGATCGCTTCGTCCCAAAGCCTCCTCGCGATGACGAGGTGAGCACTCCCGTCATCGCGAGACCATTCCTATGGTCGTGGCGATCCATCGGCATGTACAAAACACCAAGGCCCCGTCACCTCACGGTAACAGGGCCTTGTGCCGACAAGTCGAAGGTTACGTGTTGCTGCGGTGCTTGCTATGCACCACCCGCATGCGCGGTTCGTACGGCGCGGGCATCACATCCGCTGCGCCCATCTTGTCCATGAACTCGATGGCAGCGATCCCCCAATGGTGAGGGTCGTCGATGCGCGTGTGCAGGTCGATCAGCACTTCGCCGTACACCGGGCATTGCAACCAGCGGCCACCGGCCCTGCACCACTGCACGCCCTTGCGGTTCTCTTCCGAACGATCGTGCAAATAGGAGAACATGCCGTTGCTCGGCCATTGGCGTTTGCATTGCGCCAACAAAGCGATCAGGTCAGGGCGGTCCGCCCAATCCTCCATCGCGACGTTCACAAACGGCATCGGGTCGAACGGCCGGGGCGCGGTGCCCAGGTACCAACGCAACAGGTCGCGCTCTTCGGCGGACTTTGAGCTTTTGAACGGGTTTTTCATCGGAGTAGGGTTTTTGAATTGCAGGCTTCTTCTTGATGGGCCGCGAGCCACGAGCCACGAGCTTCGAGCTTTTCAGTGTGTGTCTTCGGCAGTTGTGCTATTCGCCTTTGGCATTTGCAGGCTTCAGGCCGCAGGCCACAGGCTTCAAGCTGTTCAGTACGTGTCGTCGGCATTCGTGGTCATTCGTTGCACGCGCGACCCGCTGCGTACTACTCCACTCTCTCGCCTCACTCCTCGTTGTATTCAACATTTTACATTCTACATTTTACATTCTTCATTCTCCCTCCTTGCATTCCTCATTGATCATTGGATATTGAACATTGGGTATTGATGGGCTTCGAGCTGCGAGCCACGAGCTGCGAGCTTTTCAGTGCTTGTCGTTGGCTTTGTGCTATTCGCCATTCACCATTCACCAGTCGCCATTTGCTGTTGGCTGTTCAGTGCGTTCCGTTGGTTATTGAGTATTGGTTATTGATCATTGGATATTGATGGGCTTCGAGCTTTCGGTTTGTCGGTTTCCTTTTGTTGTTGGCGTAGAGTGTTGTGCAATTGCAGTGGCATCGAATACAGCACCGTCCAGCTCGCGGCTCAAGGCTCGCGGCTCGGGGCCTCTGAACCCTTGCTCCCGACGAACCCCGCTGTTAGGGCCCGCCGGGAGTTTTGGGTTTTCATCCTGCACACACATTCCCTTACGCTGCCTTCGCGCTGCTCGTATCGCTCAGCGGGCTTTTGCCGGCGGCCGAGTAGGTGGTGATGCGGAACGAGTACACCGTGTTGCTGGTGAGGCCTTCCACCAGATACCGGTTCTTGGTGGTGTTGAACAACGGCTGCCATCCGTTGGGCAACAGCGGATCGATGTCCGTCATTTCGATCGCGTAGAACTTGCGACCGCGCACTCCCGCCCAGCGCAGCTCCGACTTGCCTGCGTAGGGAGTGACCAGCGCACGCACGTTCGAGGGTGCGGGCCGTATCCCCAGCGGATCGGGTGCGCGGCGCACATCGAAGCCGGCGCTGACGATCAGATCGCGCTCGTTGTTGCACTTCGTTTGCACGTAGGCGGCCAGATCGCGCACCATCTCCTTCAGCGCGGTGAAGGCCAGGTCGCGCGCTTCCTTATCCGCCTTGCCGCGGTTGAAGTCGTACGCCTGACTGGCGGCATCCAGCGTATCGCACCCGGCCGCCAGCACCACCAAGGTGGGATCAGGCGAGGGGAACGCGGCGTTGCCCGTGAGCATCGTTACGTGGTTGCGGCCTTTTGCCACCAAGGCCGTTGGGGTGATGGCTCAAACCCGGACGCGGACTGAAAATGTATTGTCCCATTCTTCTGTGGCCTACCATGCTGGACCAAGCGTTAGGTGAATTGTGGCCGTTGCTGCTGGACCAAGCACTCAGTGATGAGGGTGCCAAACAAGCGCAGGGGCCCGTGGTGCGGCAAGAGCGGCTTCCCCCACGTTGTGTTAT
>JADJCX010000025.1 GCA_016703005.1 Flavobacteriales bacterium
CCTCATCGCGGAGCAGCTCGCAGCCGCCTCACCGAAAGCGGTCCTTGAACTGGCCTGCGGAACGGGGCGCCTCACCCGCCAATTGGATTCGCAGCTGCCGCACGCTACACGCATCGTGGCCACCGATGTGAACCCCGCCATGCTGCGCTTCGCCCAAGCAACCCTGCACGAGCGGGGCATCGAATGGGACACCGTGGATGCGGTGGAACTGTCTTACGCCGACAATACATTCGACGTGGTGGTGGCGCAGTTCGGGGTGATGTTCTATAGCGACCGTGCCCAAGCGTACCTCGAGGCACTTCGCGTGCTGCGGCCAGGTGGCAAACTCATCTTCACCTGCTGGAACCGGATCGAGGAGAACCCTGCCGCGCGGATCACACAGGAGGTGGTGAAGGAGTTCTTCCCGATCGATACGCCCGCGTTCTACACAGTGCCGTTCGCTTACCACGATCGCGCGGTCATCCGCGAGGAAGTGCTCTTGGCGGGCTTCCGACATGCGACGCTCAATGTGGTAACGCTCCAAGGCAAAGCCGTAACAGCCGCCGATGCTGCGCAAGGATTGTTGGAGGGCTCACCCATCCATACCAGCATCATTGATCGCGACCCGACCCTGCTGCCCACGATGCGCGAAGTGCTGGCGGCACGCCTCACCGAACGCTTCGGCGCCAAGGACCTGCGCGTACCATTGAACGCTTGGGTGGTGGAGGCCGACAAGGCCTGACTTTCCCTCCGCATATGAAAAGGGCCAGCGGGCCATAGCGCTCGCCGGCCCTCATTCATTGTACTCGCCCGCGTGCTACCTGATCTCGGTCGCGGCCGGTGCTGGTGTGTCCGTTGCGGGTTTATCGCGCCACCAATACAGGATGGCCGCAACGACCACCACGACCAGGATCAGCACGGTGATGTTGGCTTTCGAACCAAGACCGCTCTTCGGGCGTTCGGGTTGGATCTGCCCGGGGTTTTGCCCATATGCAGGGTTCAGGGGATCGTTGGAACCAGTGGTTTTGCTCATGGCGTTGATCTTTGCATGGAAGGTATGTTGCGCATCGATCGGTCGCACTGATCGTCCTCAACGTGGAAATTCGCCCTGCACATGTCCAGCAACATCACCGACGAGCACCGCCGGCTCCTGGATCGGTTCCCGCCCGCGCTGAAGGCGTTGGTGGAAGTTGAACTAGCCGCGGGCAACACCATCATTGATGCACGTGCCGGACATCCGGCTCCGCCCGCAGGCGACATGATCATGTTGGCGCGTGACCTGGGCACTCGCACCGCCAACCTGGACGATGGGCCTCCCGCGTAGGCGCGCAACTCTTCGACACAGCACACCGAGATCACGGATGCCGAACTCTTTTTCTTCATCCTTACGCGTCCGCATACGGCCATGCACACATCGTCAGCGACATCAAGGTGGTTGACTGATCGCGACCTTCGCCGCAGAACCTCGAACGCATGAGTTGGAAGATCGCCATCCTCGTAGCACTGCTCACCGGCGTGATCACTGCGTTTGTAACGGCACCTGTGGCCGATAAGATGACCAAGCTGCACGGGGTGAGCGACAGGGAAGGCGGCCGCGGCATGGCCATCGTGTTCCTGTTCGTTCCCGCCGGTTTGATCGGTGGGATCCTCTTCGGGCTGCTCGGTGCCAAGCTGGTAAACGCCACGGAGTGGATCCACTTCTGGAAGGCAAGCGGCGTGTCGTTGCTCATGAGCCACGCGGTGCTGTTCGGCATTTCAGGCCTTAGCATGATGGGCCTGCCGCGACCTCCACTGATGGATGGTCATCCACTTGCGTTGGAAGCCGAGGTGTTCGTACCCGTGGCTCGCGTTCCAAGCGGAAAGTTCGACCCGCAATACCTGAGAACGAGTTTGTACGCGGGCCCCAAGGACAATCAGTATGCGGACATCAACACGGCGCATATCCGCACGGAGAACGGCTATATCGTCGTACCGGCTAAAGTGGACCTCAACAGCCGCAGCGACTTCCGTATGTTCTCCTTCCAAGCCGAGAACACCATTTCCGTAACGCTGGACCCACTGCCACTCTTCGCGAGTCCCACGGCCAAGGACCTGCAGTGGACCCAACCCACGCCTATGCGCGAATCCACCATAACAGGCAGCGCATACACCTACACTGACATTCTGTTGCGCATGCGCGTGGTGAAGCAGGAGCGTGCCGCGGAGTGACCGCCGCTAACCGCCCGGCACCCTCAACGCCTACCTTGAGCCACATACTCCGACATCGATCATGCGCAAGACCCTTCCCATTGTTCTGTTGATCCTCGGACTCGCCGTCGTCGGCTACGGCCTCATGAAAAAAGATGATGCACAGGCCACCATCGATCTTGGAAAGACCGAGATCGATATCGGCAAACCCGATAGCGCCTTCAACGGTTATTTTTTGATCGGCGGGTTGTTGGCCGTTGCCGGTATCGTGCTGCTCGTAAACGGCAAGAAGTTGTAGCTGCGCGACGGCTCGGTCAACGTTGCAATAAGTCGTGGTTCATTCTTTCACGAACCGTAACAGGGTTCGTTCCTCTGTCCCGTCGGTCAATTCGAGCAGGTAGGTTCCGGCCGGAAGTCGATCCACGTGGATCGCACCATTGTTCGGTCGACCTTCCTGAATGAGCGCACCCGTTACGCTCAACACGCGATACCGATCAACGTTCTTGTTCCCGTGTATCCGGATCAGATCGTGCGCGGGCACTGGAACGATGGACATTCCGGAAGAAGCATGCTGATGCTCAGCGAGACCCACATTGTACGGCTGGCCAACGTAGACCATCAAGTAGCTGTTGGTTGCCACCTTCACAACGCTTGGGTCGCCACCGAGAATGTTCGTGTTCACATAGCCGGTCCACACACCTCCGTTCGGTGAAGCATTGTACCATATGCCGTTCTGTCCAGCGCCGTAGAACCGCAGCTCGGTGAAGCTGTTCACCATGTAGTTGCCGGTCCAATTATGCTGGGCGTCGCTCGTGATCATGGCAACAGGAAAAAAATTTAGCCCATCGGGGGTAACGTAGTGGTAGGCGCCATCCTGGGGCGCTCCTGCTGGCGACAGATAGTGCCAACCCGGACCAAACTCGATCACCGCTGGATCGATGACACGGTTGTCCACGACATCAACGCGAGCGCCGGGCTCGAACTGGTAGTTGATGCCATCCGTGCTCACGGCCGAGTATGTATTCACCGTGGAGTCCAGCAGCGGTGGTGGCATACCAGCGCTACTGGAGAAGTAGATGCGCAGGCTGTCTCCGCCAAGTTGCACCAATGTGGGATCGAAGGGTCGCTGGTAGTTCGGTGGAAGTCCGTTGATCACGATGGGTGCCGGCACTGTCCAGTTCTGGCCATTGTCATACGAGAACTTCACGGCCACTCGGTCCCACGTGGGCGACGGATCGGGCTGACGGAACCATTGGAAGGCCGCGATCAACGTGTCGCCCCGCCAGCGCACTACCGATGGTACACCGGCTGAATCCTGAAAGATCGTCGGCACATTGAAGGTGATACCATCACCGCTCCAAGTCATCTTCAGCGGCCGTTCCCATGGAAAACCTTGGGCGTTGCAGAACTGTGATGCGAGAAGTCCTGCCAAGAGGAGCCAACCTTTCTTCATGCGGAGCACATAAGATATGGTCGAAGTTCGTCATTGTGCTGAAGCGGTTCAGTATCGCGTCGCCGATAGGTGCGAATGGTGCCTAAACTTGTTCTCAAGACCTGTCATCTTGAAAACACCCATCCTCTTCGCATGCAGCCCAGTATTGCTCGCAAGCGCCCACCTCAGTTCACAGGACATACCCAGCGACACGATCGGCGACGTCGGATGGGCCCTGTTCGATGCGGATACAATGGTGATGGTGCGCGCTGCCGACGGCAACGTTTGGCTGCAACAGAACTTCGGCGCGGCGCACGTTGCTAACGCGTTCAACGATGCGGGTGCTTTCGGCGACCTCTTCCAGTGGGGCCGATGGAGCGATCAGCATAGCGCACCGACTAGCGCAACGTCGCTGGCATCCACACTTGCGCAGAACAACCCGCTCGGGCTGGGCATTGGTAGCGATAAGTTCTACATCGGCCCCAGCCCCGCAGACTGGTGGGGTTCCGGCAACGGCACCGATGTGTGGGGCACAGTGGCGTCGGCTACAAGCGGGGTCGACCCCTGCATGGCGCTTGGCTTGGGCTGGCAGTTGCCCACACAAACACAGTGGACGACCGTGATCGCCGCCGAGAACATCAGCAACCGCGCAACGGCCTTCGATTCGAACCTGAAACTTCCCGCAGCCGGAGCGCGCGATGGCCAAAGCGGCATCATCATCAACGCCGGTACTTATGGCCAATACTGGACCAGCACAGCCAGTGGTGTCTACGCCAAGGACCTCACGATCGGGGATACGTGGGTGAACCCGGACGACGACGCCTATCGCAGCTACGGGATGTGCGTGCGTTGTTTGCATACCTCCCTTCACCTGGGCACTCCGGAAGCTGAACAGACCTTAGTGCCTCGCATCTACCCCAACCCTAGTTCCGGTACCGTTGTTGTGGATCTTGGCCAAGAGCTGATCCGAAGCATTGCTGTTCACGCGTCGGACCGGCGCTTGGTGCATATGCTCACAGTAGGTGCGCCCTCCACCACCCTCTCGTTGGATGGGTTGCCCGCAGGCCTGTACTGGCTCACTGTTGAAATAGCGAACGGATCCAGTTGGCACCGGTTCGTACTTGAGCGATAGGTCTAAAGCACGACCAGCTTTCCGGTCTGCAACAAGCGCCCGCCATCGCGTATGGTGAAGAAGTAGGTGCCGCTGCGTTCAATGGAATGATCCACTGCGACTTCTCCAGGCATCATAACAATGCGGTCAACTTCGCGCCACGCCACATCGCGGATGGCGAGTTCGAAGGGACCATCGCCAGCCAGCGATCCCCGCAAGTGGAACATGCCTGTACTTGGATTCGGGAAACACGTCAGTAATTCATTGGAGCCGTTCCCTTGAACACCATCAGGGCTGCACACGCCCGGGATGTTCTCATCGAGCCACTGCAACCGCAAACCGATCCACGCCTTGAGTGAATCGAGTTCGCCCGCATAGGTGGTGGCCACGGGTCCAACATCAGGCGCCGGTCCCCCCATGCCAAGGATCGGCCACTTCTGAAAGTGCCGTGCTTGCGCGTTCTGCACACGGTCGCCAATGCTGTCGATGAAGTGGAAGATGAAAGCCGTGTCCAGCACCGTTGTGCGGTATTCATCATAGGCACAGCGCAATTCGTTGTTGAAGGTGCTGTCCTGCAACAGGCGGACATACCAACCGCAGGAGTAGTTATCGGTGAAGCAATCGTTGATCAGGTGCGCCCAGCCGGATCCATCAGTTGCTTCGAAGATGGGGCAGCTCGCAATGTTCTTCCATGCCCAATCGAAGTCCCACACAGGTCCGGCCTTCAGCTTGCCGCCGTTGCTGTACTTGTCCTTGTGGAAGAACACGCTCTTCTTGAAGCCATCGTTGTTCCGGGACACTTCATTCACCAAGAAGTAGTCGATGAAGGACTTCACGTCCATGTAATTGCGGTATCCGATGTCGGCATCGGCGAAGTCCAGGCCATAGAGCGCCGTTTCCAAACTGTCCACGTAGTCGGCGATGTAGTTCCGCTGAGGCTGTGTGATGGTATCCGGATCGGGCTGGTGGTACACGAAATGGATGTCGAAGCCCGGATGGTCGATGGGCGAATAATTCGACTCGAAACTGTTGTTGTTGTCCCAGTAGTTCTGCGTCAGAATGTAGCCTCCGGTGAGTTCATCGCCGCTGTTGTCCGAGCCGGTGAGGTTGGCGATATCCACGCGTCCGTTATCGCGCTTGATCCGCTCACCGAACACATAGATGCCCCTGTACATGCTGTCCACCAGCACCTCGCACAGGTGCGTACGTGGTGCGTATTGGCCCATACCCTCCGAGATCGCGAAGGCCAACTGGTTCTTCACCAGCGAGCGGTCATTGTAGTTGGACAGCAGCACCCAATCGTTCTCTGTAGGCATGCCCAGCAGCGGCACGTTCAGGTTGGCTCCGAGAGAGTCGCGGGTTTCAAGACCGTATGGTCGTTGAGGGTAGCCGCTTGAAGAGGCACCTCGGATCTCGATGCCGATGTGCCCGTTGTACACGTTCGACGGGTCGGTCACATACGTGATGTTGCCCGGCCCGTTGTACTTGATCTCCATGAACGCATGGATCTTCGGTTCGTCGACGATCTCCTGCCCGAGTGTGTTGATCAATACGATGGGCAGTTCGGAGCTGTCCAACACCACGGTGCCGGGATCGGTGACGCAGAGTTCGAAAGCCCCCGTGGCGCCGCCGTAACCATAGGCTTGGATCCACAGCGTGTCTCCCACCGGTAGTTCGTTGGCCATCGCCTGCGAGAAGTAATCCGGTCCACTGTCGTCGTCACAGCCAACAAGGATCAAGTTGAAACAATCCGGACCGGTCCAGAGCCCAACTCCGGTGTCGTTCAACCCACCGATGTTGAAGGTCGACACCACCACGTTGCCCGATGCGGGCACGGGCATGTTGTACCAAACATCACCGCCTTGGTACTCTGCACATCCTGGGTTGATGCCGGTTCCGGGTGCAGCGCTGTTGTCAGCGATCACGCAATCGGTCGTATCGATGGGCAACGCCGTGCAGGGCACCGTGCCGGATGCAGGGATCTGGGTGCAATCCACAAGGCCGTTGAAGACCGACCCCGTGGCGGGATCGGGTCCATCGGCAAAGACCACATTGCCCCACTGATCATAGAGTACGTAAGTGTTCTCGTTTTCCCAGTCCTGCGGAGTGTAAATGAGTTCGAGATCATCCCCCGTGCACACGGTAAACGTTTCCGAGCTACCAGCTCCCGCAGCAGCGAAGGCGCCGATGGACGCTCCGTTGATCAGCACCTCCAACGAACCGCCGTTCCAGCCGTCGCCGTAACTGTCGTTCATCTGGAGAATATGGTCGCAGCATTGCGCTGCGAGCTTTTCGTTGACCGAAAGAGCGATGGCAACGACCGTTGCAGTGCGAATAAGGTTAATCATGAACGTCTGGCGGATGCGCCGCAAGATGGCCGATCCGGTCGTAGCAACGGATAGTTTCGGGCCATGCAAGTGGGAGAAGCTTACGACCAGTGGTCGCAGCAATACGACACGAACGACAACCGCACCCGTGATCTGGAAGGCGTCGCGCTACGCGCAATGCTGGCCGATGTGCCCTTCAAACGGTGCTTGGAGATAGGCTGTGGTACAGGCAAGAACACGCAATGGCTGATGACCCGCGCTGAACATGTCACGGCGGTCGACCTGTCGGAAGGCATGCTGGCAAAGGCCCGGGAGAAGATCGCGGCGGATAGCGTGCAGTTCGTGCGAGCCGATATTCTTCAGCCTTGGAACTTCAGGACAGGGCTGTTCGACCTCGTCACCTTCAGCCTGGTACTGGAACACATCGAACACCTTGTTCCGGTATTGAAGCAAGCCTCGACAAGTCTCTCCTCAGGTGGGCACCTGTACATCGGCGAGCTGCATCCCTTCAAGCAGTATGCTGGCACGAAAGCTCGCTTCACCACGGAACAGGGCACTCAAGTGGTACGTTGCTTCGATCACCACGTGTCGGACTTTCTCGATGCAGGGAAGGCGAGCGGCCTCGTGCTTGCGCAACTCAGCGAACATTTTGATAACGGAGATCGGTCCACCCCACCGAGGGTCCTTGCGCTCTTGTTGGTGAAAAAATGAACGAGGGGCACCAGGCCCCTCGTTCACCAAGGTCATCTGAAAAGGCCAGTGTCTATTGCACCACTACCCGGCGCATCACGATGGCACCACCAACGTTGACCCGCATCGTGTACACACCGGCATCCCCTTGCAGGTCGATGGTCGTCACCGTGCCATTCATCGCACCCCGCTGAACCACTTTTCCGTTCACGTCAACCACTTCATAGGTTGACGTAGTCGCGCTGTAGGCGCCCATCGTGAGCGTTACCGAACCCGAGGTCGGGTTCGGATACACGGACAACTCCATTGCGCCGTGAGCTGCAACGCCCGTGCTCAACCAGAGGAAGTCGGCGGATATGCTCGTGCAGCCGTTCGCGTCGGTCACCGTAACTGTGTAGGTACCGTTCGCAAGCGCAATGTGGAACGCATCCGTTGCACCAAGCACAGGCAGTCCGTCCAGATACCATTGGAATGTTCCGCTTCCGGTGGAGAGCAACGAATCAGCCGAGGAGGTGATCACAGGTATCGTTGGCAGCGTATTCTCTGTCACATCCACCGTGGCCGCGGCATCGCCTGCACAACCGTTCGCGTTCGTCACCACCACCGTGTACGTACCGGTGGAATCGGCGGTGATACTTGGGGTGGTCGCTCCGTTGATCGCATTGCCATCCAACGACCATTGGTAGGTGGCACCCGCTACCGTATCGATCGAGAGCGCCACTGTGCCACCATCGCAGAATAAGACCGGTCCACCAGCGTTGATAACAGGCGTAGCCGGAACGCTGTCCACAACGACCCCTATCGCCACCGAGGCTTCCGAAGCACAACTGTTGCCGTTGTACGCCACCACCGTATAGCTGCCCGCATCATCCACCAAGAGCGATGTGCCGTTGGCTCCGGGGATCACGCTCTGATCAACGAACCACTGGTAGGTAGCACCCGGCACTATGCTGGCTTCGAAGAGCACGCTGCCTCCTGCACAGAAGCTGGTATCGCCGACGGCGGTCACAAGCGGGGCATCAACCGTTTCCACGGTCAGCATGACAGCGCCCGTAGTGAAGGTGCAGCCCGTGATGGTGTTCGTTGCTTCGAAGGTGTACGCTCCGGCAAGCGAGGCGTCCATCAACGTATCCATGGCGCCCGGCACAGGTGCATTGTTCAAGTACCACTGATACGTGAGCGACGATTGCCCGGACGCATCATGCGCGGAGAACTGCGCCGATGCACCTGCACAAATGGTGTAGGCAAGCGTATCAAGCACATGTACCGGCGGTGCGTTCACTTCCACCACGATGGCGTTGGAAGTCGCCGTTCCACAGGCATTGTCGACAACAACAGTGTATGATCCGGCTGTGATCGCCGCGAGACCCGCGTTCGTCTCCCCAACGAGATCATTGCCGTCCAACTGCCATTGGTATCCAGGACCACCAACAGCGGTGAGCAGCACAGTGTCGCCGGTGCAGATCAATGTGGAACCTCCAGCACTGATGGCCGCCGTCGTAATTCCTCCGATCGTGATATCAAATCCATTGTCAGTGCCGATGAAGTCGGGGCTCGTTGAGATCACCCGGATACGATAACCGCTACCGAGCGGTGTGTTCGCGGGGATAGTGGCCATGATCGAGCCACTTGTCGTGGAGATGGTATCGCCAATGTCAATGGGCGTAGTGAAATCACCGTTCGCATCCGATAGTTGTGCAGTGAAGTGGTTCGCTGCGATCAAGAAACCTCCGGCATTGTAAACCCCAGTCGCCTCGTACGGCACGCTCACTGTTGCACCCGGACAGATCGTCGTGGCCAGCGGTTGCACCACTTCAATGCTGCGTGGCACATCGTAGTAGTAGATCGCATTCACCACTTCGAAACCGAAGATCTCGGTGGTGTTGATCTGTAGGACCGGCACACGCAATCCTTGGGTCAGCCACTTGTATTCGCGGATGATCGGCCGATCGATCGCGAAACCAAAACCGAGCGAATCAATACCGATGGTGTCGTTGATCGCAAGGGTGGTCTTCACGCGCAGCACATCGAACGAACCTGCCGGGGTGGTGATGGCGCCCCAGCCATCAACGTCATTGTCACGGATCTGCCGGTAGCCATAGTAGCCGATACCCGGTAGATCGATGTTGTAGGAGGCGAAGTCAGAAGTGGCATCCCCGAATTGCACGGGCAGTTCATAGATCTCGTCGTGGTCCTCGAAAATGATCGGCACGGGTATGCCCGAAAGCTCAACCCCGTAACCAACTTTCCTGTAGGAAGATGAATTGCGGTAGTAGAACGTGTACGGATCTTCAATGGGCAGGATCTGGTTGAAGGTGATGTCAGCTCCGCGCTTTGCATGATTCGCACGGTTGTCATTGAAGAAGATGTCCGCGTAGGTGATGGCGTAGATGAAGTTAGTGGATGCGACCGTGAGGTACTCGGCCGTATCGCCCGTGTTCACCGTGAGGTTCGAGAAGTCCCAAATGTGTGCCGCGCCGGTGGTGGCGTAGTCGATGAACGGATTGGTGAACGCGCGCGTTCGGATCAGTTCATCGTTCGCATGTGGCATATCGTTCTGGCCGACCGTTATCTGGGCGGAGGCTAGAAGTGGCGCGAACAGCAGTGACAGTACAACAGTAGAAGTACGAAGCATGTGTAGGTGGCTTTGCAGGAAAAGTACGGCCGTTGGTAGGGAATGGGCAAGATGCCGCTCAACAGTTCCGCACATCTTTACTCACAGCCCTATGCATTCACCTCGGTCCGAACAGCATTCACTTGCACTCTCCTCTTGAGACAAGTCGCACGCCAGCACGCCAAGCTGAGCAGCGGTTCGAGTAGGTTTTCCCGTCGCAACCGCAGTATGGGTCGAACTCCATGGTGCACGGGCCGTCGCGCTTCAGCGCAGGGTCAGGGCACGGACCATCGGTCAGTATCCTCACCAAGTGCCCTTCGAAAACGTCTTTCTGTTCCACGTTGGCCACATGCCCTGCTTTGGCGATCATGATCAGGTGATCGGCAGGTAGCTCGTTCCGATAGGCGATCCCCCTGCCGGTGGAAGGCGGTATAAGCTTGTCTCCTTCGCCCCAGATCACGTACACCGGCATGGACCACATATATCGTTTGCTTGCGTATTGATCCTCGCGTTTCAGCAGATCCTGCAACAAGGCCAAGTACCCTTCTCGTTGTGCAGCGAAGTGCTCGTTCATCTGTTTCAACGCAAAGCGCGGCACCTTAGGTGTCTCGAACATCGCCATCGACATGAGCCGATGCTGCTCGTCAGCATTCTCAGGTGTGAACAGGTCGGTGATGTCCTTCGCCCCAACTGAACGGGCCACGCTGTCGGCAATGGCACTTGTATAGTCGCTCGCTGGTCCGTCGTAGATCACCAATGTGCGCACGCGTTCCGGATGCGCCTCGGCGAAGTTGGCGGCGATGGCTCCTCCGTAGGAGTTGCCTACCACGTAGATAGGCTCGCTGACATCCAGACTATCCAAGATCAAGGCTAGGTGCGCGACCTGCGCGTCAACACTGTTTCCGGTCCATTGTCCGGTACTGCGGCCATGTCCGATCGGATCGGGAACCACGAGATCAAAGTGCTTTCCAAGCGTGGCAAGGTTCCTGGACCACATGGCGCTGCTGCTCATGATACCATGAACCAACAGGAGCTTCGGCTTGGTTCCTTGGCCAAGCGAACGGCTCACCCAGGTGAAATGCGGGCCAGCAGGATCGGTGAAGATCTTTGGCTCCAACGCATTGGAATCGTAGGCCTTTGTGTTCGCCTTGTCGAGCTGCTTGGTGACGTTGCAAGAAGCCAGCAGCAATACGAACAAGCCTATGGGAAGAAGCGCGGTTCTCATTGCGCTAAGGTGCGCACTGATCGCACCTTGTGAGCGGATCACTGCGGAAACACCGTCAGCGCCTGTTGCAGGCAGCGTTCCAGTTGCACGTGGTCCAGACCGGTCACGGTTCCGCCACTTTCCAGGTCCGCCACGAACAACTCGGTCGAGAGGTTGCCGACCAGGTCATCCTCGGCCATCGGGCAGCCACCGTAGCCCTTCAGGGCGCCGTCGAAACGGCGGCAACCCGCCATCCATGCAGCGTCTGTCTTCACCTTCCAGTTGTCAAGGCGGGCATGCAGATGTGCACCGAACTCAACATCAGGCATTGCGGGGATGAGTGCGTTGAACATGGCGGAAATATCCTCGGACTTCGCAACACCAACGGTATCGGCAAGCGAGATGATCCGCACACCCAATTCGTTCACCAGCCGCTCGGTCCAACGCAATGCGATGGCGGCGTTCCATGGGTCGCCATAAGGATTGCCGAAGGCCATGCTGATGTAGACGACCAACTCCTTCCCAGCCTTATTGGCCAACTCCGCTATGCGTTCCGTACGTTCCCAACTACCCTCGATACTCGTGTTCGTGTTGCGCTGCTGGAACGTTTCGCTGATGCTGAACGGATAGCCCAGATAGGTGACCCCTTGTTGCTTGCAGGCATCTTCGGCGCCACGCTCGTTCGCTACAATGACCAGCAGCTTGCTCCGTGAGCCGGTGGTGTCGATCCGTGAAAGCACCTCGGCGGTATCGGCCAACTGCGGGATCGCTTTGGCGCTGACGAAACTGCCGATATCGATGGTATCAAAGCCCACTTTCAGCAACTCGTTCAGGTAGCTCACCTTCACGTCGGTTGGGATGAACGCATGCAACCCTTGCATGGCATCACGCGGGCATTCAATGATCTTCACTTCGGGCGTTTCCATTCCGCGTATGCTTCATTGATATGCTTCAGCAGCGCTGGTCCTTCGTATACCAGACCCGTGTACACCTGCACAAGGTCGGCACCGGCCTCCAACTTTTCCATCGCAGCTTCAGCGCTATCGATGCCCCCGACACCGATGATGACACAAGGTCTCGGCAATCGATCGCGCAGGTATCGTACGACTTCAGTGCTCCGCTGGCGCACAGGCGCGCCGCTCAAACCTCCGGCACCCATGGCGGCCACCTCCGCCGCGCTCGTTTCCAGGTCGGCACGTGAAATGGTAGTGTTCGTAGCCACTACACCTTGAATGCCGCTCTCCTTCACCACGGCCACAACATCGTCCAATTGTTCATTGGTCAGGTCCGGAGCGATCTTCAACAGCAATGGCCTTTTCATAGGCTGTGCAGCGTTGCGTGCGTTCAAGGCATGGAGTAACTCAAGCAATGGCCCCTTGTCCTGCAGCGCGCGCAACCCGGGCGTGTTCGGTGAACTCACGTTCACGGTGAAGTAGTCCACCACTGGAAAGAGCGAATCGAAACACTTCACATAATCATCGACCGCATTCTCATTGGGTGTTGCCTTGTTCTTGCCGATGTTGCCACCGACAATGACATGCTTCGGACGGTTGCGCAGTCGCGCCGCAGCCGCGAGCATGCCGTCATTGTTGAAGCCCATCCGGTTGATGAGCGCGCGATCGGGCTTCAGGCGGAACAATCGCGGACGGTCGTTGCCGGGCTGGGCCAAGGGTGTTACGGTTCCGATCTCCACATGACTGAAGCCGATCCGCGCCAAGCGCATCCACATGCTCCGCGTTCTTGTCCATGCCCGCTGCCAAACCCACAGGGGCCGCTGAACCTCAAACCCATGACTTCCACTGCCGCGCGCTCCGAAGCCCGCCGGCCGCCGACCAGCGCCAGTGCACCGGGGATGTGCTTCGCGAATTCCAGCAGTTTGAACGTCAGCCTATGAGCGCGCTCGGGTTCGAGCAGGAAAAGCAGTGGGCGCAGCAGTCCGTACATCGGGGCGCGAAAGTAGAAGCGCCCGAGCAGCGTTCAGAAATACGTTGAAAGCCCCACCGCGATCGCAGCACTCCGCGACGCTGGGTTTTCGAACACGTCGCGCGTCCATGACTCGCTGAAGTTGGCGCGGATCACTGTGCCCGATACCGGACGGAAGGCCAACCCCACGGTAAAGGCCTTCACGCAATCGCCTATGTTGGTGCTCGTGGTTTCGAATACGCCATTGTTGTAGTCCGCCGTTTCGAAGCGGCCGGCGACTTCAAGCCGTGCGTTGTCCCAACCCAGCATGCGGCGCTGCAACAGCCTTTGCACCACATCGATGAACCCTCCGCTCTGCAACCGGCCATATTGCGGCGAGTGCACTTCCGGAACATCAATGTGCGCAACTACCCATTCGCCCGTTATCGCAGTACCCCAACGCCCGATTTCGTTGTTATAGTCGATCGCATACACGTCGACCCTTCTTCGCCTGTCCAGTTCAAGGCCATCGTCCTGGAACTTGTTGTACACCCCGCCCATCCACGACAACCCGACTTCGCCGAACCGGTGATGTCTCAATGCTGTCTTCAGTGTCGTCATGGCCGACCCGTTGAAACTCTCCGTGAACCGCTCGCTGTTCTCCTTTGGCCGGGAGCCAGGTGCGCCCTTGATCGTTGTCGATGATCCGATGGTCGAAGCCGTTGGTGAGATAAGCCTCGTAGCCCCATGTCCAAATGCCATTGCTCGTCTTTCCATACGCCCCGAAACCAACGTTGCTCCATGTGGCGGGAATGATCGTGGTGGAAGCGAGAGGACGTTCGATGAAGTCCCAGCGGGGACCATCGTGGTTCTGGTTGAAGGCACCGATGGGGTTCAACACCACGCCCCGCGAACCGTGAAGAGCGGATGAAATACCAGATCCAGCGCAGCGTACTCGATGTTGATCTCGCGTCCGCCTTCTTCCAATTCGACCTCGGTGAGGAACCTGATGCGGTCGTTGATGTCAGCGGAAACGAACAATGTCAGTCGTGGTATCACGAACGACCACCCTTCGTTCACGCCATCGGTGCCAGCGAACATGGCGTGGGCTTCGGCGTAACCACCAAGGGCGACGGCGGATGTCCCGAGCGTGTTCAACTGCCGTGCGTACACGGCGTCCATGTTCAGGCGTTGTGAGGCGCTGTCGGTGGAACTCGTATCAACAACAACACTGTCGACTTGCGCATGCACCGCCATTACTTGGGCAACGACTGCTATCGAGCTAAGAATGCGGAGGCGCTGGAACATGTCACAAACTCTTGAGGAATGCCAACAGCGCATCGCGATCGATCATGGACAACTGCACAAAAGCTTCGCGGCTCACCGTTGCTTCGCCACCGTGCATCAGGATCGCTTCCTCAATGCTGGTCGCCCTTCCATCATGCATCAAGTACACGGCTCCGCCTTGTGAATCTTCCGCAAGCCCAAGCCCCCACAGCGGTGGTGTTCGCCATTCACTGGTAAGCGCGCTGCCCTCCGTGTATCCATCGTCGAGCCCGAGGCCCATGTCGTGGAGCAGGAGATCGGAGTATGGTCGGAAGGACTTGTTCGACAACGCGGCGATAGGTGAAGGTCCGGTCGTCAGTTCGGCTACGTGGCATTTGACACAACCGATCTGGTTGAACACCTCCCCTCCACGCACCACATGGGCATCGGTCTGCCGCCGTTGGATGGGTGCTTTCAGTGTTTGCAAGTAGAACACCACGTCGTGTACAATCACATTCGGCACTTCCGGGTCCACTTCATTTCCGCTGTACACATCGAACGGCTCGAACGCGGAATTGACGCCGATATCCTGAGCGTATGCGCCCGCCGTTTGCTGCAAGAGGTCATACGCAGCACTCTTCTTACCGAAGCGGCCTATGTACTTCCCGTTCTGTTCAACCGCGTTCGGCCGCAGTGTGGAATAGGCCTTCACAGCGATCCAATTCGGCACCCCGGAGATGCCATCGCCGTCCATATCGTTCGGATCGGCCATGGCAAGGATGTCAGCATCGCTGACCGCCTCAATGAAACCCAAGCCGGTATTGGCTGGTGCCAAAAGCACGGAGGAAGTCGTGCCGATCGGGATCGTTTCCGGCGAATAGCCAGGAAGCGCGCGGTGCTGTAGCTGCGGCCCGCCCATGTCCAAGTACTGATTTCCATTTGCATCGGTTTGCCCGAAGCGTGTGAGCGCGTTCACCGGGTGCCCCTTGCCGTCGCCCGCATGGCAACTCCCGCATGAGGGCGCCACGAACAGCGGCCCGAGGCCGCTTGCGCTGTTGAATATTTCATCGTTGAACGCCACATCGCCGGCTAGGAAGCGCTGGAGTTCGGCGCTTGTCAATCCTGCAACCGGTCCATCGAGAAGCGAATCATCGGGGGGGGCTTCCGGGAGCAGTTTGCTGCACGCGACGGCTGATAGAACAGCCATAACAGCAAGCGGACGGTAGATGTAGTGCCTTGACATGATGGGCCGAAACTAATTATATTTTTAGACGCATCTAATTATTCTCCTACTTTCGCCCAACTTTTCGTGACCACATGCTGACCCGCGCGGAAGAAGACCACCTGAAAGCCGTCCATCGCTTGTTGGAGGACGGGATCGCTAGCACAAATGCCATTGCCGAACGCCTGAGCACAAAGACCAGCAGTGTTACGGTGATGCTCCAGAAACTGACGGAAAAGGGCTTATTGAACTACCAGCCCTATAAAGGTGTAACACTCACCCGCGAGGGTCGCGAACAGGCCGTTGCTTTGGTGCGGAAGCACCGCCTATGGGAGACTTTCCTCGTGGAGCAACTTGGCTTCGGTTGGGATGAAGTGCACGAGGTGGCCGAGCAGCTCGAGCACATCCAAAGCCCCAAGCTCGTGGACAAGTTGGACGACTTCTTGGGTAATCCTGCGTTCGACCCGCACGGCGATCCAATACCCGGCAAGGATGGGAAAGTGCGTTTGCGCCAAACCAAGCGGCTCGAAATGTGCGGCCCCGGTGAATCAGTGCGGATCGCAGCTGTCAGCGAAACCACCGACGGGCTCCTGCGCTTGCTTGACTCACGTGGCTTGCGCATTGGGAGTTATCTGCACGTGCAGGATGTACATGTTTTCGACGGCAGTATGGATGTGAAACCGAAGACCGGCGCTCCGTTCAATCTCAGCAAGACCGTGATACACCATTTGCAAGTAGAACCAGCCTGAACATGCAAACGATCCTCGACTTCTTCTCTTCCATCGACCCCATTCTTGCAGCGTTCATCGCCACCTGTTTCACTTGGGTGGTCACCGCTGCGGGTTCTTCACTCGTGTTCTTCTTCGGCAATGCATCGCGCAAATGGCTCGACGGCATGCTTGGCTTTACCGGGGGGTCATGGTAGCCGCTAGTTTCTGGAGCCTCTTGAGCCCGAGCATTGAAATGAGCGAGCGCATGGGCAACATTCCGTGGCTGGCGCCTGCTGTGGGCTTTGGCCTTGGTGCGTTGTTTCTCTTCGGTTTGGACAAGGTGCTCCCCCACCTGCACATCAACTTCGACCCGAAACAGAGCGAGGGGCCACAGACCAATTGGCACCGTACCACGCTGTTGGTGCTCGCCATCACCTTGCACAACATACCTGAAGGCCTTGCAGTGGGTGTGCTGTTCGGCGGCGTGGCGGCGGGCATGCCCGAAGCCAGCATCGGTGGGGCGGTCGCCCTCGCGATCGGTATCGGTTTACAGAATTTTCCCGAAGGCTTTGCGGTGAGCATGCCCTTGAGACGGCAGGGTGTGAGCAAATTCCGCAGCTTCTGGTACGGTCAGTTAAGCGCGATCGTGGAGCCCATTGCGGGGGTCATTGGTGCCGTTGCTGTAATGCACATGCAATCCGTCCTCCCGTACGCCTTGGCATTCGCGGCAGGGGCCATGATCTATGTGGTGGTAGAAGAAGTGATCCCGGAAACACAGCAGGACAAGTACACTGACATTGCAACGCTGGGCTTCATTGGCGGCTTCATCGTAATGATGATACTGGACGTGGCGCTGGGGTGATGCACGTTCATAGTCTTCCAGCGTCGACCTTCGCCGCGTGAGCACGATCATTGAGGCGAAGAACCGCCGAGCATCTTTCGAGTACCACCTGTTGGACACTTACGAGTGCGGCATGGTGCTGATGGGTAGCGAGATCAAGAGCATCCGTGCCGGTGGCGCCAGCATCAATGAAGCTTTTTGCACGTTCAACGGGAATGACTTGGTGGTGCGGAACATGCAGATCAATCCCTATGGCACGAATGTTCACTATGTGCACGAACCCAAGCGCGATCGCAAGCTGCTGTTGCACACGGTCGAGTTGGAGAAACTGAAGAAAAAGCTGCGGGACCAAGGCATCACCATCGTTCCATTGCGCATGTTCATTTCGAAGAACGGCTTTGCCAAGCTCGAGATCGCCTTGGCCAAGGGCAAGAAGCTTCACGACAAGCGTGAGAGCATCAAGGAAAGGGACGTAAAGCGCGAGATGGACCGGGAAGGTTGATCGCCTACAGAGGTGCTCGGCATGGAACACAGCACATCACATTGGCTCGATCGGTTCCAGCAAGGATGCTCGGTCCGCCTCCCCGGCCAACGCTGGGAGAAATGGATCTTTTGGGCGCTAGTGCTCTTGGCCTTGGCGCTTCGCTACCCAGGCACTCCCTATACACACGATGAGTTGAGCGCGCTGCTGCGTTTGTTCCCAACACTCAGCGAAACGATCGAGCAGGGGGTGCGGATAGGCGACACGCACCCGCCCGGTGTGCAGGTGTTCGAGTGGTTTTGGACGCGCGCCTTCGGTACCGGCGAAGACGCAGTGAAGTTTCCGTTCATGGTGATGGGCCTTGCCGCACTGTTCTTCCTCTACCGTTTCGCGAGTGCTTGGACGAACACCACGGTCGCTCTTGTCGTGCTTGCGCTGCTGGCCACCATGCAGTACTCGGTGATGTATAGCCAGATCGCCAGGCCGTACGCTGTCGGCTTCTTCACCTGCGCCTTTTTGTTGGACCAGCTTACTCGCTACGTGGGTAGCGGCCGACGACGCGCGCTTTCGGGCTTCGCACTGGCTGCGGTGCTTTCGGCGTACACGCACCATTTCGCAATGCTCTTTGCCGCATTGGTTTCGATCAGCGCTTTCGCGCTCCTGCGCCCCGGACAGGCCAAGGCTTATGCGATCGCCTGCGGCATTGCGGTGCTGCTCTATTTGCCGAACATCCCGATCCTGATGCATCAATTCAGCAAGGGTGGATTATCGGATTGGCTCGCCCCGCCCGGTCCGTACTGGCTGGAAGACTACCTGCGCTGGATCTTCATGTACTCTTGGCCATTGGCGATCGCATGCCTCGCCATCGTCCTGTTCGGCGTGGTGAATTCGATCCGGACGAAACGATGGCGCGAGCCATTGCCTTGGCTGCTCATTTTCTGGGGACTCGCACCACTGATCATCGGGTACGTCTACTCGATCTGGCGAGCCCCCGTGCTACAGTACAGCATGCTGCTGTTCTCGTTCCCGTGTCTCCTGCTCGCTGCGTTCCACGGGTTCCCGCAACTCTCCTTCAAATGGACCCTTCCAGCGGTCGGCATTCTTGCAGCGCTCGGTGTGCATGGCCTTGTTGTGGAACGGGATCACTACACCCTGTTCCAAGCAAGCAAGTACGAAGCCTTCTCGAACGTAGCCTCTGCTCAACAAGCACATGGGGGATTGGCCATCGTTGACATGCAGCAGGGTATCCTCGATTTCTATTTCGCACGTATCGACCGGTACGGCGATGGACCCAACTATGTATTGACATCCTCTATCATAGATGCCGATGATCTGGGCGAATTGCTCTTGGACCCTGAATTGGTCAGCGTAGATCTGGGCATCACACCTTCAACCCGGCCGGAGCTTCCCAGCATGGTGCAAGAGTTCTTTCCAGTGTTGAGCGGTGTAGAGAACTTCTGCGAAGGCAGCATACTTCATTTCGCCAAAGCAGGCCGTCCGTTCCGTGCGGGGTTGTCGCGGGAGTTGAACCTGCCCATCTGGAGTGATAGCACGGTGGTTGAATTCCCCGCGATCGTTGAGGCGGGTATATCCCAGCTGATCCAAGGGCCGAATGACGTTATCGAGGTCAGGGCAACATTCCCATATCGAATAGGCTCGGACATTACGCTGGCTGGCGACCTGTTCGACAGGGGCAAGAGCATTGCGTTCCGGGAATCGCATGTGAAGGAGGCCGGCACAATCCGGTCTGATAGTGTAACCCTTCATCTGGCCTTCAACATGGCCGACTATGAGAAACGCGACCGTCAGCTTCATTTCAAAGCCTATGTGCAGAACCGAACCGGCCGCTGGACCGGCACCCCGAAAGTCGAGGTAAGGGTTCGAGCCGGGAATCCGATCGTCTATGGCTTGTATGGCCCCATTCACGGTCAATAGGCCATCGAAAGCTTCTTAACCTTCTTATTGTCAGGGTAAAAACGATTTTCGTCTCACCCGCAGTTGTGCTGGGCGCGGCCGTTCCATGGTCCTTTACAACCGTTAACCGATCATTCACATTCCGCAGGCATCCCTACCGGTAAGGCCTACGTCTTCTAGCCGGAACCACATGTCACGCGCATACAAAATAGCCTTGATCCTGAAGAGCCGCACTAGCCTGCCGGTTTACAAGGATGTGAGCAAGCTTAGCGATCGTGAGCTGGACGAACAGGTAGCTACCATGATCGGTCGCATGCGCCGCAACGAAAGCGCAGTGATCGCCCGAATGGTGCAGCGCACCCCGACGTTCAGCCTCAATTGATCGGGGATAAGTCCCGGATGCTTGTCGCCGACAGCAGTTGGCCGCTTCTATATTCGGCCCGCGAAACAAAGGTCATGAGCAACCACGATCAACACAACGATTTTATTCCTCAAGAGGCCGAACAGAACGAGATCGGCGGACCGGTATTGGTCGGCTTGATGGTCCTCGGCGCCATCGTATTCATCATCTGGGCGCTGAACTGATCGGGTCGCCTTCGCTCCACCTTGGATCATTCTTTCCTTCGGGGAAGATCACCCGATCGTTCCAGGTATTCGGTTCGAAGTACCACGGTATACCAGTCATTCTCCAGCGGCAGGTAGCCGTATTCGAAACAGAACACGTAGTTGTTGCCGGTGGTCGTGCGGCTTACGTGTGTGTGATAATTGAAGTCGAAGCCCTTTTGCAGCAGCCGTTCCCGGTGAACGCGCAGCGGCTTACCATCGGGAATGAACTCCTCCAGGATACGCCGATTGCGACGTAAGGTGTTCGTCACATTGCGCACATAGTTTATCGGCGAGTTATTGGCAGTGTAATGGTGTAGGCTCCGGCACGCGTCGTCGCAAAACTTCTTGTTCGACCTGCCCAGCAGCTTTTCGCCGCATTGATGACAGAACCGATCGACAGTAGCAGGCATGCACCGAATGTAGCGGTCGCTACTTCATGCCGCGCTCGCCTTGGATACGTTCGTACGCCTCCTGCACTTTCTTGAACTTCTCGGCCGCGGCTTTCTGCACGGCTTCACCCATCTGCGCCACGCGGTCCGGGTGGTGCTTCATGGCCATACGGCGATAGGCCTTCTTGACTTCTTCATCGGTGACTGTCCGCTCGATCTCCAGTATCTCATACGCACTGCTGGCGCTGGGCTTGCGGAACATGGCGCTCATGCTGTCCAAGTCGCGCTCGCTGATCCCAAGATAATTTGCAATGCGTCGCACCATTTCACGTTCCGATGCGTGCACGGAACCGTCGGCTGCCGCAATACCAATGAGGTAATGCACCAACTGCAAGCGTGCGGGGTGCGGCACGTTCTGCCGGATCTGCTCGCATACTTGCCCTACGGGGATGTCCCTCTCCAGTACATCGCGCAGCACCACCAGCAGGTCCTTTGCCTTTGCTTCACCGAACTGCTGCAGGAAGAACCGCCGCACGAATTCAAGTTCGCGTTGGGTTGCCTTGCCGTCGGCCTTCATAACGGCAGCCGTAAGCACAACAAGGCTCATGGCGAAGTCGCCGGAACCAGCTTGCGCTTGCTGACGGTGCTGCCCTTCCGAGCGCGACCTATGCTCGGTCTTGGGGCCCGCTGACGCGGCGCCTGCTTCCGCGCTCCGGTCCAACAAGGAACCAAGTGTGAAGCCCACCAACGCGCCGATCGGTCCGCCTACAGCGAAACCCAGACCACCTACTATCCACTTTCCGTAGCTCATGTTCACCAGGATCCACCGGCCCCACCGCCGCCGAAACTGCCACCACCGAATCCGCCGAAACCTCCCCCGCCACCGCCGCCACCGCCAGTGAACCCTCCCCAACTGCCACGACTGTTACGCGTGGCTTGGTTCAGGAGCGCCCAGGCTACCCAGAAGTCGATACCGTTGATCCGCGCGTAACGACGGGTCTGGCCAGCTTTCAGCGCGATCACCAAGAAGAAGAACGCAACGGCAAAGACGATCGGAACCCACGGTACGGAAGGTTTCGAATAGCTCTGTGCACTGATCTCCCCTTCGGCCAATCCCATCAGTTTGTCCACGGCCCCGTTCAATCCATCTGCATAGCGCCCATCCTTGAATTGCGGCAGGATCTCATCTTCGATGATGCGCTTGCAGGCCAGATCCGGATCGCGCCTTCCAATCCGTAGCCAGGAGCGATAAAGACGTGGCGTCTGCCCTTCCCGCCGTTAGGTTTCACCAATAGCACAACGCCATTGTTGAACTCCGCCCCACCAATGCCCCATGCCCGACCGATCCCCACGGCGTAGTCCACCGGTTCAAGACCGCAAAGCGTGTCCACGATGATGACGGCGATGCGGTTGCTCGTGCGCTGGGCGAATGCCGTGAGTTTGGCATCGAGTTGCTGCGCTTCGCCTTGGTCAAGCAACTGCGTGAATTGCCAAACCAAATGCCTCTCGTCCGTTGGCTTGGCCGGTATGCAATCTTCCTGCGCACGGGTTGGGACCAACGCGAGCAGCAACGTGAAGAGGAGCAACGACCGTTTCATCCGATACTCACGTCGTTGCTGAGTTCATCGCGGTCACTTGCCAAGCGCGGGAATAGATGGCGGAGCTTCTCACCGACCATGCCGACACCCAACACCAACCCTGCAGCGGGGGTTCCGGCTTTGAACGCGGGCAACATGGCCGCGATCACATCAGCCCAGAATCCATCGCCCACTTTTTCGTGGATACCCTTGTCGCCGATAACCGCTAGTTGGTGGTCGGCAACGCTCACGTAGATGAGCACTCCGTTTCGCTCTGCCGTGCGGTGCATGCCTAATTCTTCGAACACCAGCGCGGCGTGGTCGAGTATCTCACCTTCCACATGGTCCTCCAAGTGCACACGTATCTCACCGCTGGTGCGCAATTCGGCCTCTTTGGTGGCTTGGCGCACCTGCGAGAGTTCTGCGGATGTCAGGAAATCGGCCGCTTCAACGGCTTTGCGCGGTTGCGCACCGTGGGTGCTCACTCGAACTTGATGTCGGGCGCCTCCTCTGTGCCTTCCTTGCTTTCGAAGTAGGGCTTGTGCTCAACGTTCAGGCCGAACAGGCTGTTGACCATCGAGCCAGGGAACGCCCTGATCTTGGTATTCAACGTGCGGGCTGCCGTGTTGAAGTCACGGCGCGCGGTGCTGATCCTGTTCTCCATGCCCTCATATTGGGTCTGGAAATCGCGGAAGGCTTGCACTGCTTGCAGGTTCGGATACTGCTCCACGAGCAACCGGCTAAGGGCACCGCCCAAGCGGGCTTGCGCCTCTTCGAACTGCTTCATCTTCTCCGGTGTGAGGTCGTTCGCATCCATCTTGATCTCGGCAACACGGCTGCGCGCCTCAACCACGTCCTTCAACGTTTGACTTTCGTAACCGGCAGCACCCTTCACGATCTCCAAGAGATTCTTGCTCTTGTCCGCACGGGCCTGATAGGCCACTTCCACATTGCTCCATTGCTCGGCGACCTTTTCGTCCGCACCAATGATGCCTTGATAGGTGCTGAAGAACCAGATACCCAGCAGTACGACGATGCCGAGCAGGATGTATCCGATGTATTTCATTCTTGTTGTGCCCGACTTCGCGGGACCGTTTTGGTAAGCGTGGCCGAAAGTAGCGGCGCATGTGGATCAACAACCGTGCAGTGGGGTATTGCATGACGAATGGTCAGTGTGCCCCATGAGCGCACCTTTGCGCCCCGGACATTCCGACCCTTGCGGCTACTCAACACATACACCGGCCACCGTAGCGCCGTATACGCACTGGCGCCTGCTGCGGAGCCTGGCACCTTCTTCAGCGCAGGTAGCGACGGTACTGTGGTCAGGTGGAACTGCGGCACACCGAACGACGGGACCGGCATTGCCCAGCTTCCCCGGCCGGTGTTCAGCGTGTGCCACATGAACTACCACATTTTGGCCGGCCTGGATGATGGTGCGATCCATGTCTTGGACCTGATAACACAACGTGAAGTGCGGAACCTCCGCCTGCACGCCAAAGGCGCGTTCGCGCTGTTGCCGCTGAATGCGAACACATTGCTGGCCTCGGCCGGTGGCGAAGGTTCGATCGGTCTTTGGCATTGGCCCGCTATGGAACTCGCGCGGCGATCCGCTGGGTTCGGCCAAAGTGCGTGGTTTGGCGCTGAGCAATGATGGCCAGTGGCTGGCTGCCAGTTGCAACGATGGTTTTGTGCTGATCCTTGACACCATCGACTTCAACGAATTGATAACGCTGAACGCACACGTTGACGGGGCCTACGGCCTGGCCTTCCACCCGACCAAACAAGTGCTGATCACCGGCGGGCGCGATGGGCACATGCGTGCATGGCGCATGCACGGCCAGTGGGCACAAGTGTTGGATGTTCCAGCACATCAAGGCTCCATCTACTCGATCGCCTTCAGCCCTGACGGGCGGTATTTAGCGACCGCGAGCCGGGACAAGACAGCAAAAGTGTGGGATGCACAAAGCCTCGAACCGTTGGCCCGCTTGGATCGGGCCGCCGGTGGGCATACACACTCAGTGAATGCCCTTCTCTGGTTGCCCGACGGTTCGCTGGTTACGGCAGGGGACGACAAACGCATTGTGCAATGGCAAGTTCCATAGCAGCATACCGGCGCGGATACCTTGGCGCCATGCGATCAGCAATTGGGTTGATATCACTGGCCTTGCTGGGATGCAATGCACCGGCAACATGCGAGGACCATTTCGTGCCTTACCCCGACATGATCAGCGGCCGAGCGCGGACAGCTAAGAACGGAGTCCTGCTCGATGGGATGCGAGCATATGCCGAAGGCGATCATGCGACAGCCTCTGAACTTCTTTCAACCTACTTGAGCGGCTATGCCCCCGAGCAGCAGATCAGACTGTACTTGGCCAACAGCCTGATCGCACTCGGCAAGCCCTTTGACGCCGAGTTGCAACTCGATTTCCTTGAGCGCGATGGCGGAAAGGTGTTCAAGGACCAGATCGAATGGTACCGTGCGCTGTGCTTCTTATGCAGCGATCAGCGCGATCGGGCGCTGCAAGCCGCGACCCTCATCGCCTCTTCACCCCAGCAAGCATACAAGGAGGAAGCAGCGTTGCTTGCGGCTGACCTTCGGAGCGAATGATGTCAAGTGCCGCATCCGATCTCATAGCAGGATTGCGCGAAGCGCTCAAAGGCCCGTTGCCTGGTCACGAAGGGTTCTTGCAACTATCCGGTTGGCGCACCGCGGCGATCGACGAAGCCCGCAAGCAGGACAAATCGCCACGTGAGAGCGCCGTATTGGTGCTACTGCATCCGGCGGCGGATACGCTCCGCACTACGCTGATCGTACGTCCGCAATACGATGGGGTTCACAGCGGACAAGTCGCGTTCCCAGGTGGGCGTTGGGAAGTGGGAGATGTCGATCTGCGGTCAACCGCGTTGCGCGAAGCTGAAGAGGAGATCGGTGTGCAGGGTGCTTCCGTTGAAGTCATCGGAACGTTGAGCACCGTGTACATCCCGCCAAGCCGATCCTTGGTTTCGCCTTATGTAGGTCTCTTGCCCGCTTCACCTGTCTACACGCCCGATGTGCGCGAAGTGGCTGAGGTATTTGAGACTTCGATCAGCGACCTGCTGGATCCTACTTCTCTCAGTCGCACCCAACGCTACGTGCAGATCGTTGGCGTCGATGCCTCGGTGCCGTGCTTCAAACTGCACGGCCGGGAGGTATGGGGCGCGACCGCGATGATGCTCTGGGAGCTACGCGAGTTGTTGCTCCGGCTCACGTAAACCCATCGTTTTCCGGTAGGCTGGGCTTGGCGCCGTGCCGCGGTCGTCGGCGCTGTACTGCTCCTTGATCCGCATAACGAGGTACATATCGATCTCTCCCTTGTTCTTGGCGTTCACCTTGCCGCGATAGACACACTCAACAATGTCTTTTACCTGTTCGTAGGTGGCGCCGCTGATGTTCACCTCACCCGCCAATCCGCTGCTCTCCATACGACTTGCTGTGTTCACCGTATCGCCCCAGATGTCGTACGCGAATTTGCGTTTGCCTACAACACCCGCCACCACCGGCCCCGTATGCAACCCGATGCGCAACACCCACGGCTCTTTGCCGGATGCTGTGCGTTCCTCGGCCCACACACGCATCAACTCACGGATCTCCAGCGCGGCGAGCACCGCCTTGTGGGCGTGATGTGGATCGTGCGTTGGCACACCGCCTGCGCACATGTAACTGTCACCAATGGTCTTGATCTTCTCGATGCCGTACTTGTCGATGATCGCATCGAAGTGGATAAAACAGTCGTTGAGTTCGCCGACCAATTCTTCCGGGGACATCTTCTCGGCGACACGGGTGAATCCTTTCATATCGGTGAACACCACCGTTACGGCCTTGTGGCTGCGCGCCGTGGCCCAGCCCTTTTCCTTCAGCTCCTCGCTGATCTCTTTTGGTAGGATATTGAGCAGCAGGTCTTCGATACGCACCTTCTGCTTGCCGATCTCTTGGCTCTGAGCGACCACTTCGGCCGTACGTTCTTCAACACGCATTTCAAGCACTTGGTTCCTCAACCTCAATTGTCGTTCACGCACTTTGATGAACGAATACGCGCCGCTGCCCATTGCGATCACCAAGGCGGTATAGAACCACCAGCTTCTGTACCAAGGTGGCAAGACCTCGATCTTCAATTCGGCCGGTGGATCGCTCCAAATACCAGCGCGGTTCATGGCCTTCACTTGA